>NZ_CP027235.1:552500-1805716 GCF_002998595.1 Haemophilus sp. oral taxon 036
TAGCGACTGCTGAAGGTGCTATCGCACTTGCAGACGCAGGCGCAAACGCAGTGAAAGTAGGTATCGGCCCTGGTTCAATTTGTACTACTCGTATCGTAACCGGGGTGGGTGTTCCACAAATCACTGCTATAGCAGATGCAGCAGCAGCATTAAAAGATCGTGGTATTCCAGTTATCGCGGACGGTGGTATCCGTTTCTCAGGTGATATTGCAAAAGCTATCGCTGCAGGCGCAAGCTGTGTAATGGTTGGTTCTATGTTCGCAGGTACAGAAGAGGCTCCAGGTGAAATCGAACTTTACCAAGGTCGTGCATTTAAATCTTATCGTGGTATGGGCTCATTAGGTGCCATGGCGAAAGGCTCTTCAGACCGTTACTTCCAATCGGATAACGCTGCAGACAAACTCGTACCAGAAGGTATCGAAGGCCGTATTCCATACAAAGGTTACTTAAAAGAAATCATCCACCAACAAATGGGTGGCTTACGTTCTTGCATGGGCTTAACTGGCTGCGCGACCATAGAAGAATTACGTACGAAAGCAGAATTCGTTCGCATCAGTGGCGCAGGTATTAAAGAAAGCCATGTTCATGACGTAACCATTACTAAAGAAGCGCCAAACTATCGTATGGGCTAACAATGAATAAAAGAGCGGTTAAATTTGCCCGCTCTTTTGAACTGTTTCAGGCAATAAAAGGAACTATAATGAAGAAATTTATATTACTGATTCCATTTATTCTATCGGCCTGCACATTACTCGGTCCAACTTATACTGGGGAAACAACCGCAGACGATTTACTAAAATATGATACGGCAAGTAACATTAACCTATTTTTTAGAGCAATCCATAATTGTACGCCAAAACAAATTCACACTCAGATAGATGATGTAAAACTAAACAACAAAACTTCCACTGTAGACTTAGTGAATGAAACTTGGACGGTAAAAGGCTGTAATAAGACTGAAACATTTCACATCAAATATATCAGCGATGGACATGGTGGAACTTACATCAATATGACAAAACAAAATTAACATAAGGCAAAAAATGACAAATATTCACAATCACAAAATCCTAATCCTCGACTTTGGTTCACAATATACTCAACTAATTGCTCGTCGTGTACGTGAAATTGGTGTGTACTGCGAACTTTGGGCGTGGGATGTGACTGAAGAACAAATCCGTGAATTTAATCCAGACGGTATCATTCTTTCTGGTGGTCCAGAAAGTACCACTGAAGAAAATAGTCCACGCGCACCTGAATATGTATTTAATGCTGGAGTCCCGATATTAGGCGTTTGCTATGGAATGCAAACTATGGCAATGCAACTTGGAGGCTTAACCGAAACGTCAGAGCACAGAGAGTTCGGCTATGCTTCAGTTTCTCTTAAAAATTCCACCGCACTTTTTGCAAATCTTAATGATAACTTGATAGCAAATGAGCCGACTTTAGATGTTTGGATGAGCCATGGTGATAAGGTCACTCGTTTACCTCAAAACTTCCAAGTTACTGGGACTACTCCAACCTGTCCAATTGCAGCAATGTCTGATGAAAGCCGTCGTTTCTACGGAGTACAATTCCACCCAGAAGTAACCCACACCAAAAAAGGTTTAGAATTATTAACTAATTTTGTCGTGAATATCTGTGGTTGCGAAACCAAATGGACAGCAGAAAACATTATCGAAGATGCCGTTGCTCGTATTAAAGAGCAAGTAGGCGATGACGAAGTTATTTTAGGCTTATCTGGTGGTGTTGATTCCTCTGTTGTTGCACTGTTATTACATAAAGCGATCGGTAAAAAACTACACTGCGTATTCGTGGATAACGGTTTACTCCGCTTACACGAAGGCGATCAAGTAATAGAAATGTTTGGCGATAAATTCGGTTTGAACATCACCCGTGTGGATGCGGAAAGCAGTTTCCTAGGCGAACTTGCAGGCGTATCCGATCCTGAAGCGAAACGTAAAATTATCGGTAAAGTATTCGTTGATGTCTTCGATGATGAATCGAAAAAACTCACTAACGTTAAATGGTTGGCACAAGGTACGATCTACCCTGATGTAATTGAATCTGCAGCAAGCAAAACTGGTAAAGCACATGTGATTAAATCACACCACAACGTAGGTGGTTTACCAGACTATATGAAACTTGGCTTAGTTGAACCATTACGTGAATTGTTTAAAGATGAAGTACGTAAAATCGGTTTAGCATTAGGCTTACCAGCTGAAATGATCAACCGCCACCCATTCCCGGGCCCGGGTTTAGGCGTGCGTGTATTAGGCGAAGTGAAAAAAGAATACTGCGATTTATTACGCCGTGCAGATGCAATCTTTATCGAAGAATTACGCAACAGCGGTTGGTATGAAAAAACCAGCCAGGCCTTCAGCGTATTCTTACCAGTGAAATCTGTAGGTGTAATGGGCGATGGCCGTAAATACGATTGGGTTATCTCCCTACGTGCGGTAGAAACCATCGATTTTATGACCGCACATTGGGCTCATTTGCCTTATGATTTATTAGGCAAAGTGTCTAACCGTATCATCAACGAAGTGAATGGCATTTCTCGCGTGGTGTACGACATCAGCGGAAAACCACCAGCAACGATCGAGTGGGAATAGAACCAGAATAAATAACGCCTTGTAAAACAAGGCGTTATTTTTTAATTTAACAATATTTTCGCTGCATCTATTACCACTGAAACGGCTTTCTCTTCAGTCTCTTTCATTGTCGCTTCATTTGGAATTTCTTGTTGAGTGCGGTTTACAATCACGCCTGCAACCATTCCTGCTCGTAACCCCAATGCGCTACACATGGTAAACAATGTTGACGATTCCATTTCATAGTTCATAACATTCAAATCTTGCCACTGTTTAAGTAGTCCTTGGTAATCACGATATACTTTACCACTATAGGTATCATAACGTTCTTGACCTGGATAGAATGTATCAGATGATGCAGTCACACCTACATAAGGTTCAATCCCTTTTGCTTTCGCTGCATTATAAAGTGCAGTTGTACATTCAAAGTTTGACACAGCCGGATATTCTAACGGTGCAAAATGGCGGCTTGCACCATCTAAGCGAACAGAAGCCGTTGTAATAAGAACATCACCCACATTAATATGTGGTTGAATTGCCCCCGTTGTACCAATCCGTAAGAAAGTGCGAATGCCAAGTTGAGCCAGTTCTTCCACACAAATTGAGGTTGATGGCCCACCAATACCGGTAGAGCATACAACAACAGGTTGCCCATTAAGATAACCTAACCATGAAGTAAATTCACGCGTGCTAGCAAGAAACTCTGGATTATCAAGTTGTTTAGCAATACGCTCACTACGCGCAGGATCGCCGGGGACAATAGCGAGTGTTGCGCCTTTAAGTTGAGATTTTGTAAGATTAAGATGGAATACATCTGACATAGTCGCCTCCTTATTATTTTTATATTGTATGTTTACATGCCAAAAAAATTAAAGCAATAGCATTGAACCCCATTTGATAATATCAAAGAAGAATTTATTTTCATTCGTCGCGATACCATCAGGATTTTTCGGTGTGCCATCTTCATTTTTCTGCACTTCCACCATGCCATTTTTATATTGACCTTTCACGACAGCCAAATCATCGCGCGCTTCATTACGTAATTTTAAACACGCCTGTTCAGTTAAAGGCTCAACATTACCTACTTCAGTACGGAATTTTTTAAACTGATAGCTTGCATAATTCATCGACTTCTCATCACCTTGAATAATCTTCACATATTGCTCGCCAATAATTTTTTCCAATGGATAGAAAAAGACATATTGTGAATGAATATAGCTATCTTCTTTAGAAAAATGCTGTTGCAAAATTCGAGTTAAATTTGGGTAAACGCATTGTTCTGCTTGCTTACTTGCAATCGCCCACTGTTTTGCATCTTGATCGGAAAGTTGGTAATCCGCCCCCGCAAATTCACCTGGGATTGCGGATTGTGAGCTACCAAATATTGAGCAGCCAGACAGCAATGCTGCCATACCTAAGGTTGCAATTAATTTCACATTTGATCCTTATAAAAGTGAGAATGCGCAAAATTCTAGCAATATCTTCACAACAGATAAAGCAGCAAATGAATTTAGTTTTCCTGATCCGAAAAACTTCCGCTATAATGACCACACTTTTTTACGTTAATTAAAAGGAATTCTCATGCAAAATCCAAAAGATGATGTGTTATATGCGCCTGTTGAGTGGGTTGATCACAGCGAAGGCTACAGCGACATTCGCTATCATAAATCTACTGACGGTATTGCCAAAATCACAATTAACCGCCCAGAAGTTCGTAATGCGTTCCGTCCACAAACAGTGAAAGAAATGATCACTGCATTTTCTGATGCACGTTTCGATGAAAACATTGGTGTCATTGTATTAACTGGCGAAGGCGAAAAAGCATTTTGTTCTGGTGGTGACCAAAAAGTGCGTGGAGACTACGGCGGTTACAAAGATGACAGCGGCGTACATCACTTAAATGTATTAGATTTCCAACGCGATATTCGTTCTTGTCCAAAACCGGTCGTGGCAATGGTGGCAGGTTATGCAATTGGTGGCGGCCATGTATTACATATGCTTTGTGACTTAACAATTGCTGCTGAAAATGCCATTTTCGGGCAAACAGGGCCAAAAGTTGGTTCATTCGATGGTGGTTGGGGCGCAAGCTATATGGCTCGTTTAGTGGGTCAGAAAAAAGCGCGTGAAATTTGGTTCTTATGCCGTCAATATAATGCACAAGAAGCATTAGACATGGGCTTAGTCAATACTGTTGTGCCTTACGCTGATCTTGAAAAAGAAACCGTGCGCTGGTGTCGTGAAATGTTACGCAATAGCCCAATCGCGATTCGTTGTTTGAAAGCAGCATTAAATGCGGATTGTGATGGCCAAGCTGGTCTTCAAGAATTGGCGGGTAATGCAACGATGTTGTTCTACATGACTGAAGAAGGTCAAGAAGGTCGCAATGCGTTTAACGAAAAACGCGCCCCAGACTTCAGCAAATTCAGACGTAACCCTTAATTTATCGTTCTAAAGTGCGGTTAAAAATCTTCGTGAATTTTGACCGCACTTTTGTATTGGGAGCAAACATGGCTGAAAAATCATTTAATCTTTACCGTTATTCCATCCCCGTTGATAGCCAACTTATTCTACGTGATCGTTTTTTAAAACGCCGTGAAGGCTTAATCGTAAGAGTGAGTTGCAGCCGAGACGGTTGGGGAGAAATCGCCCCGCTACCTGGTTTTAGCGAAGAAACCTTAGACCAAGCTCAAGAACAAGCAATTGAATGGCTAACGATATGGTGCAATGCAAGCTGCGATGCACCTCGCGTACCATTAGATGGCACCTATTCCTCCGTTGCTTTTGGTATCAGTTGCGCAATGGATGAAATGAAAGGTTATTTACAAGCTGAAGGCAATTATCATACGGCACCACTTTGTTATGGCGATCCAGATGAACTGTACGCTAAACTTGCGAGCATGGAAGGCGAAAAAGTGGCAAAAATGAAAGTGGGCATATACGAAGCCAATCGCGATGGATTAATTGCCGATATGTTTTTAGAGGCCATTCCTGATTTACAATTACGACTAGATGCAAACCGCCATTGGTCATTAGAAAAAGCGTTGCAATTTGCCGCTAAGGTCAAACCTCAACATAGAAAACGTATTCAATTTTTAGAAGAGCCTTGTAAAACACAAGAACTCAGCCGTGAATTTGCAGCGCAAACCGATATTGCGATTGCATGGGATGAATCCGTGCGAGAGCCTAATTTCTGCATAGAAAAAGAACCGCACTTATCGGCTGTCGTAATCAAACCCACTTTAATTGGTTCAATTCAACGTTGTGCTGAACTCATTAACCAAGCACATTCGTTAGGCCTAAAAGCGGTTATTAGTTCAAGTATCGAAAGCAGTTTAGGGCTCTCTCAGCTAGCGCGAATCGCACAACAATACACCCCGAATGTAACGCCAGGCTTAGACACGTTAGATTTGATGGAATATCAAGTGCTACGCGCTTGGCCTGGTTCTAATTTACCTATTGTGGATTTAGAATCTGAATTTATCACTAAAATTATCTGATTCGACCACCCAAAATCGAAAAATCAGTATAATGCGCCACACAAAAAGGATTAAAAATGTCGCAAATACACAGAATTTTGCTGTTAAATGGCCCGAACTTAAATATGTTAGGGGCTCGCGAGCCAAAACATTATGGCAGTATTTCTCTAGCATCCATTGAAGAGAAAATACAAACATTAGCCACTCAGCACAATGTAAAAGTGGAATGTTTTCAAGCCAATAGTGAAGAAAAATTAATTAATAAGATCCACGAAAGTTTTCAGCAAGTCGATTTTATTTTAATTAATCCTGCTGCTTACACCCATACCAGTGTAGCATTGCGCGATGCACTTTTAGCTGTTTCAATTCCTTTTGTGGAGATTCATTTATCCAACGTACATAAACGTGAACCATTTCGTCATCATTCTTATTTTAGCGATGTGGCTGAAGGCGTTATTTGCGGTTTAGGCGCAAAAGGTTACGAGTTTGCCTTTTTATTTGCTATCGATTACCTTGCTAAAAAATAAGAAAATCGAGCATTTTTGGCGAAATTCACAGAATTTTATCGCAAATTTGCAAAATTTAAGGTAATCTTTACAACGCAAAAATAAGTTTATTCATAACCGCACTTTTTCATTTAAAAGTGCGGTTAAAATTTCAATCTTTTTAGGAAGAACGTATGGACATTCGTAAAATCAAAAAATTAATCGAATTAGTAGAAGAATCTGGCATTACTGAATTAGAAGTGCAGGAAGAAGAAGGTACAGTACGTATTAGCCGTGCAGCGCCAGCAGTTACTCCAGCAGCAGTTCAATACGCTGCAGCACCAGTAGTAGCACCAACTCCAGCTGCTACGCCAGCTCAAGCCCCAGCAGCTGCGACACCAGCACCAGCTGCATCTAATGAAGTATCAGGCCATCTTGTACGTTCACCAATGGTAGGAACGTTCTATCGCAGTCCAAGCCCAGAAGCAAAAGCATTCGTTGAAGTGGGTCAATCTGTGAAAGTTGGCGACGCGCTTTGTATCGTTGAAGCAATGAAAATGATGAACCGCATTGAAGCGGACAAAGCTGGTGTAGTAAAAGCAATTCTTATCAACGACGGTGACGCTGTTGAATTCGACGAACCATTAATCGTTATTGAATAATTTCCAATATTTTCGTCGGGCGGACTTTAGTCCGCCTATTTCATATACAAACAATTAGAGCGAATTTATCGTAGGCAATATAAATTGAAATCTGTGCACACCAAATTTTATAGGGAGAACAATATTTCAATAACCTACATAAAAATTCACGTCTATATGACTAAACGGACTCTTTTATGTTAGAAAAAGTTGTGATTGCTAACCGCGGTGAAATTGCACTACGCATTTTACGTGCTTGTAAAGAATTAGGTATTAAAACTGTGGCGGTTCACTCCACTGCCGATCGTGATTTAAAACACGTTTTACTTGCTGATGAAACCGTTTGTATCGGTCCAGCACCTTCCGCAAAAAGTTATTTAAATATTCCAGCTATCATTGCTGCCGCTGAAGTAACAGGCGCAGATGCAATTCATCCAGGATACGGTTTTTTATCTGAAAATGCTGATTTTGCTGAACAAGTTGAACGCTCAGGTTTCACTTTCATCGGCCCAACTGCGGATGTCATCCGTTTAATGGGCGATAAAGTTTCAGCTATTAAAGCGATGAAAAAAGCAGGCGTGCCTTGTGTACCTGGTTCGGATGGCCCTGTAGGTAACGACATTGCTAAAAATAAAGAAATTGCTAAACGTATTGGCTATCCAATCATCATCAAAGCATCCGGCGGTGGTGGCGGCCGAGGAATGCGTGTCGTTCGTGGCGAAGACGCATTAGAAGAATCTATCGCGATGACCAAAGCCGAAGCGAAAGCCGCATTCAACAATGATATGGTCTATATGGAAAAATACTTAGAAAATCCACGTCACGTGGAAATTCAAGTATTAGCAGACACGCATGGCAATGCAGTTTATTTAGCTGAACGTGACTGCTCAATGCAGCGTCGTCACCAAAAAGTTGTAGAAGAAGCGCCAGCTCCAGGTATCACAGAAGAAGTTCGCCGCGATATCGGCTCTCGCTGTGCAAAAGCTTGTGTAGAAATCGGCTATCGCGGAGCAGGTACGTTTGAATTCTTATATGAAAATGGGGAATTCTATTTCATTGAAATGAATACTCGTATTCAAGTGGAACACCCTGTAACTGAAATGATTACAGGTGTAGATTTAGTGAAAGAGCAATTACGCATTGCAGCAGGCTTGCCGATCTCCTTTAAACAAGAGGACATCAAAGTTAAAGGCCATGCAATAGAATGCCGTATTAACGCAGAAGATCCAAAAACATTCTTACCATCTCCAGGCAAAGTAAATCACTTACATTCGCCTGGCGGGTTGGGCGTTCGTTGGGATTCTCATGTTTATGGTGGCTATACAGTACCTCCACATTATGATTCTATGATCGCAAAACTTATCACTTATGGTGATACGCGTGAAGTTGCAATCCGTCGTATGCAAAATGCATTATCTGAAACAATTATTGATGGTATCAAGACCAACATCCCACTTCATGAATTAATTCTTGAAGATGAAAATTTCCAAAAAGGCGGAACCAACATCCACTATTTGGAGAAAAAATTAGGTATGCATGAATAATTAAATTTTAAATGGCTAACAAGTGTTAGCCATTTTCGCATATCCCTAAAACTTATTTAATGATAATAAATACTAGAATCAGCAAAACATTTTGAATTATTCAAAAAAGTTGTAAGATTAGCAAACATAAGGGGCGTATAAAATATATGCCCCTTATACCATTCAAAAATATACTTTCACTTATAAAAATTTTAAGGAAGAAACATGACATTAAAACAACGTTACCAACAAGCGGCCAAGGAAGCTAGTTGGGCATTAGGTCTATCTATTTTATATGTGATAGGTTGGTGCTTATGTGCTTATTTGCCTAAAGAAACTCAAGGGCCGATTGGTTTCCCCCTCTGGTTCGAACTCTCTTGTATTTATTTGCCTATTCTGTTTATTGTAATTGGCCATTGGATTATCAAAATTATTTATCAAGATATCTCTCTTGAAATCAAGGATGAGGAGAATCAAAAATGAATTTAGGTATTATTCTCCCTTTAATTATTTATCTTGCATTTATATTTGGTGCTGCGATTTTCGCTTATGTAAAACGAACCAAAGGCGATTTCCTAACGGAATATTATGTAGGTAATCGCTCGATGACTGGTTTTGTTCTTGCAATGACAACCGCGTCAACTTATGCCAGTGCAAGTTCTTTTGTAGGCGGCCCTGGAGCAGCTTATAAATATGGATTAGGCTGGGTATTACTTGCGATGATTCAAGTCCCAGCAGTGTGGCTTGCATTAGGCGCATTAGGTAAAAAATTCGCGCTATTATCAAGAGAAACCAATGCGTTAACGATTAACGATCTTTTCCTTTATCGTTATAAAAACAAATATTTAGTCTGGCTATCAAGCCTTGCCCTTCTTCTCGCATTTTTTGCGGCCATGACCGTGCAATTTATTGGTGGTGCGCGTTTATTAGAAACAACCATAGGTATTTCTTATACTCAAGCATTGCTCTTATTTGCTTTAACGGTAGGTATCTATACATTTATCGGGGGGTTTCGTGCCGTCGTACTCACGGATACCATTCAAGGTACTGTCATGATTTTAGGTACTATTATTCTCCTTGTAGGAACCATTTATGCGCTCGGTGGGATAGAAAGTGCGGTTAATAAATTAACAGAAATCGATCCTGCGTTAGTCACGCCTTACGGGCCAAATGGAATGTTAGATTTTCAATTTATGGCTTCATTCTGGGTACTCGTCTGTTTCGGGGTCGTTGGTCTTCCACATACTGCTGTTCGATGCATGGCATTTAAAGACAGTAAAGCCTTACATAGAGGGATGCTAATTGGAACAATTGTTCTTTCCATCATTATGTTCGGTATGCACTTAGCCGGTGCGCTTGGTCGTGCAGTTATTCCAAATTTAACGGTATCGGATCAAGTGATTCCAACTTTAATGCTAAAAGTATTACCACCTATTATTGCTGGTATTTTCTTAGCCGCACCGATGTCAGCAATTATGTCCACAATTGATGCGCAACTTATTCAATCTTCTTCTATTTTTGTAAAAGATTTATATCTTTCTACGAAACCTGAAGCGGCAAAAAATGAGAAAAAAGTTAGTTATTTTTCATCTATTATCACGCTGATTTTGACCGCACTTTTAATCTTTGCCGCCCTCAACCCACCAGATATGATTATTTGGTTAAACCTATTTGCCTTTGGTGGACTCGAAGCCGCATTTTTATGGGTGATTGTGCTGGGTATTTACTGGGATAAAGCAAATGCTTATGGTGCGTTAAGCTCAATGATTATCGGCTTGGGAAGTTATATCTTGCTCACTCAACTTGGCATAAAATTATTTAACTTCCATCAAATCGTACCGTCATTAGTATTTGGATTAATTGCATTTTTAGTAGGTAATAAATTGGGCGAACGTCGTATCGAAAAAACTCAATTAAAAGTTACCGCACTTTAAGCATTAATCAATATGATGTCACCTTCTTCTAAATTAGAGGAAGGTGATATTTAATTTTCTCACTTTCAGAAAGTTCTACGCTAAAACACAGAATTGGAACAATTCACAAGGATACATCAATGCTCTATCAAATTCTTGCGCTACTTATTTGGAGCAGTTCATTAATCGTCGGTAAACTCACTTATTCGATGATGGATCCTGTGCTTGTTGTGCAAGTGCGGTTAATTATTGCAATAATTATTGTCATGCCACTTTTTTTACGTCGTTGGAAAAAAATTGATAAACCCATGCGTAAACAGCTTTGGTGGTTGGCATTCTTTAACTATACCGCCGTATTTTTATTGCAATTCATCGGACTAAAATATACATCCGCATCCAGTGCAGTCACCATGATTGGGTTAGAACCGCTGCTCGTTGTATTTGTTGGACATTTCTTCTTTAAAGACAAAGCAAAATGGTTTCACTGGCTATTCGGCGCAATGGCATTTATTGGCGTGGCAATTTTAATCAATGGTGGAAAAAATAATGAAGGCATTGATAACATCAGTTTATTTGGCTGTTTATTAGTGCTAAGTGCTGGGATCATTTTCGCAGCCGTGTTACGTTGGACACAGCGAGTTGTGGCCAAAGTCTCAACGCAAGCTTATACCTCTGTCAGCATTGTACTTGGGACCATCACAACGTTGCCATTTACGCTATTGCTCACAGAAAACTGGCAAATATCATTAAATTCCACAGGTATTGCAGGTTTATTATATCTTGCCATTGGCTGTAGTTGGCTTGCCTATTGGTTATGGAATAAAGGCCTTAATAGTGTGGATGCCAATATCTCCGGTATTTTAGTTGCACTTGAGCCGTTATTCGGCATCTTATTTGCCGTATCATTACTTGGCGAAACGCTATCATTTTCAGCCGCACTTGGTATAACAATCATCATGCTCGCCACACTTGGCTCGACTTTACTGCCGAAAATTTTGAAAAAATCGGTATAATACGCCCCATTTTATGAAATCAAAGGAAAAAACAAATGGCTTGGATTCAAATTCGCCTCAATAGCACCAATGAAAAAGCAGAACAAATGAGTGATTTTTTAGAAGAAATCGGCTCCGTTTCTGTGACTTTTATGGATAGTCAAGATACTCCGATTTTTGAGCCTTTGCCTGGTGAAACTCGTTTATGGGGCAACACCGATGTTATTGCGTTATTTGATGCAGAAACAGATATGGCAGAAATCGTCCGATTATTAAAAGAAGCAAAATACTTAGATAACAATACGGCATACAAAATTGAACAAATAGAAGACAAAGACTGGGAGCGCGAGTGGATGGATAACTTTCACCCAATGCAATTTGGTAAGCGTTTATGGATTTGTCCCAGTTGGCGTGATGTGCCTGATGAAAGCGCCGTCAATGTGATGCTTGACCCAGGCTTAGCGTTTGGTACAGGTACTCATCCTACAACCGCGCTATGTTTAGAATGGCTAGATGGCCTAGATTTAAAAGATAAAACCGTCATTGATTTTGGTTGTGGTTCAGGTATTTTAGCCATTGCTGCATTAAAACTTGGTGCGAAAAGTGCAGTGGGAATTGATATCGATCCACAAGCGATTCTAGCTAGTCGTAATAATGCCGAGCAGAATGGCGTAGCTGATCGCCTACAACTGTTCTTATCTGATGAAAAACCCGCTGATTTAAAAGCAGATGTCATGGTGGCAAATATTCTTGCTGGCCCGCTCAAAGAACTTTACCCAATCATTAGTCAACTTGTTAAACCTAATGGCGATCTTGGTTTATCAGGCATTTTAGAAACTCAAGCTCAATCGGTATGCGATGCCTATGCACAAACATTTGCGTTAGAGCCAGTCGCAGTCAGAGAAGAATGGTGCCGAATTACGGGTAAACTAAAAACGCTTTAATTTCTTTTTGTCAATCAAAAAAAGTGTATTTTTTAAACAAATTTCACTTTGCAAAGTAAGGCAAAATGCGTATTATAGCCAGCCTTGTCGGTCGTCGACCAGTTCGACACTAATTAGATTTAGGCTTGCTAGGAAGGTAACGTAAAATGCGAATCGGTTCATACCAATTAAAAAATCGTGTTTTACTTGCACCAATGGCTGGCATTACCGACCAGCCTTTCCGTCGCCTTTGTGCATATTATGGTGCTGGACTCACATTTTCAGAAATGATGTCCACAAATCCGCAAGTTTGGCATACCGAAAAATCCAAATTGCGCTTGGCACATAGCGAAGATTTAGGTCTCAATGCTGTGCAAATTGCAGGTAGTGACCCACTCGAGATGGCACAAGCCGCTGCCGTCAACGTGGAATATGGCGCTCAAATCATTGACATTAATATGGGGTGCCCCGCCAAAAAAGTAAATCGCAAACTCGCAGGCTCTGCATTGTTGCAATTTCCAGATTTGGTGGAAAAAATCTTGCGGGAAGTAGTGTCCGCCGTCAATGTGCCAGTGACCTTAAAAATTCGTACTGGCTGGGATAAATCTAATCGAAACTGCGTTCAAATCGGCAAAATTGCAGAACAATGTGGCATACAAGCATTAACGGTGCATGGTCGTACACGCGCTTGTCTTTTTGAAGGTGAAGCAGAATATGACAACATCAAAGCCGTTAAACAAGCAATTGCCATACCGGTCATAGCCAATGGTGATATTGATTCTGCTCGGAAAGCAAAATTCGTTCTCGATTATACTGGAGCGGATGCCATTATGATCGGTCGTGCTGCGCTAGGTAACCCTTGGCTATTTCAAGCTGTGGAAAACCTAATTGAGCATGACTCGATAAGCCAAATGCCAAGTTTAAACGAAAAGTGCGGTCAAATTTTGCGTCATATTCAAGAATTACATCAATTCTATGGCGAACAAAAAGGCTATCGCATTGCGCGTAAACACGTGGCTTGGTATTTACAGGGAATTCAACCTGATTCCGTTTTTAAACAGACTTTTAATGCAATTAGTGATCCAAAAGAGCAACTCATTGTATTGGAAGATTTTTTCAATTTAATTTTGGATAAAGAAAAATGTTAGAACAACAACGTAATCCTGCTGAAGCCTTAACGGTATCAGTATTAAATGCGCAATCACAAGTAACCAACAAACCATTACGCGATTCAGTAAAACAAGCATTGCGTAATTATTTAGCGCAATTAGATGGTCAAGATGTGAATGATCTTTACGAATTAGTATTAGCGGAAGTTGAACACCCGATGTTAGATATGATTATGCAATATACTCGTGGTAATCAAACCCGTGCAGCAAATATGCTTGGTATCAACCGTGGTACATTACGTAAAAAACTAAAAAAATACGGTATGGGCTAAGTTATACGTTTTTTTAGATAGGAAAGGGCGAACATTTTTATGTTCGCCCTTTTCATTCAATCAGATAAAGCACAAGCTATAACCTGTGCTTTAAATTTATCTTAAAATCAACCGCACTTTATTCTACGGTGACGGATTTCGCTAAGTTACGAGGTTGATCTACGTCAGTACCTTTAATTAAAGCCACATGATAAGAAAGCAACTGCATTGGGATGGTATAAAAAATCGGTGCAACGATATCATTGACTTTTGGCATCGTGATGATTTTCATTCCTTCACTTGGTGTAAAGCCCGCTTCTTTATCGGCAAATACGTATAATTGACCGCCACGAGCACGAACCTCTTCAATGTTCGATTTTACTTTCTCTAATAATTCATTATTTGGTGCCACAACAATTACTGGCATATCCGCATCAATCAACGCTAATGGACCATGTTTCAATTCTCCAGCCGCATACGCTTCAGCGTGAATATAAGAAATCTCTTTCAATTTCAAAGAGGCCTCTACGGCAATTGGATAAAATGCACCACGACCTAAGAAAAGCGCATGATGTTTTTCAGCAAAATCCTCAGCTAATGCTTCAATTTCTGTATCAAAAGCCAACGCTTTTTCAATTTCAGCAGGTAAAGATTGCATTGCTTTAATAATCTCATGCTCTTTTTCTGCAGAAATATGACCTTTAACTTTACCAAGTGCCGTCACCAACATTAATAACGCAGCGAGCTGTGTCGTAAATGCTTTTGTTGATGCCACTCCAACCTCAACACCGGCACGCGTCATAAATGCAAGATCTGATTCGCGTACTAACGAAGAGCCTGCCACATTACAAATTGTTAATGCCGCCATATAGCCCTTTTCTTTCGCTAAACGAAGTGCAGCTAAAGTATCTGCTGTTTCGCCAGATTGAGAAAGTGTAATCAATAAGCTATTTGGACGTGTAACAAATTTGCGATAACGAAACTCTGATGCAATTTCAACATCACAGCTCACGCCAGCCAAAGATTCAAACCAATAACGTGCCACCATACCTGCATTATAAGATGTACCACAAGCAACAATTTGAATATGCTCAACTTTTTCTAAAATGTCTTTTGCACCATTACCGATTGAATCGACAATCACATTTTCATGATTGAGACGCCCTTCCATTGTATTGATAAGTGCGGTTGGCTGTTCGTAAATTTCTTTCTGCATAAAATGACGGAATTTACCTTTCTCTGCCGCATCATTTTCAAGATTAGATTCGTGAATTTCACGCTCAACTTTATTGCCGTAAGTATCATAAATATCAACTGTACGACGTGTAATTTCTGCAATATCCCCTTCTTCTAAAAAGATAAAACGGCGGGTAACACTTAAAAGTGCAAGTTGATCTGAAGCTAAGAAATTTTCACCAAGGCCTAAACCAATCACTAGCGGACTACCAGAACGGGCCGCAACTAAATGTTCAGGATGGCGACTATCCATTACTACCATACCATATGCGCCCGTGAGTTGTTTTACTGCTTTTTTCACAGCTTCTAAAAGTGAATCCGTGCTACGCATTTCCCATTCGACGAGATGAGCAATCACTTCAGTATCTGTTTGTGATAAAAATATATAACCACGAGATTTTAGTAACTCTCGAAGTTCTTCATGATTTTCAATAATACCATTATGTACTACGGCGAAGGTACCTGACACATGTGGATGAGCATTGGTTTCCGATGGCTCACCATGCGTTGCCCAACGAGTATGCGCAATCCCTGTACCACCAATCAATGGTTTCTCCGATACAGTATCGTCTAAGGCTTTAACTTTACCTAAGCAGCGCACGCGTTGTAATTCATGATTTTCATTTACCACTGCTACGCCTGCAGAATCATAACCACGATATTCTAAACGATGTAAACCATTAATTAAGATTTCCGCTACATCTCGTTGCGCTACCGCGCCGACAATACCACACATAAGCTTTCCTTATTGTTCATTAAATAAAAAATACGTCTAATTTTTAACCGCACTTTATACACAAATTACTTCTACGCCATGAGCTAAAATGGCTTGTTTATCTTGTTCTGATAATCCCGTATCAGTAATAAGCACATCAATTTGTTGCCAAGTTAATTCTAAATTTGGCATTTTCCGACCAATTTTCTGAGATTCCACCATCACAACAACTTCGCGAGAAACTTCCGCCATCACCTGACTTAATCCTACAAGTTCATTAAAAGTCGTAGAACCTCGAGCTAAATCAATGCCATCAGCACCAATAAAAAGTTGGTCAAAATCGTAAGAACGCAGCACCTGTTCAGCTACTTTTCCTTGAAACGATTCCGAACGAGTATCCCAAGTTCCACCAGTCATCAGCAATGTTGGCTCATTTTCTAATGCTCTCAATTCCGTTGCCACGGAAAGAGAATTCGTCATTACAACTAAGCCTTGTTTTAAATTAAGTTGTTTAATCAGAGTCGCCGTAGTACTACCGCTATCTACTATAATGCGGTTGTGATCTCGAATACGTTCAGCGGCAGCTTTCGCTATGACAAACTTTCGCTTCGTAAGTTCATCATTTTCGTTTTCATCCATAATTTCTTTTGGCATTAAAATTGCGCCACCATATTTACGCAATAAAAAACCACTTGTTTCTAGCGCACTTAAGTCTTTCCGAATCGTCACTTCAGATATATCAAAAAGCTGCACTAGTTGATCCACACTCACCTCACCTTGCTCTTGTAAAAGTTGCATAATGGTATGGCGACGTTGTTTAGTATTACGAGGCTGGCTATTTTTTTTCATTAAGCTATCTTTAGACACAAAAGTTTCGGTTCGAAAGTTTATATAAACAATATTGTTTTGTAAAGTAAATTTTTGTCAACAAAAAACCCTGCTCATTGGCAGGGTTTAAAATCATTCAAATATTAATTATTTAATTGCGTCTTTTAATGCTTTACCAGATACGAATGCTGGTACTTTAGATGCGGCGATTTTAATTTCAGCACCAGTTTGTGGGTTACGACCAGTACGCGCTGCGCGTTTATTTACTTTGAATGTACCGAAACCGATTAATTGTACAGGCTCTTCCTTTTTAAGACTTGCTGTGATTGCATCTAAAGTAGCTTCTAATGCAGCCTTAGCTTGTTTTTTATTTAATTCTGCTGCGCTTGCAATCGCATCAATTAGATCTGTTTTGTTCATAAATTTGTACCTTCTGTTAAAAGAAAAATTCTACTATTTAAATACGCCAGCGGGCTTTTACCGCAATAGCTTTGCAAAGGATAATCTAACTTTCAAAGAAATAAAAGAAAGATTTTCATTTTTTGTGACAAATATCACATTATTGATGGAATTCTATACCAATATTAGACATACCTTCAGCTCTAATTTCATTCTTTAAGCCTAAAATTAAAGCAATATCTCGCTTTTCACACTCTTTAAGCAAACGATAAACTTGCCATTGTATATCTAATTCACCTTGGATATCTTCACTTTCTTTCAATTCATGTTCAGTCCAATCTCGTCCTGTTTCAGTTTCTAGCAAACTCGTGATTGTACCTAAAGAAATTTGACTAATTTCAACCGCTCTTTCTAAGGTTTCGCCCGCTATGATGCCGTGTAATATCTCTGAAAGAGATTGACACGCATCTAATGCTGGAATAACCCCAAAACTATTATAATCATTTACATCAGGAATAATTTCTTCTAATTTTTCAAGCTGACTCTCAAAATTGATTTTCGCATCTTTTACGATTAAATATTCCCATACTAGATTAAGTATGTTTTGATAAACCTTTACTTCCATTTCAAGATTATTCATCTGACAGAATAAATTGAAATTAGGTGCCATACGTTCACATAATGCAGCCATAAAAGTAAGATGTTGCCAACTTTCTAAATTCTCCAAACGTTTATGAATTGGATTTCGCATGATATTCTCTTATTTATGATAGATTCTAGAATAATGGTGCACGGCATCTACAAAAACTTTAGGCGCATTTTCTGGTACATCTTGATGAATTCCATGCCCAAGATTAAATACATGACCACTTCCAGTACCAAAATCAGCTAAGATTGACTGAACTTCTTGTTCGATACGCTCTGATGATGCATACAACACGCTTGGATCCATATTACCCTGCAATGCAACTTTATGCCCTACACGTGCTTTAGCATCAGCAAGATTCACTGTCCAATCTAATCCAATCGCATCACATCCGGTATTAGCTATGGCTTCTAACCATAAACCACCACCTTTGGTGAACAATGTGACAGGTACTCGACGACCATCATTCTCACGAATCAATCCATCTACAATTTTATGCATATACTGAAGAGAGAAATCTAAATATTCTCTATGTCCCAACACTCCGCCCCAAGTATCAAAGATCATCACAGCTTGAGCGCCAGCCTTAATTTGAGCATTCAAATAAAGCGTGATGGAATCAGCTAATTTATCGAGTAATAAATGAAGTGTTTTCGAATCAGAATACATCATTTTTTTGATTTTTCCGAAAGTCTTACTTGAGCCACCTTCTACCATATAAGTAGCTAATGTCCAAGGACTACCAGAGAAACCAATAAGAGGGACCTCTCCTTTTAGCTCACCACGAATTGTGCGTACAGCATTCATAACATATTGAAGTTCTTCCTCAGGATCTGGAATAGGTAAATTTTCTACCGCGCTTTTACACTCAATTGGTCGGGCAAATTTAGGACCTTCCCCCGCACCAAAACTTAAACCTAGCCCCATAGCATCTGGAATAGTCAAAATATCAGAAAATAAAATCGCAGCATCTAAATCATAACGACGAAGCGGTTGGAGCGTCACCTCACAAGCTAAGTCAGCATTGCGACAAAGTGACATAAAATCTCCTGCTTGGGCACGCGTCACTTTATATTCAGGCAAATAACGTCCAGCTTGACGCATCATCCAAACAGGGGTGTAATCCACTGATTCACGTAATAAAGCTTTTAAATAACGATCATTTTTTAATACTGACATTTAGATTTCCTTCTGATTATCCTCTGCTCGGCAAAGCTCAAGCGTTGTATGTATAAGTTTATGTGCGATAGTACCTGTTGGCGGTAATTCTGGCAAGGGTTGATCATAAGAAAACCACTGTGCATCATGAATTTCACTTTCCTGCAAAGTAATTTCACCACTCTCATAATCAGCAAGAAAACCGACCATTTGAGAATTCGGAAATGCCCAAGGCTGGCTACCAAAATAACGAATGTTTTTTATCGAAATCCCTGTTTCTTCAAAAACCTCTCTCCGCACTGCTTGTTCAAATGTTTCACCGACCTCTACAAAACCGGCAAGGGTGGTATATATTCCCCCGTTCGGGTGATAATGACGCTTGTGATTAGCAAGCAATATTTCTTTGCCACGTCGAACCGCAACGATAATGGATGGGCAAATCACAGGATAAGTTCGATACCCGCAGTGAGTGCATTGCAGGGCAAGTTCATCTTGAGTTTGTTGTGTTTTATGACCGCACTTTCCACAGAATTTATGGGTTTTCAGAAAATGATTAATTTCCACACCTCGGCTTAATACATGGAATTCATCCTCTGGCAGAGAAAGTAATCCACGCAAACTTACATATTCTCGTTCATCACTTTCTTGCTCAGCCACAAGCCGTAACGGATGATTTTTCCATTCCCCGATTTGCATTGCCTGCAATCCTTCCATTCCAAGGGTTTTAGCCGTACCACAAGGCAACTCATTATTCAGCAAATAAAGATTCGCCCCCTGAGTAAACAACCAATAACCAAAATCATCCGGATTAAGTGTTTTCATTTTTTACTCCATAAAAATAACCGCACTTTCAAAAGTGCGGTTATTATAAATCTTATTTTTACCACTCACTAATAATAAGAGTGCTCTCCACGCTGATGTTCGGTTACGTCTTTTGCACCTTTTAATTCATTCGGGAATAAGCTAATAAGTTGTTTTTCTACGCCATCTTTTAAGGTAACATCCACCATTGAGCAACCATTACAGCCACCACCAAATTGTAAAATTGCGTAACCATCTTCAGTAATTTCAATTAAGGTTATGCGTCCACCATGACTTGCAAGCTGTGGATTAATTTGAGTTTGAATCACGTATTCTACGCGTTCAATTAATGGCGCATCATCCGCCACCTTACGCATTTTGGCATTCGGTGCTTTTAAGGTAAGTTGTGCACCAAGCTCTTCAGTAACATAATCAATTTCTGCTTCTTCTAAGAAAGGCAAGCTCACTTCATCAATAAATGCAGAAAAAGTGTCGTATTTCATTTCAAAATCACTTTCTTCCACGGCATTCGGTGGGCAATAAGATACGCCACATTCCGCGTTAGGGGTACCAGGATTAACGACGAAAATACGAATATTCGTTCCTTCTTCTTGCGTGTCTAAAAGTTTTCTAAAATGCGCTTGTGCGGCATCAGAAATAGCGATTTGCTGGGTTGCTTGTTCCATAATAATGTCCTAAATACTTGAGAGAAAGTATCAGGAATAATACGCCCATCGCGCTTTTTTTTCCAGTGCTTTATATTAAGCACGCGCCAGCCCCCACACTTGGATCTCCTCCACGCCCAATTTTCGCAACAATTTTGAGATTTCATTGAGTGTAGAACCAGTAGTAATTACATCATCCACCAACGCAACACGACGATAAGGAAATTCATTTTTCGAAACAGCAAGAGAAAAGGCATTTTTTAAATTCTGACGACGATCTTTTGCACTCAAACCACGTTGAGTATGGGTGTGTCTCACACGCTTTACGATATTGTTCAAATTAGGAATATCCAGCCAACGACTTAATTGCTGAGATAATAAATCCGCCTGATTATAACCCCGTCGCCACTGACGAAAATGATATAAAGGCACTGGAATGATCGCTTCTGGCAATTTAAGTTGATGTGTTCGTTTAGCATCACGCACCGCAAGATATAAAAGCCGAGCCAAAGTGCGGTCAATCCAAAATTGATTTTGAAATTTAAAACGGTGAATCAATACAGAAAGTGGTTCAACATAATGTCCAATAATGACTATCTTATCCCAACTAGGTTCTTGTTTAAGACAATTACCACAATGTAGCGCATAATATTGCAATTCCGAACCACAATGACCGCAATAAGGAAAAGATTTAATTTGTTTTTGGCAACCTGAACATAGCCCATTTTTTGCAATATGAAGATAGCCACGACAGTGGATACAGCGAAAATTAAAAAAATTCATCATCTAAAAAAGTTATTTTTTACCCGCACTTTTTTGCTTCAAAGCATCTAACGTTTCTCCTGCTTTTAAAATATGCGGCGTCACGAAAATCACTAGCTCACGTTTTTGATGTCGTTCACTTTCTTTACTAAACAATCGTTTAATCCCTGGTATATCGCCAAGTACTGGCACTTTATCTTCGCTTTTTGTGATCGTATCGTGGAACACGCCGCCAAGCACAATGGTTTCCCCATCTTTGGCAAAAACTTGAGTATTAATTTCTTGCTTATCAATAGAAACCACCTCGTTTTGTCCATAAGCGACACGAGAACCTGGGGAATTTTGGCTCACCAATAAATCAAGCAAAATATTGTTATCTTTAGAAATATGTGGTGTCACTTCCAAACCTAGCACTGCCTCACGAAATTCCACAGATTGCGTATCGTTACGAGTATTGCTCACAACATAAGGAATTTCTGTTCCCTGTTTAATACTCGCACTTTTCTTATTCGTGGTTAGTAAGCGAGGACTAGCGATAATTTCTACATTATTTTCACGCTCCAACGCACTCAATTCTAAATCAAGCAATCGCCCATTAATTTTCGCGACTTGTAATGCTATCGAGCCAGCAGGTGTCGTCGTTGTCGCAAAATTTACATTAAGATTATCCGCAATATTTTCAAAGCCATTACCGGCTAAGCTGCCGGCTACACGCGCAGCATTTTCCGTTGGATTAAAAATCCCCCACCGAACGCCAAGTTCTTTCAAACTCTCATCCGTAATTGTCACAATACGAGCTTCAATAGCGATCTGCTCAATAGGTTTATCCATTTCAGAAATTAATTTTTTAATATTTTGCACAGAACGAGGTTCATCCTGAATAACCAGTAAATTACTACGATCATCAAAGGTAATGCTCCCTGCAGGCGAAAGCAACGATCCACTTCCTGTTGTTAAGGATTTCATTAATTCAGAGGCTTTAGCAAAATGGAGTTTTACCGTATGGCTCACTAAGTGCAGTTCATTTGTAGCAAGATTTCCTGCAACTTGACCTTTGCCTGATAGCCCTCCATTCAGATAATAAATACCCTCATCTTTATTCAAAGTAAGCTTCTTACTTTTAGCGATTATTTGTAGCAAACGTGGCATGTCAATATTATCTAATTTCAAAGAAATATTGCCTTCTAGCGTCTCATCCATCACTAAATTGACGTCATGTTGGAAAGCTAATTGCTCCAGAGTTTGAGCTAAAGGCGCTTGCGACAAACGAATAAAAAAACGTTCGTTATCAGTTTTGGGGTTAGCAAAAACGATTAATGGCAACCAAAAATACATTAAAAAACAACCGCACTTTAAAAGATATTTCTTCATAATCTTCCTTTAAAAACTTAATTCTTTCTGTTCAGTGCTATCACATTGCTCACCGAGCTTACGCATAAATTGCACTTTATTTTGATGAATTTTTTCCACTAGATAGCCCTCTTTAGCCACATCAACGCCCTCTAAAACACTGTAAATTTGCAAATCCTGATCCTGCAATAACGCAAAGGCTTTATCTTTAGAAATCACTACGCCTACCAATTTTAAAGCGTTCAAAGGAATTTCAACTGCTTGGCGATTTTCATCCGCTCCACATAGATTATTAGGTACATCTGAGGAAATTATTTCTGTCTGTTCCATTACTGTTTGTGCGTTATCAAACTGAGAACTGTTACGCTGTGTTTTATCGAAAGGATCTTGTCCCCAACTACAATTCATAAAAAATAATATAATCAGGAAAAACCAATGTTTCATTTTGTCTCCTTATCTAGCTGAAAAATAATCTCGGTTTGCAATGGGCTGTCTTCGGGTTTCATAAATTGCAGCCGACTTACAGAAAGCTGTGACGTATTAGCTAAAAGTGCGGTTAAAAATGTCTTCGTTTTTTCAAAATGCCCTGTAAGCTGTAAATGCAAAATGGGCTGTTGCCCCATTTCCCAACGTAAATTCTGAGATAAACCGTTACGCGCAGCTAAACGTTGAATTTGTTTATTCAACGGCATAATTTGTGCAGCCTGTTCTGAAGAAAGTTTTCGGCTTTCCGATTGCTGCTGTAAAGAGGTTAAGATTTTCTGTTGATGCAACAATTCTGATCTTTTCCCTGCTAATTCACTTTCGATTTCATGGAAACGCGAGATCCCCTCAATATAATCTAAAACGGGGCGAAAAATCACCGCACTTAATAACAATAAAAAAGTTAAACCGTGCACACAAAAAGGCTGACTTAGCCATTTTCCAAAAGGTGTAAAAGGATCGTTAAAAAAGGCTTTCACTTTTCCTCTCCTTGTTCCATATCAAAGCGAAAAAACAATGTATGTTGTTCAGGCTGAACTTGACTTAATTTCACATTGGGGAAATGTTGCTTTAAAAATTGATGTACCGACTCAAATTCCATTTGATCTTGCGCTCGACCTTCCAAAATTAAGTTATGGCCATCTTGTTTAAATCGGTTTAATTCGCCTTTCTGAAGAGGCAATTCACTTAATCGTTGCAAACTATTTTGAACTTGCCCATTTGTGAGAGAGTGCAAAACTTCACCAACTTTCACCGCACTACGTAACAGATCAATTTGAGTGGTAGTTTTGTGAAGTTGCTGATTAAGTTGCTCAAAATACTTTTGCTGTGTCTGCAAATTTTGTTTCTGTTGTTCAATCAAATTGCTAAAAGCCAACATTAAATTAATAGCAAGTAAGATAAATAAGGCAACATAAAAAGCTAAACGACGTAAACGCTTTTGATATTGATAAATACGCCAAGGCAATAAATTCATCGACATTTAGCTACTCACTTTTTGTTGATGTAAATCTTTTTGCCACAGCGCATTGCCGAGCGCGATAAAGGGTAAATCTGTTTCTACTCTATGCCAGTGTTCTGGTAATGGTGTATGACTTGAAGGAATTTGATACACAAAAACTTGTTCAAGTTTTCCCTCAAAACGTTCCGTAAATTGCTCATAAAGTACAGTGAGATTTTCATGAGATTGTAAAATTTGCGATTGCTGCGCTCTTTCACAAATCGCCAAACAATAGTCATCTTCTTGAAATAAAAATAAGGTATTTTCTGACCGCACTTGTTCATTCAACAAATATTGAAATGCACGCAAGATGCTATGAGGAACAATATCTAATACATTAATTTTAAATGGCTGAAAATCTTGCAAATAAGTTTGCGCACTTGCTTCTCGAATTGCCGTAATCTCTAAACGAAAACCTTGCTTTAACGGAGTAGAAATATAATCAAACCACAATTCCTCTAAAGGAATAGGCAACTCTTTCTCAATCACAAATTTACATTGTTGATGACATTCTTGTGAATTTAATAGTTGCGGTAACATTAATACTTTCGACCAAGTCAAGTGAGCAGAAATACTTGCCACAAACTGCAAAGGAAAAGTTTTCCCTTGAAATTGTGTTTTTAAATGTCGCAAAAAACGATTTTTTAAATCACTATCATTGATAGAGGCTTGATAACATTGTGGCTGTTCAAGTTCATCAAACCATACAAAATCAAAATTACCTTGTTTACGGTGAATACCAATTTGTAAAGTGCGGTGATTTTTCGAGGAGAATTGCATATTCTTTCCTATTCTTTAAAGTCTGAATCTTTTATACTTAGCAACCAAATCATAGGTCTCTTGACAAGAATATTCATTAACGAAGCGAGAATTTTACGATGCGGATCGCAAAATTAATATTTAGTACCCTATTAACTTTATGTATTTTAGGTTTAGTCGCAGGCGGAATGCTGTATTTCCACCTAAAATCAGAATTGCCCTCAGTAGAAGCATTAAAAACCGTTGAATTACAACAGCCAATGCAGATTTATACGGCCGACGGTAAATTAATTGGTGAAGTGGGTGAGCAACGACGTATTCCAGTGAAATTAGCAGATGTGCCACAACGCTTAATTGATGCATTTTTAGCGACGGAAGATAGCCGCTTTTACGATCATCACGGATTAGACCCTATCGGCATTGCCCGAGCATTGTTTGTTGCAGTGAATAATGGTGGCGCATCACAAGGTGCAAGTACGATCACCCAACAATTAGCACGTAACTTTTTCTTAACCCCAGAAAAAACCATTATTCGTAAAGCTCGTGAAGCCGTGCTTGCCGTAGAAATTGAAAATACCCTCACCAAACAAGAAATCTTAGAACTTTATTTAAACAAAATCTTTTTAGGCTATCGTTCTTATGGTGTTGCAGCTGCTGCACAAACCTATTTCGGTAAATCATTAAATGAATTGACGTTATCGGAAATGGCTATTATCGCAGGCTTACCAAAAGCGCCTTCAACCATGAACCCGCTTTATTCTTTAAAACGTTCAGAAGAACGCCGCAATGTGGTGTTAAGCCGAATGTTGGATGAAAAATACATCAGCAAAGAAGAATATGATGCTGCATTAAAAGAGCCAATCGTCGCGAGTTATCATGGTGCAAAATTTGAATTTCGTGCTGATTATGTCACTGAAATGGTACGCCAAGAAATGGTTCGCCGTTTTGGTGAAGAAAATGCCTACACCAGTGGTTATAAAGTATTTACCACTGTACTTTCAAAAGACCAAGCTGAAGCACAAAAAGCCGTACGTAACAACTTAATTGATTACGATATGCGTCGTGGGTATCGTGGTGGTGCGCCTTTATGGCAAAAAAATGAAGCTACTTGGGATAATGAACGTATTCTAGCGTTTTTACGTAAATTACCAGATTCTAACCCATTTATTCCAGCTGCCGTGGTTGGAATGGCAAAAGGTGGTGCGGATCTATTATTAGCATCAGGTGAAAAAATGACGCTATCCACTAATGGAATGCGTTGGACTGGCAGAAGTAATCCTGTAAAAGTAGGTGAGCAAATTTGGATTCGTCAACGCACTAATGGTGAATGGCAATTAGGGCAAATTCCAGCAGCAAACTCTGCGTTAGTATCTCTTAACTCAGATAATGGCGCGATTGAAGCCATTGTTGGTGGCTTTAGCTATGAACAAAGTAAGTTCAACCGTGCAACACAATCCTTAGTTCAAGTGGGTTCTTCTATTAAACCATTTATTTACGCAGCGGCATTAGAAAAAGGTTTAACACTTTCTAGCGTATTACAAGACAGCCCAATTTCTATTCAAAAACCTGGACAAAAATTGTGGCAACCCAAAAACTCACCTGATCGTTACGATGGCCCAATGCGTTTACGCGTAGGATTAGGTCAATCCAAAAATATGATTGCTATTCGTGCGATCCAAACGGCAGGTATTGATTTTACAGCAGAATTTTTACAGCGTTTTGGCTTTAAACGTGATCAATATTTTGCAAGTGAAGCCTTAGCACTTGGCGCAGCCTCTTTCACACCATTAGAAATGGCTAGAGCTTATGCGGTGTTTGATAATGGCGGTTTCCTCATTGAACCTTATATCATTGAAAAAATTCAAGATAACACGGGTAATGACTTATTTGTTGCAAACCCTAAAATTGCTTGTATTGAATGTAATGATCTCCCTGTGGTTTATGGTGAAACGAAAGATAAAATCAACGGCTTTGCGAATATTCCTTTAGGCGAGAATGCCTTAAAACCATCAGATGACAGTACAAACGGTG
This sequence comes from Haemophilus sp. oral taxon 036, assembly GCF_002998595.1. Classification (NCBI taxonomy): domain Bacteria; kingdom Pseudomonadati; phylum Pseudomonadota; class Gammaproteobacteria; order Pasteurellales; family Pasteurellaceae; genus Haemophilus; species Haemophilus sp. oral taxon 036. Next base: position 579,301 of record NZ_CP027235.1, read on the forward strand.
AAGAAGTTGATCAACAACCTGAAACTGTGCCTGAATTGCCAGAATTACAGTCAAATGTTACCGCACTTAAGGAAGATGCAATTGATTTAATGGCAGCAGCAAAAAATGCCTCCTCGAAAACAGAATATGCGCCACGTGTCATTAGTGGCGAACTTGCCTTTCTCATTCGTAGTGCCTTAAATACTGCGATTTATGGCGAACAAGGTTTAAGCTGGAAAGGAACCAGCTGGCGTATCGCACAAACCATTAAACGTAACGATATAGGCGGTAAAACAGGTACCACCAATAGTGCAAAAGTGGCTTGGTATGCGGGATTTGGTGCAAACTTAGTCACCACAACTTATGTTGGGTTTGATGACAATAAACGCGAATTAGGTAAAGGTGAAGCGGGTGCGAAAACTGCAATGCCAGCTTGGGTCGCTTATATGAAAACAGCATTGAGCGACAAACCTGAACGTAAATTACCATTACCACCAAAAATTATGGAAAAAAGTATTGATACGATGACTGGTTTGCTCTCTCCATCCGGTGGACGAAAAGAATACTTTATTGTAGGAACTGAACCAACCCGTACATACGTTTCCGAAATGCAAGAGCGTGGTTACTATGTTCCACCAGAATTACAACAACGCTTAAATGGTACTGGAGGAAAAGCGCCAGTGCCAGTTAGCCAGCCAGAAGAACTCTTCTAAAAATGACCGCACTTTAGTGCATAATCAGGCGAGTCAATTGGCTCGCCTTCGTTATTAAACAAAGGATATATTATGCTGAGTTATCGTCACTCATTCCATGCGGGCAATCATGCTGATGTCTTGAAACATATCGTCTTAATGCTCATTTTGGAAAATCTTAAACTCAAAGAAAAAGGCTTTTTTTATTTGGATACGCACTCAGGTGTAGGTCGTTATCGTTTATCCTCAAACGAATCAGAAAAAACGGGGGAATATAAAGAAGGCATTGGACGCTTGTGGGATCAAACAGACTTACCCGAAGATGTTGCTCGTTATGTAAAAATGATCAAAAAACTCAATTATGGTGGCAAAGAACTACGTTATTACGCTGGCTCACCGTTAATTGCCGCGGAATTGTTGCGCCCACAAGATCGCGCACTATTGACAGAGCTTCATCCTAGCGATTATCCAATTCTTCGCAATAATTTTAGTGACTACAAAAATGTCACCGTAAAATGTGACGATGGCTTTCAACAAGTCAAAGCAACGCTACCTCCAAAAGAACGCCGTGGCTTGGTGCTAATCGATCCGCCTTATGAATTAAAAGAAGATTATGATCTTATCGTCAAAGCCATTGAAGAGGGCTATAAACGTTTTGCCACTGGCACTTATGCGATTTGGTATCCCGTTGTATTACGCCAACAAACTAAACGTATTTTTAAGGGCTTAGAAGCAACAGGAATTAGAAAAATTCTAAAAATTGAGCTAGCCGTTCGCCCTGATAGCGATCAACGAGGTATGACGGCAGGCGGTATGGTAGTAATTAATCCACCTTGGACATTAGAAACCCAAATGAAAGAAATTTTACCTTATCTCACAAAAACATTAGTTCCAGAAGGTACAGGAAGCTGGACGGTCGACTGGATTACACCGGAATAGAAAAATGAGCATTACCAGAAGATAACGCTCATTTTAATCAACTTAACTCTATGGAATGACGGGTAATTAACCTTTCTGTACGTTATATGCTTCCAATGCACGTAAAGAATAAGTATAAGCCGCGCCTGCATTTAATGCGATAGACATTGCTAATGCTGCAGCCACTTCAGCTTCGCTTGCGCCAGCTTTTACAGCTTCTTCTGCGTGTACGCTAATGCAGCTTTCGCAACGAGTTGTTACAGCAACTGCTAATGCGATAAGCTCACGAGTTTTAGCGTCAAGCACATTGCCTTCTGCCGCTGCTGCGCCTAATGCTTGGTAAGCTTGTAACATTTTTGGATATTGTTTACCTAACGCACCAAATGATTTTTTAACGTGTGATGTTTCTTCTTTCCAATCTGCAAACATAATGTTCTCCTAAATATATTGAATTAATAACGAACTGGTATGGCAAATTATAGGCAGATTGGATTATGATACTTGCTTATTTATCTCAATTTTTATCGCTAACATCTCATTATGGATTATTTAGATAAACTCACCCATTTAGCACAAGTGCGTGGGGAAATTAATATTCGCTGTGAATTTCAAGGTGAATGGCAAGTCGCCCATCAAGAAAAAGATGCAGGAAAAGGCGTATTCCATCTTATTGAACAAGGCGAATGCTGGCTTACACTCGAACAAAAGCAATTTCATTTAAAGGAAGGTGATATCTTTTTCCTTCCCCAAAATCAACCGCACTTTATGCGTCATTCATCCAACCAAATAAAGGACGCATCATTGAAAAAAAGCTGGCAAGGTGCATTTGAATTGTATCAAGTAGGGCAAGGCACACCAGATTTAAAAATGTTCTGCGGTGCATTTTATTATCAGCAAGATGCTCTCCTCACAGCTTCTATGCCTGAATATTTGCATCTCAATTTATGCGATACACCGATTCATCCTTTGGTTCAACTTTTTCTACAAGAAGCACAAAAAAACGATGCAGGTACGAAATCAGTCGTCGATGCACTTTCGAATGTGCTTTTAATTTATATTTTACGCCATGCGATTCAAGAGAACTTAATTACAGGCGGTGTGCTACTTGCGTTGCAAGACAAGCGATTAAATACGGTGCTAGGTGCGATATTACAACACCCTCAAGAAGATTGGCGAATTGAACAGTTAGCCGATCTTTCTGCAATGTCTCGTGCAAACTTTATTCGTGTTTTTCAGCAACAACTTGGTATGTCGCCAGGGCGTTTTATTACTCAAGTGCGGTTACAATCGGCAGCGTTTTTATTAAAGCAATCCCAACAATCTGTGCTTGCCATTGCTTTAGAGGTAGGATATCAATCGGAAGCGCATTTTAGTAAAGCCTTCAAGAATTACTACCAAATTTCGCCAAGCCAATACAGAAAATCTGCCAGCCTATAAATTGGAGAATTTTTGCGCTATAATCGCCAAGTTTTTTTGAAAGGCAACATCTGTTGCCTTTTCTTTTTAAGGAAAAGATATGTTTAACAAAATTTTTTCGTGGTTTGAAAACCGTTTAAATCCTTATCCAGAAGGTAATCCAACAACACCTAAAAAAGGCTTATTGCGTTTTATTTGGTCTAGCATTGAAGGAATGAAAGGCTGGATTCTCTTACTGACAGTACTAACGGTTGGTACCGGTGTAATGGAAGCCGTATTATTCCAATTTATGGGAACGCTTGTAGATTGGTTAGGGACATTTACGCCTGAGACATTATGGCAAGAAAAAGGCCATTTATTAATTGGCATGGCTGCCCTATTACTTGTTAGTATTGTGTGGGGATTTTTAGCCTCTACCGTACGTTTACAAACCTTACAAGGCGTATTTCCAATGCGATTACGTTGGAATTTCCATCGTTTAATGCTTGGACAAAGTTTGAGTTTTTATCAAGATGAATTTGCCGGCAGAGTGTCTGCCAAAGTAATGCAAACCGCACTTGCTGTTCGTGATACAGTGCTCACACTTGCGGATATGCTTGTATATGTCATCGTATATTTTATTACATCAGGATTAGTTCTCGCAGCATTAGATTCTTGGTTCTTACTGCCATTTATTGCTTGGATTACGATTTTTATTTTTATCCTACGAACCCTCATTCCTAAATTATCAAAAACTGCACAACGACAAGCTGATGCTCGTTCTTTAATGACAGGACGCATTACAGATGCTTATTCCAATATTGCCACAGTAAAATTATTCTCTCATGGTTCGCGTGAGGCCGCTTATGCCAAACGTTCTATGGAAGATTTTATGGTGACGGTACACGCCCAAATGCGCTTAGCCACATCACTGGACACGCTCACCTATTCAGCTAATATTTTACTTACACTGAGCACAGCCGTACTCGGCATTATTTTATGGAAAAATGGTCAAGTTGGCGTGGGTGCAATAGCAACGGCAACGGCAATGGCATTACGCGTAAATGGGCTGTCTCGCTGGATTATGTGGGAATCTGCCCGTTTGTTTGAGAATATCGGAACCGTAAACGACGGAATGAATACTTTAACTAAACCTCACACTATTGTGGATAAACCTCAAGCATCGCCGTTACAAGTGAAACAAGGGGAAATTAAATTTAACGATATTACCTTTGCTTACGATCCGACAAAACCATTACTCAATCATTTCAATCTCACCATCAAACCAGGTGAAAAAGTGGGATTGATCGGTCGTTCTGGTGCAGGAAAATCTACAATTGTGAACTTATTGCTGCGTTTCTATGAAGCACAACAAGGCGCGATTACCATTGATGGGCAAAATGTACTAGATGTGCAACAAGAAAGCCTACGCCGCCAAATTGGTTTAGTGACTCAAGACACTTCGCTGCTACATCGCTCTGTTCGTGACAATATTATTTATGGACGCCCTAATGCCACAGATGAAGAGATGATTTTAGCAGCTGAACGAGCAGAAGCCGCTGATTTCATTCCATTCCTCACTGATGCTCAAGGCAGAAAAGGCTATGATGCCCATGTGGGTGAACGCGGTGTCAAACTTTCAGGTGGTCAGCGTCAGCGCATTGCTATTGCTCGTGTCATGTTAAAAGATGCACCAATTCTATTGTTAGATGAAGCCACAAGCGCGCTGGATTCGGAAGTGGAAGTGGCAATACAAGAAAGTCTCGATAAAATGATGGAAAATAAAACAGTGATTGCCATTGCCCATCGTTTATCCACTATCGCAGCGATGGATCGTCTGATTGTGCTTGATAAAGGACAAATTGTTGAACAAGGTACCCATGCTGAATTACTGGAACAAAATGGACTATATGCAAAACTATGGGCTCACCAAAGCGGTGGATTCTTGAGTGAACATATAGAATAAAACCCAAAGTGCGGTTTGTTTTTACCTATTTTTTATTGGAGTCTAAATGAAAAAATTATTACTTCTTATGTTAATTCTCCCTACTCTATGTCTAGCACAGGGAAAAAAAATCGATCCTATTTTACTCGGTCTTGGAGAAGTTTTCTTTTTTGATAAATCCCTCTCTCATAATAAGACCCAATCCTGCTCCACTTGCCATATGCCAGCAGCAGCCTTTGCTGACTTGCGTCAAAATGACATCGCTCATATGGTCTCTCAAGGAGATGATCCAACAAAATTTGGTAACCGTAACACGCCAACTGCACTTTATGCTAAGTATTCACCTAGCTTCCATTTTGATGAAAAAATTAAAGATTATGTGGGCGGACAATTCTGGGATGGTAGAGCAAAAGATCTTGCAGAACAAGCTGGAGGTCCGCCATTAAACCCTGTAGAAATGGGCATGAAAGATAAAGCAGATGTAGTAAAACGTATTGAAGAAAATCAAGCCGTGAAAGATTACATTACAAAATATTTCGGTGCCGAAATATGGAAAGATAATCAGAAAATATATGCCATTATGGAACAAGCATTAGCTACTTTTGAACATTTAGATTTATTTAACCAATTCAGCTCAAAATACGACCGCACTTTAGCTGGAAAGGATACCCTCACAGAACAAGAATCTTTAGGAAAAGCATTATTTTTTGATAAAGAAAAAACAAATTGCAGTAATTGTCATCAATTACAGACAGACGATCACGAAGAAGAAACTTTCACAAACTATCGTTATTTCAATCTTGGTGTTCCTAAGAATGAAACCTTAATTGCACATAATAAATTAGACAATAACTGGATTGATAATGGCTTGCTTGATAATCCAATGGTAAAAGGGGATGAAAAACAAAAAGGAAAATTCAAAGTGCCCACACTCCGTAATGTCGCAGTTACTGCTCCTTACATGCACAATGGAGTCTTTAAAGAACTTCACACCGTATTATTATTCTTAGATAGCTACAATAACCCTGCACGAAAAATTAATCCAGAAACCGGTAAGCCCTGGGATTTGCCCGAATATGCACCAACTGTAAGCCACGACGCGCTTAAAGGAAAACCATTAACTGATACAGAAATTGATGCACTAGAATCTTTTTTAAAGACCTTAACAGATGCACCTTATGAAAGAAATTAGGAAAACTAGACAATTTTTAATTAAATTGAAGCCATCCTAAAATCTAGGATCTCCTTTAATTAATCTAGCGAGTAAAATTTTCATACTCTACAAATAACCCAACTTATCTTATAAGTTGGGTTATTTTCTAACTAATAAAGTACCCGCGCACGAATTGTGCCATCGATTTCCTTCAATTTTGTCAGTAATGGCGATGCATCATTCGTTTCTACATCCACGACAACATAACCAATTTTGGGGTCAGTTTGCAAATATTGCGCGGCAATATTGAGGTTGGCCTCGACGAAAATTTGGTTCAGTTTGTTCAATATACCAGGACGATTTTCGTGAATATGCAATAAGCGTTTTGTTCCCTCGTGTTCTGGTAAAGATACTTCAGGGAAGTTAACTGAAGACAGCGTTGAACCATTGTCTGAATATTTGACAAATTTGCCTGCCACTTCAAAACCGATATTTTCTTGTGCTTCTGCTGTTGAACCGCCGATATGTGGTGTCAAAATAACATTATCAAATTCGCGTAACGGTGAGACAAATTCCTCGTTAATTGACGCAGGTTCAATTGGGAATACATCAATTGCGGCACCGTGAATTTTCCCGTCTTTTAAGGCTTGAGCAAGAGCATCAATATCTACCACTGTGCCACGCGCAGCATTGATTAAAATGGCACCTTGTTTTAATTGTGCGATACGCTCAGCGTTCATTAAGTTTTTGGTAGATGGCAGCTCTGGCACATGTAATGAAACCACATCGCAAGAACTGAGTAATTCTTCAAGGCTACGAACCTGTTTGGCATTACCGAGCGGAAGTTTATTTTCGATATCGTAGAAATGTACATCCATACCTAATGATTCCGCAATAATACTTAATTGTGAACCAATGTGGCCGTAACCAATAATTCCTAATCTTTTACCCCGCACTTCATGAGATCCCGTCGCTGATTTATTCCAGACGCCACGATGTACTTCGGCATTAGCCTGTGGCACATTGCGCATAAGTAATAAAATCTCGCCTAATACAAGTTCTGCGACGGAACGAGTGTTTGAGAATGGGGCATTAAATACAGGAATTCCACGTGCTTTTGCCGCGTTTAAATCCACTTGGTTGGTGCCAATACAGAAACATCCCACTGCGATTAATTTGGGTGCAGCTTCAATCATTTCTGCCGTTAAATGGGTGCGAGAACGCAAGCCGATAAAGTGTGCATCTTTAATGGCTTCTTTTAATTCATTACCATCTAGTGCTTTTTTATAGTAATCAATATTGGTATAGCCTGCCGCATGGAGCGTATCAAGTGCGCTTTGATGCACACCTTCAAATAATACAAATTTGATTTTTGATTTGTCTAGAGAGACTTTGTTTGTCATGTTTGCTTCCTTATAATTTTTATTATGAATTAGTCAATAATTTTGGCGCCTTCAGGCGTACCGACGATCACAACGTCTGCGCCACGTAACGCGAATATCCCGTTAGTGACGACACCCGCAACGTTGTTTAATTCTTTTTCCATTTCAACTGGATTTAAAATAGTAAAGTTGTGCACATCTAAAATCACATTGCCGTTGTCAGTCACCACTCCTTCACGATATTCCGGTGCGCCACCAAGTGCGGCTAATTTTCTGCCTACTTGTGAACGAGCCATTGAAATAACTTCAACTGGTAATGGGAAGGTCGAACCTAACACATCCACTTGTTTACTCGAATCCACAATACAAATAAATTTTTTCGCTAATGCAGCGACGATTTTTTCACGAGTGAGTGCTGCGCCACCACCTTTAATCATCATTTTTTGTGGATTGATTTCATCTGCACCATCCACATAAATATCTAAGCTAGAGACATCATTTGCATTAAATACTTCGATACCTTGTTTACGTAATAATTCTTCTGATGCTTTTGAAGCCGCTACTGCGCCTTGAATTTTATCTTTGATTGTACCTAAAGCCTCAATAAAGCAGTTCACCGTGGAGCCGCTTCCCACGCCAACAATTGTGTCAGCTTTTACATATTGTAATGCGGCTTGTGCGGCGAGTTTTTTCATTTCTAATTGATTCATTTCTTTTCCTTATTCTAATAAGTAAACGATTGAGTTACTTTATTACGAGAGTATTTAATAAACAAGTGTAATTTTTCAGCAATGAGAGGTTTAACGGATGAGCTACGATTCCGTTAAAAATAATTCCAATAGTTCATTGAGAAATAACTTGCCATGCTCAGTGATTTGCCAAGAATCAGCGTTTTCCACAATATAGTTTTGTTGAATGGCAAAATCAATTTGATTTTTCACCGCACTTTGAGATAAACCTGTGTAATCTTCAAATTCTTGTTTGGGCACCGCTTCTAACAAACGAAAGCGATTCATAAAAAACTCAAAAGGGCGGTCAATTTCTGGCACGTTTTTTTCTTCGTAAAGATATTCGCCACGCAAATAACCTTTCGGGTGCTTGGTTTTAGAAAAGCGGGTAATCTCGCCATTAGGGAAGGTCAGTTTCCCATGTGCGCCACAGCCAATAGCTAAATAATCCCCAAACCGCCAATAATTCAAATTATGTTTACATTGAAAACCCGCTTTTGCGTAAGCCGATGTTTCATATTGCTGGTAGCCTGCCGCGGTTAACAGTTGGTGGCCTTGTTCAAAAATATCCCAAAGCTCATCATCATCTGGCAATTTAGGTGGGCGGTAAGCAAACATCGTATTTGGCTCAATAGTAAGCTGGTACCAAGAAAGGTGAGGAGGAGATAGCTCAATAGCTTGGCGAAGATCATCTAAGGCTTCTTCCAACGTTTGGTTTGGCAAACCGTGCATTAAATCTAAATTGAAACTTTTTAGCCCAGAAACTTTCGCTAAATTGACCGCACTTTTTGCCTCTGCTGCATTATGAATCCGCCCAAGACGCTGTAATTTGTCATCATTAAAGCTTTGTATTCCCATAGAAATTCGCGTAATGCCTGCTGATACATAACCTTTAAAGCGTTCAGCTTCTACCGTACCGGGATTCGCTTCTAATGTGATTTCAATATTATCTTCAAAATCAATCTGCTTTTTTATTTCTTTTAAGAGATACGCAATGCTTTCTGCCGAGAACAAACTTGGCGTACCGCCACCAATAAAAATTGAATGGAGTTTTCGCTGTTGAATAGAATCTTTAAAGCGCTGTAAATCGGCCTGCAGATCTTTCAGAAGATGATGAATATAGTCTTGTTCTGGTATATCGCCTTTTTGTGCGTGCGAATTAAAATCACAATAAGGGCATTTTTGAACGCACCATGGAATGTGTACATAAAGGGAAAGTGGAGGAAGTTTGAGCATGGTGTTATTAACAAGTTTTAAATGTGAGAACAGTTAGAAAAAGTACAAATTAACGTTGTGTAAATATGAAATCTTAACTGACGTAGTGAACGTTGATAAAAAGGGCCTGTTTTCACAAGCCCTAAAACATTCAATTAATTGACCGCTCTTGTTGTCTTATTGGTCGCTTTACGGCGGGGTGATTTTGCCGCTTTAGCTTCAATTTTGACAAATTCAATGCCTTCAGGTGGATTTTCCAACGCAAGACCAAGAACTTCATCAATGGTTTCCACCGCATGAATCGCAAGATTTTGTTTCACGTTTTCTGGAATTTCTTCGAGATCTTTAACGTTCTCTTTTGGAATTAATACAGTTTTAATTCCCCCACGATGTGCGGCAAGAAGTTTTTCTTTTAATCCACCGATTGGTAATACTTTTCCGCGTAAACTGATTTCACCTGTCATGGCTACATCAGCACGTACAGGATTACCTGTTAAACAAGAAACTAATGCAGTACACATTGCAATACCTGCACTCGGGCCATCTTTTGGTGTAGCACCATCTGGCACGTGAATGTGAATATCGCGTTTCTCATGGAATTCAGAATTGATACCCAATTTTTCAGCACGTGCGCGCACAACCGTCATTGCCGCTTGGATAGATTCTTTCATTACATCACCTAACGAGCCGGTAAATGTGAGTTTTCCTTTTCCAACAACGGAGGCGGTTTCAATAGTGAGTAAATCGCCGCCCACTTCTGTCCAAGCTAGGCCTGTCACTTCACCAATGCGGTTTTGTGTGTCGGCTTTGCCAAATTCAAAGCGTTTGACACCAAGATAATCGTGCAGATTATCTGAATTTACCGTGATAGATTTAAGTTTTGGATTTACCAATAAATTTTTCACTGCTTTACGGCAGATTTTTGAAATTTCACGTTCTAATCCACGAACACCCGCTTCACGTGTGTAATAGCGGATAATATCTAAAATTGCACTTTCTTCGACGGTAAGTTCGTCTTTCTTCAAACCATTACGTTCAATTTGTTTCGCTAACAAATGACGCATCGCGATATTAAGTTTTTCATCTTCGGTGTAACCAGAAAGACGAATAACTTCCATACGATCCAATAATGGGCCTGGAATGTTCATAGAGTTTGATGTTGCCACAAACATTACATCAGAAAGATCATAATCCACTTCTAAATAGTGATCGTTAAAGGTGGTGTTTTGCTCGGGATCTAATACTTCAAGCAATGCTGATGCTGGATCACCTCGCATATCGGATGCCATTTTGTCAATTTCATCAAGCAAGAATAATGGATTTTTCACCCCCACTTTTGCCATTTTTTGAATTAATTTACCTGGCAATGCACCAATATAGGTTTTACGGTGACCGCGAATTTCTGCCTCATCGCGAACACCGCCTAATGCCATGCGTACATATTTGCGACCAGTGGCATTAGCAATAGATTGACCAAGAGAAGTTTTACCTACGCCTGGAGGCCCGACTAAACAAAGAATTGGTCCTTTCACTTTGTTTAAACGAGCTTGTACTGCAAGATATTCAAGAATACGTTCTTTCACTCGTTCTAAACCATAGTGATCGGCATCTAATACTTGTTGTGCTTTCAAAATGTCTTTTTTCACTTTAGAACGTTGATGCCAAGGCACTTGGATCATCCATTCAATGTAGCTACGAACAACGGTTGCTTCAGAAGACATGGCTGACATCATTTTGAGTTTTTGTAACTCATTTTCCACTTTATTGCGCACATCTGCTGGCATGCCAGCAGCTTCTACTTTTTGACGAAGTTGTTCAACTTCATCAATCGTATCCTCACTTTCACCATCATCCATTTCTTTACGAATGGCTTTAATTTGCTCGCTTAGATAATAGTTACGCTGGCTTTTCTCCATTTGTTTCTTTACACGACCGCGAATGCGTTTTTCAACTTGAAGAATGTCTGCCTCTGATTCCATCATGCCAAGCAGATATTCTAGTCGGTCTTGTACGTTAGCAAGTTCCAAGACACTTTGTTTATGACGAACACTTACCGGTAAATGAGCCGCCATTGTGTCTGATAAACGATCTGCATCACCAAGACGATGAAGTGCATTTAATACATCTGCAGGGATTTTTTTATTTAAGGTGAGATAATTTTCGAATTCAGAAAGTACCGCTTTTTTCGCAACATCTAACTCTTTTTCATCACCATAAGTGGTTTCGATAGGGGTAATTTTTGCGGAAAAGCACTTTTCGCCATCTTCAAGGCTGTTAATTTTCGCGCGACTTTGACCTTCAACTAGCACTTTCACTGTGCCATCAGGTAGTTTTAGTAACTGAATAATATTAGCAACGGTACCCACATCAAATAAATCTTCAGGGGTCGGCTCTTCCAAATCTGCTTCTCTTTGAGATACCAAAAGAAGTTGTTTATCATCGTTCATCGCCTCTTCCAGGGCATTAATTGATTTCGCACGCCCTACAAAAAGTGGCATCACCATGTAAGGGAAAACGACGACATCGCGTAACGGCAATACGGGCATCGTACGTTGGGTATTCTTCGCCATAATTTATCTCTCTTAATTCTTTCTGATAATTTGGGTAAATATTGGGGTAGGGAAAAAGGAATTCAAGGAAAAGATTATAACAAAATCTGAGTTATAAAGTAGGTTTTAAACAAAAAAGAATTTTGGCAAATGACGTGATAATCGCTAGAATGACTGACAATTTTATTAAATTTCACAAAATATTGAGTTATGTCCACGAAAAATAATTTTATTTTCCCCACTTACGTTCAAATGTATCCTTATTCCAAGGATCGCCCTTTTCTCAAACAAGTGCGGGAAAAATTACGTTATTATGGCTATAAATGGTTGTATCAAAAGCAATGTAGCCAATTAGTGGATTTTCTTAATACAGAAACTCAATGGCAGCCTTTATTTACACAAGATTATTATCGTATAAATACAATTCTTACTACTTTTTGCGATAAACGCTTTTCTGCTTCAGAACGTTTAACGGCGATTACGGAGAATTTACGTTTAGCAGAAGAGAAAATGGGACGTTCGCTTTGCCAACAATTATTGGAACAACAAAATATCGTGTTAACGCAATTAACTGATGATTTGCGTTTATCTTTGAGTATCAACCATATCGATCCCTTTGAAGGGTATTTTTCTATTAACATTCGTAATCAACATGATGAACGAGTATACGATGCTTCTTTCACTTTTTTGAGCCCGAATAAATTGCTTATCGCCTCGATTCAAGGCCCTTCAAGTGACAATGCTCAAGAACTTGTAAAACAGGCTACGAAAGCATTGCACGGTATGCGTCCAATGTTTCTGTTGGTTTATGCGTTTAAAATGCTCGCTGAAAAATGGCAATGTGAGTTAGTGGGCATTCCGCACAAAGCGCAAGGAAAATATCGTCTTTCTGCGCGCAGTAAGATTTTGTTTAATTACGATGAGTTCTGGCAAGAGAATCAAGGGGAATATCGCCATAATTATTGGCAATTACCTTTGGATATTGAACGTAAACAATTAGAAGATATCGCAAGTAAAAAACGTTCTATGTATCGTAAACGTTATGAAATGTTAGACCAAATGGCATTGGATATTCAGCAACTTTAACAAAGAAAGAGCGGTAAAAATGAGAGAAATTTTTACCGCACTTTTCAATTAATTTTCTTGTTTTTTCACTTCATCCCACAACAAATCTAATTCAATAAGTGGCACATCATTAACTTGCTTACCTTGTTGTTGAACCGCTTGCTCTACTGCTCGGAAACGACGTTCAAATTTTAAATTCGCTTTCCGTAATGCATCTTCAGGATCACATTTTAAGTGGCGAGCAAGATTAACAGTTGCGAACAATAAATCGCCGATTTCCTCTTCTACTTTATTTTGTTCAATCGAAGTGCGGTTAATTTCAGTTTGAACTTCTTCTAACTCTTCCCGCACTTTGTCAAATACGGGTGAAATTTCCTCCCAATCAAACCCTACTTTTGAACAACGTTTTTGCAATTTTGCTGCTCGCGTAAGAGAAGGCAAAGCTCGAGGTATATTATCTAAAATAGAGGTTTCTTCATTTTTACCTTGCTTTTCTTTGGCTTTCATTTCGTTCCAACGAGAAAGGGCTTCTGTTTCGTCCCCCGCTTTTGCATCACCAAACACATGAGGATGACGGCGCACAATTTTTTCAGCAACATCTTGCAATACATCGTCAAAAGTAAAGTATTTATCTTCTGTAGCAAGCTGACTGAAGAAAACGACTTGCAACAATAAATCCCCTAATTCTTCGCGTAAATTTGGAATGTCTTTCTTCTCAATCGCTTCGATTACTTCGTAAGTTTCTTCCGTTAAGCAAGGAATCATGGATTCATAATTTTGTTTTAAATCCCAAGGGCATCCGCCATTTGGATTACGCAATTGAGCAATAAGTTGAATAAAATCCTGAATAGAATAATGCATTGTCTCGCCTCCTAATCAATAATCTATCTGTTTAGTAGTATAACGGAACAATAAGAAAAAGGGTGTAAATACAATCGCTTTTTAACTACTTTTTCTTTATACTCTAGCCCCTAGAAAATCTTTTATTAAGCTGGGCAAGATGGAAAAAATTATTATCGATCACGATCGTTTTTCTCGTACAATTTCACGAATTTCCCATGAAATCATTGAAAAACACCAATCTCTCGATAATGTAGTGATTGTTGGAATAAAACGCCGCGGGGCTGAAATTGCCGCATTATTGCAGCATAGAGTAGAAAAATTAAGTGGTAATAAATTACCATCTATGGAACTGGATATTACCTTTTACCGAGACGATCTAACCTTAGTAGATCAAGAGGATAAAATGCCTGTATACAGTGGCTCCTCACAATATTTGAATATTCAAGACAAAACAGTAATTCTTGTCGATGATGTACTTTTTACTGGTCGAACCATTCGAGCAGCAATGGATGCACTCACTGATTTTGGTAGAGCGGCAAAAATTGAGTTAGTCATTTTTATCGATCGTGGACATAGAGAACTACCAATTAGGGCTGACTATGTAGGAAAAAATGTCCCAACAAGTCGCGAGGAATTAGTACAAGTTCGCACTGAAAAATATGATGGTTGCTATGAAGTTGCTATTATTGGGAAATAATTACTGTCACTTGTGAACCTTCTTTAGAACTGATAATCTAAAGAGCATTGTTGATACTTTTTGATAAAACAGAAATGAAAAAATCTACATTTAAATCATTGTTTTTAGCCACTATTAGCGCCATTGTTTTAGCTTCTGTTGTAAAAGCCGAAGAACGTGTTGTAGCAATGGTAAATGGCGTTCCAGTCCTTGAAAGTCAGGTTCAAGCGAATATAGGAAAAAGTGGAGATCGCCAAGTTGCTTTAGATAAAATCATTGATGACATTTTGCTTCATCAAGCAATGCAAGATGTGAAAGCCCCTTCAATTGACCCTAAAGCATTAAATGCAGCTGTAGAGCAACAGCTTAATCATATTGCTGCAGCAAACAATTTAACCTTGGGTCAGTTCGCTATTGCGCTAAGTAATGAAGGTTCCTCACTAAATGAATTTCGCCAACGTATCGCAAAAGATGTCAAAAAAGCCTGGGAAAACCAATTACAAACGATGACCCGCGATGCAATTCGAAATAAAGCAATTCATGAAAGCGTGGATGTTGAACAAGCACGTAGTGAAGCTTGGGCCCTTGGACAAAAAATGTTAGAGGAAGCAAAAGAAAAAGGTTCCGTACAGAAAATAACAGGAAAAGAATATGAAGTTCGTCATATTTTGCTTAAACTAAATCCGATGCTAAATGATGCACAAGCCAAAGCAGAACTTACCAAAATTCGCTCAGATATTCTTGCTGGAAAAATTTCTTTCTCAGATGCAGCGTTAAAATATTCAAAAGATTATTTATCCGGCGCAAATGGCGGCAGTTTAGGTTATGCATTCCCTGAAACTTATGCGCCACAGTTTGCACAAACTGTTGTACAAAGTAAACAAGGAGTAATTTCTGCACCGTTTAAAACAGAGTTTGGCTGGCATATTTTAGAAGTGACAGGAATGCGAGATGGCGATCTTACTGCAGAAGCCTACGCACAAAAAGCCTATGAACATTTAGTAAATTCTCAATTGCAAGATGCAACAAAAGACTGGGTTAAAGCATTGCGTAAAAAAGCAGATATCCAATATTTTAATAAATGATTTAATGTTTAAAAGAAAGGGGCTTAATTGCCCCTTTTGTTGTTTTTTATTTTCTCTTTCTTATAGCTTATGAAGAAATTTTTAATTGCGATTTTACTTTTAATTTTGATTTTAGCGGGCGTGGCTAATTTTGGTTATTACAAAATTACTGAATTTGTAAAAACACCAGTAAATGTGCAGGCAGATCAACTTTTAACTATTGAACGTGGCACAACAGGTTCAAAATTAGCCGCACTTTTTGAGCAAGAAAAGTTAATTGATGATGGGAAATTATTACCTTATTTGCTGAAGTTGAAACCTGAGCTAAATAAAATAAAAGCTGGGACTTATTCTCTTGAGAATGTTAAAACTGTGCAAGATTTACTGGATTTGCTTAATTCAGGTAAGGAAGTGCAATTCAATGTAAAATGGATTGAAGGAAAAACCTTTAAAGATTGGCGAAAAGATCTTGAAAATGCACCGCACTTGGCGCAAACCTTGAAAAATAAGAGTAACGAAGAAATTTTCACATTACTTGATTTGCCAGATGTCGGTCAAAATCTTGAACTAAAAAATGTGGAAGGTTGGCTTTATCCTGATACTTATAACTATACGCCTAAATCGACAGACTTGGAGCTACTGAAGCGCTCAGCAGAGAGAATGAAAAAGGCGTTAAATAAGGCTTGGAACGAGCGTGACGAGGATTTACCTTTAGCGAATCCTTATGAAATGTTGATTTTGGCTTCTATCGTGGAAAAAGAAACGGGCGTGGCTGCTGAACGAGCAAAAGTGGCCTCTGTATTTCTCAACCGCTTAAAAGCAAAAATGAAATTACAAACGGATCCAACCGTAATTTATGGTATGGGTGAGAATTACAGTGGTAATATTCGTAAAAAAGATTTAGAAATGCCAACGCCTTATAATACTTATGTGATTGATGGATTACCACCAACGCCAATTGCTATGCCAAGTGAAAGCTCGTTACAGGCTGTTGCGAACCCTGAAAAAACAGATTTTTATTATTTTGTGGCAGATGGTTCTGGTGGACACAAATTTACCCGAAATTTGAATGAACATAATAAAGCAGTACAAGAATATTTACGTTGGTATCGCAGCCAGAAAAATGCCAAATAAAAGTGCGGAAGAAAATATGAAAGGAAAATTTATTGTCATTGAAGGCTTGGAAGGTGCGGGGAAAAGCTCCGCTCATCAGTCTGTTGTGAGAGTCTTACATGAACTTGGTATTCAAGACGTCGTATTTACACGCGAGCCTGGTGGAACCCCATTAGCAGAGAAATTACGCCATCTAATTAAACATGAAACTGAAGAACCCGTGACTGCGAAAGCAGAGTTATTAATGCTTTATGCGGCACGTATTCAGTTGGTGGATAACGTAATTAAACCTGCTTTAATGCAAGGAAAATGGGTGGTAGGCGATCGCCACGATATGTCATCTCAGGCATATCAAGGTGGTGGACGTCAATTAGACCCGCATTTTATGCTCACCTTGAAAGAAACCGTATTAGGTGATTTTGAGCCTGATCTAACAATTTATTTGGATATAGAACCGAGTGTCGGTTTAGCACGAGCTCGTGGACGAGGTGAATTAGATCGTATTGAGCAAATGGATTTGGATTTTTTCCATCGCACTCGAGCACGCTATTTAGCGTTAGTAAAAGATAATCCAAAAGCAGTGGTGATTAATGCTGAGCCGAGTATTGAACTTGTTCAAGCTGATATCGAAAGCGCGGTAAAAAATTGGTGGAAATCAAACGAAAAATGACCGCACTTTACCCTTGGTTAATGCCAATTTATCATCAAATTGCTCAAACCTTTGACGAAGGTTTGGGGCATCATGCTGTGCTGATTAAAGCTGATTCTGGTTTAGGGGTAGAACGTTTATTTGATGCACTTGCGCAGAAAATAATGTGTGTGGCTCAAGGCGATAAGCCTTGTGGTCAATGCCATTCTTGTCATTTAATGCAGGCCCATAGCCATCCAGATTATCATGAATTAAGCCCTATTGGCGGTAAGAATATTGGCGTTGATCAGGTACGCGACATTAATGACATTGTCGCGCAGCACGCACAACAAAACGGTAATAAAGTGGTGTATGTGCAAGGAGCGGAACGTTTAACGGAAGCGGCTGCCAATGCGTTATTGAAAACATTGGAAGAGCCTCGTACAAATACTTATTTTTTACTTCAGACAGATAGTTCAGCAAGTTTATTAGCAACCATTTATAGTCGATGCCAAGTGTGGAATCTGTCCGTGCCTAATGAACAAATAGCTCTTGATTGGTTGAAATCAGAAAGTGCGGCTGAAAATCAGGAAATTTTGACCGCACTTGCGATGAATCTTGGGCGTCCGCTTTTAGCATTAGAGACGTTACAACAAGGGCTTATTGAACAGCGTAAAAACTTCTTACGTCAATTTTGGGTGTTCTATCGCCGACGTTCACCATTGGAATTGCTTCCGTTGTTTGATAAAGAACGTTATGTTCAGCAAGTGGATTGGATTTTGGCTTTTCTTTCCGATTGTTTAAAACATAAACTTGAAATTGATAGTCATCGACAAGTTGCCGATCTTGGCCGTGGCATAGAACAATTCAGCGATGAGCAAACCGCCCTTGGTTTATTACAAGCAATCAAAATTATGCAAAAAGTGCGGTCAGATTTGCTGACAATTAATGGTGTGAATGTTGAATTGATGCTATTAGATAGCTTGACCAGATTAGTCACAGAAGTATTTGAAACGCAATAAATTGAAAATATATCGTCTATGGCGTTCAAGCCTTAGGCATAAGGAAAAATAATTATGTTCATTGTTGACTCCCACTGCCATTTAGATGCATTGGATTATGAAAATTTACATAAAAACATTGCAGATGTGGTGGAAAAAGCGCGCTCTCGTGATGTGAAGCATTTGCTCGCGATTGGTGTAACATTAAGCCGTTTTGAGCAGGCTTATGACTCTTTACGTGAATTTAATAATGTCTCGCTTGCTTGCGGTGTTCACCCACTGGATTTTGAAGAGGAACCTTATGACGCAGAACGCTTATTGCGTTTAGCACAAGATCCAAAAGTGATTGCTATTGGCGAAATTGGATTAGATTATTATTACAGCGCGGACAATAAAGCGGAGCAACAAGCGGTGTTTGGTAGCCAAATCGATATTGCAAACCAGTTAGATAAGCCTGTAATTATTCATACACGTTCTGCAGGTGATGATACTATTGCAATATTACGCCAACACCATGCTGAGAAGTGCGGTGGTGTTATTCATTGTTTTACGGAAACCATGGAGTTTGCGAAAAAAGCGTTGGATTTAGGTTTTTACATTTCTTGTTCTGGCATTGTCACCTTTAAAAATGCTGAAGCGATTCGTGAGGTTATTCGTTATGTACCAATGGATCGCTTATTAGTAGAAACGGATTCGCCTTATCTTGCGCCAGTGCCTTATCGGGGAAAAGAAAATCAACCGGCTTATACGAGAGAAGTATGTGAATACGTGGCAACTTTAAAGGGCGTTTCTACTGAGGAGTTTGCTAGAATCACTACGCAAAATTTCGAGCGTTTATTTAAAATTCGTGTAGAATAAATGCACAGTTCTGACAAGGGAAAAGTATGCGAAAGTTTTTTAAATATTTCTTATTTATTGTTGTTTTTTTATTCCACGGTTTTATGTTTTCTGTGGTGAATTATGTGTTCCCTCATTATGATGTGACACGTGTTACTGGCGTAGAAGTAAAACGCGTTGATAAAGACGGCCCAATCACAAAATCGAATCCAGCTGATGGCCCAACACGTGATGTGTATTACATCAATACGCAAAATGACGATGGCAAAATTATGGTGTATCGCAATGAAGATACCCGTTGGGGTTTCCCGTTTTACTTCAAATTTGGATCGGCCAATTTACAGGCTGAAGCGCAGGCTTTGGGTAATGACAACAAACTTGTGCAAATTAAATACTATGGTTGGCGTATTACGATGATGGATGAATATCGCAATGCAACCTCAATAAAAGAAATTACTGCTGACGACACGCCAAGTCATCCAATCGTTTCTTGGATTTTCTATGCATTCCTGTTAGCTACTTTATTCTTGTCTATTCAATTTGTTCGTGGCTGGTTTGACAGCGAAGAGTAATATCCTGAACGGCCGCAAAGTGCGGTCGTTTTCTTTCATATTTTTGAGTAATGATTATGGAATTATTTCATACTATTTTGGCGATTATTGCCTTAATTCTAATTAGTGCGGTTGTTTCTTCTGCAGAAATTTCACTGGCGGGTTCGCGTAAATTGAAACTACAAACCCTTGCAAATGAAGGGGATGTGCGTGCGCTTCAAGTGCTTAAATTACAAGAGCATCCTGGTCGTTTTATTACCGTAGTTCAAATTGGTTTGAATATGGTGGCAATTCTTGGAGGGGGAATTGGTGAAAGCGCACTAAGTCCTTATATCGCGGAAATTTTAAGCCGCTCTTTTGTGGGCGATTGGATTGAGCCAACAGCTTCCACAATTGCGTTTGTATTGGTTACTTGTTTCTTTATCTTATTTGCTGATCTTATTCCAAAACGTATTGCTATTACTTATCCGGAAATGGTGGCTTTGCGTGTTGTCGGCATCATGAATTTCAGTATGTTTGTGTTTAAGCCACTTGTATGGTTTTTTGATACGATTGCTAATGTATTTTTCCGCTTATTTCGTATTTCCACTGTGCGTGAAGATGGCATGACGTCTGAAGATATTTTCGCTGTAGTAGAAGCAGGTGCAGAAGCAGGTGTATTGAAAACTCAAGAGCATTATCTCATCGAAAATATTTTCGATATGCAAGCGCGTACAGTGACTTCCACCATGACAACCCGTGAAAATATCGTGTATTTAGACCGCACTTTTTCTCGCCAAGAAGTCATGGATACGCTTTCTCGTGATTCTCATTCTAAAATCGTGATTTGTGACAATAGCCTCGACAAAATCTTAGGTTATGTCGAATCCCATACGTTGCTAACCATGTATTTGCAGAATGAAAATGTGGTGCTGACTGATCCTAAACTACTACGTAAAGCATTATTTGTGCCTGATACGCTTTCTCTTTACGAAGTGTTGGAATTGTTTAAATCTACCGGTGAAGATTTTGCGATTATTGTGAATGAATATGCCCTTGTAGTAGGTATTGTTACGCTAAATGATGTCATGAGTATTGTCATGGGGGAATTGGTTTCTAACGAAGAAGAATATATTGTTAGTCGTGATGAAAATTCGTGGCTTATTGATGGCGCAACGCCATTAGAAGATGTGACACGAGTGTTAGATATTGAATCTTTCCCTGATGAAGAAAATTACGAAACCATCAGTGGCTTTATGATGTATATGCTACGTAAAATTCCGAAAAAAACCGATTCTGTGGTTTACGGAAAATACAAGTTTGAAGTAATTGATACGGAAAACTTTAAAATCGATCAGATTTTGGTGTCTTTAGTAAAAGAGGCGGAATAATTACCGCCCTTTCTTTAATCCCCTTCAGCCAGTATAATGGCGGCGTTTTATTAACTTTAATCAGGTATGACTATGTTTAAAAAAATCTCTGTTTTATTTTTTACGTTAATGTTGGCAGGTTGTTCTTCTTGGTCATCGGTTACCAACTATATTCCATTTATAGGGAACGATAAAAAAGTGATTGATTTAGATAAAGATAAAATCGATCAGAAATCCTATGCAGCAGCTTATGAAGCGACTGTGGCGACATATAAAGGTCGTGTGAATGAAAATTTCTTTGTAGATAATTTTGCAAGTGGTGCGAATGACTGGTATTTAGGCCGTATTTTAGTTCCGGTGAAACAAATTCAGGATAAACTTTATACAGGCGGACATGATTCTGATGTATATGCTTATTATAGCGGCGTGTTACATGCGGAAGCATTGCAAGCGAACCTTAAACGTTTGAACGCAAATTGTTGGGAAAAAGTGGATTCGCAAAGCATGACTCAAGGTATTTATGATGCGATGCGTGATTTGCAAAAAGGCAAAGAGCGCGGTGAAAATGATGAATATATTGCGCAAGGTAGTGAAGCACTGCTGAAAGCCTGTACATCTAAATAATTGTTTTTCAACAAGCTGCTGGTCGATTTATTTCACCAGCAGCTTTATTTTTAAATTATTAAGGAGCAAGAATGTTAGAACTTTCGGAAAGCAACATTCATTTAAATACTAACGCAGCTGATAAACAACAAGCGATTGAAATGGCAGCGTCCGCATTAGTTCAAGCAGACAATGTGGAAAATGGTTACTTACAAGGAATGCTAGCGCGCGAACAGCAAACTTCAACCTTTTTAGGCAATGGTATCGCTATTCCTCATGGCACCTTGGATACTCGTTCGATGGTAAAGAAAACGGGTGTGCAAGTGTTTCAATTTCCTCAAGGCATAGAATGGGGAGAAGGAAATATTGCTTATGTCGTGATTGGTATTGCGGCGCGATCTGATGAGCATTTGTCCTTATTACGTCAACTTACTCACGTTTTGAGTGATGAAGATACCGCAGCGAAATTAGCAAAAATAACGGATGTTACTGAATTTCGTGCGATTTTAATGGGCGAGGCAATTGAGCCATTTGAAATTCCTGCTGCCAATATCAGTGTAGATGTAGATACCCAAAGTTTATTAACTTTAGTCGCGATTAATGCGGGGCAATTACAGGTGCAAAGTGCGGTAGAAAATCGCTTTATTTCCGAGGTGATTAATAATGCGGCATTACCGCTTGGCAAAGGGTTATGGGTAACGGATTCTGTCGTAGGAAATGTGAAAAATGCCTTGGCATTTAGTCGTGCCAAAACGATTTTTAGCCACAATGGCAAAGCCGTAAAAGGCGTGATAACTGTTGCAGCCGTCAGTGATCAAATTAATCCAACTTTAGCGCGTTTATTAGATGACGATGTCCAAACAACCTTGCTCAATGGTAATTCAACAGAAATTTTAACCGCACTTTTGGGTTCAGAGAATGAGGTTGAAACTCAATCTGTAGAAGGTGCCGTTGTGGGAACCTTTACGATTCGTAATGAACATGGTTTACATGCGCGTCCAAGTGCAAATTTGGTTAATGAAGTGAAAAAATTCACTTCGAAAATTACCGTGCAAAATCTTACTCGTGAAAGTGAAGTCGTCAGTGCAAAAAGCTTGATGAAGATTGTTGCGCTTGGTGTAACACAAGGTCATCGTTTACGTTTTGTGGCAGAGGGGGAAGATGCAAAACAAGCTATTAAAGCATTGGGCAAAGCGATTGCCGATGGTTTGGGCGAGAATGTTTCTGCCATGCCGCCATCTGAACCAGATACCATTGAGATTATGGGAGAACAAATTCACGCACCAGCGGTAAGCGAAGATAATAACTTGCCAGCAAATGCTATTGAAGCCGTGTTTGTGATTAAGAACGAACACGGTTTGCACGCTCGCCCAAGTGCAGTATTGGTAAACGAAGTGAAAAAATATAATGCCTCTGTGGCGGTTCAGAATCTTGATCGTAATTCTCAATTAGTGAGTGCTAAAAGCTTGATGAAAATTGTGGCATTAGGCGTGGTAAAAGGGACTCGTTTACGTTTTGTTGCGACGGGCGATGAAGCGCAACAAGCTATTGACGGAATCGGTGCGGTGATTGAATCGGGTTTAGGTGAATAGTATGGCAAGCGTCGTAACAATTACCTTAAATGCCGCCTATGATTTAGTCGGACGTTTAAATCGTATCCAACTTGGTGAAGTAAATACCGTAGAAACCCTTGGCTTATTTCCTGCTGGGAAAGGCATTAATGTTGCAAAAGTACTAAAAGATTTAGGTGTTGATGTTGCAGTAGGTGGTTTTTTGGGCGAGGATAATTCAGCTGATTTCGAGCAAATGTTTAATAAGCATGGTTTGGAAGATAAATTCCACCGAGTTGATGGCAAAACTCGTATCAATGTAAAAATTACCGAAACTGAAGCGGATGTGACAGATTTAAATTTCTTGGGATATCAAATAAACCCACAAGTTTGGCAACAATTTGTGACTGATTCTTTGGCTTATTGTTTAAATTATGACATTGTCGCAGTTTGTGGCAGTTTACCTCGCGGTGTATCTCCTGAATTATTTGCTGATTGGTTGAATCAGCTTCACCAAGCTGGCGTAAAAGTTGTGCTTGATAGTAGCAATGCTGCGCTTACCGCTGGATTAAAAGCGAAACCTTGGCTAGTAAAACCCAATCATCGAGAACTTGAGGCTTGGATTGGTCATCCATTAAATAGTCTTGAAGAAATTATTGCAGCGGCACAGCAACTCAAAGCGGAAGGCATTGAAAACGTGATTATTTCAATGGGAGCAAAAGGTTCTTTATGGATTAATAATGAAGGCGTGCTCAAAGCCGAACCACCAAAATGTGAAAATGTAGTGAGTACCGTTGGGGCAGGGGATTCAATGGTAGCAGGCTTAATTTATGGTTTTGAAAAAAGTTTATCGAAAGCAGAAACCTTAGCTTTTGCTACGGCTGTATCCGCTTCTGCTGTGGCTCAGAGTAACGTCGGTGTGAGTGATTTTAGTTTACTTGACCCAATTTTAGAAAAAGTACAAATAACGATGATTGAAGGATAGTATGAAGTTATTTTTAACCCAATCAGATAATGTAGGCGATGCGAAAGCCTATTTATTACATGAAGTTTTTCGAGCGGCTGCACAAAAAGCGAATGTCTCTATTGTAGAAACACCAGCCGAAGCAGATCTTGTTCTCGTATTTGGTTCTGTATTACCAAATAACTCTGCGTTAGTCGGTAAAAAAGTCTTTATTATCGGCGAAGCTATCGCCATGATCTCTCCTGAAGTCACGCTGGCAAATGCCTTAGCCAATGGGGCAGATTATGTTGCACCGAAAAGTGCGGTGAGTTTTACGGGTATTTCTAGTGTAAAAAATATTGTTGCGGTAACTGCTTGTCCGACAGGCGTTGCGCATACGTTTATGTCAGCCGAAGCGATTGAAACCTATGCGAAAAAACAAGGTTGGAATGTAAAAGTTGAAACCCGTGGTCAAGTTGGAGCTGGTAATGAAATTACTGCAGAAGAAGTCGCGGCGGCTGATTTAGTATTTGTTGCAGCAGATATTGATGTGCCTTTAGATAAATTTAAAGGTAAGCCAATGTACCGCACTTCAACAGGATTAGCCTTGAAGAAAACCGAGCAAGAATTTGATAAAGCATTTAAAGAAGCCAAAATTTTTGATGGTGGAAATAATGCTGGATCAAAAGAAGAAAGCCGTGAGAAAAAAGGTGTGTACAAACACTTAATGACTGGCGTTTCTCATATGTTACCGTTAGTGGTTGCGGGTGGGCTGTTGATCGCGATTTCCTTTATGTTCAGTTTTAATGTAATTGAAAATACAGGAGTTTTACAGGATCTTCCCAATATGTTGATGAATATCGGTAGTGGTGTGGCGTTCAAGTTAATGATTGCCGTGTTTGCCGGTTACGTTGCATTTTCTATCGCGGATCGACCAGGACTTGCAGTTGGTTTGATTGCTGGGATGCTGGCAAGTGAAGCAGGTGCAGGGATTCTTGGCGGTATTATTGCTGGTTTCTTAGCGGGCTATGTGGTGAAAGGGCTGAATGTGATTATTCGATTACCAGCAAGCCTGACTTCATTAAAACCGATTTTAATTTTACCGCTCTTAGGTTCAATAATCGTTGGTTTGACGATGATTTACCTCATCAATCCACCAGTTGCTGAAATTATGAAAGAGCTAAGTAATTGGCTTACTTCAATGGGCGAAGTGAATGCGATTGTTTTAGGCGCAATTATCGGCGCAATGATGTGTATCGATATGGGTGGACCGGTAAATAAAGCAGCATACACCTTTTCTGTTGGATTGATTGCTTCCCAAGTTTATACGCCAATGGCTGCTGCAATGGCCGCAGGTATGGTTCCTCCAATTGGTATGACAGTGGCAACTTGGATTGCTCGCAATAAATTCACAGTTAGCCAACGCGATGCGGGTAAAGCATCATTTGTTCTTGGTTTATGTTTTATTTCTGAAGGTGCATTACCATTTGTGGCAGCAGATCCAATTCGAGTCATTATTAGCTCAGTGATTGGTGGTGCGATGGCGGGTGCGATTTCAATGGGATTAAATATTACATTACAAGCTCCACACGGCGGATTATTTGTCATTCCATTTGTATCTGAGCCATTGAAATATCTTGGAGCAATTGCGATTGGTGCTTTATCAACAGGTGTGGTTTACGCCATTATTAAATCGAAAAACAATGCGGAATAATACCGCACTTTGAATGTAAAAAAGCCGATTCAAGTGAATCGGCTTTTGTTTTGGAAGAGATTTATTTTTCACGATCGTCGATCGTTTGTAGCAAATAATTTCCTTCTGCGTCAGCAAGACTACGAAAACCTACATTCGTGATTTTGTAGGGATACTTTGTTCGATAAGTAAAGTTTTCGTGATGATGCCCGTGGAATACTTGCTTAACCCCCATCTTCATTGCCAAATCATTGATTACTTGGAAACCCATCGGATGTGGTTTAGGGGCTTCGTGGCAAATCAACACATCCGCTTGTTGGTTTTCTAAGATTTCAATATCTGATGGAAAAATTGACGTGCGATGA
Source organism: Haemophilus sp. oral taxon 036 (assembly GCF_002998595.1). Classification (NCBI taxonomy): domain Bacteria; kingdom Pseudomonadati; phylum Pseudomonadota; class Gammaproteobacteria; order Pasteurellales; family Pasteurellaceae; genus Haemophilus; species Haemophilus sp. oral taxon 036. The sequence goes on from NZ_CP027235.1 coordinate 605,538, forward strand.
CGCAAAGGCACACCGCCTCGCCAGATTTTCTCTTGTGGGCTATATTGGCAATAATGAATAGGATCAAAAAACATGGGGCGATTTGGCGGCATCCAGATTTGCCCGCGGAATACACCGCCTAACCCAGCAATGCGAGTACCTTGAATATCAACTACGCGATTGTGTAAATTACGTGATTGCCATTCAGAGCCCCAAATCGCATCAAAAGCACTAATTGTTTTGCTATCATGATTTCCATGAATAAACCAAATATCACAATGTTGTGCGAGTTTATCCAGCTCATCTGTTGTCGTAAGCTGTAAATCACCTAAAATTATGAGTGCGACATTCTCCTGTTCTCTCACAAAAGGGTAAATATGATCGTAGCTTCCGTGTGGATCACCGGCAAATAAGATCATTGATGTTTTCCTTTTATAACAAATGGACTATTTTGCAATTCACTGATTTCTTCTTCATTTAACACTTTCTCAATGACTGCTTTAACTTGGTTATAACGATCAAGATAACTTGGCGATTCAATCTCTATATAAGGAACTTTATATTTATCTAACAGTTTTTTGAGTAGTTGTTGAAATTGTTGGCGTTGCTTTTGTGAGCCTAAACTGCGCAAGCCATCATCCACCCATTCAGTATTATTTTTAAGCAAAATAGTGACATCGAATGGATATTCTTTAATCATTGAGTCTAAAAATGGGTGAGCTTTTCCTTCGTATTGAATACAAAACGCTTGCGTGGTGATGAAATCCGTATCTATAAATGCAATTTTATGTGCATGGCGCACTGCGTAATCAATGTATCGTTGATGACCAAGAGCCATTTGCGGATAGTCAGAATATTGCATGGCCTGCTCATTGCCGCCTAGCTTTTCAAATACAAATTCACGTCCATATTCCCATGCAGAAGTGGTATTAAATACAGCTGCTAACTTATTAACCAGTACGCTTTTACCACTGCTTTCTCCACCTAAAATTGCCACCGTTTTGGCAAAGAAAGGACGAACTTCTTTCGGAATAAATTTCCAATATTGGAATGGTGTGGTACGAATTTTTGTGGCGGACACATTAAAGAAAGTGCGGTCAGGATCGACTAACGAAACTTCTAAACCTAAGTATTTCTCGTAAGGTGCTTTATCTTGAGGTTCGCTACTAAATACGATTGAAGGTTCAAAATGTTTTTCATTAAATAGGGTTTTAACCGCTTCACTCCAAGATTGCCAGCCATTTGGATAACTCGGAATACCGTCTTCAACCAAATGATGAATAAAAATCTGATTTTTTTGATATTTGAAAATTTGTTGCATCCAACGCAAACGATCTTGCACGGTTGGCATACGTTTCATTTTACTATCGTAAAACAATTTCAAATCGCGCTCCGTATCACTACACACGATAACGTGTAGTTCATCGACTTTACTGAACGCTTCATAAATCATATTTATATGGCCTGTGTGTACGGGATAAAATTTCCCGAAAATGACACCGACTTTTTTCTCTTTTGCTTTTGACATAATCCGCTCTTGATAGCGTAAGAATTGAGTGCGTTTATTGTAGGCTAAATGAAAATATTTTTCACGTTCTGATTTAGTGCCTAGGTATTTTGCGTTATACTTATCGCGCATTCTCAGGGCAGGGTGAAATTCCCTACCGGTGGTAAAGCCCACGAGCGTTTAAAAGTACGGTCAATTTTTGGCAAATTTTCTCTGCTAAATTGTCCTGATTTTCACTTTTAAAGTCAGCAGATTTGGTGAAATTCCAAAGCCGACAGTAAAGTCTGGATGAAAGAGAATAAAACGAGTTGGGTTCCCAAATCGTTCATTTTATTTGCATTTCTCAGCCCTGATTCTGGTATTTAATTGAAATCTCAAATTAGGAAATTACTATGAATCAGTCAATTTTATCTCCATTCGGCAACACTGCTGAAGAACGCGTAATTAATGCCATTAATGCCTTCAAAAATGGAACTGGCGTATTAGTTTTAGATGATGAAGATCGTGAAAATGAAGGCGATTTAATTTTCCCAGCAGAAACAATCACGCCAGAACAAATGGCAAAATTAATTCGTTATGGAAGTGGTATAGTTTGTTTATGCATTACCGATGAACGTTGCCAACAACTCGATTTACCGCCAATGGTAGAACACAATAATAGCGTAAACAAAACGGCTTTCACTGTGACGATTGAAGCCGCGAAAGGTGTTTCTACAGGCGTATCTGCCGCAGACCGAGTCACAACCATTCAAACTGCGATTGCTGATAACGCAGTTCCAAAAGATTTACATCGTCCCGGTCATGTTTTTCCACTTCGTGCAGCAAATGGTGGCGTACTTACCCGCCGCGGACACACTGAAGCTTCCGTTGATTTAGCTCGTTTAGCAGGATTTAAACATGCAGGTGTGATTTGTGAAATCACGAATGATGACGGCACAATGGCTCGCGCCCCTGAGATTGTAGAATTTGCAAAGAAATTTGGTTATTCTGTGCTTACCATTGAAGATTTAGTTGAGTATCGTTTAGCACATAATATTTAAAATGAAGAAGTGCGGTGAAAATTTCTATGATTTTTCACTGCACTTTTTATCTTATACCATTCCACATTTTATTTATTTGGGTAACTTTTATGCACAGCACAGCACAGCACAGCACAGCACAGCACAATTATGTCATTAGTTTAACTACTGAACAAAAACGCCGAAAACATATTACAGAAGAATTCGGTAAGCAGAATATTCCTTTCGAATTTTTTGATGCTATCACGCCTGAACTTATTGAAGAAACGGCTAAAAAATTCAATATCACCTTTGATCGTTCATCAAAAGCAACTTTGTGTGACGGTGAGATAGCTTGTGCACTAAGCCATATCGTTTTATGGAATTTCGTTTTAGAAAATAATTTAGATTATATTAATATTTTTGAAGATGATATTTATTTGGGGGAAAATGCAAAAGAATTACTTGAAATCGATTACATCCCCAAAGATACCGATATTCTTAAACTAGAAACCTTGTACGGTAAAATTATGCTCGGCAGTATGTATAAAATAAAATGTCAACGAAATATATTTCAATTAAAGTATAAACATACTGGTATGGGCGGGTATACCATCACAGCCAAAGGTGCTCGATATTTATTGAATAAAATCCAAAATAGACAACTTGTTCTAGCAATAGACACGCTTATTTTTGATAAACTCTTAAATCAAAGAGAATATAAAGTTATGCAACTCTATCCCGCTGTCTGTATCCAAGATTTAATTATAAATGGTGAAAGTAAATTTAAGAGTAGCTTACAAGATGGTAGAGAAACCGTTCATGCTAATCAAACCAAAACAACCCCATTAGAAAAAGTGATCAATGAATTGGGGCGAATTAAAAGACGAATATTCGGTAAACCAGTACCATTTAAATAATACTTATTTAATCAAAAATACAATAATTTGAGATTCTAAGCAAAGTGATTACTTAAGATACGAAGTAATATAATAGGAAATTTATTAATACAAGGACTATGTTATGAATTCAACAAAAACATTCCCGCTTCCTACGGGTTATTTCGGTATTCCTCTTGGACTGGCAGCATTATCTCTAGCTTGGTTGCACTTAGAAAATCACTTTCCTGTAGCTCGTACTATAAGTGATGTAGTCGGCATCATAGCAAGTGCAATTTGGATTCTATTTATTCTAATGTACGCCTATAAACTTCGTTATTATAGTGATGAAGTTCGCTCAGAATATCATTGCCCAGTACGTTTTTCTTTCATTGCACTCATTCCTATCACCACAATGCTTATAGGCGATATTACTTATCGCTGGACTCCATGGCTTGCGGAAGTAATGATTTGGCTTGGCACTATTGGTCAATTACTTTTCTCGTCCTTACGCATTAGTGAGCTATGGCAAGGTGGTGTATTTGAACAAAAATCTACTCGCCCACCTTTTTATTTACCTGCTGTTGCAGCCAACTTCACGAGTGCAAGCTCTCTTGCCTTACTTGGCTATCACGATTTAGGGTATTTATTTTTTGGTGCAGGTCTAATAGCATGGATCATTTTTGAACCCGTATTGCTTCAACACCTACGAATTTCATCACTTGAACCACCATTTCGAGCTACGATGGGAATCATTCTTGCTCCAGCGTTTGTAGGGGCTGCTGCATATTTATCTCTAAATAAAGGGGAAATTGATACATTCGTCAAAATTCTTTGGGGATATGGCTTTCTACAACTCTTTTTCTTATTACGGTTATTACCTTGGATTATGGAAAAAGGCTTGAATATTGGATTATGGGGATTCTCATTCGGATTAGCGTCTATGGCAAATAGCTCAATTGCCTTTTTTCACGGCGACGTATTACAAGGTATCTCAATTTTTGCCTTTGTATTCTCTAACCTTATGATTGGCTTACTCGTATTAATGACCATCTACAAATTAGCCAAAGGACAATTTTTCTTAAAATAAAACACAATTAAAAAATAAGGCGTATGTGATGTGAATAAACATACGCCATTTTAATAAAAACATCATTGATAAAATATAGGATTACTCGGCTTACGTCGTTTTCCGATATTTTTCGTATCCTTATGACGTAATTTCACTTTTTTCTTCGTCTCTGTTTTTTTCTTTTCTTCACGTTTTTCTTTAATACGTGCCTTTTGTTTTTTGCTTACAGATTTCACTTCGCCATCTTTTGGTGGCTTAGTGCGAGGTTCTAAACCTTCTAAAATGCGCGCCTTTAAAATTTCCTCAGTATAGCGTTTGATTTTACCCAGTAACTTGTAATCATGGGCTTCGACAAAAGAGACCGCTGTGCCCTTTTTGCCTGCTCGAGCTGTTCGTCCAATTCGATGCAAATAAGTATCCGCACTATACGGCAAATCAAAATTCATAACATGGCTTACATCATCAATATCAATACCACGCGCAGCCACATCCGTTGCAACCAATACCGTCACAATACCTGATTTCAATTTATCAATCGCATTGTTACGTTGAGTTTGTGCCATTTCACCTTCTAAATACGCAGAACGAATACCTCGTTTACGCAATGTTTCAGAAAGTTCACGCGCATCTTCACGACGACGAACAAACACAATTCCACGCGTCACTTCTTCAGTTTCAATAAAACGCGCGAGCAATTTGATTTTGTGTTCATTGCTGTCTGCGTGGTAATACCATTGATTGATTTTTTTTCTTTCTCGACGGCTTGGTTCGGCATCCACCTTAATGGGATCATTCAACAAACGCTCTGCGAAATCGACCAATAACTCCCCTTCCAAGGTTGCAGAAAACAACAAGGTTTGTTTTCTCCAACGGGTTTCAGCCGCGATTTTTTCCGCATCTTGCCCAAACCCCATTTGTAACATTCTATCGGCTTCATCAAAAATCAGCATTTCAACGGAACGGCAATCAAAATTTTCTTCCTTAATATATTGCAATAAACGACCAGGCGTGGCCACCACCAAATCCTGATTGGTATTGAACACATCACCGTGATTTTGATACGCCACGCCACCTGTAATTGTTGCAATATTTAAATGAGTGAACTGCGCTAATTCTTCCGATTGTTCTGCCACTTGCATTGCCAATTCACGTGTTGGCGTTAATACCAAAATACGCGGTGGGCCTGGTTTACGACGCGGATAATCCAATAAATGTTGTAGCGCAGGTAATAAAAAAGCAGCCGTTTTCCCTGTTCCCGTTGGTGCAGAGCCTAATACATCACGCTCTTCCATTGCAGCAGGAATGGCTTCCATTTGAATAGCTGTTGGGCGGGAATAACCTTTTTTCTCAAGCGCCTTTAAAAGCTCAGGAGAAAGATCAAATTGTTCAAATTGGGATAAATTCATTATTGTGCGGTTCTTTGTTAAAATTGGCGCGAATTATACCCGAAAAGCACCTAAAAGTGCGGTCAATTTACGAAAAATTTATGAGCGGATTTACCTTTAAACAATTCCATATCAATCAAGATTCTTGTGCCATGAAAGTCGGCACTGATGGCATTTTGTTAGGTGCTTGGGCTGATGTAAAACATTGTAAAAATATTTTAGATATGGGCAGTGGCACTGGATTATTGGCTTTAATGTTGGCACAACGAACAAAAGAAAACTGCCAAATTCAAGCGGTTGAGTTGGATCCCATTGCAGCAAAACAAGCACAAGAAAACATCAATGATTCTGTGTGGAAAAATCGTATTCAACTTATTCAAACGGATATACAACATTTTTTACAAACCACTGAACAAACCTTTGATTTAATTGTGGCAAATCCACCTTATTTTGAACAAGGCATAGCTTGCAAAAATGAAGAAAGAGAATTGGCTCGTTATACCAAGCAAAGCCACTTAAATTGGTTAGAATGGGCAGCAATGCACTTAGCGGAAAATGGGAAAATAAGTTTTGTCTTACCTTATGATGCGGGGAAAACGCTCATAAAATCCACCGCACTTTTTTGCATCAAACAGACGAATATCATTACTAAAGTGGGAAAAACGCCCCAAAGAATGCTACTTACCTTTGCCAAACAGCCAGAAGTTTTAATGCAAGATCAATTGGTGATTTATGATGCGGATAATCAATACACTGAAGCGTTTATTGAATTGACTAAAGACTTTTATTTGAAATTTTAAAGGGGAAATCATTTTCCCCTTCAATCATACACTATCTAAAATACCACTTTGCTAACAATACACCCGCATTCACTGCAATGTTTAAGCCCGATTTAATTGGACTTGCAAGCGTTAAACGCACTTGTGTGTCTTCTGGAGTCGCTAAACTTTCCGTAGAACTTTCACTTAGCACAAAAACCACTTTATTTTTTAACCGCACTTTATCCAACGGTTCGCCTTGTTTATTGTGCGATACGTGAATAATTTGATAGCCTGATTTACGTAATTGCATTAAAGCTGAATCAATATAATCCGTTTCTAACACACGAATATATTCCGCACCACCTTCTGCTACGCGCATTGAGGCTGCCGAATATAGATTTTCCACATTATCGGCGACAATATTTTTCACGCCAAAATAAGCACAAGTACGCAATACCCCACCAATATTTTGTGCATTATTCACGTTGTCTAATAGCACTAAACAATCCTCTTCACGAGGAATATCCAAATACCCTTGCAACGTGAAAGCACGCGGTTTCTTCACCAATAAGCAAATGCCACCATGATGTTCGGTTCCACTCACTCGAGCTAATTCTTCGCTATCTACAACATGATAAGCCTTCTTGTTTTCGGCTAAATAACTCAATACCTCGCCAATTTTGTGTGACATTTGTACGGTTGCCCACAATCGAACAATACTTCCAGGGCGTTCTGCAAATAAAGCTAAACAGGCATTTTCACCGTAAACCTTCATTTCTTCCGCACGGTTTTTCTTAATTTTTTCAGGCGCACGAGGAGAAAGCGCGCCAGTTTTCTTTTCTTTTGTTTTATAAACCGTACCCGTACTTTTTATCGTCACTTGAACCTTAGGTTGTTCTGCATTTTTATTTGATGGCGCACGAGATAAAGAGAGTTGCGTAATTTTAGTTTCTTTCACTTCTTGTTTATCACGAGAAAAACGAGATTTTTCGTTTCTATTTCCATTAAATTTATCATTAGAGTGCGGTCGATTTTGAGTTGGTTTTTCTCTGTATTTTTCACCTACTGAGCGTTCTTGAAAGGATCTGCCGGCGGATTGAAAAGACGGTTTGCGTTTGTCGTTCATAGGGTTTCCCTGAATAAAAATGAATATTTTTTAGCCAGAAAATGCTAAAATTTGTGAGCATTATAACGAAAAAAAGCCTTTTTTCTATTAATAAGCGCGTGAAATATTGTAAACTAACGCACTAGTCTTTAATCACGAGATGGATTATGTTAATCAATAAAACAAAACGAGCTGAACAAAATTTAAATAATTTGCCATTCCTTGCCTTGCAAGCTGAGCAAATTGAATTTTTGGGTAGCCCGGCTGAATTTAAAACTCAAATTATTGAATTAATCAGAAACGCCAAAAAACGTATTTATGTCACCGCACTTTATTGGCAAAAAGATGAAGCGGGGCAGGAAATCCTTGATGAAATTTATCGCGTGAAGCAAGAAAATCCACACTTGGATGTAAAAATTCTCATAGATTGGCATCGCGCACAACGCAATTTATTAGGTGCGGAAAAATCTGCCACCAATGCAGATTGGTATTGCGAACAACGCCAAACTTATCAGCTACCTGATGATCCGAATATGTTCTTTGGCGTGCCAATTAACACGCGAGAAGTTTTTGGTGTATTGCACGTTAAAGGCTTTATATTTGATGATACGGTGCTGTATAGCGGTGCAAGCATTAATAATGTCTATCTTCATCAATTTGAAAAATATCGTTACGACCGCTATCAAAAAATCACTCATTCAGAATTAGCTGATTCAATGGTGAATTTCATCAATGATTACTTGTTAGATTTCAGTGCAGTTTATCCACTTGATGTGACCAACCGCCCTCGCACCAAAGAGATCCGCGGCAATATTCGCGCTTATCGTAAAGACCTTGCGCAAAATGGTGAATATTCATTAAAAAGTGCGGTGAAATTACCGAATGTTTTAAGCGTATCGCCGCTGTTTGGCTTAGGCGCATCGGACAACGAATTAAATCAAGTGATTGAAGATTTATTCTTGCAAGTACAAGAAAAATTGGTGATTTGTACGCCATACTTTAATTTCCCACGCACATTGCAACATAAAATAGCAACGTTATTGGAAAACGGTAAACGAGTAGAAATTATTGTTGGCGATAAAGTCGCAAACGATTTTTATATTCCACCAGAACAACCATTCAAAATGGCGGGGGCGTTACCTTATCTTTATGAAAGTAATCTTCGCCGTTTCTGTGAAAAATTTGAGACTCAAATTGAAAATGGTCAACTTGTGGTGCGTTTGTGGCGTGATGGCGATAATACCTACCACTTAAAAGGTGTATGGGTAGATGATCGTTATATTTTACTGACGGGCAATAATCTTAACCCTCGAGCATGGCGTTTGGATGCAGAAAATGGCTTATTAATTTATGATCCACAACAACAGCTTTTAGCCCAAGTGGAAAAAGAGCAAAACCAAATTCGCCAACATACAAAAGTATTAAAACATTACACTGAATTAGAAGAATTGAATCAATACCCAGAACCAGTGCAAAAACTTTTGAAAAAATTTGCACGAATTAGAGCGGATAAATTGGTGAAAATGATTCTTTAGGTTATATTTTTAAAAAATAAGGGAACGTTAAGTTCCCTTTATCATATTTGCTAATCACCGAGCTTTAATGACTTAAATGCCAGATGATTTAGTTCAAGATTATTTATTTAATTTTGCTTTGTAAGTTGGGTTCATTAAGTTTTCTACAGAAAGAATGTCATCTAATTGTTCTTCTGTTAATAAACCTTTTTCTAACACAACTTCACGTACGCCTTTGCCTGTTTGCGCACAGATTTTACCCACTAAGTCTCCGTTGTGGTGACCGATAAATGGATTTAAGTAAGTCACGATACCGATTGAATTAAACACGTAGTTTTCACAAATTTCTTTGTTTACAGTGATGCCATCCACACATTTATCGCGTAAGTTCACACAAGCATTCGTTAAGATATCAATAGATTCGAACATTGCTTGACCAATCACTGGTTCCATTACGTTTAATTGTAATTGACCTGCTTCAGATGCGAAGGTCACAGTGGTATCGTTACCAATTACTTTAAAGCATACTTGGTTCACCACTTCAGGAACAACTGGGTTTACTTTTGCTGGCATGATAGAAGAGCCCGCTTGTAATTCAGGTAAGTTAATTTCTTTAATACCAGCTCGTGGGCCAGAAGAAAGTAAACGTAAGTCATTACATACTTTAGAAAGTTTCACTGCGGTACGTTTTAATGCTCCGTGAACCATTACATAAGCACCACAGTCAGATGTTGCTTCGATTAAGTTTTCTGCCGGTACGCAAGCTAATCCGGTTACCTCAGCAAGGTGTTTTACAACTAGTTCTGTATAGCCTTGTGGCGTATTTAAACCTGTACCGATCGCTGTTGCACCAAGATTTACTTCAAGGAGTAAACTTGCTGTACGTTTTAAGTTACGCACTTCTTCTTCAAGTAATACCGCGAAAGCTTTGAATTCTTGACCAACAGTCATTGGCACAGCATCTTGCAATTGAGTACGACCCATTTTTAAGATGTTCGCAAACTCTTTTGCTTTATTATCAAAACCGTCGTGTAAATATTGAATTTTATCTATCAATTTTAAGATACTGTTATACACTGCAATACGGAAACCAGTAGGATACGCATCATTGGTTGATTGGCTTGCATTAACGTGGTCCATCGGGTTAATCACGTTATATTCGCCTTTTTTATGACCAATTTTTTCGAGCGCAAGGTTAGCAACCACTTCATTGGTATTCATATTGACAGAAGTACCTGCACCACCTTGATATACGTCTGATGGGAATTGATCCAAGCATTTTCCAGTGGTAAGAATTTCATCACAAGCAGCCACTATCGCTTTTGCAATATCACTTGGAATTGCACCTAGTTCACCATTGGCTAAAGCAGTTGCTTTTTTCACCATTACCATGCCACGTACAAACTCAGGCACGTCAGAAATAGTTACGTTAGAAATATTGAAATTTTCTACCGCTCTTAATGTATGAATACCCCAGTACGCTTCTGCTGGTACATCACGTTCGCCGAGTAAATCTACTTCTTTTCTAAATTGAGTCATTTGAATCACCTTTTCTGGTTAGTTAATTTGACGCCATTATAGAAATTTTAAGGAGAAAAAACTTGACCAAGATCACATTTTCAAGAAATGCTCTCAAGACATATTTTCATTTTTCGGATTAGTTTTTTTAGGGGAAAATAAGTTTTCTATCAATCTTACGCAGCTTTTAAATGCTCACCAATTTTCTCAAACAGTTTCTGAATTTGCTCTGCCCTATGCCCTAACACACGCACTATCACCCCACCTTCATTCAACTGAGATATACCAAGAAGTAAGGATTTATCCGTTTCTTGCTGTTGAAGCTGTTGTACTATCTGCTTAATTTCTCTAGATATTTTTTGTAAGTTAATGTAAACCAATGATCCCTGATGTGAAAAACCTTCCATTTGGCTTAACGCTGTTAAATTCATTTTAGCCGGTAACCACTGAATACAATCTAACATCAGCGGTTTAACTTTCCCATTTTCTTGCACAAGCTGAACTTTTAAATGAGAAGAAAATTGGCGAAATTCAAAACGTTCATCATTTGCCACTCTCCCAATAGCTACAATTTCACCATAAATTAGCGTACTCTCAGGTTGAATATTGATTAACGTTTTTTGCTTAAGAGCAGAATTCTTATGCAAAACCAACGGATGAGGTAAATAAAATAAACGACTTTTCTCGGCAAGTTGAATCAATGTATTTTGCTCGGCAAAATCATCCTCATTCATTGCCTGAACTCGAGTAAATGCCTGCGTATTTAAAGAAAGTGCGGTAGATTTTTCGAGCGTTATTTGAATATCAACTCGATCCCCTGCTAATAACCCTGGCGAAGAAGACATTTGCATTGCGCTAAGTCCATTTTCCCAAGAATCGGCATAAGCAGATAACGTCATTACTTTAAAAGGTGGCGTCACAAAGTATTCATTAAGTTGAGTTTTGCCGTTTGAGGAAAGTTTGGTTGAAAGTTTGAGGGTACTATTCATAATCTTTTCAATTTGTAAAAAACTCCCCTCTTTAAAGGAGAGGGGATGATTCTTTATCTTACTAATGCCTTAGGTTCTTCTACGTTCTTCAACAACGCATATTTTTCAATCCAACCAATCACGCCATCTAAATTTTCTTTCTTCATCAAGTTGGTAAAGATAAATGGTTGACCGTTACGCATACGGCGAGCATCGCGCTCCATAATGCTTAAATCCGCGCCAACAAATGGTGCAAGATCTGTTTTATTAATGACTAACAAATCTGAACGAGTGATACCTGGTCCACCTTTGCGAGGAATTTTTTCACCTTGTGCCACGTCAATCACGAAAATTGTCACGTCTGCTAAATCAGGGCTAAAAGTTGCCGATAAGTTATCACCGCCTGATTCGATAAAGACAATTTCCACATCAGGAAAACGCGCCACCATTTCATCGACCGCTTCTAAATTCATTGAGGCATCTTCACGAATTGCCGTATGTGGGCAACCACCTGTCTCTACGCCCATAATTCTCTCTGGCGGAAGTAAACTATTTTTCGTTAAAAATTCCGCATCTTCTTGGGTGTAAATATCGTTAGTAATTACTGCCACGCTATATTTACTCGCCATTTCGCGAGTGAGTTTTTCAATTAAGGCCGTTTTGCCCGCTCCAACAGGGCCTGCCACACCAATTTTAATGTAGTTACGCATAATGTTCCTGATTTGATTAATATGTCTTGAAATAAAATTAATGATTGTTAACGAATTACTGAAACAGAATCAACCTCCCCTTCAGCACCTATAAAACGGACTTCTGGCTGTAAACATACACCAAATTTAATTTCCACAGTATGACGCACATGACGAGCTAGATTTGCCACATCTTCACCAGTAGCTCCGCCCTTATTAATCAACACCAGTGCTTGTTTTTCATGTACTGCTGCTCCACCAATTTGATAACCTTTTAATTGACATTGATCGATTAACCATCCAGCAGCAAGTTTGACTGAGCCATCAGGTTGTGGAAAGTGCGGTAAATTTTCGTGATATTTTTTGATTTCCGCAAAATGCTCTGCACTCACTACGGGATTTTTAAAGAAACTTCCTGCATTACCAAATTCATCTGGGTTAGGCAATTTACTTTGACGAATTTGACATATTTCATCAAAAATTTGTTTTGCCGTAACTTTCAGAGAATCAAACTCAGTTAAAGAGCCATATTTTAGCACTGGCTGCCAGTTTTTGTTTAATTTCAATCCTATCGCAGTGATCACATAGCCAGACTGATAATGGTGTTTAAAGATACTGTCTCGATAACCGAATTCACATTCTTCAACTGTTAATCGAAATATTTCATGAGTACTTAAATTTAACACCTCTACATAATGGCATATATCTTTAAATTCTACGCCATAAGCACCAATATTTTGGATCGGTGCTGAGCCTGCGCAACCTGGAATGAGTGCAAGATTTTCCAAACCATAGATACCTTCATTTACACTCCATTCCACCAAATGATGCCAATTTTCGCCACCATTTACATGAAGATAATGAAAGTCAGTATCTTGTGTATGTGTAATCCCCATTAATCGATTAAGCACAACAATACCACTGAAGTCTGCTAAAAATAGCATATTGCTTCCTTGACCAAGGAAAAGTATGGGGAGATTCATTGCTTTTGCATGATCCCAAGCTTCTTGCAATTGTGCCACACTATGCGCATCAATAATTTCATGGGCTTGAACAGAAATATGAAAAGTATGAAAAGGTTGTAAATTTTGCATTTAAAATACCATTTTAGGATGCACTTATGCTTTGCTACTCGTGCATGAATTATCAAAAGTGTATGAATTTTTAAATTCACTCTACGTTTAAACTAGGGTATGAGGTAAAGTAATTTTTACCTGAGTCCCCCCCTCTTCTCGACGTCGAATATCTAATTCTGCATTCAATTGACGACAACGTTCTGTCATAATATTCAAACCATAATGTCCTTCGGGCTCTTCAAGATTAAGAATACCGATGCCATTATCTAGCACAGAAATTTCATACTCCCCCTCAGGGTTAATCAGGGCATGAATTTCAATGGCAGAACCTTTAGAATGTTTTATCGCATTTGTTGTTGCTTCACGTACGATTTGCAACACATGTACTAACTGCTGAGGATTTAAACTTTGTGAAGGCAAATGACTATTCACACTCATTTTCATACTAGTTTGAGCACGTAAAGAATCAATCACTTGCTCCAAAGCCAGTTGTAAGTTAGCTTCTTGAATCGTTAATCGGAATGTTGCTAAAAGTTCACGCAATTGTGCATAACCACCTGAAAGTGCTTGTTCAAAATCAGCAATAATCCCCAAGCTTTTTTCTCTTGCGTGTGGTTCTTCTTTCCTTAAATTATGTTTAAGCAACGTAAGTTGAATTTGCAGAAACGATAATACTTGAGCTAAAGAATCATGCAGTTCTCTTGCAATAATAGAACGTTCTTCCATCAACAAAAGCTGTTCTTGCTGACGCAAACTTTTATGGAAGTACAAAGCTCGTGCAAGCATTTGTGCCAAATTCTGCATCATTCTAGGGTCGGGACAAGGCAATCCTGATTGCCAAGAAAGTACACCTAAATCTTCATTATCTACCGATAGCACTTCAAGTTGTAAAGCCCGATGAGAATCCTGCTCTCCAAAAGCAATATTCCAATGCTCCGCCCCCATAACTTCTATTTTAATATATTGCAAATGCTCACTCACACGTATGAGATCTAATACTTGGCTTAAAATTTTATCATTAATGGAATTCGCATTAAGAATCTGTGAACTTTGATAAAGGTTTGTCAAAGAGCGGTTGGTTTGGCGTAATTTTTGTGTTTTTTCATTTACGGCATCTTCTAAACGAGAATAAAGTTGACCTAATTCCATCGACATTTGTGTAAAAACATGTGCCAATGTGCCCAATTCATTCTGTTTTGTTGTATCTAATGAAATATGATTAAACTGACGCATCTGCACTTGCATACTTGCTTTTGTCATTAGCTCTAAAGGTTTCACTACCTCACGATGAGTGTACCAAATCAAATAGGAAACCATGACCAAAATTAATAACATAGCCAAACAAAGTACAAATACGCCAAGGATCCATTTTTGCTCACTAAAACGCTGTAATTCAAACACAAAACGATCAACATCTGCGACATAATCCGTTAATTGTTCGCTATAACTTTTTACATTTTTCTGTTGGGCATATTTTTCCATTAATGCCCAACGCTGTAAAATGGTATGGTAGGATTGTTTGACTGCATCTGGAGTAAAAAATTGACGTTGAATTTCTAATAATGCAGATGAATGGAGACTAATATTATAATGCCGTAAATTAGCCTCGACTGTTGAGGGTTGAGATTGCATTTCATAGAGCAACCGATAGCTTTGCATGCGCAATGAACCTGAAATATTGATCGCTTCAGCATCATACTTATTGCTACTCATAATTGCTAAACTTAGTGAGCTAATAACACCAGAAACAATAAGGATAATAAATAAATATTTAGCAATACGTGTAGAAACAGAATGTTTAGTATGCACAGAAACTCCAATGAAATAACATCAATTTATAGATAAAAGTGCGGTTATTTTCTTACTTCTTTTTTAGTTGACTCCAAACTTTATCTTCCTGACCTCGCCATAAACGTTGAATATTATCGTGATGACGATAAATCAATAAACAACAAACTAAAGCAACAGGGAAAGTAAATTCAGGTTTAAACCACCATACATAAAAAGGCACAAGCAATGCCGCAAGTACGGCACTTAATGATGCATAACGACTAACAAGAAAGATCAATATCCACGTTCCAAACATTGAACCCGCAACAGCCCATGAAATAGGTGCTATCGCACCAAATGCAGTCGGTACACCTTTTCCTCCCTTAAATTGAAAGAACAGTGGGAAAATATGGCCTAAACATGCAGCTAAAGCAACCATACCTAATTCAAATTGAGTTAAACCTAAATAATAACCAGCCCATACGGGGAGCATCCCCTTTAAAAGATCAAGGATTAATACAATTAATGCAGCCCAATAATTACCAATACGAAATACATTTGTTACATCTGGGGTACATGAGCCATTTTGACGAGGATCAGGCAAGCCTGCAACGCGACAAATTAGAATAGCACTGGAAATAGAGCCTAAAAGATAGGCACAAAGCATATAAGAAAGGGCGAAAAGGCTCATTTTGTACTCCAGCAAGAAAAATTATTCGTTATTCTACCCAAAGTTGATAGCATACGCCTACAATAATTTTAGAGGAAATCTTATGGATCGTGTTTTTATTGAAGAATTGACTGTTTTTGCACAAATCGGTGTATATGATTGGGAACAGCAAATTAAGCAAAAACTTGTGTTTGATTTGGAAATGGCTTGGGATTGTAAACAAGCTGCGGAAACGGATGATGTTGCATATTGTTTGAATTATGCTGAAGTAAGCCAAGTGATAATTGATTATGTGGAAAGTAAACCTTTCTTGTTGATTGAGCGAGTGGCTTATGAAGTGGCAGATTTACTTGAGTCGCGTTATCAACTTCAAGGATTAAAAATTAAACTGAGTAAACCGAAAGCTGTTGCGCAAGCTCGAAATGTTGGCGTATTGATTGTACGTGGATGTTTAAAATAATGTAAAATTTTCGTAAAAACTTGTCGGCTTTTTAAACGAAATTGACTAAAATAGTCATGAGTTTTTACTGCAATAAAGGAGATTGCAATGAATATGAAAACCTTATTAGCACTAGCGGTTAGTGCGGTATGTTCAGTTGGTGTTGCGCAAGCACATGAGCATAATCATGATCACAATATGGCACCAAAAGGTGCTTCTATTGAAGTGAAAGTGCAACAACTTGATCCAGTAAATGGTAACAAAGATGTGGGTACAGTGACTATTACTGAATCTAACTATGGTCTTGTGTTTACCCCTAATTTACAAGGATTAAGCGAAGGCTTACATGGTTTCCACATCCATGAAAACCCAAGCTGTGAGCCAAAAGAAAAAGAGGGTAAATTGACTGCTGGTTTAGGCGCAGGCGGTCACTGGGATCCTAAAGGTGCAAAACAACACGGTTACCCATGGCAAGATGATGCACACTTAGGTGATTTACCTGCATTAACTGTATTACATGATGGTACAGCGACTAACCCTGTTTTAGCACCACGTCTTAAACATTTAGATGATGTTCGCGGTCACTCTATTATGATCCATGCTGGTGGTGATAATCACTCCGATCATCCAGCTCCACTTGGCGGTGGCGGCCCACGTATGGCATGTGGCGTGATTAAATAATTCGATTGTTCGAAACGAAAAGTGCGGTGAATTTTCACCGCACTTTTTTGTTAGATATTTAGCGTTTAATTCACGACTTCAGCAGTATATTTCAGCTTATGAATCGCATCGAATAATTGCTGGTTTGTGACTTTGGGATCTTCCACAACCGTCACTAAACCATCTTTAATAGATGCTTTTGTTGAAATTACGCCATCAATATTTCGTAACTCTTTATTCACTAAGTAAGCGCAAAGCTGGCAATTCATTTCTTTTACTTTTAGCATAATTTGTTTGGTTTCATTCGCATGAGCGAAAGAAATTGCAAACAACGAAAGCAAAAGTGCGATACATAATTTCTTCATTTTTATTCCTAATTAGCTAATTCTAAAATCCAAGGCAAAATTGTTGGATAGGTTAAGAAAAAAATCATCACGATAAATACAATCCAATATAAAATGATGAGTTTTTTACGGGAAATATATTTGCTACAAATGATTTTTTTGGAAAACATCAACAGCCAAAATCCATAGGCAAAGGCACATAATGAAATAATGAGCATTGGAATACGCAAATAATCATATTCGCCTAAGCCAATCAACCAAGTAGATGATACGCCGAACACTAAATAGATTAATGGTGCGATGCAGCACAAAGTTGATGCCACCGCGGCGCTAAGTGCGGTGGCTATGGCAACCCAAAAGGATTTATTAGAGTTTTTTAGAGACGTAGTCATATTTAAATTCTTTTGGATCAAAGGAATTTAACGGATCGCCACCTACTTCTGCATATGGATAGCCGAAGTTATTGATTGGAGCCAGTTCTGGTTGTGGATATAAATCGAAGTCACGAGCATGATTAAATCCGACCCAGTTTGCTTCCCAGTTACCAAACAAATATTTTGCTACGGCTTGTGTATCTTTATCTTCAACAGATTTTTTCTCTGCTAAGCGCATTTTGGCAACGTCTGCGGAATCAACTGGTACCCATCCAAACCCTGCAAGGTAGAATTCAGCTCGACAGTGTTGGCCACCACTTACGTTTGCGATTCCATGTTCATTCGCACTACCGAAAGCACCTTTGGAATATTTGCCCATTTTCTCTGCCGCACCTAAGCGAATACCAAAAATTTCACGAGCTGGGATGCCTGCCGCACGAGCAAGTGCCACAAATACAGAATTAATATCGGTACATTTACCTTTTAATACGCCAGTGGTAAGAATTTTTTCTACATCGCCGTCGCCACAACCTAATACAGAATTATCACGTTCCATATTTTTTACGATCCAATGGTGAATAAGTTCTGCTTTTTTCAATGGATTCGTTTCTTTACCTACGATTTTGTCAGCAAATTCTTTCACTATGCCATCAGTTTTAATGTGTTGAGTAGCTTTTAAGTACTCTTGTACATCCACGGAATACTGAATATCTTTTGGCGGAGTATAATTCTCTAAAGCACCTTTCACCATTGGCTCACGGTCTTTTGTTTCAATGACCATAGTGACTTTTAAATCACGTTTTTGTGCATCTTTATCCCAAGTGGCAAACAAGGTTTTCGCACCGTATTTATTGTTTTCTGTTACATAGGCATTCATGTAATTACCTTCAAAGTGAATTGATTTCACCTGTTGGTATTCCCCATTAAATGGCAATGGAACCCATAAATTGGTTTGTCCTTGCGAGCCTTTTGGCACAACTAAATCATAGGTTTGCGTGAATTCGTAAAGATGGGTGTCTGTATTGTAGTTTGGAATATTGGTGTTTGCATGAGCTAACGAGCCACATGCAGAAAGCACCGCAACTGCGATAAGTTTCTTCATGAAGAGATCCTCTAGTTAATAATAGTTAAACTTAACATATTAGATAAACTAATACGCTACTATGCTAACGGATTTTTGAGCAATAATTCAACCGTTTTGCGTAAACTTTTTATTTTTCCTATATAAAAAATATTTTATTTTCCAACCGCACTTTCCTTCTAACATTTGACACCCCTAGCCCTTACACCTATTATTCCCTCGTTATTTATTAAGATTTACGGAACAAAATAATGATGGTGAATAAAACCGCTCAACTTAAACAAGCTCTAGAAAATCGTATTCTCATTTTAGATGGTGCGATGGGGACGATGATCCAAAAATACAAACTTACTGAGGCTGATTTTAGAGGCGAGCGTTTTAAAGAAAGTGAGGTTGATTTACGTGGCAATAATGACTTGCTCACCTTAACCCAACCCCTGTTAATTTCCGCTATTCATGAGAAATATTTGGCAGCGGGTGCAGATATTATTGAAACCAATACTTTTAGTTCAACGACGATTGCTCAAGCGGATTACGACTTGCAATCTATCGCTTATGAACTCAATTTTGTTGGCGCAAAATTAGCTCGTTCGGCAGCAGATAAATATAGTACGCCAGAAAAACCTCGCTTTATCGCCGGCGTGTTAGGCCCAACAAACCGTACTGCTTCCATTTCACCCGATGTAAATGATCCCGGTTTCCGCAATGTTACTTTTATGGAGTTGGTGGATGCTTATGCCCAAGCAACAAAAGGCTTAATCGAAGGTGGTGCGGATTTAATTATGATCGAAACCATTTTTGACACGCTTAACGCTAAAGCGGCAGTTTTTGCCATTGAAAGTGTATTCGAAGAATTAGGCGTAGAATTGCCAATCATGATTTCCGGCACCATTACCGATGCTTCAGGGCGTACCCTTTCAGGGCAGACAACCGAGGCTTTCTATAACTCCCTCCGTCACGCAAAACCGCTCACTTTCGGTTTGAACTGTGCTTTAGGTCCAAAAGAATTACGTCAATATGTGGAACAGCTTTCAAAAATCAGTGAAACCTATGTTTCTGTGCATCCGAACGCGGGCTTGCCGAATGCTTTTGGTGGTTATGATTTAGAGGCAGAAGAGATGGCTGCTCATTTAAAAGAGTGGGCAGAAAGTGGCTTTGTGAACATTATCGGCGGTTGTTGCGGCACTACACCGGAACATATTAAAGCCTTTGCTGAAGCGGTAGAAAATATCCCGCCACGCAAATTGCCACAAATTAAAACCGCCATGCGTTTATCGGGTTTAGAACCACTCAACATTGATGATGAAAGCCTATTTGTGAACGTGGGCGAGCGTAATAATGTGACAGGTTCGGCAAAATTCAAACGCTTAATTAAAGAAGACAAATTTGCCGAAGCCATTGAAATTGCCATCAACCAAGTGGAAAACGGCGCACAAGTGATCGACGTGAACATGGACGAAGCCTTGCTTGACGGCAAAAAATGCATGACCCGTTTCCTCAATATTATGGCAACCGAGCCTGATGCAGCAAAAGTGCCGGTGATGATCGACTCCTCCAAATGGGAAGTGATTGAAGCAGGCTTGCAATCGGTGCAAGGTAAACCAATTGTGAACTCTATTTCCTTAAAAGAAGGCGAGGAAAAATTTATTCATCAGGCTAAATTGGTGCGTAAATACGGCGCGGCCGTTGTGGTGATGGCATTTGATGAAGTGGGGCAAGCCGATACCGAAGAGCGTAAAGTGGAAATCTGTACCCGTGCCTATAACATCTTAGTCGAGCAAGTTGGCTTCCCGCCGGAAGATATTATTTTCGACCCGAATATTTTCGCCATCGGCACCGGGATTGAAGAACACAATAACTACGGCGTGGATTTCATTAATGCCACGGGTCGTATTAAACGCTCTTTACCGCATGCGAAAATTTCGGGCGGTGTGTCAAACGTGTCCTTCTCCTTCCGTGGCAACAACGTAATGCGTGAAGCTATTCACGCAGTATTCCTCTATCACGCCATCAAACAAGGCATGGACATGGGGATCGTGAATGCGGGGCAACTTGCCATTTATGATGATCTTGATCCTGAATTGCGTAATGTAATCGAAGATGCCGTATTAAACCGTACACCGGATGGTACAGAACGTTTACTGGATATTGCGGAAAAATATCGCAACCAAGGTAACGACGAAAGTGCGGTGGATTCTGTGGCCGAATGGCGTACGTGGCCGGTGGAAGAGCGCTTGAAACATGCCCTCGTGAAAGGCATTACCACGCACATCATCGAAGACACCGAAGAAGCCCGCCAAAAATTGCCAACACCGTTAGAGGTGATCGAAGGCCCACTCATGGCGGGCATGGATGTGGTGGGCGATTTGTTTGGCGACGGCAAAATGTTTCTGCCGCAAGTGGTAAAATCCGCACGAGTGATGAAACAATCCGTGGCGTATTTAGAGCCGTTTATTAACGCGACCAAACAAAAAGGCTCCAGCAACGGCAAAGTGGTGATCGCCACCGTGAAAGGTGACGTGCATGACATTGGCAAAAACATCGTGAGCGTGGTGTTGCAATGTAATAACTTTGAAGTGATTGATTTAGGCGTGATGGTGCCGGCGGACAAGATCATTCAAACGGCGATTGATGAAAAAGCGGATATTATCGGCTTGAGCGGTTTGATTACGCCATCTTTAGACGAAATGGAATACTTCCTCGGCGAAATGACACGTTTAGGTTTGGATTTGCCTGTCTTGATTGGCGGTGCAACGACCTCCAAAGAACATACCGCCATTAAACTTTATCCAAAATACAAGCAACATGGTGTGTTCTATACCTCGAACGCATCTCGTGCGGTAACGGTGTGTGCCACGTTGATGAACCCGGAAGGGCGTGCGGCATTGTGGGAACAATTCAAGAAAGATTATGAGAAAATTCAGCAATCTTTCTCTAACCGTAAACCACTGCGTAAACAGCTTAGCATTGAAGAAGCACGAGCAAACCGCTTTGATGGCTTTAGTGGTGAATGGGCAGATTATGTGCCGCCAACACCAAAACAAACCAGCATTGTGGAATTTAAAAACGTACCAATTGCCGAGCTGCGCAAATTTATCGACTGGTCGCCATTCTTCCGTATTTGGGGATTAATGGGTGGCTATCCGGATGCCTTTGATTATCCTGAGGGTGGAGAAGAAGCCCGTCGTGTATGGAATGATGCACAAGTCGTTTTAGATGAATTAGAGCAAAACCACAAACTAAACCCAAGCGGTATTTTAGGTATTTTTCCTGCGGAACGTGTGGGCGATGATGTGGTGCTATTTTCTGATGAAGAACGCACACAAACCATTGGCACCGCTTACGGCTTACGCCAACAAACGGAACGTGGCAAAAACAGCAAGAGCCCATTTAACTTCTGCTTAAGCGACTTTATTGCTGATCGCAAAAGCGGTAAAAAAGACTGGTTCGGTATGTTTGCCGTCTGTGCGGGTATTGAAGAAATGGAATTAGTGGAAGGCTATAAAGCAGCGGGCGACGACTACAACGCTATCTTACTACAAGCAGTGGGCGACCGCTTAGCGGAAGCCATGGCAGAATACCTGCACTTTGAGCTCCGCACCCGCATTTGGGGCTACACGCAAGAGGAATTCGACAACCAAGGGTTAATCAATGAAAACTATGTCGGCATCCGCCCTGCTCCGGGCTATCCAAGCTGCCCGGAACATACCGAAAAAACCTTGATTTGGGATTTATTAGAAGTAGAACAACGCATAGGCATGAAACTCACCGAAAGCTACGCCATGTGGCCGGCTGCTTCTGTCTGCGGTTGGTACTTCACCCATCCGGCAAGTAACTATTTCACACTTGGTCGCATTGATGAAGATCAAGCTAAAGATTATGCCAAACGTAAAGGTTGGGATGAGAGGGAGATGATGAAGTGGTTGGGTGTGGCGATGAAGTAGGTAAAATATAGGATGGACTAACGCTACTCAATATGTTGAATTTTAATAATTTCACAAATTTATTTGTAAAGCTTATATTTACCTTATCATCAAATAATATTTGATTATTGGAGAATTACATGATTACCTTTAAATATAATTGCCCTCATTGTGGAACTGAAAATAGTGGGTTTGAAGTAAGAACTTATTATGAAAATAAAAAATATCGTAATGAATCAATATTTTCTATATTAGCAACTTGTAATACCTGTGATCGCAGCATGATTTCAGATATAAAACTTAATAATGGCTATGATTATGGACACACGACCATTAGTGAATTTAGAGCTAAATTAGATAGTTCTACTAATTATAATCTAGGGGAAGCATATACTGGATATATAAAATTTCAACCTAATAATCAACTTAAGGCAGAAATCCCAGAAAATTTACCTGATCGTGTCATTGATGAACTCAAGACCGCGGAAGAATTATATATGCAAGTTAAAGCTAAGCCTAATTTTATTAAAGTATCTGGTAATGCATACCGAACTACACTAGAACGAGCACTATGTGAGTTAGCTGAAAATGATTCTCGAGCTAGATTAGACAAACGAATTGAAAATCTTTTTAAAAATGGAAAACTTACAGAGGATCTTAAAAATTTCGCATTGCATATTCGCTCTTTAAGCGCAGATGCTTCACATACTTATAATGAGTTTTCTTTAGATGAATTGAATGAACTTCGAATATTCACTCAATTATTCTTGCGTTATACCTTTACATTACCAGCAATGATCCCAGATGATTCAAAAGAAAATGTAACCGAAAATACAAATTAGTAACTTCTCTCCCCCTTGATGGCGCAAGCGTCTTCGCTTGTGCCTATCAACTAAAAGTGCGGTCAGAAAATCCAACGGATTTTGAACATTGACTCTGCCAACGGTTAAAATACAATTTGCAATGTTTATTAAATAGCACCAGTGTGGACGCTGGCGGTATCTTTCGTGGCGATAAAGTAGAAACTCATCGAAAATTAGTCACACGATGTATCACAGAGTGGAATTTATTCCACTCTAATCCAGCTTTACTTAAGAATAGTATAAATATAAACTGCTTAAGACAAACAGAATAACCGCTATACCTACAAGAGGCTTTTTGGGAAAAAGTTTATCTATCATTTTTGATAATTGAATAATACTTTTGAATATTAAAAAAATGAAAATAAATATAGGGAAAGTAATCAACCAAATTAATATATAATAAACCAAGATAATTGCCATTATGGAAAGTGTATACATTAGTGCAATTTTTACTTTATATAAACTATCATTTTGATCTATTATACTTGTGAGTTTAAACTGCCCTTTTATTATATCATCTAATATAAGAAGGTTGTTTGAACTCATGATGTAGTCTAAGAATAGTATAACTATAGGTGTAAGTACAAATAAAATTAGCTCTTTATGAATTAATTTATTAACTTCAATCTTATGATTTAATACCCAAGATATAGATAACCATACATAAAATGAACCTAGTAGTAAGTAAAGAAGAAAGCTTAGATCTTTTACAAGATTATGGTATATATTAGATATGAACAGAAATATTGTAAATGTAAATAACGTAATAATTTTTGCGAGCTTACTCAATTTGATTAGTAAGTCCCTTACCAATGAATCTTTAATAAAATCATTAAAGCTCTTATATTTATCTTCGATATTATGAACTACTTTCGCTAGAGTGGCATTTTGTAAAATTAATTCACCAGCCAAATACAAACAAGTTAAAATAGAAATAAACACACATATATGTTTCATTTTTTGTCCTTTTATTATAACCCCAATTTCACTAAAAAATACTTCAAAAACTGACTGCACTTTATTTAATTTCCAAGGCACACATTAGGAAACTCGCATCGCATAAGCTTTAAACACAAAAAATTGCGGTAAAAATTTTCAACGTTTTGGATTTATTGCAGCAACCAATCCACCACATAAATCACTTCAATCCCATCAATCTCTGTTTGTTCGTAATATTTTCCCGTAATTAAGATCTTTTTATAATTATTTTTAATATGCAAAAGATTATCTGTTTCGTGGGTATTTTCAGGGATTTCAAAGGCGACTTGCACATATAAAATCTCATCGGCTTTTCGGGCAATAAAATCAATTTCTTTGCTGTCGAGTTTACCCACATCAATGGTATAACCTCGTCTAAGCAATTCAATAAAGACGATATTTTCTAAGCGATTGGCATAATTCGCACCTTTTTTGCCGATGGCGTGTCGCCTTAACCCGTTATCCACAATAAAATATTTCGCATTGGTTTTTAAATAGCCTTTTCCGCGAATATCATATTGTTTTGCTTTATAGAAAAGGAAAGCATTTTCTAACAAATCAAGATATTTGCTGATCGTATGGTTTGAGGTGGGAACACGTTCTGACGTGAGCGTGTTGCTAATTTTGCTCGGATTCACCAATTGCCCTACGTTATCCGCCAAAAAGAGAATCACGCTTTTAAGAATATGGGTATCTTTCACGCCAGCGCGATGAGCAATGTCATTCAGCACAATGGAATCAAAAATACCAGATAAAATCGTTTCTTTTAAAGGTTCATCAGCAATAGCAACACTAGGAAAACCGCCATATTTTTCATATTCTGAATAGAGTTTATCCACCAATCTTGATTGGCTATCCACATTTTTGGCGTGCAAAAATTCTTTGAAAGAAAGCGGGTAAATTTTGATTTCTACATACCGACCGCTTAACAAGGTTGCAAGCTCACCGGAAAGCAAGTTGGCATTGGAACCTGTAATCACGATATCGGTGTTAAAACTCACACGAAGCGCATTGACGATTTTTTGCCAACCTTCTACAAACTGAATTTCATCAATCAGAAAGTAAGTTTTCTCTTGAGAGGAGAGCATTTTTTCTTGAATAAGCTGTTGGAAATCTTGAGCGTCTTTCACCCATTGATATTCAAAAGATTCAAAATTGAGATAAAGAATGTTTTCGGAAGCAATGCCTTGTTGTTGAAGGTAATCACGGTATTGCATGAGTAGCACTGATTTACCAGAACGACGAACACCCGAGATCACTTTGATAAAATCGGTATCTTTAAATTGAATTAGTTGCTGTAAATAATTTTCACGAGAGATCATTGTTTTACTCATTAGAAGTTAATTTCATATTTGTAAAAAGTTTACAAAATTTGGAAGTTAATTTCCATATTTTATTTTTTTGCGTGTATTTGGAATTACATTCCCAGTTTTTGTTGCGGTTTTTTAGTCTCATTCCAATCCCTTGCACAATCCCCAATTTCCGCTATCATACGCGCTTTCTTATTTCTCGGAATTTTGTATTTATGAATAAATTAAAGATGGCGTTGTTTGTGGGTGTCCTTGTGAGTTTATTTGCTTGTACCACAACACATCAGCCGAAGAAAACGGTTAAATCTCGATTTTTAAAGAATAATATTAGTCAAAATGAGTTAAATAATTCTGTTAATTACAAGCCATATCATTATCGTTGTAGTAATAAAGAAACTGGGGGAATTTCTCATTTAACGACTTATTTCCCTCTGTCGCGTGAAAGCCGTATGAAAGATAACTTCGGGTTTTATTTCCAGCTAGATAATGGCAAGGCGGTGCCTTTTGATCATTCATACACGCTGACACTGAATGCGCGCGGTACAAAATTTGAAGTGGTTTATCGTTCGTATGATCCGATTCAAGGAAGTTATGTGGATTTAATCGCGCGATCTCAAAGTTCAATTTACTACAAGAATCAACAAGGCAAGCAAGTTCCTTGGTTGATTTGTAAGGGCGGTTGATTTTTCTCGAAAATAACTTTTACTTTCACCGAAATGAGAAATTGGAATTAGTTTTCCAATTTCTCTATTCCATAAATCTCTCTTCTTTCTACATCAAATTTCACGCTTATATCAAAGGCTTTTGCAAGATTCGCTGAATTTAGCACCGCTTGTGTTTTGCCTGTCGCAATGATTTTGCCTTTGTCGAGCAAAATCACTTCATCACAGTATTTATATGCAAGGGATAAATGATGGATCGCTACAACGCAAGTATGCTGTGGCGTGAGCGATTTTAATTGTTCCATCATATCTATTTGATAATAGGGATCGAGTGGTGCGATTGGTTCATCGGCAAGCAATAGCGGCGCATTTTTGATACAACAACGAGCAAGTTGTACACGGGCTTTTTCTCCGCCTGATAGTTTCTGAAAGGATTTATTAAGCAAATGTGCTATCGAAAATTTTTGTGAAATCTCTGTGATTTTTGACCGCTCTTTTACTGAGGATAATGGTGAATTTAAGCCAAGAGCAATGACATCATAAACCGATAAATCCCAATGGATATTGGTATCTTGCGCCAGATAAGCGAGTTGCTGGCTTTTTTCAGCTGTACTCATTTTGCTTAACGGGCTGTTTCCAAAATAAATTTCACCTTTTGCAATAGGTAAAATTCCTGCAATTGTTTTGAGCAAAGTTGATTTGCCTGCACCGTTTGCGCCCATAATGCCGAGCAGTTTTCCTTTAGGAAGTGTGCAGCTGATGTTGTTTAAGCCATAAGGCTGAGAAAGGTTTTCGATTCTAATCATTATCTTGCTAACTTGCGTTGCTCCGTAATTAAAATCCAAATTAAGCAAGGTGCGCCAATGATTGCGATGAGAGTGCCAATATAAATATGTGAGAAGATTGGAATATATTGCACGCAAAGATCCGCAATAAGTAGCAATAATGCGCCAAGTAATGCACTGGTAATGTAAAGTTGCGAAGGGCGTTTTTTTAGCAGAAGGCGAGCAAAGTGCGGTGCGATTAAGCCAATAAAACCGATAGTGCCTGTTTGCGGAATCGTAGCACCAACTAATAATGCAACACCAAAGGTCGTGATGAAAAAGCTACGTTTAGGATTCACGCCCATTGTGCTCGCGGTTTCTTCACCGAAGGTGAGCAAGTCAATATAGCGGCGTTCTCGATATAAACAGAACAATCCCAATAATGCGATTGGAAGTGAAATAAGTAGTGTATCAAGTTTTGCCCACACAAGAGAACCTTGTAGCCAGCGGTAGAGTTCAGCTAACGCCCATGGGCTTTCTGCGTTCGAAAGTAGCAATGCGACGGCAGCCGAGAGCAACATATTGACGGCTAAACCACTTAAAATCATCGCCGTTGTGCCATGATTTTTAGCGATTAAATAAACCAATAAAAAACTAGATAATGCTCCAGCTACACCGCCAATAAGCAACAGACTTAAGGGTACGGAAAAATAGTAAAGCAAAAAGACACTGGTAGTGGTTGCACCGGCACTACTTCCCAACAAGCCAGGGCTTGCCAGTGGATTTTGAAATATTCCCTGCATTGCATTGCCCGCTAAAGCAAGACTTGCACCAGTTAAAATGGCTAATCCGATGCGCGGTAGGCGAATATCAAGGAATACGAGCGAGCGCATATCCGTGAGCACACCATCGGCATTTTTGAGATGAGCAAAATCGCCGAGCTGATGATAAATTGCAAACCCGCTAATTAACAGCAACGCTAAGAAAAGTGCGGTATTTAATTTTAGTGTTTTAGTCAATGAACAATTTCCTATGTAATTCAAATATCATTTTAACTGTTGATAAATCTTTTCCGCCCCTTGCCACACGCCGTGATCAAAGCAATAAGTATATTTCATTGGAATACGAAAGTGCGGTCGATTTTTAAAAAGATTTTGCAAAAGCGGATGTTTAAGTAGTTCCGCTTGTTCGTTATAACTTTGTTGGTCGCTGATTTCAATCAACACGTTGGGTTCAGCTCGTAACACTTTTTCAAGAGAAAAATTTTGTGCCGTAAGTGGTGTTTTTAGCGGGGTTAAGCCTAGCAAGTTAAGTAAAGTGGGATACTGTGGCGTATAAGTTTCTACAATGCCTGTATCTGAAAGTATTAATGTGTCAGTGAGTGATAGATTGAGCCGAGAATCTTGTAATTTAAGTTTATCGATTAAAGATTTCGCATGCGTTTCGTTACCCGTAAGTTTGCCCAAGTGCAATATTAGCCCAAATAATTCTTCTGCCGTTTGTGGCGTGTCATTAATTGGTTCAATTTTTGCCCCGAGTTTTTTCAAATCTGCCACAAGTTGTGGATAAAAGGTTTCATTGATAAGAAACGTTTTATCGAGATAGGGCAATAATGTGGTGAGTTGTGGCTCAAGTGTTGGCTTATCCACATTGAGTTTATCCAACATCATCAAGGGATTTTTAGAATAAGGAGACTGTGCTGCAATTTGCTCAGGGCGCGCAATTTCCGACAAAAGACGATCGCTACAAAGCGTGAGCGAGACAAATTGCTCCGACGCATGCGAAGTCAATGGCAAGAAAAGTGCGGTTAAAATTAAACGAGTTTTTTGCATATAGATAATGATACGCTACGCCATCAAGAATGTAAAAAGGCGTGCTAAGCACGCCCTTATATGTGGATAATAATTAGAACGATCCTTTCAACCCAACGTAAACATTACGTCCTTCTTGGCCATAGCCAAGTACGTTTTCATATTTTTTATTGAATACGTTGTTAAGATTTGCATAAATCGTCAAACTATCCGCCACTTTATAGTTCACGCCTAAGTTTGCCAAGGTGTAAGATGGCAATTTCACTTTATGCGTGCTGTAGGTCGGTGAATAGTAGGTATCCATGCGTTTGCCTGTGTAAGATACATTTACATCCGCACCTAATTTTTCTGTGATTTGGTATGCTAAGCCCGCGTTCGCCAAATGTTTTGGACGACGTGCTAATTCAACACCTTTACTGTCTCGGGTTTGAGTGTAGGTGTAGTTTGCATAAGTAGTTAATGTGTCGGTAATTTTGCCGTTATAAGCTACTTCAATGCCTTTAACTTTACTAATACCTTCAAGGTTTATCGCTTGGCTTGCATAAGTAGTAAAATTGATCACTTTACTGCTAATTGCGTTTTTCACGTTACGAGCGAAATAAGTTACATCAAAGCTGTGACGCTCATCATTGGTTTCAAATAAGAAGCCAACATCGCCCCCTAAACTTTTCTCAGGTTGTAAATTCGGGTTGCCGATATAGCGCGCGTTGTAACCGTAATATTCAGTAATCGTCGGGTTTTGAATCGCTGAACCGAAACTTGCGTGTGCTTTCACGTTATTGTGTAAACGGTAAGCGCCTGCGATACGGCCAGTCCATGAGTTTTCGTATTCAGAGCTGTCAGTGTAACGGCCGCTAATATTTAAGTTGTGATCCGCATCGTGTAATAGACGATATTCAGCTGCTAAGCTTTTCTCAACAAGCTTCTTATTGCCAGCATTGTTGAAATAAGACGAGTTAAAATCTGTTTTTTGATAGTCAGTTAAGAAGCTTAAACCTTGTGTGAGAGTGCCTTCACGATCAAAATTGACGTCTAATTGATAGTTTGCATTGAGTTTTTTCGCATCGTAAGCCGATGTGTATCCAACGGTATCACTGTCAGTTTTGATATGACTTACACCCACTTTGTGTTTAAGCAATTCATCATCGTTACCCAAGAAACCACTTAATTTGAATAAGGTTTCACGTGTGCGGGTGTAGTGGCCTTTTTCATCCGTTGCGCTGTTATCAAAGTTAGCGGTTTGGCTGCTGTGAGAGGTTAATAAATCAAAACCTTTTTGGTTATCGTCATAGCCGAAACGAAGAGAAGCATTATCACGGTGGAATTTGTCGCGTTCGGTTGAACCACCAGTACTCACTGCTGTGCCATCTTGCGCAGTGTAGTTAAAGCGGTTTTTGCTGAGTGCTGAAATGCCTTTGGTATGGTGGCTGTCACCGTGTAAAGCATAATAGAAACCGTTGTTTGAACCTGAAAGGGTTAATGAACCATCTACCGTACGATTAGAGCCTGTGCCAAAATCGTAATCGACATTGAAGGTTTTGCCTTTTTCTAGGCCTTTCTTCGTGGTGATATAAATTACACCACCCATGGCATCACTTCCCCAAAGGGCAGATTGTTCGCCACGTAATACTTCGATGCGGTCAATGTTACTTAATGCTAAGCCACCGAAATCAAAGCCATAACCAGAAACAGGATTCACTTTCACACCATCAATAATGACTGCGGTGTGGTTTGCATCTGCACCACGTAAAAATACGTTGGTCAATGTGCCACGACCACCAGAGGCGCTCACAGCTAGGCTTGGCACAGTTTTTAATACATCACTCACATAAGTCGCATTACGCTCTGCAAAATCTTTTTCTGTTAATACGGTAACAGACGACGCTGTTTGATGAAGGCTAATAGGGGTTGCGGATGCTGAATACACATTGATCGGTTCAAGCTCGGTTTTGGTTTCAGCTTGTACAAAAGCCGATGCACTCAATAAAAGTGCGGTAGTAATTAAGTTAGTTTTCATTAAGTTGGTTCCTCTTTTTAAAAAGTGCGCTATTTTGGCACAATAGACATTCATTTCCTAGTTGAGAATTTTCATTTACTTTAAAAATTTTGTTCATTTTGTAAAAAAATTCGTTTTTTGACCGCACTTTTTCACCTTTATCCGCCTTGCGCTTTAAAGTATAATGCGGGCATTTTTAATCACATTAGATCAACGATTATGAGCACAAAATTTAACGTAAAAACATTCCAGGGTATGATTTTAGCCCTGCAAGAATATTGGGCAAACCAAGGCTGCACCATTGTTCAGCCGTTTGATATGGAAGTGGGCGCAGGTACCTCTCACCCAATGACCGCATTACGCGCATTAGGCCCAGAGCCGATGGCATTTGCTTATGTGCAACCTTCACGTCGTCCAACGGATGGTCGCTATGGCGAAAACCCAAACCGTTTACAGCATTACTACCAATTTCAAGTGGTAATCAAACCTTCTCCAGATAATATTCAAGAACTTTATTTAGGCTCGCTTGAAATGCTTGGCTTCGATCCGACCAAAAACGACATTCGTTTCGTAGAAGATAACTGGGAAAACCCAACTTTAGGTGCATGGGGCTTGGGCTGGGAAGTATGGTTAAACGGCATGGAAGTGACTCAATTTACCTATTTCCAACAAGTGGGCGGCTTAGAATGTAAACCTGTAACGGGTGAGGTGACTTACGGTTTAGAGCGTTTGGCCATGTACATTCAAGGCGTAGATTCTGTGTATGACTTAGTTTGGTCTGACGGCCCGCTTGGCAAAACCACTTACGGTGATGTGTTCCATCAAAACGAAGTGGAACAATCAACTTACAACTTTGAATATGCCGATACCGATTTCTTATTCTACTGCTTCGATCAATACGAAAAAGAGGCACAAGAGTTATTAGCCTTAGAAAAACCGTTACCATTGCCAGCTTATGAGCGTATTTTGAAAGCGGCACACAGCTTTAACTTGTTAGATGCACGTAAAGCAATTTCGGTAACCGAACGCCAGCGCTATATTTTACGCATTCGTGCCTTAACTAAAGGCGTGGCGGAAGCCTATTATGCAAGCCGTGAAGCCTTAGGTTTCCCTGGTTGTAAAAAATAAGGCTTAAACAAATTCACAAAAGTGCGGTGAAATTTGACCGCACTTTAGGAGAGCAAAATGAGCAAACCCATTCTTTTTTATGCAGAAACATGCCCAGATACCGCGCCATTTGTTGCGGAGTTGGATCGCTTAGGCGTGGATTACGATGAAGTAGAAATTATGACTTCATTACCTAATCTCAAACAATTCATTCGTTTACGCGATAGTAATGCAGAATTTGATAACTCGAAAGCAAATGGCTATTTAGGTATTCCTGCGTTGTTATTACTAAATGGCGATGTTGTTTTAGATGAATCCAAATTAAAAGAGATTTTCTAAAGTGATAAAAAAACGTTAGCTCTTGCAACTTCAGCGATGATTTTGACCGCTTGTAGCAATGCGCAACCACAAGCTGAAATGCCAACTGTGGGCGGTGAAACAGATGCTCACGGTTGCTTACCAAGTGCGGGACAGTCTTATTCTTATTTGAAAAAAGCCTGTGTACAAGTGTTTGATGTGGCGGATATTAAGCTAGACGATCCTGCGAATAAAACCCAAGCGGTTTATGGCATTCTTTCGGAAGATAAGCAACAGGTTGAAGTGTTTGCGTCTGATTTTCCAGAAAATACGATTTTAGATGTGGTAAAAGGCGGCTATATCTCAAAAGATGGTAAAGTGCGTTTAATGAAAACCAAGACAAGTTGGAAGATTCGTAAGTAATGAAGAAAGTCAGTTTTTTACAATTTTTATTTAAAATTGGCGATGACTATTTAATGTTTCTACGAAATTTAACGCCTGCAGTGTTATTTTTATCACTGGCATTATTTATGTTTTCTGAGCTGGATTGGGTACATTGGGGGTGGAGTGATGTACCAGTGCTGTTTTTATGCCTCGCTTCTGGATTTATTGCACTCAGCGTCATGGCAATAAATACTGTCGCTTTTGTACGCGAGATGCTGAAAACCTTAAGAACACTAAGCGGAGAGAGCGAACTTGATGAAAATATTGGTACGCTCGCATTATTTAAAATGCTCTGGGTGGAGAGCAACAGTAAACAACTAATCTTTTTTGCGGTAGTCAATATTGTTGCAGTATTTATGGTGTTAGTTTACGGCACCAAATATGCCTTGAATTTTTATAGCTCAATTTCAACACTAAATGATTAGGTATCGAATATGAAAAAAATAACCCTAAAATTCACCGCACTTTTGCTTGGCTCAGCTTTAGCTAGTAGTGCGTTGGCAACAGAAAATGGCTCAAATTCCTCAAGTTCTGATTATGAATTAGAGAAAGTATTGATTTTTAGCCGACATGGGTTGCGTTCACCAGTGGAAAAAGATCCGCAAGAAATGGCGAAATATTCCCCTTATGAATGGGCGAAATGGGATGTGCCATCAGGTTATCTCACGGCAAAAGGTACAGTATTAGAAACCTACTTCGGACAATATTTAGGTCAATGGCTTGCGGATAAAGGGTTATTAACGACAGAACGTTGTGCATCGGGCGAAGGTATTTTCGCTTATGCGAATGGTGTGCAACGCACCATTGCAACAGGGCAAGCGATTGTTTCTGGCGCATTTGCCGGCTGTAATGTTCAACTGCAACATCACGGTAAAATTGGTTCAGAAAAAGATCCGATTTTTAAAACGCAAGCGCATAATCCAAGCAAAGCCTTGATTGAATCTGCAAAAAATAACGTTGATTTAACCGCTTTACAGCAAAAATTAGCGCCAAATTATACGCTATTGAGTGAAATCATCGATTATAAAAATTCACCAAACTGCTTACAAAAAGGCGAGTGTGATTTAGGTGGAAAAGTCGGTGAATACAGTATTAAAGACGGCAAGTCAGTCAAAATTACTGGCTCTATCAGCAAAGGAAAGAAAATTGTCAGTGCATTATTGCTCGCGCATTATGTGGGTAAGCCTGCTTCAGAAATCGCAAACGGCCGTGTGGATAGCCAAGAAAAATGGCGTGCGATTAACGAAATTAAAAACGAATATTACCGCACTTTATTTAAAAATAACGAAGCGTTAGCACAAAATGTCTCATATCCGTTGTTAGCATTTATTCAGCAACAGCTAAACAGTGAAAACAAAATTAACTTATTGGTTGGACACGATTCTAATATCGTCGCTCTGCTGGCAGCACTAGGTGTTGAACCTTATGAATTGAATGATTCATTGGAAAATATCCCAATCGGTGGCAAGTTACTATTTGAAGTGTGGAAACACAAACCAAGTGGCAAACTCAAATTTAAGTTGGATTATGTTTATCAAACCACTGAACAGCTGATTAATATCACTCCATTAAGTTTAGCGACACCACCAAACCAAACAGCATTAACCCTCAAAGGCTGTGAAAAAGATGAACATGGTTTTTGTGATTATGAGCGTTTTCAACAGGTGTTAAGGGAGAGTATTAAAAACGGTAAGAAATAGTTTTCATGCAACCTTATGAAAAATACTTAAAAGAGAATTCGCAGAAATTGCGAGTAGATCAAACGGATGCGGAAAGAAAATTATGGCAACGCATCAATCGAGATCAATTATTAGGATTTCGATTTAATCGACAAAAGCCACTTTTAAGTTATATCGTTGATTTTTATTGTGCGAAAGCAAAGCTGATTATCGAATTGGACGGTAGTCAGCACTATGAGCCTGATTATCAGGAAAAAGACGCATTGCGAGATGCAGAATTAAATTCACTGGGTTTTACGGTAATGCGGTTTAGCAATGATGAAGTCATACGTGAAATTGAAGCGGTAGTCGAGCAGATTTATTTGTTTTTGGAGAATGTAAGGGCTGATTGAGTATGAGGTTGGATTAACCTCTGCCAAATCTCCCCTCCCCCTCTTTGCTAAAGAGGGGGAATTCTTGAGTAAATTGATAGTAACTGACTTATTTACATTTTAATTTCAATAAAGATTAAATTATTTGCCTTCAAAAAAATGTTAAAGTAAAACATAAATATTTAACTCTACAAAGATCCAATCCCCTCTTTAGCAAAGAGGGGTTAGGGGAGATTTGGCAGAAGTGAAGAACGGAGAACGTAAGGTGGATTTTCTAGGTATTCCTATACCTTTTATACTATTCTTTTTAATATTTATTTTTGTAATTTATAAATTAGGAAAGAAAAATTCAGAATTTATAAAATATACGAAAGAAAATACGTTTGAGAAATACAAAAGTAAATATCCACATTTAGTGCAAAATGGTAGGGTTGAATGTAATCAATGTGGTTCCAAAGATATCGGAATTATACAAAGATTTACCCCACATGCGGGCGAGCATGATAAGCCAGTAGCGATAGCTCATGTATGTCAAACTTGTGGTCATACTTTATATTATTCGAAATTTGATAAATAGTTTTTAGATAAGAGAAACAAAATGACAACCCAAAACTTCCTAGTAGAAATCGGCACAGAAGAGCTGCCACCAAAAGCTCTCAAAGCATTAGCAACCTCTTTTGCAGATAACGTTGAGGCGGAATTAAACCAAGCGGGCTTATCATTCGACAAAATTGAATGGTTTGCGGCGCCGCGTCGTTTGGCGGTGAAGGTGTTGAACTTAGCCACACAGCAACCGAGCAAAGAAATCGAAAAACGCGGACCTGCAGTGTCAGCCGCCTTTGATGCGGAAGGTAAACCAACCAAAGCGGCTGAAGGCTGGGCGCGTGGTTGTGGTATTACCGTTGATCAAGCAGAACGCATCGCAACTGATAAAGGTGAATGGCTTGTTCATCGTGCAAAAATTGAAGGTCAGCCGACTAAAAACTTACTGAACGACATTGTGGCAAATGCATTAGCAAAATTGCCAATTCCAAAACCAATGCGTTGGGCAGATAAAACCGTGCAATTTATCCGTCCAGTTCACACTGTGACTATGTTATTGGGTGGTGAGTTAATTGAAGGCGAAATTTTAGGTGTGGCAAGCGCTCGTACCATTCGCGGACACCGTTTCTTAGGTGAGAAAGAATTTGAAATTCAACATGCAGACCAATATCCGCAATTATTGCGTGAAAAAGGTTCTGTGGTAGCGGACTTCAATGAGCGTAAAGCAGAAATTTTGGCAAAATCTCAAGCAAAAGCAACCGCACTTGGCGGCGTGGCTGATATTGAAGAAAGCTTGCTTGAAGAAGTGACCTCGTTGGTGGAATATCCAAACGTTTTAGCGGCGAAATTTGAAGAACGCTTCTTAGCAGTGCCTGCGGAAGCATTGGTTTATACCATGAAAGGTGACCAAAAATATTTCCCGATTTATGATAAAGACGGCAAATTATTACCGCACTTTATTTTCGTATCGAACATCAACCCAGAAGATCCAACCGCGATTATCGAAGGTAATGAAAAAGTGGTTCGTCCACGTTTAACCGATGCGGAATTCTTCTTCAAAACCGACTTAAAACAAAAACTGGTTGATCGTTTACCACGTTTAGAAACTGTGTTGTTCCAACAACAACTCGGTACATTGAAAGATAAAACTGACCGTATAGAACAACTTGCAGGCGAAATTGCAAAACAAATCGGTGCAGATGAAGCGAAAGCAAAACGTGCGGGTTTACTGTCAAAATGTGACTTGATGACCAACATGGTATTTGAATTCACTGATACGCAAGGTGTAATGGGGATGCACTATGCCCGTCATGACGGTGAAGATGAAGAAGTGGCAGTGGCGTTAAACGAACAGTATATGCCACGCTTTGCCGGTGATGAATTACCAAAATCTCTAGTGGCAAGTGCGGTCGCTTTAGCCGATAAATTTGACACCTTAACGGGTATCTTCGGTATCGGCCAAGCACCAAAAGGTAGTGCGGATCCATTTGCATTGCGTCGTGCGGCATTAGGTGCGTTACGTATTATCGTAGAGAAAAATTTACCACTTGATTTAGAAGATTTAGTGAAAAAATCAGCCGCACTTTTCGGCGATAAACTTACCAATCAAAATGTGGTCGCCGATGTGGTGGACTTCATGCTTGGTCGTTTCCGTGCATGGTATCAAGATAAAGGTATTGCAGTGGATGTAATTCAAGCGGTATTGGCGCGTCGTCCAACTCGCCCTGCTGATTTTGATGCGCGCGTGCGTGCAGTATCACATTTCCGTACTTTAGATTCAGCAGAAGCGTTAGCAGCAGCAAATAAACGTGTAAGTAATATCTTAGCCAAAGCAGATGCAGCAATCGGCGAGATCAATTTGACCGCTTGCGTAGAGCCAGCAGAAAAAGCCCTTGCAGAAGCGGTACTTGCATTACGCACTGAAGTTCAACCGCTTATCGCTCAAGGTGATTATACGGCGGTATTAGATAAATTAGCGAACTTACGTGCACCAGTAGATAGCTTCTTTGATAACGTGATGGTAAATGCTGAAGATCCAGCATTACGCCAAAATCGCTTAGCGATTTTAAATACGTTACAAGGGTTATTCTTACAAGTAGCTGATATTTCAGTGCTTCAATAATGCTAAAAAGGGATGATTGATTTTTCATCAATCATCCGTTCTTTTATAGACTTCAAGTGATTATTTCTCTATAATCACCGCACTTTCCCCCCTTAGCTCAGTCGGTTAGAGCAGGCGACTCATAATCGCTTGGTCGCTGGTTCAAGTCCGGCAGGGGGGACCAACTCAAATTTTCTCGTCTTATTTATTCTTTTCATCTTCATCCGATAATGACCTTATAAATACTGACCCTTACCAAGTTTTATTTTTTCTACTCTGGCGTTCTCCTATTAACTTCTACGTTTACAACCATATTTTTTAGTTATATGCTTAGTTATTCTTATACTTTTAACTCAATATTTTTGCTCACCGTGAGACTTATAGATTTAGGAATTTTAGGCGTTTTTTGTAACCACGAAATTTAAACAATGATGAGATTATAAGGCTTGGTTAAAAAATAGTTATAAAATATATGGTTATAAATACTTGAAGCAATTGAATTACACTTGTAAAAACTGTGATAAAGCTTTGTAAAAAACGGAAAAAACACGATTAGTTATCGCTGGTTTTGTTTAGTCAAATTATGCCCTATATAATTTCTTTTTAGTGCATGATCCATAATTGCACCGACAAGCTGGTGGATTTTTTTGAGCGTGTTACTTCTATCTGCTATTTTTTCATAAATGCTAACTAACTCTTTTACTTTTATTTCTGATACATGCTTATCACCAATATAAGGGAAGATATGATTTTTCAATCGTTCCCAATTCTTTTCTCGTGTTTCTGGATTTTTAGCTTTTTCTTTGTAAATACCATTAAAGTAACTTTCTGCAACAGAACGGAAAGTATCTTTTAAGCGGTTTTCATATTCTTGCTGGATGCGGATTTTTTCTTCTTGTGGATCGATACCTTTAGCAAGTAACGCACGATATTCTTCACGTTTAGCACGAGCATCTGATAATTGGATTTGGGGATACATTCCAAGGCCACCATTTGTTCTTTTTTTGTGACTGGATGATAGTAGTTAAATAGCCAAATTTTAGATCCGTTTGGCTTAACTCCTAGAATAAGACCGTTACCATCAGATAATGGATATTCTTTTTCTTTTGGCTTTGCTTTTCTGATTTCTGTATCTGTTAAAGGTTTTTTGGTTCTAGACATAAGATTTCTTCCCTAACGCAGTAATACAAGATAATAGATACTAAGTCAGTGTTACTAATAGTGTTACTAAAAACAGCGATTAAAGACGATTAGATATGATGAGGGAAAGTGCTGTAAACCCTTGTGAAACCTGGATAAAACAAAACCCCGCGATTAGTTTCGCGGGGCTTTGTTTAGTCAAATGGTGCTCTGGGCGAGACTTGAACTCGCACGACCTGTGGTCACTACCCCCTCAAGATAGCGTGTCTACCAATTCCACCACCAGAGCGCTAATTTTTATGCTAATCCTATTTTATTGTGGGATGTCGCTATTTTTATTTTCTTTCGCTGGAGCTGTTTGTTGTTGCTGAACTTGCTCTGCAGCTTGTGATAAATCGTCAAAAGCACCTTTTTGAATATTGCCTTTATGTGAATTCATGTTACCTAAAACAAGAGCAATAACAAAAAATGCGGTTGCTAAAATCGCGCTAGTACGTGTTAAAAAGTTACCTGCACCAGCAGAGCCAAACATTGTACCTGATGCGCCACCACCAAAAGATGCGCCAGCATTCGCTCCTTTACCTTGTTGAACGAGAATAAACCCGATCAAGGCAATCGCGACAACAACATAAATAAATAAAAGAACTTGATACATTTTTTCTCTCTAATTTGCAATTTCGCAAGAAAACTGGTCGTGAATGTTATAGAAAATTCAATTTTCTCGCAAGTGCTTTGCATAAAAAAAATATTAATTGGTTTAACTTTAATCAGTTCGATTGTTTGATTTACTCGATTTTTTTACCACATTTTTAGGTTTTGTTCTATCGGATTTAATCATTTTAATGCGGCTTAATTGTCTTAATGCATTAAGATCTACAAAACGGACTAAATCAGGCAACATTTGATTCAAGTTATGCATAA
Organism: Haemophilus sp. oral taxon 036; assembly: GCF_002998595.1. Classification (NCBI taxonomy): domain Bacteria; kingdom Pseudomonadati; phylum Pseudomonadota; class Gammaproteobacteria; order Pasteurellales; family Pasteurellaceae; genus Haemophilus; species Haemophilus sp. oral taxon 036. Next base: position 645,236 of record NZ_CP027235.1, read on the forward strand.
ATTGCTGATAGGTTGCTTGTTTTTGACTAATGTCTGTGAGTTGTGATTCCCAATGGGCCGTCATATCTGGTTGGGTGGCAATATCGGGTAATGCTTGAATTAAAATTCTTCCAGTTTCAGTGCTATGAATATTTCGCCCTTTTTTCGTTAAAAAACCGCGTTTAAAAAGTAATTCAATGATACCAGCACGAGTAGCTTCTGTACCCAATCCATCTGTTTCTCTCAGGATTTTTTTGAGATCTTTATCCTGTACAAATCGCGCAATGCCCGTCATTGCTGAAAGCAAGGTTGCATCTGTGAAAGGCTTTGGTGGCTGAGTTTTTTTACTCATCACCTCTCCGCGTTCACAATGCAAAATTTGTCCTTTCTTTACTATTGGTAATAAGGGTTCTTGATTTTCTGTGTCGTCTTCTTTGCCTAATAATTCTTTCCACCCAGCCGTTTGTAAATTTCGCGCTTGGGCTATAAAAGTACCGCCGGCAATATTTAATGTGATTTTGCTTTTACGATATTCTGCGTCAGGACAAAATTGCATTAAATATTGGCGAGCGATAAGGCTGTAAATATTACGTTCTTCTTGTGTTAGGTTTATTGGACGATTTTTAGCCGTTGGAATGATTGCATGGTGAGCTTCTACTTTTTTATCATTCCAACAGCGATTTCGCTGTTCAGTTGAAATGACATTGGGTAAGACTTGATAAGCTTCACAAAGGGTTGAAATTGCATTTAATACGTTATGGCGTTCTGCAAAATGTTCTTCGGGCAAATAGCGACAATCAGAACGCGGATAAGTAATCAAACGATGAGTTTCATATAGGCGTTGGCACGTATCTAATACGGCTTGAGCGGACATGCCGAATCGCTTTGCTGCATCAATTTGTAACGCAGAAAGAGAATAAGGTAAGGGGGCCGTTTCTTTTTCACGAACGTCTTTATATTCGGTTACTTCCGCAGGTTGATTTGTAATACGTTTTACAACGTTTTCTGCTAAGCCTTTAGAAAGCACTCTGCCATCATCATCTTGATAATCTTCACAAGCTTTGCTAGGTTGCCATAAGGCACTGAAAAGTGCGGTTGATTTCTCCTGAGTTTTTTCTTCTTTACTATTTGGATTAATCCAAGCTAGCACTTCAAAAAAGTCTTTGGGTTGGAAATGTTCAATTTCCAAATCTCGACGTACAATTAAACCCAGCACAGGGGTTTGCACTCGACCAACCGAAAGCACGCCATCATAGCCAGTTTGTCGGCCACGAATGGTATAGGCTCTTGTCATATTAATGCCATAAAGCCAATCGGCGCGGGCTCGTGCGAGTGCAGATGTGGCAAGAGGAATAAAGTTACGGTTTGGTTGTAATTTTTTAACCGCTTTTTCTACCGCACTTGGATTTAGGTCGCTAATCAAGCAGCGTAAAATTTTATCGCGTTTTTCGGCAGATAAATTGGCATAGCTGAACACTTCATCTACAAGTAATTGTCCTTCTCTATCAGGATCTCCTGCATTAACAAGTGTATCGGCTTGATGGATTAGTTTTTCCACCACAGAAAGTTGTTTTTTTACTTCTTTTCGCGGTAAAAGTTGCCATTTTTCAGGAATGATAGGGAGATGTTCTAAACGCCATTGTTTGAATTTAGGATCATAGGCATCAGGTTCTGCTTGCTCGAGCAAATGCCCTACGCACCAAGTTACCACATCATTATCGCCACATTTAATAAAACCATCCCCACGTTGATGGGGTTTGGGGAGCACATCAGCAATAGCGCGAGCTAAGCTTGGTTTTTCGGCGATAAATAAACGCATAATAGTATGAGAAGATTAGTCGATTTGACGACGACCTAGAAAAGAGTGAGTCAGTGTTGTACCGTCCACAGTTTCCAGTTCACCACCTACAGGAATTCCATGAGCGATACGACTCACTTTGATATTGTGCTGGCGGCACATTTCAGCGATGTAGTTTGCTGTTGCATCGCCTTCCACTGTTGGGTTTGTTGCAAGAATCACCTCGTGGAAAGATTCTTCTACTAAACGTTTTTGCAGTAAATCTAAGCCAATTTCACGAGGACCAATACCATCAAGTGGTGATAAGTGCCCCATTAAGACAAAATAACGTCCCGAAAATTGTCCCGTTTGCTCAATAGCTTGAATATCTGCGGGCATTTCAACGACACAAAGCAAACCTGAATTTTGACGGCGAGAGTTATTGCAAATGTTGCAAGTGTCTTCTTCCGTAAAGTCTCGACATTGTGAACAATGGCCAATTTTAGACATGGCTTCTGTGAGTGCTCGAGCTAAATTCATTCCACCGCTACGATTACGTTGTAAAAGATGATAAGCCATACGTTGCGCAGATTTAGGTCCTACGCCAGGAAGACAACGTAAGTTCTCAATAAGGTGTTCCAAAAGTGGGCTGCTTTGCATAGTGATTTAATGAGAGGTAAATGAGAGATGACGCGTGAATCGTATATTCACGCGCCTAATAATTAAAACGGAAATTTCATCCCTGGAGGCAATGGCATTCCAGCAGTAACCGATGCCATTTTTTCTTTTTGTAATTCTTCTGCACGACGTACCGCATCGTTAAAAGCGGCCGCGATTAAATCTTCTAACATTTCTTTATCGTCTTCCATTAAAGACGGATCAATGTCAATGCGACGGCAGTTATGTGCACCATTAATTGTGATTTTCACTAAACCTGCACCAGATTCACCCGTTACTTCTAGTTGCGCGATTTCTTCCTGCATTTTTTGCATTTTTTCTTGCATTTGTTGGGCTTGTTTCATTAAGCCGCCTAAACCGCCTTTTCCAAACATAATGTTATCCTTTATTAAGTCAAAAATTGACTGCATTCTAGCGAAAAAATTAATTCTTGGGAACAAAGAAATTAATACATGACGCTTGTGAAATCAGTGAAAATTTTAATATTTATCACATTGAATCATAAAGATGATGGTAATAAAAAATCTAATAAAATATAGAACCGAGAGAAAGCGAGGATTTCAAATACTTAATCAATTATCTTTTATTTAAAGTAATTTAGATATGCATCTTCTAAACGGAAACCCTCACATTTCATTTATCATCAACCTATTTTTTCAATGCCCCCATTATTCCTCTCATAATTTGCTTAGTAATTTGATTTCGAATATTTCGCCCAACTGATTTTGCTACACTGTTAACAATCTGCTCAGTTGGCGATAATTTTTCACCGCGCTTTTGCGTACCAAAAATCATTCGACTCAAACTACCTAAGAAGCCGTTTTCTTCTTCCGCTTGGGCTTGCTCTGCTTGTTTTTGTTGTACCGCAGCTAAATCCGCTTGAGCAGTTAATACTTCAAAGGCTGATTCGTTATCTACATATTCTTTATAATACGCATAAAGATCATCATCTTTCACCCAAACATTACGTTCATCTGTCGTTAATGGTAAAAGCTGACTTTTTGGCGGATAGATATAGGCAATTTCAACTGGCGTAGGCATGCCTTTTTCATCTAAAAATGATACCAATGCTTGTCCCACTCCAAGGGTTGAAATAGTCTCAACGACATTCACTGAAGGGTTTGCTCGGAAAGTTTCTGCAGCTGATTTTACAGCTTTTTGATCGCGTGGAGTAAATGCACGGAGAGCGTGTTGAACACGATTACCTAACTGCCCTAATACGGTATCTGGCAAATCAAGAGGGTTCTGCGTGACAAAATAGATTCCCACACCTTTAGAACGAATCAAACGCACAACTTGTTCTACTTTTTCTACTAATACGCTCGGTGCACCATCAAACAATAAGTGTGCTTCATCAAAAAACATAATAAATTTAGGTTTATCAGGATCACCCACTTCTGGCAGTTGTTCAAAGAGTTCCGCCATCAACCATAATAGAAATGCACTATACATTCTTGGGGAATTAATCAATTTTTCAGAATTGAGTACATTAATCACCCCTCGCCCATCGCGAGTTTGCATCCAATCATCTAGGTTCAATGCTGGCTCACCAAATAAATTTGCAGCACCTTCATTTTCAAGTGTAAGTAGTGCTCGTTGGATTGCACCAACACTTGCGGTCGAAACGTTGCCATACTCAACTTGGAAGGTTTTCGCATTCTCTGCAACATATTTCAGCATTGCACGAAGATCTTTTAAATCAATGAGCAATAAACCTTTATCATCTGCCACACGAAATACCAGGTTTAATAATCCTTCTTGCGTAGCATTGAGATTCAATAAACGAGAAAGCAACAACGGGCCCATTTCAGAAATAGTTGTTCGCAGAGGAATGCCCGTTTGGCCAAAAACATCCCAAAAAGAAACAGGATAGCCATTGAGATAACTATCATTGCCTAACCCGAACTGCTCAATTCGTTCCGCAATTTTGCCCTGAAATTGACCGCCCTTTACTAAGCCAGAAAGATCGCCTTTTACGTCTACTAAAAATACCGGTACCCCATCATCACTGAAGGCTTCTGCCATTTTACGTAATGTGACAGTTTTACCCGTACCTGTTGCGCCAGCAATAAGGCCATGGCGGTTAGCCATTTTGGCCGTGATGCCTAGGATTTTACCTTGTTCTGTGCGAGAGAGATCGTATTGCATAAATGAATTTTCCCTTTATTTTTTATTATATGTAAATGATAAGTAAAAAATGCAATGTGGTCAAAAAGTTAAACATTTTTCAGTTATAATTCAAATTAAATCTCTTTTATACCACTTCAGGACACTAAAATGTCAGAAAATTTTACCGCACCTTCATTGTGTTTTTGCCGTTCTGGCAAAGAGTACAAACATTGCTGTGCGCCCTTTCATTTACACACTGCCGTCCCAGAAACGGCAGAACAACTCATGCGTTCACGTTATACAGCTTACGTTTTAAAAAATATACCTTATATTGTTGCAACAACTGTGCCAAGCCAACAAACTTTATTAGAGACTCATCTATTGCAAGAATGGGCTGACAATACTACATGGCTAGGATTAGAAATCCTAAAAACAGAAAACCTCACAAAAACTCAAAGTGCGGTGGAATTTAAAGCGATTTTTCAAGGCGAAGAGGGAGAACTAGCCCATCAAGAACGGTCAATTTTTGTAAAAATTGAAAACCGTTGGTATTTTGTGGATCCGACCGTATCCTTGCCTACAATGAAACAACCTTGTGTATGTGGTTCTGGTAAAAAATTTAAACATTGCTGTGGGGAATTTTTATGATTTCATTGAAACAATTTAGCCAGCTCTTTTGGAAACGTTTTTCAGAAAATAAACTCAACCAAGCTGCTGGCGCACTAACTTACAGCACGATGCTTGCTATCGTGCCAATGGTGATGGTGATTTTTTCTATATTCTCTGCCTTTCCTGTATTCAATGAAGTCACTGGGGAATTGAAAGAAATGATTTTCACCAATTTTGCGCCATCGGCAAGTGATATGGTGGGCGAATATATCGATCAATTCGTATCAAACTCAAAGAAAATGAGTGCGGTGGGAATTGTAAGTTTAATTGCCGTTGCCTTGATGCTAATTAATAACATCGACCGAACCCTCAACAGCATTTGGCATGATACCAGTATTCGTCCTATTTTTACCTCTTTCGCGATTTACTGGATGATTCTGACTTTTGGGCCTCTCGTTATAGGTACAAGTATAGGGATTAGCTCTTATATAAAAGTGGTGTTTGAACAATCAGAAACGCTTTCACTCGGTGTGAAATTGCTCAGTTTACTCCCGTTCTTTTTCACATGGTTTATTTTCACATTAATTTATACCATCGTGCCAAATAAGAAAGTGGATATAAGATATTCTGCTTGTGGTGCACTTATTGCCGCTATTTTCTTTACACTCGGTAAACAAGCCTTTACTTGGTACATCACCACATTCCCTTCTTATCAACTAATCTATGGCGCAATGGCAACATTGCCGATTATGCTATTGTGGATTCAGATTAGCTGGCTAGTTGTGTTGGTCGGAGCGCAATTATCTGAAGTTTTAGGTGAGTTAAAAGAATAAAATAAAAGACCGATTATCAACATCGGTCTTTTTTATGTAGCTATTTTGCAATCTTTAAGGTTTGATAAAGGTAATGACGATAGTCATTCACAAATGCAGGATTAGGAGAATCTTCCAATTTTCCGTGACTTAGTTTACACATTGCCATATTTGCTTTCATAAATTCATCTTCTGCTGATAATCCAGCTACATTCATCAAGACGCCTCCGGCAAAAGCGAGATCTAAAAAATGTTGTTCTTGCTTAAATTGACTCGCACAATTACTTCTTACAACAAATTGTGTCACATAATCAGGCTGTACATAATCCCCTTTCTTCGGAGGGATAACATTATCAAATGCTACTTGGTGATCACCGAAATACCCTAGAACAAAAGGCTTTTTACGTTCATGTAAATAGTTATTCATTCCTTCAATCGCATCATTCAAGGCGACAATACGTTGAGTATAGTCATTCAATGCAGAAATACTTTTAGCCCCTAAATTAGGCATTTGAAGATTAAATGTATTTTCCATGCCCAATTCATATGGACCATGTTCACGCATAGTCAATACATAAACAAACATCGGCTGATCTACATTTTCTAACGCAGGATGCTGTTTTTCCAAAATCATTCGGGCGTACTTCATCATTTCTTCACTACTAATATCCCAAAGATTTTTACTGATAGGCGCAGGATAACCAAGATCTTGCGGCTGTAACATCAAATCAAAACCGAAATGATCATAAGCGGATTTCGCATTGTAATTACCTTTTGTAAAAGGCGACAAGGCAACACAAAAATATCCTTGTGCTTTTAGATTTTTCACTAAGCCTGATTGCAAGTGCGGTACAACAGAATAAAAAACACCACTTGCTAACGCGGCAAAATCAGTCGAAGGCACACCGGCTAAAAAAGCAAATTCTGATTTCCACGTTGCGCCAGCAAAAGTATGTACACGCAACGGAGAAGCAAATACCGTATCATTTTGGGGTTCAAACATGGAAAGTGGTGGAATAGATTGCTGACTAAAAGCAAATTGATGAGGGTTCAGCGTGGATTCCATTAATGTCACTACAATATCGGGTTTTGTTTCAGATACCTTGTTTGTATCAGATGAAAGTGCGGTCATTTTTTCAATAAAATTTTGGCTATTGCCATCAAAACTTGGCACCTTGAAAAAAATACCGCGGCAAGACATTGGTAAATTTAAAAACACATCACGACCATCATCGGGCAAAGAATCTAACCAAACTTGCACCGCACTTGGCTTTTTAGAATAATGCCACATCAAGCTAAAGCTAACGATAAACAATAACGCTCCAATGTTGTGACCTAATAGTCCTAAAGACTCGACATCATTAAAACCAAACATCGCATAACCTAATAACGCAAGTAGCCCAATAACGCCAAATAACGCACCTTTATAATGAATTAAGGTTTCCCAATTTCGCCAATCCACTACAAGAAAGAAATCTGAAATTAACAAAGGCTGTTTGTAATAATGAATTTTTAAACGGTGAAATAACATCAGTACCACAAAAAGCACGGATGAAAAATTTAAAGCACGTTGCCATTGGCCAGAAACCATAAGCATCCCGCCAAATAAAAAAGTAAAAAGCGTAATAGCAAAGAAATAAGTCCAACGATAATGAGAGTTTACAATAAAAATCACTGCCGCAATCGTGAATAAAGCTAAGAAAATATAAGCGATCATGAATTTTCCCTATGATGCATAACAGACTAAAATGAGACATGACAATGTCTGCGCACTTTATCACGTAAACGTAATAGATTGAACGGGAAAAGAAAATTATTTAGATAATTTGAAAATAAAGTGGTGGGCGATACCGGTCTCGAACCAGTGACCCCCTCCTTGTAAGGGAGGTGCTCTCCCAACTGAGCTAATCGCCCGATAATATTAAGGTAAAACCCTAAATTTTCGGTTTATTTAAACACTTTTAAGTGGTGGGCGATACCGGTCTCGAACCAGTGACCCCCTCCTTGTAAGGGAGGTGCTCTCCCAACTGAGCTAATCGCCCACTAGAAAGCGTTTAAATACAACGGGAAAGTTTGAGCGGAAAGGACACTTTAGAAAAGTGGTGGGCGATACCGGTCTCGAACCAGTGACCCCCTCCTTGTAAGGGAGGTGCTCTCCCAACTGAGCTAATCGCCCGCTAGGTCAAACTTAGTAACATTAAGAACACTTTTTAGAGAAGTGGTGGGCGATACCGGTCTCGAACCAGTGACCCCCTCCTTGTAAGGGAGGTGCTCTCCCAACTGAGCTAATCGCCCTTAATGTTGTGGGTTGGCATTATAGGGAGAATGCATTTTCAGTCAATACCTTTTTACTAAATTTTGTTTAATTGTCGTAAAAATAAGCATAAAATCCGCTTTTTTATTTAGAAGTCAAACAAGTCGTAGTAGAATGACGACTAATATTTTATTGAAGATAGGTTATAAAAATGAAACTAGATGCTCCTTTTAATTTAGATCCAAATGTAAAAGTGCGTACACGTTTTGCTCCTAGTCCTACAGGTTATTTACATGTAGGTGGCGCACGTACTGCACTTTATTCTTGGTTATACGCAAAACATAATAACGGCGAATTTGTATTACGAATTGAAGACACGGATTTAGAGCGTTCAACACCAGAAGCAACTGCTGCAATTATTGAAGGAATGGAATGGTTAAATCTTCCTTGGGAACATGGTCCTTATTACCAAACTAAACGCTTTGATCGTTACAACCAAGTGATCGATGAAATGATTGAACAAGGCTTAGCATATCGTTGTTATTGTACTAAAGATCGCTTAGAAGAACTTCGTCATACTCAAGAACAAAATAAAGAAAAACCACGTTATGACCGTCACTGCTTACACGATCACAACCATTCACCTGATGAACCCCACGTTGTACGTTTTAAAAATCCAACTGAAGGCTCAGTCGTATTTGATGATGCCGTGCGTGGCCGTATTGAAATCAGTAACAGTGAGCTTGATGATCTTATTATTCGTCGTACAGACGGTTCACCAACTTATAACTTCTGCGTAGTTGTGGATGACTGGGACATGGGTATCACTCATGTAGTACGTGGTGAAGATCATATCAACAACACGCCACGTCAAATCAATATTTTAAAAGCGATTGGTGCTCCAATTCCAACCTATGCGCACGTTTCCATGATTAATGGAGATGATGGTCAAAAATTATCTAAACGACATGGTGCAGTGAGCGTAATGCAATATCGTGATGATGGCTACTTACCAGAAGCTTTAATCAACTATCTTGTGCGTTTAGGTTGGGGACATGGCGACCAAGAAATTTTCAGTCGCGAAGAAATGATCAACTATTTCGAATTAGATCACGTCAGCAAATCAGCTAGCGCATTTAATACTGAAAAATTACAGTGGTTAAATCAACATTATATCCGTGAATTACCGCCAGAATACGTGGCTAAACACCTTGAATGGCATTACAAGGATCAAGGTATTGATACAAGCAATGGTCCAGCATTAACGGAAATAGTCACCATGCTTGCGGAACGTTGCAAAACTTTAAAAGAAATGGCTAGTTCAAGCCGCTACTTCTTTGAAGAATTTGAAACCTTTGATGAAGCCGCAGCAAAAAAACATTTCAAAGGCAATGCGGCTGAAGCGCTTGCAAAAGTGAAAGAAAAATTAACCGCACTTTCTAGCTGGGATTTACATTCTACTCACGAAGCAATTGAGCAAACGGCTGCTGAGCTAGAAGTCGGCATGGGTAAAGTTGGTATGCCATTACGTGTCGCTGTGACAGGTTCTGGTCAATCGCCATCAATGGATGTTACCCTAGTCGGTATCGGCAGAGATCGCGTACTTGCGCGTATTCAGCGCGCTATTGATTTTATTAATGCACAAAACGCTTAATATTTAATCGGATAACAAACGTATAATAAAATCGTATTGACAGCCACATAGTCAAATTTTATCATGTCGCTGTCTTTTATGGGGATATAGCTCAGTTGGGAGAGCGCTTGAATGGCATTCAAGAGGTCGTCGGTTCGATCCCGATTATCTCCACCAAATTAATAAAGCAAGGTAAATCACCTTGCTTTTTTTATCTCAGAATTTTTACATTCCAAACTTTAAAGGGTAAAAATAGCACCATTATTAAAGGCGCTATTTATAAAACAATTAACCGTTAAAACTCTCACCTAAACACAGTCTAATTTTATTCAACATTTCTTTTAATACTCTCGCTGGTGCTGCAATAATATTACCGCTGCGTAAGTAGCCGTTACCAGCATCAAAATCACAGACTAAGCCACCTGCTTCACGCACGATTAAATCGCCAGCAGCACAATCCCATGCTTTTAAGCCCATTTCAAAATAACCATCAATACGGTTTGACGCCACATAGCATAAATCCAATGCTGCAGAACCAGTACGACGGAAATCCGCAGCATCTTCAATTAAGGCATTCATCATTGCAAATTGAGTTGGCATTAATTTTGGTTGTTTGAATGGGAAACCAGTAGCTAAAATTGAACCTTGAATTTCACGTTTACTATCTACACGTAAACGTACTTCATTTAATTTTGCACCTTCACCACGCACAGCGGTAAATAATTCATTGCGGATAGGATCGTAAACAATCCCGACTTCAGTGCGGTTTTTTACACGAATTGCGATAGACACGGCAAAATGAGGAAGCCCTGTCATAAAATTGCGGGTACCATCTAGTGGATCAATCACCCATTGCACATCACTATCTTTGCCTTCAAGCGCGCCCGTTTCTTCACTGATGATGGTGTGGTCAGGATAAGATTTACGAATAATTTCAATGATTTCTGCTTCTGCCGCTTTATCAACGTTTGTCACATAATCATTAATACCTTTTTGTGTGCTTTCGATAGCATCACGGCGTTCATAATTTTTAGCAATCACATTGCCCGCTTTTCGTGCCGCACGAATTGCGATATTTAACATTGGATTCATATTTCCACCAGATTTTAAAGAACAGAAAAATTCCGCGCCATTATAGCGAGATTTGCCAAAATAACCAGTTGAAAATCATAAAACAATGGTTTTTATAGGTATTCAGGAAAAGTTTACGATACAGATCGCAAAAATAGCATGAAGTGATTTTTCCATTAATTATTTGCCATTAAAGTGCGGTAGAAAATTGGAGCGTTTTATGCAGAAAGGTGTGACATTAGTGGAATTATTGATTGGGTTAGCAATTATCAGCATTGCGCTGAGTTTTGCCGTACCATTATGGCAAACAGATTCACCTAAAACGATTTTAGCCAAAGAGCAACATCGCCTGTATTTATTTCTACGCCAAATTCAGGCTCGGGCAGAAAATTCATCGGAAGTGTGGTTTTTACTTATCAATCGTAATCTTGCGACACAACAATGGTGCTTAACAGCACAAGTAAAAAACGATCAAACGTGTGATTGTTTAAACCCAACAAACTGCCCGAAAGAGACCTATGCTCATTTTTACTATCCTTATTTTCCTAAAAAAACGATGATTCAAAGCCATTATATTTATCCCAAAGAAATCACGAGGTTTTATGGTGCTCGTAATACTAGTGTTACTCGTTGCTTTATTTTGCAAGCGGAAAATGAACGTACATTATTTTCATTTTTCAATGTTGGCAGCATTCGTTTGAAAACCAATCAAGCGGCTAGTGCATGCAATCAATCATGAAAACATTATTAAAAGGGCAAACCCTATTAGCACTGATGATTTCTCTGGTGTTATCGTCTTTATTATTGCTAAGCATTTCGCATTTTTATGTGCAAATTCAAACTCAAAATCAACAGATATTATTGCATTTAAAACTACAAGCAGAATTACAACGAACATTACAGCTCATCGGTAAAGATCTTCGGCGATTGGGATTTAGAGCATTAAATACAAAAGGAACAGAAAGCAATTTATCTTTATTTGAATTAGATGAAGAAGGCACTGCTATTTTCATTAGTCAAGAAGATAATGCCCCACTTAATAGCTGTGTGTTGTTCTTTTATGATTTAAATAAAAATGGATGTATTGGCAAAGATTCACCAAAAACCTGTATGAAAAATGGGAAAAATACATCCAAAAACAGTACAGAGGAATTATTCGGTTATAAAGTGAGTAACAAAATGATAAAAACCAAACTGACTTATCAAAGTGTTATTCCAACTAATTGCACAGCAGAAACTTGTAAACGTGCTTTTCAACAATCGGCTTGCAACGCTGGAGGCGGTTGGACTGATTTATTAGACAATAATGAATACGAAGTCACTAGCCTACAATTTAATTGGTTAATTGAAGGCAAAGGATTAGAAATCAAGCTAAAAGGAAATTTAAAACAAACCCCAAACATCAGTTATGAAACATCCCTTGTCGTTTCGCTCTGGAATCAAAAATAATGGCTACACACAAAGGCATTATCACGCTGACTATTCTGATTTTTATTTCAGGTTTATTAACCGTAATCTTATTGTTGGATGACAGTCATTTAAGTTTTTTTCGTGCACAACAAAATCAACGAAAACACTATGTGGAAAGAACATTACAACTGCAAAAAATGACAGAGGAGAAAAAACAAACTGCCTGCCTTGATTTACCGTTAAATAATAATGAAAGTGTAAAGCAAATCAGCATCACGCTTGATGGCGCCACAGATGCAATTCAATATTTTATTTGGTGTGAAAAAATGAGCCTATTTAAAAAATCGCCCACAAAAGGCGATAATCAGGGTGCATTGAAAGATTTTATTCACATAGAAAAACTAACGGATTTTCGACCGCACTTTTCTTCCCCACCCAAAATGTTAAACGCGAATAAAACACCTAAACTTTATTGGTTTTCAGATTCTCAAGCGGAAGTTGAAATTAATGGCACTGTGTCTGCTGTATTAATTGCAGAGGGAGATTTAAAACTAACAGGCAAAGGACGGATTAGTGGCGCAGTACTCACCAATGGGCATTTAACTTTAGATGGGGTGACTTTAGCCTATGGAAAATCTGTCGTCACAGCCTTAGTGCAACAATATAGTAAGTGGCAATTGGCAGAAAAAAGTTGGAGTGATTTTAATGTTCCAGATGAATAAAGGCATGTCGCTCACTACCCTATTATTTTCTTTGGCTTTATTTAGCGTTTTATTTATTGCTTTCAATCAATGGACGGCAAGCCAAAGAAAAAGTGCGGTGAAAACTTATCAAGATTTTCAGGCGATACAGGTTGCGGAGAATCAAGCTCAACACCAATTTTTAGGGTTACCTTGTGAACAATTAATACAACAAAATGGCTTAACTTTTCTCGTTCAATGTGAAAACGAACGCGTCATTGTACGCTATCCGATGGGTGAAATTTCGATAAAAACTAAGTAGAATGGCCTTGTCTTTTTCTAGATTAAATCATCAAAAGGTCGCCAATTGTGTTCATTGTTTATTATTCCAATCAACTCGAAAAACAAAAAGAAATCCTTTCTTCCTTATTCAAATCTTTACCGCCAGAAGATCCTTTTCAGCAAGATATTATCTTGGTGCAAAGCCCAGGTATGGCGCAATGGCTGCAAATTGAATTAGCGAAAGAAACAGGCATTTCAGCGAACCTAAAATTTCCTATGCCAGCAAGTTTTATTTGGCAACTTTATGCTCAGAACTTACCTGCAACGGCATTGGAAAACCCTTTTGATAAAGATTCAATGACATGGCGTTTAATGCGATTAATCCCGACTTTTCTCGAGAAAGAAAGTTTTTCACCTTTACGCAATTATTTAGCGTCCTCGCCACATTCTGAACAATACAAACTTTATCAACTCAGCAGCAAAATTGCCGATTTATTTGACCAATATTTAGTTTATCGACCAGAATGGATTTTAGCTTGGGAAAAAGGCGAAGATGAACAAATCACCGCTCAAATACAAAAACAACAACCTAACCTAAACACAACTTTGTTTGCGCAAATTCAAGGCAATACAAAATGGCAAGGTGAGTTATGGCATGCATTGGTCGTCGATGTTAAATCAGATGTTGGTGATGCCACACATCGAGCGGCTTTGCATAATCAGTTCTTAGCCTTGCTTGCCGATAAGAAAGCACCGAAAAAATTACCTTCACGCATATTTATTTTTGGTATTCCAGCACTTCCAACTGCTTATCTCAATATTTTGCAAGCGATGTCATCAGAAGTGGATATTCATTTATTTTTTAATAATCCATGCCAAGAGTATTGGGGAGATATTAGAGATTTACGCCTTGATTATTTGCGTTCTCGCAAGCGTTATCAATTCAATAAACAAGATAAAAATCAACCGCTGTTTTCCGAGGATCAACTTTCTCAACTAGAAAACGCTCAGTTTGATGTCACTTATCAAAAAGAAAACCTTCAAGTAGGCAATCCGTTACTGGCTGCTTGGGGAAAAATGGGGCGAGATTTTCTTTACACCTTGGTGCGAGATGAAGAACATATTCCAACTTATCCCGTCAATGCTTATCAAGAAATTAAATCGAACAGTTTGCTTGGGCAATTGCAGTCTCAAATTCTGCATTTAGAAAATAAACCGCTAAATATCGCAAAAAATGACCGTACTTTAACCCTACATTCTTGCCACAGTGCTATGCGTGAAGTGGAAATATTGCACGATTATTTATTAGATTTATTTAATCAAGATCCTAACCTTACGCCAAAAGATGTGGTTGTTATGGTGGCAGATATAAACCAATATACACCTTATATTCAGGCAGTTTTCGGGCAAAAAAATGGGGATGCGCCACAAATTCCATTTTCACTTTCGGATAATAAACTTTCAGAAAGTGATGTGTTGGTATCAAGTTACTTAACTTTATTGCGCTTAAAAGAAAGCAATTTTAGTGCAGAGGACGTCTTAGCGTTGCTGGATATTCCTGCGATGCGAGAACGATTTAATATTTCTCTTGCTGATTTGCCATTAGTGCGAGAATGGGTGGCGGATTCAGGGATTCGTTTCGGTTTGCAAAAAAATCAAGATGGTATCAATTTCAATTCTTGGCAGGCAGGATTAGAACGAATGATGTTAGGTTATGCGATGCGTGAAGAACACGGTATTTGGCAAGATAGCCTAGGGTTAAACAGCAGCTATGGCTTAAAGGGTGAACTTGCTGGAAATTTATCTCACTTTTTCACCGCACTTTCAGCGTTGCATGAAACGCTGCAACAAGCACATTCCATCGAAAAATGGCAAGAAATTTTAACCGCGCTTTTATCAGATTTCTTCGTGCAAAATGAAGACACAAGCGACACGATTTTCTATATTCAAGAGAAAATTAATGAATTAGCTGAGCATCTAAAAACTCTCCATTTTACTGAAGAATTGCAAGCAGACGTGATTGCCGATGTCATCACAATGAAATTGGAAGATGCGCCAAATAGCCTCAAATTCCTTGCAGGAAAAGTAAACTTCTGCACCTTATTACCAATGCGTTCAGTGCCATTCAAGGTAGTTTGTTTACTTGGAATGAATGATGCGGATTACCCTAGAACACAAACACCAAACAGTTTTGATTTAATGCAATATCACCATCAAAAAGGCGACCGTGTTCGCCGTGATGATGATCGCTATTTGTTCTTAGAAGCCTTATTGGCAGCACGTGATTATTGCTATATCAGCTATGTTGGCCGTTCCATTACAGATAATCAACCGAAAGAACCTTCTGTATTGGTAAGTCAACTCGTGGATTATATTAATCAAGGTCAAAGCGAAAATACCCTTACGGTGATTGAGCATCCCATGACGGCATTTAGCCCAGATAATTTCAAATATAACGAGAAATTTACCCGCTCTTTTGCGACAAAATGGTTGCCAATAGCACAATTTGACGCAACAGCTAGCAATTCAGAATTTGCCGTCACTATGACAGAAAACCCAGAAAAAATAGAAGAAATTGAACTGGATCGTTTAGTCAGCTTTGTGGAAAATCCAGTGAAATTTTTCTTTGAAAAACAACTCGGTGTCTATTTCCGTGATGAAGATGATCGTATTGCCGACAGTGAAAATTTCACCTTAAGTGGATTCGATAATTACGCGCTCAATAATGACTTAATCTACCTTGATGAACAAAATTTTTCTGATTATTTTAGACAAGCAGAAGTAAAAGGCGTGTTACCTCGAGCCGAATTTGGAAAAGTTTATGCTGAAAATATTCGAGACAATGTTTTGGAATTTAAAAAGAAAATAGCGGATCTTGGTGAAGCCAAACATGCTTCCGTCGATTTCAATTTATCCGTAAATTGGCACAATGAAAATCAAGAAATTCGTCTATTTGGTTATATGGAGCCTTTATTTGGCGATGATTCACAGGTGATTCAATGGCATTTTGCGAAATACAAAGATCGCTATTGTATCCGTCCTTGGATTTATTATTTGATTCAATGTGTTACACAAGAAAATGCGGTACCACCAAAATTAATTACGCAAGATCAAGTTATCGAATTACCGCCTATTGAGCGCAAAACCGCTCTCGCTCAATTAGAAACTTACGTAAAAGATTATTTACAAAGTCAAATAGAAATCCAATTGGTGCCAACGGTAAGAAATGTGAATGATTTTATTGTGGACGATGAAAGTGCGGTAGATTTTGACAATATTTCTACAAAACTTCAGGAACTGGGCGAAGACAGCAATTACGGCGCTCAAGCAGATCCATATTGGTCACGCGTATTGGCGCAAACCTCAAGATTTGAACAAACTGGAAATATCGAAAAATTATTAAAACAAACAAAAGATTGGTTTGGCTTATTATTCGTACAAAAGAAGACAAGAAAGGCATAAAGCTAATCGTCAAAGAACCGATTTTTTGCTAAGATAACGGCCCTTTTTACGGAGAATTGTCTATGCGCTGTCCATTTTGTTTTACAGAAGAAACCAAGGTAATTGATAGCCGTTTGGTATCGGATGGCTATCAAGTTCGTCGCCGTCGTGAGTGCGGTCATTGTCATGAGCGTTTTACTACCTTTGAAACAGCCGAATTAATCGTACCAAAAATTATTAAAACTGACGGCACTCGAGAACCGTTCAATGAAGATAAATTACGCAGTGGTATTCAGCACGCCTTAGAAAAACGCCCTGTAAGTGCGGATGATGTTGAACAAGCAATTAACCATATAATTTTTCAATTACGCGCGACGGGTGAACGTGAAGTACCAAGTAAACTGGTTGGAAAACTCGCGATGAATGAGTTAAAAAAACTCGATAAAGTGGCTTATATTCGTTTTGCATCGGTCTATTTGAGTTTCGATAATATTAATCAATTCACCAAAGAAATTGAGAGCTTAAAGGATTAACCATGAGCGAATTTTCTGCACAAGATCGCAAATTTATGCAACGCGCCTTGGATTTAGCCGCCAAAGGTCAATATACCACTACACCGAACCCATCGGTAGGATGCGTATTGGTAAAAAATGGTGAAATTGTGGGGGAAGGCTTTCATTTTAAAGCGGGGCAACCTCATGCTGAACGCGTTGCCTTAGCCCAAGCTGGCGAAAATGCCAAAGGAGCAACCGCTTACGTCACCTTAGAGCCCTGCTCTCATTATGGTCGCACTCCGCCTTGTGCATTAGGATTAATCGAGGCTGGCGTAGTGAAAGTCATTGCAGCTATGCAAGATCCGAATCCTCAAGTCGCAGGGAAAGGTTTGAAAATGTTATCTGATGCAGGCATCGAAAGTGCGGTGAATTTATTAAACGATCAAGCGGAAAAAATAAATAAAGGCTTTTTAAAACGAATGCGTCAAGGTATGCCTTTTGTTCAACTCAAACTTGCAATGAGTTTAGATGGACGAACAGCAATGGCAAGTGGAGAAAGTAAATGGATTACGGGCCCTGATGCTCGTTCTGACGTACAAAAAATGCGTGCAAAATCATCCGCACTTTTATCTACTTCTGCGACAGTAATTGCAGATGATCCAAGCCTTAATGTACGCTGGGACGAATTTCCTGAAAATCTTAAAACAAAATATAAAAAAGAAGATCTTCGCCAGCCTGTACGAGTCATTTTAGATTCACAACATCGCATTCAGCCGACTCATAAACTTTTTTTAACGCATTCTCCCGTTTGGTTAGTTTCTAATGAACCGCGAGATTTAGCAGGCTTTCCTGATTTCTGCGAACAAATTATTCTTCCAAAAGAAAATTTACTAAAAGAATTAATGCGAGAACTGGGAAGACGCCAAATAAATACCCTTTGGGTAGAAGCTGGAGCAAATTTAGCGGGTAGTTTAATTGATGCGAAATTAGTAGATGAATTGATTATTTACGTTGCGCCCAAATTACTTGGCGACAATGCTCGTGGTCTATGCCAATTACCGAATTTAACTAAACTTGCTGATGCACCATTATGGCAACTCAATGAATTAGAACAAATCGGTGACGATATAAAATTAACTTACACACCGAAAGGAATCTAAATGCTTAAAAAACTTTTCCATTCCGCACTTTGGGGCTTGGCTGCTGCGGGCGTGATTTTGTTTGCTGTTCCAAGACTGAATAACAGCAATATCTTCACTTCAGACGATATTGTATCGTTCAAAAATGCGGTGCGTATTGCCTCTCCAGCAGTAGTGAATGTTTATAACCGCTCTTTTTCTTCCGCCAGCATTAATGATAATGATCAGCTACAAGTAAATAACTTAGGTTCTGGCGTAATTATGAGTAAAGATGGCTATATTCTGACGAATAAACACGTTATCCAAAATGCGGATCAAATTGTAGTAGCATTGCAAAACGGAAATATTTTTGAAGCTAGTCTTGTTGGTTCAGATAATCTCACCGATCTCGCTGTTCTAAAAATTCGTGCAAATAATCTTTCAACCATTCCACAAAATTCAGCTCGTCAAGCTCACGTTGGTGATGTGGTATTAGCAATCGGTAATCCCTATAACTTAGGGCAAAGCGTGTCTCAAGGTATTATTAGCGCAGTGGGACGTAATGCCGTAGGTGATTCTGTTGGCAGACAAAACTTCATCCAAACCGATGCTTCAATTAACCGAGGCAACTCAGGTGGTGCATTAATTAATTCTGCAGGGGAATTGGTTGGAATCAGCACCCTTAGTATTGGGAAAACCGCTAATGAAATAGCAGAAGGACTAAATTTTGCCATTCCAATGGATATTGCAAATGATGTTTTACAGAAAATCATTCGAGATGGGCGTGTTATCCGAGGTTATTTTGGTGTGCAAAGCGACATCAGTTCAAGTAGTGAAGAAGGCATAGTCATCACTGGAGTAAGCCCGAATAGCCCAGCAGCAAAAGCAGGAATTCAATTAGGTGATGTCATTTTGAAATTAAATAATCAAGAAGGCATTTCAGCCCGAGAAATGATGCAAATTATCGCAAATACAAAACCTAATTCAAAAGTTCTCGTCACCATTCTACGATTAGGCAAAATCTTACAACTTCCTGTTGTCATTGAAGAATTTCCAGTAAATTAATAAAAAAGTAGCGTTCTTAATCATGGAACTGACTTTCTATTTTTAACTCTTTCTCTTTTTAATAGGAAGAAGAACGAGAAGATCTAATTAAACTATAAAAAATAATACAAACGAAGAAATAAAATAACGATCCCGAATTATGCGCAAGAAATGACTGGCTCATAAAATAGAATAAATGGGATAATAGATGCATAATACCTAAAATTGCGACACATTTTATTTCTAAATTTTGTTGTTTACAATTTTTCATAAAATAAATAAAAGGTACAAATAATATAACTATCAATCCTATAAAACCTAATAATCCCCGTTTAACCCAAGATTCTAAAAATTGATTATGCAAGCTATTAAACTGCAAGGTCGTTTTCGCCATACTACCTGATTCTATCTGTTTATTTCTGAATAGTTCATAGCCTCTGCGCCCATGACCAAAGATAGGCGATTCTTTAATAGCTACAAATGCATTCTCCCACATGTCAAATCTAGCCCCTAATGATGTACTTTTATCATTTTTTTCTAGATATAACTTAATATCAGACTCAGCAGCGTAATAACGCTGCGTCATATTAAATTTAGGGTTCATTACAAGAAGAATAAAAGATCCACCCATAATAGCAAAAAAAGTTATTATCAGTTTCTTACTAAGAAATTGGCGATATAGTAATAAAAGAATAATCAGTATAATTGGAAATCCTACCCAGCCACCACGA
Organism: Haemophilus sp. oral taxon 036; assembly: GCF_002998595.1. Taxonomy (NCBI): domain Bacteria; kingdom Pseudomonadati; phylum Pseudomonadota; class Gammaproteobacteria; order Pasteurellales; family Pasteurellaceae; genus Haemophilus; species Haemophilus sp. oral taxon 036. Next base: position 665,358 of record NZ_CP027235.1, read on the forward strand.
GCACCAGATAATGCGCTTGTACTCATTGCAAGGATAACTCCAGCCAATCCTATTAATACAGATTTATAATATTGTTTTATGAAAAAATGTATCGTAATCACTAAACTAAATGTCGCTAATGAAATGGCTATATCCCCAACCTGAATATGCATAATTTCAGGAAAAGGTTTATCATATCCCAAATAAAATTTCTGAAATAATGCCACGCCCCCTGTTATAATTGCCCCCGTCGGAATAGCATACAAGATCGTATCAATCTTTAATGGGAAATGTCGAAATAAAATGAATAAAGGAATGAATAATAAAACTCGACTTGGGTTATCAATTTCTCTAAAACTATCCTGATTAATAAAAACAGAAAGTAAAAAACTAATAAGATAATATAATAAGGAAAATATGAAAATTTTATCTATTTTAGATAATTCATCATGTATCTCTGATTTTATAAAATAAATAATAACATAAATAACACTAACAGCACCTAAAGTTATGGGAACATAGCTATATCCCTTCTTGAATATCAAAACCGTTGTAAAAAATAGCCCAACAAATACATTAATACAAAAAGTAATATATTTTTTATGAAAAAATGAAGTCATCGCAACGTCAACCTAATTACTAAGATGAGCTATTTTACCTGAATTTATTCATAAATACTCCCAAAATCAGACTATTACTTTATGAAATCAAGAATAAAACTGGTATAGTGTTCTCCCTCATTTTCTTTTATCTGGAGGACAAAGTGGAAATTATACTTTCATACCAACAAGCTAATGCTGTTTGGGGGGAAAAAACAATTCTCAGTTTTAACGATAAACAAGCGACTATTCATTTACAAAACAATGAAAAAACAGACCGTACTTTAATACAACAGGCTGCACGTAAGTTACGTAACATAGGCATTCAAGAAGTTGAGCTTTTAGGTGATAATTGGGCATTAGAATCTTGCTGGGCATTTTACCAAGGCTTTTATACCGCAAAACAAGATTATTCAATTGAATTTCCTCATCTTGATGACGAACCACAAGATGAACTGTTAGCACGTATTGAATGCAGTGATTTTGTACGTGAAATCATTAATGAACCAGCACAAAACTTAACGCCGGTAAAATTGGCCGAGCATGCAGCCGAATTTATCTTAAATCAATCAGATATTTATAATAAAAAAAGTGCGGTAAGTTTCCAGATCGTTTCAGGAGAAGAACTTGAACAACAAGGATATCATGGTATCTGGACAGTTGGTAAGGGGTCAGCAAATCCCCCAGCTATGTTACAACTTGATTTTAACCCAACAAATGATCCTAATGCGCCAATATTAGCCTGTTTAGTTGGGAAAGGAATTACTTTTGACAGTGGTGGTTATAGCCTAAAGCCAAGTGATGGAATGAGTACTATGCGTACCGACATGGGGGGAGCAGCATTATTAACTGGTGCTTTAGGATTAGCAATTACACGAGGGTTAAATCAACGTGTAAAACTTTACTTATGTTGTGCCGAAAACCTAGTGAGTAGTCATGCCTTTAAATTGGGAGATATTATCACTTATAGAAATGGCATTACCGCTGAAGTATTAAATACAGATGCTGAAGGCCGTCTTGTCCTAGCGGATGGGTTAATTGAAGCTGATAATCAGCACCCCAAATTTATTGTTGACTGTGCAACATTAACGGGAGCGGCAAAAGTTGCATTAGGTAATGATTATCATGCAGCACTTTCAATGGATGAGAGCTTAGTAGCAGCGCTATTCCAGTCTGCTCAAGATGAAAATGAACCCTTCTGGCGTTTACCGTTTGAAGATTTCCATCGTTCACAAATCAGCTCATCATTTGCAGACATTGCTAATATTGGTAGTGTCCCGGTTGGAGCAGGTGCAAGCACCGCAACGGCTTTTCTCTCTTATTTTATAAAAAATTATCAGAAAAACTGGCTACACATTGATTGTGCAGCAACTTATCGTAAATCAGGTAGCGATTTATGGGGGGTGGGTGCTACAGGTATTGGTATACAAACACTTGCAAATTTATTATTGTTAAAATCAGAAGAATAAGGATTTACTTATGACGGAAAGAACACTTTCTATTATTAAACCTGATGCAGTTAATCGCCATCTTATAGGTGCTATTTTGGCACGTTTTGAACAAGCTGGTTTTAAGATCATTGCCACAAAGGTGCTACATTTAACACGTGAGCAAGCTGAAGGTTTCTATGCTGAACATCAAGGGAAAGTATTTTTTGAACCACTTATTAATTATATGATATCAGCACCAATTTTAGTTTCTGTATTAGAAAAAGAAAATGCAATTAAAGATTACCGCACTTTAATTGGCAATACGAATCCAGAAACAGCAGAAGAAGGTACAATTCGTAAAGACTTTGCGTTAAGTCAACGCGAAAATTCAGTTCACGGTTCTGATAGCCTAGAAAGTGCTAAACGTGAAATAGCCTATTTCTTTGTTGATTCAGAAATCTATACCTATTGACATATTTATATTATCTCTAACAACAAAGCACCTAGATACATATCTAGGTGCTTTATTAAAAAAAAGCCCACTTTATGTGGGCAAAATAAGGATTAAAATTATAAAACTAAACTACTTTCTATAAAGTCTGTTATCTAATGATAAAGCGCCCGCACCAGAAAAAACAAAGTACAAAAATATAACAGAATAAAGTAACGCGAGCTCACCGCCATTTGCAATTGGGAATAATAAATTCTCTTTTCCAGCCACATGCATAAAGAAATACGCAAAAGCCATTTGACCAGATAAAACAAACGCAGCTGGGCGCGTAAATAATCCTAAAATTAATAAGATTGAGCCGACAATTTCAATCACGCCACCTACAATCATCATTGAGTCGCCGACTGGACCATTTCCACCCGTCATAGAAATTGGAAACTCCCAAAATTTTGCTGTGCCATGTAAGATAAACATGTAAGCAGCAGTGATACGTAATAGAGCTAATACATAAGGGCGATATTTTTCAAGATTGTTCATTTACTTTCCTTTTGTTTAAAGATGAATTAAAACGGCACCATATTAATCTTTAACGGATAGTTAAACAATAATTAAAATTGAAAAATACTTTTTACCAAAAGAAAAAAATAACTAAAGTAGCTTTTCAATCCAATTAGAAAAAGAATCGGCATCCATAAAGCCCGTTACTCTACTTCCTTGAATCTCATTATTTTGCTTATCAAAAAATAAAATTGTGGGTAATCCCATCACATTAAAACGTTCCATTAATGCTTTATTTTCTGGGCTATTCTTTGTCATATTCACTTGTAACAACAAGATATTTTGAAATTGCTGTTGCACTTTTGGATCTGAAAAAGTCAGCTTTTCAAATTCTTTGCAAGCCACACACCAATCCGCGTATAAATCCAACATCGCGATTGAATGGGAATTTTCCGCTAAAGTGCGGTCAAGTTCTTCAATATTTTTAATTTGCTTAAACTTAACCTGAGAAACAGGCTTATTTTCTACCGCACTTTGTGTTGTAGTTTGAGTTTGCCAAATCCAATTTTGCAAAGGTTGTACAGAAACCATAGCCAAAGCAAAACTAATAATTTTAATGGCATAGCCAAAACCACTCTTAGGCATCTGCAACGCAAACCAAATAAAGAATGCTGTCGCTAATCCAGCCCATAAGCGCGGCTCCCATGCTTCAGGCAAAATACGAGAAAGTAAAAACACAGGTAACGCTAACATAACAAAGCCGAATGTTTGTTTCACTGTGTTCATCCACTCACCTGATTTTGGCAAAATTTTATTACCAAACAATGTGATTAACATCAGCGGCACGCCCATACCAAGTGCGAGTAAATAAAGGGTTGCTGCTCCAGTGAATAAATCACCACTTTGCGCCACATAAAGTAAAGCGCCAGAAAGTGGTGCAGATGTGCAAGGTGATGCTACAAGCCCAGCAATCATTCCCATCGCAAAGGAACCGCCAAAAGCACCCGAGGTTTGTTTTTGGCTCCATGTATTCAATTTATTTTGTAAGCTATTTGGCAATTGAATAGTAAATAAGCCAAACATTGAAAGGGCAAGAACAACAAATAAAATAGAAAGCCCAATCATTACATAAGGATGTTGCAAGGCGATTTGAAACGGCAAACCGATAGCCGCCACTGCTAACCCTAACAAGGTGTAAGTCAGTGCCATGCCTTGAACATAAAGAAAAGCTAAACTAAACGCTCGCATCATATTTGGGCGTTGTTGCTGACCGATAACAATGGCAGAAAGCAACGGTAACATTGGCAATACGCAAGGCGTAAAAGCAAGCCCTACGCCTAATAAAAAGAAGCCCCAAATTGCCCATTTGCTATGAAATAAGCTATCAGCCAAACGATCTTGCTCTGATAAAAGCACTGGTTCTTCCGTATTATTTTCTATAGCTTTAGCATTAGAAATAACAAGATCACCAAGCCGTAAAACTTTACTTTCTGGTGGATAACAAAAACCTTCTGTACAACCTTGATAAGATATTTCCACTTTATCATCAGCATGGGAAAAATCACCGATAAAAGTGCCATCTATGGGTTGGGTAAAGACACTCACTTCACCAAAATAAGGATCCTGATGTCGTTCTGATTGTTGTAGAAAACGAGCTACCAACAATTTTGATTTATCAACAAATTTACCACTGATTTTATCTTGATAAAGATAATATCCTTTCACGATATCCCAATGAATCTGGAGTTGGGTTTTATCCGGAGATAATGTAGCAGAAAATGCAAATGCATCATCTACATTTAAAAATGATTGTTTTTTATCAAACAATCCTGCATTAGCTACAAATGTGGTGAAAATAAATATAAAAAAAAGAATAAATTTTTTCATAAAATAAACTAGAAAAGGGGAAATTTGCCTAAAATTTTAACATAAAGAAATTTGAAAGCCTAAAACTATGATGTAGATCACAAAAACAAAACCTAATGAAAAATCAGAGCATTTTTCTGTTGTTACAACAATGTTACATCGTTAGAATGATAACTACGATAGCATACGCCAAAATAAGTATAAGGATGGAAAATGGCTACCCCAAAAATTCTCATTGTTGAAGATGAAATCGTGACCCGTAATACGCTTAAAGGGATTTTTGAAGCTGAGGGGTATGATGTTCTTGAGGCTCAAGATGGCGCAGAAATGCATCATATTCTTGCACACTACACGATTAATCTTGTGGTAATGGATATTAACTTACCTGGAAAAAATGGTTTATTACTTGCCCGTGAATTGCGTGAAAATATTAATTTACCACTTATATTTTTAACGGGACGAGATAATGAAGTTGATAAAATTTTAGGATTAGAAATAGGCGCAGACGATTACTTAACCAAACCATTTAATCCCCGCGAACTTACTATTCGGGCTCGTAACTTACTACACCGAACTCTGCCTCACCAAGAAAAAGAAAATACATCGGGAAAAGAATTTTATCGCTTCAATGGTTGGGTATTAGATTTAAATAGCCATAATCTCATTACCCCAGAAAACCAAGAACTAAAATTGCCACGCAGTGAATTTCGCGCAATGCTTTATTTCTGTGAAAACCCAGGTAAGTTGCTAACTCGAGAAGAACTTCTGCGTAAAATGACAGGTAGAGCATTTAAACCACAAGATCGCACTGTAGATGTTACAATTCGCCGAATTAGGAAACATTTTGAGGAATATTCAAATACCGATGAGATCATCATGACAGTGCATGGAGAAGGATATCGATTTTGCGGTAATATAGAATAATGTCAAAGGTTATTATTCATTTCTTAAGATGAATAATAGCCTTTACCGAACCGAATAACCCTCAAACCAACTTTCTAAAATCAAGCAAGCAGAAATACCATCGACCTTATCCTTTTTAAGTGATCTGAAACCACCACGTTCAAATATCTCACTACGCGCTTCCATTGTTGTCAGACGTTCATCTTGTAACTCAACAGTAATACCAAAACGCCCATGCAACCGGTTAGCAAATTTTTTCGCTCGTAGAGTTAAGTCTTGAATGGTACCATCCATATTAAGTGGCAAACCAACAACAAGTACATCAGGCTTCCATTCCTTTAGACAGTTTTCAATAGCGCTCCAATTAGGGATCCCATCCTGTGCTTTAAATGCTGGAAGTGCTTGAGCCGTTCCAGTTATACTTTGTCCAACCGCGCAACCAATACTTTTTGTACCAAAATCAAAGGCAAGTACAGTGATCCCCATTAACTATGCCCCACTTGAGCCATCACAAAATTATGAGGATGAATACCAAGAGATTGATTGGCCACTATATAGCGTTCTTCATAAGGTGTATCAAACAAAATTTGTTCACTAGCTGGTGCAACTAACCAGGCATTATCAATAATTTCTTTTTCTAACTGCCCTGCAGACCAACTTGCACATCCTAGCGCAACTAAATATTTTTCTGGAGCGAATGTAGACCCAAAGGTTTCTACAACATCAGCAGATGTTGTCATAGAAAGTGTATCAGTAACCTTGTAAGTATGTTGAAAATGATTAAGTGTATTTTTATGTAAAATAAAACCACGCTCTGAATGTATCGGACCGCCAGCAACGACCATTTCATTACCAAAAGCGCGGTCATTTTTCATCATAAAATTAAGCTTTAAATAAAGTTCTGCAATACTTAAATCCGTGGGCTGATTGATTACTAATCCCATAGAACCTTGTTCGTTATGTTCACACATAAACACCACAGTTCGATTAAAATAATCATCTAAATGAGGCATTGCGATGAGAAACTTCCCTTGCAGTTCCATCATTCTCCTAAATCTCCAAAATAAATTTGTAATGCACTGATCGCTGCTAGTGAAGCAGTCTCGGTACGTAATACACGCTTTCCTAATAAAATTTCAGTAAAACCTTTCTGTTGTGTTTGCACTATTTCTTGTTCTGATAACCCGCCTTCTGAACCAATTAACAAACGTACCCCATCTTTTGGAATCATTGGTAACGTTTTTATACTATGTTGTGCTCTAGGATGTAGATTTAATTTAATCGCCCCATCATCTTCTGCACACCAATCCTGTAATTTCATTAGAGGACGAATTTCTGGCACCACATTACGACCACATTGTTCACAAGCAGCAATGACAATTTTTTGCCACTGTTGAATTTTTTTATCCATCCGTTCGCCATCTAACTTCACGCCACAACGTTCAGACCACAGTGGCGTAATCACATTTACTCCCAATTCCACAGATTTTTGAATGGTGAATTCCATCCGTTCACCTCGTGAAATAACTTGACCTAAATGGATTTTTAAATTGGATTCTTTATCAGAAAGTTCTCTCCCTAAGATATTAACTTTTACCGATTTCTTATTGGATTCTGTGATTATTGCTGGATAAATATGGTTTGAACCATCAAAAAGTTCAAGTTGCTCACCTTCTACCATTCTCAATACACGACCAACATGATTGGCAGCATCTTCAGAAAGTTGACATTGCGTTTGATATTCTAGTGATTCAGGGTGATAGATTCTAGGTATGCGCATAGTATTCTAAAATGTTAATAGGAGACGGGAATAATATCTTTCACATGAAAAATAAATTTACACGTGGGCTATTTTAAGCCTCTCATTCCCTATAAATTAATCAGATAGATTTTGAGGTAACCGCTCTAAAATAGCATGCCAGTAAGTGATAGAGCGAACATTATGTTTACGAATACAATCTACTACAGCATCAGCGTTACCTACCTGACAAATTTGCTGCATTTCTAAGTAGAATTGTTTAGTAAGTTCTCTGTGCTTTTCCTCTTTAAAGAAGAGTAAACCAATTCGTTGATAAACGCCCTTTAAACTATTGAATACTAATCGATAAAAAGGCTTATTAGCTACCACAGTAAATTGACGAAACAAAGTATAGTCAAATTCCGTGTAATCTTGAGCAGTATTCTCCAATTGCTCTAGTGATGCAAAAAGTGCGGCAGACTGCACTGGAGAATTTTTAACAGCTTCATAAATATAAAATTCAGACATTTTACTACGTAAAGATAGCATATTATCAATAATCATTGGTGCTGAATGCATATCCAAACTAATCAATGTCTCAATAATATTTGGTCCGGCCGTATCCCAAATATTATTCACTTTCGTCGGTTTACCATGCTGAATTGTTAACCAGCCATCTCTAGCCAAACGTTGCAACACTTCACGTAATGTTGTACGAGTTACCCCTATTTTATCAGCAAGATCTCGTTCTGAAGGCAAATTACTCCCTGCGGGAAAAATATCCTGCCAAATACTTTTTACAATATACTCTTCAGCCAAAGCCGCAGGACTTTGCGCTTTTAAAATGTCATTATCGTTTTGCATTACACTTAAAAATCAGATAAAAATAAAAAAAGATGCAATTTTATGAAAAAATAGCTAGTTTTTATTATCCTTTAAAGACGGATATATTACAATGTCAGCATGATAAAAAATAATGGAGTCCCCTATGACAAACATTCAAGCTTTTATGAAAAACTTTCTTGGTTCAAGTCCGGATTGGTATAAACTTGCCATTGTTGCTTTTCTCATTATTAATCCGATTATTTTCTTTTTCATCAGCCCTTTCCTAGCGGGCTGGCTATTGGTCGCTGAATTTATTTTCACGTTAGGCATGGCATTGAAATGCTACCCCCTTCAACCCGGTGGTTTATTAACTATTGAAGCTATTATTATAGGCATGACAAACGTAGAGCATGTAAAAGCTGAGATTATGTCTAATTTTGAAGTAATTTTACTATTAATGTTTATGGTTGCGGGTATTTTCTTTATGAAGCAATTACTGCTTTATGTATTTACTAAATTACTCGTTAAAATTCGCTCTAAAATTGCACTTTCTCTCGCATTTTGCTTTAGCGCAGCCTTTTTATCCGCTTTTCTTGACGCATTGACCGTAGTTGCGGTCATTATTAGTGTCGCAATGGGATTTTATGGGGTATACCATAAAGTCGCATCAGGAAATGGTTTAATGGATGCGGTGGATATTTCTGATGATGCTAAAATTGATGATCAACATCATGAAACCTTAGAAAAATTTCGAGCTTTCTTACGTAGTTTAATGATGCATGCTGGCGTCGGAACCGCACTTGGTGGTGTGATGACAATGGTGGGTGAACCACAAAACTTAATCATTGCAGAACAAGCCAAATGGAACTTTATCGAATTTTTCTTCCGCATGGCACCAGTTACTGTTCCAGTATTTATCTGTGGATTGCTCACTTGCTTCTTAGTCGAAAAATTCAAATTATTCGGTTATGGTGAAAAATTACCTGAAGATGTGTGGAAAATCTTGTCAGATTTAGACCGCACTAATTCAGAAAAAATGTCTAAACAAGACAAAATCAAATTAGGTGTTCAAACGTTAATCGCGATTTGGTTAATTCTTGGATTGGCGTTCCACCTTGCGGCGGTAGGCTTAATTGGTTTAAGTATCATCATTTTTGCTACAGCATTCACAGGTGTAACTGACGAACACACTATCGGTAAAGCATTCCAAGAGTCTTTGCCATTTACAGCCCTACTTGTTGTCTTCTTTTCTGTGGTTGCTGTAATTATTGATCAAAAACTATTCGCACCTATTATTCATTTTGTACTTGCTTCTGAAGAAAATACTCAGCTTGCTCTCTTCTATATCTTTAATGGATTGTTATCTTCTATCTCTGATAACGTATTTGTCGCAACAGTTTATATTAACGAAGCAAAATCTGCATTAGCGAATGGCGTAATTTTACCTCATCAATTTGAATTGCTTTCTGTGGCAATCAATACTGGAACAAACTTACCATCAGTCGCAACACCAAATGGACAAGCTGCATTCTTATTCTTATTGACTTCATCCCTTGCCCCATTAATTCGCCTTTCTTACGGAAGAATGGTTTATATGGCTTTGCCTTATACTGTTGTTATGTCGCTTGTAGGTTTATTTGCTATCGAATTTATTTTACCTGCAACTACAGATTGGTTGGCAAGCTTAGGTTTAATTTTGCCGATTTAAGGAGACAGAATGCTCACATTATTAAAACAATTTTCTGAAAAACGTTCCGCATGGTTTTTGCTAGCTTTATCAAGTTTAGCCTTGGAATCTACCGCACTTTATTTCCAATATGGAATGGGGTTACAGCCTTGTGTGCTTTGCGTATATGAACGTTTAGCGATAATTGGCTTATTTATTGCGGGCATTATTGGCCTTCTCGCACCCAAATCATTTATTGTGAGATTAATCGCCTTGATACTCGGATTATTTAGTAGTATTAAAGGCCTTTTGGTATCACTGCGCCATTTGGATCTACAAATGAATCCAGCCCCCTGGAAACAGTGCGAGTTTATCCCTAACTTTCCAGAAACCTTACCATTTCATCAATGGTTCCCAGCTATTTTTAATCCTACAGGCTCTTGTAATGAAAGCCAATGGTCATTCTTAAATTTAACCATGGTTCAGTGGCTCGTATTTATTTTTGTTGTATACATTGCAATACTCACAATATTATTTATTTCTCAAATACAAAAAAGTCGTAAACAAAGACGGCTATTTAACTAAAAACAATGCCATTTGAAAAAATCAAATGGCATTTTTCTTTATTACATATTCTCATTTTATGATCAGTAAAATCTTTCTATATTTACGCAAACGTTTGCGCTATAATTCACTCCGCTTATTTTTAACCATTTAATGAAGGAAAATGTAATGACAGATCGTCCAATTCGTCAGGCTTTACTCAGTGTTTCGGATAAAACCGGTATCGTAGAATTTGCTCAAGGCTTAGTACAGCGTGGTGTAAAACTACTTTCCACAGGCGGTACCGCAAAATTGTTGGAGCAACATGGTTTGCCAGTGACTGAAGTGTCTGATTATACGGGGTTCCCTGAAATGATGGACGGTCGCGTGAAAACCTTACACCCAAAAGTGCACGGCGGGATTTTAGGTCGTCGTGGTACAGATGATGCCATCATGCAGCAACATGGTATTGAAGGCATTGATATGGTCATCGTGAATTTATATCCATTTGCAGCCACCGTGGCTAAGCCAAACTGCACGTTAGAAGATGCCGTGGAAAATATTGATATCGGCGGCCCGACGATGGTACGTTCCGCCGCGAAAAACCATAAAGATGTGGCGATTGTCGTGAACAATCAGGATTTTGATGCAATTCTTGCCGAAATGGATCAACATCAAAACAGCTTAACTCTTGAAACCCGTTTTGATCTTGCCATCAAAGCATTTGAACACACCGCGCAATACGATTCCATGATCGCCAACTATTTCGGTCAATTGGTGAAACCTTATCATGTTGCTTCTGAAGAAGATGCGGAGGCGAAGTGTGGTCAATTCCCACGGACTTTAAACCTTAACTTCGTGCGTAAACAAACCATGCGTTACGGCGAAAACTCTCATCAAAATGCGGCCTTCTATGTTGATTTGAATGTTAAAGAATCGAGCGTGGCTACCGCTAATCAACTCCAAGGTAAAGCCTTGTCTTACAATAATATTGTAGACACCGATGCAGCCCTTGAATGCGTGAAAGAATTTGATGAGCCGGCTTGCGTGATCGTCAAACATGCTAATCCATGCGGTGTGGCTTTAGGTAAAGATATTTTAGAAGCCTACAACCGCGCTTACCAAACCGATCCAACTTCTGCATTTGGCGGAATTATTGCTTTCAACCGTGAATTAGATGAAAAAACCGCGAATGAAATTGTAGAACGCCAATTCGTTGAAGTGATTATTGCACCAAAAGTTTCTGATGAAGCGCAAGAAGTCGTGAAACGTAAAAAAAATGTTCGTTTGCTTGAATGTGCTGAATGGACATCTCGTTCTGAACGTTTAGATTTCAAACGTGTAAACGGCGGTTTATTAGTACAAGATGCAGATTTAGGCATGGTTGGTTTGGATGATTTAAAAGTGGTGAGCAAACGTCAACCAACTGAACAAGAATTAAAAGACTTATTATTCTGCTGGAAAGTGGCGAAATTCGTGAAATCTAATGCGATTGTTTACGCCAAAGATAACCAAACCATTGGTATTGGCGCAGGCCAAATGAGTCGCGTATATTCTGCGAAGATTGCGGGTATTAAAGCGCAAGATGAAGGTTTGGAAGTGGCCGGTTGTGTGATGGCATCCGACGCGTTCTTCCCATTCCGTGATGGCATTGATGCGGCGGCGAAAGTAGGCATTCAATGTGTGATTCATCCGGGCGGCTCAATGCGTGATCAGGAAGTGATTGATGCAGCAGATGAACATAATATGGTGATGGTGTTGACTGGAATGCGTCATTTTAGACATTAATTTATGTCGTCACTTCGCTCAATGAACGACTTACTTTTTTACCTATTCCTCCCCCTATCTTTGCTAAAGAGGGGATTAAATTCAAAAAGACACAAGGACTACAACATGAACATCCTCATCATCGGAAACGGCGGTCGTGAACACGCTCTGGCTTGGAAAGCGGCGCAATCTCCATTAGCGGATAAAATTTTTGTTGCACCGGGCAATGCCGGGACGGCGTTAGAAAAAAAAGTCGAGAACGTGAGTATCGCCGCAACGGATGTTCCTGCGTTGGTTAAATTTGCCCAAGATAACCATATTGGTTTAACGATCGTGGGGCCTGAAGCACCGCTTGTGATTGGCGTGGTGGATGCGTTTCGTGCAGTTGGTTTAAACATTTTCGGACCAACGCAAGCGGCGGCGCAATTGGAAGGTTCCAAAGCCTTTACCAAAGATTTTTTAGCGCGTCATAAAATCCCAACAGCGGAATATCAAAACTTCACCGAAGTAGAGCCTGCATTGGCGTACTTGCGTGAAAAAGGTGCGCCAATTGTTGTAAAAGCGGATGGTTTAGCGGCGGGCAAAGGTGTAATCGTTGCAATGACATTGCAAGAAGCTGAAGACGCTGTACGTGATATGCTTTCCGGCAATGCTTTTGGTGAAGCTGGTAGTCGAGTAGTCATTGAAGAATTTTTAGATGGCGAAGAGGCGAGTTTTATTGTCATGGTGGACGGCAAAAATGTCGAACCTATGGCGACCAGCCAAGACCATAAACGTGTGGGCGAAAAAGATACAGGCTTAAACACCGGCGGCATGGGGGCTTATTCTCCTGCGCCAGTGGTGACAACAGAAATTCATGATCGCATTATGCGAGAAGTGATTTATCCAACAGTCAATGGCATGGTAGCGGAAGGCAATGTTTATACCGGTTTCTTGTATGCCGGTTTGATGATCATGCCAAATGGACAGCCGAAAGTGATCGAATTCAACTGTCGTTTCGGTGATCCGGAAACGCAACCGATTATGCTACGTTTGGAATCGGATTTGGTGGAGCTTTGTCTTAAGGCTTGTGATGGCAAATTGGACGAACTGAAATCACAATGGAACCCGAAGGCTTCTTTAGGCATCGTATTGGCAGCAGAAGGTTATCCGGGGGATTATCGCAAAGGCGATGAAATCAGCGGTTTGCCTCAAAGTGCGGTCGAAAATGAGAAAGTTTTCTTGGCGGGCGTAGAAGCGAAAGCAGGCAAGTTAGTCACGAACGGCGGTCGTGTACTTTGTGTGACTGCATTAGGCGAAAGCGTATTTGAAGCACAACAGAAAGCATTAAAATTGGCTGAACAAATTCAATGGACAGGGCGTTTTTATCGTCGAGATATTGGTTACAGAGCTGTGGAACGAGAACACGCAAAATAGTCAGAGAATTTGCTAGGTCTAATAGAGAAATAATATTATATAGCAAGTGTAATTTATCTATTTTTTGTAATACACTAGAACAGTTTTCTTATCACTTTATGGAACCATATCATTCATGCGACAATTTTTTATCACATTATTATACTCCTCAATTCTACTTTCCTTAGAAATAATTTATCGCAAATTATTTAATATACCTAGCATTGAAAAATATATTGAAAGCTATATTTTCAATTATTTATTTGTCACCTTGTTTCTTTACTCAAAATATAAATTTACAAAAATACTAGTCAGTACTTTATTTGCAATAAGCATTTTATTTAATAATGTACATTATGCCCTGTACCAATATTGGATCGGACCTGTTAGTTACTTGCTTGCATTTAAAGAAATCAATGAAGTAACAAATGCAGGCATAACGATGGTAGATAAATTTATTTTTCCATTTTTATTTGGGGTATTTGAAATTTTATTTTTTCTAAGCTTAAGTTTTATAAAGAAAAAAGAATATAAATTCTCTTGGTTATTTGACTTTATTTTTTACATTGCAATGATATATGTTTTTGTTCGAGCATACACAACAAAATCTCACGAACGCTTCATTTCACCTAATACAACCTATTCAAGACTAAAGTCTAATTATTTTTCTTTTGGATATTTTGCAGGAAGATTATTACCATATGAGATACTCTCATTGTCAGACACCGCTATCTACTTGAAAAGTAAACCTGAAAAGACGAATAAGCCTAAAATTAAGAATATTATTTTAATAATGGGAGAAAGTGCATCAGCAAGCCATTTTAGTGTATTTGGATATGATAGAAACACCTCTCCATTTCTAAATTTGTTAAAAAATGAAAAAGGAGCAATTGTTGGAAAAACTTATTCAGGAGGTTTATTTACAGCAATATCCTTACCAATGTTTTTTAATTCTATTCCTTATCCAAATGGAATGCAGCAAATAGCTAAAGGTGATACAAATTTATTTAATTTAGCAAAAGATCAAGGATTCCAAACATTTTTTTACTCAGCTCAAGCTAGGGACGACATGCATATGATCAATTTTTTAGGTGGTGCCTGGATTAATGATATTCGTTTTCCAGATAATGAAGGCTATTCTTTAAGAGACTCAATGCCTGATAATAAATTACTTCCTGCTTTTAAAAATATTAATTTAGATAATGGTTATCATTTTATTGTTTTACATCATAGAGGAAGTCACATTCCCTATGGGGCATTATTAGATGAGAAAGAGAAGGTGTTTGGAAAAAATAACGCCACAGATAATTATGATAATACTATTCTAAATACTGATAACTTTATCTCTGAGGTTTACCATTACTTATCTAGTAAAACCTCTAAAGATTGGATCATTGCTTATACATCTGATCATGGTCAATATGTAAAAGGTGACACTTATAAACAAGGTACATTTGATGAAGATAATTATATTGTTCCATTAGTTCTATATAGCCCAAATGAAGAAATACAAAAAACGGTGTTAGATAGCTTCTCATCATGTAAAGTTTCATTTCATAATCAGTTATCTAGCCTTCTTATTAATATAATGGGATATAACTATCCAGTTAGTACTTGTGATAAAGGAGTAGTTAATGGAAATATTCTTACCGGTGATGCAGGATACCTTAAAATAGAATCTAATGGTAAACAAGAATATATCCATTAAATTATGACTTTCTATGATGAATTAATTTCATTTAAGTGATGAAAATTTAGGAATGAAATTTTAATTAAGTTTTTATCCATAAACAGTTAAACTATCTGCCATAAATTACACAACAGGAGAACACAATGTTTACTAGAAATATGACTATCGCTGATTACGATCCCGTATTGTGGCAAGCGATTCAAGATGAAAATCGTCGTCAAGAAGAGCATATCGAACTAATTGCATCTGAAAACTATGCTAGTCCGCGCGTGATGGAAGCTCAAGGTTCACAATTCACTAATAAATACGCTGAAGGCTATCCAGGTAAACGTTATTACGGTGGTTGTGAGTATGCAGACATTGTGGAACAGTTAGCAATTGACCGTGCGAAAGAATTATTTGGTGCTGATTACGTGAATGTTCAACCGCACTCTGGCTCACAAGCAAACTCTGCAGTGTATGGTGCATTGATTAATGCGGGCGATACTATTTTAGGTATGGATTTGGCTCACGGTGGGCACTTAACTCATGGTGCAAAAGTAAGTTTCTCTGGCAAGATTTATAACTCTGTGCTTTATGGAATTACTGCGGATGGCTTAATTGATTATGAAGATGTTCGTCAAAAAGCATTAGAATGTAAACCAAAACTTATCGTTGCGGGTTTCTCGGCTTATTCACAGGTTGTGGATTGGGCGAAAATGCGTGAAATCGCAGATGAAGTTGGTGCGTATCTATTTGTGGATATGGCCCATGTAGCAGGATTAATTGCAGCGGGTTTATATCCAAATCCACTACCGCATGCACATGTTGTTACAACAACAACCCATAAAACATTGGGCGGTCCGCGTGGTGGTTTAATTCTTTCATCTTGTGGTGATGAAGATATCTACAAAAAATTACAATCATCTGTATTCCCTGCAAATCAAGGTGGCCCATTAGTTCATATTATTGCGGCAAAAGCAGTTTGCTTTAAAGAAGCATTAGAGCCTCAATATAAAGAATACCAAGCAAATGTGTTGAGAAATGCAAAAGCAATGGTTGAAGTATTTAAACAACGTGGTTATGACGTTGTTTCAAATGGTACTGAAAACCACTTGTTCTTAGTAAGTTTCATCAAACAAGGATTAACAGGTAAAGCAGCTGATGCAGCTTTAGGTAAAGCAAATATTACCGTGAATAAAAATGCTGTGCCAAACGATCCGCAAAAACCATTTGTTACTTCAGGTATTCGTGTAGGTACACCATCTGTGACTCGCCGTGGTTTCAATGAAAATGATGTGCGTGAATTAGCTGGCTGGATGTGTGATGTTTTAGATGCTTTAGGCAAAGAAAATGAAGAACAAGTGATTGCTGAAACTAAAGAAAAAGTATTAGCAATTTGTAAACGTCTTCCAGTTTATCCGAAATGATTTATTTTCTTTCGTTGATTATATGGTTAGCGGCGATCAATATCGCCGCTTATTTTTTTATGTGGAGAGATAAAATTCGGGTCGTGCGTAACGAGTGGAGAATTCCTGAAAAAACATTTTTCCTTCTAAGCCTTTTAGGTGGTTTTATGGGAATACATTTAGCTATGAACCATTTTCGTCATAAAACGCTGCATTTTAGTTTTAAATTTATTGTTGTCATTAGCGCATTTCTTTGGGTTGTTGTTTTTCCATGGTTATATTTTTCTTTTATGTTTCAATATGTAAAGGCATGATAATGTAGATAAACTAATTTGTTATGGTTCACTAACTATTGGCTTGGAGAACTGATTTTTACTAGCGTTATTTTGTATAATATTGGAAATTTTTTATGGGAAATCATATGACTTATATTGTTGGCTTAACTGGTGGCATTGGTAGTGGTAAAACAACGATTGCTAATTTATTTGCCGATCTTGGGGTACCTCTAGTGGATGCGGATGTGGTTGCTAGAGAAGTCGTTGCGAAAGGTTCCCCTTTATTGTCAAAAATTGTTGGACATTTTGGTGCTCAAATTTTAACGGAACAAGGCGAGCTTAATCGTGCGGCTTTACGAGAGCGAGTGTTTAACCATGATGAAGATAAATTGTGGTTAAATAATCTTTTACATCCCGCTATTCGTGAACGAATGAAACAACAATTAGCTGAACAAACTGCGCCTTACACATTATTTGTCGTCCCTTTATTAATAGAAAATAAATTGACCGCACTTTGTGATCGTATTTTGGTGGTGGATGTGAGTCCACAAACTCAACTTGCTCGTTCAGCTCAACGAGATAACAATAATTTTGAGCAAATTCAACGAATTATGAATTCTCAAGTTTCTCAACAAGAGCGTTTAAAGTTGGCGGATGATGTGATTAACAATGATGCTGAACTGGCCCAAAACTTACCGCACTTGCAACAAAAGGTGCTAGAATTGCACCAGTTTTATTTACAACAAGCGGAACATAAAAATGTCTGACGAAATTATTGAAGTACCTTGTCCGATTTGCCAAAAATCTGTGCCTTGGACAAATGAAAGTACTTTTCGACCTTTTTGTAGCAAACGTTGCCAGTTAATCGATCTTGGCGCATGGGCGGCTGAAGAAAAAGCGATTCCAAGTGATACTGCTGATTTTGCAATGGATCCAAATGTGAGTGACGAATGGAGCATTAAATAGAAATTAACCGATAGGAAACCCTATCGGTTAATTTTTATAAGTGCGGTCCTTTTTTGAGGATTTTCCTTAAGCATGCTATGCTAAACCTAATTTTATTATTCTAAAATGTGATTTTTATGCAACAAGATTATTTAAGCCAGCAACGATTCTCCGATCTTCCTCTAGATCCGATTGTACGAGATGCTTTGGCAAAAAAAGGCTTTGATTTTTGTACCCCAATTCAGGCTTTATCCTTGCCTATCAGTTTAAATGGACGAGATGTCGCAGGACAAGCTCAAACTGGTACAGGCAAGACAATGGCTTTTTTAACGGCTACTTTTCACCATCTTTTAACTCTCCAAGATCCTAATCTTGAATATCCTCACCCAAGAGCTTTGATTTTAGCACCTACTCGAGAATTAGCGGTGCAGATTAGTAATGACGCAGAATTTCTTGCAAAAGCGAGTGGATTAAAGACCGTACTTGCCTATGGTGGCGATGGTTATGATAAACAATTACAAGCGATTGAGCGTGGCGTAGATATTTTGATTGGTACGACGGGACGAGTCATTGATTATGTGAAACAAGGCATAATTGGTTTAGATGAAATCCAAGTTGTTGTGCTAGATGAAGCGGATCGAATGTTTGATCTTGGGTTTATCCGTGATATTCGTTATTTATTGCGTAAATGCCCCGCTCCGCAAGCTCGTTTAACGATGTTATTTTCAGCGACACTTTCTTATAAAGTGCGTGAATTAGCATTCGAGGATATGAATGACCCTGAATATATTGAAATTGAACCAGAACAAAAGACTGGTCATCGCATTAAAGAAGAACTTTTTTATCCATCTAATCAGGATAAAATGGCACTTCTCTTAACCTTAATGGAAGATGAATGGCCTGAGCGCTGTATTGTGTTTGCGAATACGAAACATCGTTGTGAAGAAATTTGGGGTTATTTGGCGGCTGATGGGCATCGTGTCGGCTTACTGACTGGCGATGTAGCACAGAAAAAACGTTTATCGTTATTAAAACAATTTACTGACGGTGATTTAGATATTTTAGTAGCAACAGATGTGGCTGCTCGTGGCTTGCATATTTCTGATGTGACTCATGTTTTCAATTATGATTTACCCGATGATCGAGAAGATTATGTTCACCGAATCGGCCGTACTGGACGAGCAGGGGAAAGTGGAGTTTCGATTAGTTTTGCTTGCGAAGAATATGCGATGAATTTACCAGCAATTGAAGAATATATTGGCCATTCTATCCCAGTGAGCCAATATGAAACAGAAGCCTTGCTTGAACTGCCGAAACCGTATCGGTTAAAACGTGCAGTACCACCGCAAGGGCATACAAGACATCGTTCTTATCACACAAAATAGTGATATAATTTTTTAGTCTCAATAATTAATAAGGAAATCATTATGGCCATTTTAGTGACAGGTGGTGCCGGTTATATCGGTTCTCACACGGTTGTAGAATTATTAAATGCTGGCAAAGAGGTGGTGGTATTAGATAATCTTTGCAATTCATCGCCAAAATCCCTTGAGCGCGTAAAACAAATTACAGGCAAAGAAACAAAGTTTTATGAAGGTGATATTTTAGATCGTGCTTTGTTACAAAAAATCTTTGCTGAAAATAAGATTAGCTCTGTTATTCACTTTGCAGGGTTAAAAGCCGTAGGGGAAAGTGTTCAAAAGCCGACAGAATATTACATGAACAATGTCGCTGGCACCCTTGTATTAATTCAAGAAATGAAAAAAGCAGGTGTTTGGAACTTTGTATTTAGTTCATCTGCAACGGTTTACGGTGATCCAAAAATTATTCCAATTACAGAGGATTGTGAAGTCGGCGGTACAACCAACCCTTACGGTACATCTAAATATATGGTTGAGCAGATTTTACGCGATACAGTAAAAGCGGAACCAAAATTTAGCATGACCATCTTGCGTTATTTTAATCCAGTTGGGGCGCATGAAAGTGGCTTAATTGGTGAAGATCCAAATGGTATTCCAAATAATTTATTACCTTATATTAGTCAAGTTGCCATCGGTAAATTAGCACAACTTTCTGTATTTGGTAGTGATTACGACACTCATGATGGAACAGGCGTCCGTGATTATATTCATGTGGTTGATTTGGCAGTGGGGCATTTAAAAGCGCTTCAACGTCATGAAAATGATGCTGGTTTACATATTTATAACCTTGGTACAGGCCATGGTTATTCCGTATTAGATATGGTAAAAGCTTTTGAAAAAGCCAACGATATTACAATTGCATATAAACTTGTAGAGCGCCGTCCTGGTGATATTGCGACATGCTATTCTGATCCTAGTTTAGCTGCAAAAGAGCTTGGTTGGGTAGCTGAACGTGGTCTTGAAAAAATGATGCAAGATACATGGAACTGGCAGAAAAATAATCCAAAAGGGTACAGAGATTAATATTCTCTAATATTTGTTTTTCTTTTTTAGGAAGAAGAAGCTAAACATTGGGGGATGTGATTAAAAATCCCCCTAATTTTTGCACTTATCCTTTAATTGAAAGGCAAAGTTTCTAAAATACAACCAAAATTAACCGCACTTTATGTCAAATTCCCTTTCTTCCCAAATTTTTACACGCAAGATGTTGATTTGCGTATTCACAGGTTTTAATTCTGGTTTGCCATTATTTGTGTTATTGCAGATGTTGCCTGTTTGGCTGACGGATAAGCATCTTTCAATTGAGCTTATTGGTGCGGTAACTGGTGTGATGTTGCCTTATGGATTGAAATTTTTGTGGGCTCCTTTATTGGATCGTTATTTCCCAAGTTTTTTAGGGCGTCGTCGTAGCTGGATGCTGCTTTCACAAGTGGCATTATTGATTTTACTTTACATAATTAGCCTGTTTGATCCGCTCACACAACTGAGTACGGTTGCAAATATTGCGTTGCTTATCGCCTTTTTTTCAGCCACACAAGATATCGTGTTAGACGCTTATCGTCGTGAGATTTTGAGTGATTATGAATTAGGTTTGGGAAACACTATTCATATTAATGCTTATCGAATTGCGGGATTAATTCCCGGTGGATTATCGCTATATTTGGCGGCGATTTATCCTTGGGAAACAGTCTTTTTATGGACCGCACTTTGTATGTTAGCGGGCATCTTCATGACATTATTTTTAGCAAAAGAGCCAAAAATAGACGTGCAGCAAACTAATCAGTCGTTCTATCAAGCATTTTGGATTCCATTACAAGAATTTTTTCAGCGTAAGGGCATCATTCAGGCTATCGGTTTTTTACTGTTTTTGTTTTTGTATAAGTTCGGGGATTCTTTTGCCACAACGCTACAAACCAAATTTATTTATGATATGGGATTTAGCAAAGAGGATATAGCGATTGTTGTAAAAAGTACCGCACTTTGGTCAAGCATTTTATCTGGACTTGCTGGTGGTGTGATAATGCTAAAACTGGGTATTAACCGTGCATTGTGGCTATTTGGGCTTGTACAGATGGTGACAATTGGTGGGTTTATTTGGTTGGCAGCTTTCGGACATTTTGATGTTATTACATCAGCCGAGTTATGGAAACTAGGTGTTGTAATTGCAGCAGAATATATCGGTGTTGGGCTTGGCACCGCGGCTTTTGTGGCTTTTATGGCGCGTGAGAGTAATCCGCTTTATACCGCAACACAGCTTGCACTTTTTACAAGCCTTTCAGCTTTGCCAAGTAAAGTTTTAGGTATGCTTTCTGGTTATGTTGTGGGAGCGGTAGGGTATTATCAGTATTTTTGGTTTTGTTTATTTTTAGCGATTCCTGGCATGCTTTGTTTATTTTGGGTAGCGCCTTGGAATCAAGAAAATAATACGGCCAATTCACTATAAAAGTACGGTAAAAATTATAAAAAATTTGACCGCACTATGCTTTATCAGTATCTTAATCACGTTTTTTATTAATGGAGATTTTTTATGAAAATTATTCTTTTAGGTGCACCGGGCGCAGGTAAAGGCACTCAAGCACAATTTATTATGAATAAATTTGGTATCCCGCAAATTTCAACTGGCGATATGTTCCGCGCTGCAATCAAAGCAGGGACTGAACTTGGCAAACAAGCTAAAGCATTAATGGATGAAGGTAAATTAGTACCAGATGAATTAACCGTTGCCCTTGTAAAAGATCGTATTGCTCAACCTGACTGCGCAAATGGTTTCTTGTTAGATGGTTTCCCTCGTACTATTCCACAAGCGGATGCATTGAAAGATTCAGGCGTTAAAATTGACTTTGTTTTAGAATTCGATGTGCCAGACGAAGTGATTGTTGAACGTATGAGCGGCCGTCGTGTACACCAAGCATCTGGTCGTTCTTACCACATCGTTTATAATCCACCAAAAGTGGAAGGTAAAGATGATGTGACAGGTGAAGATTTAATTATTCGTGCAGATGATAAACCAGAAACTGTATTAGATCGTTTAGCCGTATATCATAAACAAACCAGCCCATTAATTGATTATTACCAAGCCGAAGCGAAAGCGGGTAATACTCAATATTTCCGTTTAGATGGTACACAAAAAGTGGAAGAAGTTAGCCAAGAGTTAAATAAAATTCTAAGCTAAAATTAACCGCACTTTTTGATATCGAGAAGTGCGGAATATTCCTTAACATGTCTAAAATCCCTAGTTTTATCTTTTAATGATTTACCTCGTGTAAATTCCTGACTTGAAATCAGATAGAGAACATATCATGACATCCTCATTCAAACCAGAATTACTTTCCCCTGCCGGCTCTCTCAAAAATATGCGCTATGCTTTTGCCTATGGTGCAGATGCCGTTTATGCAGGCCAACCACGTTACAGCTTACGTGTACGTAACAATGAATTTAATCATGCCAATTTAAAAATCGGGATCGATGAAGCCCATGCACTTGGCAAAAAATTCTATGTGGTGGTGAATATTGCGCCGCATAACTCCAAACTCAAAACCTTTATCAAAGATTTACAACCTGTGATCGACATGGGCCCTGATGCCTTAATTATGTCTGACCCAGGCTTAATCATGTTGGTGCGTGAAAACTTCCCGGATATTGATATTCACCTTTCTGTACAAGCTAATGCGGTAAACTGGGCAACGGTAAAATTCTGGAAACAAATGGGGTTAACCCGTGTGATTTTATCGCGCGAACTTTCAATAGATGAAATTGCCGAAATTCGCCAACACGTGCCCGATATCGAACTTGAAATTTTCGTACACGGTGCGTTGTGCATGGCGTATTCCGGTCGTTGTTTGCTTTCTGGCTATATCAACAAGCGCGATCCAAACCAAGGCACTTGCACGAATGCTTGCCGTTGGGAATACAAAATGGAAGAAGGTACTACCGATGAAGTAGGCAACATCGTGCCGAAAATCGCTCCTGCCCAACAAATCAAAGTAAAAAATGTGGCGCCAACCTTAGGTGAAGGTGCGGTAACAGATAAAGTTTTCCTTTATACCGAATCACAAAAACCAGATGAGCAAATGACCGCTTTTGAAGATGAGCACGGCACCTATTTTATGAACTCAAAAGATCTGCGTGCAGTACAACACGTTGAAAAATTGACCGCACTTGGTGTGCATTCTTTAAAAATCGAAGGTCGTACTAAATCATTCTATTATTGCGCAAGAACCGCTCAAGTTTACCGCAAAGCCATTGATGATGCGGCAGCAGGAAAACCATTTGATGAAAGCTTAATGGATACCTTGGAATCCCTTGCTCATCGTGGTTATACCGAAGGATTCTTACGTCGTCATACGCACGATGAATACCAAAATTACGAATACGGTTATTCTATTTCTGATCGTCAACAGTTTATCGGTGAATTTACTGGTAAACGTAACGAACAAGGTATGGCTGAAGTGGCGGTAAAGAACAAATTCTTACTTGGTGATGAAGTGGAAATGATGACCCCTCAGGGGAATATCAATTTCAAAATTGAAAAAATGCTAAATCGTAAAAATGAAGCGGTTGATGCAGCACTAGGTGATGGGCATTTTGTGTTCTTAGACGTACCACAAGATATCAACTTAGACTACGCCTTATTAATGCGTAATTTAGTCAATAGCAATACAAGAAATCCACATAATTAAATGACAAAAAATCATTTGTTAAAAAAATGTTGCATTTTTGTATTTTATTATTATAATACGCCACATACCTGATTTGTTAATTCAACAACTCATAGTATGACTCCAAATATTTTTGCCCTTTCAGCTTTTGAAAGGGCTTTTTTTATCCTTGAATTTAAAGCCCTAACTTATTCATTTCTTTAATTACAGAGTCCACTTGAATCTGTGCCATTAAATCTTTTCCTTTTAGTTTTGTTACCCAAGGTAATAGAGAAGATGGTTTTCCAAATTCTTTTTGTGCATTCTCTTCATAAACAGAAACGACATTAGACAAATTATGATAAGGGCCCGTACGTAATGGGTTGTGATAAGCATATAAACCAATAACAGGCGTATTTTGAGCCGTTGCAATATGTGCTGGGCCAGAATCAGGCGATAAAACTAAATCTACTTGAGAAATTAAGGCAGAAAGTTGCTTCAAGTTAGTTTTACCTGAAGCATTAGTTGGTTTAAAGTCACAAAGTGCTATGATTTTTTCAACCATTTCTAATTCACGCTTTGAGGGGGAACTACAAAAAATAACATGAATATTACGTTTATTTGCAATATTGGCAACCTCAGCATAACGTTCAATGAGCCAATCTTTTTCTACTTTACTAGAGCAAGGAGAAATCAGTAAATTTTTACGTGAAGGATCAATAAATTGATATGCATATTCACTTTCCTGGGGAGAAATTTCAAGTTTCCAGGTTAATTTAGCTTTTGGCACACCAATATATTCAGCAAAAGCCATGAAACCATCTAAGACATGAGATGAATCAGGATCATTTACTTGACGATTAACAAATAACCATTGCCCCTCTCGTGATCGTTTTTTACCAAACCCAATTTTATATTTAGCTTTAATTCCTAAGGAAATAATAGAAGCACGAAATGCAGTTTGCATATTTAACAAGGCATCAAAGTGTTGATTCTTTAACGTTTTCCATAATGAGAAAAGACCTTTCCAACCGGTTTTCTTATCATAAGGAATCAGAGTAATATTAGGAATCCCCTCTAATAAGCCGAATTCTGTTTTACCTACAACCCAAGTAATTTGGGTTTGAGGATAATAAGCCTGAATATGTTGTATGACAGCAAGGGCATGACAAACATCTCCTACAGCAGAAAGGCGGAGAATACAAAGTGATTTGGGAGCACGAGTGAAAAGTGACATTTGCAATCCTTTCTCATTTAATTTGGATGTATTTTAAAGTAGAATAAGGACATTTTCTATCATCCAATTCCACTAACATGCACTCATTCCAACAGGGTAATGAATATTTTATCTTCAGTTTTGACCGCACTTTTAACAATAAAAGTAACGTCTTTAAACCTGAATTCTGGCAAACTCAAAAAAGAATTATTGGGACTGCAAAAGGCCGAGGCACAACTTATTTTCTACAAACAG
This sequence comes from Haemophilus sp. oral taxon 036, assembly GCF_002998595.1. Classification (NCBI taxonomy): domain Bacteria; kingdom Pseudomonadati; phylum Pseudomonadota; class Gammaproteobacteria; order Pasteurellales; family Pasteurellaceae; genus Haemophilus; species Haemophilus sp. oral taxon 036. Next base: position 690,845 of record NZ_CP027235.1, read on the forward strand.
AAGATTATCTAGGCGTAAACTGCGCACTGAGACATTATTATCGAGGTGGATTATGGGGAAAATTCAACAAAGATCGTTATTATTTCTCCTCTCTCAAGAAGACCCGTAGTTTTGCCGAGTTTTATTTACTACAACACTTATATGAAGCAGGGCTCCCCGTTCCTAAACCTATTGCTGCACGAGTTCAAAAGGGAAAATTTGGGATCTGCTACCAAGCGGATATTTTGACAGAAAAAATTGAAAATGCTCAGGATTTATCCCTACTATTACAGGCAACCCCTTTACCAAAAGAAATCTGGACTCAAATAGGAAAATTAATTCGTCAATTGCATGATCAGCAGGTTTGCCATACAGATTTAAATGTACATAACATTCTCGTTCAACAAATAAAAAATAGAAAACAATGTTGGTTATTAGATTTCGATAAGTGCACTGTAAGATCGGGAGATAGTTGGAAAACAGATAACTTGAATCGATTACACCGCTCTTTTACAAAAGAAATTAAAAGAATAAAGATTCAATTTACAAAACAAAATTGGGCAGATTTAATCGAAGCCTATAATCAACCTCAAGAATAAAGGATAAGCCATGAAACAAAAAATCGTACTTGCTACAGGTAACCAAGGTAAAGTGAAGGAAATGTCTGATGTATTAGCCAATCTTGGATTTGAAGTGATCGCACAAAGCGATTTAGGCATTAATAGCCCCGAAGAAACAGGCTTAACCTTTGTAGAAAATGCACTATTAAAAGCACGCTATGCGTCAGAAAAATCAGGGTTACCCGCTATCGCAGATGATTCAGGTCTAGTTGTTTATGCACTCAATGGGGCTCCAGGGTTATATTCTGCGCGATACGCTGGAGAGGATAGTAACGATGAAAAGAATCGCAAAAAATTATTAACCGAACTCTCTCATGTCACAAAAGAAAATCGACAAGCAAAATTTGTGAGCTGTATCGTTTATCTAAAACACCCAAATGATCCGTCACCAATCATCGCTGAAGGTGAATGCCATGGTCTCATTGAGTTTGAAGAAAAAGGTAAAAATGGTTTTGGTTACGATAATTTATTTTTCAGCCCAGAAAAAAATTGCACGTTCGGTGAACTGGATACAATCGAGAAAAAGAGAATCTCACATAGATCACGCGCACTTAATATATTAAAAAATAAATTAGAAAATTAATATTTATAGGCACTCAAAAACGGTCAGAAATATAAAATAATTTCTGACCGCACTTTAACGTTATAATTAAGCTAAACGTATTTTCGCTTCTGCAATCGCTTCAGCAACTCTTAATGGCGATACACCGCCTTTTGCACAACGTTTGTCTAAGCAAGATTGGAGCGAAAGAATCTCGTAAACATCATCTCCCACTACTTCACTAAATTGGCGGAATTCAGGGATAGTAAGATCTTCTAATCCTTTGCCTTTCTCGATTGCATAAACAACCGTTTCACCCACGATATGATGGGAATCTCGGAAAGGTACGCCCTTAGAGACTAAATAATCCGCTAATTCAGTTGCGTTTGAATAGCCTTTTAACGCGGCTTCACGAGTACGTTCAACATTTACTTTCAATTCATCTAATACGAACGTTGCCATGTCCACACAGTTTTGCCAAGTATCTAAGGCATCAAAAATACCTTCTTTGTCTTCTTGCATATCTTTGTTATACGCAAGTGGCAGGCCTTTTAAGGTGACTAGCATACCTGTTAATGAGCCAATCACCCTGCCGGCTTTGCCTCGAATTAACTCACATGCATCAGGATTTTTCTTTTGTGGCATTAATGATGAGCCGGAAGTCACGCGATCAGATAGCTCGACGAAATTTACCTCTCCGCTATTAAAGATAATCATATCTTCAGCAAAGCGGGAAAGATGCGCCATACTGAGGGATGCGATGGAAAGCAACTCTACGATATGATCGCGATCAGAGACGCTATCTAAGCTATTTCTAGTCGCGAAAGCAAAACTAAGATCGTGCGCAAGTGAATCACGATCTACGGCATAAGCCGTACCAGCCAGCGCACCACTACCAAGTGGACAGGTATTCATTCGATTATACGCATCTGTTAAACGTGAATAGTCGCGGTCGAACATTTCCACATATGCCATACACCAATGCGCAAAAGTGATTGGTTGAGCTCGTTGTAAATGGGTATAGCCAGGCATTACTGCTTGTTGTGTGTTTTCTGCGGTTTGAACTAAGTGGCGTTGCAAATTACGTACTGATTCTTGTAATTCAACCACACGTTGTTTGCACCATAGTTTTATATCTACTGCCACTTGATCGTTGCGGCTACGGCCAGTATGTAATTTTTTACCAAGGTTGCCTACTTTATCGATTAGCTTACTTTCAACCCAACTATGAATATCTTCAGCATCATCTTGTAAAATTGCTTGCGGATTTGACCGCACTTCAATAAGTAATTCATTGAGTGCTTGCTCAAGTTGATGCTGTTCTTCGATAGTTAATACATTGACTTTCACCAAGGCTTTGGACCAACCAATCGAGCCTTGAATATCCTGTTCAGCCAAACGATAATCAAAACGTAACGAGTCATTAAAATCTTTAAAACGTTTATCCGCTGCCTGCGTAAAACGCCCACCCCAAAGTGCCATAATCCTTCCTTTTTATTTTAATTAATTATTCTATTATTGTGCATATTTATGCATAAAGCAATATTCTATATTAATAATAAAACAAAAATGGACAAAATCTTTTATTTTGTCCATTTTATCTGTATTAGAGCTATTTATAGTGTTTTTGCTAAATTTTTGATAAATGTTTTGAATTCTTTACCTAATTTTTCGTGACGAATACCGTATTCTACGAAAGCTTCCATATAGCCAATTTTATCACCACAGTCGAATGTTTCACCTGCCATATGGAATGCTTCAACAGTTTCTTTTTCAATGAGCATATCAATCGCATCGGTTAATTGGATTTCATCACCAACACCGATTGGCGTCTTTTCCAACAAGTCCCAAATTGCGGCTGAGAAAACGTAACGACCCACTACAGCAAGGTTTGATGGCGCATCTTCAATAGAGGGTTTTTCAACAATGCTATTAATTTTTGCACTTTCACCGCCATTAAGATTTGCACCACCACAATCTGCAACACCATAGCTACTAACATTTTCTTGTGGAACAGGCGTTACCATAATTTGGCTTGCTCCAGTTTCATTAAAGCGTTTAATCATTGCAGAAAGATTTTCTTTTTTCTGGTCTGCACTGAAATCAGCTAACAATACATCAGGTAATACAACAGCAAAAGGCTCATTACCAACTACTGGACGACCACAAAGAACAGCATGACCTAAGCCCTTAGCGTTACCTTGACGAACGTGCATAATAGTTACATCTTTTGGACAGATAGAACGAACTTCTTCTAGAAGTTGACGCTTAACACGTTTTTCTAGCATTGTTTCTAGTTCAAAAGAGGTATCAAAATGGTTTTCGATAGCATTTTTTGATGAATGCGTGACAAGCACAATTTCTTTTATGCCAGCTGCAACACATTCATTTACCACGTATTGAATCAATGGCTTATCAACCAAAGTGAGCATTTCCTTCGGAATTGCCTTCGTGGCAGGCAACATACGTGTACCAAGACCGGCTACAGGAATAATTGCTTTCATAATATAAAATCCATTATTTACGATTATGATGAACTGTCTAATTGTTCATCTTTCATCTGTTTAATTCGTTGGTAAATTTCTTCTCGGTGAACGGATACTTCTTTAGGCGCTTCTACACCGAGTTTAACTTGGTTTCCACGTACACTCAAAATCGTGATAGAAATATCATTTCCAATAAGTACACTTTCGCCAACTTTACGAGTCAAGATTAACATCTTTTATCTCCTTAGTTTGCATTTATTAGATATCCCTATCAATCAAGGAAGGTTGGCATCCCACCAACCGGCTTGTACTACAGATTTTTGTTTAACCAGTCCTGTGCCACTTTAACTGCTTGTGCCACATTTTCTGGTTGGGAGCCTCCTGCCATTGCCATATCCGGACGACCACCGCCTTTACCCCCGACCTGTTGAGCCATTAAATTAACAAGCTCACCAGCTTTTACTTTGGTAGTTAAATCGTTTGTTACACCAACGACAAGGTTGACTTTTTCATCTAAGATCGATGCGAATGCGATTACGCCTGAGCCGAGTTGATTTTTTAAATCATCGACCATCACACGTAATGATTTTGTTTCTATGCCATCCAATTGTTGTGCGATAACAGAAACACCGTTGATTTTCACCGCACTTTTCACAAAATCAGAACCAGCCTGCATTGCGGCTTTTTCTTTTAGACCTTGTAATTCTTTTTCCACTTTCTTCGCTTTGTCTTGAAGTTGTTGGATTTTTTCTACTAAGGTATTTACATCTGATTTGAATAAGTCTGCGCTTTGGAGCAGAATGCGTTGTTGATTATGTAACCATTCAATCGCATTTTCACCAGTTACAGCTTCAATACGACGAACGCCTGCCGCCACTGCACTTTCAGTAATAATTTTAAATAGACCGATATCCCCCGTGCGTTTTGCGTGAATACCACCACAAAGCTCAATTGAGAAATCGCCCATGGTTAATACGCGAACGTTATCACCATATTTCTCGCCAAAGAGTGCCATTGCCCCTTTAGCTTTTGCTGAATCAATATCCATAATATCCGTTTGCACAGGGAAGTTAGCACGGATTTTTTGGTTTACTAATGTTTCAATTTTAGTTAACTGTTCTTTTGTAATTGCTTCTGGTTGAGCAAAGTCAAAACGCAAGGCTTTATCTGAAACAAGTGATCCTTTTTGCACAACATGTTGACCTAAAACTTGACGTAAGGCCGCGTGCAATAAGTGTGTTGCTGAGTGGTTGAGTGACGTGTAATGACGACGTTCCGCATCCACAATAGCATTCACTGTTTGCCCAACTTTCAAACTTCCTTGCGTTAATTCTCCAATGTGTCCAAATACTTGCCCATATTTTTGGGTATCTTTAACATTAAAGGTCACGCCTTGTGCGCTTAAATATCCGCTATCGCCAATCTGACCACCTGATTCTGCATAAAACGGCGTATTTTCTAAAATAACGACCGCACTTTGACCCGCTTCGATACTTTCTACTGACTTACCATCATAGAAAAGTGCGGTGATTTTTGCTTGAGATTCGACTTCAGTATAGCCTTCAAACTTGGTTTCACCATCCACGCGAATAATGCTGTTGTAGTCTACGCCAAACTGGCTCGCTGCTTGAGCACGAGTACGTTGTGCTTCCATTTCTCGGTCAAACGCTTGTTCATCAATAGTGATATTGCGCTCACGACATACATCAGCCGTTAAATCTAATGGGAAACCGTAGGTATCATAAAGTTTGAATGCCACTTCACCTGAAAGAACGCCATCTTTCACTTGAGCAAGGGCTTCATCTAATAAGCTCAAGCCACGTTCTAGAGTGCGAGCGAATTGTTCTTCTTCTAAACGTAATAGTTTTTCAACATTTACTTGTTTTGCTTTTACGTCTTTGCCTGCTTCTGCCATTACTTCAATTAGAGTTGGCACGAGTTTATAGAAAAAGGCTTCTTTGGCACCTAATAAGTGACCGTGACGAACTGCGCGACGAATAATACGACGTAAGACATAACCGCGGCCTTCGTTTGATGGAATAACGCCATCAGCGATTAAATATGCACAAGAACGAATATGGTCAGCAATAACACGTAATGATTTATTACTTAAATCTGTTGTGCCAACAACTTCAGCCGTTTTTGCGATTAATGTTTTGAAAATATCAATCTCGTAGTTTGAGTTCACATGTTGCAATACAGCAGAAATACGCTCTAAGCCCATACCTGTATCAACTGATGGGCGTGGTAATTTTTCCATTGTGCCGTCGGCTAAACGGTTGAATTGCATGAACACAACGTTCCAGATTTCAATATAACGGTCGCCATCTTCTTCTGGTGAGCCTGGAGGTCCGCCCCAAATATGATCACCGTGATCGTAGAAAATTTCAGTACAAGGACCGCAAGGACCCGTGTCGCCCATTGCCCAGAAGTTGTCTGATGCGTAAGGTGCGCCTTTATTGTCACCAATGCGAATAATGCGTTCAGCAGGAACACCGACTTCTTTATTCCAGATGTTGTAGGCTTCGTCATCGGTTTCATACACGGTTACCCATAGTTTTTCTTTAGGTAAACCAAGCCATTGTGGGGATGTTAAATATTCCCAAGCAAAATTAATCGCATCGTGTTTAAAGTAATCACCAAAACTGAAGTTACCGAGCATTTCAAAGAAAGTATGATGACGCGCGGTATAACCAACATTTTCTAAATCGTTATGTTTACCACCAGCACGCACACAACGTTGCGCAGTCGTCGCTCTAGAATAAGGGCGTTTATCCATTCCAAGGAACACATCCTTAAATTGGTTCATCCCAGCGTTCGTGAAAAGCAAAGTCGGATCATTTTCCGGCACAAGTGAGCTACTCTCAACTACTTGGTGGCCTTTGCTATGGAAAAAATCAAGGAATGATTGTCTTATTTCTGCTGTTGTTTTCATTAAAAAGAATCCTTGTTACCCATAATAAAAATAAAAACTAAATCGTCCTATTTTTGCATATTTTTGAAATTTATAAAAAGGCTTTTTGCCAAAACCCCAAAATAAAACCGCACTTCACGACGCTATTTGAGAAGTGCGGTTAAAATTTAAGTTATTTCAGATTATTCAAAAAACAATTTCTTGTTAATTATTCATCTCTAAGCGGAACAACCAACATATCAATTTTAATCGTATTCATCACTTGACGTGTTGAAGACATTAACTTACTCCAAAAATCTTGGTGATGTCCTGTCACTAATAAATCTACATCATATTGTTCGATGGCATCACTTAGAACTTGTCCTAAATCACCACTGCCACTCAATTTTTCTGAAATTGGATAATCCGCACTTTCAGCTAAATCTAATAAGGCTTTTTGCGTTTCCGTGGAAATTCTGTCTTGCATTGAAGACATATTCACATCAATCAACCCAGTATAAAGATCCGAGAAGTTCACATCAACGTGGATGATAGAAAGTTTTGCTTCATGGCGTTTTGCAACCCCAACCGCTTTTTTAAGTAAAACTGGACTCTCTTCAGAAAGATCTACTGCCACTAAAACGTGTTTGTACATAATCGACTCCTTAACTGATTGGTTCGGCTCTTAACTGGTTCTAATGCTAACATTTTGAGCAATAAAAAACTGTGTGCTAGATCACAATTTAAACATTTTTATGAAAAATTCATTAAATTTTCAATGTCTGCAATTTCTTTAGGGGCCGCTGCGGTTAGGATTTTATTACCATATTCAGTCATGAGTAAATTATCCTCAATGCGAACGCCAATGCCCTTGTATTGCTCTGGCACATCAGCATCTTCTGCAATATAAATACCAGGCTCAACGGTAATCACCATACCGATTTCGAGTATCCGTTGCTTATCTTGGCCATAGCTACCCACATCATGCACATCTAAACCTAGCCAGTGCCCTAATCCATGCATATAAAATTGGCGATAAGCTTGTTGTTCAATGAGTGTATCGACATTACCTTTTAAGATGCCTAAATCCACTAATCCTTGGGTTTTAATACGAATGACTTCGTCATTGGCTTGCTTAATGGAATTACCAGGTACAAGCAATTCAATCGCACGTTTTTGTGCTTTTAAAACTAACTCGTAAATTTCACGTTGAGGCTGAGTAAATTTTCCATTTACAGGAAAAGTGCGGGTAATATCGCCTGCATACATGGCAAACTCACAGCCAGCGTCAATGAGCACTAAATCTCCATCATTGAGTGGGCGATCATTTTCTGTGTAATGCAAAATACAGGCATTATTTCCCCCAGCAACAATGGAATTGTAAGAAGGAAATCTTGCGCAATGGCGATTAAATTCATGCAAAATATCGCTTTCAATTTCATATTCAAAGCGATTTGGGCGTGTCGCTCGCATCGCTTTAATATGCCCAAGTGCCGTAATTTGTCCCGCTTGTTGCATTAATCGGATTTCATTAGGCGATTTTATAAGGCGCATTTCGCTGAGCATTGTTCGCCAATCTAAAATCTCGCTAAAATTTACCGCACTTTCTGCCACTAATTTATCACCCCAAGTATGAATTTCTGGCACATAGTAAAGTGCGGTCAAATTTTTCAGTATTTTTGGTAGTACGGTAGCTAACTCTTCAATAGAATAGGCTTCATTTACATTAAGTTGTTGTGGTGCATGCTCAACACCTAATCGGCGACCATTCCACGTTTCAAGTAACGGATCGCGTGGACGGAGAAAAATAATGGCTTTTTCTGCTTGTTCTGTTTTCAGTAATAACAGTGCTGCATTCGGCTCATTAAAGCCTGTTAAATACCAAAAATAGCTATCTTGACGGAAAGGATAGGAACAATCATTATTACGGCGTTTTTCGATTTCAGAAAAAAGCAATAATGCCGAATTAGGTTGCATCTGAGCAAATATTCGTGTGCGGCGTTCCCCAAATTCTTCTTTAGGCAATTCAGCCATATAAGCCAATTCCATCCTAGATCTCCTTAATGTAATACAGGTTTGCTCTCTATTTCTCCTTCGTTGAAATGAGAATAGAATAACATAGCAATGGTGCGAACATATTCAATGATTTCTTCTAGTGCTTCCGCTAGTTCTTCTTCGTTATCGTCTTCATCATAACCAAGTTGGCAAATATCTTGTAAGTCATCTACGGCTTCGCCAATTTCGCCTTTTTCTTTTGCTAATTCAGGTTGTGCTAAGCCAAGACCAAGTAAGAATTGGTTTGCCCAGTCAGATAAGCTATCCGCTTGCGCAAAGACATTTTCATCTTTGGTTAAACCAAGTTCAAAGGTAAATCCTTCAACATCTGATAAGGTTTGACTAATTTTTTCATAAAGTTCTGTAACGGGTTGAACTAATGCTGTTGGGTAAGCGTGATTATCATTGCTGAATTGATATAAGAGCGGTAGCCAACTTTGATCTTTTAAGCCACCACAAAGTAAACCGCTTAAAAAACCATGTAGTTCTGTTGCATTAAAGCCGATTCCAGCTGATTTAAGTTGTTGGTTAAGGTCAGAATGAGAAATGAGCATAATAGATGTCCTGAGTAAATTTGAAATTAGTGTAAACCTTTGTAAATAAAAAAGCGATCGCTTTTCCTTGTAGAAAAACGACCGCACTTTTTACCTGATGATGAGCGAATTACATCATTCCGCCCATGCCACCCATACCGCCCATGCCAGCGCCTAGGTCAGCTTTTTCATCTTTTGGAAGCTCGGTTACCATACATTCAGTGGTAATCATTAAGCCTGCTACAGATGCCGCGAATTGCAACGCAGAACGAGTTACTTTAGTTGGATCTAAGATACCCATTTCGATCATATCGCCGTATTGTTCTGTACCTGCGTTATAACCAAAGTTTCCTTCGCCATTTTTAACCGCACTTGCCACAACAGATGCTTCTTCACCCGCGTTAGTGACAATTTGACGTAAAGGTGCTTCCATCGCACGTAATGCAAGTTTGATACCCACATTTTGTTCTTCATTGTCACCTTTTAGGCTTGCCGCAACTTTCGCTGCTGCGCGAACTAATGCAACGCCACCACCCGCAACGATACCTTCTTCAACCGCTGCGCGAGTTGCATGTAATGCATCATCCACACGGTCTTTTTTCTCTTTCATTTCAACTTCAGTTGCTGCTCCTACTTTGATTACTGCCACACCGCCAGCAAGTTTAGCCACGCGCTCTTGAAGTTTTTCTTTGTCGTAGTCAGAAGTTGATTCTTCAATTTGTTGACGAATTTGCGCTACGCGACCTTTGATTTGTGCTTCATCACCCACACCATCGATAATCGTGGTGTTGTCTTTGTTGATTACAACACGTTTTGCTTGACCTAAATCTTCTAATGTCGCTTTTTCAAGTTCCATACCGATTTCTTCAGAAATCACAGTACCTGCAGTTAAGATCGCAATATCTTGTAACATTGCTTTACGACGATCACCAAAACCAGGTGCTTTCACTGCTGCCACTTTCACGATACCACGCATGGTGTTCACTACTAAGGTTGCAAGTGCTTCACCTTCGATATCCTCAGCAATAATTAATAATGGTTTACCCGCTTTTGCCACACCTTCTAATACTGGAAGTAATTCACGAATATTTGATACTTTTTTATCTACTAAAAGAATGTACGGGTTATCTAATTCAACAGTTGCTGTTTCTGGTTTGTTGATGAAATAAGGTGATAAGTAACCACGATCGAATTGCATCCCTTCCACAACCGCTAATTCATCGTCAAGACCTGTACCATCTTCTACGGTAATCACGCCTTCTTTACCCACTTTTTCCATTGCTTGAGCAATTAATTGGCCCACGATGCTGTCTGAGTTAGCAGAAATTGTCCCTACTTGCTCAATTTCTTTAGAGGTTTCGCAAGGTTTAGATAAATTTTTAAGCTCAGAAACAACCGCACTTACCGCTTTATCAATACCACGTTTTAAATCCATTGGATTCATACCCGCAGCCACAGCTTTTAAGCCTTCATTTACGATAGCTTGAGCAAGAACTGTTGCGGTCGTTGTACCGTCACCTGCTGCATCATTGGCTTTAGAGGCAACCTCTTTCACCATTTGTGCACCCATGTTTTCAAATTTATCTTCTAATTCAATTTCACGTGCAACAGATACACCATCTTTAGTGATGGTTGGTGCGCCAAATGATTTATCTAAAATGACATTACGACCTTTAGGGCCAAGGGTCACTTTTACTGCATCAGCTAATACATTCACGCCTTTAAGCATTTTTACGCGTGCATCGTTACCAAATTTTACGTCTTTTGCTGCCATTTTCTTTTTTCCTTAATTTAAATTATTCCACAATCGCCAAAATATCGTTTTCAGAAATGATTAACACTTCTTCACCATCGATTTTTTCACTTTTCACGCCATAACCATCATTGAAAATGACTGTATCGCCAACTTTTACATCTAAAGGTTGAACGGTGCCATTTTCCAAAATACGACCTTTACCCACTGCTAATACTTTCGCTCGGGTTGATTTAGTCGCTGCTGAACCTGTTAATACGATACCGCCAGCTGAACGGGTTTCGACTTCTTCACGTTTAATAATTACACGATCGTGTAAAGGACGAATATTCATGATTAATTTCCTTCTTAAAGAATTTGTAAAGCATCTCTTATATAGGGAACGATTTCTAACTTTCAAGTGTGATAAATTAAAAATTTTGCACTTACTTATTGAAATCTAAATACGGGCTATTCATCATTACATTTACTTTTCTTTTGAGCATATAAAGAAACACTCTATTCCAGCAGCCACAAACGTTGCAATAATATAAACTGCTAAATAACCAAAAGTACCTGCAATTCGGATAGAGATAAATCCAGCTAAATAGGCTCCTAAAAGCGCGATAGAAAATTGTAACGCACTGTCCAGCGTAGCGTATGTTTTAGTTGATTTGTCCATAATCATGGCGAGTAAGCAAGGCACAAGTAATGCGTAAGTAATACTTAATAATAAGATTGGTACAGCAATAAGATAAGGAAAATCCGTGCCGACATATTCAAATAAAATAAATAAGAAGAAGGCAAAGATTTGGCTAAATAATATCCATTGGGTGACGGAAGCCCGAGAATATTTTTTGAGTAATAGACCGCTGAGTGGAGCAAAAGCGATAGCACAAAGGGGTTCGAATACGGCAAGTAATAACCCAATGTGTTGGCTGCTCCAGCCCAATGCATTTAGACGTGGAATGAAACTACTGACCACCATGCCGCTGGGAATAAACACAAATAACAATAAAATCAACCAATGAAATGAGATGTGCGGTTGTTGCCAAAAGTGGAAAAAGCGTGTGAATAAAAAACGCAATGGAGGATTTTGCGGTTCAGTGGCAACTGTAGGTTCGGAATATAGGCTGATTTGTAGAATCAACAGTAGCGCAAAAACACTGATTAAATCCACCGCACTTTGCCAGCCGTAATGATGATAAATCAGTAACACCAAACCGCCGCCAAGCATTTTACCCAGGCGTCCTGCGATCACTTGAATGACGCCGCCAAAGCCACGTTGCTCAAAAGGCAGGATGGCACACGTCAGCCCCAACGCCGCACAACCAAAAAATAGACTGCTTAGGTTCAATAGCACACACGCCACCATAAGCAGTGCAAAATCTTGTTGCGGTTGGATGAAATGCAATATAAATAAGGCAATAAAAATGATTAGCGAGGAAAGGCATAGCCAGCCTCGAAATTGCCCGATACGTTTGAGACGATAGCGTTCAATTAACGGCGAAACGATGAATTTCGCTATTTCCATTCCACCAAGCAAATAGAACCAACTAAGCTGTTTAAGATCAAACCCCATTTCTTTTAACATGGTGATGAGCGCAATCATATAAAACGCTACTACGCAGAATTTAAAACCGGCAGTCGTGGCAAGGATCGCCCAATCCTGTTTAGTGAGTGATGTTGCCTTGTTGGCATTGCCAAAATGCTGCATAACGTCCTTTTTGTTCTAAGAGTGTTTGATGCGTGCCTTGTTCGGCAATGCTGCCGTTTTCCAACACATAAATGCAATGCGCGCCCACAATGGTGGAAAGTCGGTGAGCGATAATCAACACGGTTTTGTCTTTAACCAGCTGATCCAGCGCTTTTTGTACTGCCAGCTCATTGCGGGTATCCAACGATGCTGTCGGTTCATCTAAAATGAGAATCGGTGCGTCTTTTAAAATCGCGCGGGCAATAGCAAGTCGTTGCTTTTCGCCGCCGGAAAAATTACTTCCAATTTCATTAACTTGCGTTTGATACCCTTGTGGTAATGCTTGAATAAAATCATGGCATTGGGCAAGTTTACAGGCGTGAATCACCTCTTCATCGGTGGCATTGAGTTTTGCCATTCGGATGTTATTTAATACACTGTCTTGGAATAAATACACGTCTTGAAACACCACGGAAATTAAGCGCATGAGCTGTTCTTGGCTAACATCCCGAATATCGATACCACCGATCGTAATTCGCCCTGATTGCGGATCAGCATAACGCAACAACAAGCGAAGTAATGTTGTTTTACCACAACCGCTGGTGCCCACAAAAGCATTGAGGCTGTTAGGTTTTATGTCTAAATTAATGTCGTTTAGGATGGTTTTTTCAGCATTATAACCAAAGCGGACATGCTCATAGCAAATGCGATAATCTGTGGGTAATCTGCTGCCATGATTTTCCGCCAATTCAGGCAATGCCATCAGTTTTTCAAATTTTTCACAGCTAATCACAAAAATTTCTAAGAGTGAAGACATTTGCACAAAGAAGTTCAATACATCTGAAATTCGCGCAATTAAAATCAGCACCGTGGCTAACAATACCCAATGGGCGCTACCGGAAATCACCCAAAATGTACCAACAATTAATACCGCAATAAGACTTAATTGAATGCTTGAGGTAATAATCAAATTCGGACGTTCGCCTTTTTTAGTACCAATGCATTGAATGTTGGCGACATCTTCAATCACACGGTTGAAAATATGTTGTTTGTTTTCAGTTTGCCCTGTTGATTTCAGAATTTCCAGACCTTGCACAAACTCAATGGTTTCGCCTTTAAGTCGCTGATTAGCTTCTGCCAAAATACTAAATCCACGACGGAAAGCTTTTCTCCGCCATAAATAAAGTGGCACGATAAGCGGAAAAATAATGAAGATCATCAGCCCAAAGCGGTAATCAAAGAAACAAAGACAAAGGGCGGCAGACACCGGTGTTACGATGCCATAAATTAGAATACTGATTAAACTGAATGCGTAATTCGTAGCTTCATTAATACTTTGGATGGCAACGGAACTGAGTTCGCCTGCACGAAATCCACTGAGGACGGCAAGAGATACGCGGCGAAGTTTTTCGCCCAGTTGACGTCTTAATTGATATGTCGCCAAAAATGAATCGCCTTTGGTGTCATAATATTCCGCCCAAATGCGGAAAAGGAGGCTGGCGACTAAAAGCACGCCACATAAAACACTCCAAAAAATGACCGCACTTTGCCCTGCCTCGGTTTGTTCTAATGACAAAAGCAGCGGATACAGTAAGCCGATAGCCACGCCGAATAAAATTGCAGACAGCGCCGCAAAAGCAAGACAGCGTAAGAATGCGCTTTGTTGCTGTTGGGCGGCGGCAAATAAGGCGTGATAAGTTTGCCATAGGCTTTTTACACGTTGAGTTTCGGGATTAAAGTAAGATTGCATAACATTCTCTAATGTATCGTCCAAGATTTTGCCTGTTGATATTCCGCCCAAAGGGTTTGATAGGCGACGTTGGTTTGCAACAAGGCTTGGTGATTGCTTTGAGCAATGATTTCGCCGTTCTCTAAATAAATAATTTGATCGGCTTGGGTAATGCTAGACAGGCGATGCGCCACCATGATCACCGTTTTATTTTGCATCAGCGCATGAAATGCCTGCATTAAATCCGCCTCGTTTTTCGCATCGGAAAAAGCCGTGGGTTCGTCTAGCAATAAAATCGGGCGATTTTGTAAAAAGGCGCGGGCTATACTGATACGTTGCTTTTGTCCACCTGACAATAATTGTCCGCGCTCACCCACTTTCGTTTGATATTGCTCCGGCAAGGTCATAATAAAGTCGTGAATACGGGCTTGTTTGGCGGCATTGATAATCGCTTTCTCTGTCACATTTTCTATGCCGTAGGCGATGTTTTCGGCAATAGAGCAAGAAAATAAGAAATTATCCTGAAATACGACCGAACAATATTTCATAAGTTGATCCTGTTCCATATGACGAATATCCGCACCACCTAAGGTGATTTTTCCGCTATCGACATCCCAAAAACGCAATAGCAAATTGAGCAAGGTGGTTTTGCCTGAGCCTGAAGTGCCAATAATGGCAGTAAAACTATTTTGCGGCACTCTGAAGTTAATATTTTTCAGCGTCGCGTCGGCATCATAGCTGAAATTAACCTGTTCAAATTGAACAGCATACCCCTTCGGCGTTTGTAACGGCAAAAGTGCGGTGGCATTTTCTAACGTTTTTATTTCGTTAATGCGTTCAATGGCGGCACGGGAGCGTTCTAACAAATGAAACAGCCCCATGTAAGGATGCATGGTTTCAATTAACCCAGCGGCTAACACTAAAAAGGCAAAAAAGCCAAAGGTGGAAAGCAGTGCAAGCGAATGTAAATACACGCCTAATACGATCAAAAACAACATGATCGGCATCGGCGTAAAGAGTGAACGGGCAAGACGTGTTGGGGCGCCCACTTTGGCTAAAAAAGCGAAGATGACCTGATTAAAATTTTCCAATGCGGTGCTAAAACGACTGTATGAACTTTGTCCCGCATCAAAGGTACGAATCGTGCTCATGCCTTGAATATATTCAATAATCGCGCTATTGATTCGGCTCACGGCAGCACCATAATCACGATAATTCAACCGACTTTTTTGCATTAAGCGTTGCAGAATCGTAAACAACACGACAAGGAAAATCACCACAGCCAATGCCATTTGCCAATTTAACCAAAACAATGCTGCCAACACGAAAATCGGTGTGGAATAAGCCTCCGCTTTAAGGGGAGGTGCATCGGCAACAAAGGTGTGCAATTCGTTTACGTCATCGCACAGCACTTTGGTTAAACCGCCTGAACCGATTTCATTGACTTTGCCTAACGATAATTGACTGATTTTTTTCGCAAGCTGTTGGCGTAGCATTTTTTCCAATTCAAAAGCCGCATAATGAGATTTGTCGTGCGCTTTAATTTTGCAGGTGTAATACAAAATGGACGTGGCAAGCAGCGCGAAAATCTGCCAATAAGGAAACGTAAGAGATTGGCTGACGGTGAACACAATGTGGATCATCAAAAGCCAAATCCCAATTTTTAAGCCTTGCGCGAAGGTTGCCAACCACATTGAGGCGCGTAATTGCGCAGCAACAGGTTGGCAAATTTGTTGGTGTTGCTGACTCATTGCTTAAAATCTTAACTCAGTAGAAAGCCCAATTTGACGTTCCGGCTGACGGGTAATGTCGCCAGAGCGCGGTACGAGCAAGATATCTTTGCGTGAGTTAAGCACATTGTCGGCATAAAGCGTGATTCTGGCATGCTTAAAGTCGTACGCTAAATAAACATCAAGTTGGTCATAATGCCCTACTTTACCATTGGCTGAGTTGTCGGCAGTGGAATAATAACTACTGTTGTAGCTGTAATTGGTGCCAATTTCTAGGTGGTCAAGAAGACGATAATTGGCCCCTACTTTTCCACTAAAACTTGGTGCGCGAGCGAGTTTATTTCCTTCAATGCCGCTGTTTGGATAACTTTTGATATCGGTTTTTAACATCCCGATGCCCGCATTGAGTGCCAGTTTCTCAGTGGCCTGCCATTCGGTATTGATTTCCGCACCATAGGTAATGACTTTATCGGCATTGCGGATCACGATGGAATTTGGACCAAGGGTGAACGGTAACTGCATGTCTTTGTAGTCGTTATAGAATAGGTTGCTGTTAATGCGTAGGCGTTTATCTGCGGATGTCCAACGATGATAAAGTTCGTAGTTCCAGACATATTCCGCGTCATATTCATAGCTGGTGTACGGCACACCGAAAGTCACACCGGCACCGCCCGGATTATAACCTTTGCCTACTTTAAAGCCTAAGCGTTGAGCATCGTTAATTTTCCATGCAATGTCTGCTTTTGGCAGGAAGACATTGTATTTTTTATCTCGGTTGATGGAAAACATCGCACTTTTGCCTTTACGCTGATGATGTTCCTGTTCATAGCGAGCAGAAAGCGTCAATTCAAACGGAATATCAGGTGTAAAGGTAATTTCACTAAAGGCCGCCTTGGTTTTCGTTTTATCATTAAAATTTGTCGTAATCGGCGTGCGAGCAATGCGTCCATTAAGCATCGTAACACTTTCATCTTGTTTCGCATTAAAATAGAACAAACCGAATAAACCACGGTATTTTTCGCTTTCGTATTTTACAATGGGTTCAATTTGGAATTCATTGCCATCAACGCGAGCCGGAACACCTCGACGATTTGGCGGCAATGCGGTGTTGAATGGCGAAGTCGTTTTTCTATCGTGAATAAAGTGGGTGTAAACCAATTTATTTTCCCATTTCCAATGTTCTGAGAGTTGATAGCCAATGTCCCAAATAGTGCTGGCAGAGCGCGTTTGGAATACCGGGCGTTCCGGCGTGTAACGTGGTGAATTAGGTTGTAATTCCGTTTCACTTTGTGGTGCTCTTGCGTTTAAATGATTGAATGTTAAACGGCTATAGAGATCCGGCAGGGCAGACGGTGTCCACAGTAATTTGGCGCGGGTGTTAGTGGCTTTAAACCAACGTGGGTTACCAACGGGATCATAATGCGGTAAATCCACAGCAGTTTCTCGTTGTTGATGATCTACGCTTAAACGAAACGCTAATTCGTCTTTCACCACAGGGCCTGAAATCAGGGCTGCTGTTTGCGTTAATCGATGATTTCCCATATTCAATTTCGCTGCGCCTTCCCATTCTTGCGTTGGGTCATTGCTGGTCATGACCACCGCACCGGCAATGGCGTTACGCCCTTGGGCATAGCTTTGCGCCCCACGATAAATTTCCACCTGTTTCATATCCCAGAGAGATTTTGTGCCAAACGCTAGTTCATTATAGCTAGAAGTTCTACCGTCAATTTGCATATTTAAACGTGGACGTGAACCGGCAAAAAATGCTACCGCACCGATCGCCGGACCAGAACCGTCAACGCCACGCACAGTAGGTAAGTCATTGCCCAAGCCGGTGTCTAAAATATTCACATCGCGTTTTAATAATTGGGTCGCAGACAGTAAATTGGGTTCTCGTTTGAGTTGTTCGGCGGTTACCACGGAGGTGCTTGAACTGGTAGAGGATTGACTACGCTCGAATTTTTCACCAGTCACAGTGATTTCATCTAGTACTGTAGTCTGCTTACTTTCTTCAGCATGAGTAGAAAAAGAATAGGCACTCATCAGGCAAAGGCTAATGAGGCTGAGTCGTGGGGATAACTTGTTCATGGAGTCTCCTAGGCTTTATCTTGGTTTAAAGTTTACACTTTTTAAATTAATTAACTAATAATGTAAACCTAACACAATTATAATACGAAAGTAAATAAGAATTTTTCTCAAATTTAATATTTGACAATTAAAGGCTTTCGGCTATGTTATTGAGCCTTAAGGAGTGAACCATGAAAAAAGATATTTTTTTGAAACAGGTTGCCACTGAACTGTTTTATCAACAAGGCTGGAGATTAACCTCTGTTGCAGAAATTTGTCGGGTGGCAGGGGTGAGTCGAGTGACGTTTTATAAATATTTTCCCACCAAGCAAGATTTAGTGAAAAGTATTTTTGAAGAACAAAAAAACAATATGCGTCAGGAGTTTGACAGGCTGTTAGCCACAAAGGCAGATTTAGCCACGGTGATCCAGCAGATTTTGACGATGCAACAAGAGTCCATGGCCACGCTATACTCCGCTGCTGTATTACATGACTTAAACCATGATCAAGATGAAACCTTACAGGCCTTTTTTAGGCAAATGGCACAGGAAAAATACCACTATATGCACTATTTCTTTAGTACGCTACAACAACGTAAAAGCGTACGTAATGATTTTCCTGTGATTTTAATTGATGTATTAATTCAAAAAATGGATGAAATGATTCATTCTTCCGTCTTACAACAGCATTATTCAGGAAAAGAACAACAACTCTTTAAAGATGTATTACAGCTTTTTTTGCATGGACTCACTTATCAATATGCCCCCTAATAAAAATATTATTTCTACGCATCATATATCTAAACTATTTGCTACTTTATTCTACGTTTCTATTAAAATTCTTTTCTTATTTATCTATTTTTACGTAAAATCCAACAACCTATCAAAAATTTGAAATAAAGGACAACAATATGCATTTAACCTCTAGAGAACAAGAGAAACTAATACTCTTTTTAGCCGGTGAGTTGGCGGCAAAACGCAAAGCACGTGGCGTTAAATTAAATTATCCAGAAACTATTGCTTATATTGCGAGCCATTTACAAGAGGCGGCAAGAGACGGAATGAGTGTAGCGGAAGTGATGCAATATGGTTCAACGCTTTTAACCGTTGATGATGTCATGGAGGGTGTAGCCGAAATGGTTCATGAAGTTCAGATTGAAGCCACTTTCCCAGATGGTACAAAGCTTGTTACCGTGCATAATCCGATTAGATAAAAAATAGAAGGATTTAAATACTATGATCCCAGGCGAATACCAATTAGCTGAAGGCGATATTCTCGCTAATGTCGGCAGAAAAACAGTGATAATTGAAGTAACCAATTCAGGCGACCGTCCAATTCAAGTTGGCTCTCATTACCATTTTTTTGAAACTAATAACGCTCTTAAATTTGACCGCACTTTAGCGCGCGGAATGCGCTTAAATGTTCCATCTGGCAACGCAGTACGTTTTGAACCAGGTGAAGTGAAATCAGTAGAATTAGTCGCTTTTGGTGGTTCACAAACCATTTACGGCTTCCATAATCAAATTGATGGCAAATTATAAGGTAGGGCAGAATGGCATTAACAATTTCAAGAGCACAATATGTAGCAACTTATGGCCCAACCGTTGGCGATAAAGTCCGTTTAGGCGATACCAATTTATGGGCAACTATTGAACAAGATTTATTGACCAAAGGCGATGAGTGTAAATTTGGCGGTGGAAAAAGTGTGCGTGATGGCATGGCACAAAGCGGTACTGCAACTCGTGACAATCCAAATGTATTGGATTTTGTGATTACCAACGTGATGATTATTGATGCCAAATTAGGCATTATCAAAGCTGACATTGGTATTCGCGATGGGCGTATTGTGGGCATTGGACAAGCAGGCAACCCTGACACCATGGATAACGTCACGCCAAATATGATTATTGGTGCTAGCACAGAAGTACATAACGGTGCACATTTAATTGCGACCGCTGGCGGTATCGATACCCATATTCACTTTATTTGCCCTCAACAAGCACAACATGCCATTGAAAGTGGAGTTACTACCTTAATTGGTGGTGGAACAGGCCCGGCTGATGGTACACACGCAACGACTTGTACGCCAGGTGCTTGGTATATGGAACGTATGTTCCAAGCGGCAGAAGCTTTACCAGTCAACGTGGGCTTTTTCGGTAAAGGAAACTGTTCAACCTTAGATCCGCTACGTGAACAAATTGAAGCGGGTGCATTAGGTTTAAAAATCCACGAAGACTGGGGTGCAACGCTAGCAGTGATTGATTCAGCATTAAAAGTGGCTGATGAAATGGATATTCAAGTGGCGATTCACACCGACACACTGAACGAAAGTGGCTTCTTAGAAGATACGATGAAAGCGATTGACGGACGTGTAATTCATACCTTCCATACTGAAGGTGCGGGGGGCGGTCATGCACCTGACATCATTAAAGCAGCGATGTATCCAAACGTATTACCCGCTTCAACCAACCCGACTCGTCCGTTTACGAAAAACACCATTGATGAACATTTGGATATGTTGATGGTTTGCCATCACTTGGATAAACGTGTACCAGAAGACGTAGCTTTTGCCGATAGCCGTATCCGTCCTGAAACTATTGCAGCGGAAGACATCTTGCACGATATGGGTCTCTTCTCGATTATGAGTTCAGACTCTCAAGCAATGGGACGTATTGGCGAAGTCGTTATTCGTACTTGGCAAACCGCAGATAAAATGAAAATGCAACGTGGTGAGCTAGGCAATGAAGGAAACGATAACTTCCGCATTAAACGCTACATTGCGAAATACACCATCAATCCAGCAATTGCTCATGGTATTGCGGATCATATCGGTTCATTAGAAGTGGGCAAAATTGCGGACATCGTGTTATGGAAACCGATGTTCTTTGGCGTAAAACCCGAAGTCGTGATTAAAAAAGGCTTTATTAGCTACGCCAAAATGGGGGACCCTAATGCCTCAATTCCAACGCCGCAACCTGTATTCTACCGCCCAATGTACGGTGCACAAGGCTTAGCAACGGCACAAACTGCAGTATTCTTCGTTTCACAAGCCGCTGAAAAAGCCGATATTCGTGCTAAATTCGGTTTACATAAAGAAACCATTGCCGTGAAAGGCTGCCGCAGCGTGGGTAAAAAAGATCTCATTCACAACAATGCAACACCTGAAATTACGGTGGATCCAGAACGCTATGAAGTGCGTGTAGATGGTGAGCTCATTACTTGCGAACCTGTAGATACGGTGCCATTGGGACAACGATATTTTATGTTCTAAGCAGAAAAGAGCGGTCAAATTTTAAGGAGAATTTACAATGAAACTTTGGTACTCCACCACCAGCCCGTATGTGCGTAAAGTGCTGGTAACGTTGAAATATCAACAACTCTTAGACAAAACAGAACTGATTAAAATTGGTTCATCATTTGATGCAAGCTCTCCGCATAATCAGGCAAATCCTCTGGGTAGAGTGCCAGCATTAGAACGTAATTGTGGTAATTGGCTTTATGGCAGTTTGCTCATTTGCGAATATCTCGACCAAAAAGGCAAGGTAGAGCCTAAACTCATTCCAGAAAGTGGCAAGCCTCGTTGGGCTGTGCTCGCCTTACATAACTTAGCAGATGGCATTATGGAAAACACCGTGCCGATGATGGCTGAAAAAATGCTTCTCCCTGAAAGTGAATGGTGGACTGCTCGCCATCAACAATTAACCGAACGTAATCGTCAAAGTTTTACAAGACTTGAGCAAGATTTAAAACCGTTTGGCACGGAATTAAACATTGGTACGCTAACGGCGGTTGCAGTCATTGATTGGTTCTTGTTTAGAGCAGAAAAAATTGGATTCGATCTTGCAAAAGAATTTCCAAATTTAACCGCTTGGGCGGCAGAGATGAATGAAAAATATGAGGTTTTAAGCGAGACGACGCCGACTTTGTAACCATTTTTTGCGTCACGAAACTAGTCTAAATAATCTAATTTCTCCGTATTTTCTTCTGCCAAATCTCCCCCCCCCTCTTTGCTAAAGAGGGGCAAAACGAGTGAGATTTTATATCATTGTTTTACTTTGATATGGTAAATATAAATTAGTCAGATGACAGCAAATTTATAGAGAAAATCCCCTCTTTAGCAAAGAGGGGGGGGGAGATTTGGCAGCCTTAATTAGCGAAGAAAATAAGTAATACAAAAATGAAAATCCTCAACCCCATTTTGCCTATTATGGATACCATTTTAGGCGATTTAACTAGCCTCCAAACTGAAGGCAAGATTACACATCAAACCATTGAACTCGTGTCATTGCAGTGGTATGAAAGCGAACGGAATATTTTGCGTAAAACCACAAATACGGGGCGCGAAGTTGCCTTTCGTTTGCTAAAAGAAGGGCAACGTTTAAAACACAATGATGTGATGTTTATCAGTGATGAGTTGGCGATTGTGATCGAAATCTTGCCAAGCGAAGTGATAGTGCTTTCGCCGAAAACTTTGCCTGAAATGGCTCGAGCTTGTTATGAGATCGGTAATAAACATTCACCGCTCTTTTTAGATGGCGATGAAGTCACGTTGCCTTACGATAAACCGATGTTTGAATGGTTACAAGCGGCTGGATTTCATCCTCAAAAAGCGGAACGCCGTTTAAGCCAAGCGTTGAGGGCAAATTCTGCACAAGGGCACGGGCATTCACATAGCCATTCGCACGATCATCACGGTTATCATCATCACGGAGATGGAAATTGGCACAAACATTAAACCGCTCTTTAACGGATTTAGGTGCGTTGTTGCACTTGGTCGATCCCACCTTGCCGATTGGTGGATTTAATCACTCCAACGGCTTGGAAACCTTCGTTCAGCAAGATGTGGTGGAAAGCAAAACGACCCTTGAAGAGTATGTGCAAACCCAGCTTTTACAAAACTGGATTTACAACGACGGGGCGTATCTTTCCCTTGCCTTCGATGCAATGAATGAGGGTAATTTTGACTGCTTGTGTGAGCTGGATTGGCAACTTTCCGCGACTAAAGTGGCACGTGAAAGCCGAGAAGGGAGCTTCAAACTCGGCGTACGCTTGCTGAAAATTTTTATTCGCTACGAAACACATACATTGCTCACTGCTTACCAACAAGCGATTGTCGAAAAACGCGTGCAGGGCTATTTCCCAATAGTATTTGCAATGGTTGCTCAAACAATGGGGTTAACCAAAGCCGATACGCTCTATGCTTTTTATTACAACGCAGCAGTCGGTGCGATCACTAACGGTGTGAAGCTAATTCCCCTCAGCCAAATGGATGGGCAAGATATTCTGTTTGACTTGCGTGGCTCGCTTGTGCAAGCAGTGGAATTAAGCCTGGAACCCGATGAAGAATGGCTTGGTGCAGCAACGCTGGCGAATGATATTCGAGCTATCCAGCATGAAACGCTTTATACCCGACTCTATATGTCGTAATAATATTGAAAACAGTTAAGGAAAAGCAAAATGAGCTTTAAAGAAATTTTAGAAACCTTACCCACAATCGATCATTTAACTGGTTTAAATGTGACAGATGGTAAAACGATTATCCACAACATTCCAGCCATACCCGGTAAATTAGGTTCTCTTCGCCTTTATAATGCATTGGCTGAAAAATTTAACGGGAAATTAAACCGCACTTCCGCACAACAAGGTGTTGAATGGTTTGCAGAACACGTAGAAGATGCTAAAGCGAATCCAGGCAAGCATCCGAACATTGATTTACTATTTAAAGTCATTAATGAAAATCTTAATTTAACCCTGATTCCACTTTGCTAATTAATCAGAATTATTTAGAATAATTGAACTTTTGATTGATAAAACCTGTCTTATTAACAAATTGGTTTAATAAGATAGCTTATTGTGCTATAACTAGGTTCATTGATTGGCAAAAGCCAAAATAAAGAAGGGAAACGATGGATAAAGAAACACAAATGATGTTAGTTCCTCAAGGCAGTATCGAAGGTTATATTCGTGCGGCAAATGAATATCCGATGCTGACTGCAGAGGAAGAAAAGGAATTGGCAGAACGTTTGTATTATCACGAGGATTTAGATGCCGCGAAAAAACTCATTTTGTCGCATCTTCGTTTCGTGATCCATGTTGCACGTGGCTATTCTGGCTATGGTTTGCCACAAGCTGACCTAATCCAAGAAGGCAATATCGGCTTAATGAAAGCGGTTAAACGTTTTAACCCTGAAGTTGGTGTACGTTTGGTGTCATTCGCTGTGCATTGGATTAAAGCTGAGATCCACGAATATGTTCTTCGTAACTGGCGTATCGTAAAAGTCGCAACCACGAAAGCTCAACGTAAATTATTTTTCAACCTACGAAAAACTAAACAACGTTTAGGTTGGTTTAACGAAAATGAAGTTGATATCGTGGCAAATGAATTGGGTGTTTCCAAAGAAGATGTGATCGAAATGGAATCGCGTATGAGCGGTGCGGATGTAGGTTTTGATTTACCCACTGATGATGCAGAAACAGAGACTTATTCTCCAGCCCTTTATTTGGAAGATAAAAGTTCCAATTTCGCAGCAGAGCTTGAAAATGAAAACTTTGAAAGCCAAGCAACCGAGCAATTAGGTGCGGCGCTACAAAGTCTAGATGCGCGTAGTCAGGATATTATCAAAGCTCGTTGGCTAGATGATAACAAAGCAACATTACACGACTTAGCGGCAAAATATAATGTCTCAGCGGAACGTATCCGTCAATTAGAAACCAATGCACTGAAAAAATTAAAAAGTGCGGTGAGTTTTTAAATAATTTAAAAAAAGAAAACCTGCTGATTAGCAGGTTTTTTATTTATCATTTAAACGTAATTTCAAATCTTCAGCAGTTTGGCAAGTCTTAATCTTATCAAACACTTGGTTCGCCTCATCATATTCCTTATTCAAATAACGTAACCATTGTTTAATTCGTGCCACATGGTAAAAACCACTGTCATATTCATTTTCGACGTTAGCATATTTGTTCAAGATTTTTTGAATCTCACACCAAGGCATTTTTTCTGCATTTGATTTCAGAACATGGCTTAAATTCGGAATATTCAACGCGCCTCGTCCCACCATTAAATCCTGACAACTTGTTTGAGATAGGCAATCTTGCCCATCTTGCCAATGCCAAATTTCTCCGTTAGCAATAACTGGAATGGATAAACGCTCTCGGACTTCACCAATTTTTTTCCAATTAATTCGATCTGCACGATAACCATCGGCTTTTGTGCGTCCATGAACTGTAATTTCGGTTGCACCGCCTTGCTCTACCGCATCTGCGATTTCAAAAGCTTGTGAAATATCATCCCAGCCTAACCGCACTTTTACACTAACAGGAAACTCATTGGGCACTGCTTGACGTAAGGCTTGAGTTGCACGATAAATCAATTCAGGCTGTTTCAATAATGCCGCACCGCCATTGCTACCATTCACAGTTTTAGAGGGACAACCACAATTTAAATCAATGCCATGAGAACCAAGATCGATCGCACGAATCGCATTTTCAGCAAGGCATTCTGGATGATGCCCGAGCAACTGCACTCGCACTGGTGTGCCAGAGGAAGTAAAGCCCTTATTTTTTAATTCAGGGCATAAACGATAAAATACTTTTTCAGGGAGAAGTTGATCAACTACGCGGACAAATTCTGTTATACATAAATCGTAGTCATTCACTTCGGTGAGGAGTTGACGTACAAAGGGATCAAGAACCCCTTGCATAGGCGCAAGAATAACACGCACTATTTCCAGCCTTTTGCTTTACAAATTAAATCGTAAGCAGCTTGAATCTGTTGAGTTTTTTCTTTTGCCATTTCCATCATTTCTGGAGGTAAACCTTTCGCCACGAGTTTATCTGGATGGTGTTCATTCATTAAACGACGATAAGCGCGCTTAACCGTGTTTTGCTCGTCGGACTCAGTCACACCCAATACTTTATAGGCATCATTTAAAGTCGGGCCTGAAGCGTGTTGGTAACCACCACTATTTTGTTGCTGATATTGGTAGCCACCTTGATAGGCACCTTGTTGATATTGCTGATAGAAACCGCCTTGAGTAAAAGCTCGAGCAGCCATTTCCATCGCAATCATTTGTTCAAATTGCATACGAGAAAGACCAAGTTCTTCAGCAATTACATAAAGCACTTCTTTCTCATTTTCGTGAAGTTCTGAATCGGCAAAAGCCGCTTGAACTTGCACTTGTAAGAACATTCGTAATAAATCAGCACGTTGCCCACAACCAATGCGAAATTCACGGATAACCTGGCGAATTGGGAAATCAGATTCTTTACCGCGACGAAACGCATCCTGAGCTAATTTACGCCCCGCATCATCCAATTTAAGCTGAATCATTAATTGATTAGCTAATTGAATATCTTCTTCTGTTACACGCCCTTTCGATTTACTTAAATGGCCTAGCACCGCAAAGGTGGTTTGCATAAACAAGTCTTGACGCGTTGTTTTCTTTTTAAAGAAACTGGAACTTACCGAACCAAGCTCATACAATTTTTTATCTGCGATGGAACCTAAAATGAGCCCTGCAATCGCACCAAAAAATCCACCAACTTTCCAACCTAAAAATACGCCTATAATTTTTCCAATAAATCCCATTCTTTCCCCTGTTAAGTCAAAGTGCGGTTATTTTTATAATGTTATTTATAATGATGACAAAAATTTATTTCTCAAGTTTTATACGCCAAATTCAGCACGATAAGCACGCATTTCTGGCAAATGGCTACTGTATCGCGGATCTTGTTCGATAAATTGCATCAAATCATCTAAATCAATGATTGACAGCACTTGGCATTGATAATCACGTTCTACTTCTTGAATTGCTGAAAGCTCGCCTTTTCCTCGTTCTTTACGGTTTAAGGCGATTAATACTGCCGCAAGCTCTGCCTTATTTGCACTGATTAATTCCATAGATTCACGGATCGCAGTACCAGCCGTAATCACGTCATCCACAAGCAAAATTTTTCCTTGTAATGGGCTACCAATTAAATTACCGCCCTCTCCGTGATCTTTCACTTCTTTGCGATTAAAACACACAGGTTTATCAATACCATAACGATTAAATAGCGCCACCGAAACTGAAGTGCCAATTGGAATACCTTTGTAAGCGGGGCCAAAAACAACATCAAAATCTACCGCACTTGCCTGAATTGCCGCAGCATAAAACTCGCCTAAACGCGCTAAATCTGCCCCCGTATTGAACAAACCCGCATTGAAGAAATATGGACTTTTACGCCCCGATTTCAAAGTAAACTCTCCGAATTTCAATACATTTCTACTTAAAGCAAATTCGATAAAATCGCGTTTATATTGTTCCATTTTTTAATCCCTATAAACTATGTTTATAAGCCTAGCGCTTCTCGTTGAGCAATAAAAATTTGATTACAGCCTTGTTTCGCTAAATCTAATAATGTTAATAATTCTTCATGGCTAAATGGCTCACCTTCTGCAGTGCCTTGCACCTCAATCATTCGACCATCTTCCATCATCACAACATTCATATCGGTTTCCGCGGCAGAATCTTCCACGTATTCCAAATCACAAACAGCTTGACCATCAACAATCCCTACAGAAATTGCCGAAACTAAACCTTTAATTGGGTTAGTTTTTAACGTGCCATTCTCAATTAAACCATTGATCGCATCATATAATGCGACAGCAGCACCGGTGATAGAAGCTGTTCGAGTACCACCATCCGCTTGAATAACATCGCAATCTAAAGTAATCGCACGCTCACCAAGCGCTTTAAGATCCACCATCGCGCGCAAAGAGCGGGCAATTAAACGTTGAATTTCCATTGTGCGTCCACCTTGTTTACCTTTAGCTGCCTCACGTTGCATGCGACTATGTGTTGAACGTGGCAACATTCCATATTCAGCCGTGACCCAACCTTGCCCTTGTCCTTTTAAGAAACGCGGAACAGCATCTTCCACTGTTGCAGTACAAAGCACTTTGGTATCACCAAATTCAACAAGCACAGAACCTTCAGCATGCTTGGTGTAGTTACGGGTAATTTTAATTTGGCGGGGTTGATTATTTTCTCGATTATTTGGACGCATAATTATTCCTTGATATGGTTTAGAACGATGTAATAAAAAAGCGCACTATTCTAGCACGCTTTAGTTTTCATTATTGGGTAGTTTTTTCAAAGTCACGAATTTTATGGAAAGTTTCGTTTAAATCTGCCGCAAAATTAATTTTTTGAATATCTGGCGAAGAATTAGATTTAACTAACATTCTCAACGGTTGGAATTGCATATTGCACAAGTAAAGTTGTTGATGCGGCAACATGTGCTGAACAAATCGAGTAAGCGCATGAATTCCACCAGCATCAAGCACTGTAACGGCATCACATTGCAGCACAATATGTCGGATTTCATGATCAGTATGAACCGTTCTATCATGCAAATCCGCAAATAATTTATCCGCCGCGGCAAAGAAAAGCGGACCGCTAATTCGGTAAACCAAAACATCATCTAAATCTTCAGGCGCATTGTGTTCAATGGCTTTTGTCATCTCAGCAATCGTCCGAATAAACAAGAGGCTTGCAAGCAACACTCCGACACTAATCGCAATCACCATATCAAATAATACAGTTAAAATAAGACAAGTGAGCAACACCGCCATTTCATTTTTGCCTGAACGGCGAGCAAGGTGAATAATGTCGTACACACTCGCCATATTCCACGCCACCACTAACAACAAAGCAGCCATCGATGACAAAGGCAAATA
Source organism: Haemophilus sp. oral taxon 036 (assembly GCF_002998595.1). Lineage (NCBI taxonomy): Bacteria > Pseudomonadati > Pseudomonadota > Gammaproteobacteria > Pasteurellales > Pasteurellaceae > Haemophilus > Haemophilus sp. oral taxon 036. The sequence continues at coordinate 719,629 of NZ_CP027235.1, forward strand.
AGAAAGGGCTTGCGAAAACAAAAGTAAAGCGAATAAAACAAGTATTGCGTGTACGACACTCGATATTGGCGATACCGCCCCTGATTTCACATTAGCCGCAGAACGAGCAATCGCAGCTGTTGCCGTAATCCCACCAAAAAACGGAGAAATTAGATTCCCTAAGCCTTGCGCTAATAACTCGTTATTAGAGTGATGTTTAGTATCTGTCATATTATCTAAAATCACGGCACAAAGAAGTGATTCAATTGCGCCCAATACTGCCATTGAAAAAGCAGCAGGTAACAAAGCTTGTAAGCTATTAAAATCCCAATGAATTAATTGACCTTGTGCATCAGGAATATTCCACGGAAGAGAAAAATCTGGCAATACATTAGGAATCCCATGACCAATGGAACCATCAGGCAAAGTATATTGGAATGCAGATCCAATCGTCGCCACCTCAAAACCAAAATGCTGTAATGCTATAGATAAAATTGTACCAATAATCACAGCAGGTAGGTGCCCTGGCACTGCCAAACGCAATTTATGCCATTGAGTCAGGACTAATAGGGTTACCACACCAACCGCTGCATTCGCCCAATTTATCGTAGGAAGTGCGGTAAAAATTGTTTGGATTTTTTCAAGATAATGCGCCGGCATTTTTTCTATGGAAAGACCCAAAAAATCCTTAATTTGCAAAGTACCAATAGTAATGCCGATCCCACAAGTAAAACCTAAGGTGACGGGCAAAGGAATATATTCAATTAAACGCCCTAAACGAAATAACGCCATCAAAACCAAAATGAGACCCGAAAGCAATGTCGCCATCAAAAGACCACTTAGCCCAAATTGTTGAGTAACAGGGTACAGAATCACAACAAAAGCGGCTGTAGGGCCAGATATATTAAAACGAGAACCACCAGTCAGCGCGATAACGATACCCGCAATAATTGCCGTATAAAGACCATGTTGTGGCGGCACACCACTCGCAATAGCCAAAGCCATGGAAAGCGGAATCGCAATCACCCCCACGGTCAACCCTGAAATAATGTCGCGAATCAGCGATTTTTTCGAATAACCTAAACGGAAAGAATCTTTCAGCGCGCTAAAGGGTTTTACGGCTAAAAAAACATTTTTAGAAAATAACGCTTTAATATGCATAAAAAAACTACAAACGATAAATAAAGTGCGGTTATTCTAGCGAAACTTTTAAAAGTTTTTTATGTTCTAGCGCAAAAAACTTGACTAAACTGGAGCAAATCTTTATAGTTTGCGCACCTTTTACGGTGAGATGTCCGAGTGGTTGAAGGAGCACGCCTGGAAAGCGTGTATGTGGGAAACTGCATCAAGGGTTCGAATCCCTTTCTCACCGCCATCCTAATTTAATCCCCTTATTTTTCTCCTTTCCTTCTTATTCAAAATCAATTTTTTATTCTTCTTTTCGTATTCTGTTCATTGAATTTTTTCATCAATGCAGTAAACTAGCCACCGATTTTTAATCACCCTTCTTTTCACTTTAAATGTTACCCGCGAGTAACAAAAGGACACATCATGACAAACAAAGTAAACAGTTATGGCTGGAAAGCCTTAATTGGCTCTGCCGTCGGCTATGCAATGGACGGTTTCGATCTTCTCATTTTAGGTTTCATGCTTAGTGCAATTTCCGCAGACTTAAATCTAACACCCGCACAAGGTGGATCTCTTGTAACTTGGACTCTGATTGGTGCCGTATTTGGCGGCATTTTATTTGGTGCATTAAGCGATAAATACGGTCGTGTACGCGTACTTACTTGGACCATTCTTCTCTTTGCGGTGTTTACTGGTTTATGTGCGATTGCACAAGGTTATTGGGACTTACTAATTTATCGCACAATTGCTGGCATTGGCTTAGGCGGTGAATTTGGAATTGGGATGGCTCTAGCAGCGGAAGCATGGCCTGCACGTCACCGAGCTAAAGCTGCATCTTATGTTGCATTAGGTTGGCAAGCTGGTGTGTTAGGTGCCGCATTGCTTACACCATTATTGCTCCCGCATATTGGTTGGCGTGGAATGTTCTTGGTGGGTATCTTCCCTGCATTTGTCGCTTGGTTCTTACGTTCTCATCTGCACGAACCTGAAATTTTCACTCAAAAACAAACCGCACTTTCAACGCAATCCAGCTTTACTGATAAATTACGTTCATTTCAGCTTCTGATTAAAGACAAATCCACGAGCAAAATTAGTCTTGGTATCGTTGTACTTACCTCCGTACAAAACTTCGGTTATTACGGTATTATGATTTGGTTACCTAATTTCTTATCAAAACAACTGGGATTCAGCTTAACTAAATCTGGACTTTGGACAGCCGTTACCGTCTGTGGCATGATGGCTGGCATTTGGATTTTCGGACAACTCGCTGACCGCATCGGACGCAAACCAAGTTTCTTACTTTTCCAATTAGGCGCAGTGATAAGTATTGTGGTTTACTCACAACTTACCGATCCTGACATCATGCTTCTTGCTGGGGCATTTTTAGGTATGTTTGTGAACGGAATGATGGGCGGTTACGGTGCATTAATGGCAGAAGCCTACCCAACAGAAGCTCGAGCAACCGCACAAAACGTACTTTTCAATATTGGTCGTGCCGTAGGGGGATTTGGACCTGTGGTTGTGGGCGCAGTTGTACTCGCCTACTCTTTCCAAACGGCCATCGCCCTACTTGCGATTATCTACGTAATTGATATGTTAGCGACAATTTTCTTAATCCCTGAATTAAAAGGTAAAGCCTTAGACTAAGAAAATATAAAAGATAAAAATGCTCGCCAAATGCGAGCATTTTTTATGAAATAAAAGTAAGCAATTGTGAGGATACTTGTTCAGCTGAAATCTCTTTCATTGAATTAGCCGATAAGTAATGCTGATTTTTACCATAACAACCAATCAATTTAGGATCCGTTGAGCCATAAAGCGTAATATTGGGCTTATCCAAAGCGGCAGTTAAATGCGCCAATCCTGTATCCACCGACACGATAGCTTGCGCATTTGCAAGCTGTTTTGCAAGCTCCGTTAAAGTTAACTTAGGCAACACGATCACATTAGAATGACCTTGAGCCAAACGCTCTGCTCGCGCTTTTTCTAGTTCATTTCCCCAAGGCAAGCGAATTTCGTAATCAGAAAGTGCGGTAATTTTTTCAATCAATTTTTGCCATTCTGATTCTTCCCAATGCTTATCTGCCCGAGTTGTAGAATGAATGAATACCACATAGTTTTGTTCTGAAGTTTGATGAAGAAAATGGCGAGCAATACCATAATCGCCCTGAACTTGAGGCAATTCATAACCTAAACTTTGAGCAAAAAGCTGACGAATTCGTTCCACCGCATGCTGTTGATAAGAAATGGCATATTTTTTATCGTAGAAAAAAGATGCTAACGGCTCTCGGATACTTTGACGATCATAGCCATGTTTCACGCCTTGAGCGAAACGAGTTGCAAATAATGCACTTTTAATGAGCCCTTGTGCATCAATTACCGCATCATAGTTTTCAGCCTGCAACAAAGTGCGGTAATTTTTCCACTCATTTCTTGTTTGAATGGAAAAAGGTGATTTACGCCAACGACGCAAAGCAATAGGAATCACTCGATTTACGGCAGAATGCCAACGTGGAATTTCTGCAAAGTTTTCTTCCACCACCCAATCAATGCTTAAATTTGGTATCGCCCTTTGTGCATCAGTCAATGCTGGCAAAGTATGAATCACATCCCCCATAGAGGAAGTTTTAATCACACATACTTTCATTTAATTAACCTTCTTCCCCAATGCATAATTCCAAGTCCAGATACGGCTAAAATGCCCCCAATAATTAAGGAGAAATCCACTTGTTCATTCAACCAAACGGCGGAGAATAAAATGCCTAAAATCGGCACAAGAATAATATAGGCCGAGGCATTGCCCGCCCCTAAGTGTTTCACACCATCAAAATACCATGCATAAGCCAATACCGTTGAGCCAAATGCAAGACCAAGTAAACTAAACCATTGCGATCCATTTAATTGAAATACGGTTGCCAAATCTTCCGCACTTTCCGTCCATAATGCTGCCAACGTCAGCATGAAAAAACCAAAAGTAGAAGAAATCGTGGTAGCGGTGAGAGAATCAATTCCGATTAATACTTTACGAGCCAATAAAGTATAAGCAACCCAGCAAACTAAAGCACAAAGCAATAACATTTGACCGAATCCAAAATTTTGTAAGAGGTTAGTTGGATTCCCTTTTGTCATGGCTAACAAAGAACCGCTAATGGCAATAATCATCCCTAAAACAACCCAGCGATTCCATTTTTCTTTAAATAATAAAATAGCAAAAAACATCGTAAAGACGGGATTAGAGGCAACGACCATCGTTCCTTGCCCTGCTGGAACATATTTCAAACCCCAAATAAAGAAAGTCGAATAACCAAAGATCCCAAGCAAAGCCGTTAACAATAACCCTACCCATTGATTAGGTCGCAGTTGTTTAGCATATTTGAAACGATTCGCCGCATATAGCCAAATAATGAGTGGAATAATGGCGAAAAAAAAGCGCGCGCTTGAAGCAACAAATGTCGACATAGCTTGGGCAACCACTCGTCCCCAAGGCCAAGAGGCGCCCCATAAAATCACCATTCCAATTAATTGTAAATGTATACGTAGAGGGTTCATTTTGCTAATAATGCCTCTAATTTTTCTAATGCCATTTCCGGCGTAATATCAATCAAACTTTGATGATACCCCCCCTCTTTGTCGCCTTTACGGACTTTAATCAATCCACCTTCAATTAAACGAATAATCGTTGCTTTATCCGAAAGTGGCGGCGTATATTGCGGGCTAGTTGGTCCATAAAGTGCAATCAATGGACGATTTACGGCTGCCGCAATATGCATTAAACCACTGTCATTTGTCACGACTGCCGTACAATTTGCAATTAAATCCACTGCTTCATTTAAATTGGTTTTTCCTGCTAAATTGACACAAAACTCACGCAACTCTTCTGGCAGCGCTTGACGAATTTCTTCGCCCACTAGTTCATCTTTAGCAGAACCAAATAGCTCCACCGCATAGCCTTGGGTAATTAACATTTCTGCTAATTTTGCATAATGATAATGTGGCCAACGTTTTGCTGGGCCAAATTCAGCTCCAGGACAGAAACCGATAATCGGACTTTCGCCTAAAAGTGCGGTTTGTTTTTCAAATTTTTTTAAGGTTTCAGCTTGTTGCGCTGGCTCAACCGTCAAATAGGGTTTCAAGATAGGAATATCATCAGCTTTTGGTACAGCATCTTTTTCAAAAGCCAATGCAACATAACGCTGCACCATCATTGGATAATCTTTTTTATTGGCTCGTAAATCATTCAATAAAATATAACGGCTTTCGCCTTTCCAACCACGACGATGAGCAATTTTTGCGAAGAAAGGAACAAACGCCGATTTCAATGAATTAGGCAAAATAATCGCCATATCATATTGTTCACGCAAAGATTTCCCTAAACGATAACGCGTTCCCAATTCAAAGGCCCCGTGCCCTAGTGGCATTTCAATCGCCTTACGCACCGCTGGCATACGCGCAAGCAAAGGCTTACACCAATTCGGTGCCATCACATCAATATTGCAGTTTGGATATTGAATTTTCAGTTGCTGGTACAAACTGTGCGACATCATCATATCGCCAACCCAAGAAGGGCCAATAATTAGAATATTCATTTTCTGTCTTTCAGATAAAAGTGCGGTCAAAAATACCGAGATTTTTAACCGCACTCTGTTGATGGGAAGTAGGCAAACCTACGGTTTATTTTCTATTCAACCACGCCATATATTCAGCCACGCCTTCCGCAACTGTTTTGAATGATTTATCGTAGCCTGTTGAACGAAGTTTAGTTAAATCTGCTTGCGTATATTCTTGATAGCGAGATTTCAAATGCTCTGGGAATGGAATGGTTTCAATCTCGCCTTTACCGTGGAATTTCACTACCGCATCAGCCACCGCACGGAAACTTTCTGCATTTCCTGTACCAAGGTTGTAAATACCTGAAATACCATTTTGCCAGCACCAAATATTCACTGCAGCTACATCACCCACATAAACAAAATCACGGCGGAAGTGTTCGCTGCCTGCAAATAATTTTGGATTTTCGCCTTTTAAGATTTGGTTATTCAAGTGGAATGCTACGCTAGCCATAGAACCTTTATGATTTTCACGCGGCCCGTAAACATTGAAATAACGGAAACCACATACTGGCGATTTTGCTTCTGGCAAAATGTTGCGTACATATTGGTCGAATAAGAATTTAGAATAGCCATAAACATTTAACGGACCTTCAAATTCACGTTCTTCACGGAATACCTTGGTGTCTCCATAAGTTGCTGCACTTGAGGCATAAAAGAAAGGAATTTCGCGATCAAGGCAATAATGCAACAACTCTTTAGAATATTCGTAGTTGTTGTGCATAATGTATTTGCCATCCCATTCCGTAGTCGCAGAACATGCCCCCTCGTGGAATACTGCATCAATATCGCCAAATTCGTCGCCCGCAATAATAGAAGCAATGAAATCTTCTTTATCGCAATAATCTGCAATATCTAAATCAACTAAATTGGCAAATTTTGTGCCATCTTTTAAGTTATCTACCACTAAAATATCTTTGCGCCCTAAATCATTTAATGCTTTGACAATATTGCTGCCAATAAAACCTGCGCCACCTGTTACGATAATCATAATTCTGTCCTCTTTAAAATAAGTCTGCGTATTGTAATAGATTTTCTACCGCTTAGCCAAAAAACTCTGCGAAAAACAACCGCACTTTTAATCCCCAATAACTCGTGAGGCCTGTCGTAACAAGATCCATTTTGCCTTTACTCAACAGCACAATTGTGGGCGTTACATTAATTTGCCATCGTTCTGCAAATTCCCCTTTAGGATCGTTAACCGTAGTGAAGTGGTAGTCATTTTTACTTAAATAATCATTTACGTCCGCCTCATTACCTGAACGTAACGCCACCGATACAACTTGATAGCCTTCTTTCGCTAAAGAATTAATTGCTGGCGAAGTATAGCGACAATAACCACACCAAGTTCCCCAAAAATAAAGCAGCGTCGCTTTATTTTGATCAAGACTTTCAAGAGAGAACGTATTCCCTTGAAGATCTTGTAACGTGATTTTATTTATTTCCTCTGGTACCACAGGGCGACGAACAAAATCCAGTATGCTACTCATCACAATAAAAGTTAAAAAGAGGGATAATCCATTCTTAAGTAGTTTTTTAATCTTCATTTTCTTTATTCCTTATCGCATTGAGATGATTGTAATCAAGCATAAAACCACAGTCAAAAATAAGGGATTTTTGCTACAATAGGTAAAACATAAATAAAAGGAGGAAAATAATGACACCGAATCAACTTGCTCAATATATCGATCACACCGCACTGACCGCAGAAAAAAATGAACAAGATATTTTGACACTCTGTCATGAAGCGATTGAACACGGATTTTATTCTGTATGTATCAATTCTGGTTATATTCCACTCGCTAAAGAAAAACTTACAGGATCAAATGTAAAAATTTGCACCGTAGTTGGCTTCCCTTTGGGTGCTAATTTAACCTCTGTCAAAGTATTTGAAACACAAGAATCCATTAAATCAGGTGCAAATGAAATTGATATGGTGATTAATGTAGGTTGGATAAAATCGCAAAAATGGAATGCCGTAAAACAGGATATTCAAGCTGTATTTGATGCTTGTAATGGCACGCCATTAAAAGTAATTTTAGAAACTTGTTTGCTCACTAAAGATGAGATAGTGAAAGCCTGTGAAATTTGTAAAGAAATCGGTGTGGCTTTTGTTAAAACATCAACAGGTTTCAATAAAGGCGGTGCGACTGTAGAAGATGTTGCATTGATGAAACAAACAGTCGGCAATATTGGTGTTAAAGCATCAGGTGGTGTGCGTGATACTGAAACTGCACTTGCAATGATTAAAGCGGGTGCGACTCGCATTGGTGCAAGCGCTGGCATTGCAATTATTAGCGGAACGCAAGATACCCAAAGCACTTACTAATCCTTTCACGCGTGGTATCCTCACCACGCGTTTTTACATATTCGATAATTTCTGTAGCAAACGATCCATAGCTCGATATCCCAAAGCTTCCGCTAAGTGCGGTTGAGAAATTTGTTGTTCTCCTTGTAGATCGGCAATGGTTCGAGAAACTTTCAGAATACGATGGTAAGCCCGAACAGAAAGCCCTAGTTTATTCAGCGCATTTTCAAGGAAAAAGGCATCTTTATCACTTAACTTGCAATCACGTTCAATCTCTTTACTGTTCAAATAAGCGTTAATTTTCCCCGATCTTTCCATTTGAATCTCACGCACTTTTAACACTTTTTCTCGTACTTGTGCGCTGGTTTCGCCACGATCGCCGGTATTTTGTAAGCTGCCTTGTGGCAATAAAGGCACTTCAATAGACAAATCAAAACGATCTAAAAATGGCCCTGAAAGTCGATTTAAATAACGCATAATTTGCTGGGGTGAAGTGCGGTTATGTGTTCCGGTATAATGGCCTGTGGGACTTGGATTCATCGCTGCCACCAATTGAAAACGAGCTGGAAATTGGATTTTGGCATTAGCACGAGAAATAATAATCTCACCACTTTCCAAAGGCTGACGTAGTGCATCTAACACCTTTCGCTCAAATTCTGGAAGTTCATCAAGAAAAAGCACACCATTTGTTGCTAAGGATATTTCACCAGGTTTTGGGATCGTCCCGCCTCCAACTAAAGCAGGCATTGATGCACTATGGTGCGGTGAGCGAAAAGGACGTTGTTTCCAATTATGAAAATTTAGCTCATTTTGAACTAAACTCGTTACAGATGCCGTTTCTATCGCTTCTAAATCAGTCATTTCAGGTAAAAGCCCTGTCAATCGGCTAGCTAACATGGTTTTCCCTGTGCCAGGAGGACCAAGAAAGAGCAAGTTATGCTGACCAGCGGCGGCAATGGTCAATGCTCGTTTGGCATGCTGTTGACCAATAATATCCGTTAAATCTAATGTATTTTTACCCGAAAAATTTACCGCACTTTCTTTCACAATTTCAGTGGCAAGGGGTAATTTTTCCTGACCGTTGAGAAATTGCACCACATCTAAAAGCGTTTGCGCAAAATAAGTATTTTGATCAGAAACAAGCGAGGCTTCATTGGCATTTTGTTTCGCGATAATTAACTCTCGCTTTGACTTTTGCGCTGCAAGAATAGCAGGAATCACACCATGTACACCACGCAATTGCCCCGTCAGAGCAAGCTCAGCCACAAATTCAAATTGTTTTAAACGGCTCGCATCAAGCTGATCCGATGCGGCTAAAATCCCGATGGCAATAGGCAAATCAAATCGTCCACCTTCTTTCGGTAAATCCGCAGGTGCGAGATTCACTGTGATACGCTTGGCTGGATATTTAAATTGTGCATTCATCAACGCACTACGCACCCGATCTTGTGCCTCTTTCACCGTTTTTTCTGGCAAACCAACAAGCGTAAATCCAGGTTTTCCGTTGCTTAAATGCACCTCAATAGTGACAAGCGGTGCCTGCACCCCCATAGAGGCACGACTGTAAACAATAGCAAGGGACATGATAATCCTTAAAGTGCGGTAAAAATGGAGATAGTTTTTGCACTATAAAAAAAGCACATAATGAAATCATTCATCATGTGCTTTTCTTGCGATCTAGATCGCAAAATTTATATTTTATTCCGCAAAAAGTGGCGAAAACCAAAAATCTAATTTCGCTGCAAGTTTATCAATACCAATTTTATTTTGTGCAGAAAAGGCTTCTACTTGAATGTCACCTTGGAATGGAAGAATCGCTTCGCGCACTATTTTCACTTGTTTACTACGTGCACTTTGGCTCAATTTATCGGCTTTAGTAAGCAATAAAAGTACGGGTAAATCTGCTGAAACCGCCCATTCAATCATTTGTTGGTCAAGATCTTTAAGCGGATGGCGAATATCCATCAGCACAACCAATCCCGCCAAACATTCTCGTTTTTGCAAATATTCGCCTAAGGATTTTTGCCATTGGATTTTCATTTGCTCTGGTACGGCTGCATAACCATAACCTGGTAAATCCACCAATTTACAATTTGGTTCCACTTCAAATAAGTTGATTAGTTGGGTACGCCCCGGCGTTTTTGAGGTGCGGGCTAAGCTTTTTTGATTAGTTAATGCATTAAGTGCAGTTGATTTTCCTGCATTTGAACGTCCCGCAAACGCAATTTCAATGCCCGTATCTTCAGGAATAGAACGAATATTCGGCGCACTCGTTAAAAAGTGAGTTTTATGATAATTAAGTTTAATTTCAGACATAAGGATTCCTTTTAAAATTGCGCTTAGAATAGCATAAATAATCCTGTTTCCGAAATGACACGGATTAACTCAAAAGGCAAATTAAGAGATAAAAAAATGCGAAATCAAAGGGATTTCGCATTTAAATCTAAAGAATAAACTTATTTTCTTGCAAAAGGCGGGACAAACATTAATCCTAAATCCCAAGGCTGTTCAATCCAAGTATTTTGAGGAATATCAATCACATAATCATCAACTAGTTCTGCCCCTGCTGGTTTTGCAAATACTGTCACAAATTTTGCATTTGGATACATTTCACGGATTGCACGTGCCGTATTACCTGTATCAACTAGATCATCAACTATGATAAAACCTTCTCCGCCATTTGGTACCTGTGCAGCGTGAAGAACCTGCAATTCACCTTGATTATTGTGGTCATGATAACTTGCAATACAAACGGTTTCTACGTGGCGAATGCTTAACTCGCGAGCTAATACAGCAGCAGGGAATAAACCACCGCGACTCACGGCAATAATACCTTTCCATTGGGATGCTGGAAGTAAACGCTCTGATAATTTACGAGCATGCATTTGGAACATATCCCAAGTCACCACATATTTTTCACTCATTTTAATACCCTAAATTTTGTCAATAAATAAAAATTGCGTAAGGATAACCTGAAATAGCATTTTATGCTATTATTTCCTCAAAATTTTTCGATAAAAAGGAGAAACTATGTCTGAAATTACAACACTTCAACCCGAATTGCTATGGAAATGGTTCGATCAAATTTGTACAATACCACATCCATCTCATCACGAAGATACACTTGCAAACTTTATTGTTAACTGGGCAAAAGAAAAGCATTTTTTTGCAGAACGTGACGAGGCGGGTAATGTATTAATTCGCAAACCAGCAACAGTAGGTATGGAAAATCGCACACCTGTTGTATTGCAAGCCCACTTGGATATGGTGCCTCAGGCCAATGAAGGTAATCCACATGATTTCACTAAAGATCCGATTCGTCCTTATATTGATGGCGATTGGGTAAAAGCAAAAGGGACAACGCTTGGTTCCGATAATGGTATTGGTTTAGCATCTACATTAGCCGTACTTGAAAGCGATAATATCGCACATCCACCACTTGAAGTCCTTCTTACCATGACAGAAGAAACAGGAATGGACGGTGCATTACACCTCCGTCGTAATTGGCTACAATCGGACATTCTTATCAATACTGACACTGAAGAAGTCGGAGAAATTTATATCGGTTGCGCCGGAGGGATTAATGCCAATTTATCAATACCAATTCAATGGGAAAACAACACTTTTGAACAATCAATTCAACTCATATTGAAAGGTTTGCGCGGTGGACATTCAGGTTGCGATATTCATACTGGACGAGCTAATGCAATCAAAGTTATGGCTCGCGTATTAGCGAAACTTCCACAAAACACTTCTCCTTTCCAGCTTGCAGAAATTCGTGGTGGTTCAATTCGAAACGCTATTCCTAGAGAAGCTGTTGCGATTCTAGTTTTCAATGGCGAACCTCATGCTTTTGAAAGTGAGATAGAAAAACTAAACATTTTATTAAAAGAAGAATTATTCATTGCTGAACCTAACCTTAAGCTTTTCTTAGAATCAGCGGAAAAACCACAATCTATCTTTACCTTAGAATCAACAGAAAAAGTCATTCATTTATTAAACGCGTTACCTAACGGCGTCATTCGTAATAGCGATGTAATCAAAAATGTTGTCGAAAGTTCACTCAGCATCGGGGTATTAAAGACTGAAGAGCGCAGTGTGAAGGGGACTATTTTAATACGTTCATTAATTGAAAGCGGTAAAGATTATGTAACAGAATTATTAACCTCTGTTGCCAACCTTGCGGGTGCGAAAACTGAATTTTCAGCACCATATCCAGGTTGGAAACCAGTCAATGATTCCTCCATATTAAATCTTACTCAAAAACATTATGCTGCAGTGTTAGGCAAACAACCTGATATTAAAGTCATTCATGCGGGTTTGGAATGTGGATTACTCAAAGAGCATTATCCTAATATCGAAATGATTTCTCTAGGACCAACTATTCGTAATGCGCATTCACCAGATGAGAAAGTACAGATTTCTACTGTCACAACCTACTGGAATGTATTAGTAAATGTATTAGCTGATATACCAATTAAAGCTTAATAAATAATAAAAAGCGATGGAATTTCAATATTTTTATCGCCTTTTTAAATATCTCAAAATAAACAAAAAAGAGATAAAAAATACCGCACTTTAATATCTCAAAGTGCGGTAATTTTTATCAATGTTTTTAACTACACATCATAAGTGGTAGAGGCTGTATTACCACCACGACCTGTCCAGTTGGTGTGGAAGAATTCACCACGTGGTTTATCTGTACGCTCATAAGTATGTGCGCCGAAGTAGTCTCGTTGTGCTTGCAATAAGTTTGCAGGTAAACGTGCTGAAGTATAACCATCTAAGAAGGTGATTGCAGACGCCATACAAGGCATTGGAATACCCACTTCGATAGATTTTGCCACCACTTTACGCCAGTCACTTAATGCGTTTTCTAAAATACCTTTGAAGTAACTATCTGAACCTAAGAAGATTAAATCTGGATTTGCTTCATATGCATCACGAATATTGCCTAAGAAACGGCTGCGAATGATACAACCTTCACGCCATAATAACGCCGTTGCACCATAGTTAATATCCCAACCAAATTGTTCAGAGGCTTCACGAATCAGCATAAAGCCTTGTGCGTAAGAAATGATTTTTGACGCCAATAATGCTTTACGCACTGCTTCAATCCAAACTTTTTTGTCACCTTCAACTGGAACAACTGTTTTATTGAATAATTGATTTGCTGCAACACGTTGATCTTTAAATGAAGATACGCAACGAGCAAAGACGGATTCAGTGATTAAGGTTAATGGAATACCGAAATCTAATGCATTGATACCCGTCCATTTACCTGTTCCTTTTTGGCCTGCGGTATCTAAGATTTTTTCAACTAATGGTTCACCATCCGCATCTTTATAACCAAGAATATCGGTGGTGATATCAATTAAATAGCTATCAAGTTCAGTTTTTTTCCATTCTGCGAAGATCGCTTGCATTTCTTCATAGCTTAAGCCTAAACCTTCTTTTAAGAATTGGTACGCTTCACAGATTAATTGCATATCGCCATATTCGATACCATTGTGAACCATTTTCACAAAGTGGCCAGCGCCTTCACCGCCAACCCAGTCACAGCAAGGCTCACCTTGTTCTGTTTTTGCTGAGATTGCTTGGAAGATTGGCTTAACATATGGCCATGCTTCGTGGTTACCACCCGGCATGATAGAAGGTCCATGACGCGCACCTTCTTCACCACCTGAAACACCCGAACCAATAAAGCGAATGCCTTTTTCAGCCAATGCTTTTACACGACGGTTGGTATCTGGATAGTTTGAGTTACCGCCATCAATAATGATGTCGCCTTCTTCTAAGTGTGGTAGTAATGCCTCAATGAATTGATCCACTACCTCACCTGCGCGTACCATTAACATTACTTTACGTGGTTTTTCTAATTTAGAAGCTAAATCTTCTAACGAGTATGCACCGATAATATTCGTGCCTTTTGCCGCACCTTGTAAAAATTCATCCACTTTTGACGTGGTACGGTTATATGCCACGACTTTAAAGCCATGATCATTCATATTTAAAATAAGGTTTTGCCCCATTACGGCTAAGCCGATAACACCGATGTCGCCTTTTACTGACATTTTTTTCTCCTGTTTGTGAGGTACGGATGCACCTATCATTTAGTATTTATTGTAAAGTATAAGAAGCTTGTTTCAGATATTCTATAGCAAAACTTCTTTTAAATTTCTCTAATTAAAGAGCTGCCTTGCTCTAACGTGTCTAGCCACTGCCATTTTTCATGACCGATGAGTTTGCTTTCTTCTAAAGAAAATGTTGTACAGCAACGCCCCAAACGATTTTCTAGAGATTGATTTAAATGTTGATACGTAAATTCAATTTGAGTATCGTTAATCCACTTCCCAATTAAAAAGCCTTTTAAAATTTCACCGCCACCATATTCGGCCCAAATCATGTTGCCTTGTTGGTGATAATGAAATTCTGTTTGACTACTGACCTCACCATTTGCGGTGTTTTCAACAGCAACAAATTTTTTATTATCTAAATTCAACATTAAGTCACTCCGCATCTGATGTATCTATCTCTTATTTTTGCATAATGTAATGCATTTCTACATTTTTCGCTTTTGCGGCTTTTTCTAGATCTGCCTTATCACTTTCACTATCTCCAACAAGGTATAAAGATACATCCTTACCGACCTTTTCTGCATTATTTAGTCCATACATAGCAACTGCTTTATTCACAGATTGACTGTTCCCTGCAATTCCAATGTGTAAATTATCTGTAGCTAAAAGAGATACGAGTCGTTTTCCTGAAGTACCACCTGCGGTTCTAATCGTTGCTACAAGCATTCCATTTGAAACTGGATTTCCTGCTTCTGGAACTTGAAGCATTACTGAGCGATTATCTTTTGGCATTTGTGCCGCTAACTGATCTAAAGATGGACCAGATGAACAAGCAAATAACAAAGTTGAAGTAAGTAGTACAAACAGTTTTTTCATTTTTGTCACCATATCATTCTAATAAATTAACTTTTCGTCCATGCACTCATATGTTGAGTAAATCCAATATGCGGATAATAATCCACGGCTTGCGGAGCCGATAAAAGCACAATTTTAGCTTGTGGATGTAACGCCTGTTTGGTGTGTTCAATTAACTGCAAGCCGATACCTTGTTTTTGATATTGTTCATCAACCGCTAAATCAGATAAATAACAGCAGTAGGCAAAATCTGTCACGGAACGTGCCACACCCACTAATCGTTCACCATCCCAAGCGGTGATTAATAAATCCGCATGGTGCAACATTGCTGCGACACGCTTTTCATCCTCTAACGGACGGCGGGCACCTAATGTTGTTTTATTTAGCAATCCAATAAATTGTTTAACTGAAATCGGTTCATTCACTTTGTAGTCTATCATTTTGCAAGCCTGTGATATTTGATACTCAACTTGTTATAGCAATTTCGCCGCCGCTTTATCCAAATACCATTCCGTCACGCCGTTTTTCGCCTGAATTTTGGCAGCAGGATAAGGCAGATTTTCTGCAGGAGTCGTTTGGATTTCTTTTAAAATATCTGCTTTGCTTTCACCTGTGACTAAATAGGTAATGCGTTTGGCTTGTTCGATGAGTTTGGCTGTTTTAGAAATGCGAATTTGGCCGCTTTCAGGATGTTTTGCAATGACAGCTAGGTTTTCATCATCAAAATTGGTTTGATGTGGGAAGAGAGAAGCAGTATGACCATCTGTCCCCATGCCTAAAATAATCCAATCAAAAACACCGTTTGGAATGACCGCACTTAATTCTTCTTTGAAACGTTTTAGCTCAAAGTGCGGTTCATTTTCGCCACAAATTCTGTGAATGTTTTCCGTTGGAATTTGAATATGATCGAATAAAAGTTTTTGCACTTCACCATAGTTGCTTTCAGGATCAGATGGCAGAACCATACGATCATCTCCCCACCAAAAATGCAGATTTTTCCAGTTAATTTGTTCTGCATAAGGTGATTTTGCTAGGGTTTTAAATAGCAACTTAGGCGTTGAACCACCAGAAAGGGAAATATGTACAGGGTGATTTAATTGACTATAAATCACAAATTCTTGGGCAATTTTATCGACTGCGTGTTGAGCCGTTGGGAAACTGATATAGTTCATTGATTTTCCGTAGGGTAGGCTTTAGCCCACAATTTATTATGTTCGATATTACGAGAGGTGGGCTAAAGCCCACCCTACATTAGATGAATTAAACTTTTTTCTTCATTAAACCTGTCGGTTTACGCCAAACCTTGCCTTGTTTTGCGATTAATTTATCGGCTGCCACAGGGCCCCAAGTGCCCGCTTCATATTCGTGAATACGACCACCATTAGCTTTGTAATCTAAAATCGGTTGCACAAATTTCCATGCAGCATGCACAGCATCAGTACGCGCAAACAAGGTTGCATCGCCTTTCATCGCATCTAACAATAAGCGTTCATAAGCGGTTAATACTTGTGCGCCTGCTAAATCTGCATAACGGAAATCCATTGATACTTCTTTCGCTTCAAAACCTGCGCCTGGTTTTTTCAAACCAAAACGCATTGAAATCGCTTCATCTGGTTGAATACGAATAATCAATTTATTCTCTGGTGCATTTTGGCTGAATACAGGATGTGGCGTAGTTTTAAAATGGATCACAATTTCAGTCACACGAGCTGGTAAACGTTTACCCGTACGAACATAGAACGGCACACCAGCCCAACGCCAGTTTTCAATTTCACAACGTAATGCGATATAGGTTTCAGTGTGAGAATCTGCCGGTACGCCTTTTTCTTCTAAATAACCGTTTTCCATTTTGCCGTTAATTTCAGCCGCAGTGTATTGACCTAAAACGAGATTATGCTCCATATCTTCAGCAGTTAATGGACGCAAACTATGCATCACTTTTGCTACTTCATCACGCATTGAATTCGCATTAATAATCGCTGGCGGCTCCATTGCCACCATCGCTAATACTTGCAATAAATGGTTTTGGAACATATCTCGCATTGCGCCAGAACCATCGTAATAGCCACCGCGTTCTTCCACACCAATAGATTCTGCACCAGTAATTTCTACATAATCAATGAAATTACGGTTCCAAAGCGGTTCAAACCAACCATTTGAGAAACGTAATACGAGCAAGTTTTGAACTGTTTCTTTACCTAAATAATGGTCGATACGATAAATTTGGTGTTCTTCAAAGAAACGGTGGATTTGTACGTCTAACGCTTGCGCTGTTTTTTCATCGTAACCAAAAGGCTTTTCAACAATAATACGCTTCCAGCCATATTCTTCCGTATTTAAACCATGTTCAGCCAAACACTCAGGAATCACGCCATAAAGACTTGGAGGAGTGGACATATAATAAAGGGTGTTACCACAAGTTTTATATTTATCATGAAGATTATCTAAGCGTGGAACAAGTTTTCCATAATCTTGAGCATCAGATGTATTCACTGCCTGGTAATAAAGATGAGAACAGAAAGCATCTAAAGTGTCAGGTGTTGTTTCTTCATTGTTAATTAAAGCCTCACGCATTTTTTCGCGGAAAGTTTCATCATTTAACTCAGAGCGAGCAACACCTAGAACGGAAAAGTTTTCACTCAAACGCCCGATTTTATAGAGATTATAAAGGGCTGGAATGAGTTTACGGTGAGTTAAGTCACCAGACGCGCCAAAGATGACGATACAGTTATTATCAGTTTGCATAATTATTCCTTATAAGATTCCGAGTAATATCGGAAAATAATGCCGTATTCTAGAGAAAAAAACCAATCGAACCAATCAATTAAATTGAAAGATAGAACGCCAATCGAACGATTGATCGCCCACCATGACAAAATGCGGATTAATCAAGGTTTCACGTTGGTTATAGGTTAAAGGCTCAAAATGAGAGTCAAAAATAGCACCGTGAGTTTCACCCAGTAACACTTCAGCGCCCGCGGTATCCCATTCGCCTGTTCGTCCTAAACGAACATAACAATCTACTGCACCTTCAGCCACTAAACCGCTTTTTAAGCTACTTGACCCCACCACAACAAATTCACTAGGAAAATCCTTCGGTAAAATCGACCTCACTTTTTCTTGTGAAGTGGTTGCACCTACCGCAATTCGTAAAGGGCGGTCAAAGTTCATCGTGGTTTTAGTGAGTTTTTTTACCTGATCCAGTTGTTTTTTAAATGCGCCGAAATCACGCATTGCATAATAAGTTGTCGATAAAATTGGTGCATGAATAATGCTTAATACGGGCTTATTTTTACGAACTAAGGTTATCAACACAGAAAATTGATCGGTACGATTAATGAATTGTTGTGTGCCATCAAGAGGATCAATCAACCAATATTCTTTCCAATTTTTACGTTCTTCAAAGGAAATATGGCAATTTTCTTCCGAAAGAACAGGGACATTAGGGAAAAGTGCGGTTAATTTTTCTGTTAAAAATTGGCTCACAAAAAGATCCGCTTCTGTCACAGGCGTGTTGTCTTCTTTCAATTCAACATGAACCTGTTTTTGATAAAACTGTTGCAAATGCTTACCCGCTTGATAAGCAATCAGCAATACCTGGTTAAGTAAATGTTCGTTTAACGTCAGCATAAAATTATTCTCTTGTTTTTGGCAGCAACCACGGCATCACAAATAGAGCATAAAATACCATTCCGCATGTGCTTATTAACCCGAGGGATAATCCCCCTTTGGTCAACCATCCCCAAAAGGAAGTTTCTTGTTCGCCGAGCAATAACAAATAAAAATAAGATGCCATATTGCAGTAAACAAATGAAATGATAGATGAAACTAATACAATCGAAGCAATGTTATAACGTGTGTAACGGAATTTTACAGCTAAAAGTGCGGTTAAAAATGCGGGGATTGTGGCAAGAAGAAATGCTGTGAGAGCATAGCTAGAAAAAGGAACGATAACGCCACTTGAATCATCATCGAACCAAATCAAAAGTGCGGTGACGATGACCTGTAAAATTAGAGGGAAAAAAATAAGTGTTTTTAAGTAAGATTTCATAATAAAAAATAGGCTATCCAAAAGGTAGCCTATTCTAAAATAAATTTAAGGATTAATCAGATTTTTTCGCACGTAATACGCGAGATGCAAAAATCACAATGCCCACGATAAATACGATTAAACCTAACCACTCGCCAATAGTATCCCAGTTTTCAAGATTTAAGGATAATGGCGCTTCAGAACCACCGGTAGTAACAGAAGCCGCAATAATGAATGCTAAAATCACCCCCATTAAGCTTTCACCTACGATTAAACCTGCAGAGAAAAGGGTACCGAAACGTTCTGCTTTAGCTGACACTTCTTTGTTACCAAGTTTTGCAATATGACGAGTCATGATCCACGCTAAGAATGCACCGACAATCACAGGCATATTAATTGATGGTGGTAAGTAAATACCAATCCCCACGGCAATAACTGGCAAGCCAAAGACTTTGTTGCTGACTTTTTTCAAGAATGCATCAATCGTAATTAACACAGCCCCCAAAACCACACCAGTTAAAATGTAAGTCCATTCCAATTTATTGGTAAAAATACCTTGAGAAATGGTGGTCATTAATGTTGCTTGTGGTGCAGATAGGGCTTGTGAAGGATCCATATCTGGACGTGGCAACGCACCGCTGAAACCATACGCGTGATATAAGATTTCTAATACTGGCGCGATAACAAGTGCACCGACAAAGCAGCCAATAATTAATGCTACTTGTTGACGCCAAGGTGTCGCATCTACTAATAAACCGGTTTTTAAATCTTGCAAGTTATCATTAGAAATCGTTGCGGTGGTTAAGACAATTGACGCTGTAAAGAGTGTAAGTGCGGTCAAAAATTTCTGACCATCTACGGTTTCAAATAAGCCAGATGCATTACCGATTGACACCAATACCAATGAAATCACGATAACAGAAATAATCCCGATACCAGAAATTGGGCTTGAAGATGACCCCACTAAACCCGCCATATAACCAGAAGCTGCTGCCACAAAGAAGCCGATAAATACCGCTAAGAAAGTACAAACTACCACTAATAAAATGGAAAGCTCAGGTGAAATCGGTGCAGCCGCGATAAAGTGGTGTAATGAAATAACAATTAACACAACTGTCGCGATTAAGATATAAATCATTGTTTTTGGAGAAAGGTCGATATCAACGCGATGCTCAGATTCAGCCTGTCCACCTTTCAACATACGGAAAGAATGTACCATCCCTTCAATCATTGGTTTCATTAAAATCAGCAATGTCCAAATCGCTGCGATACCAATCGTACCCACACCAATAAAGCGTACTTTCGTTTTCCAAACCACCATAGCAGCATCAATTAAGCTTGCGTCTGCTGCGATATCACCTGACATCGTGAAATATGGCACAGCCACACCCCAAGTCAAAATAACACCGATTAACATCGCAATACCGCCTACGATACCAATTAAATAACCCGCACCAAGCAAGGCAAGCGAAAATCCCATTGGTAATTGGAAAGCCGCTTTACCAGTTTGAATCCAAGCGCTTGCACCATCAGCCATCACGCGTAAACCGTTAGTTAAAAATGCAACTAATCCCGCTAAAACACCACCGTAAGCAATATCTTTCACACCGCTGTCGCCATCTGCATGATTACCTGCTTTTAAGATTTCTGCAGCAGCTACACCTTCAGGATAAGGTAAATCACTGTTTACCACCATCGCACGGCGTAATGGAATAGTGAATAACACGCCCAATGTACCACCCGCAGCACAAATCAACATAGTTTGCCAGAATGGGAAGTCTTGCCAGTAACCCATCATTAATAAGCCTGGTAAGACGAAGATCACAGAAGAAAGTGTCCCCGCTGAAGATGCTTGTGTTTGCACCATGTTATTTTCAAGAATACTAGAATCTTTGAAAAATTTGAGTACCGCCATAGAAATGACAGCCGCCGGAATAGATGACGCAAATGTCATCCCCACTTTTAGACCGAGATACACATTGGATGCAGTGAAAATCACTGTAATCAATGCGCCGAGGATGATCCCTCGAAAGGTCAATTCTTTTAAG
This sequence comes from Haemophilus sp. oral taxon 036, assembly GCF_002998595.1. Classification (NCBI taxonomy): domain Bacteria; kingdom Pseudomonadati; phylum Pseudomonadota; class Gammaproteobacteria; order Pasteurellales; family Pasteurellaceae; genus Haemophilus; species Haemophilus sp. oral taxon 036. The sequence continues at coordinate 740,661 of NZ_CP027235.1, forward strand.
TTTTCGTTATGCATATGTTACATCCTTAAGTAAAAAAAAGAGAACACTTTAAAAATCGCAAAAAACGCATATTTTTTCAAGTACTTTTAATCTTAATTTTATTCAATTAGAAAATATTTAAATTAAGCGGTATTTCTCTTTCCTAATTTAATAAAAATGCAATAAATAAGATTTGTGATACTATCTTATTCAATAATAACGTAATCCCAAAGGTAAATTCATGACTAGCAAAGAAGGTGTCCGCTTAGATAAATGGTTATGGGCAGCACGTTTTTACAAAACTCGTACTATCGCCAAAACCATGATTGATGGGGGAAAAATACACTATAATGGACAAAGTGCTAAAGTTAGTAAAATTGTAGAACTAGGGGCATTAATAAAATTACGCCAAGGGAATGAAGAAAAAGAAGTTGAAGTACTTGCATTAAGTGATCAACGTCGTGGCGCACCTGATGCACAATTACTTTACCGAGAAACTGAAACAAGCCTAAAAAAACGTGAAGAAATAGCATGGGCTCGTAAAAATAATGCATTATCTATGCCCCATCCTAATCGTCACCCAAATAAACAAGAAAGACGTAATTTACTAAAATTTAAACACCAAGATCACTTTGAATAAAAAAATAACCGCACTTAATCTTACAAGCATGGTTATTTTTCTTACTATATTTCGATTAAATATCTAAATTTGCTCTTAACGCATTCAGCTCAATGAACTCACGGCGTGGCTCAACTTCATCTCCCATTAAGGTCGTGAAGAGTTGATCCGCTGCAACAGCATCCTTAATAGAAACTTTCAACATACGACGTGAATTTGGATCCATTGTAGTTTCCCAAAGTTGATCTGCGTTCATTTCACCAAGTCCTTTATAACGTTGAACTTCAAGGCCTTTACGAGATTCTTTTACCAGCCATTCAACGGCTTGTTCAAAGCTACGCACTGGTTGTACTTTTTCACCACGAGTAACATAAGCGCCTTCTTCCAATAAACCATTGAGTTGTTTATTAAGAGAAACAATTTTCGCGTATTCATTGCCGTGAACAAAATCAAAATTTAAGAAATAATCGGTATCAATACCGTGTTTACGAACCGTAATCACCGCTTCATATACTTGGCGTTCCGCGTTAAATTGTGTACGCACTGAATATTGATGTGCTTCTGTTTCTTTTGCAGTCAGTTGTTCAACAAAAGATTTACCCCAATTTTCCACCGCACTTTCGTCTTTCATCATTTCAACAGAAATTGGCGACTGATAAATTAATCCTTGCAACACAGGAGTTGGATAGTGGCGACTTAAACGACTGATAAGTTTTTGTACGCTGTTATATTCTGCCACCAATTTCTCAAATACAAGAGCATTCATTGCTGGTGCATTTGCGCTGATATGTAATTCTGCGCCATCTAACGCAAGCGTTAATTCATATTGCTCCATTTCATCCGCATCTTTAATGTAGCGTTCTTGTTTTCCTTTTTTCACTTTGTAAAGTGGCGGCTGAGCAATGTAAACATAACCACGTTCAATAAGCTCAGGCATTTGACGATAGAAAAACGTTAAAAGCAACGTACGAATGTGAGAACCATCCACATCAGCATCAGTCATGATAATGATATGATGATAGCGTAATTTATCTGGGTTATATTCATCACGACCAATACCGCAACCTAAGGCAGTAATCAATGTTCCCACCTCTTGGGAAGACAACATTTTGTCAAAACGTGCTTTTTCTACGTTTAAGATTTTACCTTTCAATGGCAAAATTGCTTGAGTTTTACGATCGCGACCAACTTTTGCAGAACCACCTGCGGAGTCCCCCTCCACCAAGTAAAGTTCAGAAAGTGCAGGATCTTTTTCTTGGCAGTCTGCAAGTTTACCTGGTAAACCTGCAATATCTAACGCCCCTTTACGACGCGTCATTTCACGAGCTTTACGTGCTGCTTCGCGCGCACGAGCGGCCATAATAATTTGATTTACAATGATTTTTGCATCTGCCGGATTTTCCAATAAATATTCCTGCATTTTTTCATTCATCGCAGATTCCACCGCACTTTTAACTTCTGAAGACACGAGTTTGTCTTTCGTTTGCGATGAGAATTTTGGATCAGGCACTTTAACTGAAATAATCGCAACTAAACCTTCACGCGCATCATCGCCTGAAGTCGCCACTTTTTCTTTTTTCAGCATACCCTCGTTTTCCATATAGCTATTTAAACTACGGGTTAAAGCCCCACGGAAACCTGCTAAGTGAGTACCGCCATCACGTTGAGGAATGTTATTGGTGAAGCAATACACGTTTTCATTTACACCATCATTCCACTGCAAGGCAACTTCTACACCGATACCATCTTTCTCAGCGGTAAAATAAAATGGTTTTGGATGAATTGGGTTTTTATTTTTATTCAAATATTCGACAAATGCTTGAATACCGCCTTCGTAATGGAAATGATCTTCAGAGCCATCACGTTTATCGATTAAACGAATAGATACGCCTGAGTTCAAGAAAGAAAGCTCACGTAAGCGTTTTGCTAAGATTTTGTAATCAAAGGTTGTGATAGCAAAAATATCTGAGCTTGGCCAGAAACGAACCGTTGTCCCCGTTGCCTCTGTGTCACCAATCACTGTTAATGGCGCTTGTGGCTCACCTAAATGATAGAATTGCTCATGAACGTGACCTTGACGACGAATGGTTAACTGTAATTTATCAGAAAGCGCATTCACCACTGATACACCTACACCGTGTAAACCGCCCGATACTTTATAAGAGTTATCGTCAAATTTACCGCCAGCGTGAAGCACGGTCATGATAACTTCTGCTGCAGAAACGCCTTCTTCAGGGTGAATATCCACAGGAATACCACGCCCATCATCTTGTACCGATACAGAATTATCATCATGAATTGTCACGATAATATCGGAACAATGGCCAGCGAGGGCTTCATCAATGGCATTATCCACCACTTCAAATACCATATGGTGCAAACCAGTACCATCATCAGTATCACCGATATACATACCTGGACGTTTACGCACCGCATCAAGGCCTTTTAATACTTTAATGCTCGATGCACCATAGTTATCATTGGTCGTTTCTGACATAATTTATCTCATTCTTTTGTAAATAAAAATTGGGTGGGATTATAGCAAAAAATCGCCGTTTTGGCGATGCTTTTCGGGAAAGGAAAGATATAAAAAAGGGCGAATAATCTCGCCCTATAACTTGTTATTTTTTCCAATTTTTTAGCGCATCAGCAAAGGCATTGCCCATCGCATTATTACCTCTTGAACTACGCTCCTCTCGCTGCGTATTTCCACGAGGTCTTGCAGATAAAGTACGGTCAGATTTGCTATCATTTTTGACCGCACTTTCATCTAATCGCATCGTTAACGCAATACGTTTACGCGGCACATCTACTTCCAACACTTTTACTTTTACGATATCACCAGTTTTCACCACTTGATGTGGATCTTCGACGAATTTATCGCTTAATGATGAAATATGTACTAAACCGTCTTGGTGAACACCGATATCCACAAATGCGCCGAAGTTGGTCACATTGGTCACCGTACCTTCTAAAATCATACCTGGTTTTAAATCGGTGATTTCTTCCACACCTTCTGCGAATACAGCCGTTTTGAACTCGCCGCGTGGATCGCGACCCGGTTTTTCCAATTCTTTAAAAATATCTTGAACCGTTGGTAAACCAAATTGCTCATCAATGAATTGTTTAGCGTCAAGTTGATGCACCACACCAGCGTTACCCATTAAATCTTGGATAGATTGCGCGGTGGCTTGCAAGATTTTTTCGACAACAGGATAAGCTTCTGGGTGAACACCTGAAGCATCAAGTGGATTTTTCCCGTCTGCAATACGCATAAAGCCCGCACATTGCTCAAAGGCTTTTGGCCCTAAACGTGGCACTTTTTTCAATTCTGCACGACTTTCAAAACGACCATTTTCATCACGGTATTCCACAATGTTTTGCGCTAAGGTTTTCGTCATCCCTGCCACGCGAGCAAGTAATGGTGCAGATGCCGTATTCAAATCCACACCTACTGCGTTTACACAGTCTTCCACCACCGCATCGAGTTTACGCGCAAGTTGGGTTTGATTTACATCGTGCTGATATTGCCCCACACCAATGGCTTTCGGTTCGATTTTCACTAATTCTGCCAATGGATCTTGTAAACGACGGGCGATAGAGACCGCACCACGCAAAGATACATCTAAATTCGGAAATTCATTTGCGGCAAATTCAGAAGCAGAATAAACGGATGCGCCCGCTTCGCTCACTACAACGGTTTGAGGTTTATTTTCTTTGATTTCTTTAATCACTTCTTTCGCAAAACGTTCTGTTTCACGAGAAGCTGTACCATTACCAATGGCAATTAACTCTACGTTATGTTTGCGGATTAAGCTGAAAATCGCCACTTGCGCTTCAGCTTCACGCCCCGTGTGTGGATAAATGGTGGTGGTATCTAATAATTTACCTGTGTTATCCACCACTGCGACTTTAACCCCCGTACGTAAGCCTGGGTCCAAGCCCATGGTGCTCTTCGCGCCAGCGGGTGCCGCCATTAAAAGTGCGGTCAGATTTCGAGCGAAAACATCAATAGCTTCTTCCTCCGCTTTTTCACGTAAACTTGCCATTAATTCCGTTTCTAAATGCAACGACACTTTGATTTTCCATGTCCACGCAATCACTTGCTCACGCCATTTATCCGCAGGATGACCTGTAAAACGTACATCTAAATAATCACGAATAATTTCTTCACAATAACTTTGGCGACTTCCCTCTTCCGCATCAGGATCAGCATTTAAGCTTAATTGTAAAATGCCCTCATTACGTCCACGGAACATCGCTAATGCACGGTGAGAAGGCGCATTTTTCAATAATTCTTGGTGGTCGAAATAATCTTGGAATTTTGCGCCGTCCGTTTCTTTGCCTTCGATCACTTTGGATACGATAACCGCATTTTTTGCTAAATAATCACGGACTTTCGCTAATAAACCTGCATCTTCAGCAAAACGCTCCATTAAAATATAGCGTGCACCATCAAGGGCTACTTTGGTGTCTGTCACGCCTTTATCAGCATCAACAAAGGAAAGTGCGGTTGATTCTGGATCATTTTTCGGCTCGTTCCAAAGTAAATCAGCCAATGGCTCAAGACCAGCTTCAATGGCAATTTGGCCTTTGGTGCGACGTTTTGGTTTATATGGTAAATACAAATCTTCTAATTCAGTTTTGCTTTGTGTCGCATGGATTTTATCGCGCAATTCAGCGGTCAATTTCCCTTGCTCTTCAATGGATTTCAAAATGGTTTGACGACGTTCTTCTAATTCACGCAAATAAATTAAACGGGTTTCAAAATGACGAAGTTGGGTGTCATCTAGACCACCTGTGGCTTCTTTACGATAACGAGCGATAAATGGAATGGTGTTGCCATCATCTAATAATTGAATGGCAGCGAGGATTTGTTGGGGTTGAACGGTTAATTCTGCCGCAATAATTTGGCTAATTTGTTGATTTAACATTGTCATACTTCTTTGTTATGAAAAGATTCGAGAAAAAACGGGGATAGAATACTGGTTTTAGGCTGTTGGCTCAAATATAATTCGAAAAACTTTCTTTTATTTTTATTATGGCAAAATCAAATTATATTACCCGTCAAGGCTGGAATGAGCTTGATCAAGAACTCAAGTTTTTGTGGAAAGAAGAACGTCCCAAAGTTACCCAAGCTGTTTCAGATGCCGCTGCTCTTGGTGACCGCAGTGAGAATGCAGAATATATTTACGGAAAACGTCGTTTACGTGAAATTGATCGTCGAGTACGTTTTCTTTCTAAACGACTAGAAGTGCTACAAATAGTAGATTACAGCCCTAAACAAGAAGGTAAAGTGTTTTTTGGTGCGTGGGTTGAGCTAGAAAATGAAGAGGGAGAAGTGAAGCAATATCGCCTAGTCGGTTGTGATGAATTCGATCCTGCTAAAAACTGGATCTCCATTGATTCTCCTGTTGCGCGTGCTTTAATCGGTAAAAGCGTTGACGATGAAATCCATGTAAAAACGCCCTCTGGCAAAATAATTCTCTATGTGAACCGAATTTGGTATGAGAAATAAGCAATGAAAAAACATTCATCATCTTTCTCTTTAAATAAGATCAAACAAAATTCGAATAATTTTCACCGCACTTTCAAGCAAAAGTCAAAGTTTAAACTCATCTCACTAAAAGAAACGAAAGTTATCGTATTTAATAAACCCTTTGACGTGCTTACTCAATTTACTGATGAGCAAGGTCGTCGCACATTAAAAGATTTTATTTCTATTCCAAATGTTTATGCAGCAGGACGATTAGATAGAGATAGTGAGGGATTATTGATTCTAACTAACAATGGCGAACTACAACATCGCTTAGCAGATCCTCAATTTAAAACAGAAAAAACTTATTGGGTACAAATTGAAGGAATACCCGAAGAAAAAACTTTAGATCAACTTAGAAAAGGCGTAAAACTTAAAGATGGCATAACTAGCCCAGCCAAAGTATGCCATATCTCCGAACCTAACCTATGGGAACGAAATCCGCCCATCCGAGATCGTAAAAATATTCCAACAAGTTGGCTAGAAATAAAAATCAGTGAAGGGCGTAATCGTCAAGTTCGTAGAATGACCGCCCATATTGGTTTCCCTACTTTACGGCTAATAAGAGTAAATATCGGCGATTTATCCATAAATAATTTAAAAAATGGTGCATTTAGATCATTGTCATTAGATGAAATAAAAGACCTATTTAATCAATTAAAGATAAGATACTAATCCGATAAATATAACTTGATAACTATAAATATTATAGAGATATATCTAATATCTCATAAACAAAAAGTGCGATGAAAACTCACCGCACTTTTCTCTTACTTGTCTCTTAGACTATTTCGCTACATCTATTATTTGATGATTTTCGCTACAACGCCCGCACCAACTGTACGACCACCTTCACGGATTGCGAAACGTAAACCTTGGTCCATCGCAATTGGGTGGATTAAGCTTACTGTCATTTTGATGTTATCGCCTGGCATTACCATTTCCACGCCTTCTGGTAATTCGATAGTACCAGTTACGTCAGTTGTACGGAAATAGAATTGTGGACGGTAACCTTTGAAGAATGGAGTATGACGACCACCTTCTTCTTTTGATAATACGTACACTTCTGATTCGAAGTCAGTGTGTGGTGTGATTGAACCTGGTTTAGCTAGTACTTGACCACGTTCGATTTCTTCACGTTTGGTACCACGTAATAATGCACCGATGTTTTCACCTGCACGACCTTCGTCAAGTAATTTACGGAACATTTCAACACCCGTTACAGTAGTTTTCGCAGTTGGTTTGATACCTACGATTTCTACTTCATCACCAGTACGGATGATACCACGTTCTACACGACCTGTTACTACTGTACCACGACCTGAGATTGAGAACACGTCTTCGATTGGAAGAAGGAACGGTTGGTCAATCGCACGTTCTGGTTCTGGGATGTAAGTATCTAAGTGGTTTGCTAATTCAAGGATTTTTTCTTCCCATTCTGCTACGCCATTTAATGCTTGTAATGCAGAACCACGTACGATTGGCGTATCGTCACCTGGGAAGTCATATTGAGAAAGAAGTTCACGAACTTCCATTTCTACTAATTCTAATAACTCTTCATCATCTACCATGTCGCATTTGTTTAAGAATACGATGATGTATGGAACACCTACTTGGCGACCTAATAAGATGTGCTCACGAGTTTGTGGCATTGGACCATCAGTTGCTGCTACTACTAAGATAGCACCATCCATTTGTGCCGCACCAGTAATCATGTTTTTAACATAGTCGGCGTGTCCCGGACAGTCAACGTGTGCGTAGTGACGAGTTGCTGTATCGTACTCAACGTGTGAAGTGTTGATGGTGATACCACGCGCTTTTTCTTCTGGCGCGTTATCGATTTGGTCAAATGCGCGAGCCGCACCACCGTAGTGTTTAGATAATACGGTTGTGATTGCTGCTGTTAAAGTTGTTTTACCGTGGTCAACGTGGCCGATTGTACCCACGTTTACGTGCGGTTTTGTACGTTCAAATTTTTCTTTAGACATTGCTAATGTTTCCTAAGAAGTGCGGTATAAAACACTCATGTTTTACACCGCTGGTTTACAAAAATTATTTTTTACGCGCTTCAATTACTGCAGCTGCAACACTTGTTGGAGCTTCAGCATATTTTAACGGTTCCATTGAGTAAGATGCACGACCTTGAGTTTGTGAACGTAAGTCTGTTGCATAGCCGAACATTTCTGAAAGTGGAACTTCAGCATCGATCTTAACAACGAACTCATTCGCTTCTTGACCGTTCACCATAGCACGACGACGGCTTAAGTCACCAATTACATCACCAACATATTCAGGTGGAGTTTCAACTTCAACTTTCATAATCGGCTCAAGTAATACTGGGTTTGCTTTTGCGAATGCTGCTTTAAATGCTAAAGATGCAGCAAGTTTAAACGCTAACTCAGATGAGTCCACATCATGGTATGAACCGAAGTGTAAACGTACACCAAGATCAACTACTGGGTAGCCCGCTAATGGACCAGATTTAAGCTGTTCTTGGATACCTTTATCAACCGCAGGAATGTATTCACCAGGGATTACACCACCTTTGATTTCATTTACGAATTCGTAACCTGGGCCTTCTGGATCTAATGGATATAAGTCAATAACAACGTGACCATATTGACCGCGACCACCAGATTGTTTTGCATGTTTACCTTCTACATCATTAACACGAGTGCGGATAGTTTCACGATAAGATACTTGTGGTTTACCGATGTTAGCTTCTACTTTAAACTCACGTTTCATACGGTCAACGATGATATCTAAGTGTAATTCACCCATACCAGAAATAATGGTTTCGCCAGATTCTTCATCAGTGTGAACACGGAATGAAGGGTCTTCTTGTGCTAAACGGCCTAATGCTAAGCCCATTTTTTCTTGGTCAGCTTTAGTTTTTGGTTCTACCGCAACAGAGATTACTGGCTCAGGGAATTCCATACGCTCAAGGATGATTGGTGCTTCAATTGCACATAATGTATCACCAGTAGTTACATCTTTTAAGCCGATAGCAGCTGCAATGTCACCTGCACGAACTTCTTTAATTTCTTCACGTTTATTAGCGTGCATCTGTACGATACGACCAAAACGTTCACGTTTTTGACGTACAGAGTTTAATACTGTGTCACCAGAATTAATAACACCAGAATATACACGGAAGAAGGTTAAGTTACCTACGAACGGGTCAGTTGCAATTTTAAATGCTAATGAAGAGAATGGTTCTTCATCACTTGCATGACGTTCGCCTTCAGTTTCATCAAGGTTGATACCTTTGATCGCTGGAATATCAGTTGGTGCCGGTAAGTATTCAACAACGGCATCTAGCATAGCTTGAACACCTTTGTTTTTGAACGCAGAACCACAAGTTACTAAGATGATTTCGTTTGCTAATACACGTTGACGTAATGCAAGTTTGATTTCTTCTTCAGAAAGATCTTCACCGCCAAGGTATTTTTCCATTAATTCTTCAGATGCTTCAGCCGCTGCTTCTACAAGGTTTTGACGCCATTCTTCACAGTCTGCTTGCATATTTGCAGGCACATCTTCATAGGTAAATGTCATACCTTGATCTGCTTCATTCCAGTTAATCGCTTTCATTTTGATCAAGTCAACAACACCGGTGAAGTTATCTTCTGCACCAATTGGAAGTTGAAGAGGAACTGCGTTAGCACCTAAACGAGTTTTCAATTGCTCAACTACGCGTAAGAAATTTGCACCAGTACGGTCCATCTTGTTTACGAACGCAATACGTGGCACTTGATATTTGTTAGCTTGACGCCATACAGTTTCAGATTGTGGTTGAACACCACCAACCGCACAGTAAACCATTACCGCACCATCAAGAACACGCATAGAACGTTCTACTTCAACAGTAAAGTCTACGTGTCCTGGAGTATCGATAACATTGATGCGGTGTTGTTGGAACTGTTGTGACATACCAGACCAGAATGCAGTTGTTGCCGCAGAGGTAATGGTAATACCACGCTCTTGTTCTTGTTCCATCCAGTCCATCGTTGCTGCACCATCGTGCACTTCGCCGATTTTGTGGCTAACACCAGTATAGAATAAGATACGCTCAGTAGTCGTGGTTTTACCCGCATCAATATGCGCACTGATACCGATATTACGATATCTTTCAATAGGGGTTGTACGAGCCATTATTATAACCTTGTTTATTTAATATCAGTTTATATAAGGGTAAGGCTTCATCAATGATGAAGCCCTTTAAATTCAAAACTTATTACCAACGGTAGTGAGCAAATGCTTTGTTAGCTTCAGCCATGCGGTGAACATCTTCACGTTTTTTCACTGCTGCACCTTTATTATCTGAAGCATCAGATAATTCGTTTGCAAGGCGTAAAGCCATTGATTTATCACCACGTTTACGTGCTGCTTCAACGATCCAACGCATACCTAATGCGTTACGACGTACAGGACGCACTTCAACTGGTACTTGGTAAGTAGAACCACCAACACGGCGAGATTTAACCTCAACAGTTGGACGTACGTTTTCAAGTGCAACTTCAAACGCTTCTAAAGGCTCTTTACCTGTGCGTTGTGCTAAAGTTTCTAAAGCACCATAAACGATTGATTCAGCAACGGATTTTTTACCGTCTACCATGATTACATTAATAAATTTTGCAAGTAACTCTGAACCGAACTTCGGATCTGGAAGAATCTTGCGTGCTTCAACACTACGACGACGTGGCATTGCGAATTTCTCCGTATTTTAATCTTCAGGATATCCAAAACCCATCAGCAATATTTCTCTTTGAGAAAATTTGCAGCGCAAAGCGCTTTTTGACTGGAGTTTATGGTTTAAATTGTTTTGCTAATTTAGACGTTTGGCCTTACTTAACGGAGAACCATTAAGCTTTAGGGCGTTTAACGCCGTATTTAGAACGACCTTGTTTACGATCTTTAACGCCTGCGCAGTCTAATGCACCGCGTACTGTGTGGTAACGCACACCCGGTAAGTCTTTAACACGACCACCACGGATTAATACAACACTGTGCTCTTGAAGGTTGTGACCTTCACCACCGATATAAGAAGTTACTTCAAAACCGTTAGTTAAGCGGATACGACATACTTTACGTAACGCTGAGTTTGGTTTTTTAGGAGTTGTAGTATATACACGAGTACATACACCACGTTTCTGCGGGCAAGCCTCTAATGCAGGAACGTTGCTTTTTACAACCTTTTTCACACGCGGTTTGCGTACTAGCTGGTTGATAGTTGCCATTAAAAAAGCTCCAGTTTAAATGTTATTCAATAATAGAATGTTGTTCAAGAAATCTACTTCCATAGAAATAGACAGCGAATTTTAATCGTTATGAGGTTTGTTGTCAATAATTAAACAGAGCCCAAGATCCACGAAAGGATCTTTAGATGCGTACAAAAAACGCTTCCAAAATTCACCGCACTTTTTTATTCAAAATGCCAAACCAATTGCCCCAGCGAAATGACAGTTTTATAATTTCTACTTAATTAGTATTAAATTACAATCATTATGTTACGCTCGCTCAAATTCCACTTACACTATTTCTTCCATAAAAAGCTACGCCAAACACACAGAATTTCCCACAAAAGTTTAGAATTTATCTGCCTAATTATAGGTGCGACATTTGTCTCACTTTTTTCATTTGGCTTTGCTAAATTATCCGATCTTGGTCTAGAACTAAACGCTCACTGGTCGTCTAAATATCCTATTGCAGTTTGGTTTGTGTTACCCCTAGGCATGGCTTGCCTAACTTGGTTTACGAAAAAATATACTCCCTATGTTGGAGGAAGCGGTATTCCGCAAGTCATTGCATCAATTAATCTTCCTCATAGTAGCTATAAAACCAAATTAGTTGAATTCAGACAAACTATTTGGAAAATTCCTCTTACCTTTCTAGCGATGCTTATCGGTGCATCGGTTGGGCGTGAGGGACCATCAGTACAAGTTGGTGCGGCTGTCATGCTTGCGTGGGGAAATTATTGTAGAAAACATAATTTAGCGTTTAAAGGATTAAGCACCAATGAATTACTTGCGACAGGTGCGGCGGGGGGACTTGCTGCTGCCTTTAATGCACCTTTGGCTGGAGTGATATTTGCGATTGAAGAACTTGGACGTGGAGTAATGTTACGTTGGGAACGACGCGTATTGATGGGGGTATTAGCTGCTGGTTTTATTCTTGTCGCGATTCAAGGAAACAGCCCTTATTTTCCAAGTTATCAAGGGGCAACATCTGTTTCTTATCTCTATCTTTGGCTTGCAATTTGTGGGGTGGTTTGTGGCATTCTAGGTGGCATATTCGGACGATTATTAGCAAAAGGTCTCGCTGGATTATCGCCTGAAAAATGGCGTGGTTGGGTTCGCCAACATCCTATTTATATTGCTTTATTATTGGGTTTAGTGCTTGCCGTACTTGGCAGTTACACTCACGGACAAACCTATGGCACTGGCTATGAGGTTGTTGCACGCGCCTTAGAAGGGCAAGCTATAGAGCCTGAAATTGGTATCCTTAAACTTTTGGCAACGGCGACCACTTATTGGAATGGTATTGCCGGTGGTATCTTTACCCCATCACTGACAACGGGAGCAGGCATTGGCGCAATGCTTTGGGATCTCAGTGGCGGTATGGTTGATCAACGTTTTTTGGTGATTTTATGTATGGCAGCGTTTCTAGCTGGAGGCACACAATCTCCTGTTACAGCCAGTGTTGTTGTGATGGAAATGACAGGCGCACAACCCGTTCTCATTTGGCTCTTGATTTCCAGCATTATTGCATCCATAATCTCGCGCCAATTTAGCCCAAAACCATTTTACCACTTTGCTGCAGGCCGTTTTCGCCAGCAAATGCAAGCTCGCCAAGCCGAAGAATTACGCAGCAAAACCGAACAAGAGAAATAAAAATGCCTCAAAATCTACCGCACTTTTACCGCGGCCGTTTTTCTGTTGCGCCAATGTTAGATTGGACAACACGCCATTGTCGTTATTTTCATCGCCAATTTTCAAAGCATGCCTTACTTTACACTGAAATGGTCACCGCACCTGCGATTATCCATGCCAAATACGATCACTTGGATTTTGATTTACAAGAAAATCCCGTTGCGTTACAGCTGGGAGGAAGCGATCCTGAGCAACTCAAACATTGTGCAAAACTTGCTGAGGAACGAGGCTATCACGAAATTAATCTTAATGTAGGATGCCCTTCTGATCGCGTACAAAATGGAATGTTTGGGGCTTGCTTAATGGCGAAAGCAGATTTGGTGGCAGACTGTGTGGAACAAATGCAAAGTGCGGTCAAAATTCCAGTCACGGTGAAAACCCGTATTGGAATTGATGAATTAGACAGCTATGAATTTTTATGTGATTTTATTGAGAAGGTTCAAGGAAAAGGTTGCCAAGAGTTTATTATCCACGCACGAAAAGCTTGGCTTTCTGGGTTAAGTCCTAAAGAAAATCGAGAAATTCCTCCATTAGATTATACTAGAGTGTATCAACTAAAACGTGATTTTCCACATCTAACTATCGCAATTAATGGCGGCATAAAAACCATTGAAGAAATGAAGCAACATTTGCAATATGTGGACGGCGTGATGGTTGGGCGAGAGGCCTATCAAAATCCAAGTTTACTTGGGCAAATTGACCAAGCCTTATTTGATCCTAACGCACCAATTGTTATCGCTCATGAAGCGGTACAATCAATGCTTCCTTATATTGAACAACAACTTAGCCAAGGCATACACCTTAATCATATCGTCCGTCATATGTTAGGCGCATTCCAAAATTGCAAAGGTGCTCGTCAATGGCGACGCTATTTAAGCGAAAATGCATTTAAACAAGGTGCGGGAATTGAAGTGGTTGAAACCGCCTTAAGCTTTGTAGAAAGCTAATCCTAAAAACAAAATAAGCCGCAAAAGTTCGGCTTATTTTTCAGCTGTTTTTCTTACGCAATACGCATTTGAAAAATCACCAATTCAGCTTGACAACAGAAAGTGAAATCTGCCTTTAATAAATAACCATCATCCACTTTTGTAATTTCAGATTGAATTTCACAAGGTTCACTTTCTACATCACGCGCTTTCTGGGTAAAAAATGCGAGCGCTTCTTGAGCTTGTTCTTCACTGTCATAAATATATTCAATAACCTGACTACAATCACGATTATCGAAAAGTGATTTCATATCAAATGTGTTACAACCTACACATTCAATCGGTTTTTCAGTTTGAATCGCCATAATATTATCCCTTTTATTCAGATTATTTTGCAGCAACAAACCCTACTGCTTCATACACTTTCGCCAAGGTTTCTTGCGCTTTTGCACGAGCTTTTTCCGCACCTTGTCGTAAGATATTATCTAATAAAGCTTCATCATTACGATATTGATGGAAACGTTCTTGTAAACCAGCAAGTAAAGTTGATACTTCATCCGCTACTGCTGTTTTTAAATGTCCGTACATTTTACCTTCAAATTCTTTTTCAAGCTCAGCAATTGGCTTATCCGTAACCGCAGAAAGAATATCTAAAAGATTGGATACCCCCGCTTTATTTTGCACATCATAACGAACAACAGGCGGCTCATCTGAATCTGTTACGGCACGTTTAATTTTCTTTGCCACAGATTTTGGATCTTCCAAAAGTGTCACTACATTGTTGCGGTTATCATCTGATTTTGACATTTTCTTTTCAGGATCTTGCAATGACATAATACGCGCACCTGCTTTTCCAATGAAAATTTCAGGAATGGTGAAAATATTGCCATAAAGCGCATTAAAGCGGTTTGCAATATCACGCGTAATTTCTAAGTGTTGTTTTTGGTCATCACCAACAGGCACGCTTTTTGCTTGATAAAGTAAAATATCCGCCGCCATTAACACAGGATAATCAAACAAACCCACGTTAATATTTTCTGCGTAACGCGCTGATTTATCTTTGAATTGCGTCATTCGGCTCATTTCACCGAAATAAGTGTAGCAGTTTAACACCCAGCCTAATTGCGTGTGTTCTGGAACGTGAGATTGAACAAAAATAGTACTTTTATTTGGATCAATTCCACACGCCAAATAAAGTGCAAGTACATCAAGTGTTGCTTTGCGAAGGGCAACAGGATCTTGACGCACAGTGATCGCATGTAAATCAACTACGCAGAAAATACATTCATAATCTTCTTGCATTTTTACCCAGTTGCGCAACGCGCCTAAATAATTTCCGATAGTTAATTCACCAGAAGGCTGCACGCCACTAAAAACAATTGGTTTTGCCATAATCAATCCTTAATACCTTAAAACTATTCGCACATCATACCAGAAACTCTAGGCTTTTTTAATGTTCGAGTTCAAAAGCTAGGTTAAAAATGCTATATTTAACGGAAACGTTTTCCTAATATTTTCTAATGAAAAACTACCACGATATTGTTCTTGCCCTTGCTGGCGTGTGCCAATCAGCAAAATTGGTTCATCAACTTGCAACAGAAAGTCGAGCAGATTCAGATACATTTTTAACCGCACTTAATAGCCTTTTCATTACCCAACCACAACGAATCGAAGATGTTTTTGGTGGCGAAGTTCGTCATTTAAAATTAGGTCTAGAAACCTTAATTCATCAGCTCAACGCGCAAGGCGATCAAAATTTAACTCGCTATTGGTTAAGCCTTTTGGCATTAGAAGGAAAATTATCAAAAAATCCCGATGCTAAACAAACATTAGGCAATCGAATTTCTCGCCTAAAAGAACAGGAAATTCATTACGCTCGCGATAGTGAAACAATGCTATCTATTATAGCAAATATTTACAGCGACGTTATTAGCCCATTGGGCAAAAAAATTCACATCCTAGGCTCGCCTGATTATTTGCGACAAGAACTCGTGCAAAATAAAATTCGTGCAGTTTTACTTGCAGGCATTCGCTCTGCCGTGCTGTGGAAACAAATGGGTGGAACAAAATGGCAAATTTTATTTTTCCGCAGAAAATTACTTGCCACCGCAAAACAGATTTATTCTTCTATTTATTAATACAATTCTGGAGCAAACATTTATGCAACTCTCTACACTGACCGCACTTTCCCCTCTTGATGGTCGTTATCAAGATAAAGTAACTCCATTACGCGCTATTTTTAGCGAATTCGGGTTAATGAAATTCCGTGTAGCTGTGGAAGTTCGTTGGTTACAAAAATTAGCTTCAACGGCAGAAATTACCGAAATACCGCCATTTTCTACGCAAGCAAATGCTTTTTTAGATGGAATTGTGGCTAATTTTAATGAGACAGATGCTGCGCGTATTAAAGAAATTGAACGCACAACCAATCACGATGTGAAAGCCGTTGAGTATTTTCTGAAAGAGAAAATTCAAAATGAAGTGGAACTAATGAACGTTTCCGAATTTATTCATTTCGCTTGCACCTCAGAAGATGTTAACAACCTCTCTCACGCATTAATGTTAAGCACCGCTCGTGACGAAGTGATTTTACCAGAATGGAAAAAACTGATTGATGAAATCACTCGTCTTGCAGAAGAATATAAAACGATTCCATTACTTTCTCGCACACATGGCCAACCAGCTTCACCAAGCACAGTGGGCAAAGAAATGGCGAATGTCGTTTACCGTCTAAAACGTCAATTTAAACAACTCCAAAACGCGGAAATCTTAGGTAAAATCAATGGCGCGGTAGGTAACTACAATGCGCATTTATCGGCATATCCTAATATTAATTGGCATAAATTCAGCGAAGAATTTGTCACTTCATTAGGTATTCAATGGAATCCTTATACCACGCAAATTGAGCCGCACGATTACATCGCTGAATTTTTTGATGCTGTAGTACGCTTTAATACCATTATCATTGATTTTGATCGGGATTTATGGGGGTACATTGCATTAAATCACTTCAAACAACGAACTATTGCAGGCGAAATTGGTTCTTCTACCATGCCACATAAAGTCAATCCAATTGATTTTGAAAACTCAGAGGGCAATCTGGGATTAGCCAATGCAGTGATGACCCACTTAGGTCAAAAGTTACCAATTTCTCGCTGGCAGCGTGACTTAACAGATTCAACCGTATTACGTAATTTAGGCGTAGGATTAGGTTATTGTTTGATCGCTTATGCCTCAACACGCAAAGGCATCAGTAAACTTGAAGTAAATCAACCGCACTTATTAGAAGAACTCAATCAAAACTGGGAAGTTTTGGCCGAACCAATTCAAACCGTAATGCGTCGCTATGGAATAGAAAAACCTTACGAAAAATTAAAAGAATTAACGCGAGGTAAACGAGTGACAGAACAGGCTATGCGTGAATTTATTGATAAGTTGGATATTCCACAAGAAGAAAAATTACGTTTACAAAAATTAACACCCGCTACTTATATTGGGGCTGCAGTGGAATTAGTAGAGAAACTATCATAGGAATTTGGTTCTTTTTCCAACAATATTCTTTACAAGAACATAGCTTTTCTCTATAATCTTGCGCCTGTGTTAGTCAATCTAACAAATTTCTGGTTGGTGCTTGACCTATTCAAGCCCCATCCAAGACCGTAGGGGAGTAATCTTAATTATCCTACGTAGATGGTGAACAGAATAAGAATTTTTCTTGCTTCTGGGCGCCGAAGTCATCCTAGTCTTAGGATTAGGTAAATTAATTCCGAGTAATCGGAGTGTATTCAGGAGCTAAAAGCCAATGGCATTAAATCTTCAAGACAAACAAGCAATTGTTGCTGAAGTAAATGAAGCAGCCAAAGGTGCACTTTCAGCAGTAATCGCGGATTCTCGCGGTGTAACTGTTGATAAAATGACTGAATTACGTAAATCAGCACGTGAAGCTGGCGTTACAATGCGTGTAGTTCGTAATACTTTATTACGTCGCGCAGTTGAAGGCACAGATTACGAATGCTTAAAAGATACGTTTGTAGGTCCAACACTTATCGCGTTCTCTAACGAACACCCGGGCGCAGCTGCTCGCTTGTTCAAAGAGTTTGCTAAAGCAAACGATAAGTTTGAAATTAAAGGTGCAGCCTTTGAAGGTAAAATCCAAGATGTTGAATTCTTGGCAACATTACCAACTTACGAAGAAGCGATTGCACGTTTAATGGGCACAATGAAAGAAGCTGCAGCAGGCAAACTTGCTCGCACCTTCGCGGCATTACGCGACAAATTACAAGAAGCAGCTTAATCATTAAGCGTTTCTTACTTCATCTAACTTTATTTATTTTAGGAATTGATTGTTATGTCATTAACTAACGAACAAATCATTGAAGCGATTGCTTCAAAAACTGTAACTGAAATCGTTGAATTAATCGCAGCGATGGAAGAAAAATTCGGTGTTTCAGCAGCGGCAGCAGTAGCAGCAGCTCCAGCAGCAGGCGGTGCAGCGGCAGCAGAAGAAAAAACTGAATTTGACGTAATTCTTGCAGCAGCTGGTGCTAACAAAGTAGCAGTAATCAAAGCAGTACGTGGTGCAACTGGTTTAGGCTTAAAAGAAGCTAAAGATTTAGTTGAATCTGCTCCAGCAGCATTAAAAGAAGGTGTTTCTAAAGAAGAAGCTGAAGCACTTAAGAAAGAATTAGAAGAAGCTGGTGCACAAGTAGAAGTTAAATAATTTCTCTTTTAACCACTTTAAAATTCGGAAAACCGATGGGAAACCATCGGTTTTTTCCTATCTAAAAAGCCACAACTTCCTTAATTTAAAAACTTATCATCTTCTCCTTTCTACGATAAAATATCTCCCATTATTATTGATAAATAAAGAGAAAATCTATGACTACAAAAGCATTAAGTGCGGTAATTTTAGCAGCCGGAAAAGGAACGCGCATGTATTCCGATTTACCCAAAGTACTACATACAATAGCTGGTAAACCAATGGTAAAACATGTAATTGATACTGCGCATCAATTAGGCGCAGAAAATATTCATTTAATCTATGGCCACGGTGGGGACTTAATGCGTAGCCATCTTGCAAATGAACAAGTAAATTGGGTATTACAAACAGAACAACTTGGTACTGCACATGCAGTTCAACAAGCGGCACCTTTCTTTAAGGATAACGAAAATATTGTTGTACTTTACGGCGATGCTCCATTAATAACTAAAGAAACATTAGAAAAGTTAATTAAAGCAAAACCAGAAAATGGCATTGCATTGCTTACCGTAAATTTAGATAACCCAACAGGCTATGGGAGAATTATCCGTGAAAATGGCAATGTTGTAGCAATTGTAGAACAAAAAGATGCAAATGCTGATCAACTAAATATTAAAGAAGTAAATACTGGCGTTATGGTATCCGATGGTGCAAGTTTCAAAAAATGGTTAGCTCGTGTAGGCAATAATAATGCTCAAGGCGAATATTACTTAACGGATCTTATTGCTCTCGCAAACCAGGATAATTGCCAAGTTGTTGCGGTACAAGCAACAGATGTCATGGAAGTTGAAGGTGCAAATAATCGCTTACAATTAGCCGCACTTGAACGTTATTTCCAAAATAAACAAGCCTCCAAATTATTGCTTGAAGGCGTAATGATCTACGATCCCGCTCGCTTTGACCTGCGTGGAACATTAGAACATGGGAAAGATGTGGAGATCGACATTAACGTTATTATCGAAGGTAGTGTTAAACTCAGCGATCGCGTAAAAATTGGCGCAGGTTGCGTATTAAAAAATGTTGTTATTGGCAATGATGTAGAAATAAAACCCTATTCTGTGCTAGAAGATTCTGTGGTGGGAGAAAAAGCCGCAATTGGTCCATTTTCTCGTTTACGCCCAGGTGCAGAACTCGCAGCTGAAACGCATGTCGGTAACTTTGTAGAAATAAAAAAATCTACCGTTGGTAAAGGTTCTAAAGTAAATCATCTAACCTATGTTGGCGATTCAGAAATCGGCTCAAATTGTAATATTGGTGCGGGTGTCATCACCTGTAACTACGATGGCGCAAATAAATTTAAAACGATCATCGGTGATAATGTATTTGTGGGATCTGATACACAATTAGTCGCGCCAGTGAAAGTCGCAAATGGCGCAACTATTGGCGCCGGTACAACAATTACACGCGATGTAGGTGAAAATGAATTAGTGATTACACGAGTTCCTCAACGCCATATTCAAGATTGGCAACGACCAACAAAGAAAAAATAAAATAGCATAAAAAAATCCTACGTTTTATTGTAGGATTTTTTTATAAACCGATTTTACAAATCGTAATTAAAGCTATATAAAAAATGATCGCACTTAATACCAATAATTTAAAAGCCAATTTTGGCTTTCTCTGGTGTAGGCGATATAAAATTCGAGCTACCGCCGCAAGAATAATAGGATAAATCCAAAAAAATATTGAGAATAAATTAACTTGCCAAGTTTCCAAGCTAGGATTTTTATCAAATGTAGTGGAAAGCAACAGAGCCATCGGACATAACAATACAGGGGCACAAAAAACAGCTAATCCCCAATAAAATAAACTAAAGCTACGAGGCAAAGATTGTCTTGTCATAATTTAAAATTTTACAAATAAAAGATAATATACAATATAACAAATACTGTGATTATTAGAAAGTAAGTGGAAATCTATAGACTTGAATAAAATGAAATGGCGCACCCGAAAGGATTCGAACCTTTGACCGCTCGGTTCGTAGCCGAGTACTCTATCCAGCTGAGCTACGGGTGCGTAGATGATGCTTTAATTATTCATAACCACTTTAATAAGATAGAGCCGTTTAAAAATGGCGCACCCGAGAGGATTCGAACCTCTGACCGCTCGGTTCGTAGCCGAGTACTCTATCCAGCTGAGCTACGGGTGCAGAATAAATAAAACAAACAATGGCGGTGAGAGAGGGATTCGAACCCTCGATGGAGCTTTTTAACCCCATACTCCCTTAGCAGGGGAGCGCCTTCAGCCTGCTCGGCCATCTCACCACAATCGGTGTGAGCGGTATAATACGTTTTTTAGAAAATATGTCAAACCATTTTTTGAAAAACATACCTGTTTGAATATTTTATCTACACATTAAATATATTATTGAATAAAAATCTACTCATCATTCAAAAATACTAAAATCTTAGATATTGTTTCCCGTCTCAATTCCTCTTGCTCAAATAACACCTCATGTTTAGCGTTTAATGCTATTACTTTCCCCTTCGTTCCACTACTAAAAATAAAAACCGCACTTTTTAAAGTGCGGTTTATATTTTTAATAGTTTTACGCCACCTGTTTAGGTTGTTTAAATACCGTAACTTCTGGTGCTACACCTGTAAATTTCTCAATCTGAACGATACAAGTATTTGGTGAATTGCCTTGTGCCAATTTAGATGTACCTTCATCTCGAGTTAACACATTTGCACAACCATTTTTACATAATGGTTTTTCACCTTTACCAAGTTCATGTGGGTCATACCATGCGCCCTCATGTAGAGCAATGGTACCTTTGATGATATTTTCTGTTACAACAGCACCTGCAAGCACTTGTCCACGTTTGCTATGAATGCGAACAACATCACCTTCCTTAATTCCACGTGCAACCGCATCTTCAGGGTGAATCATCACTGGTTCACGATCATTTACTGCGTATTTTTGACGTAATGAAGTATGCGCTAATTGGCTATGTAAGCGATAATAAGGATGTGGTGTCACTAAAGCTAATGGATATTCTTCCGTCACATTACCCGCAAACTCTTCAGGCTCCATCCAACTAGGATGACCTTTACAATCGTTATAATTCATCTTCTCAACAACATCAGAGAAAATTTCAATTTTACCTGACGGTGTGCCGAGAGGATTAAGCAATGGATCTTCACGGAATTCACCATAACGCACCCATTTCTTCGCAGCTTCACCCACCTCAAAACTTAATGGTTTATTTTCTGCCCAGAATTTGTCAAAACGTGGCATTGCTACACGGTTTGCACGTGCGGCACTAAAGGCTGCATTATAGAATTCTTCCAACCACTCCATTTCAGTTTTACCTTCTGTGTATTGTTCTTCCACACCGGCACGTTTAGCAAGCTCAACGAAAATATCGTAGTCATTTTTCGCTTCAAATTGTGGGGGAACCACTTGTTTCATTGGATAAACACTCATCATGGAGTAGTCGCCAGCCATGGTTAAGTCATTACGTTCATAACTCGTCGTAGCTGGTAACACAATATCTGCCATACGTGCAGTTGGCGTCCAGTTCACCTCATTGACAATCACCACATCAGGTTTCTGGAAAGCTTTCACTAAGGTATTGGTATCTTGATGGTGAACAAATGGGTTACCGCCAGCCCAATATACTGCTTTGATATCAGGGTAAGTAATTTCAGTACCGTTATAATGAATTTTTTTGCCAGGATTGAGCAACACATCTGAAATACGCGCCAATGGGAAAGCTGATTTAGACGTATCATCTAACCATGTTTTTGCACCTGCTTTGCCTGATGGACTTGCGGTAATGGAGCCGATAATACCACCAGTCGCCGTTGGCACCCCACCATTTGAATAGTGATAACTTAAACCGAAACCACCACCCGGCAAGCCAATTTGTCCTAACATAGAAGCTAGCGTTACTAACATCCAGTGGGTTTGTTCGCCATGGCGTTGACGTTGCATACCCCAGCCACCCATTAACATGGTACGTTTGCTAGAGAAATCGGCTGCAAGTTGCTTAATTGTTTCTGCCGGTACACCACAAATTTTTGCCGCCCATTCTGCTGTTTTTGGTTGGCCATCGGTTTTACCTAATAAATATTCTTCAAATTTAGCGTAACCCGATGTGTATTTTTTCAAGAAATCTTTATCGTGCTTGCCTTGTTCAACTAAAGTATGCGCAATACCAAGCATTAATGGCACATCCGTTGCGGTATTCACCGGAATCCATTCTGCATTCAGCATTTGGCAAGTTTCGCTTTTTTGTGGGTCGATACAAATAATGCGTTTTCCACTCGCTTGGAATTTTTTGAAATATTCAATCCCTTTTTGGTCGGTGGACATCCAAGCAATACGCATGGTTGTAAGTGGATTTGCTGACCAAAGCACAATGATATCGCTGTTTTCTAGCACAGACTCCCAGCTGGTTTGTTGTTCATATACCTCAATAGTACCAAGCACATGTGGCATAATTACTTGCGCAGCCCCCGTAGAGTAATCCCCTTTGTGGCCCACAAAACCACCTGTAGCGTTCATGTAGCGCTGTAATAATGTACGAGAAGCATGTAATGAACCACAGCTAAACCAACCATAAGAACCGGCAAAAATACCTGTTTGCCCATGTTCGTCACGTACACGTTTAAGTTGATTGTGTACCAAATCTAACGCTTCATCCCAAGAAACACGCACCCATTCATCACGACCACGCATTGTGGTATCGCTTTTTCCTGGATTAGCTAAAAAGCCTTTGCGTACCATTGGATATTTCACGCGGGCTTCGCTATACAATTGATCGGCAACAACTGTTTGCAACTCGTTCGGCACTGCAGGCTCAATAGCAGGACCAGATTTCACGACCTTACCATCTTGTACAACAACCCCAAGAGATCCCCAGTGAGCGGCAGTCACTACCGTTTTCATTTCAGCTTCTTTTGCTACCGCACTTTTTGATACAATGCCCACCATACCACCGGAAAGAGCACTACCAGCCACGCCCAAAGATGTTTTTTTCAGAAAATCACGACGTTGTTCGTTTACGTTATTCTTTTTCATTTCAGCCTCGTTTTAGATACTCAGTAATTATTGTTTTGCCATATCTTTGGCATTGCGTTGCAGATAAATAGTTAATGCACGTACTTCATCTTTGTTCATTGATGTACGGTCTTTCATAGAATTCACCACACCAATCCATTGGTTAGCCGTGTAATGTTCTGAACTAATTGCCGCATGACAACTACTACATTGAGTTTGATTTAACTGACTACCGTATTGATTAAGTGCGGTTAAATCTGATGTCATTTTTTCTTTAGCTACATTCACCGTAACACTGATTTCTTTCCAATCTGAATCTGTTACTGCATCATGAACTGTTTTTAATACTTGAACATGAGTACGTGCATCTTCGTCCATTAAAGCAAGCGTGATACGTTTACCTAATTCTTGATACACAACTGCTTCAGCCCCTACTTGTTGCCAGCCATGTAAAATACCTTGAATTTGATTACCATCCACTTTCCATTGCATTAATTCAGCATAAGGCATTAAGCGAACCTCATTTCCTTTAGCATTGGTCGCTTTTACCATTTCAGTAGCAAAAATCGCTGAACCATCAGAGATAGATCCACCTTTTGCTTCAGAGGATTTTTGTACATTTTGATCACCGTGTACCTCAGGGAGGAAATGCACAATTCCCTTGTGACAATCAATACAAGTTTGACCGTTTGTTTGCGCCTCCGTATGAGTTTGCTTAGCTAACTTAGTTTGTTTTGAAAGTTCCATTGCATCAAAACTATGGCAAGAACGACAAGTTTCAGAATCGTTAGCCTTCATTTCATCCCATACAATTTGAGCAAGTTCCGCTCTGTGTGCTTCATATTTTTCTTTATTATCGATTTTTCCTTGAGCCTCATACCACAAATCTTTCAATGCCATAAATTTAGCTTTCACATAATGCCAGCCTTCTTTTGGAATATGACAATCTGAACATTGTGCTCTAACCCCTTTTGCATTAGCAAAGTGGCTAGAGCCTTCCCATTCTGCTTTTGGATAACTCATTGAATGGCAACTTTCACAAAACTCTGGTGTACTGGTTTTATGCATAACCCACTGTGTTCCCCACAATGCCACAGCGCCGACACCAACCAAGCAAAGTGCGGTCACGATTTTCTTCATTTTTGACATAGACACTCCAACTATACAAACAACAAAAATAACTATAAATAAGTATTATTGATTGTAGGGATATAGTAAGAAAGAAACTATGATCTTGCTCAATAAAAGACTAAACACTCATAAGATAAAAATAAAAAAACATTATATAAATCAATATATAATGTTTTATATTCCATCTAATTAGGGACTTTAAGAATGAAGAAATTGATTCACGCGTTCAAGCACAGCTTTTCTCACGTTATCCTTTTCAAAAAGGATTTCATGTTTTGCTTGAGGTACAAGCATGGATTCTACATTCGGAAAAAGTGCGGTTAATTTTTCAAGATTTTTGTTATCTACTATTTTTTCTTTTTCGGCTTGTAAAATTAGGGTTGGAATTTCAATCTTAGGAATAACTTTCGGCAAGCGTTTAATTACATTTAAACACAAATGTACCCAACGGAACGTTGGTCCGCCAAGATGAATTGCTGGATTCTTACGGTTTACACGATTCATCCATTTCATTCTGGTTTTACAGAAACTTAGTTCATTGTATTCCAAGTGGGCTTGTTGATAAGGCCCTTTACCAAAAACATAACGCTTGCCTTGCCCTAACATATTCATCAGGGCAATAATCAATTCATCTCTAATGGGGTGTTTTAAAGGAATGCCGTAAAAAGGCGAAGAAAACACGGCTTTATTAATGCGATGATCACAATTTGCCAAATAATACGTTGCAATCAATGCCCCCATCGAATGAGCAAGCAAATGCTGCGTGGAATAATTGAAAAGTGCGGTCACTTTTTTGATAATTTTCTCCATATCATCAACATAGAAACGAAATTCATCTAAATGCCCTTTTTCAGAATCCTTCAGTAAATGGGTTGAATAGCCTTGACCTCGGTGATCAAATAGCAACACATCATAGCCTTGATGATAAAAATCATAAGCGGGCTCTGACCATTTCAACATATTTTCAGCACGACCATTCACTAAAATCATCAATTTTCTATCCGCACTTTTTACGTGGACTAAATGACAATAAGCGATTTGAACATTATTTTTGCCAGTGAAATATTGCGTTGGAAATTGATTGAAAAAAGGTAACAGTTCGGTAAAGGCAAATTGAGTAAAGTTGGATTCTCGATTCATAAGTTTTTAGATGAGATACATCAACGCATACAAAAGAAAGAAAAAGTGCGTGAGATTTTACTTCACGCACTCTACCAATTATGCTACCAATTGTTTTAAGATACGGCGAACTGGCTCTGCTGCCCCCCATAATAATTGGTCGCCCACAGTAAAGGCAGCCAAATATTCAGGGCCCATAGCCAATTTACGTAAACGACCCACTGGCACGCTTAATGTACCTGTTACTTTCGCTGGGGTTAATTCACGTAATGTGGTTTCTTTGTCGTTTGGAATCACTTTCACCCATTCATTATGTGATGCAATAATTTGTTCGATTTCTTCTAATGGTAAGTCTTTTTTCAGTTTGATGGTGAATGCTTGGCTGTGGCAACGTAATGCACCAATACGCACACATAAACCATCAACAGGAATTGGATTGTCACTTAAACCTAAGATTTTGTTGGTTTCTGCATAGCCTTTCCATTCTTCTTTAGTTTGTCCTGTTTCTGGAAGAAGTTTGTCAATCCAAGGAATTAAGCTACCGCCCAATGCCGCGCCAAAGTTATCAGTTGGGAAGCTATCAGAACGCATTTCTGCAGTCACTTTACGTTCAATATCTAAAATAGATGAAGCAGGATCTTTTAATTCACTTGAAACCGCTTGTTCTAATAATCCCATTTGTGAAAGTAATTCACGCATATTTTTTGCGCCCGCACCTGAAGCCGCTTGGTAAGTTGCGACAGATACCCATTCCACTAAATCTTTTTCAAATAAACCACCGATAGCCATTAACATTAAGCTCACTGTACAGTTACCACCTACGAAAGTTTTAATGCCTTTTTTCAAGCCTTCAGAAATCACGTGTTGGTTTACTGGATCAAGCACGATAATTGCATCATCTTTCATACGTAGTGCAGAAGCGGCATCAACCCAATACCCGTCCCAACCTGTTGCTTTTAATTTTGGATAAACTTCATTGGTATAGTCACCACCTTGGCAAGTCACGATAATGTCTAATTTTTTCAGTTCTTCAATATCGAATGCATTTTTAAGTTCGCCTGCATCCTTGCCACCAAATACAGGTGCTTTTTGACCTGCTTGTGAAGTCGTAAAAAATACGGGATTAAGATTCGCAAAATCATTTTCCTGCGACATACGATCCATTAATACGGAACCCACCATTCCGCGCCAGCCGATAAAGCCTACATTTTTCATTGTTGTTTCCTTAGTTTGTTGTGTTTGAATAGAATTATTAATTACAAGATAGCGTTATCAAAATCAAGTATTTTTCATGGAAATTTACATTTTGCGACAGAAATTAAATAAGAAATAAAAAAGAGCGGTCAATTTAAAAGAAAATTTAACTTGACCGCTCTTTTTCTAGTTATCTACTTCGACACTTATCACACCTTCTTCCGCTTTCAACAATGCATACGCATCTTTCAACATTGTGGAATCAATGGAAAAACAGCGAATTTGTAACCGTACCTCACCACTACTTTGATCTTTCACCTGTATATGTTCAATACGATACTGATTGTTTACTAACAATTGGGTGACTTTTCCAATACTTTCCGCACTATTAACAAGAATATTGAATTTTGTCCGACGACGTTGTGATTTACGATGTACCCAACGTTGAACCAACGGACTTAATCGAATAGACACCAAAATCATCACCGTTGCGATGACCGCATCGAATACGAAACCCGCCCCAGCAGCAATACCGATCCCCGCAGAAGCCCAAATAATCGCCGCAGTGGTTAAACCTGAAATCGCATCATTTTTCTTATGCAAAATCACACCTGCACCTAAAAAACCGATGCCGCTAATCACTTGAGCCGCAAGGCGCATCGGATCCGTACGAATATTTTCTGAAACTTGCGCATAATGCTCTGCGGCTTGAATCGAAACAATCGTTAGCACACAAGTAGTGACGGCAATAATGGCGCAAGTTTTCACGCCCACAGGTTTGCGCTTAAGCTCACGCTCTAAGCCAATAACACTACCAAGCACCATCGCCAATAGCATTTTGCTAAAAATAATTAAGTGATAAGGATCGAAAAGTGCGGTTAAAAGTAAAGATGAATTTTCCATAATGATAAAAATGAGTCCAACATACTCGTCTATTCTACATCACTTAGCTTAAAATCTTTACCCTTCCAAGCCTTTAATTTATCGCCTTTCTTGCGAAAATTGAGTAGAATCTTGCGTTTGAAATTTTATAGAGCGAAAAACGGTTATTTTTATGCAAAATTCAACCCCAAGCATTGGCTTTGTAAGCCTTGGTTGCCCAAAAAACTTAGTAGATTCTGAACGAATCTTAACGGAACTACGCACCGATGGTTATAACATTGTGCCAAGCTATGAAAATGTTGATTTAGTGATTGTGAACACTTGTGGCTTTATTGATAGCGCAGTGCAGGAATCACTCGAAGCGATTGGCGAAGCATTAGAAGAAAATGGACGCGTCATTGTAACTGGCTGTTTGGGGGCAAAAGAAGACCAAATTCGTGAAGTGCATCCTAAAGTTTTGGAAGTCAGTGGCCCACATAGTTATGAAACAGTGATGGCTCAAGTTCACAAATACGTGCCAAAACCGACACATAGCCCTTACACCAGCTTAGTACCAAAACAAGGCGTGAAACTGACACCAAAACATTATGCCTATTTGAAAATCTCTGAAGGCTGTGATCACCGTTGTACGTTCTGTATTATTCCATCTATGCGTGGTGATTTAGAAAGCCGTTCTATTACACAAGTTTTGGACGAAGCAAAACGTTTAGCCGAAGCTGGTGTAAAAGAATTGCTTGTAGTATCACAAGATACTTCCGCTTATTCAATGGATTTAAAACGCCAAGAGGGCGGTGTAAAAACTGCTTTCTGGAATGGCATGCCAATTAAAAATGATTTAATGACGCTTTGTAAACAGCTTGGCAAACTTGGAATTTGGGTTCGCTTACATTATGTGTATCCCTATCCGCATGTGGATGATTTAATTCCATTAATGGCTGATGGTACGCTATTGCCGTATTTAGACATTCCATTACAACACGCCAGCCCGAAAATCTTAAAAGCAATGAAAAGACCGGGCAGTATTGACCGCACTTTAGAACGCATTAAACAATGGCGTGAAATTTGCCCAGATTTAACATTACGTTCCACCTTTATTGTAGGTTTCCCAGGTGAAACAGAAGAAGATTTCCAATTATTGCTCGATTTCTTAAAAGAAGCCCAGCTTGATCGCGTAGGCTGTTTCAAATTCAGCCCAGTTGAAGGTGCACCTGCAACAGAGATGGCTGACCAAGTACCAGAAGATGTGAAAGAAGAACGTTTCCATCGTTTCATGCAATTACAACAGGAAATTTCTGCAAACCGTTTAAAACAAAAAATCGGTAAAACCCTTGATGTATTAGTAGATGAAATTGACAAAGAAGGAATTATTGGCCGCTCCAAAGCTGATGCCCCTGAAGTGGATGGGTTAGTTTATGTCGATAATTTAAGCGGAATCAATGTCAAAGTCGGTGATGTGATTAAAGTAACCATCACAAATTCTGATGAATATGATTTGTGGGGAAGTTGTTAAATTAACTGTTATAAGCTAAATATTTAAAGGCCGCTTTCAAATCTCCTACTTTTTAACCTCGCCGCTCATTATTATTTGAAACAAGCGAATATAGTGAAGAAAAAGTCAAGCATATGCTTGACTTTTTAATTCCCTAGAGCCAATCTGTATTGTGTAACGCTACACAGCATTGACATATCGTTAGTGTTACAAAATATACGCAGAAATGCATTTGATAAACCCTTAAATAAGGAACTAGAGATGATTGTAAAACATCCTGGCTTAAGAATCAAAGAAGAGTTATTACCTAAAGGAATGACGGTAACAGAAGCTGCAAAATTGCTAGCAATTGGTCGACCTGCACTATCTAATTTTTTGAATGGTAAAGCAATGTTGTCACCTAAAATGGCTCAGCGGTTATCAAAGACCTTTAACTTCCCATTAGATCAATTAATGCAATGGCAGGCTGATTATAAAGATGCTCTAATTCAACAAACTGAAGCTCCCGCAACTCATATTTATGCTCCTCCTTTTTTAGATATAAAAGCAAATGATATTGAAAATTGGGTCAATACTTGCGAAATTTCATCAAGATCACGTTTATCTGTTTTTTTGAGAACACTGATCCACTCAACGAGCGAAAAAATAACTCAAATTGATTTTCCTGGAAATGATGATTCGCAACGACCTGGCTGGGATGGTTGGGTTGAGTCAAATGAGGCAACTCCATGGATTCCTGATGGCAATTCAGGCTGGGAATTTGGTGTTAATAAAGATATTAAGGCCAAAGCTGATGATGATTTTGATAAAAGCCTTAAGGCTCACCTTTCAGATTCTTCAAATATAACGTTTATTTTTGTAACACCTCGTCGTTGGTCTGGAAAAAATAAATGGATTCAGCAAAAGAAAGCTCTTAATAAATGGAAAGATGTCAGAGCATATGATGCAAGCGATCTTGAACAGTGGCTAGCTCAGTCATTACCAGCACAAAGCTGGCTGGCAAATGAAGCAAAATTGCCTACACAAAATGTAGATTCCTTAGATAGTGTATGGCAAGAATGGGCAAATGTGTGTAATCCAAGTTTAAATACATCTTTCTTCAACAAATTAATTAAAGTATATGAAGAACAGATTTTGGATTATTTATCCAAACCACCTCAAAAACCTTTTTACATTGCAGCTGATTCTAAAATCGAAGCAATGGCATTTTTGTCCGCCCTGTTCTTAGATAAAAAATTTATTTCTTATAGAGATAATTGTCTAGTATTTAAAGAAGAGAATGTCCTTCCTCGTCTTGCTCAAGGCTCTAAGAGTTTTATTGCAATCACTGATAATAAAAACGTCGAAAAAGAGCTAGCTCAATATTCGCAGCAGATTCATGCCTTTGTTGTTTATCCCAAAAATACTCTAATACAAAATTTTGATCTAAAAATTGAAATATTAGATTCGGTAACATTTATTCATTCGTTAGAAAAAATGGGTTGCTCTTATGATGAAGCACAAGCGTTGGCAAAAAAATCTGGTTATTCATTAACTGTCCTGCGACGTCAACTGTCAAAGAATGAGGCTGTTAATAAGCCAGAATGGGTAGACTGCTATAATCAAGTTCTTATTCCATTTCTATTTGCTGGGGTATGGGATAGTTCTAATCAATATGATATTTCGATTTTAGAAGATTTATCAAATGATTTATCGTATGAATATTTAGAGAAAGATCTTCAAGCAACTTTACTTCTTAATGATTCTCCTGTTTGGGCGTTAAGTTCGCATAGAGGAGTAGTATCAAAAATAGATTTGTTATTTGCTATTGCACCCTATATTACTAAAGTAGATTTAGAGCACTTCTTTAAGATAGCTACGTTAGTTTTAGGAGAAGATGACCCTGCTTTAGATTTACCAGAAGATCAGCAGTGGCAAGCCAATATATACGATAAAAAGCGACAGTATTCTAAATACTTAAGAAATAGTATAGGGGAGATGCTTATTTTATTGGCTGTTCATGGTAATGAATTATTTAAAAGTAGATTAGCTTTTAATTGTGAGGAAGCAGTAAATAAACTTGTGGAAGAATTATTCTCTCCGCTTAACTTAAGAGTATTACTAGCACAATCATCTGATTTCTCAGTGTATGCAGAAGCGAGCCCAAAAGTATTTTTAAGTATTATAGAAAACGATTTGAAAACTGATAAGCAATTCTTAGAGCTGATGCAACCAGTTTCTACTAATATTTTTTCTTCACCTAAGTATACTGATTTATTGTGGGCATTGGAGAAGTTAGCTTGGGATAAGTCAACGGTTGCTAGAGTTGTAAAAATTTTAGCTCAATTAAGCCAAAAAGAAATTAATGATAATTATAGAAATAAACCTTTTTCATCCTTATTAGGCATTTTCAGATCTTGGTGTCCTGACACAAGTATTAAGACGCAGGAACGTATTCAATTATTAAAAGAGTTAGTTAGAAAATTTCCAGATATCGGTTGGCGAATTTGTATTAGCCAATTTCCAGGCTCACTTCCCCAAACAGCATTTCCGGCTAGTAAATGTATTTGGAGGAATAATTGCGGACCAAATATAGTAACCAAGAAAGACGTTTATGATTTCTGCAATGCAGCAGTAGAAATAGCATTAACTTGGGCAAGTTATACATTTGAACAATTACTTGATTTGGTCGGCCATATTTATGGTTTAACAACTGAGCAGCAAGATAAGATTTGGCTTCTCATTGAAGATTGGGCATTAAACCAAGCTACAGAATCTGAGAAAATTATCATGCGAGAAAAGCTTCGCACGACTGTTTTATCCAAAAGAGCTAAAAGGCATTCTAATAGAATTACGTTTACGGAGTTGGGAGAGCAGGTATATGTAACATTAGAACCAAAAGAATTAATAGATAAACATTTTTGGTTATTTGCTTCTCATTGGGTTGATGACTCTGCTGATGAGGTAGAAGATTATCAAAATATGAATTTTGAAGAAAGAGAAGAAATTATTAGGCAAAAGCGTGTTATTGCGTTAAAAGAAATTCTACAAGAAAAAGGACTTTCAGGAATTCTAGAATTATCTTTAAAAGGAGATTGCGCAAGTACGATAGGTTTTCTTCTAAGACGTTTTGTATTTTCATCAGATGAGGAGTCAGTACAATTAATTAAATTGGCTCTGGAGTCTTTTAAAAAAGACACTCAAATTAATTATAAGAACATTATTCGGGGATTATTATCCGAAAGTAATGATAATATCTCTTTATTTGAATCTCTTTCTGTGTGTTTGGATGATTCTGATAAAGTACAGGTATACTTGCAGTCTCCTTTTGGCTCACAGGTATGGCGCTTGGTTGATTCTCTAGATGAAAATTACCAACAAGCGTATTGGGGGGAAATAGTTCCATCTTATTGTCAGAATGAAGATGAAGCAGAAGAAGCGGTAAAATATTTGTTGTTAGCCGATAGGCCTCAAACTGCTTTCTTATATATTGATTTAATTCTCAAAAAAATATCCCCTAAAGTGATTTTTGATATTTTATCAGCAATGCTTTTACCTACATCAATAGATGAAAATAATCCACCCGATCGTTATCGATTAGGAGAGGCGTTTTCTCAAATTTCTGAGTATAAAATGTTGAGCTTAGAACAAAAGGCGAGTTTAGAATTTGCTTATATAGAGGTTTTAGCACCTTGTGGGTTGAAAAGTGAAAATTGTTCAACTAAAAGTTTGGAAAGATATTTGGAAGAACATCCTGAATTCTTCGTTCAACTTATTTCAGAGCTTCCTAAAAGAGATGATGGAAAGGATGACAGAGATAAAAATACAAATAAGAAAGAATTTAGGGTTAAGTGTTTCGATGCTTTAGGGGCTTTAAGCCATATACCTGGCGAAGATAATTCAGGAAAAATTAATACCGAAAAGCTTGAAGAATGGGTAAAACAAGTAATTAGCCTTGCCGAAAATAATGGTTGTAGAAATATCGCAGAATATTATATTGGTAAATTATTAGGTCATTGTCAAAATGGAGAAGATGGGATTTGGCCTTGTGAAGGAGTACGTGATTTAGTTGAAGATATACATTCTAAAAATATGATTGAAGGAATGTATATAGAAAAACGTAATAGCAGCGGAGTTACAAGCCGTTCATTTGGTGATGGAGGTGCTCAAGAATGGAGAATAGTCGAACAATATCAAGATTGGAGTAGACAATTAGCTATTACTCATCCGTTTGTGGCTGATGAGTTGCTTGGTCTGTTGGCTAAGTCTTATCAAAATGAAGCTGAAATGTGGGATAATGAGCATCGATTAGATATGCATTTATAAAATATAATGCCCATAATTTGTAGAAGATCAGACTTAATCTGATAAATCACAATAAAAAGTGAGAGTTTCCCCCGTTTAGAATATGAGTGTCAAAATCAATCTAAACAAAAAAGGAAACTCTCATGTTTTATTACTTGCAACACTCTCATTAAACACAAGACCTGTTTACTTAATTTGGCTGAAGAGTTAGGTAACATCTCACAAGCCTGTAAAATTATGGGCATGAGTCATGATACCTTCTATGTAGGCAATCTCAAATGCGTAGGTAGCATTTACCAACAAACCTTTATCGATACTTATAGTAAAGTGGCATTTGCAAAACTTTACACAATGAAGACTGCAATTACTGCCACAAATATGCCCAATGACGAGGCCCCTCTTTGAAGGCCAAGAATTACCTATGTTACGCATTTTAACTGACCGTGATAGTAAATATCGTGGAAAAATGGGAAATCACGATGATGAGCTTTATTTAGCGATTAACGATATTGAACACTCAAAAAAACGAAGGTCAAACACCCGAAAAACAATGGCATCTGCTAGCGTTTCCACAAAATGATTTTGCAGGAGTCTTATCAAGTTGCCTTTAGAAAGAAAATTTATAAGGATTTAGAGACATTACAAACAGGCTTAGAGGAATGGATATTTTATTATAACCATCATCGAACCTATCAAGGTAAAATATGTTGTGGAAGAACACCGATGGAAACATTATGTTATGAGCAACGTATTTAGGCAGAAAAGAATCTAAGCTTAAATTAAGATGACGGGCACGAGTTTTTAAACGGGAGACTGTCAGATTGTATTTGATCTTCTAAAGTTTAGTTTTTTGCAAATCTTCCCAGAGACTTGACCACTTGTTTTATCTAAACTCAGTCTATTCATCTTCCCCTCCCTATCAGAAAGTTTGATAAGCGTTTGAAATAACAATCCGCACGTAAAACGTGCGGTTTTTAGCCTCCCCTATAAGGGCCTATACTTCACAAGCCCCTCAAGGGGCTTGTTGTGAGAACTGACAACCGCATCTAATTATTTCCTTGGTTACCCCTTAAAGGGATCAACATGTTCTTTCGTTGATAAATTATCTTGAACCATATCTTCTTTTTCTTGGTTTCTTATATAATCCTCTACCACTTTTGTATTTAACCCTACTGTGCTTACAAAAAATCCTTTCGCCCAGAAATGCCTATTTCCATATCTATATTTTAAGTTCGCGTGTCTTTCAAAAATCATCAGTGCTGACTTCCCCTTCAGATAGCCCATAAAACCTGATACTGATATTTTAGGTGGGATTTTTAAGAGCATATGGATATGGTCTAGCATTGCATGCGCTTCTATTATCTCCACATTTTTATAGTCACATAGCTGCCTCAATATTTGACCTATATCTGCTCTTAACTTCCCATAAATTGCTTTTCTTCTGTACTTCGGGATAAATACAATGTGATACTTACAGTTCCATTTTGTGTGTGATAGACTTGAATCGTCACTGGTTTTACTTACCATGATAATCCTCCTATATGTTGAATTTTGGTTGTCAGCCTTGTTCATTATATAGCGAGGATTTTTTCTGTTCATCGCTTAAGCTATTTGGCTCCATACGCATAGCGTATGGTTTTTATAGCCAGACTTTCGTCTGGCTATAATAAAAAAGGTGAGCAAAAATGCCCACCTTCTAAACGAATATTTCTCTATTATCAATTAGCCAAACACTTTTTCCAAATGTTCTTGGTAGTCTGATAAGTATTGTTCTACTTGTGGATTTTTAATTACATCGTTACATAAGAATGTCGGCAGACGGCTCAAGCCGATGAACTCATTGAGTTTGTGGAAAGGCATGTACAAAGCATCGACACCTTTGCCTTCGAAGAAGTCGCCTTCACGAGTGAAAGCTTCAATCGGAGCATTCCAAGTAAGCGAAAGCATGTGTTTTTTGCCTTGCAACAAGCCACCTGTGCCATAGCCTTCAGTCGGATTGACACGATGGCGGCCATCACTTTGATAAAGCTTGCCGTGTCCAGTGGTGAATACTTCGTCTATGTATTTTTTCACTGTCCAAGGTTCGTGCATCCACCAGCCTGGCATCTGCCAAATCACAGCATCCATCCACAAGAATTTTTCAACTTCTTCTTCAACATTATAGCCAGCATCAATCACGGTTTCTTTTACATTGTGTCCAAGTGCGGTCAAAACTTCTTTCGCTTTTTTGTGAAGTGTGTGGTTTAACTCACCATGCGAATGCCCAAAATTTTTACCACCATCTAATAATAAAATATTCATCTTTTTGCTCCTAAATAAATAATTCAAAAAATGGGGCTGTAATTATGCCTTTTTACTGCATCTTTTAAAAGTGCATTCGCTTACACGCTATTTACAGACCATAAAGGGAAATTTCTGGCACCTATCATTAGAATTCATTATTTTTCACCAAACAAGCCTTTTCAATCAGATCCCTGATCCAGCGATAGGCAGGATCTTTATGTATCCTTTCGTGCCAAATCAATGTTTTGGTGAATCCTTGAATTTTAATAGGTGGTTCAAAGCGTTTGAGATTGTTTAAATGAGCTAACGTTTCATTCCACTATATTTATTCTGAAACTCAAAGATTGTTCGCTAACCATATGGCACAAAGCATTCAGAATAGTAAAACCCGTAGCCTATGACTTTGTACTAGTCGTAGCTTTACAGGAAATCTTGAGACAAGCTCATTACATCAAGAGCTGTTTGAGTTGCGCTAGATAAATCTAATGTGCAAGTATTGAGATTTTAAGTCTTAGAAAATAAATGCCGTTTGAAGATCAGATGTCAGGCAGTGTTCTTTTTAGAAACGGCTTTATAAAATCTAAAAATTTATGAATTTTATCCTATCTCTCATGCCTTCACAATTATTTCCTTTTAGGAAAATATTATTTAATTAAAGCATTATTTATTTCTTATTTCTGAACCATATAATACTCGTATTGGCAGAACGATAGGTTCTACAAATTAACAAAGGAGTTTTATATGAAAAAAGTTGCAAATGTTTTTACCGCCCCAGCAAAACATTGGGTAGGAAATGGCTTTCATGTCGCCTCGATGTTTAGTTATAACGATAAAGATAAAAATCTCGATCCATTTCTTTTAATGGATTACAACGAACCCAAATTTTTCCAAGGTGGTCGTCGCGATGATTCTGCATTTGATTTACGTGGTGTCGGTGAACATCCGCACCGAGGTTTTGAAACGGTGACTATTGCTTATCAAGGTGAAGTGTCACATCGGGATTCACATGGCGGTGGTGGTACGATTGGTACGGGTGATGTTCAGTGGATGACTGCTGGTTCTGGCGTGATGCATGAGGAAATGCACTCTGAAAAATTTGCTAAAGAAGGCGGTTTGTTCGAGATGGTACAGCTATGGGTCAATTTGCCGGCAAAAGATAAAATGACAACGCCTAAATATCAAGCAATTAAATCTGAAAATATTCCGGTCGTGGCATTACCGAATAATGCAGGTTCAGTCAGAGTTATCGCTGGTGAATTGCTCGATGTGAAAGGCCCTGCAGATACATTTAGCTCAATTAATATGTGGGATACAACAATGAATGCGAATGCTGCCTATATGTTCAGCGTGCCAGCAAGTCATAATGTGATTATCCTTGTATTAGATGGCACAATCCAAGTGAATGGCAATGCAATTGCTCGACGTGGTGAATTGGTGACCTTTGAGCGTGGTACTGCCGATGTGTTGATTGAATCCAACAATACTGCAAAATTATTGATTCTCACTGGGGAACCTCTCAATGAGCCTGTTGTAGGATATGGCCCATTTGTTATGAATAGTCGAGAAGAAATCCTTCAAGCTATCCACGATGTGCAATCAGGTAAATTTGGAAACTTAACCTAAAATAAAGCCACTCGAGAGAATGGCTTTGAAATTTATAAATGATGTTTTATTACTTTCATTTAGAACGGAATATTGTCATCAAACGCGTCTATTGGTGTCTAAGCTTGTGGTACTGGTGCAGATTATGCAGATGCATAATCACTCCCGATAGCGCAAGCGTCCTCGCTTGTACCATTACAATCTATTGTAATTTCGGAGTTAGCAAAATCCCGAGGCAAGCTAACGAATAAAGATTACAGGAAAATATAGTAATATTTGGTGATAAAGTGATCACCTGTTTAAGTTCTCCATTTTCTTCTAATGATAAAAAAGTGCGGTCACAAAATCGAAAGGATAATGGCAGTTTCAGCCGTGCAGCTAAGCAGCTAGCGATGGCAAATTCTGCTGTAAGCTGTGTGGTGAAAAGGCTAGAAGAAAAATTAAGCGTAAACCTAATCAACCGTACCACAAGGCGTACTACGCGTAGATTCTTCCATGCCGATGGTGTTGCATCTGGTATTTCCCTACTTTCTAATCACATCACCGATAAAACACGCCCTTTCAACGCTATTTATTACAGCGATAAAGCCGTCAATCTTCGCCTACGTGTGTTTTTAGACTTTTTAGTAGAAGAGCTAAGGGGATAATTAAAATTCATAAGCATCGAATTTTAACGTCAATTTGCAAAAATACTTTAAAACCTGACCGCACTTTTCCCCTCTTGTCTTTTCATTCCAAGCCAGATTTTCTAGCCTCCTTTCAAAATCGCCCTCAATCTATCAAGTTGGTTTTGTGTTTTTTCTTGTTTTTGCTCGGTGGTGAGTTTTGGTTTATCACGTTCCCATAGTACATCGTCATTGGGTAACTCAGATAAAAATCGGCTCGGTTCTGGGCGAACTAATTCACCATATTGACGGCGCTCACGGCATAAGGAAAAAGTGAGTTCTTTTTGCGCTCTTGTGATACCCACATAGGCCAAGCGGCGTTCTTCTTCCACGTTGTCTTCATCAATGCTGGTTTGGTGGGGCAAAATGCCTTCTTCCATACCGATCAAATAAACATAAGGAAATTCCAATCCTTTAGATGCGTGTAATGTCATCAGTTGAACTTGATCGCTCTCGTCATCGTCTTCGCCTCGCTCCAACATATCGCGTAATGTCAAACGGGTTACTACTTGATTAAGGTTCATTGGTTCATTGGTTTCATCGCCTTTTAACATATCCGCAACCCAATCAAATAGCGTGGCGACATTCTTACTTTGCATTTCTGCCGCTTTAGGGCTTGTCGCGTATTCGTACAAATATTCTTCATAATGAATCGCGGATAACATAGAACGTACCGCCCGTTCAGGTTCAGAACGTTGAATTTCATCATTAAGTTCTACAATCCAACGGCCAAATTTTTGCAATGAATCATAGGCTTTCGGTGTAATGCGTTGAATAAGTTCAAACTCAAAAATAGCCTCAAACAAACTGATGTGTTTTTCTTGAGCCAACTCTCCAAGTTTTTGTAATGTTGCAGTGCCAATTTCACGTTTCGGTGTATTCACAATACGCAGAAATGCGGCATCATCATCTTGATTTACCACCAAGCGCAAATACGCCATCATATCTTTAATTTCTGCACGGGAGAAAAAAGAAGTACCGCCCGAAATTTTGTAAGGAATACGGTTTTGCATCAGTACTTTTTCGAGTAATCGGGATTGATGATTGCCTCGATACAAAATCGCGTAATCTTTATATTTGGTTTTCCGGCTAAAACGATGGGCGATTAGCTCGGCGACAATCCGCTCGGCTTCGTGTTCTTCATTTTTTGCTTCGATAACAAGCAATTTTTCCCCTTCACCAATGGTTGAAAAGAGTTTCTTATCAAATACGTGCTCATTGTTATCAATCAAAATATTGGCGCAATGCAAAATACGCTGGGTTGAACGGTAGTTTTGCTCTAGCTTAATCACATTCAAACGAGGGAAATCATCACGTAAACGCACCATATTTTCTGGTCGTGCGCCACGCCACGAATAAATAGATTGGTCATCATCGCCCACCACAGTGAAACAAGCACGATCACCCACTAAAAGTTTAATCAGTTCATATTGACTGGTATTGGTATCTTGATATTCATCCACCAACAAATAACGAATTTTTGCCTGCCATTTTGACCGCACCTCTTCATTTTGCTTAAACAACAACGTCGGCAGCATAATCAAATCATCAAAATCAAGGGCATTGTAGGCTCGAATTTGTGTGGCGTAACGCTCATAACATTTTGCGAAAGTTTGATATTTTGCATCACGCGCCAACGCAAACGCCTGTTTTGGCGAAATCAAATCGTTCTTCCAGTTAGAAATCACTGAAATTAACTCACGCAATAAATCCTTATCTTCTTTTAACACATCAGCGGTTAACTCTTTTAACAACGCAAATTGATCATGCTCATCAAACAAGGTCATATTCGATTTAAAGCCAAGCGCTTTATATTCACGTTTAATAATGTCAAAACCGAGCGTATGAAAAGTGGAAACAAGCAAGCCTTTGGATTGTTCTTTGCCAATGGAATGGGCCACTCGCTCTTTCATCTCACGTGCAGCTTTGTTGGTGAAAGTCACTGCAGCAATTTGTTTCGGAGAATAACCGCACTTTTCAATTAAATGGGCAATTTTATTAATGATTACGCGAGTTTTGCCTGAGCCAGCGCCAGCAAGCACAAGACAAGGGCCTGTCACATATTCAACGGCTTGTTGTTGTTGAGGATTGAGTTTCATAAGAATTATTGGGCCCACGCATAGGGCAGTAATACGGTGTCTAATAAAAATGAGAGGGGCAAATCTAAGATTGGTAATCCCCATTGTTGAGCCATTTCAAGATCATAAGCCGCCCCTGCATAGGCGGTATATTTTTCTGTTGGATCGATAAGTTTGACCACGGAACCACAACCAGACAAAACGATAAGTGCGGTTAAAAAAATAAAGGTTTTTATCATCGTGCTTTTAACGCATTGAATACCGGCTCAGGAACTAGCTCAGCGACATCTCCGCCATGCAAATAAATTTCACGCACAATGGTGGAAGAAACAAACGCCCATTTTTCTGCGGGTGGGAAAAACAAACTATCTACGCCTTTTGTGAGTAAATGATTAAGGGCAGCTAATTGAAGTTCATATTCAAAATCTGTTGTCGTGCGTACGCCGCGAATAATGGCGGAAATATTGCGCTGTTTAATTACATTGGCCAATAAATCAGAAAAGCCAAAAACCTCCACATTGGATAAATGCGCAACAGATTGACAAACAAGCTCCACGCGTTCATCCAAAGAAAATAGTGGTTTTTTGCTTGGGCTATTCGCCACCGCCACTAAAACACGAGGAAAAATCACCGCACTTCTTTCAATAATGTCTAAATGACCGTTCGTAATCGGGTCGAAAGTACCGGGGTAAATCACGCTCGTCATACATTGCGCTCCAAATAAGGTTTTAATAAATCTAACAAACGCTGTAATGCCCCTCGGTTTTCCATCAGCACCTCATAGCCAGCATTGCCTAAACGTTCACTCACTTCTTTTGAATTTAATAAGGCTTCTACCGCACGTTCTAAGGCATCTGCGGTTGAATTAACTTCCAACACACCTTGTACCTCCACCAGCATTCGAAATATCTCGGGGAAGTTAAAAGTATGCTTGCCGGTAATCACTGGCATTTTAAACGCAAGAGGTTCAAGCGGATTGTGTCCACCATGTTTCACAAGGCTTCCACCCACAAAAGCAATATCTGAAACACCATACATCAACATCAGTTCGCCCATGCTATCGCCTAAAATCACTTGGGTGTTTTCATTTGGTAACTCACTTGTCGAACGGCGAATAAATTGGAATTTTTCCTTTTTAAGTAAATCAGCCACCACATTAAAACGCTCTGGATGGCGCGGAACGAGCAATAACAATAAATTTGGATATTTTTCCAATAATTGGCGATGTGCTTGTAAGATAATTTTCTCTTCGCCTTCATGGGTACTCGCCGCAACCCAAATCGGACGATTTTTTACCCAAAGTGCTCGTAAAGAATCAATTTTTTCACGTAACTCATCCGTGATGGAGAGATCATATTTAATATTGCCCGTCACCTTCAATTTATCTTTGCGATAACCTAAATCCAAATAACGATTGCTACTAATGTGGTCTTGAGGTGCAATTAAATCAATTTGTGAAAACATATTTTGCAAATGCGGTTTAATTTTTCCATAACGGCGCGCTGAACGAGCAGACAAGCGTGCATTTGCCACCACAAAAGGAATGTCTAGGCGATAAAATTGTTGAATTAAATTTGGCCAAAGTTCGGTTTCAATCACAATACAAAGTTTTGGTTGAACAAAGTCAATAAAACGATTAATGGCGCAAGGTATATCGTAAGGCAAATAACAATGGAAAACGCTATCACCAAAAGCCGCTTTGACACGCTCAGACCCCGTAGGGGTGACTGTAGTGAAAGTAATAGGTAAGTGCGGGTAATTTTGTTGGAGTTTTTGCACAAGTGGCGTAGCAGCAATAACCTCGCCCACTGATGCCGCATGAATAACGATACCACCAGCCTTGGGCGGTGTCAGTGAGGTATAAAAACCATAACGCTCACCAAGCCTTTTTCGGTAATTCGGTGCCTTAAATCCACGTAGCCACATAAAGAGCAGCACCAACGGTTGAATCAGATACATCAAGCTCGTATAAAAAAAACGCCACATAAATGAAATTCGGTTATACTTGAAAAAATTTCGGCTAGTATAGCAAAAAAAGGATTGAAAATATGCCTACAATTAGCGTAGCGATGATTGTAAAAAATGAAGCACAAGACCTCGCCAATTGCTTAGATACCGTAAAAGATTGGGTGGATGAAATTATCATTCTAGATTCTGGCAGCACAGATAAC
This sequence comes from Haemophilus sp. oral taxon 036, assembly GCF_002998595.1. NCBI lineage: Bacteria > Pseudomonadati > Pseudomonadota > Gammaproteobacteria > Pasteurellales > Pasteurellaceae > Haemophilus > Haemophilus sp. oral taxon 036. Next base: position 783,315 of record NZ_CP027235.1, read on the forward strand.
ACTAAAGAAATTGCGCTTAATTATGGGGCGAAATTCTATGAAAATAGCCAGTGGCCGGGCTTTGGTAAACAACGCCAATTAGCCCAACAATATGTAACCAGTGATTATGTACTTTGGCTAGATGCAGATGAACGCGTTACGTCCAAGCTACAAAAGGCTATCTTAAGTGCAGTTAAAAATGATCGAGAAAATACCGTTTATGAAATTCCACGAGTGAGTGAAGTATTTGGACGTGAAATTCGTCATTCAGGCTGGTATCCTGATTATGTGGTTCGTCTCTATCGAACAAATTATGCGCAACATAACGACTCACTTGTACATGAAAAAGTGGAATTTCCTGCTGGGACAAAAGTAGAAAAATTGACAGGTGATTTAGAGCATTTCACTTATAAAAGCATTCATCATTATCTAGTGAAATCCGCGGGTTATGCAAAAGCCTGGGCAGACCAAGGACAAGCTAAGGGAAAAAAAGCGACACTTTGGCAAGGAATCACTCACGCACTCGGTTGTTTTGTGAAGATGTATTTGTTAAAAGCGGGTTTTTTAGATGGTAAACAAGGATTTTTATTAGCAGTGTTATCAGCGCATTCAACCTTTGTAAAATACGCCGATTTATGGGAGCGAGATCAACATAAACACTAGCGCGTTTTGCAAGGACAATTATTTAAATGATCGTCCACTAACCCCATAGACTGCATAAAAGCATAGCACGTGGTTTCGCCAACAAAGACGAAACCACGTTTTTTTAAGGCTTTAGAAAGTACTTTCGATGCTTCTGTTTTAGCTGGCACAGATCGCAAATCAGGCACATCATTGACAATCGGTTTATAATTCACAAATGACCAAATAAAATCACTGAAATTTTCACCGCACTTTTCCATCTCTAAATAAGCTTTCGCATTTTTGACAATGGCCTCTAACTTGGCTCGATGGCGAATTAATCCTGTATTTTGCATGTAAGCATCAATATCAAGTGCGGTCATTTTTGCGATTTTTTTCGGATCAAATTGATGAAAGGCTACACGGTAAGATTCACGTTTTTTCAAAACCGTAATCCACGAAAGCCCCGCTTGCTGCCCTTCCAAACAAATTTTTTCAAATAGCTTTTGGCTGTCGAATTCAGGCTTACCCCATTCATTGTCATGATAATCAATATAAATAAGTTGTTCACCAACCCAAGGGCATCGAGTACTCATAACATCGCCTTTTTAAGCTGTTCATAAACCACCACAAAATCTGGCATTACACCTCGCCATAAATGAAAAGAATGTGTAGCTTGTGCGACCAACATTCCAAAGCCATCGCTAACGTTGGTTAAACCTAAACTTTTGCATAATGCAATAAATGGCGTGTCTACGCCTTTGGCATATTGCATATCGTAAAAAGCTGAGCCTAATTTTAAAATTTCAGTATCAACTGGAGCCGTTCCACCACTTAATCCAGCTGAAGTTGCATTAATCACTACATCATAAGTTTGTAGTGGAATAGAATCCATTGAGGCGGCTTGAATATCGCCATAAGGCTGAAATCTTTCAGCTAATTCTTTGACTTTCGAAAAAGTGCGGTTAGCAAGAACAATATTTTGTTGAGCTTGTAAAAGTGGCAATAATACGCCTTTTGTTGCTCCGCCTGCTCCCAGAATTAATACGCGCTGATTTGGATGAAGCCAATTTAAACGTTGTAAATCCGTCACCAAACCAATCCCATCAGTGTTATCCGCATAAAGTTTTCCATCATCGAGTTTTTTTAGCGTATTGCAGGCTTCCGCCAATTTTGCTCGTTGGCTATATTCGTCTGCCAGCTGGTAGGCTCGTTCTTTAAAAGGCGAAGTAATATTGCAACCTTTCGCCCCCTCCTCAAAAAATGCCAAAAGCTGTTGTTCAAAAGCATCAAGATCGCCTAATTTTGCGATGTACTCTATGGTTTGATGCGTTTGCTCTGCTAACTTACTTTGAATTAACGGGGATTTACTTTGCGCAATCGGATTACCCCACACAGCATAAAGATCCATAAATTATCCCTGTCTAAAAAGTTGATTTGTGCGCAAGTCTCGAATTTCGGATGGATTGAGTGCGCCGCCCACAGTTTCATCTAATACAGGAAAATCAGCACCGAATTGTAACCGCACTTCATCAGCGATGCGGCAAGGTGGCTCACTAGTCAGATTTGCGCTAGTCGAAGTTAATGCAAACCCTGTGATTTCACACAAAGCTTTCACAGATGGGTGATCGCACAAACGTACCGCAATGCTATCAAATTTGCCTGTGAGAAAATGCGGGATTGTTGATTTTGCTGGCACAATCCAAGTTGTTGGGCGTTCATATTTGCCTTGCAGGCGAGAAAGCTGTTCATCGTTAATCAGCTCAAAATCAACAAAAGGACGGAAAAAATCCAAGCTAGGCGCCACTAAAATTAACCCTTTTTCTACTGGACGTTGCTTTAAATCAAGTAATTTTTTTACCGCACTTTCACTTTGCGGATTACAGCCCAAACCAAATACAGCTTCAGTGGGATAAGCGACCACTTGATTTTGTCGAAGGGCCTCGGCAATTTGTTCTCTATTCATTTAACTCTTTTACTTTTATTGCTCAAAAATATGACGGCAAGTTTTATTTGCACACTGGAAGACTTGTTTCTCTCCATTTTTCTCTACATTGTCGCTTTTTAACAAGGAAAGTGGAAAATGGCAGGTTGGGCAAGGCACGGTATAAGGTTTGGTAGGCAAAGAAAATTTACATTTAGGGAAATTATCGCAACCGTAAAAAATTTTTCCTTGACGACCACGACGAGAAATCAAATGCCCCGTTTTACATTCAGGACAAGCCATTTTTTCCTCAGATTCAGATTCTTCCCGCACCACAAAATCGCATTCAGGATAATGGCTACAACCAATAAACATCCCAAAACTGCCTTGTTTCAACTGCAATAAATTACCGCACTTCGGGCAAATTTCATCAAGTGTTTTTAATACTTTATGTTCCGCCCGTTGCAAAGGCCGCAAATAATCACATTCAGGATAAGCAGAGCAACCTAAAAACAGCCCTTTTTTGCCTTGTTTAATTTGCAAAGGCGCACCACATTGAGGACAAAGCTCTTCATGCTTTATGCGTTGAAAAAGTGTTTCTACCATAAACTGATCACTTTATTTACCAATATGATTGATTCTACAAGCTTCGGTTTTCTCGTCAATATTCAATAAAATAAAAGCGGGATATTTTACAATATCCCGCTCACACGCAATTACAGTCCTAGATTACCAATAAGCACGTAAACCTACAACAGTTTTGTAATCATGTGCTTTGCTAGTTTCTACACCATTTTCTTGAGTTTTGGTTCGTGTTGCTTGCCATTCAACAAATGGTTTAACCTTAATAGAACCTTGTTTATATACGTAGTACTCTGTTCCCACCATAAATTGATTTTTAGTTTTTTCTGTACGAGAACCAGTATGATCCTTATCTGTTTTATATGCATACATCGCATATACATTTAAATCATTATTATAGGTCCATGGGTTATTGAATTTTTGAAGAACAATTGTACGAATTTCATTCTTGGTATTTTTGTTATCATAACCACCTTTATGGTTAGTAACTTGACGTTCAAGATCAATACCATAAGTTGTATTTACAAATGTGTAAGATGCACCTAAAGAATAAGCATTTGTTGCAAATGAATTATTAGCGTTTGTATTCGCAGAAATTTCACGCGTAAAGCCTGCACCAAAACTTACACTTTGAATATCATTAATTTTGTGCTCGTAAATAGAACCTACACCCCAAACATTTTTACGAGGATTTTTTAAATCTAGATTAGTATCACCACGTTTGCTAGCACCACCGTAGTAAATACCTGCTCTTACTTTATCACCATTTTCATATTCTGAAGTATAAGTATATTGAGTTGCACGACGAGCAGCGCTATCTAATAAACCATCAGATAAGCTATAAGTATTAGCTAAATCTGTACGTTTTACTTCATCAGTGATAGTTGGCATATTACCATAAGTTAATTCACTAAATTGTTTCTCCGTATGCTTATAACCAAAACCTGCATAAAGGATACGCGTATACAGATGATCAAAATCATGTTGAGAATCAGCTTCTCCACGTAAACGCCACTCAACACGACCTAAAGCATAGAAATCATCAGTTAATTTTTGTTTCACTTTGAAACCAAAACGTGAACCATTATTAGAAACAGCATGATTAATATGATCTTTTTTCTGACTAGGTGTACTACCATAAGTATCTGTGGTATTAGAGGTACTTTCCCATTTCACACGTAAAGAGCCATTGAAATCAATATCAGTACCAGTTTCTTGAATTTGGAATTTGTAAGCTTGTGCAGAACTTGCAGCCAATGCCGCTACTGTTAAAGCGAGAAATGTTTTTTTCATCATTTGCTTTCCTTTTTATTAAACGTTAAGAAATAAATATATTTAAAATATATTGAACTTTTTCAAGTTTACTCACCACATTAGAAATAATCAAGCAAATTTGTAAATTCACGATCAAATTATCACGTAAAACATATATATAAAAAAGCCATTAAAATACAACTTTTCATCTGTCTCATATCGACTGCTTAGATTTCTTTCGTTATAATTGAGCGTCCTATTTTATTTAACAAACGTGTTCGGTGTGGATTTTTACCGAGTGCAAATTAATTGAGGTAACAAATGTCATTAAATATTGAAACAACTCAAGGTTTAGAACGCCGTGTAGCGATCACCGTTCCAGCTGAAACTGTATCTAAAGCAGTTCGTGAAGAATTTAAACGTGCATCAAAAAATGTGCGTGTAGATGGTTTCCGTAAAGGCCATGTTCCTGCTCATATTATCGAACAACGTTTCGGTGCATCAATCCGTCAAGATGTATTAAACGATTTATTACCACGTCATTTTTTTGATGCCGTGATTGCAGAAAAGATTAATATTGCAGGTCGTCCAACTTTTGGTATTGAAACTTTTGAAGAAGGTAAAGATCTAGTTTTCACCGCAACTTTTGAAGTTTATCCAGAAGTTAAATTACAAGGTTTAGAGAATATTAAAGTTGAAAAACCAACTGTTGAAATCACAGAAGCTGATATTGACAAAATGGTTGATGTGTTACGTAAACAACAAGCAACTTGGGCAGAAACCAACTCTGCAGCAAAAGCAGATGATCGCGTAACTATTGATTTTGTTGGTTCTGTAGATGGCGAAGAGTTTGAAGGTGGTAAAGCATCTGACTTCGTATTATTTATGGGACAAGGTCGTATGATTCCTGGTTTTGAAGATGGTATCGTAGGCCATAAAACAGGTGAGCAATTTGATATTAATGTAACTTTCCCTGCTGAATACCATGCAGAAAACTTAAAAGGTAAAGCGGCAAAATTTGCAATTACCTTGAAAAAAGTAGAAAACATGGTGTTACCTGAGTTAACAGATGAGTTTGTTGCTAAGTTTGGTCCGAATACTAAATCTGTTGCGGATTTACGTGTAGAAATTCGTAAGAATATGGAACGTGAATTGAAAAATGCATTAGTTTCACGCGTTAAACAACAAGTAATCAATGGGTTAATTGAACAAAATCCAATTGAAGTTCCAGCTTCTGCTGTAGAAGAAGAAATTAATGTATTACGCAATCAAGCGGCTCAACGTTTTGGTGGCAATGCACAACAAGCTGCACAGTTACCACGTGAATTATTTGAAGCGGAAGCAACTCGTCGTGTTCAAGTAGGTTTATTATTCTCTGAGGTGATTAAATCTAATGAATTAAAAGCTGATGAAGAACGCGCTAAAGCCATGATTGCAGATATTGCATCAGCTTATGAGCAACCAGCTGAGGTTGTTGAATACTATAGTAAAAACGAAGAGTTAATGAACAATATTCGTAACGTAGTATTAGAAGAACAAGCGGTGGATGCAGTACTTGCTAAAGCACAAGTTACTGAAAAAGTTTCTTCATTTGATGAAATTATGAATCCACAGGCATAATGATGAATTAATATCGTTATGATTGAATAAAAGTGCGGTCGCTCTCTTTCACAAAAGCGACCGCATTTTTATTTGTAGGTTATTTAGAGTAAAATAATCAGCAATTTTAGAGAAAAAGGTAAGAAAATGAGTGTAATTCCTATGGTTGTTGAACAGACTTCGCGTGGCGAACGTTCATACGACATTTATTCCCGTTTATTAAAAGAGCGTGTGATCTTCCTTAGTGGTGAAGTGGAAGATCGCATGGCAAATCTCATTGTAGCTCAGCTGCTTTTTTTAGAGTCTGAAGATCCAACTAAAGATATCAATATCTATATCAACTCTCCCGGTGGTTCTGTGACTGCAGGTATGGCTATTTACGACACAATGCAATTTATTAAGCCAGATATTCGTACACTTTGTATCGGTCAGGCATGCTCAATGGGCGCATTCTTGCTTGCTGGCGGAACCGCAGGAAAACGAGCTGCGTTACCAAATGCGCGTGTGATGATTCACCAACCGTTGGGCGGTTTCCGTGGTCAAGCATCGGATATTCAAATTCATGCACAAGAAATTTTGAAAATTAAACACACCTTAAACGATCGTCTAGCATTCCATACTGGGCAAAGTATCGAACGAATTGAGAAAGATACAGATCGCGATAACTTTATGTCAGCTGAAGAAGCAAAAGCGTATGGTTTAGTTGATGAAGTTTTAATTAAACGTTAAGGAAACACATGTCAGACAAAGATAAAGATTTACATTGCTCTTTTTGCGGAAAAGAAAAAGGCGAAGTAGATAAATTAATTGCTGGTACAGACGGCTATATTTGTAATGAGTGTATTGAACTTTGTCATTCAATGCTTGAAGAAAGTAATGATGAAAGTGTAGACGAAAGTGCGGCAGACAATGAGGAGAAATTACCTACTCCTCACGAAATTCGTGCTCATCTAGATGATTATGTTATTGGCCAAGATTATGCGAAAAAAGTGCTTTCTGTCGCAGTTTACAATCATTATAAACGCTTACGAACTAATTATGAAAATAACGATGTTGAGCTCGGTAAAAGTAATATCTTGCTTATTGGACCAACGGGTAGTGGTAAAACATTGCTTGCTCAAACATTAGCTCGTCGCTTAAATGTGCCGTTTGCGATGGCTGACGCGACAACATTGACTGAGGCTGGCTACGTCGGTGAAGATGTAGAAAATGTCCTACAAAAGCTTTTACAAAACTGTGAGTATAATACTGAAAAAGCGGAGCAAGGCATTATCTATATTGATGAAATTGATAAAATTAGCCGTAAATCGGAAGGTGCATCAATTACTCGAGATGTATCTGGCGAAGGTGTACAACAAGCATTGTTAAAACTCATTGAAGGTACTGTAGCGTCTATTCCACCTCAAGGCGGGCGTAAACATCCGCAGCAAGAAATGGTGAAATTGGATACGTCAAAAATTCTCTTTATCTGCGGCGGCGCATTTGCGGGATTAGATAAAATTATCAGTAAACGTACACAAACAAGTACAAGTATCGGTTTTAGTGCGAAAGTAGAAAAGGATGAAGAAGAAAAGTCTCTTTCTGAATTATTCCGTCAAGTAGAACCAGATGATTTAATGAAGTTTGGTTTGATTCCGGAATTTATTGGGCGTTTACCCATGATTTCTCCACTAAGTGAATTAGATGAAGAAGCTCTTGTGCAAATTCTTACACAGCCTAAAAATGCCTTAACTAAACAATATCAAGCTTTATTTGGACTTGAAAATGTGGAGTTAGAATTCACTCCAGAAGCTTTAAAAGCAATGGCGAAGAAAGCACTTGAAAGAAAAACAGGCGCGCGTGGGTTACGTTCTATTGTCGAGGCTGTATTGCTTGATACGATGTATGATTTACCATCTATCGAAAATTTACGTAAAGTAGTCGTGGATGAAAGTACCATTGTAGATAATACTGCTCCAAAATTAGAATATCATTCTTAATAGAAAAGTGCGGTTGTTTTTCCTTATGTTTTCTATTTTGCTTGATGATTTTCAATAGGCAAGGCGAAAAGAAAATGCTACAATCGCACGTCCTTATAACTTTATTCTTATTTTCCTAAGTAAATAACGGATTCAATTTATGGCAACTGAAATTGTTGATAAAAAGAAAAATGCACCAGAGACGGTGGTAGAAGGTAAATCTAAAGGATTAAATACCCTTCTTTGGATTTTAGTCGCAGTCTTTTTTACGGCAGCTGCAATTGGTAATGTTTATTTCCAAAAAGTATATTCATTACCTATTCGTGTAGTGGGTGTAGTCATTGCGTTAGTGATTGCTTTTGCATTTGCAGCAATTACTAATCAAGGTACAAAAGCTCGTACATTCTTTAAAGATTCAAAAATAGAAGCGCAAAAAGTGGTATGGCCAAGTCGCCAAGAAGCGCGTCAAACTACATTAATCGTAATTGGGGTAACAATCATTGCATCCTTATTTTTCTGGGCGACAGATTCGATTATTGTCACAGTAATTAATTTCTTAACTGATTTGAGATTCTAAAATGACTGAAGAAACAACTGTATCAAAAAAACGTTGGTATGTATTACAGGCGTTTTCTGGTTTTGAAAGCCGAGTGGCTTTAACTTTGCGTGAATACATTAAACAGCAACAAATGGAAGACCAATTTGGTGAAGTGTTAGTTCCAACTGAAGAAGTCGTTGAGAATGTTGCAGGTAAACGTCGTAAAAGCGAACGTAAATTTTTCCCAGGCTATGTCCTTGTTGAAATGGAAATGAATGATGATACTTGGCACTTAGTAAAAAGTGTGCCCCGTGTCATGGGATTCATTGGCGGTACACCTGATAAACCTGCGCCAATTTCTAAACGTGAAGCAGATGCTATTCTAAATCGATTAGAACAAAGCTCAGATAAACCACGCCATCGTAATGAGTATCACCCTGGTGAAGAAGTTCGAGTCACTGAAGGTCCATTCGCAGACTTTAACGGAACAGTAGAAGAAGTAGATTATGAAAAAGGTCGCTTAAAAGTCTCAGTATCTATCTTTGGTCGCGCAACACCTGTTGAACTTGAATTTAGTCAAGTAGAAAAAATACATTAATTACATATAAAAAAACCCCTGCTAATTAAGCGGGGTTTTTCTTCATATCTGATAAAACTAACATAAAACTAATTTTGTTTTCTTATCGTGTAAATAATCGGTAATACTATTAGGGACCTTATCTGTAAACAAATATTCTACATCACTTAATTCGCCCAATCGAACAATCGCTTGGCGAGTAAATTTAGAGTGATCGGTCACCAATAAGGTCTGACGTGAACTTTCAATAATCGCTCGCTTGACTTGTACTTCATGGTAATCATAATCCAATAATGAACCATCAGCATCGATCGCACTAATCCCTAAAATCCCGAAATCTAGGCGAAATTGAGAAATAAAATTCACTGTAGCTTCACCGATAATTCCACCATCCATTCGTAACGAACCGCCCGCCATGACAATATCAAAACTTTCATTTTGGCGTAAAAGATGAGCGGCATTTAGATTGTTCGTCACAATTCGGAGTTTTTCATGGCCAAGCAATGCATTAGCAACAGCCTCAGGCGTGGTACCAATATCAATAAACAAAGATGCACCGTTAGGAATCAACTTTGCAACTTCCTGTGCAATATTATTTTTTTGTAATGAAAAGAATTGCTTACGATCCACGTAATCAGAATTTTCTGCAGAAGATGGCGATGCCGCACCACCGTGATGGCGACGAATTAAATCTAACTCTGCCAAAATATTCAAATCACGGCGAATCGTTTGAGGGCTAACATCTAAGGCAGCAACCAGTTCTTCCGTGCTTAAATAGCCGGATTGTTCCACCAGTTTAATAATTTGTTGATGCCGTAACGACTGCTTCATAGAGAATCCTTTATCCAAATTGAACACACCTACTGTAGCGAATTTTTACGTAATTTGCTATCGATAAATCCCCAAATCAAGCCGACAATCAAGCCTGAAATATGCGCTGCATTTCCCATTTCAACACCAAATAAGGGGCTAATAAAACCTAATGCGATCCCCACCAATAACATGGTGAAAAAACCTTCTGGCAGATCAAATAAATGATGATTCAATTTATCACGTATAAATACATAACCTAGAACCGCATAGACAACACCAGAAAGTCCAAAGAAAGCGGGGCCCGACACATAATTTTGCACATACCCTGTTATGGCAGATGCTACAACATACAACATCAATAATTTAACCGAGCCAAAAGTGCGCTCAATCATTCCACCAAAAATAAAAAACCAAGACAAATTAAACAAAATATGCAAATTAGATAAATGTACCAATGTATGTGAGATATAACGCCAAGCTTCGCTATCTTGCTCTTCGTAAGCGGGGTAATGCATCAAATACATAATATCGTCTTCAAAACCCAGCTGTTGGGCAATATAAATAAGTGCACAAAGTGCGGTGAGAATTAGCGTGATTTTTCCTTGTTGAGCTAAAAAGTTTTTCATTCGTGATCTCGTGCTTCTGCGCAAATTTAAAAATTGGATTTCGCATTAAAAGTCATTGTTTCCCCTGTAATAGGATGGGTAATCGTCAATTCTTCTGCGTGCAAGCATAATCTTGGCGACATAGCTTTAGCCTGTGGATGAGAATAAAATTTATCGCCTAGAATTGGATGCCCCAATGCTAACATGTGCAAGCGTAATTGATGAGATCGGCCTGTCACGGGCGTCAGTTTCACGCGAGTACTATTATTGGACAAACGTGCTAAAACTTCGAATTTTGTGACCGCTCTTTTTCCTAAAACAAAATCCAAACGTTGGCGAGGTCGATTTTCCCAATCACAAATCATCGGCAAATTTACCTCGCCATAATCTTTCTCCAAATGCCCCCAAACAATCGCTTGATAATGTTTTTTCGGTTCACGTTGGCGAAATTGACGTTTTAATTCACGATCCGCCGCCTTACTTAAAGCAAACACAATGATGCCGCTCGTGGCCATATCCAAACGATGAGCTGGCTCACAAAAGCCGAATTTTTCTTTTACTCGACTCATTGCACTATCGTAATATTGTGGTTGATTGCCCGGCACAGAAAGCAAACCGCTAGGTTTGTTCACCACGCACAAATGATTATCTTGATAAATAATCTCTAAATAAGGTTCAAGAGGCGGATTATATTCAATCAATGCCATTTTTATTCCTTGTTCGTCACAATAACACGCAGGCAATCCAAACGCCAATTTGCTTTAGAAAGCTCGTCCAGTGATTGTGTTCGTTGTTGTTCCAAAATATCAATTTCGCTTTGACGAATATTTTTATTTACCGCTCGCAAAGCCTGTAAACGGTTAATTTCTGCGCTTAATTGTTGATCTGCTTGATTTTTAGCTTCAGCAATAATCGGTTCTGCCAAGGATTTTACCAGTTGATCGCCTCGTGTAATCAAGGCTTCAATGTTGCTCCGTGCCATTTTCACCATTTGATTGGCAATATTTTTACCAAGTGGTTTCAATTTGCTATGCAATGTTTCAAAGGCAACCTGCTCACCAATGTTATTTCCTTTGTTATCAAGCAGCAGACGAATAGGCGTTGGCGGCAAGAAACGATTGAGCTGTAACCCTTTTGGCGATTGGCTTTCCACCACGTAAATTAATTCAATTAATAAGGTTCCAGCGGGCAGTTGTTTATTTACAAGCAATGCCATTGCAGCTTTGCCAATATCACCTGAAGCAACAAGATCAATACCTTGACGAATCATAGGATGATCCCAAGTCAAGAATTCCATTTCTTCGCGAGCAAGGGCAAGTTCTCGATCAAAGGTGACCGTCACACCTTCTTCTTTTAAACCCGGAAAATCGGGCACAAGCATTGTCCCAGTTGGACTAATTACAATACTATTAGCCCCAAGATCTTCTTGCTCTACGCCAATAATATCAAATAATTTTAAAGCAAAATTCACAAGCTCAGGCGAATTATCTTCATCAGCAATTTGATCCGCTAACGCTTGAGCCTGCTCACCGCCATGAGAATTTAGCTCTAATAAACGATCACGACCTTTTTCTAACTCAATCTTGAGTTTTTCTCGCGCGGTTTTAGTTTGTTTTAATAATTCAGAAAATTCATTCTCTGAAAGTGCGGTAGAATTTGACCGCACTTTTTCCAACTCATCAGAAAACTGGGCAAATAATGCCATTCCCATTGGACAAGTTTGTTCAAAAGCATTCAGCCCCTCATTGTACCAACGCGCTAAACAACTTTGAGGCGAATCTTTCACACAAGGCACATAAATTTGCACATCACGTTTTTGTCCAATACGGTCTAATCGGCCAATACATTGTTCCAATAAATCAGGATTTGTCGGTAAATCAAATAACACTAAATTTGCCGCAAATTGAAAATTACGCCCTTCCGAGCCAATACTCGAGCTCAGTAAAACCTGTGCGCCGTTTTCTAAATCCGCAAAATAAGCCGCGGCTCTATCCCGTTCAATAATCGACATTTTTTCGTGGAACACTGCGGCACGAATCGCCTCACGTTCACGTAAAATTTGTTCTAACTGAATCGCCGTGGCCGCAGTCTGACAAATCACAAAAATTTTTTCATCGCGATGGAGTTTGAGGAAATCAATCAGCCAATCAATTTTATCATTCTCTTCCGAGAGTGTAATTTGGTGGTAAACACGGTGCGGAAAACCTTTCACGCCTTGACGTGTATTGCGGAACAGCATTCGCCCAGTGCCGTGACGATCAATTAAGGCTTGAATCAGTTCCTGACGGGCACGATGTTGTTCCTCATCATTATTTGATGCAATCGCTCTAAAAAGAGGCTCGACATCTTGTTCAAGCAACAAATCAGAAATATGATTTTTTTCTACCGCACTTAATGCCTTATTTGCCACCAAAGATTCAACAGCATTAACCACAGGTTGGTAGCGTTCCTGCTCTTTCACAAAGGTTTGATAATCAAAAAAACGTTCTGGATCCAGTAAGCGCAAACGAGCAAAATGACTTTCTTGCCCAAGTTGTTCTGGGGTTGCCGTGAGTAACAAGACGGATGGAATGATGCGAGCAAGCTGTTCAACTAATAAATAAGCCGCACTTTGTGAAGATTCTGACCACACGAGGTGATGTGCCTCATCCACAATTAAACAGTCAAATTGAGCATCAAGCGCCTGCTCTACTCGATTAGGATGAGTTTCTAACCAATTCAGCGAACAAATAATTAAGCTTTCCGTTGTAAATGGATTAACGGCATCAAGATCAAAATCGTTGCAACGTTCTTCATCAAAAAGTGAAAAATGCAAATTAAAACGACGAAGCATTTCTACCAGCCATTGATGTTGCAACGTTTCTGGCACGATAATAAGAACACGTTGCACTTTCTCAGCAAAAAGTTGATTCTGCAAAATCATTCCAGCTTCAATGGTTTTCCCTAAACCAACCTCATCCGCCAATAACACACGAGGATTAACTCGATTACCGACTTCAGCTGCAATATGAAGCTGATGAGGAATTAAACCCGCACGCGTTCCACGCAAACCACGCAATGGCGATTTAAATTGTGCTTGCTGATGACAAAGCGTGCGATAACGCAATGCAAAATGACTGCTGCGATCAATTTGCGCTGAAAACAAACGATCTTTCGCTTGGCTAAAAGAAATAATCGGTGAAATATCACGTTCTTGCACAATGACATCTTCACCTTGTGGATTTTTAACTAAATAAAAGAGTAAACCGTTCATATTTTGAACGTTTAAAATCTCACCTTGCCAACCAGCTTGATGAGATAATGTTTCACCTTTGCTAAATACAATTCGGCTTAAAGGCGCTTGTGCAGCAGCATATATACGCGTTTCATCTGCAGCTGGGAAATAAATCGTGACAGTTCGTTGATCTAATGCGGTAATGATACCTAATCCTAAAGCGTTTTCACTTTCACTCAACCAGCGCTGACCAATAGCAAAGGGCATAATAATTCTCTTTCTTGTTTTTATTGATAAAATTTGGGGGCGTATTGTAGCTTGCTTAAATAGCAAAGGAAATTAATAAAAGAGAATAAAAAAATAGATTGAAGAAATAAATGGCACGCCCTAAAGGATTCGAACCTTTGACCCACGCCTTAGAAGGGCGTTGCTCTATCCAGCTGAGCTAAGGGCGCATTCAAAGGATTTCTTTTGTACAGAATTTCAAGACAATATAAAAGAAGTGGTCGGCGAGATAGGATTTGAACCTACGACCCACTGGTCCCAAACCAGTTGCGCTACCAAGCTGCGCTACTCGCCGATAAGCCGAACCAATTATAGATTTGTTTTGATACCAGTCAATGACTTTTTTTATTTTTTAAGCTAATTGCTCAAAATTATTTCAATTTAGGAAATGTCACTATTTCCCGTTGTAAAAAATTCATTGTCCGTTAGAATAGCAAACGTTTTCTCTCTTTTCATATAAAAGGACAACTAAATGACGGCACAAATCATCTCTGGTACTACCCTTTCAAAAAAAATCAAATCTGATGTTGCCTCTGAGATTGAACATTATATTGCTCAAGGTAAACGTGCACCAGGGCTTGCAGTCATTCTCGTTGGGGCAGATCCTGCATCACAAATTTATGTAGGAAGTAAACGTAAAAGCTGTGAAGAAATCGGCATACTTTCCCAATCTTATGATTTACCAGAAACAACTACACAAGCCGAATTATTAGCCCTCATCGATAAACTCAATAACGACAAAACAATTGATGGTATCTTAGTACAACTCCCCTTACCTCAACAAATCAATGCAGAAGCTATTATTGAACATATTGATCCGAAAAAAGACGTGGATGGCTTCCATCCTTATAATGTAGGAAGATTGTGTCAACGTATTCCAACTTTACGTGCCTGCACACCTTATGGTGTAATGAAACTATTAGAAACAACAGACATTGATTTACATGGCAAACACGCGGTAATAGTAGGCGCATCCAATATTGTCGGTCGCCCAATGTCTTTAGAATTATTATTAGCAGGCGCAACTGTCACAGTAACTCATCGATTCACCAAAGATTTGGAAAGTCATGTTCGCCAAGCAGATATACTTGTCGTTGCGGTGGGTAAGCCGAATTTAATTCCTGGCGATTGGATCAAAGAAAGTGCGGTCGTCATTGATGTCGGAATTAATCGTGTAGATGGAAAATTAGTAGGCGATGTAGAGTTTGACAAATCAGCCGAAAAAGCGGCTTATATTACCCCTGTTCCTGGCGGTGTTGGGCCAATGACCGTTGCAATGTTAATGAGCAATACACTTTATGCCTATAAACAAACATTAACGCAATAAAATTCAAAAGCAAGGTTAGCTTTAACCTTGCTCACCAATGTGAATGAAATCATTTCTTATCATTCAGGGACAATATTATTCCATTGCAATCTAAAACAAGCGTATGAATATTCAATAATCGATTAATTAATTCGCCTAGGAACTTTCCAACATTCTAATTGCTGAAGCAATCGTATTTGAATTCTATTTGTTCAAAATTCGTGCTTTAATTTACCGCTCTTTATAAAAATAAAACAATGCAGAGATCGCAATTTTATAGCAAAATGATAAAAATTTAAAAATAAGTAAGGATGTAAAAATGTTTAATTATGCAATGTTCGATCGATATGAAGGATTAATTTTTGATATGGATGGAACCCTCATTGATACTATGCCTGTTCACGCAAAAGCATGGGGAATGGTGGGAAAACAATTTGGTTACGAATTTGACAGTCAAATCATGTATAACCTAGGTGGGGCAACCGTAAGAACCATTGCAGAGGAAATGATGAAATTGGCTAATATGCCACTTGAGCGCCTTGATGAAGTTATTACAGCAAAACGTGCTTTATCTTATCAGCTCATTCCATCACAATCCACCTTGCTTCCTACATTTGATATTGTAAAACATTTCTATCAGAAAAAACCGATTGCACTAGGCTCGGGCTCTCATCGAAAAATTATTGATATGTTGATAGATAAACTTGATATTGCCTCTTATTTTAATGCCATTGTCAGTGCAGACGATGTAAAAGCGCATAAACCTCATCCAGAAACTTTTTTACGTTGTGCAGAGCTGATCAAGATTAATCCTACAAACTGTATTGTTTTTGAAGATGCAGACTTGGGTGTAAAAGCAGGTTTAAGTGCCGGAATAGATGTTTTTGATATTCGTACTCAACAAATTATAACCACAAAATGATGGAATGGTTATTAGGATTACTCACCGATTTTTGGCAAACTCATGCCTTATGGTTAATGTTTGCAAGTGCATTTCTAAGTGCGACGGTATTACCAGGTAATTCAGAGATAATATTTATTGTATTAGCTATCCCCAAATTAGCATTAGGAACTTGGCTAAGTACGGATATTTTTTTACTTCTTTTTATGGCAACACTAGGTAATGGGCTAGGTAGCCTAACTACTTATGGAATAGGATGGTGGCTTCCTCAATTTAGGCCCAAAAATCACCGCACTTTATGGGTTATGAAGCAACTTCAACGTTATGGTTCACTCACCTTACTATTAAGTTGGCTACCTATAGTAGGCGATTTATTTTGCGCCCTAGCGGGCTGGCTTAGATTGAACTTTATCGCGAGCTGTTTTTTTATTTTTCTTGGAAAACTGGTACGTTATGTAGCGTTATTGTTTCTCAGTGTACCTTTCTTATTATAAAATGGACAAAAGAAAAGCCCCGCAAGAATACGGGGCAAATAACCTAAGGAACCAATTTTATTAAAACAACTGCAAGTTGCTTGTTCTATCAGACAAGCCCATCTGGAAAAAGTTCACATAAATTAAAAAAATTCCAAAAAATAAAATCTAACAAAAAATACAAAGAAAAAAGCCCCGCAAGAATACGGGGCAAATAACCTAAGGAACCAATTTTATTAAAACAACTGCAAGTTGCTCGTCTTATAGGACAAAGACCTTGCTATAAAGTTCATAAAAAAATTGTAAAAAAATGAACATTCATTCAAATAATTCTTAATCAACTGATTTATAAGGAAAATTTATGCCATTACTTGATAGTTTTAAAGTAGACCACACTAAAATGAATGCCCCTGCCGTGCGTGTGGCTAAAACAATGCGTACACCTAAAGGTGATGATATTACTATTTTTGACTTACGTTTCTGCATTCCCAATAAAGAAATCCTCTCTCCAAAAGGAATCCACACTCTAGAACACTTATTTGCAGGTTTTATGCGTGATCACTTAAATAACGAAGATGTTGAAATTATTGATATTTCACCTATGGGATGTCGAACCGGTTTTTATATGTCTCTCATCGGCACACCAGATGAACAACAAGTCGCTAAAGCTTGGTTAGCATCAATGCACGATATTTTAAATGTACAAGATCAAACCAAAATTCCGGAATTAAACATTTATCAATGTGGCACATATACAGAGCACTCTTTAGAAGAAGCACATGAAATCGCAAAAAATGTGATTGCTCGTCGTGTTGGTATTAATAAAAACGAAAATTTAACATTAGATAATGCATTATTAAAATAGGAGAAATAATGACAACGCTTGGTACCGCATTAACACCTAATGCAACAAAAGTGATGCTATTGGGATCGGGGGAACTTGGTAAAGAAGTAGTAATTGAACTACAACGATTAGGCGTAGAAGTAATTGCAGTGGATCGCTATGAAAATGCCCCAGCACAACAAGTTGCACACCGTGCCTATACACTCTCAATGTTGGATGGTGAAGCATTAAAAACACTTGTAAAACAAGAAAAACCTGACTACATCGTGCCAGAAGTAGAAGCGATTGCAACGGCAACACTGGTAGAATTAGAGCAAGAGGGTTTTAACGTGGTACCTACAGCCAAAGCCACACAACTTACTATGAATCGTGAGGGGATTCGCCGACTGGCCTCGGAAGAACTTAAGTTACCCACTTCGCCTTACCAATTTGTAGATAATTTTACTGATTTCCAAAATGCGGTAGAAAAAATTGGTATTCCCTGTGTAGTGAAACCAATCATGTCATCCTCTGGTCATGGGCAAAGTATTTTAAGATCTAAAGACGATATTCAAAAAGCATGGGATTATGCACAAGAAGGTGGTCGTGCTGGTGCAGGAAGAATAATTGTAGAAGGGTTTGTAAAATTCGATTATGAAATTACGCTTTTAACCGTTCGTCATATCAATGGTACAAGCTTCTTAGCACCAATTGGCCATCGCCAAGAAGAAGGTGATTATCGGGAATCATGGCAACCACAAGTCATGTCAGATATTGCATTGGAAAAAGCGCAATCGATTGCGGATAAAATTACAAGTGCACTAGGTGGACGAGGCATCTTTGGTGTAGAAATGTTTGTGTGTGGAGATAATGTCATTTTCAACGAAGTTTCACCACGCCCACATGATACAGGCATGGTCACGCTTATTTCTCAAGAGCTTTCAGAATTTGCCTTACACGCAAGAGCCATTTTAGGTTTACCTATTCCAGAGATTACCTTAATTAGTCCATCCGCATCTAAAGCTATTGTTGTCGAAGGGAAATCAAAGAATGTAAAATTTGGTGCGATTGATAAAGTGCTTACTGAGCCCCATACGAATATTCGTTTATTTGGTAAAAGTGAGGTTAATGGCCACCGACGTTTAGGTGTGTTATTAGCACGAGACGTTTCCGTAGAAAAAGCGCTAGAAAAAGTAAATCAAGCTTATCAAAAATTAGAAATTACACTCTAATATTTCCCACACTCACTGACGCAAGCCTTTCAGCTTGCGTCGATCTTATAGAAGATTTTATATATTAAGCCAAAATGTTACTGGGCCATCGTTTGTTAAACTCACTTGCATATCCGCTGCAAATTGCCCCGTTGAAACAGGTAATTTCTCACCGCACTTTTGGATAAAGTATTCATATAATTCATTAGCCAATGCTGGGGAGGCACCTCTTGAAAAGCTTGGACGCAAACCTTTTTGTGTATCTGCAGCTAATGTAAATTGTGAAACAATAAGCAATTCACCTTGTGCTTGTTGAACATTTAAGTTCATTTTGTCATTTTCATCACTGAAAATTCGATAATTAAGTACTTTTTCAGCAAGTTTATCCGCTTTCTCTTGATTATCTTCTTTTTCTACACCAAGTAAAACCAGTAAACCTTTGCTAATTTGTCCTATTGTTTCACCGTTTACATCAACTTTCGCTTGGGTTACACGCTGGATTAAGGCAATCATTTTAATCCCTCGATAAAGCTCGGTAACCATGCTTCAGCATAACCTTCTTGATCATCCACGTTTAAAACATCAATTTTTAAAGTCTCGCAAATTTTTACCGCACTTTTTTCTTGGAGAGTTTGCTCCACTTTGTCCGCAGCATAGCAAAACGTATCATAATCAGAATTACCTAATCCAACGACCGCAAAGCGAATATCTGAAAAATCGCTTTGATTTTTAGCTAATTCATCAAATAGCGGTTTTAAATTATCTGGCAACTCGCCTGCACCATGAGTTGAAGTCACAACAAGCCAAATTTTTTCATTTTCGATGTCAGATAAACTTGGTCCGTGAAAAAGAGCGGTGGAAAAACCTTGAGTTTCTAAAACATCGTTTAAATGTTCGGCAACATATTCTGCACCACCTAAAGTGCTGCCAGAGAGAATGCAAATGTGCATTTGATTATCCTGTATTTATTTTCTTCCCTCATTCGAGGAAAAAGCAAAAAGAATATTTTTGAAATGATTAAAATAAAAAGGCTTAGATTTTCTAAGCCTTTTGTTATGATTAAACGTTATCGAATTTGCCAAGCAATGAACGAATATGTTCTTGCCAGTTGCGGTGTTCGTTTTTCAGTTGCTCATTTTCAGTTTGTAAACTTGCGATATTTCTTTGAGATTCTGCGTTTTTCTCTTTTAATTCTTCAACTTCTAATTGAAGCAATTGGATGGTTTCTACCGCTTGTTTAATTTTTTCTTCAAGCTGGTCTAAAATTTCTAAAGACATAATGATTTCCTTTTAAATACGAGTAAATTTGATCGTATTTTACCTAGTTCACACCTCTTTTTAAAGCCTTGTATAAAAAATTATTATGCGTTCAATAACGTAATGATAAAATCACACCGTTTTTATGGCTAAAAGTCAAAGGAGAATAAAATGAACGCTGCCCTAGCAATTGAATTTTCACGTGTAACAGAAATGGCCGCATTAGCTGCTCATACATGGTTTGGGCGGGGAGATAAAAATGCGGCTGATGATGCAGCAGTAAAAGCCATGCGTTATATGCTAAATTTAATCGATATGGATGCTGAAATTGTTATTGGTGAAGGGGAAATTGATGAAGCTCCAATGCTTTATATTGGCGAACAAGTCGGTTCAGGTATGGGAGAATTGGTTTCTATCGCCGTTGATCCTATTGATGGCACGCGTATGACCGCAATGGGGCAGTCTAATGCTATTTCTGTCTTGGCTGCTGGCGGCAGAAATACCTTTTTAAAAGCACCCGATATGTATATGGAAAAATTAGTGGTTGGCCCAAATGCTAAGGGCATGATTGATTTAACTTTACCACTAGAACAAAATCTTCGCCGTGTCGCATCTAAGCTAGGAAAATCCCTCTCAGATCTCACCGTAATGGTATTGGCAAAACCACGCCATGATGCGGTAATTAAACAAATGCATAACTTGGGCGTGAGAGTAATGGCAATTCCTGATGGTGATGTGGCAGGTTCCGTATTGTGCTGTTTGCCTGATGCCGAAGTCGATCTTCTTTACGGAATCGGTGGTGCGCCAGAAGGTGTGGCAGCTGCAGCGGCAATTCGTGCATTAGGTGGCGATATGCAAGCTCGTTTACTTCCTCGTAACGAAGTAAAAGGTGATACGGAAGAAAATAAAAAAATTGCTGCCGATGAAATTCAACGTTGTGAAGCATTAAGCGTAAAAATCAATGAAGTGTTAAAACTTGAAGATCTTGTGCGTAATAATAACCTTGTATTTACCGCAACGGGTATCACCCATGGTGATTTGCTTAAAGGTATCTCTCGCAAGGGGAATTTGGCTTTTACAGAAACCCTCTTACTTTGTGGTCAATCAGGTGCAATCCGAAAAATACAATCAATTCATGACTTAGCTCGTAAAGATTCTGAAATTTATAAGATTTTGAATATTTAGTTGTCTACAACAAGTGCGGTGAAATTTCACCGCACTTTTGTGTTTCTTCGCTTACCATTCGTAGCCTACACCAACGGAGCTCACCACATCACCTTGCGTATTTGTACTTCCGCTTAAACGGAATAAGACTTTACCGTTGTCACTAGAGCGGCTATATCCCACAGCAATAGCATTTTGTCCTTTGAAGTTTCCTGCGCCGGCAGAAACCATAGATTTACCATTACCTCGTACTTGTGGTAATCCAGCTATTGCAGCTGAACCGGCAATCCCCGCTTTCAGCATTTTATTATGTTGGGTAACTTTTTGATTAATAGCCTCGACAACAGAATAAAGTTGAGAGCCGTTAACCGCATCCGTTGATGTACTGGTAATACGACCTGCTGCAACGTGCGTAATTTGACGCTCTTTACCTTCGGCACCTACGCTGACTGTTGATGTTGGATTTGTACCAGCAAATCGATAAGTGGTGCCTTGAATAGTGATACTTTCTACAGGCATTGGTTTACTTGGCGCAGATTCATTACCTAATACTACAGCACCATCAAATCCTGCATCAACAGTGACATTATTGCCTAATACCATAACATTATGTGATGCAACTTTATTCCATGCACCAATCGCTACAGAATTATTACCTGTTACCTCATTTTTGGTGCCGATAGCAATTGAATTTGTACCGCTCGCAAAGGATTCTTTCCCTGCGGCAATTGAGTTTTCACCAATGTTAGAAAAATGACGTGTTAGTTTTTCCTCTAACTCTTTTAATGCTTTTTCTTTTTTGGCTCGCTCTTTTTCAAGCTCTTCTTTTTCTGCTTGTTTTTTTGTAAGTTCTTCTTGTTTTTGTTTTAACTCATTTGAATTTTCAGAATCGGATGGTGATTTTAAATTATCAATCTGAGATGTAAGATTTTTGATTTCTTCTTCCATCTTCTCAAATTTTATTTGAGCGTCATCTAAGGCTTTTTGGGCTTTTTCAGATTCTTCAGTTATCCCCTTAACAACATCATTGTATGGGTCATAAAGTTTCAATTTTTTAGCCCAATCAGTTAATTCTTTTGCTGTCTCGTCAGCATATTTATTCCATAATTTCTTGGTAGATTCCTTAAATTTAAATTTAATATTTTCATAATAATTTTTAGGATCGTCTTTCAGCTTAGCGATTTCTTTATATAAATTGTCTCGTTTACCTCTATTTTCTAGAGTTGGGTCTGCGATTGACTTATCATAAACAGCTATATAATCTGAAATTTTCTTAGCAAAACGTTCCACATCTTTAAGTTGATTAAGAAAGTCCTGTTTATCAAAAAGCCATTTTTCCTCAGGTGCTTCACGATCAATTAGATTATCAAAGTCATTATAAAATCTATCTACCCATTCACTTAAACGCTTCACATCCTGAGGAGTGTTAGTTTTTACTCCGTCAAAAAATTCATCAAAAAATCTTTGCGTTTGACCATAGTAAAGGTAGTGTTTTGCCTTATCTTTATCCTCAAAGCGAAATTCGACTTTCTTATTATTCTCATCATAACCCAGGTAATCGAAATCGCCTGAATGGTACTTGTGACTAGTTAATAAAAAATCACTGTGATTTATTTGATCATCACTAGCTTTTATTGGCGGAAGATAAAATACAGTATTTGCTACGTAATTTGGTTTGTAATAATTCTGAGAATTTATTTTATCAAGCTTATAAGCTTTACTTAAATCACTTATGACATTATTTTCACTTATCATTTTCAGTAGGGTAGAAAATTGCACATAACGCTCTTGTTTTTGGGATGAAAAAAAGTCATCTGTAATTCGGCTTGGTATGTTATCGATGCTTGTAATTTTTACAGGAGCTACAGAAGTTACATTTTTTAGTAAATCTGTAATGCCATCATGATCAGATGCGTATGAACTTAGATCTCTTCCAGCTCCTGTGTAAAATAAGTATTGTTTATTTCTAGATCTAATAGTATCTTTTATCTTTTCTTCGTTATATTCAAATGATCCTCTAGCGTTATCATATCCATTAACTATAATTTCATATTTATCTATACCAAATTTTTTAATTTCAGAAACATTAGGGTAATCAGCCTCAACTCGCTCTTTTAGGTCTTTTGCTAGTTTTTGTACTCCAGTTGTTCCTGCAGAATTGTCCGAAAGTTTATTCCAATCAAGTTCTTTAAGTTGTTTCAGGAATTTTATCGAAACACTTTCATCCTCTG
This sequence comes from Haemophilus sp. oral taxon 036, assembly GCF_002998595.1. Classification (NCBI taxonomy): domain Bacteria; kingdom Pseudomonadati; phylum Pseudomonadota; class Gammaproteobacteria; order Pasteurellales; family Pasteurellaceae; genus Haemophilus; species Haemophilus sp. oral taxon 036. The sequence continues at coordinate 806,630 of NZ_CP027235.1, forward strand.
AATAGATTGAAGGATAATGACTAGCGTATTCTTTAGCCTCTTCCCGCTCTTTGTCTAATTTGGCTAATTCTTTTTGTTTATTAGCCAAATCATTATTCAGTGAAGTAACAACTTGATTTTTTTTATCGTTAGATTGTTTGATTAAATTTGTTATTTCATTAATTCTTTTGTTCAGATCTTCAGCAGTTTTATTGCTGGCTTCAATTTTTTTATTTATATCGGAAAGTTCATTTTCTGCTTTGTTTTTATCAGCAACCGTTTGCTTTCTTTCGTTTGATTTTTCATCAAATTCTTTACGAGAAATATTGCCACCTGTTGCAACTGAATTATTACCTTGAGCCAAACCATATTTAGCTGTTACAGCATTGTTATAGCCAGTTGCAACGCCATGATCGCCTGTGACAATATTCCCTTCACCCGTTGTGGACGGGGCAGAATAGGCAAGGTTAGAAGATAAAGGCAATGTAAAGAGCAATAAGGCTACTGAGCTTTTTGCTGTAGTAAGAATTGTATGTTTTTTCAAAATATTCTCCTCAATCCTTGAACTATTTAAAATTGATAATCGACTTAATTATACATTTGTAGGGTTCTACATACTTATAAAAAGTATTCATTTTGTGATCTCGCTCATATTTTTTATTTTATTTTGAGTGAAATATAATCATGAATCATCGATTTGACAGCACGTGGTATCCTTGATACACAACAGAGTAATCGAATTCATTTCTCTCTTAATAGCTAAAAGAGTCTAGAATTTATAAGATATTTGAATATTTAGTTAGGGCAAACAAAAGTGCGGTGAAAATTCACCGCACTTTTAAGAGGTATGTTTAGTAAGATACTACCAGCTATAATGATAAATCGCTTGAATTGCATAAGGTTTGTCAAAGTTTTTACCGTCAGCACGGCTTACTTCTAAACCAAAGCGATGATTGGCAAATCCAGCATTTAAACCGACCGCACTTTCAAAACGTCCACGGCTGCTTGCGACATCAAGCGCACTGTTTGTGTAATGAATTTTGCTGCTACGGTTTTTGCTAGTAATCGCATTCACTTCTGCATAAGGCTGTAAATTCCAACCATTACTTAATGCAAAGCCTTTGGCTACACGTAAACCAATTCGAGAATACACAGAAAATAAGCTATCTTCATTCTCTTGTGATGAAATATGTGTCCACGCTAATTGTGCTTGCGGTGTGATTGTCCAATCGTTTGCAAGACTAAAGCGTTTACCTAATTCACTCGAAATCGTATAAGCATTGTAATGACGTTTTTCAGTGTGATCTGAATTAGCGTGTAAACGGCTGTATTTCATGATGTTATCTACATAAATACCGTCATCTGCAAGGTAAGCTGCATATAAGCCCACGCTATTGCTTCTTACTTTGCCATCACCGTAATAACCATTAAAATCAACGTTAGCTTGGCTGCGGCCAACAAATCCACCAACACGGAGGTTATAAGTTACAGCAGCATCAGCGCCCACTTGTACGCGATGTACGTTTTGTTTAAAGCCAGAAGTTTCACTGTCACCAGTCGAAAGTGCGGCTAATTTTTGGCGAGAATTCACATTACGAACCCATACATTACCTTTTTCACCGTTTTTCACTTCACCTAGACGCTGATGAATGCCGCTTAAATCATCTTCCACTAAAAGCAATTGTGCTTGGCGAAGAGAAACTTGTGCATTCGCTAAGTCTGAGAGTAATGGTGTACTTGGTAGAACTGGAGCTGCCACAGGATTGCTTGGCGTCACCACAGGATTGCTTGGCGTCACCACAGGATTGCTTGGAGTTACCACAGGGTTGCTTGGAGTTACCACTGGGTTGCTTGGAGTTACCATTGGATTACTTGGCGTCACCACTGGATTGCTTGGACTCACTACAGGGTTACTTGGGGTAACGGGTGCAACAGGAGGAGTTGGAGTAACCACATTTTTAGAGTTAGCTAATACCCAATTATTTCCTTCTTTTGTTAGGAAGTATTGGTAAGCACCTAAATCTACACGATTGTTGGCATTGGTTAAGCTAAATGCTGCATTACCACCATTGGTTTCTACAAGTGTCACTTTTCCGTTAGCAACATTTGCCCCTTGGTTAGTTACACCAATTTTATGATTACCTTCAGCAGTGCCTTTAACAACGATTTTATCGCTTTTGTTTTCAGCAATATTAGTATTGAGGTTAAATGTGCTGGAACCAGTGAGGTTATCTTTAATAGTTAATGTTTTATACTCAGAAGTCGGGGTAAATGTGATTTCAGAATTGTTTGCATATAAATTATTCAATGAGCTTGATTTATTGAAGCTCCATTGGCTATTAGACATAGACAAATTAATTTCATTTTTTACGGGCCAATCTGGATTTTCAAGAATTGCGCCAGTTAGTTTGGAGTTTTTACTTGCAGTAAGGTTTAGATGATAGACTCCAGCTGGTGTAGAATTAGATGCATCATCCTCATCTTCTGCTTCAAGAGGGAAGTTTTTATCATTAAGCGAGATTAATGCTTGAGTAGCATTTAATGTTGTATTTTCTAAATTAATTTTAACTAACTGCTCATCGCCCAATGGGAATGCGAGTAAACCATAACCTGCGTTACTTTCCGAATTTGTTAGTGTTATTGTTTGCGATCCGCTATCTGATGTGGTGAATAAGCCACTTTTATTGTTAAGGGTTACATTTAAACCATTAGCTATAATCGTCTGAAGCGCATTCTCTTCATCTGTACCAATGTCAAAAGCAAATTGCATATCTTGATTTCCAGTAATTTGTACATTACTGATATTTGCTATATCTTCTGCACCATATAATGCGTAGGCAATATCACCCTTTCCATTCATCTTGATACTATGATTGGATGAATTGATAACAGAGGTCTTTTGAGATTCAATTGCGCTAGAACCATCGTTATTTATTTCAATATCAGCTTCTGTATTAATTTTGCCACCACGAGATTCAATCGCTGAGTTGCCACTTGAATCACCATAAGCATCAGTTATATTGTGAATTTGTGCGTAATTTTTCTCAACAATGAGTTTTGAGCCTTTTTCTAAAGTAGCAACTGCCCCCGATATATCTAAAAGTGAACTTGAAGGGTAGTCTTCTTTAAGTGTGGCATTTACACCAGATTTAATAGTAAGTTGATTATTTCTATCAGTAAGGTCAAAAATACCAAATAGTGAATCACTAGAGGCTAGTGGTTGTCCTCCATGCGTGCTAGTTCCGATATCAGTTTTAGCGATATTTTGGTAGTTTCCTGGTGTAATAGTTACATTAATTGCATCACTAATTGATGTTTGTTGGTTTTTGTTGAAAGTCCAATTAGGTGATGCACCCCAAGAATACTGACATCCTGTTGAGTTTGAGCAAGTTAGATCTGTTGCCCATGCCGAATTAACTAATCCTAACGCCACAGCCACCAAACTCACTTTAAAAGTGCGGTTAAAAATTTTATTATTTTTCATATGAATTCCTTTGGATTATAAAAAAAGCCAACTTATTGAATAAGTTGGCTTGAATTTTACTGGTTTAATAATTAACCCGCAACTGCGATACGTTTCATATCGGTCATATAACCACGTAATTCTTGACCGATTAATTCAACAGGATGGTTACGAATTGCATCGTTTACATCGCGCAAGGTGATGTTATCGATTTCCGCTGCTGGAGTAGGCTCGCCCAAGTCACCTTTTTGAAGGTTAGGGATAATTTCTTTTGCAAGAATTGGGGTCGCTACGTTAGAGAATAAGTAGTTACCATATTCTGCAGTATCTGAAATTACCACGTTCATTTCATATAAGCGTTTACGCGCGATGGTGTTCGCAATTAATGGTAATTCGTGAAGTGATTCGTAGTAAGCTGATTCTTCATAAATACCGCTTGCAACCATCGCTTCAAAAGCTAATTCCACGCCAGCTTTTACCATTGCGATCATTAATACGCCGTTATCAAAGTATTCTTGTTCACTAATTTTGCCATCATATTTTGGTGCATTTTCAAAGGCGGTTTTACCTGTAGCTTCACGCCATGCGAATAAGTCTTTATCGCCATTTGCCCAGTCAGCCATCATTGTTGCGGAGAAGTGGCCGCTAATAATGTCATCCATGTGTTTGTAATATAAGAAACCAAGGCTTTCTTTGATTTGTTCAGCAAGTTCAAATGCACGTAATTTTGCGCTGTTTGATAGGCGATCCATCATTAATGTGATACCGCCTTGTTTTAACGCTTCGGTAATCGTTTCCCAACCGTATTGGATTAATTTACCTGCGTATGCTGGATCTTTACCGTCTGCCACTAATTTGTCATAACATACGATAGAACCTGCTTGTAACATACCGCAAAGGATAGTTTGCTCACCCATTAAGTCAGATTTTACTTCTGCCACGAAGGAAGATTCTAAAACACCCGCTTTATGACCGCCAGTTGCAGCAGCCCATGCTTTTGCGATCGCCATGCCTTCGCCTTTCGGGTCATTTTCAGGGTGAACTGCGATTAATGTTGGCACACCGAAACCACGTTTGTATTCTTCACGTACTTCAGTACCTGGACATTTTGGTGCAACCATCACAACCGTAATGTCTTTACGGATTTCTTCGCCAACTTCAACAATGTTGAAACCGTGTGAATAACCAAATGCAGAGTCTTTTTTCATTAAAGGCATCACATCGGCAACCACTTTAGAGTGTTGTTTGTCTGGCGTTAAGTTTACGACTAAATCTGCAGTTGGGATTAATTCTTCATAAGTACCTACTTTAAAACCATTTTCAGTTGCACGTTGGAATGATGCACGTTTTTCAGCAATTGCTTCAGGACGTAAGGCATAGCTAATATCTAAGCCAGAATCACGCATATTCAAACCTTGGTTTAAACCTTGCGCACCACAGCCCACGATAACGATTTTTTTGCCTTTTAAGAAGTTTGCTTCATCTGCAAATTCTTCGCGATCCATAAAACGACAACGACCTAATTGGTCTAATTTTTGACGTAAATTTAATGTGTTGAAATAGTTAGCCATTTTTTGTCCTTAATTGTGTAAGGTGAATAATTGTATGATGTTGTGTTTGCATATTTTTTGTTGTGGGTTGGATTATAAAGTTTTTTGTGGTTGCGTAAAGTGATATTATAGGAATGTAATGTTGCGATTTTTGCAATTATCAGGAGCCGAAATAGAGATTAGGCCTTTATTAATCAATTTCTTCGTTTTTAGTAGTGCCAAATCTCCCCTACCCCTCTTTGCTAAAGAGGGAGTAGTTCTTTGCAAAACACAAAGACGGACGTTTTATCTTTACAGTAATTAACATCAAATATGCTAATGGGTGTGATGAATAATCTAACTGAATCAGTTATAACTCATTAACTAAAGTTTTTTATGTTGAAGAAACATTTGATTCTTTGCTTGATTTTTACGGTAATCCAAATGAAATATATAAATAAGTAATTATGATATAAAAATATAAATGAGCCAGTTTCTAGTAATTGACTAAAGAATTCCCCTCTTAAGCAAAGAGGGGTAGGGGAGATTTGGCACTACTAAAAACGAAGAAATTAATTTTTACTATAGATAAAAAAGTTATGGAATTTAACGACCTACAAATATTCATTCACCTTACTGACACAAAAAACTTCGCCAAAACCGCCACCCAACACCACATGTCCCCCTCTACGCTTTCCCGTCAAATTCAACGGTTGGAAGACGAGTTAGGGAAAACACTTTTTATTCGTGATAACCGTCAAGTTAAACTCACTGAATATGGCGAGAAGTTTTTGCAATTTGCTAAAACAGAATGGCAAAGCTGGCAACAATTTAAACAACAGCTCAAAGATGAATCTGATGAACTTTGCGGTGAAATTAAACTTTTTTGCTCTGTAACCGCATCTTATAGCCATCTTCCGCACGTACTTAAAGAATTTCGCCAACGTTATCCTAAAGTGGAAATTCAGCTGACGACGGGTGATCCGGCGCTTGCATTAGAGTTGATTCAAACACAACAAGTTGATCTCGCTATTGCGGGTAAGCCTAATAATCTGCCATCCAGTGTGGTATTTCATAAAATTGATGATATTAGCTTGTCTTTAATTGCACCGCGTGTGGCTTGTTTGGCAACACAATTACTGCAAGAAAAACCCATTAATTGGCAGCAAATGCCTTTTATTTTCCCTGTTGAAGGGCATGCTCGGCAACGGATTGAACAATGGCTGAGGGAGAAACATATTAAACATCCGAAAATTTATGCTACCGTTGCAGGGCATGAAGGGATTGTTCCAATGGTTGGATTGGGATTCGGATTAGCTATGTTGCCTGATGTAGTCATTGACAATAGTCCAATGAATAATCAAATTTCCAGACTTAATCTTGATAAGCCTGTTGAGCCTTTTGAATTGGTTATTTGTACCCAAAAAAGGAATCTCGAACAGCCCTTAATCCGTGCATTTTGGGCGATGTTAGAATAGAATGATTAGCTGTTTAGAATAAGGATTTCTTATGTTTAAAGGTGTTCTCGTTTCATTACTTGCCTCATTTCTATTTGGCTATATGTATTATTTTTCTACGCTGTTGAAACCTTTGAGTGGCACGGATATTTTCGGTTATCGGATGATTTTTACGTTTCCCTTTGTTGTCCTTTCCGTGTTTATGTTTAAGCAGAAAAATGCGTTGATTCATCGCTTAAAACTCATTAAAAAACAACCGCACTTGGCATTGCCCTATCTATTTTGCGGCTTATTAATGGGTTTTCAAATGTGGCTTTTTCTTTGGGCGCCGAATAATGACAGTTCATTGAGTGTGTCTTTTGGTTATTTACTTTTGCCTATTGTGATGGTGGCGGCAGGTCGCTTAATTTTTAAAGAACGTATTTCAACATTCAAATTTATTGCAGTCGTGATTGCCGCATTGGGGGTGATTTCTAATATCGTGCTAAAAGGAGGGCTTTCTTGGGAAGCCATTGTGATTTGTGTTGGCTATACCACCTATTTTTCCGTTCGAAAAGCATTAAAAAATAGTGATCTAGCCTCTTTTTGTTTAGAGATGTTGAGCCTAATCCCAATTAGCATTTATTTTGCTTTGCAAACAGATTTCGCAGTGGTTGAACAAAGTAATCCTAATATTTGGGGACTTCTTGTATTGCTTGGATTAATTAGTGGCACTGCATTGATAGCTTATGTCATTGCCAGCAACATGTTACCGATGAATTTGCTTGGCTTACTTGGTTATGTGGAAACCATAATGATGGTTTTCGTGTCGTTTTTTATCGGTGAACAAATTGACGCCGAAAGTTACCCTCTTTTTATTTGTTTAGTGCTCGCTATGATTCTTGTTGTGATTGATGGTTTGTACAAACAGCACGCAAAAGGAAGTTTATAAATGTCATTTAAAGAAATTACGCCACAACAAGCGTGGGAAATGGTTCAGCAAGGGGCAGTGTTAGCCGATATTCGCGATGATGCCCGCTTTACCTACTCGCATCCTAAAGGTGCTTTTCATTTAACGAACCAAAGTTTTTTACAATTCGAAGAATTAGTAGATTTTGACTCCCCCATTATTGTGAGTTGCTATCATGGAGTAAGTAGTAAAAATGTGGCGACCTTTCTAGTGGAACAAGGCTATGAAAATGTGTTTAGTATTATTGGTGGATTTGATGGCTGGTGTCGAGCAGAATTACCTATTGAAACCGCTTATTAATGTTTACCCACATTCAAGCATAAAAATTATGACAAGAAATGATAAATAGCATTGATCATCTTTTACATATCCGTAGACTATAGCCACTAATGTGCAACGATAATACCTAGTAGCATTTAAGCATGAATAAAAAACCTCTAAAACTCACCGCACTTTTTCTTTTTTTTCCTAGCCTAGCTGCTTTAGCTGAACAAACGGTGGATATTGAAATTCAAGGTATCCGTGGATTTCGTGCTATTCGTAATACCGATCTTAATGTTCAACTCATCAATAAAGAAGAAATGGATGGCTCAGAACGTTATCAACACCTAGTAAGTAAAGCCGTAGATCGCGGCTTGCGGGTATTCGGCTATTATGAATCTTCCGTGCGTTTTGAACGAAAACAGCGTCAAGGCAAACGTGATTTATTGATTGCTCATGTTACACCTGGCGAGCCAACAAAAATTGCGGGCACTGATGTGCAAATTGAAGGGGAAGCCGCACAAGATGAAAATTTTGATGCGTTACGTAAAAACTTGCCAAAAGAAGGCGTTTTGGTTGAACATCAAACTTACGATGATTACAAAACAGCGATCTCACGTTTAGCATTAAATCGTGGATATTTTGATGGGGAATTTAAGATTTCACGTTTAGAAATCAGCCCTGAAACCCACCAAGCATGGTGGCGAATGTTATTTGATAGCGGTGTTCGTTATCATTATGGCAATATTACTTTTAGTCATTCACAAATTCGGGATGATTACTTAAATAATATTCTTAATATTAAATCTGGTGATCCGTATTTAATGAATAACTTATCGGATTTAACCAGCGATTTTTCATCTTCAAATTGGTTTAGTTCAGTATTAGTTCAACCTAATGTTAATCATAAAAACAAAACTGTGGATGTGGAGATTATTCTTTATCCACGTAAAAAAATGCGATGGAACTCGGTGTGGGCTTTGCAACTGATGGTGGCGTGCACACCCAAATTGGTTGGACAAAACCTTGGATTAATAGCCGTGGACATAGTTTCCGAACTAATCTTTATCTCTCTGCCCCAAAACAAACTTTAGAGGCAACTTATCGAATGCCTCTACTTAAAAATCCATTAAATTATTACTATGATTACTCTGTCGGTTGGGAAGGTGAAAAAGAGAATGATACCAATACGAGAGCGCTTACATTGTCCGCGTTACGTTATTGGAACAACGCGCATGGCTGGCAATATTTTGGCGGACTTCGTGCGCGATACGACAGTTTTACACAAGCCGATATAACCGATAAAACTTTCCTCCTTTATCCAACGGTCGGATTTACTCGCACCCGATTACGTGGCGGTTCTTTTGCAACTTGGGGCGACGTACAAAAAATCACGTTTGATGTGGGTAACAAAGTTTGGTTATCGGAAGCGTCTTTCGTAAAAGTGCAAGCCTCTAGTGCATGGATTCGTACTTATGCGGAAAATCACCGTATCGTTGCTCGTGCTGAAGTTGGGTATTTACATACAAAGGATATTGAAAAAATTCCGCCCGCACTTCGTTTCTTTGCTGGTGGCGATCGCAGTGTGCGCGGTTACGGCTATAAAAAAATTGCGCCTAAAAATAAAAACGGAAAATTGGTTGGTGGCTCGCGATTACTTGCGGGTTCTTTAGAATATCAATATCAAGTTTATCCGAATTGGTGGGCGGCGACCTTCGCAGATAGCGGATTAGCAGCTAATGATTACACGACTAAAGAATTGCGTTATGGCGCAGGCGTTGGTGTCCGTTGGGCATCACCAGTGGGCGCAATTAAATTTGATATTGCCACCCCGATTCGTGATAAAGATAACAGCAAAAATATTCAATTTTACATCGGACTTGGTACAGAAATTTAAGGTGAATTTATGACAGAACAAATACAACCATCAGAAACTTCACCAAAATCACCTGAGCAACCTAACAAAAAACATTGGGTACGCAAGGCTGTTTGTATCGGAAGTGCGGTCATTTTGGTGCCCGTTTTAGGTGTTGCAGGGGCACTTTCTTTCGATGCGGGGCAAAGAGGTTTAATTCAACTTGCCGATAAAATGCTTGATAGTTTTTCCGTCGAGCAAATTGAAGGCGGACTACAAAATGGCTTGGTACTAAATAATGTTCGTTATCAAACCGCTGGGATTGATACTCATATTGCACAAGCGCGTTTACAGCTTGATTTCGGTTGTTTGCTTTCACGTGAGGTTTGTTTACGTGATTTCACCTTAAATAAACCGACGATTGCGATTAATACAGCATTACTGCCTCCATCTACGCCTGATGATTCAAAATCTGGCCCAATGAAACGCATTTCCTTGCCAATTAGTATCAATGCAGAAAATTTGGCAGTGCAAGATTTATCTGTAAATATTGATCAGACTAATCTTACTCTCAGTCATTTTAAAAGTGCGGTAAGTTTAAATAATGAAAAAGGCTTCACTATTGCGCCGACTGAAATTAACGATATTTCAGTTATTTCAAAAAAATTGCCCGAAGTTAAACCTGAGCCGCAAGCCGAACAGCCGAATAAGCCTGTAGATTGGGATGCGATTGAGCAATCTTTAACGCCTGCTTTTTTAGGCAATGTATCAGAAATAATTCTTCCTTTTGATTTACACATCCCCGCAATTAAAGGCCAAAACTGGCATTATCAAGCGGTGAATGAAAAAGGTGAAACACTTCAATCTATTGAAATCCCAAGCCTGATTGCACAGGCGGATACCGTCGATAACCAACTGCAATTACAAAAATTAGCGGTAGAAAGCTCGTTGGGTAATCTTTATTCACAAGGTAAATTACAACTTGATGGCGATATGCCACTAGATTTAACTTTAAAATCCCATTTGGAGCCGTTGAAATCCTCTGGAAAAGAAATTCTGCCAGCGAGTGATATCGATCTTACGCTTTCGGGATCATTGAAAAAATCCACCGCACTTTCTTTGAAAACAAAAGGCATATTAGATGCTGAACTGAATGGCGAAGTGCAATTAGCACAAGACAAAATGCCCTTAAACCTCACATTAAATGTAGCAAAAGGACAATACGCTTTTGTAAACACAATGGCGCCACTTAAAATTAATGATGTGACGCTTAAGCTCACAGGGGATTTACTGAATTATCACGCTGAACTTAAGGGGGGTGTAGATGGAATGAATTATATTCCCGCATCTCAAGTGGACCTTAATGCCGATGGCAAACTTTATGAAGTAACCGTAAATAAATTGGGGATAGCTTCGTTAGACGGTAAAAGTGAATTTGTGGGGGCTGCAAACTGGAAAGAGGGGGCAAACTGGGATGTACAAGCCGATTTAGAAAAAATGAATATCGGTTTTTATGTACCTGTAATGCCTGCAACACTATCTGGCAAATTACATTCGCGTGGTTTTGCTGGCTCTCAAGGCTGGCAAGTGGAACTGCCAGTAGCTGATTTAAATGGAACACTGTCTTCAAAACCCATTAGTTTAAAAGGCTCTGCAATACTTAATCAAAATGTACTTCTAACAGTACCTGATTTGCAGGTTGGATATGGTGAAAATCATCTTAACGCAAGAGGGGTATTAGATGACCATTCTGATTTTGTATTAGATGTTGATGCACCGAATTTGCGTGGTTTATGGTCTGATTTAAGCGGTAATGTGAAAGGGCATGCGGCTATTTCTGGTCAGTTCACCAATCCAAACCTTGATCTTGATTTAGTCTCGTCTAATTTACACTTGCAAGGTTTCCAATTATCTAAAGCGAGCGCGAAAGGGAATATCAAAAGCGATCCTTTAGCTAAAGGACAATTCAATATTAAGGCTGAGCAACTTCATTATGGTGAAAGTGTTAAACTCCGTTTACTTGATCTTGCCTTATCTGGTGATGAACAAAATCATCTGTTAACGCTTAAATCCCAAGGTGAACCCGTCGCCGCTAATTTACAAATTACTGGCCATTTTGACCGCACTTTAGAACAATGGAAGGGTGCCATTTCACAGGTAAAATTCCATACCCCTATTGGTGAGATAAAAACAAATCAATCCGTTGCAATAACTTACGATAATAAACAAATACAAACCGATATAAGCGCACATTGCTGGCTGAATTCAGATATTGATTTATGTTTTCCACAAAATTTTCATGCGGGAAAACAAGGAAATATTCCTTTCCAATTTAAACGTATTAATTTAAATTTAGTTAACAAGCTAATTGAACAAGAAAATCTACAAGGTCAATTACAGGCTCAAGGTAATCTAGCATGGTTTAGTGACAAACCCTTTCAATTTAATGTCAAAATCGATGGCAATCATTTAGCATTCGCTCATAAACTTGATTACCGTACTTTCAAACTGGATATTCCTAAAGCCACTCTAAATGCAGATATTCAGAATAACAATTTAGTACTAAAAACAGATATGAACGTGCATAACCAAGGCCGTCTTATCGGTAATATTTCTCTAAATGATCTTAGCAAAAATCGTCAACTTGGTGGCAATATTACAGTTGAGCGATTAAATTTAGCAATCGCAAATCAATTACTGAGTAATGGCGAATCCGTGAATGGCGAAATCGTATCAAAGCTCACTCTTGGCGGTCATTTAGAAAATCCCTTATTAAACGGTGATTTTACTCTCCACAATATACGAACCCAATTAAAGTCGGCCCCAGTCAATATTACTAATGGTGACATAGCCTTACATTTTAATGGTAATCGCTCTACTTTACAGGGGAAAATTGAAACTACAGATAGTCGATTAAACTTAACAGGTCATGCTAACTGGGCAAATCTTGAACGTTGGACAACAGAAATTAACGCTCAAGCCGATAACTTTAACGTTGATATTCCATCGATGGCAAAATTACGCGTAAGTCCAAATATTACAGTAAAAGCTACCCCACAAGAATTAGATCTAAGTGGTACTGTCGATATACCTTGGGCTCGTATAAGAATTGATAGCCTACCAGATACTGCGGAGCCTGTAAGTGAAGATGAGGTCATTCTAAACGGCCCAAATAAGAGCAAAGAAGAACTCATTAAACGTGAGTTTGCTGCAAAAACAAAATCAGGGATGGATATTCGCTCTAATTTACGAATTAATATCGGAAAAGATGTGCATTTAGATGCTTACGGACTAAAAACCAATCTTGATGGCTTACTTTCAGTAAAACAAGAAAAAGGTCGATTAGGGCTATTCGGGCAAATTAACTTAAATAAAGGACGCTATGCCTCTTTCGGACAAGATCTATTAATTAGAAAAGGACAAATTAGTTTTTCTGGGCAACCTTCTCAACCTATGTTAAATATTGAAGCAATCCGTAATCCTGAGGCCATGGAAGACAGCAAAGTCACGGCAGGCGTAAAAGTAATTGGTGTTGCAGATAGCCCAGAGGTCACCATTTTTAGTGAACCAAGTAAATCACAAGATCAAGCGCTTTCCTATTTGTTAACAGGACGTTCTCTTGAAAATAGTGGTGAAGCCGGTTCCAGTGGTTCAGTTGGTGCAGCATTACTCGGCTTAGGATTATCCAAGAGCGGTAAATTAGTTGGCAGTATTGGCGAAGCCTTCGGTATCCAAGATCTCAATCTTGGCACATCGGGGATAGGAGATAAATCTAAAGTTACAATAAGTGGAAATTTAACAAACCGCCTACAAATAAAATACGGCGTAGGATTATTTGATGGACTCGCTGAAGTAACCCTACGTTATCGGTTAATGCCACAACTTTATTTTCAATCTGTTTCCAGCACCAATCAGGTTTTTGATTTACTTTATCAATTTGAATTTTAGGAATTTTATGAATAACGCAATATTACCCTCACAACATCGTGGTAATGTCCGTGAAATTGCAGCAATTGATCTTGGCTCAAACAGCTTTCATATGATTATTGCACGTATTGTGAATGGTTCTATTCAAGTCCTTTCTCGCTTAAAACAAAAAGTGAGACTAGCAGAAGGATTAGATGAAAATGCCGTACTCAATCAAGAAGCAATTACTCGAGGAATAAACTGTTTGGCATTATTTGCAGAACGTTTACAAGGTTTTCCGATGGAAAATGTTAACGTCGTCGGTACCTATACATTAAGACGCGCAGTCAATAATGATGAATTCTTACGTCAGGCGGCCCGCGTTTTCCCATATCCAATAAATATTATCAGTGGGCAAACAGAAGCCAAAACAATCTATGCCGGCGTATGTCATACCCAGCCAGAAAAAGGCCGTAAACTGGTAATTGATATCGGTGGTGGCTCAACAGAAATGATCATAGGTGATGACTTTACCCCGCTTATTGCAGAAAGTCGCCATATGGGTTGTGTCAGCTTTGCCACTCAATTTTTCAAAGATGGAATTATTTCAGTAGAAAATTTCCAACGAGCCCGTCAAAGTGCGGTAAATAAAATCGAAGATTTAGGTTTTGAATATCGTAAACTTGGCTGGCAATCTGTACTGGGCTCCTCAGGAACCATCAAAACTGTTTCTCAGGTTATTTCCTCAACTATCGATCCTAATGGTATTATCACCACAGAACGATTAAATACCCTTATCGCTCAAACGCTACGAGCTAATCATTTCACTTCACTGAATATCAATGGCTTAAATTCTGATCGCGTAGATGTGTTTGTACCCGGACTGGCTATTTTAAGTGCTGTATTTGAGGTATTAAATATTCAACAGATGCGTTATTCTGATGGGGCACTACGTGAAGGTGTTATCTATAGCTTAGAAAAAAACTTTCAAGTTGCTGACATTCGTGCACGCACAGCTTGGGGATTAAGTGAACAATTTAATATAGATCAAGCACAGGCTCACCGTGTTGCTGACAGTGCAAACTTATTAAGTGCTCAATATCAACATTGGCAATCTCAAGCATATATTGAAGAAATGCGAGAAATCCTGCTTTGGGCTGCTCGCCTGCATGAAGTGGGTATTGTCATCAATCACAAAAGTTTGCAAAAACATTCTGCTTATATTTTACAAAATATCGAACTACCTGGTTTTGACCGTGAACAGCAACGTTTACTCACCACCCTCGTTAATTGGCATATTGGTCACCTCAAGCCAAACGAATTTCTTCGCTCTTCTCGTTATCATGAACAAGATATCATCACGCTTATACGCATTCTCCGTCTTGCGGTAATTTTCAATAAATCACGTCAAGCCACGGAAAATCTAAAAACATTCACCTTTCAAACTCAACGAGCTGACAATAATTGGCTCTTAACGCTTGAAGAAGGTTACTTAGAACGAAACCCATTAATATGGAATGAATTAAGAATTGAAAGCAATCTTCTAAAAGATTTAGAAATGGGACTAATCTTTAATTAATCCTGTCTTACTAACTATATAAAGTAAGCTTTTTTGATTTTATCTCAAAAGCTTATTTTTTATCTTCACTATTCCCAGTGGCTCGATATAAATGCAAAAAAGTGCGATGAAAACTCACCGCACTTTTCTCTTACTTGTCTCTTAGACTATTTCGCTACATCTATTATTTGATGATTTTCGCTACAACGCCCGCACCAACTGTACGACCACCTTCACGGATTGCGAAACGTAAACCTTGGTCCATCGCGATTGGGTGGATTAAGCTTACTGTCATCTTGATGTTATCGCCTGGCATTACCATTTCCACGCCTTCTGGTAATTCGATAGTACCAGTTACGTCAGTTGTACGGAAATAGAATTGTGGACGGTAACCTTTGAAGAATGGAGTATGACGACCACCTTCATCTTTTGATAATACGTACACTTCTGATTCGAAGTCAGTGTGTGGCGTGATTGAACCTGGTTTCGCTAATACTTGACCACGTTCGATTTCTTCACGTTTTGTACCACGTAATAATGCACCGATGTTTTCACCTGCACGACCTTCGTCAAGTAATTTACGGAACATTTCAACACCCGTTACAGTAGTTTTCGCTGTTGGTTTGATACCTACGATTTCTACTTCATCACCAGTACGGATGATACCACGTTCTACACGACCTGTTACTACTGTACCACGACCTGAGATTGAGAACACGTCTTCGATTGGAAGAAGGAACGGTTGGTCAATCGCACGCTCTGGCTCTGGGATGTAAGTATCTAAATGGTTTGCTAACTCAAGGATTTTTTCTTCCCATTCTGCTACGCCATTTAATGCTTGTAATGCAGAACCACGTACGATTGGTGTATCGTCACCTGGGAAGTCATATTGAGATAGAAGTTCACGAACTTCCATTTCCACTAATTCTAATAACTCTTCATCATCTACCATGTCGCATTTGTTTAAGAATACGATGATGTATGGAACACCTACTTGGCGACCTAATAAGATGTGCTCACGAGTTTGTGGCATTGGACCATCAGTTGCTGCTACTACTAAGATAGCACCATCCATTTGTGCCGCACCAGTAATCATGTTTTTTACATAGTCAGCGTGTCCCGGACAGTCAACGTGTGCGTAGTGACGAGTTGCTGTATCATACTCAACGTGTGAAGTGTTGATGGTGATACCACGCGCTTTTTCTTCTGGCGCGTTATCGATTTGGTCAAATGCGCGAGCTGCACCACCGTAGTGTTTAGATAATACGGTTGTGATTGCTGCTGTTAAAGTTGTTTTACCGTGGTCAACGTGGCCGATTGTACCCACGTTTACGTGCGGTTTTGTACGTTCAAATTTTTCTTTAGACATTTAAAGAGTCCCTCTAAATAGACACGGTTATCGATGGGTAAATTAAACCACATTAACCAATAAAATTGTTTGCTATAATTGAAGGAAGAGAGAAATGAAGGATGGTGCTGATAGGCGGATTTGAACCGCCGACCTCACCCTTACCAAGGGTGCGCTCTACCAACTGAGCTATATCAGCGTTTGGAGCGGGCAGCGGGAATCGAACCCGCATCATTAGCTTGGAAGGCTAAGGTAATAGCCATTATACGATGCCCGCAAGTCCTAAATTCGTCTGTCCCATCAGGATTCATCTAAAAGATGGTGGAGGGAGAAGGATTCGAACCTTCGAAGGCTGAGCCAACAGATTTACAGTCTGCCCCCTTTGGCCGCTCGGGAACCCCTCCACGCTAAATGAATACTTGATACGAAGGAATGGTGCCGACTATCGGAATCGAACTGATGACCTACTGATTACAAGTCAGTTGCTCTACCTACTGAGCTAAGTCGGCGTGTCGTAAGCAAGTGAGGCGTATTATATGGAAAAAACTTTTCCTGACAAGTGTTTTTTCTAAAAAATTTATTTTTTTTGCCTATTCGTTTAAATCACAAGCAAAAATGTGATTTTTTAATCAGAAATCATGAAGTATGCTGAAAAATCAATGCGAAATTTCATCTTATAGAGTATATTTTCTCGCATTTATTTCACGATAAAATCACTACATCATGGAATTTTCAAATCAATTAACCCCGTTTTTAAGCTTCAATCGCGCACAATGGGCTGAATTACGTAAATCCGTTCCGTTAAAACTCACAGAGCAAGATCTTAAGCCTCTCCTAGGTTTTAACGAAGAACTTTCACTGGATGAAGTCAGTACAATTTATTTACCCCTGACGCGCTTAATTAATTATTACATCGATGAAAATTTACGTCGCCAAACAGTATTACATCGATTTCTCGGCAGAAACAATACTAAAATTCCCTATATTATCAGTATTGCTGGCAGTGTGGCTGTAGGGAAAAGCACATCCGCACGGATATTACA
The DNA here is from genome assembly GCF_002998595.1 of Haemophilus sp. oral taxon 036. Taxonomy (NCBI): domain Bacteria; kingdom Pseudomonadati; phylum Pseudomonadota; class Gammaproteobacteria; order Pasteurellales; family Pasteurellaceae; genus Haemophilus; species Haemophilus sp. oral taxon 036. The sequence goes on from NZ_CP027235.1 coordinate 823,978, forward strand.
GTCGCTTCTTTCCCATTGGCCAACAGAGCGAAAAGTTGAACTCATCACTACTGATGGCTTTCTCTATCCACTTGAGAAACTCAAGCAAAATAATCTGTTACAAAAGAAAGGGTTTCCCATTTCCTATGACACGCCCAAACTCATTCGCTTTCTTGCTGATGTCAAATCGGGTAAAAGAAACGTTTACGCGCCAATTTATTCTCACCTGACATACGACATTATTCCCAATAAATTTGATGTTGTCGATCAACCGGATATTCTTATTTTAGAAGGATTAAATGTGCTACAAACAGGCAACAATAAAGCAAATCAAACCTTCGTGTCTGACTTTGTTGATTTCTCCATCTATGTTGATGCAGAAGAACATTTATTAAAAGAATGGTATATCAAACGATTTTTAAAATTCCGTGAAAGTGCCTTTACTGATCCTAATTCTTATTTCAAGCACTATGCGAAGTTATCAAAAGAAGAAGCCATTGCCACAGCAAGCAAAATTTGGGATGAAATTAATGGATTAAATCTTAATCAGAACATATTGCCAACACGAGAACGCGCCAATTTAATTCTAAAAAAAGGGGAAAATCACGAAGTGGAATTGGTGAAGCTAAGAAAATAAAAAAGTGCGGTGAATTTTCACCGCACTTTTGGGATTTATTCATGATGGGAAAATCCCATCATAAACGATTACGCTATTACCATTGGTAACCTACGCCCACTCCGGCACCGACATCACCACTGGTGTTTGCGTTACCTTGAAGTTTTAAGATCACCTTGCCATTGTCGCTTGCACGAGAATAGCCCACAGCTACCGCATTTTGGCCTTTGAAGGTACCAGCCGAAGCCGCAACCATTGATTTACCTGGTGTGTAAACCTGTGGTAATGCTGCTGCTGCATTTGCGCCAGCGATACCAGCACGAGCTTCTTTGCCATATTTATTGACTTTTCTGTCTAGGCGGTTAAGTTCACCTGCATGATTGTTAATAACCTGACTAAGATTATTAACTTTGCCTTCAACGCGATTAATATTCTGTGCATTTTTATTCACTTGAACATTAGTTGCGTGTAATTGACTACCATTTACTGCATCCGTTGAGGTTTCAGACACAACACCCGCTGCAACGTTTTGAATTTGAGCTTCGTTGCCTTTGCTACCTAAAGATACCACTCGAGTCGCTGCTGTTGGTGCTCCCGCAACATTTACTGAAGGCTCAACACTATAATTACCCGTATGTGCTTTACCCGCTTTTGCGCCAGATCCAATTGCAACAGAGCCTTTAGGGGCATCAGCCTCAACTTTCGCTTCTTCTCCATCAGCGTTTGTTTTGAAGTACTTATTCCCTACAGTAATAGTCGTTTTACCGCCATTTTGAGGAGCAGTTGTATTAACAGTTATACCTGTATTTTCTTCTGCTTTATACTCTGCAGCATTAGATAAATCTAATTTACTTGTATCAACATCCACAGAAACCGTTGTGGTATCCACGCCGTTAGCATCACGTTTAGTTACTGCTCTAATCGTAGTACCTTTACCATTTACAAAGTTAACCACATCATTAGGCGTTACTTTTTCAGATTTTGTCGGATTAGTTTCATCTTTGTTTGCAGCGTTTTCTACGGTTGTTTTACCGTTTTGTTGAACAAAGAAGCCTGATTTATTCACTGTTTGATCAAGTTGGTCTTTATTCACAGCTTGATCAGGATTTTCTGCCCAACCAACGTTATTTAATTGAACGCCCTCTTTACCTTTCACAATCGAATCTTTATTCTCAGGTTTTGCTGCATCATAACCTTTTGGTGTAGCTTTTACTTCACCTGTCTTAGGATCTGTTGTGTAAGTATAAACATCCTTATTTTTATATGGTTTAGTAGCGTCTGACTTGCCATCAGCTAAAGTTGCCCCTGTTTTCACAGGTGTTTGAGCTTCAGGTAATTTATCGCCGGTCGGTTTCAGCGTGCCGTTTTCATTAACATCGGCTGCTTTATACCACTTACCATCATTTGCTTGCGTTAAATTATCACCAGCTGCATTTTTCACATTTGCGTAATTAATAGGCAAATCAGTGTCAAATTTCACCACGGTTGTGGTTTGTTTTTCACCTTTGTCATTGATTGCGTCAACGGTCGCAGTTTTCACGGTGATACCTTTGCCATCGGCAAAACGAACTTCATCATTCGGATTAACTTTTTCATCCTTATCTTCGAATTTGTTGTTTGCAAGGGCATCTTTCGCTTTACCTACTGTCCAACCTGATTCTTGGATTGCTTTGTAAACGGTATTGCCGTTAACAAAGTTGTCACCTTTATCTACTGCTACTGTTTCCGTTGGTTTTTTGGTATTAGTCACATTACCGTTATCATCTACAGTATAGTCAGAAGGTTGTGCATTCGGTTTCTCTTTTCCTGTTTTCGGATCGATACTGTCTTTGTCGTAAAGCTTGCCGTCGACATTGACGTAAGTCTTATCGCCGATTTTATATTCGCCCGCTTTAACCACATCGCTCTTTTCCAACTCGATGTTGATGTTGCGGATGCCGGTCTCATCGTCGGTGTTACCCGTTACTTTAATACCGTTTTTGCCGTTGAAGCGAACTTGGCGTGCATTGGTTACGTTATCGGCATAATCGTTACCATTAGCAGAAACCACCCAGCCCATTTTATTCGCATCGGCAACGGTTAGGGCATTGCTGCCTTTGGAACCTTCCAAATTAGCCAAGCCTGTAGCTGCTTTTTCATACGGGTCTTTTTTGGCTTTTTCTGCTGGAGTTTTTGTCTCATCTGGTTTTTTAGGTACACCATTTTCAACGTTATCTTGAGCATAGTATTTATCCCCGATTTTAACTAACGGGTTGCCTTCTTCGTCGAAGTCGTAAGTATTCGCGCCCGGTGCCACGTTGGTCAAGGTTACGTTATCGCCAGCTTTGCCCGTTGCTTTGTTGGTTGGGTTGTTCATTGAAGCGATAACATTGGTTACAGCCGGACTGGACGGCTCGCCGTTTGCATCAAAAGTCGTACCTTCAGGGTAATATTGGTTGCCATATTTCACGACTTTATTGCCGTCTGCATCGGTATAAACCACAGGGAAGGCATCACGCAAGCCGGAAGCGACTGCATAAAGTTGCGAACCGTTAATCGCATCGGTTGAGGTTGAAGAAATCTCGCCCGCTGCAACGTGTTTGATTTGGCGTTCGCCGTAAACTTTTTTGCCATTTTCTTCTTTAGTTGCTGAACCAACAGAAACAAAACGGCCTTTTAAATCATTGTCAATCGTTTCTACTGTGCCATCTTTGCTAGTTCCACCAAAGTTTCCTTCAAAACCAGCATAAACAAGACCATTTACATTGGCAGAGTTAACTTTTTTCACTGTCGGTGTTCCATCGCTGCTTGCACCAAGCACTACAGCATTGTTATAACCTGGTCTTACCTCCACATGATTGCCCAGTACATAGGCATTTTGTGAATAAATTTTGTTATCCACACCAAATGCACCAGAGTTACCGCTATAAACAATATTTCTAGCCCCTAAGGCAATCGCGTTTTTTGCAGCAGCTTCAGAAGATGCGCCGATTGCGATGGCATCTTGTTTACCATCTTTGTATTTCTGATTTTCAGTGAAAGCCTTCTCTGCTTTCTCAAATACTGTCTTCCCAGTTTTTTGGGCTTCAGTAGCTTTATCTAAAGCAGTTTTCGCATCTTCTACCTTTGTAATTTTTTCTGCTAAGTTTTTTGCTAATGTTACAAGATGGGCTAGTTTTTCGTTTTTCTCACCAACTCCAGTTTCTCCTATACCAGCAATCTTTTTGATAAGTTCTTTATTAGCAATAGCAAGCTCAACACTTGAATCGCTAGGCTCTTTGGTTAATTTTTCTGTAAATTTAGTTAATTCACTATATTTAATGCCCGCATTAGCATCATTGAAGGCTTTTTCAAATTCTGCCCCGAGTCTTTGTAAAGAGCCATCATTTCCATATTTATGGGCGAATATTTTTAGATTAGTAGCATAGGTTGAAACAGCAGTTTTTTCTGCCTCGTAAGACGTTTTCTTATCAGATTGTGTTTTCTTCAAATTATGATAAGTATTATAGGCTGTACGATAAGTATTATAAGCTGTTTCTAAAGCATCCGCACTTTCTTTGGTTAAACCAGCGCTTGCATTATAACCTAATGCAATAGTTTGTACCCCAATAGCTCGGGCGTGTGTGCCAAATGCAGCTGAATTATTCTTAATAGCTATCGCGCCGAACCCATTCTGTTCTGAAGAACCTATAGCTAAAGCCTGATTACCATAACTGACGGCATTTCTACCCATTGATGTACTACGGATAGCACCAGCAAATGAATTAGCACCAAACGCATATGAATCTGTTGTGGCACCATGTGCATTTTCCCCAATAGCTATAGCTCTTTCTCCACCTCGTGGTACATCACGCACATTATGCCATTCTCCCGTCCAACCAGTGCTCGCTCCTTGACCTAAAGCAACAGAGGACTGACCACCTGTATAAGTATTTGAGCCAATAGCAGTACTTCCCTCACCATTAGCAAATGACTGGTTACCTATTGCAGATGAGTTCTTGGCTCCAGATTTTGTATAACGACCAACAGCTAATGATTCTGAGCCAATAGAAGATGCCCCTGGACCAATGGCTACAGAAGCCAGTTTAAGGTTGTTAGCAAAGCCATGTTTAGTTAGAGCAATTGCATTAGACCCAATTGCAATCGAATCCCCTACGTTGGTTTTAGCATTCAAACCAATAGCAATACTATTATTCCAATCTGCGCTTGCATTTTTTCCTATTGCAACAGTATTTTCACCACTTTGATAGTTGGCAGCGGCTTGCTGATTGCGCACACTACTTGCGTCTTGACCGATAACAATAGAGTTTGGTCCCGTTGCCAGGGCTCGTGTACCGATTGCCATGGCATCGTTAACAGATGTGGTTACAATTGTGCCATCGGGTTTCGGTTCAACTCGTGCTTGAGTACCGATAGCAATACCATTTGCGTTACGTAAACCATTTTGAGCTTTAAGAACAACTGCTCTTGAACCAATAGCAACAGAATTATTGGTTTCTGACTCAGCTTCTCTTCCAACAGCAATAGCATTTTCTCCAGATGCATTGGCTACAGTTGAAGCATCCCCACTATTCGATATTGAGATTAAACCTCCTGCAGCTTGTTGCGCAGCATATACTCCAGTAGAAAAAAGTGCGGTAGAAATTGCTACTAGTTTTACTGATTTTGATTTGCCTTTGGCTGACGCCAATTCACCTACAGCAGTCCAAGTTTGGGTGGCATGATTCCAAATTACTTTGAAAATGTTGTTCATTTAGTTTTTCTCCTAAAATTGAATAGATAAATGTCAGTCCATTGCTCGACTTGTGAAAAATAATAGATAAACAACTAAATATTATCTATACCTTGTTTAAATTGTCGCCGGCATTTTACAGGCTATCAAATTAAATAGAAAGTATCTTTACCAAACTTTACAAAGGTTTACATTAAATTTTTAATCTATTTAACCCCATTTTCCTGAAATATAGATAAAATACCTCAATGATGAAAGTGGGATACAATCTGCTCCGACCAGATTACTATTTAATAAGGAAAAAATATGCTACCAAAAGAACGTTTATCCCAACTTGCCGAAATGGAAAGTATTTTAGATGAAGCAAATGGCTTTCTTGCCGAGGCAGAACAGTTTTTGGAAAAATGGCAGGCGTTTTTGCCCAAAATGAAATGCCTAGAACATTATTACTTCGAGGGCGATTGGCGAGAGGATTTCGAGGCTTATGAAAATGGCGAAGTACCCAAAGACCAACCTTGCGGCGTACTTTCTGAAGACTTAGTTTTTAACACCAGTGTTGCACAACAGGGTTTGGCGATTGAGTATTTGAAAGTGGTGACTAAAATTCTTGATCAAGCGAATGGAAAGTAATTGGCAATATAGTTTGCTTGAATTCATAAACAAAGTGCGGTGAAAATTCACCGCACTTTTTTTGTTATTCTAATTAACTAAAAATTAATTTTTCGCTGCTGCCGCTGCTTTTACAATTACTGCAAATGCAGGGGCTTTTAATGATGCGCCACCTACTAATGCGCCATCGATGTCTGGCTGAGTAAATAATTCAGCGGCATTTGCATCATTTACAGAACCGCCGTATTGGATAATCACTTGGTCTGCCACGGCTTGTGATTTGGCAGCGATGTGACCGCGGATAAATGCGTGAACTGCTTGTGCTTGTGCTGGGGTCGCAGATTTACCCGTACCAATCGCCCAGATTGGTTCATAAGCGATTACTGCACCATTGAATGCCTCTACGCCTAATGCGTTGATCACCGCATCAATTTGACGTGCGCACACTTCTTCTGTTTTGCCTGCTTCGTTTTCAGCTTCAGTTTCACCGATACATAATACTGGCACTAAGCCTGCTTCTTTAAGTGCGGCGAATTTTTTCGCGATAAATTCGTCGCTTTCTTTGTGGTAAGTACGACGCTCAGAGTGACCGATAATGATGTATTTTGCACCAAAATCTTTTAACATTTCGCTAGAAATATCACCAGTAAATGCACCTTTCACATTGATATCTACGTTTTGTGCACCTAATTGAATTATATTTTTACCGCCACAGCTGCAACCACAACCAGAAAGTGCTGCTTCAGCCGTACCTAAATACATAACGGGGGGGGCAATTGCTACATCACAACCTGTTACATCATGTAATTCTGCTTTTAATCCCTCGATTAATTCTTTGGTGAACGCTTTGGAACCGTTTAATTTCCAGTTACCCATAACTAAAGGACGACGTGCCATTTTTGTTTCTCCATAATTGATAAAATTAACTTGCTTACTATACCAAAATTTCGCCACGATTCTTTGCAGAAGATCATAAAATTAAAAAAATTCTCATAGAAAGATGATTATCTTGTGCTAAAAAGCTACAATTACCTGTATGGAACCAATAAAAAATAACCAATTATGAAACTTTTCAAAGCTGAACAATGGAATATTGACGTGCTTCTTCCTCTTTTTGAAGCCTATCGCCAAGCCTATGGACAAGCAGAGAATCCAGAACGCACCTTGGCTTTTTTAACTAATCGTATGCGTTTTAATGAAAGTCTGTTTTTTATTGCGGTGGATGAGAATGAAAAGGCTATTGGCTTTGTGCAGCTTTTCCCTCGTCTTTCTTCTTTACAATTACAACGCTATTGGCAAATCACCGATATTTTTGTGTTGGAACATGTTCAACAAACAGAAATTTATGCGGCGCTGATTTCTAAAGCAAAAGACTTTGTGCATTTCACGCAATCCAATCGTTTAGTGGCGGAATTAGCGCAAAATCAATATTCAATGTTGGAATCGGAAGGGTTTAAATTGAACCCGAAAGAACGTTTATTTGAATTGAGTTTGTAATGCTAACTGCGTTAAATCGTTATTGGGATTATTTGCGGATTGAACGCCAAATGAGCCCTCACACGCTTACCAATTATCAACATCAACTCGATGCCATCATCAAAATCTTAGCGCAACAAGATATTCACGCTTGGACACAAGTGACTCCCAGTGTGGTGCGCTTTATTTTGGCGGAAAGTAAAAAACAGGGCTTAAAAGAAAAAAGCTTGGCTTTGCGTTTATCGGCACTACGGCGATTTCTCAGTTTTTTGGTGCAACAAGGCGAATTGAAAGTGAATCCCGCCACAGGTATTTCCGCACCGAAACAAGGCAAGCATTTACCGAAAAATATGGATGGCGAGCAAGTTCAACAGTTGCTTGCCAACGATAGCAAAGAGCCGATTGATATTCGTGATCGTGCTATTTTGGAATTAATGTATAGTTCAGGTTTACGTTTATCTGAATTACAAGGCTTAGATTTAAACAGCATTAATACCCGTGTGCGGGAAGTGCGTGTTATCGGGAAAGGCAACAAAGAGCGTGTAGTGCCGTTTGGGCGTTATGCTTCGCATGCCATTCAAGAATGGTTAAAAGTGCGGGCATTATTTAACCCAAAAGATGAGGCATTATTTGTTAGCCAACTTGGAAATCGCATTTCTCATCGAGCCATTCAAAAACGTTTGGAAACTTGGGGCATTCGTCAAGGCTTAAATAGCCATCTTAATCCACACAAACTACGTCATTCCTTTGCGACACATATGTTGGAAGCGAGTTCTGATTTGCGTGCGGTACAAGAATTGCTTGGGCATAGCAACCTTTCCACCACACAAATTTATACTCACTTAAATTTTCAACATCTGGCAGAAGTGTACGATCAGGCTCATCCAAGAGCGAAACGTAAAAAATAAACGCCCGCTAAACCGATTATAATAAAAAGAGGTAAGGCATGATTCTGGCTAGAAGGGAATGGGGAACAAATGAGAAAAAACTTTACCTGCTTAATACACTGTGACAAATTTAGTTTAATTCAAAGTGCTAATTGCGGGTAAAACTTCTGCGTTATCGCCACAAAATCCAGCGTAGTAATAGACCGCACTTTACTTTCTCTAGGTAAAAGTGAGGTGAGATTTCTTGCCAGAATATCTTGCTCTAACAACAGACATTCAGCTGGGCATTGTTCAAAACAATGCGGATATTTAATTGCGAGCAAGACGCCATCTTGCCATAACACTACCGCATCATTCTCAGTAATATTCGCAAAATACCCCTCAAGTTCTCTTTGCGCATAATCTGCTTGTGAAAAAGTATAAAGCATGATTTTCCTTAAAAAGTCAGCAATTTTTCAGCTTGATTCAGTCTGGACATAAAAGAAGCACGATCCATTTTTTCAGCTGAAATAATACATTGCTCTGACGAAATACCGAATTTTTCCAAACTTTCTGAACAAATGAAACGTTGTGTTATTTCATATAAATCTAACAATTTAAAGGTGCGAATAAAATCTTTTTGGAGAATATGTTCTGGTTGTTGATAAGAAACAAGATTCAGCACGCCGTCATCTATAAAGAATACGCCAATATCCTCTTCATCACAAAAAGCCGTTGCGGCAAGTAATGCATCTAATCCCTCACGGGAAAGTGCGGTGCCATGGGGAGCGGTTTTAAACAAAAAAGCAATTTTCATAATGTGATGACTCGCTCAGCCTTTAATGTTGCCGATATAAATTCACCTAGCCCCGCAATCGTGAAGCCCTCAGCAAGATTGATGTTTTCTGGGTTTTCTGCCATTAAAGTATCCACGATACCACGACGTTGTGAAGCGGCAACACAAAGGTGCAATGGGATTTGATGCATCATAGCAAGATCTTGCCAACACTTTTGCAAATTGACTTCATCACTAGCAGGATAAACTAATGCGTTTCCATTCGTCACACCATCTTGGAAAAAGAAAATTTGGGCGATCTCATGTTTTTTTTCAATCAATGCTTTGGCAAATTGGTAAGCTAAAAAAGCCCCTTGCTGACCATAAATAGGGCTTTTAACTGCAAGTACATAGCGCATTATTCTTGCTCGTGTTTTATTTGACGAATATACAGATAGACCGTATGGCGGGAAATATCCAAACGCTCTGCCACTAAATTGATTGCATCTTTAATGTCAAAAATGCCTTTTTCATACAGAGATAAGACAATTTGGCGGTTTTTAGTGTTATTGGCCACCATACGATCAGTATTTACTTCCTCTATGGTTTTCTCAATAGTTTGATTGACTAAATCCTCAACAGAGCTTGCAAAATTGACAGCCGATGTTTCTTCTGTTTTTTCTGTTGGCATAAAAGCCTGTACAAATTGTGAAATTGGTACATCTAAATTAATATTAATACAAAGTAAACCAATAATACGTTGGGCTTTATTACGAATCGCAATCGTGACAGATTTCATCAACACACTGCCTTTAGTGCGAGTAAAATAAGGCTTAGAAACACTTTCACTTTGCATATTACGGAGTGAACGTAATGCCAAATCAGTAATTGGTGAGCCCACTTGACGATTCGTGTTATGGCCATTTGCAATACAAATAGCAGAATGCTCAATATCTTCTAAAGAATGTAAAACGATTTCACAGTGTTCGCCAATCAGCGCGCTAACGCCATCAACAACCGCTATATAAGAATTAATAATAGTGCGATCTTCATCCGTGAAAGGTTGTTTATCGTTTAATGTCATGGTTCGAGGTTAAAAGTGCGGTCAAAATTCACTGAGTTTTATAACAAGTGGCACGCATTAAAAAAACACGTGCCATGACTAGAAGTATTATTTTTCTGATTTAGGATTTACATCTAAAACTTCTACATCAAAAATGAGGGTTGAATTAGGTGGAATAGAAGCACCGGCACCCTGTTTACCATAACCTAACTCTGGTGGAATCACTAACTGAATTTTTCCACCTTTTTTCACCAATTGAAGGCCTTCTGTCCATCCAGGAATAACTTGATTTAATTGGAATTCAACCGGTTGACCACGCTCCACAGAACTATCAAATACTTTTCCATTTGGTAATTTACCAGTGTAATGTACTTTTACAGTATCGGTAGCCTTAATTGCCTCACCTTTACCTGCATTTTCAATTTTGTAAAGTAAACCTGATTTAGTCGTTTTAACATCTTTGCCTTTAGCAAAATCAGCGCGATATTTATCTCCCTCTTCCTGAGCACTTTTCGCAATGGCTTCTGCTTTTGCTTTTGATGCAGATACTAATTTCGCTTCAATAGCTTCTAAAGTTTTTTGTACATTTTCATCTTTACGCACATCAACTTTACCCTCTAAAGCATCTTTTAAACCATCTAAGATACGAGCATTATCATAAGTAATCACTTCTTTGTGCGCATCGACCAAATCTTTCATTTGCCCACCCATTAATGCGCCCACGGCATAAGAGGCAGCTTTTTCATCAAGCGCTTTTTCTTCCGCAAAAACTTGGCCAGAAATCACCGCACTTACCATTAATGCTGCGATAGATAATTTTTGAATTTTTAACATATGCGTTAATCCTTTATAATAAATGAAATAATTCTGAGGCTAGATTAAATCGCTTTTAACCTATTCTCAACTTTTTTTTAAAATTTAGAGAAATTTTATGCACATTGAACAAATATTAGAAAATCGTATTGCTGAACTTGAAACCAAAATCGCGTTTCAAGAGCAACTATTAGACGAACTGAATCATGCATTAGTTCAACAACAATTTGCGCTTGATAAAATGCAAGTTCAGCTACGCTATGTGGCAAGTAAATTAAAAGATTTTCATCCCACAAATATTGCAAGCCAAGCGGAAGAAACGCCACCACCGCATTATTAATTTCTGCAATAAATTCGTACAAATAAAAAGGGCGCATTATGCGCCCTTTAAATTACATTCCCAAATAATAATCAGCTAAATACTTGCCTGCTTATGAAAAGTATTTTTCCAAATCGTCGCTACCGCCAATATGCTTACCACCAATAAACACTTGTGGAACAGTAGTACGACCAGAAACCGCGCGTACACTCACGATAGTAGCATCATGGCCTAATACAATTTCTTCAAAACTTAATCCTTTATCATGTAAAAGTTGTTTTGCTTTTGTGCAATACGGACAACCTGGTTTAGTGAAGATTGAAATAGATTCTTGAATTTGATGCTGTGGCGCAAGATATTTTAACATTGTGTCTGCATCAGAAACTTTGAACGGATCACCCGGTTCATTTGGTTCAACAAACATTTTTTCTACTACGCCATTTTTCACCAACATAGAATAGCGCCAAGAACGTTTACCAAAACCTAAATCTTCTTTACCAACAAGCATTCCCATGCCTTCTGTAAACTCACCATTACCATCTGGAATGAAAGTGATGTTTTCAGATTTTTCGTCTTCTTTCCACGCATTCATCACGAAAGTATCATTTACAGATACAACGAGAATATCGTCTACACCGTATTTTTTGAATACTGGTGCTAATTCGTTATAACGTGGTAAGTGTGATGATGAGCAAGTTGGAGTGAATGCGCCCGGTAATGAGAACACGATCACTGTTTTGTTATCAAATAATTCAGAGGTAGTTACATCAACCCATTTATCACCCTGACGAGTGCGAAATGTCACTTGAGGGACTTTTTTGCCTTCCATATTAGACATCATCATTATTCTCCTATTGGTTGTTGATTTAATTTGAATGCGCTGGATTATAGGGAAATTTATGGTATAGTTACAATCAATTAATTCTATTTTTTTAATTGAAGTTTTCTATAGGAAGAATCAAATGAATATCCGAGATTTAGAATACCTTGTAGCCTTATCAGAATATAAACATTTCCGCCGCGCTGCCGATTCTTGCAATGTCAGCCAACCAACTTTAAGTGGTCAAATTCGCAAGCTTGAAGATGAACTTGGCATTATTTTATTAGAACGAACCAGCCGTAAAGTATTATTCACACAATCAGGTATGTTACTTGTAGAACAAGCGCGTACCGTGTTGCGTGAAGTAAAATTATTGAAAGAAATGGCAAGTAATCAAGGTAAGGAAATGACAGGCCCATTGCATATAGGCTTAATCCCAACTGTTGGTCCTTACTTATTACCTTATATTGTCCCAACGCTAAAAGTTGCCTTTCCAGATCTAGAAGTCTTTCTCTACGAAGCACAAACACATCAATTGCTAGAACAACTTGAAACTGGTCGTTTAGATTGTGCAATTGTAGCTACCGTGCCAGAAACAGAAGCCTTTATTGAAGTGCCTATTTTTAACGAAAAAATGTTACTGGCCGTATCAGATGAACATCCTTGGGCAAAGGAAAAGAAAATGTCTATGAATCAGCTGAAAGGGCAAGAAATGCTAATGTTAGACGATGGTCATTGCTTACGTAATCAGACTTTAGATTATTGCTTCACGGCAGGCGCAAAAGAAAATGCCCACTTCCAAGCCACAAGCCTAGAAACTTTGCGCAATATGGTCTCTGCAAATGCAGGTATCACATTTATGCCTGAACTTGCTGTATTAAATGAAGGTGCTCGTAAAGGTGTAAAATATATTCCTTGCCACTCACCTGAACCATCACGCACTATTGCTTTAGTCTATCGACCTGGTTCACCTTTACGTAACCGCTACGAACGCGTAGCTGGTGCAATCAGCAGTGAAGTAAAATTAATTTTAGCCGGAGAAAAATAATGGCCGGGGTTCGTGCAATTCAAAAAGAGAAAACACGTCGAGCCTTAGTAAATGCTGCGTTTAATCAGCTCAGTGCGGAAAAAAGCTTTTCCAACTTAAGTTTACGCGAAGTCGCTCGTGAAGCGGGTATTGCGCCAACTTCGTTTTATCGTCATTTTAGCGACATGGATGAATTAGGCTTAGAAATGGTAGATGAAGCTGGTTTAATTTTGCGTCAATTAATGCGACAAGCGCGAAAACGTATCGATGCTGGTGGTAGTGTAATTTCTGTTTCTGTTGATACATTTTTTGAATTTATTACCAACAGCACAAATGTTTTCCGCTTATTATTACGTGAAAGCTCTGGTACCTCCCAAGCATTTCGCACTGCAGCCGCACGCGAAATCAAACATTTTGTTGATGAACTCGCAGAGTATATTTCATCTAAGCATCAGTATTCTCAATATATTGCATATGTTCAAGCTGAAGGCATTGTGACTATTGTCTTCACCGCTGGAGCAAATGCTTTAGATATGAATAAAGCTGAAAGAGAACAACTCAAAACACGCGTGATTTTACAATTAAGAATGTTAGCAAAAGGTGCAGATTTCGCAGCTCAAAAAGAAAAAGGAAAACACACATAAACTTAACCGCACTTTTTGGCTTACAACTAAATCCCCAAAACTGGATTAGTTATCCTATTATTCATTTATAACATAACAAATGACCACATTTTGCTTTATGAAATGTGGCCATTCTTCTCTATATTTTAACTTACCATTTTCTTTAACTGATACAAATATGCTAATGCTTGTTTAGGGCTTAAATCATCGGGATCCAGTTTTTCAATAGCCTCTCTTAGTGCATCTGTTTCTTGTTCAAATAATAATTCACCTTGAGTGTGATTGGCTTCACGTAATGCCTGAATTTGTTGATCAACTGAATGGCCTGATGTTTTTTCCAATTGTGTCAATTTCTGTTTTGCCAGTTTAATAACAGATTGTGGCACGCCCGCCAAAGCCGCTACTGCCAAACCATAACTTTTACTTGCGGCGCCATCTTGTACGGCGTGCATAAAGGCGATGGTGTTGTTATGCTCAAGGGCATCTAAATGAATGTTGGCGATGCCTTCTAGCTGTTCTGGCAACGCGGTTAATTCAAAATAATGGGTGGCAAATAATGTAAGCGAGCGGATTTTTTTGGCTAACCATTCAGCACAAGCCCACGCTAAAGATAAGCCATCATAAGTGGATGTTCCGCGACCGATTTCATCAATAAGAACGAGACTTTGCGCAGTAGCTTGATGAAGAATATTTGCCATTTCGGTCATTTCCACCATAAAGGTTGAACGCCCTGAGGCTAAATCATCAGACGCACCAATTCGAGTGAAAATACGATCAATCGGTCCAATTCGCGCGCTGTCAGCCGGCACAAAGCTGCCGATATACGCCAGCAATGTAATTAATGCGGTTTGGCGCATATAAGTACTTTTACCGCCCATATTTGGCCCAGTGATAATTAACAAATGACGATGGTGATTTAACTCCACAGGGTTGGCGATGAAAGGATCTTTCAATACTTGTTCCACGACAGGATGACGACCATTTTCAATTTTCACACTCACTTCATCACAGAATGTTGGCATCACGTAATTGAGGGTGTCTGCGCGCTCCGCAAAATTGACTAAAACATCCAATTCAGAAAGTGCAAGGCTCGCCAGCTGTAACGCGCCTAGGTGTGGTAATAATAAATCAAATAATTCATCGTAAAGTTGCTTTTCTAATGCTAACGCTGCGCCTTTTGATTTAAGCACTTTGTCTTCATACTCTTTGAGCTCAGGAATAATGTAACGCTCTGCATTTTTCAAGGTTTGACGGCGAACATAATGAATCGGCGCTTTATGCGCTTGGCCTTGGCTAATTTGGATATAATAACCATGCACTGCATTAAAACCGATTTTTAACGTATCAATACCCGTGCTTTCACGCTCCCGTTTTTCGAGGTTTTCCAAATATTGCGTTGCGCCATCAGACAACATACGCCATTCGTCTAACTCCGCATTGTATCCTTCTGCAATCACGCCACCATCCCGAATTAAAAGCGGAGGCGTTTCAATCAATGCTCGTTGCAATAAATCGCACTGCTCGCTGAAATCGGCAATTTGGCTGAAAAGTGCAGTTAAAAATGGCGGTGTTTTTTGTTGAACAATCACGCGCAATGCTGGAATTTGTTCTAATGCCGTGCGCAAGCGCGTCAGATCTCGAGGACGTGCTGAACGCAGCGCCACACGCGCTAAAATACGCTCCATATCGCCGACTAATTGCAAATAAGGTTGGAGCTCATCGACCAAATCAAAATTCAGAATTTCCGCAATCGCTTGTTGGCGTTGTTTTAATTTTTCCACATTACGAACAGGCTGGTGAATCCAACGTTTCAGCAAGCGACTGCCCATTGGCGTAACGCATTTATCCAAGACAGATGCTAGTGTATTTTCTGTGCCACCCGCAAGATTTTGTGTCAATTCAAGATTTCTGCGCGTGGCGGCATCTAACTGAATGCAGTCTTGATTTTGAATTAAGCTAATGCTTTGAATATGTGGCAATGCGGTACGTTGCGTTTCTTTTGCATACTGCAATAAACAACCTGCCGCACTTAAGCCAAGAGGGGATTTTTCCACACCAAAGGCGCGTAAATCTTTTGTACCAAATTGGCGATTCAGTAAGGTTATGGCAGTGCGAAGTTCAAACTCCCAAATTGGGCGACGACGTAATCCCTTGCAATGTTCAATCGCAGCCATTTCATTAAATTCTTCACAATACAGCAATTCAACTGGGGCAATACGTTGCAATTCAGCACGTAATGTTGCTTTATCTGCAGGTTCACAAAGCTGAAAACGGCCAGAGGTCATATCTAAAGTGGCTAATCCAAATTTTTCTTTTTCTTGATATACCGCAGCAATCAGATTGTCTTGGCGCTCTGGTAAAAGCGCTTCATCACTTACCGTACCGGGTGTAACAATTCGCACAATTTGACGCTCTACAGGCCCTTTGCTTGTGGCAGGATCACCAATCTGTTCACAAATCGCTACAGATTCCCCTAACTGAACTAATTTTGCTAAATAACCTTCCACCGCATGATAGGGCACTCCTGCCATTGGAATTGGTTGCCCTGCAGATTGACCTCGTTTCGTCAAAGAAATATCCAACAATGCCGCCGCTTTTTTGGCATCGTCATAAAACAACTCGTAAAAATCCCCCATGCGATAAAACAACAAAATATCTGGATTCTCTGCTTTGAGTTTTAGATATTGTTGCATCATTGGCGTATGTTGTTGAAATGTTTCTCCGGAAAACATGGGGCTACCTACTTGTAAGATGAGATATTTAAGTGAATCTATGCGGATTTATATAGATTGGCGGAAGGTCATGGGAGTTGAACCCACCCGGGAACGCTGGCGTCCCCAACAGGATTTGAAGTCCTGCCACCTCACCGGAGATGACGACCTTCCGTGGTTGAAATTGAGGTTACTTTAGCGTAAATTAATCGGCAATTCAACGTTATTTTAAACGGATTCAAAAATGACCGCACTTTTTCAACAACTTCCTTCCGTTGATAAGATTCTCAAAACCTCTCAAGGGTTACAACTCATTACTGAATTTGGCCACTCTGCAGTCGTGGAAACATGTCGAGAATTATTAACACAGGCTCGTCAATTTATTCAAAAAAATAATCAACTTCCTGAATATTTTTCTAATTTTGACCGCACTTTTGTAGAAATTCATTCTCACCTACAAAAACAAAACCAAGTACAAATCAAAGCGGTGCATAATCTAACTGGTACAGTTTTACACACAAATCTTGGGCGGGCACTTTGGTCTGAAGCAGCACAACAGGCAGCGCTTTCTGCGATGCAAAAAAATGTTTCGCTTGAATATGATTTAGATGAAGGTAAGCGTAGTCATCGCGACAATTACATCAGTGAATTATTATGCAAACTCACAGGTGCTGAGGCAGCCTGTATAGTGAATAACAACGCTGCTGCGGTATTGTTAATGTTAGCGACTTTTGCTCAAGGTAAAGAAGTAATTATTTCTCGTGGCGAATTAATTGAAATCGGCGGTGCATTTCGTATTCCAGATATAATGGAACAAGCTGGATGCCATTTAGTGGAAGTGGGCACCACTAATCGTACCCATCTGAAAGATTATCGTAATGCTATCACTGAAAATACGGCTTTTTTAATGAAAGTGCATAGCAGCAATTATCAAATTTGTGGTTTTACCTCTTCAGTTTCAGAAGAAGAGCTTGCGAAACTAGGCCGAGAAATGAATGTGCCTGTAATAACTGATTTAGGTAGCGGCGCATTAGTTGATTTAAGCCAATATGGCCTACCAAAAGAGCCAACCGTGCAAGAAAAAGTCGCACAAGGTGTGGATTTGGTCTCTTTCTCTGGTGATAAATTACTTGGTGGTGTGCAAGCAGGCATTATCGTGGGTAAAAAAGAATGGGTCGAACAATTACAAGCCCATCCACTCAAGCGTGCATTACGTTGCGATAAAGTCATTTTAGCAGGCTTAGAAGCCACATTACGTTTATATTTAAATCCTGAAAAATTAACTGAAAAGTTACCAACTTTGCGCTTACTCACGCAACCATTAGAACAACTCAAAATAAATGCTATGCGTCTCAAAGAGCGGTTAGAATCTCGCTTAAATTCACAATTTGAGCTTCAAATTGAAGATAGCCAAGCACAAATCGGTAGCGGCTCACAACCGATGGAAAGAATCCCTTCCGTGGCTGTTACTATTGCAGAAAAAACAAACGCAAAACTTTCCGCACTTTCAGCTCGTTTTAAACAACTTTCTCAACCTATTATTGGGCGAATGGAAAACGGAAAAATGTGGCTAGACTTACGTAGCCTTGCGGATATTGAAACATTATTAAATACATTGGATGAACTATGATTATTGTTACTTCAGGTCACGTTGATCACGGCAAAACAGCGTTATTAAAAGCATTAACTGGCACAAGTACCGCGCATTTACCAGAAGAAAAAAAACGCGGAATGACCATTGATTTGGGGTATGCCTATCTGCCGTTAGAAAACAAAGTGCTTGGCTTTATTGATGTACCTGGGCACGAAAAATTCTTATCAAATATGCTAGCAGGATTAGGTGGTGTGCATTATGCAATGTTAATTGTGGCTGCGGATGAAGGCGTTGCAGCACAAACAAAAGAACATTTAGCAATATTACGCCAACTTCAATTCCACGAAATTATTGTTGTTATCACAAAAGCAGATCGTACAAATTCAGAGCAAATAGAATCGTTAATCCAAACAATTAAACAAGATTATAGTTTTTTACGCGATGCTAACTACTTCGTTACCTCTGCAGAAACGGGACAAGGAATTAATGAATTACGTCATTACTTAGCTAATCTACCTGAATTAGCTGATACTCAGAAACCTTTCCGCTACGCAATAGACCGAGTATTCAGCGTAAAAGGGGCTGGTACCGTAGTGACAGGCACAGCCTTTTCAGGAACAGTGAAAGTCAACGATGAAATTTACCTTTCCACAGGACAGAAAGTTCGAGTAAAAGCGATTCACGCACAAAATACATCAAGCGAACAAGGTATTGCAGGGCAACGTTTAGCGTTAAATTTAAATGCTGATTTAGACCGCACGCCAATGAAACGAGGCGATTGGTTATTGCAGGATGAACCTCTCCCACCAACAGATCGCATCAGTGTACAAATTTTGGCTGAAGTACCATTAAATGAAAGCCAACCTGTGCATATTTATCACGGGGCGAGTCGCACTACGGGTAAGCTCACCTTATTACAAGGAAAAAATGCCGCTAAAAATGACCGCACTTTGGCTGAAATCATATTAGATTCACCTTTATTCTTGGCTTTCGGAGACAAACTTATTTTACGCAGTGGTGATGCTAAATCGTTAATTGCAGGTGCGCACGTATTAGAAATTGATTCACCCAAACGCCATAAACGAACAGAGAGACGATTAAGCTTCTTGGCAAATTTAGCGCTTGCTGAAAATGCAGCCCAACGAATTGCATTCATCCTTCAACATAATGCAATATCAGCTCATAAACTGATGTGGATAGAACAACTCACAAATAAACAACTAGATGATGCACTTACCGAACGTAGCGCCGTACGTTATCAAGATTGGTGCTTTAATACAGACTACAAAAAAGAAAAAATACAACTAATTTTAACCGCACTTAATACCTATCACGAGCAACATAATGATCAACTTGGTGTAAGCAAAGCACGTCTCTACCGAATGGCTGCTTTAAATCAGCCAGAAAACTTGATCAATCATTTTATTGATGAAATGTTAGAAGAGGGAAGATTACAGCAAACTCGAGGTTGGCTTCACTTACCCGAACATAAAATCCAATTTAGCCAAGAAGAACAAAAATATTGGGCAAGTGTACTCGATGAATTTGAAAAAGCTCAAGGACAAGCAATTTGGGTGCGTGATATGGCAAATGCCTTGGCTATGGATGAATCCAAAATGCGTAACTTTATGTATAAAGCAGGCAAACTAGGGTATCTCACACCCATCGTAAAAGATAGATTTTTCTTAACTGAAAACATTTATGCCTATGCTCGCCTTATTAAGCAAATCGCAGAAAAAGAAGGGAAAGCATCAGTAAATGAAATTCGAGATCGATTAAATTTTGGGCGAAAACTGACGGTTCAACTCATGGAATATTTTGATCGTACTGGTTTCTTACGTCGCAAAGGAAACGATCATATCCTGCGCGATAAAAATGTTTTTGATTTATAAGGAAACATTTTACTGATATATAACTAACTTCAATGAAGTAAATAACCAAGTGAAGAGCTCGAACAATACAAAGTGTAATTGCACCCATACAACGTGCGTAAAAGTATTTTATCAGTTCTTCACTGACGTAAATCAAATGTACGATGCGTTATTGAATAAATCAGGTGCAACTGGCGTATTCACCGATTTCCCAGATACTGGGTTGAGTTTTTGAAAAAACAAAAATAATACGTAAGTAAAGTAATAAAAAGAGCGGTCAAAATTCGTTGTGATTTTTGACCGCTTTTTTTACTAAAAAATCAATGTCGATTTTGGAAAAAATATATTAGGAGCTATTTTCTACAAACGGAAGATAAATATATGATTGAGGTGCTCTCTTTATACCAAAATCACTTAATTTTTTAGGTTCATGGTATTTATTAACTCTCCCTATTTTTATGGCATAAGCTATATTAGTATTATTAAAATAACTAAAATAATCATCCCTAGAAATACAAATTTTATCTTCAAATTGTTGAAAAATACTTACTGGAGTTCCTGCTATAATATCCTCTACCTCAATCTCTCCTATAACCATCATTATTGGACTAGATGAGTAAACTACTATAGAGCTTACTTTTTTCTGAAAAATCTTCCTTCTTAATTCATACAGTTTTTCACCTGTAAATATTTTATTAGCATACTTGGGTTTAATTGACATCAAAACCTTCATTTAAAAAAACCATTATAAATATGTTCAATTTTGTTTTTCCGATATAAATCTGGGATTTCATCTTTCTTTTCAAAACCATATTTATTAAAAATTTTTGAAAAGGCCTCTACAGATTCTTCTGGAACTGTAATCAATGGTTTGTCTGTTTCCAAAAAATCGAATGCTTTCTGAATGAGTTCGGAGCCAATGCCTCTTTTTTGATAATTTTCTTTCACTCTCAATGTGCAAATTTTTTTCTCATCACATGAGTTTTTCAATATCATTAGACCTGATATAGATAATAAATTTTCCTCATTAGATAAACAAATAAACATTTCTCTACTTTGGGGATCATTATTTATTTCTGCAATAATTTTTTGATACCAAATATCAATATTAGGGTATGCCAACTCTCTCAAAAAAAACTCAACCTGAGATTTTCCATGAATAATGGAAGTGCCTTCTAAATATTCTAATGACAAGGATTTAAATACTTTTTTTAAACCTTCCGGATTTATATCTGAATATCTAATTATTTGATAATTCATAGTTAGCCTCCGAACTTAACTTTAGATAAAAAACTACAAACCCAACCTAAAAAACCATAAACTATATTAGCAGCCACTGAAATTGTCATAATAGCCAAAATATAAGGAGCAAGTCTTCTCTTAATATTCAAAGGATATTTAAATCTTGAAAGGTTCGTAAAAGAAGATATATAATTTACACCTTTTTTTTCTGAAATTTCTTTAAAATGATATGCAATTACATCATTGTTATCTAAAGCTATATAATCCTTCCAAACTTCTCTTTCTAAAAGCCGACTCTTATAGCTATCAGAACCAGAAATAAATTCATCAGTCGAGTCTCTCATTATTAAATAATGAATGCTACTTATATTAAAGGTATTTAATCTAAAAACCTCTTCTTTCATATTATCTGTTATAGCTCTAAAATCATTAATTCTAAAATCTATAATTTCAGTTATTCTTAATGATAGATTTTGTAGTATGTTTGCATCTTCATTTTCTCGCTTTAATATATAAATAGGGTCATTAATTTTTGGATATACTCTTACTCTAAAGTAATAAGTTTTAACTTCACTTAATTCAGAAAAAAGCTCTTCATTCCCAGATAAAATATGTTTAACATTAATTTTTAATTTTCCATATTCATGCTGATCAGAAAAATTAATTAATGACTCGTCTAATTTATATAATATGAATGCCTTACCCTTATCACTAATAGATTTAAAGTTATCACCTCTTTTAGTAATTTTGGTTCTATTAGGATGAATTTTAGATAAAACCTCACAATCCTCATTAAAGATAGCTTCAATAAGATCTGGTTTTTGAGATAACTTACCTCCCAAATCTTCAACTTTATCTATATGAAACGGGCAATACAGTATAATCTCACTAATATTTTTAATATCCTCGATCATAAGACCAAAATCAAAAATCATCGTTGGAGCATTTTCAGATTTTTGAGCATTTACACCCCACAGATTGATGTGGATATCAATCTCAGTATTTTCAGAAGCTTTTTCCCTTTTTTCATACTCTAATAAGAAACTACGCATAAAACTTGTCTTTGCTCACCCATAACTCAACTAGGATACAGTTTAATCTACTTAGAATCTAACGTCTAATAATTTTAAAAACAATTCATAAGAAAAAACTAATAAAATAATACCATTTCACTCTTGGCTCACCTTCACATTTTAAAAATTCTCATCTAAGCAACATTTCCAATCTATCAACAGAATACCTCGTTTCTTACCATATTAGTTCATGCTCGAGAAGGAATCTCATCGCTACAATTAGCTTTTGAATGTTATTAATCCCTTCTTTGTTATTAAGCTCTTATATTTTAATAACAAAAAAGGCTTGCCATTTATCTCAGCAAGCCTTTTAAAATAAGGCAATTAAGCAAATTGTTTTTTATTATTTAAATAGCGTTTTGCACATTCTGCTGCAGCAACTAAACCGCCTGCCATCATAATAATATCTTTAATCACGAGTCGGCCAGCACCTGAGAGATATGGGAAGCCATAATTAGGTGTTGGGAAGTCCCCGCCTAAATTCGGCACCCAGGTTTCTGGCGTAAATATCAGGAAAGACAGCGTGACTATCGACATGCCAAAGGTGAGTAAACCTCCGAATAAACCTAATGTTGGAGACCAAATCCCTGCTAATACTAAAATACCAATGGTGACGATTATCGCGCCAATAATATAAGAAGCGGTATAGGTGCCATTAGCTTTATGCCACTCAATATTTTTAGCGACCATTTTGCCTTCAGGGTTTTTGTATAAGGTATATTCTTTTACTAAAACACCCTTATCATTTTCTACCATGTTCGCTCCATTTTTGTAAAGGAAGCTTAAGAAAGGGCTATTTGACACAAAATGTGCGATACCGTCAGCCTCATATTGGCAAACTTTTAAGCCACCAATCCAAACCATCACTACACAAATAGCAATGCGGATAAAGTTAATAAATTGACGTTGCAATGGCGCAACAATATTAGCTAGCAATGTAACTAAACTACTCATTAAGAACTCCTCATATAGTTCAATTGATATTACGGACAAAATATCCAAGAATTATTCAGTATAAAAAAGAGATACTGACTCACTCAGTATCTCTTATTTTGTATTAATTTTCTGTGAGCAATTTCACATTATTTGAAATTTATTCTCGCATTTCTAAAAATTCGCATCCAAGCACCATCTTCAGACCAATCTTCTGGATACCATGAGTTACTCACGGCACGGAATACACGTTCTGGGTGTGGCATCATCGCAGCAATACGACCGTCCACGTTAGAAATCGCGGTAATCCCTAATACCGAGCCATTTGGGTTGGCTGGATAAGTTTCAGTCACGTTTAAATGGCTGTCGATATATTGCGCCACAATCAAGTTTTGCGCTTGAAGTGCGGTCAAATTCTCAGGTGTTTTGAATTCTACGCGTCCTTCACCATGAGAAACGGCAATCGGCATATGTGAACCTGCCATGCCTTTAAACCACAATGAGTTGGTGTCGTTGATTTTCACCATCGCGGCACGCGCTTCAAAGCGTTCTGATTTATTACGCACGAAACGTGGCCAGTTTTCTGCACCTGGGATAATTTCCGCAAGGGTGGAGATAAATTGACAGCCATTACATACCCCTAATGAAAGGGTGTTTTCATTGGCGAAGAATTGGCTAAATTGATCGCGTAATTGTGGGTTAAATAAAATGGATTTCGCCCAGCCGCCGCCCGCGCCTAATACGTCACCGTAAGAGAAGCCACCACAGGCCACCATTGCGTTGAAATCGTTTAAGTTGTAACGGCCTGTCATTAAATCACTCATGTGAACATCAATCGCCGCAAAGCCAGCGCGGTCAAACGCTGCCGCCATTTCAACATGGCTGTTTACGCCTTGTTCACGCAATACGGCTACTTTCGGTTTCACGCCTTTGCTGATGTACGGCGCAGCAATATCTTCATTTACATCATAGGTTAAGTAAGCCGATAAACCTTTGTTGTCTGTCGTTTTTTTCGCTTCAAATTCTTGGTCAGCACATTCTGGGTTATCGCGTAAGCGTTGCATTTGATGGGTCAATTCTGCCCAAATGCCACGCAATTCAGAGCGTTTTTCATCCAAAATTTCCCTTCCGAATTGATGGATCACAATGCGATCATCGTTGCTAACCTTGCCGATGTCGTAGGTAATTCCCTCTAATCCATGTGTTTTCAACACCGTATAAATAGCGTCAAGTTCCGCCTCTAATACCTGAATCACCGCGCCTAATTCTTCGTTAAATAAAATGGCTAACTCGGAAATTTCTTGCGCATAGTGTTCCGCACCGAGCTCAAGCGCCCATCCTTTTCCGCTATCGAATAACGGAGAAATATCCACATCCACGCCACAGTTACCCGCAAACGCCATTTCTGCAAGCGTGGTAATTAAACCACCGTCTGAACGGTCGTGGTAAGCCAATAATTTACGCTCTGCCACCAATACTTGCATTGCATCGAAGAAATTTTTCAGTTTGGCTACGTTCACCACATCGGCTGGTTTGTCACCTAATTGTTTATACACTTGCGCAAGTGCGGTCGCGCCTAAGCGATTTTTTCTTTCGCCTAAATCAATCAACAATAAACGACTTGCACCTTTGTCTGTGCGCAATTGAGGTGTGACAGTTTTACGAACATCTTCCACGCGCGCAAAAGATGAAATCACTAAAGAAAGCGGTGCAGTGACGGATTTTTTCTCGCCATTTTCTTCCCAAGTGGTTTTCATCGACATAGAGTCTTTACCCACTGGAATAGTGATACCTAATGCAGGGCAAAGTTCTTCACCGACTGCTTTCACCGCTTCATATAAGCCAGCGTCTTCACCACCATGACCCGCTGCAGACATCCAGTTTGCAGAAAGTTTGATACGTTTAATATCGCCAATGTTAGTGCCCGCAATGTTAGTGATAGATTCAGCCACCGCTAAACGTGCAGAAGCACCAAAGTCTAATAACGCTACAGGTGCTCGTTCACCCATAGCCATGGCTTCACCGTGATAGCTGTCTAATGATGCAGTTGTGACCGCCACATCAGACACCGGAATTTGCCATGGGCCAACCATTTGATCGCGCGCCACCATACCGGTTACCGAACGGTCACCAATGGTAATTAAGAAAGTTTTTTCTGCCACCACCGGTAAACGCAATACGCGATGGAAGGCTTCTTTTAATTGAATATTTTCCGTTGCAAGCGGTCGGTTTTCGACAGTTTTTGACGAAACCTCACGGGTCATTTTCGGGGTTTTGCCTAATAACACATTCATTGGTAAATCAATTGGGTTATTGTCGAAATGACTATCGTGCAAGGTTAAATGTTTCTCTTCCGTTGCCTCACCAATGACCGCAAACGGCGCGCGCTCACGTTCACAAAGTGCGGTAAATAATTCGAGTTTTTCTGGCGCAACGGCTAAGACATAACGTTCTTGCGATTCGTTACACCAAATTTCCAATGGTGACATGCCTTTTTCATCGCAAAGGATTGAGCGTAAATCAAATTTACCGCCACGTTCACCATCGTGCACCAATTCAGGCATCGCGTTGGATAAACCACCCGCGCCCACGTCGTGAATAAAGAGAATTGGGTTTTCATCACCTAATTGCCAGCAGCGATCAATCACCTCTTGGCAGCGGCGTTCCATTTCTGGGTTTTCACGTTGAACAGAGGCAAAATCTAAATCTTCTTTTGATTTCCCGCTGTCCATAGAAGAAGCTGCGCCACCGCCTAAGCCGATGTTCATGGCTGGGCCGCCTAATACGATCAATTTTGCCCCGACTGGAATTTTGCCTTTTTGAACGTGTTCGCCACGAATATTACCAATACCGCCCGCTAACATAATCGGCTTGTGATAACCACGCACTTCTTCGCCATTGAAGCTGTTGACTTTCTCTTCATAGGTACGGAAATAGCCTAATAACGCAGGACGACCAAACTCATTGTTAAATGCGGCGCCGCCTAATGGACCTTCAATCATAATATCTAAGGCTGAAGCAATACGGTTTGGTTTGGAAAGTGGATTTTCCCAAGGCTGTTCAAAGTTTGGAATGACGAGGTTTGATACGGAGAAACCAGTTAAACCTGCTTTAGGTTTGGCACCACGACCCGTTGCACCTTCATCACGAATCTCACCTCCTGAACCTGTTGCGGCACCAGGGAATGGCGAAATCGCGGTTGGGTGGTTGTGGGTTTCCACTTTCATTAAGATATGTGCATCTTCATTGTGATAGCGATATTGCCCATCTTGATCTGCAAAGAAACGGCCAACTTTTGAGCCTTCCATCACCGCTGCATTATCTTTATAAGCTGAAAGCACGAAATCAGGGGTTTTCTCAAAGGTATTTTTAATCATTTTAAACAGGGATTTATCCTGTTTTTTGCCATCAATAATCCAATCCGCATTAAAGATTTTATGGCGGCAGTGCTCAGAGTTGGCTTGCGCGAACATATAAAGTTCAATATCGTGCGGATTTCGTCCTAATTGGGTAAAGTTTTCCACCAAATAATCAATTTCATCTTCTGCCAGTGCCAAGCCTAATTCTACATTGGCTGTCACTAAGGCTTCACGTCCGCCTTTCAAAATATCCACGGTTTTAAACGGTTTCTGATCTTGATGGCGGAATAAAATCTCAGCGTCTTCTGGATTATGCACCACGGTTTCCATCATTCGGTCATGTAAAAGTGCGGTCAATTTTTCTGTTGTTTTTTCATCAAGCGGTTGGCTTAACTCAAAATAATACGCCAAACCACGCTCAATACGCTCTACTTCATTTAAACCGCAGTTATGTGCAATATCCGTCGCTTTAGAAGACCAAGAAGAAATCGTGCCAACGCGAGGAATCACGATAAAGGTTTCGCCTTTGGCATCGTGTTCTGCCAAGGTCGGTCCGTAATGTAACAATGCTTTTAATTTTGCTTCCTGCTCGCTAACAAGCGGTCGATTTAATTCCACAAAATGCAAATATTCCGCGTAAACCGATTTCACCGGTAATTGATTTTGTTGGAATTTTTGCATTAAGCCTTGAATACGGAATTCAGAAAGGGCGGGTGAGCCACGAAAAGTTTGAAACATAAGGGGTCCTTTATGAGGATAGAAATGAAAATCGAGGGGTATTATAAAGGATATTTCTAGAAACGAAAACGTTTGCGCTAGCTGAAAATAAAATCCCCATCTTAAGAATTAGATGGGGATAAGAAGGTTATAGGGTTATAAAACCATCATATACATGGGTCGCTTCGCCAGTCATATAAAGTGGATAACCAACGCCATCCCATTCAATGATTAATGAACCGCCTGGCAAATCGACTTGAACTCGATTATTCAATAAACCTTGCATTATTCCAACTGCAACAGCTGCACAAGCTCCACTGCCACAGGCTTGCGTTTCTCCAGCACCACGTTCATAAACTCTAAGTTTAATATGCTCTTTATTGATGATTTGCATAAAACCAGCATTGACACGCTCAGGAAAACGCTCGTGACTTTCTAGCAAAGGACCGAGCTGTTCAACATTTGCTGTTTGAATATCATCTACTTGTACAACACAATGAGGATTCCCCATTGAAACGGCACCACATAAGACGGTTTGAATGTCTGTGCGTAGGATGTAATTTTTCTCGAATTTATTTGCGGTAAATGGAATTTTTGCTGGCTCCCAAATCGGTTCACCCATATTCACACGAATTTGGTTATCGTCTTTTACCGTTAGAACCATATTACCTTTTTGCGTGCTAACCGAGATGTCTTTTTTGTTAGTTAGTCCTTTCAATGTCACAAAACGAGCAAAACAGCGGGCACCATTTCCGCATTGCGAAACTTCACTTCCATCGGCATTGAAAATACGATAATGGAAGTCGAGTTCAGGATCATAAGGTGGTTCGACAAGTAAAAGTTGATCAAAGCCAATTCCACGGTGGCGATCCGCTAAGCGTTGAATGGTTTCTGACGTGAAAAAAACATTTTGAGTAACACCATCAACCACAACAAAATCGTTGCCTAATCCGTGCATTTTGGAAAACTGCATTTTTCCATCCTTTATTTAAATTCAAGATTGATTGCATTATAGAGAGCGGTAAAAAGAATGGCAAATTCAGAATTTTAGATTAAGAAAAGTGCGGTAAAACACAGGAAATTTTTACCGCACTTTATTCGCTAGTTTACTCAGATTACATCCAAGCATTATTGCGAATGATCCCTACTGCAATCCCTTCAATCTCAAAGTTTTCTTGTTCTTCAAGATTTACCACTATTGGATCAAATTCTTCATTTTCTGCGTGTAAATAAATGATAGAGCCTTTTTTCTCAAGGCGTTTTACCGTCACTTCATCTTCAATACGGGCAACGACAATTTGTCCATTGCGTACATCCTTGGTGCTATGTACAGCTAATAAATCACCATCTAAGATACCAATGTCTTTCATGGATTGACCATAAACTTTGAGTAAGAAATCGGCTTGTGGTTTAAACATATCGGCATCTACGCGATAAGTTGCTTCGATATGTTGTTCTGCAAGAATCGGTTCTCCAGCCGCTACGCGCCCCACGAGTGGTAAACCATCAAATTCTTCATTTGCGCTATTGTCTAAAATTCGGATACCGCGAGATGCGCCTGGAATAATTTCAATCGCACCTTTGCGTGAAAGCGCTTTTAAATGTTCTTCTGCAGCATTGGGTGATTTAAAGCCTAATTCTCGAGAGATTTCGGCTCGTGTTGGTGGCATGCCTGTTGTTTCTAAATGACGTTTTAATAAATCCAACACTTCTTGTTGGCGTGCTGTTAATGGTCTCATATACACTCCTGTTTTTAAATACAGATAACTGGTATTGTATACAGATTGTGTAAAGTTGCAATAGTTATTTTTTAAATCTGTGTATTAGGTCACATTCTGCCACTAAATTTTTTAAAGCGGTTGAGATCGGATGTGTTAAAATATTTCAAATTTACAACAAAGAGAAAATTTATCATGGCAAATTTTGTAAATATGTATCGTCAATTATTGAGCTTGCCTCTGTCAGTATTAGTGAAAAATAATCCAATTCCAGCCAATCCGATAGAAGAGCTTTCCCTCAATATTCACCAACCTGTTGTTTATGTTTTGCCTTATACCTCTCAAACCGATTTCGTTATTTTCCGTCGAAATTGTTTGGCGCTAGGTTTGCCTGATCCTGCTGAGAAAAATGAAATTGATGGTGTGAAGTTGCCTCGTTATGTGTATTTAGATGAGGGGCGCCGTATTTTTAAATCGAAAGGTGCGAAAGATGAAACTACCACGATTTTCAATAAATACCTCGAATTACACCGCACTTCTGAGAGTTTAGATGTGCAACTTATTCCAGTTTCCGTTCTTTGGGGGCGTTCTCCTGGGCATGAAGATAAATCCAGTTTGCCTAACTTGCGTTTGTTAAATGGCATGCAAAAAACTTTTGCTGCTATTTGGTTTGGACGTGATACTTTTGTACGTTTTTCTCAAGCCGTTTCATTACGTTATATGGTGAATGAGCATGGCTCTGATGAAAAAATTGCGCAAAAGCTGGCTCGAGTTGCAAAAATGCATTTTGCTAAACAGCGTATTTCTGCCACGGGTCCGCGTTTACCGAATCGCCAAGCTATGTTTAATAAATTATTGCAATCAGAAGCACTTCAACATGCGATTGAAGATGAAGCAAAATCGAAAAATATCAGTATTGAAAAAGCGCAAAAAGAAGCACATAAGATTTTGGATGAAATCGCTGCAGATGTAAGTCATTCAAGTTTACGAGCCGCTGATCGTTTTTTACGTTGGCTTTGGAATAAACTTTATTCTGGTATTGATGTGCAAAATGCAGATCGCGTACGTAAATTAGCACTTGAAGGTCATGAGATTGTTTATGTGCCTTGTCACCGTAGTCATATCGACTATTTATTACTTTCTTATGTGCTTTATCATCAAGGGCTTGTTCCACCGCATATCGCAGCAGGGATTAACTTAAATTTCTGGCCTGTGGGTAGAATGTTCCGCAGTTGGGGCGCATTCTTTATTCGCCGCACTTTTAAAGGAAATAGATTATATTCTGCCATTTTCCGCGAATATTTATCAGAGTTATTCCATCGTGGTTATTCGGTAGAATATTTTATTGAGGGTGGTCGTTCGCGCACTGGTCGTTTACTTGCGCCAAAAACAGGCATGATGTCGATGACTCTTCAAGCGTTGCAACATAATCAAACTCGTCCAATTTCTGTTGTGCCAGTTTATGTGGGCTATGAGCATGTATTGGAAGTGGATACTTACGCAAAAGAATTACGTGGCGCGGCGAAAGAAAAAGAAAATGCAGGTTTGGTTATTCGAGTAATAAAAAAATTACGCAATCTTGGTCAAGGTTTTGTGAATTTTGGCGAGCCAATTACACTTTCAAACTACTTGAGCCAACATTTCCCTGATTGGAAAGAGCAAAATCATGAAGAAAAACCACAATGGTTTGCTCCTGCTGTTGATTCTGTATCAAAACAAATAATGGTGAACATTAATAAAGCTGCCGCGGTGAATGCAATGAATTTGGTTGGGACAGCATTATTGTCTTCTCGTCAGCGTGCACTTTCTCGTGAGCAACTTTTAGAACAACTGTCGAGTTACCAACAATTACTACAAAACGTGCCTTATTCCGCAGATGTTGTATTGCCAACGGTTACGCCTGAAATGATGTTAAAGCATGTATTAACGCTTGATCGTGTTGGCGTGTTAGTCGAAAAAGATAACTTTGGGGAAATTGTGCGTTTAGAACGCGCATCAGCCGTCTTGATGACTTACTATCGCAATAATATTCAACACTTATTTGTATTGCCATCTTTAGTTGCAAGCATCATTTTGCATTATGAGGCGATTCAAAAAGATTTATTAGTCGAAGCTATCGGCAAGATCTATCCGTTCTTAAAAGGCGAGTTATTCTTACACTTTAGTGAAGAAGAGTTAAAAACTCAAATTCACCAAATTATTGATGAATTTGCGCGCCAACAGGTGATTAACTCTAATGATAATTTCTTATCTATCAATAAATCGAAAGTACGTATTTTACAACTTTGGTCTGCGGGAATGCGTGAAATCTTGCAACGTTATTACATCACAGTGACAATTTTGCAAAAACAACCAGATATTTCACGTGCAGAACTCGAAAAAGAAAGCCAACTTGTTGCACAGCGTTTATCTGTATTGCATGGTATTAACGCGCCGGAGTTCTTTGATAAAGCCGTCTTTTCTATGTTCATTGCGAACTTAAAAGAACAAGGTTATTTTGATGATAACGGCCAAGGTAACCTTGAAAAATTAGAGGCGTTATCCTCTATTCTTGCACATTTAATTTCAACCGAAATTTGCCTCACTGTAAAAGGCACGGTAGCTAAAGTTGAAGATAACTAAATATTATCATGTTACAAAGTGCGGTGAATATTCACCGCATTTTTTATTATCAACCCGATAAATAAAAATGTGATAGAGATCACATTTTTCATGTTTTTCAATTGTATTTTATTTTACGTGGGTGTATAACTCTGCCGATGATGAGAGAGAGATTTCGTCGTATCGTTGAGCTATCAGTAGTCGTCTTGATTTAGCACTTCCTTAAACCTCCCTTTCTATATTCTCAATAACGAATCAATGTGTTTTTACATATTGTTTGTTGTCATTTCTACAAATTTATTCCAAATAATTTAATGAAAAAGGACTGTTTTTATGAAATATGAACTTTTAAAACGTACTGCAATTGCGTTATTTGTTGGTGGTATTGTTTCTACTTATGCTATGGCAGATGATAAAGCTGTTGACGAGGCTCTAGCAGCTCTTGGTAAAGCTATTAACGCAAATGCTACAAAACAAACTGAAGCAACTGAAGCAGTGAAATCAGAACTCACTAAAAAAATTGAAGAACAAGATAAGAAAATTAACGATGATCTTTCTGGCGTTGCTAGTGATTTAGTCGGAGTTGCTGCCAATTCTTACAATAACACATTAACTTTAAATGGTTTTAAAGCTGGTGAGGATGTGTTGTATGATGTAGATACTACAACAGGTGCGGTGAGTAAAAAAACAGCAACAGAGGAAGATGTTAAAAATGATCCTTTAGAAGGAAAAGGAGTATTAGCTACAGTTATTAAAAATAAAAATTCTCTTGATGGTTTAAGTGAAGATTTAGGGAATTTAAAAAATAAAGTAGATGATATTGGTGAAACTGCGGCAAATAAAGAAGACTTAGGAAAATTAAATGATGCTGTAGTGAAGCTTCAAGAAGATACTAATGAATTCACAGGTATTTTGAGCAATAATAGTGAAGATATCGCTGCTAACAAGGAAGCTATTGATATAAATAAAAAGGATATTGAAACATTGAAAAAATCAGATCAATATCGTGATCTGATAAAAGTGAAAGATTTAGTTGAAAATAAAGCAGATAAGCAAGCATTAGAAGACCTTAAAAAAGAGGTTAAAGATAACGAAGAAGAAATCGGTAAAGTATCAGACTTTGTTAATAATGTTGACAGTGACGTTGATGAGTTAGTTGAAGAACATAATTCTCTTGCAGAAAAGCATGATAAATTAGTGGAAGGTGTTAAAAAATTTACTGAAGAGTATAATGTCTTTACCAATGCTACAAATGAAGAACTGAACAAAAAAGCATATGCTGATGATGTAGAAGATGCTTTATCTAGAAAGGCAAATGTATCAGATGTATATACTAAGGCTGAAAGCAACAGCAAACTAGATGCTAAAGCAGACAAGAATAGCGTTTACTCAAAATCTGAAACCGATAATAAATTTGCATTAAAAGCGGATAATTCAGTTGTTAGAAATCATACAGTAGACATTGATAAGTTACGTACGGATGTTAATGCTCATACAAAACGCCTTGATCATTTAGATAATAGAGTAAATAAACTTGATAAAGATCTTAAACGTGGTCTTGCTGCTCAAGCTGCTTTAACTGGTTTATTCCAACCATATACTGTGGGTAAAGCAAACTTTACAGCAGCTGTAGGTGGTTATAAATCTCAAACAGCAGTAGCTGTAGGTACAGGTTATCGTTATAACCAAAATATTGCAACCAAAGCAGGGGTTGCCTTTACTCAAGGTGGCGGTGTAACTTATAACGCTGGTGTAAACTTTGAGTGGTAAATAAATATTACCGATAAGGGCAGACATTGTGTCTGTCCTTTTTTCTTTATTAAACGTTAATAAACTGGTTAGAAATAAATTAAGACGGAATCTTATTATAAGTAAAAAACACTAAAGATTTTCACCGCACTTTTAAGTAAAATAGCGCAATTTTCTAAAGAGATAATAAATATGAAAGCCAAATTAGCTAGTTTACTTGCGCAAGCAAATATAAAAATAAGTGATCAACAAATTCAGCAGCTGATTGATCTGGTTAATTTACTCAATAAATGGAATAAAGCTTATAATTTGACATCAGTTCGTGATCCACAAGAAATGTTAGTCAAACATATTTTAGATAGTCTTGTTGTAAGCCCTTATTTACAAGGCGATCGTTTCATCGATGTCGGTACAGGCCCAGGCTTGCCTGGTTTACCTTTAGCAATTATTAATCCTTCTAAACAATTTGTTCTCCTTGATAGTTTAGGCAAACGTATTAGTTTTATTCGAAATGCAGTACGTGAGCTTGGGCTCACTAATGTAACGCCTGTTTTAAGTCGAGTAGAAGAATATCAACCTGAAGATAAATTTGATGGTGTATTAAGTCGCGCTTTTGCTTCGTTAAAAGATATGACTGACTGGTGCTATCATTTACCCAAAGAAAACGGTCATTTTTATGCATTAAAAGGTATTTATCAGGAAGATGAAATTAATGAATTGAATAAAAAATACACTATTCAAGAAGTGATTGAACTACATGTTCCTGAACTTATAGGTGAGCGACATTTAATCGTTTTGCGCTAAATCGTTACACTTTTATAAATTTTTTTCTAAAAGTGTGATTTAATTAACGTTTTTCTATACTTTTTAAGTTGAATCTAATTTGATCAAAGGTATAATTAGCGCGTTTTAAGGTTTTGAAAATGTCGAGAATTATACAACAAGCAAAAACACAGTATCGAAACGCTATTTTAATTGAAATAGTCATTATGCTGGTGTCTGCTTGTTTTTTTGCGTTTTGGCAAATAAAAAGTGCACTCGATTTTTTACTTGGATTTTTTTCTGCTTTACTGCCTTTTAGTGTGTTTATTTATGTGGTGTTTTATCTAAAACAACAACTTACCACAAAATTAACCGCACTTTATCGCGGGGAAGCAATTAAGTTTGTTTTAACGATTATATTGATTTCGATTTCATTTAGATACCTTGAAGTCACCAAGTTTTTACCGTTTTTTAGTGGTTTTTTTATGGCATTAATGCTGAATAACTTTATTCCATTTTTGCTTCGCCGAATTTAATTTTTATTTATACTAAGGGTTCATTATGTCTGGACAAACAACATCGGAATACATTAGTCACCATTTATCCTTCCTTAAGACTGGCGATGGCTTTTGGAACGTTCATGTTGACACATTGTTCTTTTCTATTCTTTCAGCCATTATTTTTCTTTTTATTTTTTCTCGTGTAGGAAAAAAAGCAACAACAGGCGTTCCTGGAAAAATGCAATGCTTAGTTGAAATTGTGGTGGAATGGGTTAATGGCATTGTGAAAGAAAATTTTCATGGCCCACGCAATGTAGTTGCGCCACTTGCATTAACCATTTTCTGTTGGGTATTCATCATGAATGCTATCGACTTAATTCCTGTTGATTTCTTGCCTCAATTTGCAGGTTTGTTCGGTATTCATTATCTTCGTGCTGTGCCAACAGCAGATATTAGCGCAACTTTGGGTATGTCCATTTGTGTTTTCTTTTTAATTCTTTTCTACACAGTAAAATCTAAAGGATTCAAAGGTTTAGTTAAAGA
Organism: Haemophilus sp. oral taxon 036; assembly: GCF_002998595.1. NCBI lineage: Bacteria > Pseudomonadati > Pseudomonadota > Gammaproteobacteria > Pasteurellales > Pasteurellaceae > Haemophilus > Haemophilus sp. oral taxon 036. The sequence goes on from NZ_CP027235.1 coordinate 859,048, forward strand.
ATATACGCTTCATCCATTCAATCATTGGGCGTTTATTCCTGTTAACTTTATTCTTGAAACCGTAACCTTATTAGCTAAACCTATTTCTCTTGCATTCCGTTTATTCGGTAATATGTATGCTGGGGAGCTAATCTTTATTCTTATTGCTGTGATGTACTCCGCAAATGCGGCCATCGCGGCATTGGGAATTCCATTACACCTCGCTTGGGCGATTTTCCATATTTTGGTTATTACGTTACAAGCATTCATCTTTATGATGTTAACGGTGGTTTACTTAAGTATTGCTTATAATAAAGCAGATCATTAATCATTTTTTATTAACCGGCTCTAGGGCTAAAACTTAACTTCTATTGGAGAAAATTATGGAAACTGTAATTACAGCTACAATCATCGGTGCATCAATTCTTCTTGCATTTGCTGCATTAGGCACTGCAATTGGCTTTGCTATTCTAGGTGGTAAATTCTTAGAATCATCAGCTCGCCAACCAGAATTAGCATCTAGCTTACAAACTAAAATGTTTATTGTAGCTGGTCTTTTAGATGCGATTGCAATGATTGCTGTTGGTATTTCATTACTTTTCATTTTCGCAAACCCATTCATCGGTTTATTACACTAATCACCTTATTTGCTTATCAACGTAAAACAAGCATAGTAAGGAGGACGTTGTGAATTTAAATGCAACATTGATTGGTCAACTTATTGCATTCGCACTTTTCGTGTGGTTTTGTATGAAGTTTGTTTGGCCACCAATTATTAATGCGATTGAAACACGTCAAAGCCAAATTGCGAACGCTTTAGCGTCAGCCGAAGCAGCTAAAAAAGAGCAAGCAGATACGAAAAATCTTGTTGAACAAGAACTTTCAGCTGCAAAAGTACAAGCTCAAGACATTTTAGATGCAGCGAATAAACGTCGCAATGAAGTATTAGACGAAGTGAAGGCAGAAGCAGAAGAACTAAAAGCAAAAATTATTGCTCAAGGTTATGCAGAAGTAGAAGCAGAACGTAAACGTGTTCAAGAAGAATTACGTCTTAAAGTGGCTTCATTGGCTGTGGCTGGTGCTGAGAAAATTGTGGGTCGTTCTATTGATGAAGCGGCAAACAATGACATTATTGATAAATTAGTTGCAGAGTTATAAGAGGCTTAGCTTATGTCAGAATTAACTACAATAGCTCGCCCTTATGCAAAAGCTGCATTCGACTTTGCCATTGAACAAAGTGCGGTCGAAAAATGGACTGAAATGTTAGGTTTTGCTGCAGCCGTAGCTGAAGATAAAACGGTAAAAGCTTACTTAAGTAGTTCTCTTTCTGCACAGAAATTAGCTGATACAGTAATTTCTATTTGTGGCGAACAATTGGATCAATATGGGCAAAATCTTATTCGGTTAATGGCTGAAAATAAGCGTTTGAGTGTTATTCCTGCGGTGTTTGAAGAATTTAAACATCACGTAGAGGAGCACCAAGCTATTGCAGAAGTTGAAGTAACGTCTGCGCAACCATTGAATGCAACACAAATCGAAAAAATTGCAGCTGCAATGGAAAAAAGATTAGCTCGCAAAGTGAAATTAAATTGCAACGTGGATAACGCACTTATTGCTGGTGTGATTATTCGTACTGAAGACTTTGTGATTGACGGAAGTAGCAGTGGGCAACTTACTCGTCTCGCAAACGAGTTGCAATTATAAGAGGAATACAAGATGCAACTAAATTCAACTGAAATTAGTGAATTGATTAAAAAACGCATCGCTCAATTCGACGTGGTCAGTGAAGCGCGTAATACAGGGACAATTGTTTCTGTAAGCGATGGTATTATTCGCATCCACGGTTTAAGCGATGTGATGCAAGGTGAAATGATTGCCTTACCAGGTAATCGTTATGCGATGGCACTTAACCTTGAACGCGATTCTGTTGGTGCTGTAGTTATGGGACCTTACGCAGATTTAGCGGAAGGTATGGAAGTTCAATGTACAGGTCGTATTCTTGAAGTACCAGTTGGTCGTGGTTTATTAGGTCGTGTAGTTAATACGCTTGGTCAACCAATCGATGGTAAAGGCGAAATTGAAAATGATGGTTTCTCACCAGTAGAAGTGATTGCACCAGGTGTTATCGATCGTCGTTCTGTTGATCAACCTGTTCAAACTGGTTATAAAGCTGTTGACTCAATGGTGCCGATCGGCCGTGGTCAACGTGAGTTAATCATCGGTGACCGTCAAACGGGTAAAACTGCGTTAGCTATTGACGCTATTATTAACCAACGTAATTCTGGTATTAAATGTATCTATGTTGCGATTGGTCAAAAAGCCTCTACTATCGCAAACGTCGTGCGCAAATTAGAAGAACATGGTGCGCTTGCAAATACTATCGTGGTAGCTGCATCTGCATCTGAATCAGCTGCGTTACAATATTTAGCACCTTATGCTGGTTGTGCGATGGGTGAATATTTCCGTGATCGCGGCGAAGATGCGTTAATTGTTTATGATGATTTATCAAAACAAGCCGTAGCTTATCGTCAAATTTCATTATTATTACGTCGTCCACCAGGTCGTGAAGCTTATCCAGGTGATGTATTCTATTTACATTCTCGTTTACTAGAACGTGCTTCTCGCGTAAACGAAGATTACGTAGAAAAATTCACTAAAGGTGAAGTGAAAGGAAAAACAGGTTCTTTAACCGCACTTCCTATTATTGAAACCCAAGCTGGTGACGTATCTGCGTTTGTTCCAACCAACGTAATTTCTATTACTGATGGTCAGATTTTCTTAGAATCTAACTTGTTTAACTCAGGTATCCGTCCTGCGGTAAACCCAGGTATTTCGGTATCTCGTGTTGGTGGTTCAGCGCAAACTAAAGTTATTAAGAAATTAGCGGGTGGTATTCGTACCGCGCTAGCTCAATATCGTGAATTAGCAGCGTTTGCACAGTTTGCATCAGATCTTGATGATGCGACTCGTAAGCAACTTTCTCACGGTGAAAAAGTAACTGAATTATTAAAACAAAAACAATTTGCTCCATTATCTGTTGCAGAACAAGCGGTTGTATTGTTTGCTGTTGAATTTGGTTATTTGGATGACGTGGAATTATCAAAAATTGCAAGTTTTGAGACCGCACTTTTAGATTATTCTAACCGTAATCACGCTGAGTTTATGCAAGAGCTTACTAAAACCGGTAACTATAATGACGAAATCAAAGATACATTAAAAGGTATTTTAGATAGTTTTAAAGCGAATAGTGCTTGGTAGTAACGGAGAGATAAGATGGCAGGTGCAAAAGAGATAAAAACCAAAATTGCCAGTGTACAAAGTACACAAAAAATTACTAAGGCAATGGAAATGGTGGCGACCTCAAAAATGCGTAAAACGCAGGATCGTATGGCTGCATCTCGTCCGTATTCTGAAACTATCCGTAACGTTATTAGTCATGTGTCTAAAGCAAGTATCGGTTATAAACATCCGTTCTTAGTTGAGCGTGAAGTGAAGAAAATCGGTATCTTGGTTATTTCAACAGATCGTGGTATGTGTGGTGGATTAAATGTTAATTTATTCAAAACCACACTTAACCAAATCAAAAATTGGAAAGAACAAAATATCTCTACAGATTTGGGCTTAATAGGTTCAAAAGGGATTAGTTTTTTCCGTTCCTTTGGATTTAATATCAAAGGTCAACTTTCTGGTTTAGGCGATACGCCCGCTCTAGAAGAATTAATTGGTGTCGCAAATACAATGTTTGATGCTTATCGTAATGGTGAAATTGATGCAGTTTATATTGCATACAATAAATTTGTTAATACGATGTCTCAAAAACCAGTTGTACAACAATTAGTTCCTTTACCAGAATCTAAAGACGATCATTTAAATGAAAGACAACAGACTTGGGATTATCTTTATGAACCAGAACCAAAAGTACTATTAGATAGTCTTTTAGTTCGTTATTTAGAATCCCAAATTTATCAAGCGGTTGTAGATAATTTAGCTTCAGAACAAGCGGCTCGAATGGTAGCAATGAAAGCAGCAACTGATAATGCAGGTAATTTAATTAATGATCTGCGGTTGGTGTATAACAAAGCTCGTCAAGCAAGTATCACAAATGAATTGAATGAAATCGTAGCCGGTGCGGCAGCGATTTAAGAAAAGAGGAACGGTAATGTCAGCAGGAAAAATTGTACAAATCATCGGTGCGGTGATTGACGTTGAATTTCCACAAGATGCAGTGCCAAAAGTTTACGATGCATTAAAAGTTGAATCAGGTTTAACACTTGAGGTGCAACAACAATTAGGTGGCGGTGTGGTACGTTGTATCGCATTAGGTGCTTCTGATGGTTTAAAACGTGGTTTAAAAGTAGAAAACACGAATGAGCCGATTCAAGTACCGGTAGGCACAAAAACCCTTGGTCGTATTATGAATGTATTGGGTGAACCAATTGACGAACAAGGTCCAATCGGTGAAGAAGAGCGTTGGGCTATCCACCGTTCTGCACCAAGCTATGAAGAACAATCAAACAGTACGGAATTATTAGAAACTGGTATCAAAGTTATCGACTTAATTTGTCCATTTGCTAAAGGTGGTAAAGTTGGTTTATTCGGTGGTGCGGGTGTAGGTAAAACCGTTAACATGATGGAATTAATCCGTAACATTGCGATCGAGCACTCAGGTTACTCTGTATTTGCGGGTGTAGGTGAACGTACTCGTGAAGGTAATGACTTCTATCATGAAATGAAAGATTCTAACGTATTAGATAAAGTATCTTTGGTTTATGGTCAGATGAATGAGCCACCAGGTAACCGTTTACGTGTTGCGTTAACTGGTTTAACCATGGCAGAAAAATTCCGTGATGAAGGTCGTGACGTATTATTCTTCGTGGATAATATCTATCGTTATACCCTTGCTGGTACTGAAGTATCTGCGTTATTAGGTCGTATGCCATCAGCAGTAGGTTACCAACCAACCTTAGCAGAAGAAATGGGTGTGTTACAAGAACGTATTACTTCAACCAAAACAGGTTCTATTACCTCTGTACAAGCGGTATACGTACCTGCGGATGACTTAACTGACCCATCTCCGGCAACAACCTTTGCGCACTTAGACTCAACCGTTGTATTAAGTCGTCAAATTGCATCTTTAGGTATCTACCCAGCGGTTGATCCATTAGATTCAACTTCACGTCAGTTAGACCCTCTTGTTGTTGGTCAAGAGCATTATGATATTGCTCGTGGTGTACAAGGTATTTTACAACGTTATAAAGAATTGAAAGATATTATCGCAATTCTTGGTATGGACGAATTATCTGAAGAAGATAAATTAGTGGTAGCACGTGCACGTAAAATTGAACGTTTCTTATCACAACCGTTCTTCGTTGCTGAAGTATTTAATGGTACTCCAGGTAAATATGTTCCATTAAAAGAAACTATTCGCGGCTTTAAAGGTATTTTAAGCGGTGATTACGACCATATCCCAGAACAAGCGTTCTATATGGTAGGTTCAATCGACGAAGCGCTAGAAAAAGCCAAAAATATGTAATCACTTCAAGTCATTTGAAGGAGAACAAAAATGGCGACATTTAATTTAACAATAGTAAGCGCAGAGCGAAAAATCTTTGAAGGTGAAGTGAAACAGATCCAAGCAACAGGTGTTGAGGGAGAATTAGGAATTCTCCCTGGACACACACCATTGCTAACGGCAATTAAACCAGGGATTGTTAAATTTACCCTTCAAGATGGAAATGAAGAAGTTATCTATGTTTCCGGTGGTTTTTTAGAGGTTCAACCAAATATTGTTACGGTACTAGCAGATGTTGCTATCCGTGGTAGTGAATTAGATGCTGAGCGTATTCGCGAAGCAAAACGTAAAGCTGAAGAGAACATTGTATCTCATGCATCAGATGTAGATCATGATTTACTGGTTGCGAAACTTTCTAAAGAGTTAGCAAAACTTCGAGCTTATGAATTGACTGAAAAACTCTTGAAAACAAGACGGTAATAAAAAAGTGCGGTGAATTTTCACCGCACTTTTTATATCTAATAATATATCCTTTAAACATACCTTTCTATATCAACTGTTGACTACTCTATTCACTTATTATAGCCACTCTATACCATATTATTTTCCCAAATGGCTTTGACCAACTTTTCTATATTAGATTAAAATATACGCCTTTTTAAATTTTATCCTTAAGGAAGAAAAATGGAAGAATCTTCGGAATTAGAAAAGCTCCCAAAAATGATAACAGGAGTCCTAAAAATAGTGTTAAGTTCCGCATTAATTGCATTAGCAATTGTACTAATTATTGCTTTGGGTAAAATAACTTATACCTTAGCAATGATGGTTTTAAATACATCAAGCTTTGTACCCTATGATGTTGCTGAACAAGCTGTAATGTTTTTCTTATATTTCGGGTTTATAGGATTAATAGTTCAATATTTTAAAAGTGGCTATCATTTTCCATTGCGCTATTTTATATACGCAGGGATTACAGCAATGTTACGACTCATTATTGTAAATCATGAAAGCTCAGTTGATACCTTATTATTTGCTGGTTCAATTCTTGTTATGGTTATTGCGCTTTGCCTTGTTTTATATTCTAACAGACTTAAAAATCTATAAGGATATAAAAATCCAAAGCATAATAAAACGCACTTCATTGAAGTGCGTTTTATCTATTATAACTAGCATTTATTCTAATTTGCTTTTGAAAGCTAATTTCCATTTTTTAGCATATTTTCCTCATTTTTTTCAAGAGGAATATTGTCTATAGCCATTACGGATTTTAAACTATCTTGTCGTACTTGTTCTGCTAGGACTTTATCACCAGACTGTTCAAAAACGTAAGAAGCCATCATCAAATCATTTGATTCTAATTGATTAGGGCAAGCAATCACCTTTTTAAAAACTTCAGCAGCTTGGGAAAATTCGTTATTACGAACATATAAATAGCCCAACGCTCGATTAATACAACATTTTTCTACATCACCAGCATGTTTAGCTCGTTTTGCTACAAGTTTAATTAACTTGCTGTTATCTTCCGGCTGTAAACGTGTAATTTGAGTGCAAAGCGCTTTACCAATTGGTGTGTTGTCACCAATTTTTTTCAAGATTTCAAGGGTAAATTCTGCTGCAGACTCATGATCATTACAATCAATTAAACGTTGAATTAAGCCTACTTTTAAATCAACATTATTACGGCGACGACGAGGTAGCTCATCCCACCATGCAAGTAATCCATCAACGCCTTCCTCATTCATCTTTTCATCAAGTAGGCCATTTTCTGTTTGCGTACGAAGTTCTTGAAACTCTTCTGTGCTAAATAAACCACTATTTTCTACACTGTCTAAAATCTCATCAAGCGCTTGATAAGCTTTAGAGCGCAAATAAATATCCACAGCAAGTTTTAATACTTCTTTATTACGGTTAGACATTTCAAGCAGGCTATCTACTGAACTACGCGCTGCTGGTAATTTATTTTGTTGTAATAAAATCCGTGTCCGAGCGATTTCAACCAATAAATTATCAGAACCCGCTAACTCTGTTGCCTCAATTAAATAACGATTTGCACTAAATTCATCACCACGTTGTTGTGCAGCTTCAGCTGCTTTGATTAGATTTAATACTGGCTCAGCAGAGTGTTTGGCATTTTTACCAATCAATTTTTCTGCTTTTGCATAATCTCCCTCATTCATTTTAACCAAACCTTCAAGGGTTTGTTTTTGTGCTCTAACACGTTTACGGCGTGAAAACCAGTTGTAAGATCCTCTACTTAAACGTAAAAATCGGGTAATAATCCACTCCAATCCATAAATGATTGCTAACGCGATAACAAAAAAGATGACTAGCGTTGTAATAGACATTTCAATAATATTGTTAGCCGTTTCAATACGGACATAACCTTGCTGACCAGAAAGATAAGGTCCAGCCACAAGTCCTGCAAGCAGCGCTATCATTAGAAAAAGCACTCTAAACATAGGCTCTCCTTATTGTTGATGCTCGGCTTTTGCCGGTTTATCTTCAGATTTTTGCATTGTATCCTCTACTTTCGGCATACTTTCAACCGCTTTATCTGTCTCAATTTCTACTTTTTGTACATCTAATGGTAAGCGATTAAGATATTTATCAAGCAATGTTAAACTCGCCAATTGTTCTGGAACATCCACATAAATAGACAGTTCTAACAATTCATCCACAGATTTTAAGAAGTTCTGCGTAGTTTCAGAATTTGTATCAAAATAGCTACGAACCCAAGACGACACAGCATCTAAAGATTGTTTATAAAGCTCATCCTGTTGACGAGGTACAGCCATAATAGCAAGTTGTAAACGTAAACGAATATTTTCACGAAGATAAATATCTTGATTCGGTGCTAATAATTCTTTCTTATTTGCACTTTGTTTTGGCGAAATACGAATAAAATGATTTAAGAAAGAAGTAGCACTTTTTTCAACATTTTGTTGCCAATCCTCGATACTATCGGATAATTTATTATTATTTTCAGGGGTGTCATCAAAATTTACATTAAGCACTTGCAACTCATCAACTGTGTTGGCAAGCTGTGAAAGTTTTTGCATCACTGAATTTTGATCCACACTAGAAAGAGAAAGTAATTTCTTCAAATCTTGGTTAATCGCATTACGAACAGAATTAGCTTGAGTATTATTAATTTTAACTAGCGTTTCATCAGCTAATTTCAATAAAGAAACAGCTGTATCAACATCATTATCTAAAATAAGTTTACGTAGTGCGTTATTCAATAAAAAATCAACTTCAGAGAATAACCAATCATTTGGTTGTTGTGCACTTGCAAGTTGACCCACTTGTTTTATTTGTGCCTGTAAAGTAGTAATTTCTTCCGTTTTACTTTTATTAAATTCTTCTAATTGAATTACCTTTTCCTGCATGGCTTTTAAACCACTTTCTAATTGGCTTACTTGCTCATTTTTCTCATTTGAAGTAACACGAGAGGCTGACTCTCCTACTTGGTTTTCAAGAACAATTAACTTTTTCTGAAAGTCTGTAACTTGTTGTTGGCCAATATAATAACCAGCACCGCCAACACCAAGCGCAATTAAAATAGCTAACAAACTTAATGCTGTACCATTTTTTTTAACTATCGTTTGTTGAAGAACCGGCTGTTCTGCAAATTGTTCCGCTTCCGTTTTTTCTACTACTATTTCAGGGGTATCGCTGACTTGTTCAGTGATATCATTTGATTGATTCTTTGCCATATCAATTCCTTAATGAGTCTTAAGTAAGGTATTTAATAAACTTGTGTTATCTGCTTTAGGAGAAATGACGACATTAGCCCAACCAGCTTCTTTCGTAAAATTAGCAATACGTTGGCTTACAGTAATCAGTGTGCATTGTTTTAACCATGCCTGATCATTTTCAGGCACAAATGTTAATAGGGATTGAACGATGTCTAAACTTGTCGCCACAATAGTATTTACACCTAAACGCTTACAAATATTTATTTTTTCTTCTGCATCATAAAGAAGAGGCTCCCGACGGTAGCATTCAACATAGCTTACCAATGCTCCACGTAATTCTGCTTGTTTGCGAAAAAAATCTCGACCACTATTAGCCCGTAATATTAAAATTTGTTTGCCTTGCAAAAATTGCATTTCGGGTAACTCTAACAAACCTTCACTGCTTTCAGAACAAATGGGGTAACGCACATTGCGCTCGCTTTGACAAGAAAAATACTGTGCGGTTCGTTCTCCAACTGTAAAGAAATGTAAATCTTTTCTCCAAACATTATTTGTTTTTTTTAATATTTTATCAGCAAAATCCACCGCACTTTTAGAAACCAGAAACACATAATCACCAGCATTGAGTTGATTTAATCTAGTGGGTAAATTAACAAGCTCATAGCCTTCTTCTAGAGTAAATAAAGGTAAATGAAGTGCTGCCACACCTGATTGACTTAACATCTCAACCAATTGTTTACCACGTTCGTCAGGGCGAGTCACTAAGACAGCCATTACTTCCCCCTATTATGCATAAATTCTTGCTAAAATTTTATCAGCACCTTGAGCTAATAACTGTTTAGCCAAAGTACGGCCTAATTCTTCTGCATTTTCTACCGCACTTTTGCCTTCTGCTCGAAGAATCAACGAACCATCCACATCACCCACTAATGCACGTAAATAAATTTCATCTCCCTGTAACACAGCATACCCGCCAATTGGTACCTGACATCCACCTTGTAATGCAGTATTCATCGCACGTTCAGCCAAAACACATGCTGTTGTTTCTTCATCAGCTAGCGGTGCTAATAAATCTTTCACGACTATATCATCCATTCGGCATTCTATTCCTACGGCACCTTGTCCTGCAGCCGGCAATGACTGTTCTACTTCAATAAAAGAAGCTATTCTAGATGCTAAACCTAAACGAATTAAACCTGCAGAAGCCAAAATAATGGCATCGTATTCACCAGCATCAAGTTTACTTAAACGCGTACCCACATTTCCACGTAAAGAACGAATATCTAAATCTGGTCGAAGCTGTTTTAACTGGCATTGACGACGTAAGCTAGATGTTCCTACAATCGCACCCTGTGGTAATTCAGATAAAGAACAGTAAGAATTTGAAACAAAAGCATCTCGTGGATCTTCGCGTTTACAAATCACACTTAAGCCCAAACCTTCAGGAAAAGTCATTGGTACATCTTTCATTGAATGTACAGCAATATCTGCTCGCTTCTCCAATAATGCATGCTCTAGTTCTTTCACAAATAAACCTTTTCCCCCAATTTTTGCTAAAGGTGAATCTAAAATCACATCACCTTTTGTCACCATAGGCACAAGTTCAACAGTTAAATGGGAATGAAGTTGCTCTAAGCGTTCTTTTACAAAATTTGCTTGCCATAAAGCTAAAGGACTTTGACGCGTTGCGATTTTTACAATTCGAGATTGGGTCATAATTGATTCAATTTACATAATAAAATTGCCAATTATCCTATCACTGTTAGGAAAAAAAGTCATTTTGATTGTACTGTGATGATGATTAGCAAAATAAAAGTTCAACTTAATTTTTTGATCTCGATCACAAAATAAAAATAATTATCAAAAACATATACAAAATAAAAAATTCATTATTTATAATAATTATCATTTATATAACTTAAGGAAATTATTGTGAAAAAATACAAATTAACACCTTATACACTATTGTTAATAGCAACAGGGATATCTGTAACAAGTTATGCTTTGGCTGAGGAGCAATTGTCTGAGATTAAGGTTACGGATGAAATGAGTAGTACAACTCATACACAAACTCAACCAGCTGTGATTCATAAAAATGTAAGAGCTATTCGTGAAGAGATGATTCGTGATACACGAGATCTTGTACGTTATACAACAGATGTTGGTATAAGTGATAATGGTCGCCATTTAAAAGGCTTTGCTATGCGTGGTGTAGAAGGTAATCGCGTTGGTACTAGCGTTGATGGTGTTTCTATTCCTGATTTTGAAGAAAACTCTCTTTACGCTCGTTATGGTAACTTTAATAGCTCTCGTCTGACTATTGATCCTGAGTTAGTGCGTGGAATTGATGTTGTTCGTGGTTCTAGTTCTTTTAACTCTGGTAGTGGGTATTTAGGTGGTGGTGTAAATTATCATACTTTAGAAGCTATTGATTTAGTAAAACCTGAAAATAAGTTCGGTGGATTATTAAAAAGCGGTTATTCCAGTAAAAACCGAGAATGGATTTATACATCAGGTCTAGGTTATAAAGATGGAAAATGGGAAGCTGCATTACTTTATTCTCAACGTCGTGGTCATGAAATGAAAAGTAATGGTAAGGGTGGGCTAGATACTTATGGTAGTTCACGTGGTATTCCAGACCCATCTCAACATACTAATCATAGTTATTTAGCTAAAATATCCTATTTACTAAATGATACTCATAAATTTAGTGCATCATTAAATGGACAAATAAATAAAAATAATACAGATGAGAAATCTTATAATTTACAAGAGGGCGATTGGCGTGAAACTAGTGATTTGGGAAAACGTCAAATGGTTAATTTAGCCTATGAATATTTTCCTCAAGAGGGAGGGATTAGCTATTTTCGTACAGATTATGATTGGCAAAAAACAGATGTTGGAGCTATAAATTACAAAGGTGCATACCCAACTGACTATACTACATTTCTACCTGATTTTAATAAAAAAGAATTAAGACAAATTTATGATCGTCTTATGCAAACTGACTTCAATCGAATTTCTTTTAGATTGGATAGTAAGGAATTTGATAGTGATATTGGTATTCATAAATTTTCATTAAAAGTAGGAACATCTCGCCATAATTTCAGAAATATAAATATAGATAGAGAGGATGTGACTTCAACTGAAATTAATCGTAATACAATACAAAGACCAATAAGAACTAATCATACTTATATTTCTTTGCTTGATTCAATAACTTGGAATAATACTTTTAGCTCTGATGTAGGAATACGTTATGATCGCTACAAACTCAAACCTCAAGCTTTAAATGCAAGATGTATATTTTGCACTACTGATATTGATAAGGCAAGTTTTAATGGTTTAAGTGGGTTTGTGGGATTAAATACAAATTTGACTGAAATATGGAAATTAGGATATACATTATCGAGTGGTTTTCGAGTTCCAAATGCTTCAGAAATTTATTTCACTTACACGCATCCCGCGGGAAACTGGTTGGCTAATCCAAATTTAAAATCGGAAAAAAGCTTAACGCATAATATTTTATTAGAAGGAAAAGGGGAGTTAGGCAAACTTAGTGTTAATTTATATTACACCAAATATAGAAATTTCTTGTTTGATGAAACAACGGTTGGTATTTATGATAATCGTGAAACCTTGTTTACTCAGCAAGTAAATAAAGATAAAGCTCATATTTCTGGAATTGAAATTAATGGACACCTCAATTTGCATCAATTAGCCTCATCCATTCCAAATGGATTCAAGTTTATGGGGGGATTAGGATATTCAAAAGGTAAAGTATCGGGAGAAACTAGTTTGTTATCTATTCAACCATTAAAAGCAATTTTGGGGCTAGATTATGAAGATCCTAATGGAAAATGGGGAATATTCAGTCGTTTAACTTATTTAAGTGGTAAAAAAGGGAAGGATGCAAAGGTTTTAATAGATGATGAACGTTGTACTGTTCCAGAGGTTCCTAATCCAGATTACACTAATGGTGATTATTGGGCACCCCCAATAATATGTCCAACTCACAAAAAACTCTATTTAGATAGTATTGAATTTCCTTATTTAAATAAACGAGCAATGATTTTTGATTTATATGGTTATCTAAATGTAACAAAAGATATAACATTAAGAGCTGGCGTATACAATGTGTTTAACCGTCGTTATCATACTTGGGATTCATTAAGAGGTATCCCATTAGTTGGGGCTACAACTAACACAGTTGATTCACAAGGGAAAGGTCTTCAACGTTTCTATGCTCCAGGTCGTAACTTCGCAGCCTCTTTAGAAATTCGATTCTAATTAATTTGTAGGGTGTGAGAATAGTTTTCCATTAACGCACATAAATAATCTCAGTGTATGGATTGTACTAACTTCCATTCCCTACGTATAAAGTACGCATAATTCTATGCGTACTTCTTTTTATTTTAGGAGCAATCATTATGATGATAGATAAACGCCTAATTAACACGGTGGCTGACAGCAAAAAATGGATTGGCGTCACTGTGTTGTGGAATTGGGTCGCGTTAGTTGGCGGAATTATTAGTGCCGTCGTGTTTTCTTATATTTTACAAGCCGCTTATTTTAAAGAGTTGACGATGTCAAGTGCGGTGGGTTTAGGTGTGATTTTAATTGCAGCATTGGCATTACGTGCTTTTGCAGGTAAAAAATCAGTGCAGGCGTCTTATTTTGCTAGCACAAAAGTGAAGCATGAATTACGTAGCCTTATTTATCGTAAATTGGCTTCTATGCCACTTAACCAAGTGAACCAACAATCTACTTCAAGCATTATCCAAGTGGCATCAGAAGGTGTAGAACAGCTTGAAATCTACTTTGGGCGTTATTTGCCGCAACTTTTTTATAGCTTGCTTGCACCGCTTACCCTCTTTGTTTTCTTGATTTTTTTCAGCTTTAAAACAGCCATTATTTTATTAATTTGCGTGCCGCTTATTCCGATGTCAATTATTGCAGTGAATAAAATTGCGAAAAAACTCTTGGCAAAATATTGGTCGATTTATGTGGGATTAGGCAGCAGCTTTTTAGATAACCTACAAGGTTTAATCACGTTAAAAATCTATCAAGATGATGCTTATAAAGCGAAAGAGATGGATAAAGAGGCTGAGCATTTCCGCAAAATTACCATGAAAGTGCTTACCATGCAGCTTAACTCAGTTTCTCTTATGGATTTACTCGCTTATGGTGGCGCAGCAATTGGGATTTTAACCGCATTATTACAATTCCAAGATGCGCAACTCAGCGTGTTAGGCGTGATTTTATTTATCCTACTTTCCTCCGAGTTCTTTATTCCGCTTCGTTTGCTTGGTTCATTCTTCCATGTGGCGATGAATGGTAAAGCGGCTTCAGATAAGATTTTCACATTGCTTGATACGCCAGTGGAAACCCAACAAAGTGCGGTAAATTTTGAAGCAAAAAATAACCTTCAAGTGGAAATAAAAGATCTACATTTTGCGTATTCTGCAGAAAAACCAGCAATTCAGGGTTTAACTTTAACGATTCAACCAAATCAACTTTCTGTGTTTGTGGGTAAAAGTGGTTGCGGTAAATCAACTTTAGTTTCGTTGTTGATGGGTTTTAATAAAGCGCAACAAGGTGAGATTTTGTTTAATGGACAAAATGCCTCAGAAATTGACCGCACTTCTTTCTATCAAAAAGTATCGTTGGTGAGCCATAGCAGCTACGTGTTTAAAGGCTCGCTGCGTGAAAATATGACGATGGCGAAAATTGATGCCACAGATGAACAAATTTATGCTTGTTTAGAACAAGTGAATCTTGCCCATTTTGTACGCGAAAATGGTGGATTAGATATGCAGCTATTAAGCTGTGGTGCAAATTTATCGGGCGGTCAGATTCAACGTTTAGCCTTAGCGCGTGCTTTATTACACAATGCCGAGCTTTATATTTTTGATGAAGCGACCAGTAACATTGATGTAGAAAGCGAAGAAATTATTTTGCAGTTTATTCAACAATTTAAACAACAAAAAACCATTGTGATGATTTCTCACCGCTTAGCAAATGCGGTAAATGCGGACTGTATTAACGTACTTGACCAAGGCAAATTGATTGAGCAAGGCACTCACGAAACCTTAATGGCAAAACAAGGTGCGTATGCTGAAATGTTCCAACAACAAAAAGATTTAGAACAAATTAGAGAGGTGGCAAATGCGTAAAAATGGTTTTGTTGTAATGGGGCATTTGTTGAAATTAGTGACTCCACTTGCACATATTATGGCGTTTACCATTACTATGGGTACGCTCGGTTTTCTTGCCGCCATCTTTATTATGGTGCTGGGTGCGATGGGGTTAGTGAATCTCTTAAACTTTGATACCCATTTAAGTTTCTCTGGAATTTTGACCGCACTTATCGTATTGGCGGTGGCTCGTGGCGCATTGCGTTATTTAGAGCAAATGTCAGGGCATTATATTGCTTTTAAATTACTCGCATTATTGCGTGACAAAGTGTTTTCTTCTTTGCGCCGTTTGACTTTTGTGAAGTTGCAGGACAAACAAGCTGGGCAATTAGTGTCATTAGTAACCAATGATATTGAATTACTCGAAGTGTTCTATGCGCACACTATTGCACCAATTATGATTGCGTTCTTTACCTCTGCGATTTTATTGTTGGTCTTTGCGCATCTTTCAGGTTGGTTTGTGCTTGTGGCATTGGCTGCGTATTTAACAGTGGGCGTGATTTTACCGATTATCACCACCAAATTGGCACGTGAAGATGGCAGACGTTATCGTGAATTAGTGGGCGAAATGAATGATTTCTTCCTCGACAGCGTGCGTGGTATGAAAGAAATTCAACTTTTTGGCTATGCACAACAACGTTTAGCAGAAATCCAACAACGCAGCCAAAAAATCGATACGGCTTTTGAGCGCATTAAAGATCAAGAAGCGAAAGTCCGTGTTTATACTGAAGTGGCGGTATCTGTTTTCAACATCATTATGCTATTTACCGGATTAATTTTATTTAGCTTAGATAAAATTGATTTTTCTGCCTTTTTAATCGGCGTGATTTTATTGATGTCGAGCTACGGGCCAGTTATTGCGTTAAGTAACCTTTCAAGCAACTTATTACAAACTTTGGCTTCAGGTGAGCGTGTATTAAGTTTGTTAGCGGAAGAACCAGAGTTAAAAGACGTAGAAAGTGCGGTCGATTTGAAGGACGTTTCTTGCATTGATGTGGAGAATGTAAACTTTGCTTACGGCGAAGAACAAATTTTATCGGATGTGAGCTTATCTGTGAAAAAAGGTGAAATTTTGGGTATTCACGGCAGAAGCGGTAGCGGTAAAAGTACCTTGTTGAAATTGCTGATGCGTTTTTACGATCCAAAATCAGGCAGCATTAAAATTAACGGCGAAACCTTACCGAATATCAACACTCGTAGCTTGCGTGACAATATGGCGTACATTACTCAGCAAACCTATATTTTCAACGAAACCATTGAAGAAAATATTCGTCTTGCGCGCCGTGACGCAACGTTAGAAGAGATTATGGAAGCGGCGAAGAAAGCCTCAATTCATGATTTCATTTTAAGCTTACCACAAGGCTATCAAACAAAAATGACGGAATTGGGCGGTAACCTCTCTGATGGTGAAAAACAACGTATCGGTATTGCCCGAGCATTCTTGCATAATGCGCCGATTATCTTGCTTGATGAGCCAACCAGCAATTTGGATAGCTTAAACGAAGCAATGATTTTGAAATCATTACTCGATGTTAAAGCTGAAAAATTGATTATTCTCGTTAGCCACCGCCAATCCACGATGGCAATTTGTGATCAGGTGATTGGTATAGAAAACGGCAGAATGTCCTAAATTAATATAAGAAAAAATCGCACTGTTAAAGGTGCGATTTAATTATATTTTAAAACTAATCTTATAAAAAAGAGCGGTGAAAATTCACCGCACTTTTACTTTCAAACACAGAAAATCTTATTCCCCACGCTTCAGCATGCCTTGTTTTTTCAAATTCACCAAAATAATTGAAATTGCAGCAGGGGTGATACCTGAAATTCGGCTGGCTTGGCCAATGGAAACAGGACGATGCTGTTCCAACTTCGCACGTACTTCATTAGATAAACCAGACACTTTGCTGTAATCAAAGTTAGCTGGGATAGCTGTATTTTCGTGGCGTTTTTGTTTTTCAATTTCTTCTTGTTGATGCTCAATATAGCCTTGATACTTAATGGCAATTTCCACTTGTTCTACGGCTTCTCGGTCTTCCATTGCCGGTTTGTATGGCGTTAAAGAAGTCAAAATATCATAGGTCATTTCTGGACGGCGTAATAAATCTTCACCGCTGGCTTCACGCACAAGTGGGCTACCAAGCACTTTATTCACTTCTTCTAAATATTCAGAACGCGGATGCAACCAAATGCTGCGTAAGCGTTGGCGTTCCTGTTCAATATTTTCCATTTTTTGATTAAAGCGCGCCCAGCGAGCCTCATCAATCAAACCTAATTCATGGGCAATCGGCGTTAAACGAATGTCTGCATTGTCTTCACGTAATAACAAACGGTACTCAGCACGAGAAGTGAATACACGATATGGTTCTTTGGTACCAAGTGTGCAAAGGTCATCAACCAGTACGCCAGTATAAGATTGATCACGACGTGGATACCATGCATCTTTATCTTGTACGTAAAGACCTGCGTTAATCCCAGCCAATAAACCTTGTGCTGCCGCTTCTTCATAACCCGTTGTACCGTTAATTTGACCTGCAAAGAATAAACCTGAAATAGCTTTTGTTTCTAACGTTGGTTTTAAGTCACGCGGATCAAAATAATCATATTCAATGGCATAACCTGGCTTCACAATACGTGCATTTTCTAAACCTTTCATGGAATTCACAATGCCCATTTGTACGTCAAACGGCAAACTGGTAGAGATCCCGTTTGGATATACTTCATTACTGGTTAAGCCTTCTGGTTCCAAATAAATTTGATGTGAATTACGATCTGCAAAACGCATCACTTTATCTTCAATGGATGGGCAATAACGTGGACCAATCCCTTCAATCACACCGGTATACATTGGACTGCGATCCAAGTTATTACGGATAACTTCATGGGTTTGTTCATTGGTATGGGTGATATAACAAGGAATTTGTTGAGGGTGATCATCCACTGATCCCATAAAAGAGAATACCGGTAATACGGCATCACCATGCTGTTTAGCCAATATATCAAAATTGATCGTACGCGCATCAATACGTGGTGGTGTACCTGTTTTAAGACGATCTACACGTAATCCTAGATCTCTTAATCGATGTGAAAGGTTTACAGAAGCAGGATCCCCTGCACGACCACCTTCATAGTTTTCCAAACCTATGTGGATCTTACCGGCTAAGAAAGTACCTGCAGTTAATACCACTGATTTAGCACGAAAAGTTAATCCCATTTTTGTGCTAACGCCTGTAACTCGATCTTGCTCAATCAGAATATCGGTCGCTTCTTGTTGGAAAATATCTAAATTAGGTTGATTTTCTAATGCTGTACGAACAGCTTGACGATATAAAACTCTGTCAGCTTGAGCTCGAGTAGCACGTACTGCTGGGCCTTTACTGCTATTTAAAGTACGAAATTGGATCCCTGCTTTATCTGCAGCATGAGCCATTAAACCGCCCATTGCATCGACTTCTTTTACTAAATGACCTTTACCGATCCCACCAATTGCAGGGTTACAAGACATTTGCCCTAAAGTATCTACATTATGTGTTAATAAAAGGGTTTTAAATCCCATACGAGCTGGTGCAAGCGCGGCTTCTGTACCCGCATGACCACCACCGATCACAATCACATCATAAGTTTCAGTGTAAAACATATCTATCTCTATTTATTCGGATCAAAAAATTGGCGTTATTCTACAGAAATTTAAAACACCTGACAAAAAATAATGGATCTATTGATCCTTTGAAAGATCACGTTTGTATTAGTAAATAAGATCTCTTTTTATATATAAAGATCTTATTATTGTTACTATTAAGATCTTTTGTGATTGTGAGTAACCTTATTCGATCCTTATGGAAACAGGTGTTATAGGATCCAAAGATCTTGTGAAAATGCGATCATTTTCTTTAAAAATCTTGTGTGTAAAATGGAAAGTTATTAACAACTTTATCTTTTCTAAAAGTTACCAAGTGAGTAAAAACAGTTTTATGACAGATTATTTATGAGTTATCCACAGGTAAAAATGAATTTTTATTGAAATCCCTATAATTTAGTTTTTTTAAACAATTAATTTTATTAAATGCACGTTTTATGATTTGACTTTGTAGTTACTACAGGTTTTATGCTTCCTTCAAATCAAATGGTTAAGGAAATAAAATGAAAGAAGTTTCTATAGTAAAAAATTATACTCCTAAAGAATATCAGCAGCATTCATCTTGCCCTCATAGTCAAATCTCTAAAAATAAAATGGTATTAGGCATTAGTTTTGCAATTATTACCTTTTATATGGTTGTTGAATTTCTAGGGGGATATTGGTTTAACAGCCTTACTTTGATGGCTGATGCTGGGCATATGGCAAATGATAGTTTATCTATTTTTTTAGCATGGATTGGATTATTTTTAAGTCTAAGATGGCAAAAATGGTTAGCTTTAATCAATGGAATTTCATTAGTTTGGGTCGCTATTTGGATTTTCATCGAGGCTGTAACACGTTGGCAGGCTCCGATAGAAATAGCCGCTTTGCCAATGTTAGGTGTAGCTTTACTAGGGTTTGGGATTAATTTGTTGGTAGCTTTTATAATGCTAAAAAGTAATCGCCATAATTTGAATATTCGTGCAGCGTATTTGCATGTTTTAGTAGATTTATTTGGTTCGGTTGTTGCTATTATTGCAGGAATAAGTGCTTATTGGTTAAATTGGCAATGGGTTGATGTAGTGGCTAGTGGTATTTTAAGTCTTTTTGTCTTATACAGCGGTATTTCCACAGTTTCTAGAGCAGTTAAATCCTTGTATGATAGTAATACAAATTTGTTATTAGATGACCATTCTCATTAAAGTAAAAAATTGCTTGAGGAAATAATGAAAATTAGTGAATTAAGTAAATCTACGCATACTAATATTGAAACTATCCGCTACTATGAAAAGCAAGGAGTATTGCAGCCATCTAAGCGATTGGCTAATGGTTATCGATATTATGATGAAGAAAGTGTAGAACAATTAAAATTTATCAAAAAATGTCGAACGTTGGGTTTCTCTTTAGAGAATATTAAGGCACTCAATCGTATTAAATTTAGTATGAAAGATCATTATCAAGCAGATCAATTAGTACTTAATAAACTGATTCAAGTGGAAAATAAAATATCTCAATTATTAGAAATCAAAGATTTTTTACAGTCTATTGTTACCGAAAGTGAACATAATGAAGAGGAATGTAAAGCAATAGAAGGATTGAAAAGCGAATGTAATTTGTAAAAATACTGAAAAATTTGACCGCACTTTAGAAGAAAAAATGCCGCCTAAATTTTGATCTTCAGGCGGCATTTTATTTTTCTAATTATTATTTAGATAAATCAATTTGATATACAGCAAATCCAACTTCATCTGTACCCACTTGTTTCATTGGATACTGTGCTTTTTCTTTGATGAATTGAGCTGCTTGTTCGCTTGGTGAGGTTTCAAAACGAACATCTAATTTATCGTTGCCTTTAATTGGCGTAAAGCGCCAGTTTTTATCCGCGCTAGGGTTTACAGAACCTTCTTTTTCACTGGTTACTTTAATGTAATCAGCTAAAATTTGACGGTTTTCATCTGGTGATGCGTAAACAATATGTTGATCGCCAGTGCCTGGGAATTTATTACCGTAAGCACGATAGTTATTCGTTGCAATCAAGAATTCTGCTTTTGGATCAACTGGTTTACCTTGATAAGTGAGGTTCACTACACGATGTGATTCTGGGTTAATTAATTTACATTCACCATCGTAACGAGCAGGTTTGGTTAGATCATATTCATAATTGACACCATCAATCACATCAAAGTTATAAGTGCGGAACCCTTCCCAATCGATTAATGATTGTGGTTTATCACTTGCAGGGTCAATTTGTTTAAACATACCTGCACTGCATTCTAACCATTCTTTTAATTGTTCACCTGTTGCTTTAACAACTACTAATGTATTTGGATAGAGATATAAGTCTGCCGCATTACGGAAAGTTAATTCACCTTTATTTACTTCGGTATAACCTGTAGGGTCATTTTTACGACCACCCGCTTTAAATGGTGCGCCTGCACTTAAAATAGGTAAGCCAGCCATTGCTGCAACACTTGGTGCAACTTTTTCTACATAGGCTTTTTGTGCTTGGTTTACAATTTGAATAGTTGGATCATCTTGTACTAATGCAAGATAGCTGTACATATTATCTGTTGCTTTACCAATAGGTTGAGAAACAAATTTACGTGTCGCTTCGTGAACTGGTTTTAAAAGTGCGGTAATTTCTGGGTCATTTTCTGCAAGTGCTTTTTTATTTTCTGCATCATAAATTGGACGTAGAACCGCTTTTCCAGAGGTAACAATCCATTTACCTTTGTGTTCTGTTAAGCCTAGATCCACTACACTGATATTATTTGCCCAATAGCCTGCCATACTTTCTGGTACACCTTTTACTGTACCATTTACGATGTCTGCATTTGGTGATTTCGCAAATTCTTTATTTGGGAATAAACGGTGTGAGTGTCCAAAAATAACCGCATCAATATGTGGAACATCCGCTAAATAGAATGCAGAGTTTTCAGCGCCTTCTTGATAAGGTTCATCAGATGGGCCAGTGTGAGCTAATGCAACGATAATATCTGCCCCTTTTTTCTTCATTTCAGGGATATATTTTTGTGCTGTTTTTACAATATCACGAGTTTCAACTTTACCTTGAAGGTTCGCTTTATCCCAAACCATGATTTGCGGTGGCACAAAACCGATGTAACCAATTTTTAATTTATGTGTTTTACCTTGATTATCAACAACTGATTTTTCTTGAATGACATAAGGTGTGAAATAAGGTTCTTCAGTTCCTACTTTTACTACGTTGGCATTTACAATTGGGAATTTAGCTTGTTTGATACAGTCAGCTAAATAATCTAAGCCATAGTTAAATTCATGGTTACCTAAGGTTCCTACTTCATAGTGCATAGCATTTAAGCAATCCACCGCAGGGTTAGATTTGCCTTCTTTATAGCCTTGAGCAGCTTGATAATCAGCAATAGGGTTACCTTGAATTAAATCCCCGTTATCAACCAATACGCTATTTTTTACTTCAGCACGTGCTTGACGAATAAGGCTTGCAGCACGAGTAAAACCGAATTTCTCGGTTGGTGCGTCTTTATAATAATCAAAGTCTGTTAAGAAACTGTGAACGTCAGTAGTGGCAACAATACGTAAATCTACATCATGTTTACCTTTTGCTGTCGCAAAACGGCTTGCACTTAATGCAAGAATACTGCTTGCACCGATTTGAATAAAATGACGTCTGTTTATCATTATTTTCCTCTTTTGACTGGATAATTTTACTTTATTTTAATATAAAATTAATTTAATAAAATACTAAAAATGTTAAAATTATGTAAAAATTTTTGTTAAATATGATATATATCAAAAAAATATAAAAAAATATAGATATACCTATTGACATGAAAAATTTTGAGGTTTAGATTTTTCGTTGAAAGCTTTAATAAGGATATAGGAGTTATTTATGAAAAAAAATGTAAATAGTAAATATCTAATAATTTATCTATTAGATAATGTATTCTATTCTATTAATTTATACCTTAATTTACCATATTACAAAAAAAGGTGATTTTTATAATAAATTTTTTATTTTCAAAAATTTATTTTGAAAATATATTTTAAATATAAAACCCTTAATTTATTTAAATAAATTAAAACTCTTTAACTAAACAAATTAGAACTAAAGGAAATAAAATATGAGTTCTGAAATAAGTGCAAAAAAAGCTAAAAAGATGGGTGTATTAGCTTTAACGCTTGTGACTGCCTCCAATATGATGGGGTCAGGTGTTTTTTTACTCCCAACTAATTTAGGTAGCATAGGAGCTATTTCCATTTTTGGATGGATCATTACTATTTTAGGAGTAATGGCATTAGCTCTGGTTTTTGCTAAAACTTCTCTTATTCATGAGAGAATTGGCGGTATTGTTGCTTATTCGAGAGATGCATTTGGTCCATTCGTTGGTTTTCAGTCAACGGTTGCATATTGGGTAAGTGCTTGGATTGGTAACGTTGCTTTATTAGTAGCTGGTGTCGGTTATCTTGCTTACTTTTTCCCTATTTTGAAAGATCCAACCGTAGGGACAACTTATAGTTGTGTAGTAGCAATAGCTATTTTGTGGGCATATGTATTTTTATCTTCATTTGGTGCAAAAGTAGCAGGATCTGCTCAATCATTTACAGCTCTTTGTGGATTAACAGTAATTCTTGGTGTAGGTGTTTTTGGTTGGTTTTACTTTAAACCTGAAACTTATTTAGAAGTAGTTAATGATACAGGTAACAGCAATTTTAGTGCTATTATTGCTGCTGCATCTCTAGCTTTATGGGGATTTTTAGGTGTTGAATCAGCAGTAGTATCAACAGGGCAAGTTGAAAATCCAGAAAAAACTGTGCCAAAAGCAACTGTTTATGGTTTATTAATTGCTGCCGTTTGTTATGTAGCAAGTAGCACAGTTATTGCTGGAATAATTCCACACGAAGTGCTTAAAAATTCAAGTGCACCATTTGCTGATGCTGTGAAATATATGTTCAATTCTGAGTTAGCTGGTTCAATTGCTTCTGGCCTAAGTATTCTTGCTTGTTTTGGCTCTATCTCTGGTTGGTTTATTTTACAATCGGAAGCTCCTCGTGCAGCTGCAGAATCAGGATTATTTCCAAAATGGTTTGCTGAATTAAACAAAAATGATGTACCAATGAAGAGCTTAATTTTCACTGCAGTATTGATGTGCGGAGTATTGTTATTAACAGCAAGCCCTAATCTTGCAGAACAATTCCAAATTGTTATTTTAATGTCAGTTTATTGTTCTTTGCTTCCATATTTGTATGCTATTACTGCATTACCAATATTATGGACTGCTAAAAAACTCAAAAAAGATGGTAATTATAAATGGCATACTTTATTAGTGCTCGTTAGCATCTTATATTGTATGTTTGCCTTAGTAGGTTCTGGTGCAGATTCTATTTTCTGGGGAACATTACTTGTAACATTTATGATACCAGTATTTACATTCCCAGCTCTAAAACTTATTAATAACAAAGAATTAGATGTAAAAGTTGATTAAATTTTATAAAAAAGGAGTTCTAAAATGAAACTTTCAATGAAAGACCAAGTTAAATTAGATGAATTTTATGGATATTGTTTAAAAAACCGTTTTTTTAATTTAGGTTATCCTGAATCAGCAGATATAGATTATTCTGTCTTAGAAAAATTCTGGAATATTAACTTTAATAACTGTGGAGACTGGGCTGAATATTGTAATTTTAAACTTAATACTTTTGAGTTTGAAAAAGAAGTAATGGAATACTTTTATGATTTATTTAAAATAAATAAAGAAGATGCTTGGGGGTATGTTACTAATGGTGGTACCGAAGGAAATATGTTTGGTATTTGGTTAGCTCGAGAAACTTTCCCTGATTCAACATTATTCTATTCAAAAGAAGCTCATTACTCAGCTGCAAAAATAGTTACATTACTTAGAATGAAGTCTTGTGTAGTTGAACGTCAAAAAGATGGTATTGTCAATTATGAAGATTTAATTAATAAAATTGTTAAATCAGGTGAAAAACATCCTATTATTTTAGCAAATTTAGGATCTACAGTACATGGTGCAATTGATGATATAAATAAAATTCAAGATCTTATGGCAAAAGCAGGTTTTAAACGTGAAGATTATTATATTCATGGAGATGCAGCATTAAGCGGAATGATTTTACCATTTGTTGATGATCCTCAACCACATACCTTTGCTGATGGTTTAGATTCTATTGGCGTTTCTGGACATAAAATGCTTGCTTCACCTATTCCATGTGGTATTGCTATTGGTCGTAGAAAATTAGTTGATAATATTACAGTTGAGGTAGATTATATTGCGGCACACGATAAAACAATTACTGGTTCTCGTAATGGACATACTCCATTAGTATTATGGACTGCAATTAAAGGGCATACCTTTGATGATTTTAAAGCTAGAATATCTAGATGCTTAGCAATGGCTGATCATGTGGTAAATAGAATTCGTGCAGCTGGTTATAATGCATGGAAACATAAAAACTCCATTACAGTAGTCGTTCCTCGTCCAGAAGAAGATATTTGGGAAAAATGGTCATTAGCTCCATCTGGAAATGAAGTTCATATTGTTACAACTGCTCATAATGAATGGGAAACAGAGAGGGTAGAACAATTATGCGACGAATTGATTGAAAATTATAAAAAAATCAATTGCCAAGATAAAATATAATTAAGAATAAAGGCTACCATAAAGTTATTGGTAGCCTTTTATTTATAAATTAATGTGAGTTTTTATGCGTGAGAGAGAAATTAATAAAAGTTTAACTTTACGACATATTCAATTTTTAGCTTTGGGTTCTGCTATTGGTACAGGACTATTTTATGGTTCTTCTGAATCTATAAAACTTGCTGGACCATCAGTTATATTTGGCTATATTCTAGTAGGATTTGTTATTTATATAGTAATGAAATCATTAGGTGATTTAATTTTGAATACACCTATAGGAAATACCTTTGGAGATTATGCTTCTATCTATTTAGGAAAAAAATGGGGATTTGTAACTGGTTGGGCATATGTCTTAGAGATGATTATTGTTTGTATTGCTGATTTAACTGCTTTTAGTATATATATGAAGTTTTGGTATCCTGAAGTTGATTCTTGGATTTGGATATCGTTAGTTATTTTTTTTATTACTGCTATTAATTTAGTCAATGTAAGGGTATTTGGAGAATTGGAATTTATGTTAACTATCATAAAAGTTATTACTATAGGTTTTATGATAGTTGTTGGATTGTGGTTATTATTTTATACTGAATCTAGTAAAGATAGTTTAGAACAAGTAGCGAGTGTTAATAAATTGATAAATTATGGAGGTTTTATCCCTAATGGGATTGATGGTTTTCTTTACAGTTTATCTATAATAGCATTTTCCTTTGGAGGGATAGAAATTATTGGTATTAGCGCTGGAGAAACTGCAGAGCCTAGTAAAACTATTCCTGTTGCTATTCGCTCTATTCCTTTTAGAATTCTTTTTTTCTATATATTTACGATATTTATTATTTTAACTATAGTTCCTTGGAATAATTTAGATGGTTCAAAAAGTCCTTTTGTTACTATTTTTGAATATATAGGAATTCCTTATTCAACTAATATTTTAAATATTGTTGTTATTTCAGCTTCAATTTCAGCTATTAATAGTGATGTATTTAGTGCGAGTAGAATGATTTATAGTATGTCAAAAAGAAATCATGCTCCAGAAATATTATCTCAAGTTTCTAAATATAATGTTCCTTGGATAGTTGTTTTGTTAATAGCTTTTATACTATGTTTAGGTATTTTTTTAAATTATTTTTTTTCTGATCATGTTTTTATTTTTGTAGCTTCTGCTGCTAGTGTTATTACTATTTTTGTATGGTTTGTAATATTGTTTTCTTGGGTTTCTATGAAAAATAATGTTTTAAATAACTTTATAGGGGTTTTATTAAAAAATAGTTCTGTTTTGTTTTCTATTGTGTTTCTTTTTATAATTGTTTTATTTATGTTTTTAAATAAAGAAACAAAAGTTTCTACATTAATTGGTCTAATAATGATTTCAATAATTTTTATTATTAGTAGTAAGTTTAATGGTCATGTTAAAGGAGAATAGTTATGAGCCTTAAATATCAATCTATTAAAGGTATGAAAGATGTACTACCTAGTGAATCACCTAAATGGATATTTTTTGAAAAAATAATAGTAGATTGGATGAGAAAATATGGGTATGAGCAAATTAGAACGCCTATATTAGAAAATACTAATTTATTTATTCGTTCTATAGGTGAAGCTACAGATATAGTTGAAAAAGAAATGTATTCTTTTGTAGACTCTTTAAATAAAGATGCACTAACATTAAGACCAGAAGGTACAGTAGCATGTCTAAGAGCTTGTTTAGAAAATAATTTATTATATAATTCTACTCAACGGTTATGGTATATGGGACCTATGTTTAGACATGAAAAACCACAAAAAGGAAGATACCGCCAATTTACACAAGTTGGAGTTGAAGCTTTGGGTTTAGAAGGGCCAGATATAGATGCTGAAATGATTTCAATGACAAAAGAACTTTGGGATCAATTTGGTTTTAAAAATATAGAGTTACAAGTTAATACTTTAGGAACTATCGTTGAAAGATCTAATTATAGAAGTGTTTTAATTAAATATTTAGAAGATAACATTGATGTTTTAGATGAAGATGGACGTAGAAGATTATATAGTAATCCCCTTCGAGTTTTAGATTCCAAAAATGAGTCTATGCAGGATGTATGTAATAATGCTCCAAAATTAATTGAATTTTTAGGAAAAGATAGTTTATCTCATTATCAAAAGTGGTTAAATATTTTAGAAAAATTAAATATTTCCTATGTTGAAAATACGAGATTAGTTAGAGGGTTAGATTATTATAATAATTCAGTTTTTGAGTGGGTTAGTTATGATAGTGGTTCTCCATTAACATTTTGTGCTGGTGGTCGTTATAATGGATTAATAGAAGAGCTTGGAGGTGAACCAAAACCTGGTATTGGTTTTGCAATGGGTGTTGAAAGAGTATTAGATATGTTAGATACAAAAATAATTCCAAAAAATAGTGATTTAATATATATAATACATTTAGGAGAAAAAGCAACTGAGTGTGGATTATTAGTGTCTCAAAAACTTAGATACGCAGGATTTAATGTAAAACAAGATTTTGAGCATACATCTATCAAATCTCAACTAAAACGTGCAGATAAACAGAATGCAAGATTTTGTATCATTATCGGTGAAAATGAGATTTTATTAAATAAGGTAAAAGTTAAAGATATGCATTCTAGAAATGAATCTATTATAGATTTAGATAAACTAGTTGATTTTTTAATGTTTTATTTTAAATGATAATTATATGGCCAATATGTTATTTATTGGTCATTTTATTTTTATAAAATAAGTATAAATATTATACTCTAGTAATAAATTAATTTTTATCAAAATAAAATTTAGTTTCATAATGAATCATAAGTACTATCTACACCAAGAATAAACTAATTTCATTGGCTCCATAGGCTTTTGCATTAGCTAAGCCTTTATCTACTACGGCTTGTTTTCGTCCACGAACAAAGTCTGGATTTATAATTTGTTTGCCAAGAAAAATTTCAAAACAACCTAAGTCTTCCAAGTAATCCGCAATGCGAGAAGTTGTCCAAAATTCACTCCAACCAATTTCTGGAAAACGATGAAATTCACGACGCCATTTAATAAGTTGATTTAAATCTAAGTTCATTTTTTTTCCTCTAAAAGTCTATAAAAACAGACCGCACTTAAATAAAGTGCGGTCAATTTTTTACTATTTTTACAACATAAATAATGCTAAGAATAAAACAGCAAGTATCATGCCTGGTGCGGTACGTTTTACCATTTCTACTGGGCTTACCATCGCAAGGCCTGCACAAACAATGGTTACGCCTGCAATTGGTGAAGCTGTACGACCGATTGCACCTGCAATGGCTGCTGCCATACCAAGATTTACGTGAGTGTAGCCGAGTTCTACAGCATGTGGTGTGACAGCACTGTTAAAGGCAATCGCTGCTGCATCACCAGAGCCTGTAATTAAGCCCATTAAGAATGGTCCAATTGTTGCCCCCCAACGTACAAATTCGTTGGATTCTTTTAAGAAAGAAATTGCAGCATCAACTGCACCCGTAGATTTTAATCCTGCTACAAATACGCTGGCTGCAATGATGATACCAAGTACGTTTGCATAAGAATTTCCCATACCATTGAAAAATTCTTCAGTAATTTTTACTGGGGAAATACGAGTTACTATAATGCCGTAAATTGCGCCAATAAGCATCGCTTGAGGAACGCCCATCTTAGTCCATTCAAGACCCGGCACTTTTTGTAATGACGTTCCACCAATTACTAAAATAACTAATGGTATTAACGGTGCAAGGGCATAAAGTACATTGACGCCTTCAACAACTTTAATTTCACTTTCTTTTTGTTCTGCAAGATAAGCTTGGCGATGTTGTTCACCATAATCTTTAAAAACAAGTGCAAGAATTGTTAAAACAACGGCACCTATTGCTCCCGCAATCATGTTATATGGCGCATGTGAAAGGTTTACTTGAGCGATAGTTAAGCCTGACATTTCACTAATCATTGCTGAGTGAGAAGAACCTGGGCTCATCATTGATCCAAAAGTTCCTGCTAAAATAGCTGCCCCAGCAGTAGCTGGTCGAACACCCGCACTTTTTAAAACAGGAATTAATGTTGCGCCAACCGCAGCTGCACAACCAGCAGCAGAAGGAATAGCAATATTGATGAAAAAGGTGATGACTGTTGCAATCGGAATTAAGAAGAATTTTAATCCGCTTAATGGTTTAGTAAGTAAATGCACTAGATGAGTATCACATTGAGTGTATTTCATTACATAAGCAAAACCCATACTAGAACAGATAGCCATAATTAATCCGCTAGATGTCATGCTTTTGGCAAAAGCATCTAATGCGCCCATTGGATTAAGCGTCAGAATGGACATTATTAAACCAACACCAATCAAAACGGTTCGGGTTTCGGCTTTTTTAATCAGAAAATAAATTGTGGCAATAATGCCAACCACTGCAACGATGGATTTAAATAATTCCATTATATGTTCCTTTTAAGTTAATAAGAAAAAGTTGTATTGATGTCAAATGTGCCACATTCCATATTTTCACTGAAGCACAAAATAGGATTTTCACCCAACACAGTTGCCATTTCATTTTGTATATGAAGCGCAGAACCTTCAGGCAATGCATATACAAGTGCGGTTGGATTAACGAGTAAAAATTCTGCCAAACGTTCTTCTCGGCTTTCACCATTGTGGCCTTGCATTTTACCTGAAATAAAGTGCGGATTAATTTGATGAGGAAAAAATTGCAATGCTTTAAGAATACGAGTATCGATATTATCGAAACATTTTTTAAGCATAGTAAATCCTTTTTATACTAACAAAAAAGATAACTTATTATAAAAGAAACTGCCTAGAAAAACTGTGATCTAGGCGGCAATTTTGACTAATTAAACGCTATATAAGGATACTTGTACTACCAGTAAAATAGATCCGATTAATAATAAGCATCCAATCATTGGCATCACGAATTTAACCCATCTATCAAATGGAATATGCAACATTTGGAGTGTCACCAATACTAATCCTGTCGGAGCCAAGAATAGCATTGCATATTGTCCCCAGTTGTAAGCGGAAACCACGATATCGCGTGGAATACCCACTGAGTCAGCAAGTGGCGCCATAATTGGCATTGAAAGTACAGCTAAACCAGAAGAAGACGGTACGATTAAACCTAGGAAAATAAATACGACTAATTGGCCTAAGATGAATACGCTACCTGGCATACCACTAACCACATTAGACATATAATCAAGGATAGTATCAGAAATCATACCTTGTTCGAGCACTAAGTTTACGCCACGAGCAAGGCCAATGATTAAGGACACGCCTACTAATTCTGATGCGCCTTCTGTGAAGGATTCCACAATATCTTTTTCAGACAAGCCACTTATAAACATAATGATGATAGTAATGGCAAGGAAAGATGCAGCCATTTGAGGGAACCACCATCCGCCAACCATTACACCCCAAATCATAATAGGGAATGCAATACAGAAAAGCATTAAGATTAATTTGCGACGAACTGAGAATGCGATAGTTGCATTTGGATCAAAGTTTTTCATATAACGTTGGCGAAATTCTTCGCGATCGTCGTAAGTGAAAGAAAAACTTGGGTCAGCTTTGATTTTTTTACAGTACCAATAAAGATATGCGATTACGCAAGTTGCGCCTAAAGCTAAACCTAGAGCACGGAAACCAATACCTTCAGTAAATTGAATACCAGCTGCATTTGATGCGATAACAACGGAGAATGGGTTAATTGTAGAGAATGCAGTTCCCATAGATGAAGCAAGGAATATTGCCCCTACGCAGACTATCGCATCATATCCCAGAGCCAAGAATACTGGCACCAGAATCGGATAGAATGCTACCGCTTCTTCTTCAATACCACATGTTGTGCCACCTAACACCATTAAGACGGATACGCTGAATACAATAAAAAACTCATTACCTTTGGTTTTCTTCGCCAGAGCCATCAAACCAGCATTAAAAGAACCAGTACGGTTAATGACACCAATCATTCCCCCTAATACAAAGATAAAGACCATGACATCAACGGCTTCAATGGTTCCTTCTACCATACTTTTAGTAATGTCTTCAATGCCTTTGTGGTGTTGTTCTACACGTTGATAGGTACCAGGAATAGCGATTGGTTTTTTGATCACGCCTTCGGTGAAGTTGGAGAGTTTTATTTTGATATTGAGATTATCAAGGGTGTCTGTTGTGGCGGGATAAGTTTTATCGTCAACGCCGTAAGCTTTGACTACAAAAACATTATCTGTGGAGTTATATGTTAATTTTGAATATGAACCGGATGGAATTACCCAGGTCAATCCAACAGCGAGAATTAATATTGCAAATAAAATGGTAAACGCTGATGGGAAATTAAATGTTTTCTTCTTTTTGGACGCATCCATAGCGAGCTCCTTATGTTTAACGTTTAAAGTGCGGTTGGTAAAAACATCGGTTAAACCGACCGCACTTTTTACTTTGAGAATGATTTCTCAAAGTTCTTTTATTATTTAAGCATAATAGGATATACCTTCAGCTTTTTTAGTAATACGAGTACCAGCTTTTCCTTTCACAATGTCCACAATATCAGATAAAGAGCCTATTACTGCATCTTTTCCTGTTTGTTTCGCAAAGTTGATCGCGGCTTGTACTTTTGGTCCCATGGAACCTGCAGCGAAACCAAGTTCTGAAATGGCTTCAGGTGATGCGACAGAAATTGCTTTTTGAGTTGGTTTACCCCAATCTACGAAAGTTGCGGAAACGTCTGTTGCGATGATAAATAAATCAGCGTCAAGATTTTCTGCAAGTAAAGCTGAACATAAATCTTTGTCGATAACAGCTTCAACACCTTGTAAATTATGGTGCTCATCATAATAGGTCGGAATACCACCGCCACCCGCGCAAATTACGATACTGCCTTTTTCAAGTAACCATTTGACTGGACGAATTTCAAAAATACGTTTTGGTAATGGGTTTGGCACAACACGACGATATTTATCACCATCTTGTGCGATAGACCAATTTTTTTCTTTTGCCAAACGTTCAGCTTCTTCTTTCGTATAAACAGGGCCAATGGTTTAGTTGGATTTTTGAAAGCTGGGTCGTTGATATCAACTTCTACTTGAGATAATAAAGTTGCAAATGGCACTTCAAATGGAACTAAATTACCGAGTTCTTGTTGAATCATATAACCAATCATTCCTACTGATTCTGCACCTAATACATCTAAAGGATAGGTTGGTACATCAGTATAGGCAGCACCTTGTAAGGTGAGCAAACCGACTTGTGGGCCATTACCGTGCGCAATTACTAATTCATTATTTGGCCAAATCTTAGCAATTTGCTCACAAGCAATGCGAACATTTTGTCGTTGATTTTCGGCTGTCAGCGGCTCTCCGCGTCGTAATAACGCATTACCGCCTAATGCAATAACTATTCTCATACGTTCTCCTTATGCCAAACTTGCTACCATGACTGCTTTAATTGTGTGCATACGGTTTTCTGCTTGTTCAAATGCAATGTTCATTGGAGATTCAAATACGTCTTCAGTCACTTCAATGCCATTAGCTAATTCAGGATATTTTTCAGCAATTTGACGGCCAACTTTGGTTTCACTGTTATGGAAGGCAGGTAAGCAGTGCATAAATTTCACTTTTGTATTACCAGTGCGTTTCATTAATTCAGGTGTCACTTGATAAGGAAGTAATAATTTAATGCGTTCGCCCCAAGTTTCTAATGGTTCACCCATTGAAACCCACACATCAGTATGAACAAAATCTACACCTTTCACAGCTTTGTCGATATCTTCAGTTACAGTAATACGAGCGCCACTTTCTTTCGCAAATTTTTCGCACATTTCCACAAGACTTGCTTCTGGTAATAATGCTTTAGGTCCACAAATACGAACATCCATACCTAATTTTGCACCAATTAATAAAAGTGAATTACCCATGTTATTGCGAGCATCTCCAATATATACATAGCTAATTTCGCTTAATGGTTTGTCGCAATGTTCAATCATGGTAAGTACGTCGGCAAGCATTTGTGTTGGGTGGAATTCATCGGTTAAACCATTGAATACTGGCACACCAGCATAATCAGCAAGTTCTTGAACGATACTTTGTTTAAAGCCACGATACTCAATGCCATCATACATTCTGCCTAATACGCGGGCGGTATCTTTCATACTTTCTTTGTGGCCAATTTGGGAGGAGTTAGGGTCGATGTAGGTGACTTGAGCGCCTTGGTCATGAGCGGCGACTTCGAATGCACAACGTGTGCGGGTGGAGGTTTTTTCAAAGATGAGCGCAATATTTTTGCCTTTTAATGTTTGTTGTTCTGTGCCTGCATATTTGGCTCGTTTTAAATCTCGGGAGAGATCTAAGAGATATTTAATTTCACGTTCTGTGTGATGAACAAGACTAAGTAAATGTCTATTTTTCATATTGAAAGCCATAATAATCTCCTTGTGTTTTGACTATCCATTGGGAATAAACATACATCATTCGATGATACTGTTTGTTGTTCGAACAATTGTATTGTAAGAGAGATAAAATGAAATTTGTTATCGTATTTCAGCTGGTAATGTAAAGATATCGAATTTTATTGCGAGGTTTTTAGTGTTATTAGAATTTATGTTTTTCTAAACTAGAAAATCAATTCATTATTGGTATTAGCTTAATCTAGATCAAACAAGTTCTAATTAATTAAAATTTCCTTTTGTATCTAGTAGAAAAAAGGTTTTATCATTTTTTCATAAATCTGAGTGATTTTATCGGGTTTATAACGAAACTTTCTATTCTAACAAAAGGACTTAATTATGTACTGTGTACAATGTGAACAAACTATGCGTACTCCAATGGGTAATGGTTGTAGTTACTCTCAAGGAATGTGCGGTAAAACTGCGGAAACTTCTGATTTACAAGATCTTCTTATTGCAACTCTGCAAAGCTTATCTGCTTGGGCTATTCAAGCAAGAGATTTAGCTATTATCGATAATGAAATTGATGCTTTTACAGCACAGGCATTTTTCTCTACCTTGACTAATGTAAACTTTGATTCTCAACGTATTGTTGAATATGCGCAACAAGCCATCGCTTATCGCGATAATTTAATGAAACGTTGCCGTACACTAAATCCAAGTATTGATGTAAACCATCCGTTAGCTCATTTACAGCTTGAAGGTGCAACTATTTCTGATTTAACAAAACAAGCTGCGAATTTTGCCCTAAATTCTGACCGCACTTTGATTGGGGAAGAAGTACATGGTGTGCGTATGCTTTGTTTATACGGTTTAAAAGGTGCGGCTGCTTATATGGAACATGCCCATGTTTTAGGTAAATTTGATAATGAGGTATATCGTCAATTCCATGAGTTTATGGCGTGGCTAGGAACTAATCCAAGTGATCTAAATGAATTGTTAGAAAAGGCGCTTGGCATCGGTAATATGAATTTTCAAGTAATGAGTTTATTAGATGCGGGTGAAACAGAAGCATTTGGCCATCCTGTTCCAGCAACGGTAAATGTGAAGCCTGTAGCAGGAAAATGTATTTTAATTTCTGGTCATGATTTAAAAGATTTAAAAGCACTTTTAGAACAAACGGAAGGAACAGGGATAAATATTTACACTCATGGTGAAATGTTGCCTGCGCATGGTTATCCGGAATTGAAAAAATACAACCATTTGGTTGGTAACTATGGAAGTGGTTGGCAAAATCAGCAGAAAGAATTTGCGAAATTCCCTGGTCCTGTAATTATGACCTCTAACTGTATTATTGATCCTAATGTTGGTAATTACGCGGATCGTATTTATACCCGTAGTATTGTGGGCTGGCCTGGTGTAACGCACATTGAAGATCGTGATTTCAGTCAAGTTATCGCGAAAGCACAAGAAATGACGGGATTCCCTTATGATGAATTAGAACACAAAATTACTGTTGGGTTTGGTCGTCAAACTTTATTAGATGCTTCAGATGCTGTGATTAATCTTGTTGCTGGTGGAAAATTACGTCATGTTTTCTTAGTGGGCGGTTGTGATGGTAGCAAAGGTGAACGTAGCTATTACACTGATTTTGCTCGTCAAGTACCGGAAGATTGTGCGATTTTAACTTTAGGTTGTGGTAAATATCGTTTTAATAAATTAGATTTTGGCGCTATTGATGGGTTACCTCGCTTGTTAGATGTTGGGCAATGTAATGATGCGTATTCTGCGATAATGCTTGCTGTAAATCTTTCACAAAAACTTGGTATTGGCGTTAATGAATTGCCATTAACACTAGTGCTTTCTTGGTTTGAGCAAAAAGCTATTGTTATTTTGCTTACCTTATTGGCGTTAGGTGTTAAAAATATCTATACAGGACCGACTGCGCCAGCGTTTTTAAATGATAATGTGATGGCATTATTAAATGAAAAATTCGGTTTGCGCGGTTTGACTACGCCTGAACAAGATATGGCAGAAGCTTTAGCTAAATAACATTTCATAGAAAAGTGCGGTCGATTTTTTAATTTGTAGTATTAGTTTTATAAACATTTTAAAAATCCACCGCACTTTTTTCTATCTTCAAAGAGAAAATTCTATGTCAAATAATCAGAATCCGTTGTGTTATAACGAAATGCAGGTGCATTCCATTCATCAGGAAACTGATGATGTTTATACAATTGAATTAATAGCACAAGATTTTTACCCTTATGAGCCTGGCCAGTATGCTTTAGTAAGTATTCGTAATACACCAAATATTGTGCGAGCTTATACGCTATCGTCTACGCCAGGAATGAGCCGTTTTGTTACTTTAACGGTTCGTCGTATTAAAAATGGAGTTGGTTCTAATTGGATTACATCCGAAATTAAAGAAGGTGATCAAATTTGGCTATCTGATCCAATGGGTAAATTTACCTGTACCCGTATTGTAAGTGATCGATATTTACTTGTGGCTGGTGGATGTGGCGTTACGCCAATCATGTCTATGACTCGCTGGTTATTAAAAAATAAACCAGGTGTAGATGTGGTTGTATTCTATAGTGTCCATTCGCCTAAAGATGTTATTTTTAAACGAGAATGGGCGTTACTGAAAGAACAATTTCCACAGTTAAAACTATTTATTAATGCTTCTGTTGATGCGGACGATGACTTTATCGCTGGACGTTTAAATAGTCAAATGTTATCTGACCTTGTACCTAATATAGCTGATTATACAGTGCTGACTTGTGGTCCTGAAAGTTATATGAGTGATTTACGTGCGATGACAGAATCCCTTGGTATCCCATCTGAGCGTTTCTTTTTAGAGCAATTTCATTCTTCAGCAGAAAATTGTATGTTAGATAATAGTAAACAAGTGACGCTTTCTATTACTAATCCAGTACCTCAAACTTTTTCTGTACCTGTTGGAAAAACCTTATTAGCTGCTTTGGAAGAACATAAAGCACCGATTATTGCCGCCTGTAGAGAAGGTATTTGTGGTTCTTGTAAAACTTTAGTGGTGAGTGGTGATTATGAAGTGAGTTCAAACGGACCACTAACAGAAGACGAAATTAAACAAGGCTATGTTTTAGCGTGCTGCTGTCAAATGAAAGGAAATATATCAGTTGATTTAATGCCTTAATTCTTAATAAAGTGCGGTTATTTTTATTACGGTTTTTTATACATTGATCTTAGACAAGGGCAATTTGTATATTTAGTGATATGATAACCGCAAATTATTTTTTGAGGTTTTTATGAATTTACCTTTTAGAGCAATGGTGTCTGATTTAGATGGCACCCTTTTAACACCTGAACATTTAATCGGTGATCTTACTATTGATACGCTGAGAGCATTAGAGCAAAACGGTGTGGATATCATTTTGGCAACGGGGCGTAACCATACTGATGTGTCATCCATTCTTGGAAAAATTGGTGCGGAACGTGCGGTTATGATTACATCAAATGGTGCTCGTGTACGGGATTTACAGGGTAATTTGCTTTATAGCAACAGCTTGCCTGAAGAATTAGTTCTAGAGCTTTACAAAACGCCATTTGATACTTCCAAAGTATGCATGAATAGCTATCAAGATGAAGGTTGGTTTACTAATAAAGATATTCCTGCAATGCGTCAGTTCCATAAAGAATCTGGATTCGATTATAACGTAGTTGATTTTTCCAAACATCATGGACGTGGGACAGAAAAAGTTTTTTTTATTGGTAAAACTCCAGAGGATTTAGTTGAAGTAGAAGCTTATTTACGAGATAAGTTTGGTGACGTAACGACAATTGTTTATTCAGCATTAGCTTGTTTGGAAGTAATGAATAAGAATGTTTCAAAAGGCGATGCATTAAAACATTTACTCGAATCACGAGAATATGAGTTAAAAGACTGTATTGCTTTTGGTGATGGAATGAATGATGTAGAAATGCTTTCTTGGTCTGGTAAAGGCTGTATCATGCAAGATGCAGATATTCGTTTAAAAAAAGCTTGTCCAGAGTTAGAAGTTATTGGCTCAAATAAAGAAGAATCAGCCGCTCGTTATTTGCGAACTCAATTTGGATTAGATTATTAATGCAGGCATTATTATTCATAAGTTGTGGCGCAATATTAGGCGCGTCATTGCGTTGGACTATAGGATTGTTATTTAATCCTGTATTTTCTTCGTTTGCTTTTGGGACTTTAATCGCTAATTTGCTTGGTTGTTTAATTATTGGTGTATTACTTGGGCTTTTTTGGCAATTCCCACAAATTAGTGCTGAATGGCGGTTATTTTTAATTACCGGTTTTTTAGGATCGCTAACCACATTTTCTTCTTTTTCTTCCGAAGTTGTGGAATTATTTTTTAATGACAAGTGGTTAAATGGATTTTGTGTATTGATGATGCATTTATTCGGATGTTTAGCTATGACTGTGTTGGGCATTTGGATATATAAAATTTGCTCTCAACTTTTACATTAATCCCATTCACTTTGGTTTTTCCCAATTAAATCAGCAAATTCATTGCTACGAAATCCATGTGATAGCATATATTGCCAAATTTTTTGTTTTATTTTAGGCGTTTGCTGTTCGTTGTAATTTGGGAATTTTTTACGTAACAAGTTCTCTGCCATTTCATACCAATCAATTTCTGATTCTATTAAAACTTCATCAATAATATCAGAAGACACACCTTTTAATTGGAGTAATTCTTGTCGAATTCTTCCTACACCATAACCTTTTTGTGCGCGTGAATTTATATAATTTTCTGAAAAACGACGATCGCTTTGCCAATTTTTTGCCTGGCATAAAGATAATGCATCATCAATTTCTTCTTCTGAAAAGTTCTTTTCCTGCATTTTATTACGGAGCTCGAATTCACTATATTCTCTGTGAGAAAGAAGATTAACTATGTAATTAAAAGCGAGGGATGACAAGGAATGGTTCCTTTATTTTTATTGAGTTAATATAAAGTGCGGTTAAAAATGACCGCACTTTTGGCGTTGATAATTTGATTTATTCAAAATCACTTTCTGATTCGGAACTATTTTCAGATTGTTCAATGTCAGCCATTAAAGCTTGTTCTGGATTAGCTACTAATTCTGCGCGTAAACGAGCTTCTAACTCATCTGCTTTTTCTGGATTTTCATTGAGCCATTTCATTGAGTTAGTTTTACCTTGGCCAATTTTTTCTCCATTATAGGCATACCATGCACCTGATTTCTCTACAAGCTTGTGTTTTACACCAAGTTCTAATAACTCACCCGCTTTTGAAATCCCTTCACCATAAAGAATTTGGAAATCTACTTGACGGAATGGTGCCGCTAATTTGTTTTTCACTACTTTTACGCGAGTTTCATTCCCAATAATATTTTCGCCATCTTTTACAGAACCTGTGCGACGAATATCTAAACGAACAGAAGAATAGAATTTTAATGCATTACCGCCAGTGGTAGTTTCTGGATTGCCAAACATCACACCTATTTTCATTCGGATTTGGTTAATAAATACAACTAAACAGTTTGCATTTTTTATTTGGCCAGTAAGTTTACGCAAAGCTTGTGACATTAAACGAGCCTGTAGTCCCATATGGGAATCACCCATATCCCCTTCAATTTCAGCTTTTGGTGTCAGTGCGGCAACGGAGTCAACAATGATTACATCAATTGCGCCAGAGCGAACTAATGCATCACAGATTTCAAGTGCTTGTTCACCATTATCAGGTTGAGAAACAAAAAGTTCTTTTACATCCACCCCAAGTTTTGCTGCATAAATAGGATCAAGGGCATGTTCTGCATCAATAAATGCACAGGTTTTTCCCGCTTTTTGCGCTTGAGCAATGACGGAAAGAGTTAATGTTGTTTTACCAGATGATTCAGGTCCGAAAATTTCTACAATTCGTCCCATAGGTAAACCACCAATTCCTAGTGCAACATCTAAACCAAGTGATCCAGTAGAAATAGATTCTACATCTAACGTTTTGGTATCGCCTAACTTCATAATTGAGCCTTTACCAAATTGTTTTTCGATTTGTCCTAATGCTGCAGCTAGTGCTTTTTGTTTTTCTTCTTGAGTCGCCATAAGTGAATTCCTGTTTGAATGTTCAAGTTTTTCGTGATTATATCTGTATTGATGTACAGGTCAAGAGAAATTTCTATATTTTATGAAAAATGTGAACTACAGCTCAGAATTAGTTTTGAATATTTATAGATAAATAAAAATAGTTAGAAATAAATTTGCTTCTTTTATCTCTATTTTATGTTGTAAGAAGGATTTTTACTATATTGATTATTCATAGTAATTTAAGTGTTTTTTTTAAAATAAATTTTATTTTGCGATCAGGTTCACAAAATTGAAATTTATTTTTAGGTAATGAAAACAGTTCGTGATATAAAAAAAGCAGAAGTACTTCTACCGATTTTTTCAACAAATTATTCATTTTGGAGATATATATGAATATAAAAGACGAACATATTGATGTAGTTTGCTCTCTGTTAGATCAGTTGGTAGGAAATGTTACCTCCAGGAACCTTTTTACAGGATATGGGTTATTCCATAAAGGAGAAACGATGTTTGCAATTTGGCAAAATAAGAAACTCTACTTGAGAGGGGAGGGAGAGTTAGCATCTTATCTTATTAGGCTTGGTTGTGAGCCTTTTACAACAAATGAAGTAAATAAACGCTTTGTTCTTTCTCAGTATTATGCTTTATCTAATCAGGTTATAGGTGATAATACATTATGTAGAAAACTAGTAATTCTATCTATTAAACAAATTCAAAAGCAGAAGTTAAAGCGTATATTAAATAAACTAAACCGTTTGAAAGATTTGGTTAACTTGACTATTAGGCATGAGAG
Source organism: Haemophilus sp. oral taxon 036 (assembly GCF_002998595.1). Classification (NCBI taxonomy): domain Bacteria; kingdom Pseudomonadati; phylum Pseudomonadota; class Gammaproteobacteria; order Pasteurellales; family Pasteurellaceae; genus Haemophilus; species Haemophilus sp. oral taxon 036. The sequence goes on from NZ_CP027235.1 coordinate 899,965, forward strand.
AGCGCTAATTAAAGCTGGTATTTTAGATGTTAAAATGCTGAGGGAAATTGGCGCAGAGAATGCTATGGTTCGATTAAAAAAAGCAGGAAGTGGTGCTACTTTAGATTTCTACTGGAAATTAGTTGGAGCATTACTTAATAAAAATAGCCAAATGTTCACTAAAGCAGAAAAACAAGCTTTATTAAAAAAATTGAATGAAGTTTTGAGGGCTAACGGTTTAAAGGGTTATAGAAAATTAGATGATGAGTAAAATTTGCGCGTTCAAATAAAATTTCTTAAAAAGGGGTTGCAAAGGGTTTTAAAACGCCTATAATGCACCGCACACAACGACGCACTGTTGTGAAGTATTTAAGTTTACAAGTGCGTCGTTGTTTTTTGCTCTTTAACAATATATCAGACAATCTGTGTGGGCACTTGTTGATTGACTTGTTTTTAAAATATTTTTAATTTTGAAGTCTTAATAGGTGCTTAACTGAAAAATTCATAATTACTTTTTAAGTAGTGTTTTATTTATAGCTAAGCAGTTTATTGAGCGATTGAACTTGAATTGAAGAGTTTGATCATGGCTCAGATTGAACGCTGGCGGCAGGCTTAACACATGCAAGTCGAACGGTAGCAGGAGAAAGCTTGCTTTCTTGCTGACGAGTGGCGGACGGGTGAGTAATGCTTGGGAATCTGGCTTATGGAGGGGGATAACTACGGGAAACTGTAGCTAATACCGCGTAGTATCGGAAGATGAAAGTGCGGGACCGCAAGGCCGCATGCCATGAGATGAGCCCAAGTGGGATTAGGTAGTTGGTGGGGTAAAGGCCTACCAAGCCTGCGATCTCTAGCTGGTCTGAGAGGATGGCCAGCCACACTGGAACTGAGACACGGTCCAGACTCCTACGGGAGGCAGCAGTGGGGAATATTGCGCAATGGGGGGAACCTTGACGCAGCCATGCCGCGTGAATGAAGAAGGCCTTCGGGTTGTAAAGTTCTTTCGGTATTGAGGAAGGAGTGTATGTTAATAGCATACATTATTGACGTTAAATACAGAAGAAGCACCGGCTAACTCCGTGCCAGCAGCCGCGGTAATACGGAGGGTGCGAGCGTTAATCGGAATAACTGGGCGTAAAGGGCACGCAGGCGGTTATTTAAGTGAGGTGTGAAAGCCCCGGGCTTAACCTGGGAATTGCATTTCAGACTGGGTAACTAGAGTACTTTAGGGAGGGGTAGAATTCCACGTGTAGCGGTGAAATGCGTAGAGATGTGGAGGAATACCGAAGGCGAAGGCAGCCCCTTGGGAATGTACTGACGCTCATGTGCGAAAGCGTGGGGAGCAAACAGGATTAGATACCCTGGTAGTCCACGCTGTAAACGCTGTCGATTTGGGGATTGGGCTTAAAGCTTGGTGCCCGTAGCTAACGTGATAAATCGACCGCCTGGGGAGTACGGCCGCAAGGTTAAAACTCAAATGAATTGACGGGGGCCCGCACAAGCGGTGGAGCATGTGGTTTAATTCGATGCAACGCGAAGAACCTTACCTACTCTTGACATCCATGGAATCCTGTAGAGATACGGGAGTGCCTTCGGGAACCATGAGACAGGTGCTGCATGGCTGTCGTCAGCTCGTGTTGTGAAATGTTGGGTTAAGTCCCGCAACGAGCGCAACCCTTATCCTTTGTTGCCAGCGATTCGGTCGGGAACTCAAAGGAGACTGCCAGTGATAAACTGGAGGAAGGTGGGGATGACGTCAAGTCATCATGGCCCTTACGAGTAGGGCTACACACGTGCTACAATGGCGTATACAGAGGGCGGCGATGCCGCGAGGTGGAGCGAATCTCAGAAAGTACGTCTAAGTCCGGATTGGAGTCTGCAACTCGACTCCATGAAGTCGGAATCGCTAGTAATCGCGAATCAGAATGTCGCGGTGAATACGTTCCCGGGCCTTGTACACACCGCCCGTCACACCATGGGAGTGGGTTGTACCAGAAGTAGATAGCTTAACCTTTTGGAGGGCGTTTACCACGGTATGATTCATGACTGGGGTGAAGTCGTAACAAGGTAACCGTAGGGGAACCTGCGGTTGGATCACCTCCTTACCAAAGACGAGAGACAGCGAGTGCTCACACAGATTGACTGATAGTTGTAGACAAGATTGAAAACGAAGCGAAAGCAACGTTGAAAGATAAAAAGAAGATAGAGTATCTTTAATTGATGTCCCCATCGTCTAGAGGCCTAGGACATCGCCCTTTCACGGCGGTAACCGGGGTTCGAATCCCCGTGGGGACGCCAATTAAAGATAACTTTGTTAGATTATCTTAGTGTTCTTTAAAAAATTGGAAACAAGCTGAAAACAAGAGATTTTCGAGAGAAAGTCTGAGTAGGCAAGATAGGAAAGTGAAAAGAGGGAACTGAGAAGGAAACTCTGAAAGCAAACCTGTTTTGTGATAAATCTTGATTGAACAAAAGCAATCAAGTGTTTAGTTGAATGAAAATACGCATCAAATTGACCTCACTTTGAAGTGAAAACTTAAAGTGATTGAAAACATTTGAGGTTGTATAGTTAAGTGACTAAGCGTACAAGGTGGATGCCTTGGCAATCAGAGGCGAAGAAGGACGTGCTAATCTGCGAAAAGCTTGGATGAGTCGATAAGAGGCGTTTAATCCAAGATATCCGAATGGGGAAACCCAGTGGGTGAAGAATCCACTATCAACAAGTGAATACATAGCTTGTTGAGGCAAACCGGGAGAACTGAAACATCTAAGTACCCCGAGGAAAAGAAATCAACCGAGATTTCGTCAGTAGCGGCGAGCGAAAGCGAAAGAGCCTGTTAATGATAACAGCAGAGATAGAGGAATAAGCTGGGAAGCTTAGCGACACAGGGTGATAGCCCCGTACTCGACATCCAGGCTGTGGTACTAAGTTAACGAGAAGTAGGGCGGGACACGTGATATCCTGTTTGAAGATGGGGGGACCATCCTCCAAGGCTAAATACTCCTGATTGACCGATAGTGAACCAGTACTGTGAAGGAAAGGCGAAAAGAACCCCGGTGAGGGGAGTGAAATAGAACCTGAAACCTTGTACGTACAAGCAGTGGGAGCCCGCAAGGGTGACTGCGTACCTTTTGTATAATGGGTCAGCGACTTATATTTTGTAGCGAGGTTAACCGAATAGGGGAGCCGAAGGGAAACCGAGTCTTAACTGGGCGACTAGTTGCAAGGTATAGACCCGAAACCCGGTGATCTAGCCATGGGCAGGTTGAAGGTTGGGTAACACTAACTGGAGGACCGAACCGACTAATGTTGAAAAATTAGCGGATGACTTGTGGCTGGGGGTGAAAGGCCAATCAAACCGGGAGATAGCTGGTTCTCCCCGAAATCTATTTAGGTAGAGCCTTGAGCGGACACCTTTGGGGGTAGAGCACTGTTTCGGCTAGGGGTCCATCCCGGATTACCAACCCGATGCAAACTACGAATACCAAAGAGTGATACTCAGGAGACACACGGCGGGTGCTAACGTCCGTCGTGGAGAGGGAAACAACCCAGACCGCCAGCTAAGGTCCCAAAGTCTATATTAAGTGGGAAACGAAGTGGGAAGGCTTAGACAGCTAGGATGTTGGCTTAGAAGCAGCCATCATTTAAAGAAAGCGTAATAGCTCACTAGTCGAGTCGGCCTGCGCGGAAGATGTAACGGGGCTGAAATATAGCACCGAAGCTGCGGCATCAGACGTAAGTCTGTTGGGTAGGGGAGCGTTGTGTAAGCGGAAGAAGGTGTGTTGAGAAGCATGCTGGACGTATCACAAGTGCGAATGCTGACATAAGTAACGATAAAACGGGTGAAAAACCCGTTCGCCGGAAGACCAAGGGTTCCTGTCCAACGTTAATCGGGGCAGGGTGAGTCGGCCCCTAAGGCGAGGCTGAAGAGCGTAGTCGATGGGAAACAGGTTAATATTCCTGTACTTGGTAAAGCTGCGATGTGGGGACGGAGTAGGTTAGGTTATCGCACTGTTGGATATGTGCGTTTAAGTTGGTAGGTGGGAAGTTTAGGCAAATCCGGACTTCCTTAACACTGAGAGATGATGACGAGGCTCTAAGGAGCTGAAGTAACTGATACCACACTTCCAGGAAAAGCCACTAAGCGAAAGGCTTTACTAAACCGTACTGAAAACCGACACAGGTGGTCAGGTAGAGAATACTCAGGCGCTTGAGAGAACTCGGGTGAAGGAACTAGGCAAAATAGCACCGTAACTTCGGGAGAAGGTGCGCCGGCGTAGATTGTAAGGGCTAGCCCCTGAAGGTTGAACCGGTCGAAGATACCAGCTGGCTGCAACTGTTTATTAAAAACACAGCACTCTGCAAACACGAAAGTGGACGTATAGGGTGTGATGCCTGCCCGGTGCTGGAAGGTTAATTGATGGTGTAATCGAAAGAGAAGCTCCTGATCGAAGCCCCAGTAAACGGCGGCCGTAACTATAACGGTCCTAAGGTAGCGAAATTCCTTGTCGGGTAAGTTCCGACCTGCACGAATGGCATAATGATGGCCAGGCTGTCTCCACCCGAGACTCAGTGAAATTGAAATCGCCGTGAAGATGCGGTGTACCCGCGGCTAGACGGAAAGACCCCGTGAACCTTTACTATAGCTTGACACTGAACATTGAATTTTGATGTGTAGGATAGGTGGGAGACTATGAAGATGATACGCCAGTATTGTTGGAGTCGACCTTGAAATACCACCCTTTAACGTTTGATGTTCTAACGAAGATTGCGGAACGCGGTCTCGGACAGTGTCTGGTGGGTAGTTTGACTGGGGCGGTCTCCTCCCAAAGAGTAACGGAGGAGCACGAAGGTTTGCTAATCACGGTCGGACATCGTGAGGTTAGTGCAATGGTATAAGCAAGCTTAACTGCGAGACAGACAAGTCGAGCAGGTACGAAAGTAGGTCATAGTGATCCGGTGGTTCTGAATGGAAGGGCCATCGCTCAACGGATAAAAGGTACTCCGGGGATAACAGGCTGATACCGCCCAAGAGTTCATATCGACGGCGGTGTTTGGCACCTCGATGTCGGCTCATCACATCCTGGGGCTGAAGTAGGTCCCAAGGGTATGGCTGTTCGCCATTTAAAGTGGTACGCGAGCTGGGTTTAGAACGTCGTGAGACAGTTCGGTCCCTATCTGCCGTGGGCGTTGGAGAATTGGTTGGGGCTGCTCCTAGTACGAGAGGACCGGAGTGGACGCACCACTGGTGTTCCGGTTGTGTCGCCAGACGCATTGCCAGGTAGCTAAGTGCGGAAGAGATAAGTGCTGAAAGCATCTAAGCACGAAACTTGCCAAGAGATGAGTTCTCCCAGGTTATAAACCTGTAAGGGTTGTTTAAGACTAAGACGTAGATAGGCAGGGTGTGTAAGTGATGTGAGTCATTGAGCTAACCTGTACTAATTGCCCGAGAGGCTTAACTATACAACGCTCAAGTGTTTTTGGAAAACAGAGTGAAAGAAAAAGAAATTAACTAAATGTTCAGCTTGTAGCCAATGAAGAACATAGATAGAAATTAGAATAAAAGTTATCAAAGAATTATCCTGGCGGCGATAGTGCGGTGGAACCACCTGACACCATACCGAACTCAGAAGTGAAACGCTGTAATGCCGATGGTAGTGTGGGGCTTCCCCATGTGAGAGTAGGGCACCGCCAGGTTTATTTTTTTAGTTTATTCATTGAGTAAATTAAAAAAATAAAAAATTTTTGGCAGAGATAGTGCAATAGATCCACCTGATACCATACCGAACTCAGAAGTGAAATGTTGTAACGCTGATGGTAGTGTGGGGCTTCCCCATGTGAGAGTAAGGCACTGCCAATTACCACATTTAGCGGAGTGGTAGTTCAGCTGGTTAGAATACCTGCCTGTCACGCAGGGGGTCGCGGGTTCGAGTCCCGTCCATTCCGCCAATTTATTCATACCAATAGGGGCGTAGTTCAATTGGTAGAGCACCGGTCTCCAAAACCGGGTGTTGGGAGTTCGAGCCTCTCCGCCCCTGCCATTAAGATATTCTTTTCAATTGATCATAAAATATCTTTATATTCATACCTTTTTCATATTATTTAATAATTCTTTTTATTTTTCTTTTTGAATTAGATATATAATTATCAAATTTTAAATATAAAAATAATTAGTATGAAACCTCAATATTATCTTGGCATGATGTCTGGAACTAGTCTAGATGGAGTGGATGTTGCTCTCGTTGATTTTTCTCTAGAGCCTCGACTTATCTTATCTGATTTTTTTCCTATACTGGAAAATTTACGTCAGAAATTAACCAAACTCATTCAATCAGGTGAAACAACTCTACAAAATTTAGGCGAACTCGATCATGAACTTGCTTTACTGTATTGTGATTGTGTAAATACTTTTCTACAAAAATATAATCTTATTCCAAGCCAAATTGAAGCTGTTGGTTGTCATGGACAGACAGTATGGCATTCTCCTGCTCCTACTTCTGCATTTCCTTTTACAATGCAACTAGGCGATATGAATTTATTGGCAGCTAAAACAGGAATATTGGTTATTGGTGATTTTCGTCGTAAAGATATGGCGTTAGGCGGACAGGGGGCCCCTCTTGTACCCGCTTTCCATAAAGCTGTATTCTCAAATGCTAATTTTGCTACAGTTGTTTTAAATATTGGTGGGATTAGTAATGTTTCTATATTGTTTCCTAATCAACCTGTAATTGGCTTTGATACAGGTCCAGGTAATACATTATTAGATCAATGGATAGAAAAACACCAAGGCCTTCGCTATGACAAAAATGGTAAGTGGGCTTCAAAAGGCAAAGTGAATCAAGTTCTGCTTGATGAATTATTAAATGAACCTTTTTTCTCTTTACCAGCCCCCAAAAGTACAGGGAGAGAGTTATTTAATCTTGATTGGTTAATGGACAAAGTAGAAAAAACATCAGAAAAACTTACAGCTCTTTCATCTAAAATGACATTAGCCCCAGAAGATGTGCAAGCGACTCTTGTTGAATTAACGGTAACAAGCATTGTTAATACACTAAATCAACTCAAAACAGATTTACCAAAACGTTTATTAGTATGTGGCGGCGGTGCAAAGAATAGCTTAATTATGTGTGGATTGCATGATAATTTACTCGATTGGCAGGTTGGTACAACGACAGAGCAAGGTTTTGATATTGATTATGTGGAGGCCGCTGCTTTTGCTTGGTTAGCTTATTGTCGAATGAACAATTTACCAGCAAACCTGCCTAGCGTAACTGGCGCAAAAAGTGCGGTTAGTTTGGGGGCTATTTTTCCTAAAGACTAAGGTCAAAATATGAATGACATTATATTAAAAAGTTTATCCACGTTAATTACGGAGCAAAGAAATCCGAATTCAGTTGATATTGATCGTCAAAGTGCTTTAGATATTGTTCGATTAATGAATAAGGAAGATAAACAAGTTCCTTTAGCTATTGAAGCATGTTTGCCTGAGATTTCGTTAGCGGTAGATAAAATCGTTCATGCTTTTCACCAAGGCGGGCGTCTAGTATATATTGGGGCTGGGACGAGTGGTCGTCTTGGCGTATTGGATGCGTCAGAATGTCCTCCTACGTTTGGTGTATCTTCGGAAATGGTCAAAGGTATTATTGCGGGGGGCGAACATGCTATTCGTCATCCTGTAGAAGGGGCGGAAGACAATACGAAAGCTGTACTTGAGGATCTACAAAGCATAAATTTTTCAAAAAATGATGTATTAGTTGGTATCGCTGCAAGTGGTCGCACACCTTATGTTATTGCTGGTCTTCAGTACGCTAAATCTCTTGGTGCTTTGACAATTTGTATTGCAAGTAATCCAAAATCTGCGATGGCTGAGATAGCCGATATTGCGATAGAGACTATTGTTGGTCCTGAAATATTGACGGGTTCTAGCCGCTTAAAATCTGGTACCGCACAAAAAATGGTTTTGAATATGCTGACTACGGCAAGTATGATTTTATTGGGTAAATGTTACGAAAATTTGATGGTCGATGTACAAGCCAGTAATGAAAAGCTTAAAGCACGCGCTGTACGCATTGTGATGCAAGCAACAGATTGTGATAAAGTGCTCGCTGAGCAGACATTAATTGAAGCAGAGCAAAATGTCAAGCTTGCAATTATGATGATTTTAAGTAATTTATCAAAATTAGAGGCCAAGGCATTATTAGAAAGACATCAAGGTAAATTAAGAAATGCACTTTCTAAATAAGACAAAAACCTGATTGTAAAATCAGGTTTTTATTTTGGAATTCCGTGTAGTAATCCTACGGGTTCAAAAGGTTCCATTGAAGTTGGGGCAGGCATTTCTGTAAATAATAAAACAAATGGTTTAGGCGGGATTACTTTTTCATTACGCCATAAGTTGCTCATTCCGACAAGTTGGATATCTTCAGGTAAATTGTTAATTCCTGCTTGTAACACCGCAATGGTATTTGGACGAGGATGTCCTATCGCAATCGCTGTACCATGTTTCCTTGCATATTGAATTGCAGCTTGAAATTGATGTTGAACGTTAGCTAGTTCGTTACTGTCATCTAAAAATATATGACGATCTAAGGAACGAACACCTTGTTCTTTTGCTATTTTCCCTGCTACAGATTTTCCTATTGTTCGACTATCTAAAAAGAATAAATGTCTTTCTTGAAGTGCGGTCATTAAATAAGTCATTAATTGGGGATCGGCTGTAGCCGCACTGCCCATGTGATTATTCATGCCAATGGCATAATTCACGATATTTTTGGCTGTATTTACCCGATCATTGACCTGCGCTGAAGACATTCCTAAATGTAGTCCTCCATCTTCTATTTTCACCGCACTTACTGGTTGCATCGGCATATGAATTAAAATGTCTCGACCTTGAGATTTTGCTTCTTGATTTCGAGCTCGAGCATGAGGCGCAGCAGGAATAATTGCTACGGAAATTTCACGCGGCATTGCAAAAATAGCCGCATCTTCTTTGAGATGATAGCCTACATCATCAATAACAATAGCAAGTTTATTTTGCGCAAGGGAGATGGAAGTATAAAGTGCGTTAGAAAAAATGATGAAATTTTTCACCGCACTTTTTATGAGAAGTTTCATTAATGAATCCATCCAGTTGGATTCACTGGTGTGCCTTTTCGGCTAATTCCAAAATAGAGTGCGGAGCGAGAGATTTCACCAGTATTGCCCACTTGAGTAATAGTTTGTCCAGCAGAAACAAGTTGACCAACTTTTACCAATACGGCTTGATTAAAACCATATAAACTTAAGTCGGTTTCACCATGTTTGACGATGACCATATAACCGTAGCCATTCAAATACCCCGCTAAAATTACACGTCCAGCCGCAATCGCTTTGACTGCAGTTCCTGCGGAGGCACCAATAACCATGCCTTTCCAACGAACTTCACCTGCCTGAATCGTTCCAAAATTATGTAAAGTTGGCCCTGAAACTGGTGCTGAATATTGTTTTTTGGCAATCCCTAAACCACTTGTGCTGTTAAGCAATTGACGTTCTTGTTCTGTCGGTTGATAAGGTTTTGAAGTCCTTTTTTCTTCAGCTTTTTGTCGTTGTGAAAGCGCTTCACGCTCTCTTTTTTCTTGTTCTAAGGCCACTTTTTCCGCACGTTGAATTTCTTGACGGAGAGCTTGTTCATTAGCCTTTAGGATATCTAATTTATTTTGATCTCTAGCCAAATTTTTATTAAGTTCATTTAGCGTAGATTGACGTTCTTGTTGTGATTTTTGTAATTCTTGTTGCTGTTTTTTTTGCGTTAAAAGTTGATCTCGATGATTTTTTTGCTGACCTAAAATTGATTCTTTTTGGGATACAATTTGAGCTTGTGTTGCTTTTAAACTATCAATTATTTCGATTCGAACTTGGTTTAAATGTTGGTAGTACACTTTCATGCGTTCTGCTTTTTCCGCATTTTTAGAAAACATTCTTTCAATGACGGAAGGATTTAAACCTGAGCGATAAATCATATCCATTTGTTTCGCTAAGCGTGATTTTTGTTCAGATTCTTGTTTTTCCAATTGTTTGAGTTGTTTATCTGAATCAGAAATTTGCTTACGAATTTCTTTCAAGCTCATTTCTGTTTCATGTAACTCCCCCACGACAGCATTAATTTTACTTTCATGGTTTTTCAAATTAGCTTGTAACTTAGCTTGCTCGCGTTTTTGTTCAGCAATTTTAGATTCTTGTTGCTTAATTTGCTTTTGAATCTGGTTAAGATCGGACGCATGGCTTATTGGGGAAAAAATCAACAAACCGCAGCCAAAAAGTGCGGTGAAAAATGGCGATATTTTTTTGTTTAATCCCGAATACAGCATAATTTTTCCTAAATTCTTAAAATCGCACAAATCTTATCATATTTGTTAAAAGGCGAAAAAGTTTAGCTCCTATTTTTTGCTAAAGATCAGGAAAACTCGCCTTTTTGCTTTTAAACATACTCAATTTTTGCTATAAAGTGCGAGTTATCTTTTACTTAAATTTTAGGAGATTCTTATGGAATTAGTATTTATCCGTCATGGTTTTAGTGAATGGAATGCGAAAAATTTGTTCACTGGCTGGCGTGATGTAAATTTAACAGAACGCGGCGTAGAAGAAGCGAAAGCAGCGGGCAAAAAATTATTAGATGCTGGCTATGAGTTTGATATCGCATTTACATCTGTGCTAACTCGCGCAATCAAAACTTGTAACATCGTGTTAGAAGAATCCCATCAATTATGGATTCCTCAAGTGAAAAACTGGCGTTTAAATGAACGTCATTATGGTGCTTTACAAGGTTTAGATAAAAAAGCGACTGCGGAACAATATGGTGACGAACAAGTTCATATTTGGCGTCGTTCTTATGATATTTCTCCACCAGATCTAGATCCACAAGATCCAAATTCTGCACATAATGACCGTCGTTACGCAAATATTCCGTCTGACGTTGTGCCAAATGCAGAAAACTTAAAAATTACTTTAGAGCGTGCACTTCCATTCTGGGAAGACCAAATTGCACCAGCAATGCTTTCTGGTAAACGTGTTTTAGTGGTTGCTCACGGTAACTCACTCCGCGCATTGGCAAAACATATTATCGGTATTTCTGATGCTGAAATTATGGATTTTGAAATTCCAACAGGTCAACCTTTAGTATTAAAACTAGATGATAAATTAAATTACGTAGAACACTACTACCTTTAATTTATCGCTTTACTTTTTTAATTTAATATTCAAAGTGCGGTTAATTTTAACCGCACTTTATATTTAAGGAAACATGAATGAGAAAATTGATAACGTTCATTTTGGTGGTGTTGCCATTTTTTACGACATCAGTTACTGCAGCATCAGTACATAAAAATCAAATAAATAAAAAAATTGTAGTAACCAAATCTTTAGATAAAAAACAACAAACTAAAAAAACGAAAGAAACTAAATCAGTTCTAACCAAGAAAATGAGTACTAAAAATAAAAAACAAGTTGTGAAATTGATAGACAAAAAGCCTAAAGCTTTGGTAAAGAAAATTAGCTCGAAACCTAAGACATCTATCGAGAAAAAACCGACAACAGTTGTTTCAGCAAAACATGAAAAAGCAGCAAAGGAGAAACCTGTTTATAAGTCAGTGATTGTGCCACAATGTAATGATTTTTCTGTATCAAAAGTGTTATCTGATGCATTTAAGCAGCAAGGCGATTCAACTAAAACCAGTATGATGGTGAAACAAATTCTTCAAGCAAGAGAAACGCAATTTTATCCACAAAAAGGCATTCGAAGCTGCCATGCTTTAGTGGTGACGGATGGGAAAAGTTATCAAACAGATTACAGTGTTATTTTGAATGATAAAGGATTCTTTATCCAAGTAGAAAATGCTCAGTAGAAAAATGCGCTTGGTTTTTTAACCTTGCGCATTTTTGTAAACTATTTATTGTTTTGTTCAAAAAAGAGTACAGTTGCGGCTACACGAGAGTGCACATTGAGTTTACGTAATAAATTACGAATATGTACTTTCACAGTTTCTTCTGAAATAAACAGTTGAGCTGCAATTTGTTTGTTTGATAATCCTGTCGCAATTTGACGAAGTACATCCATTTCACGATCTGTTAAGCTATCTAATGGATTTTGCTCATGTCTTCGTTCAAGTAATAAATCTTTAATAGAATCACTTAAGATCACTTCACCTTGCGCTATTTGCTTAATTTGTTCTAGTAAGGTTTCGGGTTCTGTATCCTTTAGCAAATAGCCATCAGCACCAGCGTCAATTAACGTATAAATATCATTTTTAGCATCAGAGACAGTTAAAATTAAGATTCGCGCATCAACGCCTTCTGCTCGTAATCCTTTGAGCGTATCTAACCCTGAAAGTCCTTTCATGTTGAGATCTAAAATGATCACATCAGGTGATGTTTGTAATGCCACAGAAATCCCTTCTGTACCGCTGCCTACGTCAGCCACCACTTCAAAGTTATCGTCTAATTCTATAAGTTGTTTAATGCCACGACGCATTAATGGATGATCGTCAATTAATAAAACGCTTAGTTTTTCTTGCATAAATTCCCCCTTAGTGACGATAAACGTGCCATTTTATAAATAATTTCTATTAGTTCCAATGACGAACCGATAGAAATTTGATTTTACGCATAAAGTTACTGTTTTTTAGGTATATCATAAGTGAATAAATTATATGGTTAGATTGAAATTTAATCAAAGGGTGGTTAAATGGTCGACTCTAATGCCCATAGCTCTTGTAAATTTTCACGACGACGAATTAAATAGGATTTATCGCCATCTACTAAAACTTCTGAAGTACGGGGTCTAGAGTTATAGTTTGATGACATGCTTGCTCCATAAGCGCCAGCTGAGCATTGAGCTATATAATCACCTTCAGCAATAGACAGTTCCCGTTGTTTGCCTAAGAAATCAGATGTTTCGCAAACTGGGCCCACAACATCATAAATGGCTTTTTCTCTTGCTAAAGTGCGGTCAATTTCTACGATATTCATATAAGCTTCATACAATGCAGGGCGGATCATATCGTTCATTCCTGTGTCGGTAATTGCGAAATTACGACTTTCATTATTTTTTAGGTATTGTACTTTTGCTACTAGAATTCCCGCATTTGCAGAAATTGCTCTGCCTGGTTCAAGAATAATTTCAAGTTCAGGATAATTTTTTAGTTTTTCTAATAATGCATTTGCGTAATCGCTTGGATGCGGTGGTGTTTCATCCGTATAAGTCACGCCTAAACCACCGCCCAGATCGAGATGTTTTAATTTTATTCCATCTTCTTTTAATTGTTCCATTAGGATAATTAAGCGATCTGTTGCATCTAAAAATGGTTGTAATTCCGTGAGCTGTGAGCCTATGTGGCAATCCATCCCTGTTATTTTTATGTTTGGCAGCGTTGAGGCTAATTTATATACCTCTCGAGCTTCATTTACGCTTACACCAAATTTATTTTCTTTTAATCCTGTTGAGATATAAGGGTGTGTATGCGCATCAACATCTGGATTCACTCGTAAAGATATTGGCGCTATTTTCCCCATCTCGCCTGCGATCTGGTTAATGTGTTTGAGTTCAGAAACTGATTCTACATTAAAGCAACGGATTCCAACTTCTAGTGCACGAATAATTTCTTCTCGGGATTTAGCTACGCCCGAAAAGACCACTTTTGATGCTTCGCCACCTGCTGCAAGTACACGCTCAAGTTCGCCTTGCGAGACAATATCGAAACCTGAACCTAGTTTTGCCATGATGTTTAACACGCCGATATTCGAGCAAGATTTTACGGCAAAGCAAATTAAGTGAGGGTGCTTACCGAAGGCTGAGTCAAAAGCATGCCAATGGCGTTCAAGTGTTGCGCGAGAATATACATAAAGAGGTGTACCGAATTGTTCAGCAAGTTGTTGAACCGGAATATCTTCAGCATAAAGCTTATTATTTTTATATTGGAAGAAATTCATGTTGTGTTCCTGTTTTTTGGGGATTGTAATTGGATAATCGCTTATTTGGTTTGTTGTGCTTGTTCTTTTTCTGGGAAATATAAAGGACCTTTTACACCGCATCCTGTTGCTACAATGCAAATTGCACTAAGCACTAAAATTGATAGTAGTTTTTTCATTTTTCTCTCTCTTACTTATCGGTAAATCCGCCTTTCACAAGCTTAAGAAAGGCTTTATAATTTGCTGCATTCTATCAGATTTAAACAGGAACATTTTATGAATATTGCAGAATTTCACCAAAATATTGAACAAGTTTGGCAAAAAATTGAAGAAGAATTAGAAGCGCAAGGTGCGGATGTAGATTGTGAAACGCAAGGTTCCGTATTTACAATCACCTTTGATAATCGCACACAAATAGTGATTAACAAGCAAGAACCATTACTTGAGCTTTGGATTGCGAGTAAATTAGGTGGTTTTCATTTTGCTTTTAAAAATGGTGACTGGGTTTCTAACGACGGAAAACGTTTTTGGGATTGTTTAGTAGAAGCTTGTGCTGCACATGGCGAGAACGTTCAGTTCTAAGATGCTTGATTCTCATTTATCACCAAAAATAATAGAAAAACCGACCGCACTTTCTGTTTTGAAATCGGTTTTCGGTTATCAATCTTTCCGTAAAGGGCAGGAAGAAGTCATCAATGCGGCGTTAAACGGACAAGATGCTTTGGTGGTAATGGCAACAGGGAATGGTAAATCGCTTTGTTATCAAATTCCCGCGCTTTGTTTTGCTGGTTTAACTTTAGTAATTTCTCCGCTGATTTCCTTGATGAAAGATCAAGTAGATCAGCTTCAAGCTAATGGAATTGAGGCAGATTTTCTTAATTCTAGTCAGACTTTAGAACAGCAGCAACAAGTACAAAATAAGCTGATTTCTGGGCAACTTAAACTGCTTTATGTGTCGCCAGAAAAAGTGATGATGAACAGTTTCTTTCAACTTATTTCTTATAGTAAAGTCAGCTTTATTGCGATTGATGAAGCACACTGCATTTCTCAATGGGGGCATGATTTTCGCCCTGAGTATACCCAGCTTGGCGGTTTAAAAGCTAGTTTCCCTCATGCGCCAATTATGGCGCTCACCGCGACAGCCGATTATGCGACTCGTCAAGATATTTTGACTCACCTCAACCTGGAAAATCCGCATAAATATATTGGTAGTTTTGATCGACCAAACATTCGTTATACCTTGGAAGAAAAATATAAACCAATGGAGCAACTGACACGTTTTGTGTTAGCTCAAAAGGGCAAGAGTGGGATTATTTATTGCAACAGCCGAAACAAGGTTGAGCGAATTGCGGAAAGTTTACGTAATAAAGGCGTCTCTGCTGCTGCTTACCACGCGGGAATGGAAACGGCACTGCGTGAGCGCGTGCAACAGGATTTTCAGCGTGATAATGTTCAAGTAGTCGTCGCAACCATTGCTTTTGGAATGGGGATTAATAAATCCAATGTGAGGTTTGTTGCCCATTTTGATTTGCCACGTAGTATTGAATCTTACTATCAGGAAACGGGGCGAGCAGGACGTGATGATTTACCTGCAGAGGCCGTTTTGTTTTATGAGCCAGCGGATTACGCTTGGTTACAAAAAATTCTCTTAGAAAAACCAGAAACGCCACAGCGTCAGATTGAGCAACATAAATTAGAAGCTATAGGTGAATTTGCAGAAAGCCAGACTTGTCGCCGTTTAGTTCTTCTCAATTATTTTGGTGAGCATCGACAAACACCATGCAATAACTGTGATATTTGCCTTGATCCTCCTAAAAAATATGATGGTTTAGTCGATGCGCAAAAAGTAATGTCTACTATTTATCGAGTGGGGCAATGTTTCGGTGCACATTATGTGATTGCGGTGTTGCGTGGAATGCACAATCAGAAAATTATTGAACGCCAACATGATAAACTTTCAGTGTATGGTATCGGAAAAGATAAAAGCAAAGAGCATTGGCAGTCTGTCATTCGTCAGCTTATTCATTTGGGTTTTGTGCAACAGGTCATTAGCGAATTAAATCCAACGTTACAACTTACTGAAAGTGCAAAAGCGATTCTGAAAGGTGAGGAACCATTGGAACTGGCAATGCCTCGTATTTCTGCAATTAGTAAGATTGCCCATAATCCACAACGTCAAGGTGTTGCAAATTACGATAAGGATTTATTTGCACGCTTGCGTTTCTTACGCAAACAAATTGCCGATAAAGAAAATATTCCGCCGTACATTGTCTTTAATGATGCAACGTTGCAAGAAATGGCACAATATATGCCAACAAGCAATATTGAAATGCTGCAAATTAATGGTGTGGGCTCTATCAAATTAGAACGGTTTGGCCAGCCGTTTATGGTATTGATTCAGGAACATAAAGCAATTTTGGCGAAAGCGCAAAATAATCAGTAAGTATCGAAAGTGCGGTTAAAAATCACCGCACTTTTTGTTATACTTGCGCCAATTTTTTCAGTTCTTTGAATCTAAGGTTAAACAATGCGTACAAGTCAATATTTATTTTCCACCCTTAAAGAAACGCCAAATGATGCTCAGGTAGTAAGCCACCAATTAATGTTGCGTGCAGGTATGATTCGCCCAATGGCATCAGGTTTATATAACTGGTTGCCGACGGGTATTCGCGTATTGAAAAAAGTAGAGAAGATTATTCGCGAAGAGATGAACAAAGGTGGTGCAATTGAGGTATTAATGCCTGTGGTGCAACCAGCGGAATTATGGGAAGAGTCTGGCCGTTGGGATCAATATGGTCCTGAGCTACTTCGTTTTGAAGACCGCGGAAACCGTAACTTTGTACTTGGGCCAACTCACGAGGAAGTGATTACAGATTTAGTCCGCCGAGAGGTTTCTTCATATAAACAACTTCCACTTAATTTATACCAAATTCAAACCAAATTCCGTGATGAAGTGCGTCCTCGTTTTGGTGTGATGCGTTCACGTGAATTTATTATGAAAGATGCCTACTCGTTTCACACTACACAAGAAAGTTTGCAAGAAACCTATGATGTGATGTACCAAGTGTACAGTAACATTTTTAACCGTTTAGGCTTAGATTTCCGTGCAGTACAGGCAGATACTGGGTCTATTGGTGGTTCTGCTTCTCATGAATTCCAGGTGTTGGCTTCAAGCGGTGAAGATGACGTAGTATTCTCAACAGAATCGGATTTTGCAGCGAATATTGAGCTTGCTGAAGCGGTAGCTATCGGTGAGCGTCAAGCGCCAACCGCAGAAATGACATTGGTTGATACACCAAATGCGAAGACTATCAATGAACTTGTAGAACAATTTAATCAACCAATCACTAAAACTGTGAAAACGTTGATTGTGAAAGGTGCAGACGAAAACCAACCGCTTGTTGCGTTGATTATTCGTGGTGATCATGAATTAAATGAAATCAAAGCACAAAAACACCCATTAGTGGCAGATCCTCTTGAGTTTTCAGATGAAGCAGACATTAAAGCGAAAATTGGTGCGGGTGTTGGTTCATTAGGTCCTGTGAATTTAAATATTCCAGCAATTATTGACCGCACTGTAGCGTTAATGTCTGATTTTAGTTGTGGAGCGAATATCGATGGAAAACATTACTTCAATGTGAACTGGGAACGCGATGTAGTAATGCCAGAAGTATTTGATTTACGTAATGTCGTTGAAGGTGATCCAAGTCCAGATGGTAAAGGCACTCTTCAAATCAAACGTGGTATTGAAGTGGGGCATATTTTCCAACTTGGTAAAAAATACTCTGAAGCAATGAAAGCAACTGTTCAAGGCGAAGATGGTAAACCTCTTGTGATGACAATGGGTTGCTACGGTATCGGTGTAACTCGCGTGGTTGCTTCAGCGATTGAACAGCATCATGATGATCGTGGTATTATTTGGCCTTCAGATGAAATTGCACCATTTACTGCGGCGATTGTGCCAATGAACATGCACAAATCTGAGGCCGTACAAAAATACGCTGAAGAACTTTACCGCACTTTACAATCACAAGGCGTAGATGTGATTTTTGATGATCGTAAAGAACGCCCAGGCGTGATGTTTGCAGATATGGAACTCATTGGTGTACCGCATATGGTTGTAATCGGTGAGAAAAACCTAGAGAACGGTGAAATTGAATATAAGAACCGTCGTACCGGTGAAAAGAAAATGATTGCTAAAGATGAGCTATCGGCATTTTTGGAAGAGAATGTGAAGGCATAGTTTTCTTATCAAGTAAAATGCGGTGAACGTTCACCGCATTTTTATTTTATGGCTTAATATCTCTTAAAATTGGATTTTGCATTGAAATCAAGGTTTCAGTGGACTGAATTTCATCTATTAACTGAATCTTGGTCGCCAAAATAGAATGTAATTCTGCAATTGTGTGTGTCATTACCTTTAAGAAAATCGAGTAATTGCCCGTTGTATAATAGGCTTCCACTACTTCATCGAAACTTTCTAGCTTTTTGATCACTTTCTCATAATCTTTTGCGCTTTTTAGAATAATGCCTATAAAACAGCATACGTCATAACCTAATTTACGCTCATCAATAATCACCTTCGTGCCTTCAATAATGCCGGATTGGCGCATTTTTTCTACACGTACATGGATTGTTCCAGGGCTTACACCAAAGTTTTTAGCCATTTCGGCATAGGGAGTTCTCGCATCTTTGGTTAGTACACGTAAGATTTGCTGATCTAAATTATCAATGTTGTGCATAAAATCATCTCCTTTAGATTTTATTTAATTTTTATACCTTAGATTAGATAATATTTAACTTATAAAAGAAAGTAAATAAAATACTTGAAATAATACTCGATTTTATTAAATAATACGTAACAAATAAAACAACAGATTAAAAAGGTTATAAAAATGAAAAAGACATTTATTTTACAACAACAAGAAATCAGCTTTGTGAAGAATACCTTCACCCAAAACCTTATTGAACAACTTGGCATTATTGAAGTACAAGGTCCGATCTTGAGCCAAGTGGGTAACGGAATGCAAGATAACTTATCTGGTATTGAAAAGGCCGTTCAGGTTAACGTGAAATGTATTCCAAATGCAGTATTTGAAGTGGTGCATTCTCTAGCAAAATGGAAACGCCATACCCTTGCTCGCTTCAATTTTAAAGAAGGCGAAGGCTTGTTTGTTCATATGAAAGCATTACGTCCAGATGAAGACTCTCTTGACCCAACTCACTCTGTTTATGTGGATCAATGGGACTGGGAAAAAGTGATTCCTGAAGGCCGTCGCAATTTTGAATATTTAAAAGAAACGGTAAATTCTATTTATCGTGCTATTCGCTTAACTGAATTAGCCGTAGAAGCACGCTTTGATATCCCTTCAATTCTTCCAAAACACATTACCTTTGTGCATAGCGAAGATTTAGTAAAACGCTATCCAGATTTAAGCAGTAAAGAGCGTGAAAACGCAATTTGTAAAGAATACGGTGCAGTATTCTTGATCGGGATTGGCGGCAAACTTTCAGATGGCAAACCTCATGATGGTCGTGCACCAGACTATGATGACTGGACAACTGAATCTGAAAACGGCTACAAAGGATTAAACGGTGATATTTTGGTATGGAATGATCAATTAGGCAAAGCATTTGAACTTTCCTCAATGGGTATCCGCGTAGATGAAAGTGCATTACGTTTACAAGTTGGTATAACGGGTGATGAAGACCGTTTAAAAATGGATTGGCACCAAGATTTATTAAACGGAAAATTACCATTAACTATCGGCGGTGGTATCGGTCAATCTCGCTTAGCGATGCTTTTACTTCGTAAAAAACATATCGGTGAAGTGCAATCAAGCGTATGGCCAAAAGAAATGTTAGAAGAGTTTGCCCATATTTTATAAGATAGGTATTAATACAAAGATACAAAAAACACGATGATTTCTCATCGTGTTTTTTATTTCAGAAAGCAATAGCAGACTTCATTACTAAAGTGCGGTAATGTTTTCGGCTGTTTTTAATTAATGACCGCCGCAGCCACAGCTGCCGTGACCGTGTCCATGCCCGTGACCACCGCCGCAGCATCCGCTGTGCTCGTGATCATGATCATGCTCGTGATGGTGGTGATGACCGCCACAGCCACAACTGTGACCTTCTTCGTCATCATCATGGTGGTGACTATGTGCGCCATGAACGTGACCGTGTGCGATTTCTTCTAACGTTGCTTCACGGGTTGCGACAACTTCAACGGTGAAGTGTAATTCTTGACCGGCTAACATGTGATTGCCATCAACCACAACTTCATCGCCATCGATTTCAGTAATCACCACTGGAACTGGACCAATGTCAGTATCTGCTAAGAAACGCATGCCGACTTCAAGTTCATCAACACCTTGGAATACATCTTTTGGTACACGTTGAACCATATTTTCGCTGTATGCACCGTAACCTTCTTCAGGTTGTACACGTACTTCAAATTTGTCGCCTACGTCTTTACCTTCAAGCGCTTTTTCAAGACCGATCACTAAATTATTGTGGCCCTGTAAATATTCTAGTGGTTGATTCGCTGGAGCTTCATCTACCAATACGCCATCTTGTGTGCGAACTTGGTAAGCAATGCTCACCACTACATTTTTTGCTACTTTCATTATGTTTTCCTTATAAAAAATCGGTTAAAAAAAGTCGTACCATTGTAGCGAAAATTATTCCGCGCGCAATGCAATTCGCGCACTAATGCGTGCTTTTATTTTCTCTTTACCATTTTCCAGATAAGCATCGCTAGAAGAATCCATCGCACTCATATCGGCAGATTTTGCCACCGCCATCATATAAGGTCGTGGGCTCATGGTTTGTTCATTTACGGAAGAGACATCTAAATCTAAAATTTGATAGCCTTTCATATTCAACGAATTTTGAATTAATGTGGCTTTGTTTTTAAATTTATCCAATGCAGATTGAGTTAATTCATTTTCTAAACTCATTAATTTTTCAGATGAAATAAGTGCATTCGTACTTTCCACCGCCATGACGTCATCAAGCTCGCTGATCACTTTGGAGACGGCTTGGAAATCTTTGCTTTCTAATACAAGTTCTACACGATCAATCCAGCCAGATTGCTTGCCTTGATTGTTATAACGCACATTGGTATGACGAAAATGATCTTTAATTTCCACCGCACTTTCGTTTTTCGCGATAGAAAGCGCTTTGCTTAATTTCTCATTGATTGTTTTATTTAAGGTAGAAAGCGAAGTGCCTTCTGCCTGATAAAAAAGTGTAACCTGTAACAAATCTCGTGAAACTTCTTTTTCGACTTCAGCATTGAAAGAAACAATATTATTTTGCACCGCACTTTGAGAATTATCCGCCAATGCAGGCAAAGCAAAAGGCAACGCCAATAACATTAAAGAAAGAGATTTTAATTTCATATTGAAACTCCCCAAAAAATAACCGCACTTATCAAGTGCGGTTAAAAAGAATGATTAATGCACATGAGGCTCTTCGACATCCTCGTCATCAAAAAATTCCCCATCATCACCGTATTCATCGTCATCGGCATTCGGATCTTCAAAATAGGTGCCCCAACCATCATAAATGCCTTTATGTTTTTCTAATAACGGAAGAATTTCTTTTTGTTGAGCATCAATAATTTCAGCTTTTAATTCTACTTCACTGATAATGTCAAAACAGAAAATTGGTTTGCCATCATCATCTTCAAATTCTTCTGCTTCGGAAACTTCATAACCGGCTTTAAACGCATCTACCGCGATTTTTTCTAACAAATCAAAATCGTGATGAGCAATGTGATGCTCAATAATGTAAAGCGCATCTGGGTCACTACCATCATTAAGTAAATCAGTGATAATTTCACGGGTTTCTGCTTGTAACTCAGCCAATTTTGACATAATAAAATCCTTCAACAAGAACAAAAGTGCGGTTATTTTAGTGGATAAATCACCAAAAGTCGCATAAAATTTCGCGCAGTTATTTTCTATAAAAAAGACCCCTTAATCATGCTCGAACAACTCCCTTATTTGGCATTAAAAACACCGCCAAAAACCACCGCATTTTTAAAGACTGAATGTGCGGATTTTATTGTAAAAGAGTATTTAGGCTATGAAATGTCAGGTGAAGGTGAGTTTGTTGCGTTGTATGTGCGTAAAACAGATTGCAACACCTTATTTGTTGGCGAAAAATTAGCTAAATTTGCCGGTGTTTCTGAACGCAATATGGGATATGCGGGGTTGAAAGATCGTCGAGCGGTGACAGAACAATGGTTTTGTTTACAAATGCCTGGAATGGAAACGCCCGATTTCAGTCAATTTGAATTAGATGGCGTAGAGATTTTAACAGTTACTCGACATAACCGAAAAATTCGCACGGGTAGCCTTGAGGGAAATTATTTCGATATTTTATTACGCGGTGCAGAAGAATCTGATGAGCTTAAAGCGCGGTTGGATTTTGTAGCAAATTTTGGTTTCCCCAATTATTTTACGGAACAACGTTTTGGTCGGGATGGTCATAACCTCACGCAAGCATTGCGTTGGGCACAAGGGGAAATCAAGGTAAAAGATCGCAAAAAACGCAGTTTTTATCTTTCCGCCGCGCGCAGTGAGATTTTTAATCTGGTTGTGGCTGCGCGTATCGAAAAGGGCGCAACAAATGAAGTTTTACCAAATGATATTGTGCAATTAGCTGGTTCGCACAGTTGGTTCAAAGCGGATGAAAAAGAAGACTTAAATGCCTTGCAAGTGCGGTTAGAAAATCAAGATATTTTACTCACCGCCCCTTTAATTGGTGAAGATGTGTTGGCCGCAAGCAATATTGAAAATGAAATCGTAAATCAACATTCAGTTTTCGATCCTTTAATGAAGCAAGAGAGAATGAAGGCATCGCGTCGTCCATTATTAATGAAAGCAAAAGATTTTTCTTGGGCATTTGAGCCAGAAGGCTTGCGTTTGAAATTTTATTTGCCAGCGGGCAGTTATGCCACGGCATTAGTTCGTGAGTTAGTAAATTACACAGAAGCATAAGGAAGTACAATGCGAATTTTAGTCAGTAATGATGACGGTTTTCACGCGGAAGGCATTCAAGTTTTAGCAACAGAATTAAGAAAAATTGCCGAAGTCATTGTTGTTGCACCTGATCGTAATCGAAGTGCGGCATCAAGCTCCCTCACATTAGTTGAGCCACTGCGCCCACGCCATTTAGACAATGGCGATTATTGTGTGAATGGCACACCAGCAGATTGTGTACATTTAGCATTAAACGGATTTTTATCTGGCCAAGTAGATTTAGTGGTATCGGGCATTAATGCGGGTTGTAATATGGGCGATGATACGATTTATTCAGGCACATTGGCGGCAGCTCTTGAAGGGCGTCATTTAGGCTTACCTGCTATTGCGGTTTCGTTAGATGGTCGTCAACATTATGAAACTGCAGCACGAGTGGTGTGTGATCTCATTCCAAAATTACATCATCAATTATTAAATCCTCGTGAAATTATTAATATTAATGTGCCAGATTTACCTTTTGAAGAATTAAAGGGTTACAAGGTGTGTCGTTTG
Source organism: Haemophilus sp. oral taxon 036 (assembly GCF_002998595.1). NCBI lineage: Bacteria > Pseudomonadati > Pseudomonadota > Gammaproteobacteria > Pasteurellales > Pasteurellaceae > Haemophilus > Haemophilus sp. oral taxon 036. The sequence continues at coordinate 923,434 of NZ_CP027235.1, forward strand.
GGTTACCGTGCGTCTTCTGCAGAAGTTATTAAACAAAGGGATCCTCGTGATGAAACCATTTATTGGATTGGCCCTTCAGCATTACCTGAGGATGAAAGCGAGGGAACAGATTTCCATGCGGTGAAAAATGGTTATGTGTCTATTACGCCAATTCAGGCAGATCTTACTGCACATCATTCACTTTCGGCTTTACAAGATTGGTTAGAGCAGGAATAATGGCGCGTTTTACCAAATAGAGAAGAAATATGAAAATTTTCGGCACGATGTACGATAAAACTATGCAATGGTCAACGCACCGTTTTGCGACTTTCTGGCTCTCTTTTGTTAGTTTTATCGAGGCGATATTTTTTCCTATTCCGCCCGATGTGATGTTGATCCCAATGTCTATGTCAAAGCCAAAAAGTGCGGTGAAATTTGCATTTCATACGGCAATTGCTTCTGTCATCGGTGGGGTTATCGGTTACGCTATTGGTTATTATGCAACGGATTGGGTAGAAAACATTGTACAACAATGGGGATATGGTGTGCATTGGGCAAAAGCCATAAATTGGTTTGAGCAATGGGGCGTATTAGTTGTGTTTGTGGCAGGTTTTAGCCCAATTCCTTACAAGGTGTTTACTCTCTGCTCTGGCGTAATGCAAATGGCATTTTTCCCTTTTGCCATCACCGCATTTGTTTCACGTTTAGCGCGTTTCTTGCTGGTGGCAAAATTAGCCGCGTGGGGCGGTGAAAAATTCGCAGCAAAATTGCGAAAATCTATTGAAATTATTGGTTGGTCAGTCGTTGCGCTGGCTGTCATTGCTTACTTTATATTGAAAAACTAGGATAAAAAATGAATAAATTAGGTCTTATTTTAATGACTGGATTCGTATTAGTTGGATGTGCATCAGAACAAGCAAAAGATCCAGATGCGTTGCCAAACGGCATCATGCAACCAGTAGAAGGCACTGGCGCTGTTGCTGGCGGTAGCTTTATGCCAGAAATTCAAAAAAACACAATGCCAGCGCAAACGAAATAATAAAGGAACAATAAGGAATTACTATGAAAAAATCGTTTCTCTTACTCCCTTTGAGTCTTGTTGTATTATCGGCTTGTACTTCTAATTCTCCCGCTCCAATCAGCAATGCTGATGGCAATCTTTCCCCTGGCATCATGCAACCAGTAAATGGCGAAAGTGCGGGTGGTTCTTGGCAACCTGAGATTCAAAAAAACACGGTACCAGCGATGGGCGGCGTACCAACAGGCGTGCAAACTCCACAGCCAAATTTCCAACCAACCTATCAACAGCCTGCCATGCCAGCAGCACCTGCTCAGCCAGCATTTAAACCTGCACAGCCAGCGTTTCAGCCAGCTCAAAAACCAGTAGCGCCAACACCAGCTCCAGCGCCAGCTGTGCAAACAAAAACCATCACTAAAACTGTTTCTGATTGCGTAGGTTCGCAACATATTAATGTTCCACGCAATCCAAATACCAATGCACCAGATTATAGCCAAATTGAAAAAGGCTCTTACAAAGGCAATACCTATAAAGTGAACAAAGGCGATACCATGTTCTTGATCGCTTATTTGGCGGGTATTGATGTAAAAGAATTAGCTGCATTGAACAACATGACTGAGCCTTATAGTTTGAGCCTAGGACAAACTTTAAAAATCTCTAATTGTGGTACAAAAACAGTGACAACAACGGTTCCTGTAAAACAACCTGCGGCAGCAACGACAACAACTACTGCGGCTGTACCGACAGCACCTGCAGAACCGGCAGTCACCTATACGCCAGGCGCAAACGGTACGCAAATAGGATCAGATGGCACAATCATTGGCCCAATTAAATCTGGTGCAGGTGTAGCGAATAGCGCACCAGCAATGGTACCGGTTGCGACAACACCAGTTGCTCCTGCGACAACGCCATCAGTACCAACTACACCAGTAGATAACACCAATAGCACACCGATTAATGCACATGTTGTTGCACCAATTGCATCGAATGTTGCATGGCAATGGCCGACTTCAGGTAATATTATCCAAGGTTTCTCAGATACTGATGGTGGAAATAAAGGAATTGATATTAGTGGTTCTCGTGGACAGTCTGTAAAAGCAGCTGCATCAGGTCGCGTTGTGTATGCTGGCAATGCTTTACGTGGTTACGGTAATTTAATCATCATCAAACATAATGATGATTTCTTAAGTGCTTATGCGCATAACGACAAAATTCTTGTAACCGATCAACAAGAAGTCAAAGCTGGTCAAGAAATCGCAAAAATGGGTAGCTCCGGTACAAATACTGTGAAACTTCATTTTGAGATTCGTTATAAAGGTAAATCAGTGGATCCTATTCGCTATTTACCAAGACGTTAAGCTAAGTTATAGAGTGCGGTAAAAATACTGTGATTTTTACCGCACATTTTTAATGATAAAAAAGAAAATGTCTGAAATTATTATTACTCAAACCCTTGATACCATGGGGCTTCGTTGCCCAGAACCTGTCATGCTTGTACGTAAAAATATTCGTCATTTAAATGAGGGAGAGGTATTACTTATTATTGCTGATGATCCGGCCACAACACGTGATATTCCTAGTTTTTGTCAATTTATGGATCATACGTTGTTGCAAAGTGAAGTCGGAACACCGCCATTCAAATATTGGGTGAAGAAAGGAAAATAAAAAATCGGTCATCATGAAAGGGTGACCGATTTTTTATCTATTTTTTAAAGATTACGTAATGCTTCAATGCGTTTTTCAAGCGGTGGATGACTCATAAAGAGTTCACTACGTTTACCATTAATCATGAAAGCATTGAGTGAGCCCTCAAGGTTTTGTGGTTCATGTAATTGTTGTAAACGCTGTAATGCCATAATCATTTTTTCTTTGCCGACAAGGCTTGCAGAACCCGCATCTGCTCGAAATTCACGATAACGTGAGAACCACATTGCAATAATGCTGGCAAGTACGCCAAATACCATCTCTAACACCATTGACACTAAAAAATATAAGCTAGAACTACGCGTTTCCTCACCGTTATTATTACGTGAGCTTGCGACTGCTGTTGCAATAATACGTGATAAGAAAATTACAAAAGTATTTAACACACCTTGTAATAAAGCCATAGTTACCATATCACCATTTGCTATGTGAGAAATCTCATGAGCAAGTACGGCTTCCGCTTCGGCTTCTGTCATGTTATTCAATAAGCCAGTACTCACTGCAACTAATGAATTACTTTTTGTTGCACCTGTTGCAAAAGCGTTGACATCTGGTGAATGGTAAATTGCTACTTCTGGCATTGGAATCCCCGCAAGTTGTGCTTGTCGAGCAACGGTGTCCATTAACCAATGTTCTGTTTGGTTACGAGGTTGAGTAATAACTTCGCCATCAACTGAACGCAATGCCATTGTTTTTGACAGAAATAAAGAAATTAAAGATCCGGCAAAACCAAATAGTAAGGCCATAATTAAAATACCACTGGTACTGTTTCCAGCTATACCTGTGACACTTAAAATAATTCCCAACACCAACATAACGGCCATATTGGTAGCAAGGAAAAGAAGAATGCGCATCATAATATGTTCTCTCTAAGTTAGGATTAATCTTCCTCTTTTAGTGGGGAAGGGTTATTAAAATTCAAGGTAGAATAGAAAAATTTATATAAAAATGCGGTCAGAAACACGCAAGTTTATGACCGCATTTTTGATAATTGGTTGCAGAAGTTATTATTTTCGTATTGCAATGGCCTCGATTTCTAACCCTACATCTTTTGGTAATCGCGCTACTTCTACGCAAGAGCGTGCGGGAAAGTGAGGATGATGATTTTCTTTGAAAAAACGTTCATATTCAGCATTTACTGCTGCGAAGTCATTGAGATCTTTTACAAAAACAGTTGTTTTGACAATATCTGCTACAGTTAAACCTGCTTGTTCAATGATTGCTTTTATATTTTCTAAAGATTGGCGTGCTTGTGCTACGATATCTGTTGGTATATCCCCTGTTGTTGGATTGACAGGAATTTGACCTGATGTAAGTACTAAATTGCCCAAATCAATGGCTTGAACATAGGGGCCAATTGCTGCAGGGGCATGCTCGGTATGAATAATTGTTGTCATGGTTTTCTCCTTGATTGATAAAAGTGCGGAGAAAATTACCGCACTTTTGTTTATTGATCAATTTCTTTTAGCACATCATCAGGAAGTGTCTCTTGATGATCTTCAGATTTTCCATCACTGACTTTGAATTGAAGATTTTGGTAATAAGCCTCGCGAAATGTTACGTATGGATCTTGGGCTTGACGTAATAGCTCTGCGTTATCGAGATTTTTAGCACGGGTATCTACAGCTTGAACACCATATTTAACGAGGGACCATGGCCCGCCTATCCATTCCCAGAAAGGATACATATAAGCGGCATCTACTACGGCACCAGTTAATTGGCGCGGTGTAGTGGCATTATAGATAGGTAAAACAATATATGTGCCAGCATCAACGCCATAGCTTCCAAGTGTTTCACCAAATCCGCGTTGGTGATCAATACGTAATTCTTTACTTGCACTCGCAAAATCAACAAAACCACCTAAACCAAATATAGTGTTGATCCAAAAACGGTTAAAATGTACAAAGGCTTTTTTAGGTTCACCTTCAATTAATCGGTTTACAAAGCTTACAGGCTCATCAAGATTGTTCGCCATACTTGTAAGGCCTGAAGAAACGCGTTTAGGGACGTAATTATTCCAGCCCTTAGCTACAGGTTCAAGAACATAACGATCCATCACATTATAGTTAAACTTCCACATTGTTCTATTGAACCCTTCAAGGGAGTCATTACGTTCTCCATCAGGTTTATTTGCGCATCCCGTTAGTAAGAATGTACCTAAAAGTGCGGCTAAAATTGCTTGTTTTTTCATTCATAATCTCAGTATAAAATTTGGCTTATTCTACCTAATTTGCCTAGTAACAACAAAATAAATCTACCGTAAGTAATTATTTCTTATTGATTGAAATTGATTTTGTAATAAGTTTTGCATATTGAACATAATGTTGCAAAATAAGCAGAAATTAAGATGTGTTTTAGAAAAAATGATTGTATTTAATAATATTTCCTTAAAGCGTGGACAAACGGAATTACTCGACAATGCGGTAGCTATGATTACCCCTAAACAAAAAGTTGGTTTAGTGGGTAAAAATGGTTGTGGTAAATCCTCTCTTTTGGCGTTGTTAAAAAAAGAACTTCAGCCAGAAGGCGGAGATGTGACTTATCCATCAAATTGGGCGGTATCTTGGGTGAATCAAGAAACGCCTGCACTGGATGTTTCTGCAATTGATTATGTAATTCAAGGTGATCGAGAATATTGCCGCTTACAGCAAGAATTAGCTTGGGTGAATGAACAAAACGATGGTAATGCGATTGCACGCATTCACGATAGACTTGATGCTATTAATGCGTGGACAATTCGCTCTCGTGCGGAAACACTTTTACATGGTTTGGGCTTTACTCAGGCAGAAACCAGTCATGCAGTGAAATCCTTCTCTGGTGGTTGGCGAATGAGATTGAATTTAGCACAGGCGTTGCTTTGCCCGTCAGATTTATTGTTACTTGATGAGCCGACGAACCACTTAGATTTGGAGGCGGTGATTTGGTTGGAACGTTGGTTAGTGAATTATCAAGGTACATTGGTGCTGATTTCTCACGACCGTGATTTTCTTGATCCGATCGTGAATAAAATTTTGCATATTGAACATCAAAAACTGAATGAATACACCGGTGATTATTCGTCTTTTGAGGTGCAGCGCGCGACTAAACTTGCACAACAGGCAGCGATGTATCGACAGCAACAACAAAAAATTGCTCATTTACAAAGCTATATTGATCGCTTTAAGGCAAAAGCCACTAAGGCAAAACAGGCGCAAAGTCGAGTGAAAGCGTTAGAACGAATGGAACTTATTGCACCAGCTTATGCAGATAATCCTTTTACCTTTGCATTTCGTTCCCCTGCTACTTTGCCAAGCCCTTTAGTGATGATTGAACAAGCTAGTGCGGGTTATGGAGAAGGGGAGAGTGCGGTTGAAATTTTGAGTAAAATTAAACTTAATCTTGTGCCAGGTTCACGCATTGGTTTATTGGGGAAAAATGGGGCAGGTAAATCAACTTTGATTAAACTTTTGGCTGGAGAGCTAACCGCACTTTCAGGCAATGTTCAACTTGCTAAAGGTGTACAGCTTGGTTATTTTGCTCAACATCAGTTAGATACGCTTCGTGCGGACGAATCTGCGCTTTGGCATATGCAAAAAATCGCACCAGAACAAACTGAACAACAGGTACGTGATTATCTTGGTAGTTTTGCTTTTCACGGTGATAAAGTAAATCAGGCGGTGAAATCCTTTTCCGGTGGTGAAAAAGCGAGATTAGTTTTAGCATTGATTGTATGGCAACGCCCAAATTTGCTGTTATTGGATGAGCCAACTAACCACTTGGACTTAGATATGCGCCAAGCTTTAACAGAAGCCTTGGTTGATTACGAAGGTTCGCTAGTTGTTGTCTCTCACGATCGTCATTTACTACGTAATACGGTAGAAGAATTTTATTTAGTACATGATAAACAGGTGGAAGAATTTAAGGGAGATTTAGACGATTATCAGAAATGGTTAACTGAACAAAATAGTCAATTGATATCCAAATCTAATGATGAAATTGAAGCTACAGAAAATGCTACCTCTAACCAAAATCGTAAAGAACAAAAACGCCGTGAGGCGGAATTACGTCAACAAACCGCGCCATTTCGTAAAAAAATTGTTCAGTTGGAAGACAAAATGGATAAGTACTCTCAACAACTTGTAGAAATCGAAAATCAGCTGTCGGATTCAGAGCTTTATAATGCAGAAAATAAAGAAAAATTAACCGCACTTTTGAATGAACAAGTGACGGTGAAAAAGTCGTTAGAAATAGTGGAAGCAGATTGGATGATTGCGCAGGAAACGTTGGAAGGAATGTTGAACCTTTAGATTGAGTTAGGGCGGAAAACTGCCGCCCCATTTTAAAGATATCTTACAAAATTGTTAGTAACTGAGAAAAATCATCGAATACCCAATCTGGGTTGGAATCGCTAATAGGCATATTATAGTTATACCCATAGGTTAATCCGACAGCGGGGCAACCTGCTGCGTGTGCAGCAAGAATATCATTTTTAGAATCACCAACAAAAAGTATTTGGCGTGGTTCAACACCGAATTTCCCACATAAATAATAAAGTGGCCCTGGATGGGGTTTGATCGCAGGTAGTGATTGTCCACCAAGCATTTCACTAAATAAATGATCAATACTAAATGCGGCCAATACTGGTTGAACATGACGTGTTGGCTTATTTGTTACGACTGCAAGCGTATAGCCTTTTTCTTTTAAATTTTCTAAAGTTTCCTTCACATTGGGATATAAACGGCTGACATTGCATAAATTTTCACCGTAGTAAAAATTAAACCGCGCTTTTACTTTTTCAATTTCGGACGCTGTTAATTCTCGACCGCTTTGAGCACAAGCCCAATCTAATGCTCGGGCAATTAAGACAGGTGCACCGTTGCCAATCCAAGTGAGTACTAATTCTTCGGATGCTTGAGGTAAGCTAAATTCAGTTAATGCAGAGTTTACTGATAAGGCTAAATCTGGCAGGCTATTTACTAAGGTTCCGTCTAAATCAAATCCAATAAGTTTAAATTGTGTATTCATTTGTTATCTCTTCTAAAAATATTATTGGGCTTTCACATTTGATAATTGTGTACGCATTTGATCTATTACTTGTCTATAATCGGATTTTCCAAAAATGGCTGAGCCCGCAACAAACATATCAGCACCTGCAGCAGCAATTTCTGCAATATTATCGACTTTAACACCACCATCAACTTCGAGACGAATATCATAGCCACTGTTATCAATAATTTTACGTGCTTGTTGAAGTTTTTGTAAGGTTGCAGGAATAAAGGATTGACCACCAAAACCTGGGTTTACTGACATTAATAATACAATGTCAATTTTGTCTAACACATAATCTAAATAACTTAGTGGTGTTGCGGGGTTAAAAACTAAACCAGATTTACAACCGTGATCACGAATGAGTTGTAAAGTGCGGTCAATATGTTCGCTAGATTCTGGATGAAATGTAATATAGTTTGCCCCAGCTTTAGCAAAGTCAGGAATAATTCTATCCACAGGTTTTACCATTAAATGTACATCAATTGGCGCGGTAATCCCATAATCACGTAAGGACTGGCATACTGCGGGGCCAAAAGTTAGATTAGGCACATAATGGTTATCCATCACATCGAAATGAATGACATCTGCGCCAGCATTAAGCACACGTTGTACATCATCTCCAAGTCGAGCAAGATCGGCAGACAGAATAGAGGGGGCTATGAGATAAGGTTTCATGATGATTCTCCATTGAGAAAATAATATCTTTAGTTTACTGATTTGAGATAAAAAAACCAATAAAAAACGACCGCACTTACGATCGTTTTGAAGTAATAATGAACATTTGAAAATAGGCAATAAAAAATTATTCCTCATCCTCTTTTGCCCATTCTAATGAGCGTTTAACGGCTTTTTTCCAGCCTTTGTAGCGACGTTCGCGTTTGTCATTGTCGCTGTCTGGACTAAAGGTGCGTTCTACACGGGCTTTATCGCGAAGCTCGTCTAAATCTTTCCAAAAACCTGTTGCTAAACCCGCAAGGTAAGCGGCGCCTAGAGCGGTCACTTCTTTCACGACTGGACGCTCAACATTTACATCTAAAATATCAGCTTGGAATTGCATTAAGAAGTTATTGTTTGTCGCGCCACCATCTACACGGAGATATTGTAAGTGTTCACCAGAATCTGATTGCATAGCCTCTAAGACATCGCGGGTTTGGTAAGCAATAGATTCTAAGGTTGCACGAACAATATGATTACGGTTTGCACCGCGAGAAAGACCCAATATTGCACCGCGCGCATATGGATCCCAATATGGTGCACCTAACCCCGTGAAAGCAGGAACAACATATACGCCATTACTATCAGTCACTTTTTGTGCAAAGTATTCAGAGTCAAAACTATCGTGAACAATTTTGAGTTCATCACGGAGCCATTGGATTGATGCACCCGCTATAAATACAGAACCTTCTAAGGCATATTCTGGTTCGCCTTTTGCATTACAAGCAATGGTTGTGAGAAGTCCATTTTGGGATGTAATGGCTTTGTTACCTGTGTGGAGTAACATAAAGCAACCTGTGCCATAAGTGTTTTTGGCTTGGCCCGCATGTACGCAAAGATGTCCGTAAAGAGCGGCTTGTTGGTCACCAGCAATCCCTGCAACAGGAATACGAACGCCGCCTTTACCGCCGATATTGGTTTGGCCGTAAATTTCAGAAGAGTTGCGTACTTCAGGTAACATTGAACGTGGAATATTCAAGATTTCAAGCATCTTGTCGTCCCATTGTTTGGTATGAATGTTGAATAACATGGTACGAGATGCATTGGTGTAATCGGTTACGTGCACTCGGCCTTGAGTCAGTTTCCATACAAGCCAAGTATCAACGGTACCAAATAATAATTCGCCTCGTTCTGCTTTTTCTCTAGCACCTTCAACGTTATCCAAAATCCATTTTACTTTTGTGCCAGAGAAGTAAGGGTCAACCACTAAGCCTGTTGTATTACGAATGTATTCTTCATGACCATCGGCTTTTAATTTATCGGTAATGTCTGCTGTACGGCGGCATTGCCATACGATAGCGTTGTAAACAGGCGTACCTGTTGCTTTTTCCCATACAATGGTGGTTTCACGTTGGTTGGTGATACCGATAGCGGCAATTTCATCAGATGTAATGCCTGCTTTTGCAACGACTTCGTTTAAGGTTGAACTTTGAGTTGCCCAAATTTCCATTGGGTTATGTTCTACCCAGCCGGCACGAGGGTAGATTTGGGTAAATTCACGTTGTGCAATTTCAACCACATTCGCATTATGATCTAATAATACTGCGCGAGAGCTTGTTGTGCCTTGGTCTAATGCAATGATGTATTTTTTGTCTGTCATAGTATTACTCCTTCAAATAATTATTCGCAGCCGCAATTACAAGGTAAATTGCCGCCAATTGCTTTTTTGTATAACCATGCACCAGCTAATGCGCCTAAAACAGGTGCAACCATTGGAACGATAAAATAAGGGATTTCGCATCCGCCAGTTAGAGCGAGTTCGCCCCAGCCAGCGAGATAAGCAAAGAATTTTGGTCCGAAGTCACGCGCTGGATTCATGGCAAAACCTGTTAAAGGGCCCATAGCACCACCAAGAACTGCGATTAATACACCAATTAATAATGGGGCAAGTGGACCACGAGGTACACCGTTTCCATCGTCAGTTAATGCCATAATTAATGCCATAAGAATTGAAGTAATCACAAATTCCACAGCAAAGGCTCCACCAATGCTTAAACTTGGATGAGGGTAAGTGGAGAATGTACCAGCAAGGCTTAAACTTTCTTGTGTACCACGAACAATGTTGTGGGCTGTTTCATAATCAATAAAAACATTGTGGTATAAGGCATAAACTAATGCTGCAGCAAAGAATGCGCCGAGCATTTGTGAAATGATATAAGGAATTACTTTTTTGCCGTCAAAGCAAGCAAATTTCCAAAGGGCAATGGTTACTGCTGGGTTTAAATGAGCACCAGATAAACCAGCGGTTGCATATACTGCAAGTGCAACGCCCATTCCCCACATAATGCTGATTTCCCACAAGCCAAAACTAGCGCCTGCTACTTTTAGTGCTGCAACGCAGCCCACACCAAAGAAAATCAATAAGGCTGTACCTAAAAACTCGCCAATACAGTTCGCTTTTAATGATTTGTCCATAGATCACTCCTTAGAAGTGCGGTTGAAATGAAGGGTGTTTTCCTTAAATAAAGGGGAAGAAGAATTTATTAAAAAAGAATACGGAGTGTTTTGAAATAGCCTCCTTATTTGAATTCTAGATTAGAACACCTAGATTGATTATGATGTTACTCTGTTAGAGTAGATTTTTAGCTTCTATGATATAGAAACCTATTTAACCGTGGGTATGTTTACCCACGGTTGTGAGGGATATTATTTTTTCCCTTTTAAGAATTCTACGCCAGTATCTGGGAAATCGGTAAATACGCCTGTTGCACCTGATTTATTCAATAATGCATCGTACATTTGATTTACGTCAGTGAAGAATTCTGGCAATGCATCTTTACGCACTGTATATGGATGAAGTTCTACTTTGTATTGAGCAAGCTCTTTTACTAATGGTGTGTAGACAATGTTGCCTGGTTTAGATTGTTCTTTATCTACTAACATATACCAACCTGGACCAACACCATCAGCGTATTTTACCACTTCTGCCATTGCACCTGGTTTAAACATCCAATCGTAATCGTAGTTTACCCATTTGCCTTTCGCATCTTTTTCTTGCGTTTCTTTCCAATCTGTATAAGCCACTAATTGAACTAATTTCAAATCCATGCCCATTTTTGGAAGTAATTCAGTTTTGATACGTTTTAACTCATTAAAGTCGAAAGTTTGTAAGTAAACCATATCGGTTTTCTTATCATAGCCATATTTTTTCAATACTTTGAGCGTTTCAGCGGCAATATCTTTGCCATTTTGATGGTGGAACCAAGGTGCTTTGATTTCTGGATAAATCCCTACTTTTTTGCCTGTAGATTTTTCTAAGCCTTGGATAAATTCAATTTCATCTTCAAAGGTGTGAATTCTGAAGTGTGATTTCCAAAGTGGGAAACGACCAGGATAAACTTGTGATTGTTTGCCATCTTTAGTTTCAAAGTTTTCTGTCATTTCTAAACTTTGAATTTCTTTTAAGGTAAAGTCGATGACATAGTAACGACCATCTTTACGGTGACGATGTGGGAATTTTTTCGCTACATCAGTCAAACCATCTAAAAAGTGATCGTGAATAACCACTAAACGACCATCTTTAGTCATTGCTAAATCTTGCTCTAAATAATCAGCATGTTGTGCAAACGCAAGTGCTTTAGATTCTAAAGTATGCTCTGGTAAATAACCGCTAGCACCACGGTGAGCAATAATGATTTTGTCTGATTTCATTTGGGTGTTTGCCATGCTTGATGAATGGCTGCTGCAACCTGCTAGTACGCCAGCTGCTAATAAAGAAAGCGCTAAAATTTTAAGTTTCATTGTGTGTTCTCCTTGATTTACTTATTACATCTTGGTTTCATGTCGTAAAAATAGATTTCGCTAATTTCACGGTCATAACCTGGATAAAATCCTTTTGGCATCCCTAACACAATTTGTTTGCCTCGGTTTGCATGGACAAGTAGTTGTTTTGTTTTCGGATTAATATTCAAGCCTTCGATTTCGCCGACATCTCGAATATCATCCAAAGTTTTTTCTAAAACAACGCGAGCTTCATTATTTTTATCTGAGATTTCTACACGATAAATATGATCGGGTTCTTTTTCATCGGCAGTACCGTCATCCGCGGTGACGTAGAGATCGCCGTTGTAGGCATAAACACCTTGAATCCATTGTGGAACAGGTTGTAAATGCACTTTACGTTTATATTTACCGGTTGAAAGGTCATATTCATATAGATAACGGCCGCTTTCTTCACCTACCCAAGATGCCATCCAAACTGAATTGTGAACGGTATCTACGGTGATACCGGAAACTTCGACTTGACCAGACTTAGGCTTAAAATCAACAGATCTTTTTAATGCGAGTGTGTCAGGGTCATGAATGGCAATTTGAATATTTTTCCCTACGCCAGCATCAAACCATTCAGAAGAAACATAAAGTTCATTGTTGTAGATATCAATATCGCCAATGTGGTTAGCTTCTTTTTGATAGCCTACAAAAGGATCTTTATTTTCCTTGATGAGTTTTCCATTCATATCATATTTAGAGAGGGTTTTACTTCCGGACACATAAAGATGGTTTCCATCAGTTGTAATACCTTGGCGGCCATTTACTTCTAATACTTTATTCAATTTATAAGTATATTTAGGTAAAGCTGAATGATAAGGAGCTTCGCAAGTTTGATTTGCCGACACAGATATCGCAAAAAATGTGCAACCTAATCCAATAGTAATTGATGATAATTTCATAATTATTGTCTCCTTAAATATATGATTTATTTTGTGGGAAAGGAATCAAGATGGTCTTAATCAGAAACTAAAATTAATTTTAGTTACAAAAAAGGCGACCAAGCAATTTGCCTGTCGCCTTTTTTAAGCTAATTATTTAGTACCGTAAGTATCGCCTAATTTCGCTTTGTGTTTTCCTTCTTCAACCATTACGATTAAGAGTAATAACACCGCTAATATGCCACCGCCGATCATTACGTAGAAACCACCGTCCCATCCGTAATGTTGAGCAGCCCAACCGATAACTGCAGATGCAGAAACTGTACCACCTAAGTAACCGAATAAACCGGTGAAACCTGCTGCAGTACCTGCTGCTTTTTTCGGTGCTAACTCAAGAGCATGTAAACCGATTAACATTACAGGACCATAGATTAAGAAACCGATTAAAGTCATTAAAATGAAGTCTGTTAATTGGTATGGGTTTTGATACCATGCGCTGTAGTTTGCTAATTCAGCTTCTGGTGTCGCTGGGTTCATCCAATATGCAACAACCGCTGCAGTTGTTAAGATCATGAAGATGAAACCGGTTAAACCACGCTTACCTTTGAATACTTTATCTGATACCCAACCACATAATAATGTACCTGGAACCGCTGCTAATTCATAGATTGTGTATGCCCATGCGGTACCTTTGATGTTGAAGTGTTTTACTTCGCTCAAATAAACTGGAGACCATTTTAATACACCGTAGCGGATTAAATATACGAACACGTTAGCAAGTGCAATGTACCATAACAATTTGTTTTTCAATACATAGGTAACGAAGATTTCTTTTGTGCTTAAATCGTTTTCGTAAGTTTTTTCGTTATAGTCATCAGGGTAGTCATTACGCCATTTTTCGATAGATGGTAAACCACAAGATTGTGGAGTATCACGCATCACGAAGTAAACAGGAATTGCACAGATCATTGCTGCAATACCCGGATAGTATAGGGATTGTTGCCAAATGTCTTTTGCTTGTGCTTCGATACCATGAGTGCTGAAGAAGACGGCACTTGCTAATAGCACCATTGCACCAGGCATCATACCACCGATATTGTGCGCAGTATTCCAAATTGACACGATAGTACCGCGTTCTGATTTAGACCACCAGTGCACCATTGTACGACCACATGGAGGCCATCCCATACCTTGGAACCAACCATTTAAGAAGATCATCGCCCACATGATAGCGATGCCAGAGGTTGCCCATGGGAATAGACCCATTAAGGTCATACATAAACCAGATAGTAATAGACCAAATGGTAGGAATACGCGAGGGTTAGAACGGTCAGACATACCAGCCATGACGAATTTTGATAAACCGTAAGCAAGACCAGCTGCAGAACCGATTACACCAAGCTCAGCTTTTGTATAAAGACCAGCTTGAATTAAACCAGGTTGTGCTAAGTCAAAGTTTGCACGCACGAAATAGTATGCGGCATAACCAAAGAAGATCCCTGCGAATACTTGCCAACGTAAGCGTCTATACGTGGAATCAATTTTTTCCGCTGGAAGTTCCGCAATATGCGGAGCGGGTTTAAATGGACCAAACATAATTTTTCTCCAACTTTGTAATTATGTGTTATTGAAATTTACCCTTCAGATAGTAAGGGATGTGCTGCATCATAAAAGAAAATAAAAAATAAGAAAGTAGTAAAATGCAAAAATGTGAAGTGTTTCACAAAAATTTTACTTTGTCTGAGCGAATGCGAAAATTATTGTGATCAACTTCACAAATTCATTTTCTTTTCCGCTCAAAATGTTGTTAATTTAAGCATACTTAAATACAATACTCTCTGTATTTTTTATATTACTTTTTTGTTAAATTTTGGGAATTGGGGGTAAACATGGGATTATCGCCTAGCATGTACAAAGATGTTGGAGATTTTTCGCCACTCAGTACTGATGTCATTATTATCGGTGGTGGCGCAACGGGTGCTGGTATTGCGCGTGACTGTGCACTTCGTGGCATTGATTGTATTTTATTGGAACGCCGAGACATAGCAACGGGTGCGACAGGACGTAACCACGGATTATTACACAGTGGTGCACGTTATGCCGTGAACGACCAAGAATCTGCTGAAGAATGTATTAAAGAAAACCGCATTTTGCGCAAAATTGCGCGTCATTGCGTAGATGAAACGGAAGGCTTATTTATTACTTTGCCTGAAGATTCTCTCGACTATCAAAAAACCTTCCTTGAGAGTTGTGCAAAATCTGGAATTGATGCGCAAGCCATTGATCCTGACTTAGCTAAAATTATGGAGCCTTCTGTAAATCCAGATTTAGTGGGCGCTGTTGTTGTGCCAGATGGTTCGATTGACCCATTCCGTTTAACGGCCTCTAATATGATGGATGCGACAGAAAACGGCGCAAAAATGTTCACTTATTGCGAAGTAAAAAATTTGATTCGTGAAGGTGGAAAAGTAATTGGTGTAAATGTATACGATCATAAAAATCGTAGAGAACGCCAATTTTTTGCACCGCTTGTTGTGAATGCTGGTGGTATTTGGGGACAAGGGATTGCGGAATATGCCGATCTCAAAATTAAAATGTTCCCAGCGAAAGGTGCATTGCTTGTAATGGGCCATCGCATTAATAAACTTGTAATTAACCGCTGCCGTAAACCAGCTGATGCGGATATTCTTGTTCCAGGCGATACAATTTGTGTTATTGGTACAACGTCAAGTCGTGTTCCTTATGATCAAATCGATAACATGCAAGTGACGCCAGAGGAAGTGGATATTCTTTTCCGTGAAGGTGAAAAACTTGCACCGAGTTTACGTCATACTCGCGTATTACGTGCTTATGCAGGGGTGCGTCCATTAGTTGCGAGTGATGATGATCCATCAGGTCGTAATGTGAGTCGTGGTATTGTGCTACTTGACCACGCAGAACGCGATGGCTTAGATGGCTTTATTACTATTACAGGCGGTAAGTTAATGACTTATCGTTTAATGGCTGAATGGGCAACCGACCTTGTTTGTAAAAAACTCAATAAAACAGCACCTTGTGTCACTGCGGAGCAACCTTTACCAGGTTCTACTGAAAGCCGTCAAGAAACCAATCAAAAAGTCATTTCATTACCAAGTACCATTCGTTATTCCGCCGTGTATCGTCATGGTTCACGTGCTACTCGTTTGCTTGAAAAAGAACGTTTAGATCGTTCAATGGTTTGCGAATGTGAAGCGGTGACGGCGGGCGAAGTGCGCTACGCGATTGATGAACTAGGCGTAAATAACATTGTGGATTTACGTCGCCGTACTCGTGTTGGTATGGGTACTTGCCAAGCTGAGCTTTGTGCATGTCGTGCTGCAGGCTTAATGAACCGTTTTGAAGTGGCAACACCAACTCAATCAACTACTCAACTTTCTGCCTTTATGGAAGAACGCTGGAGAGGTATTGAGCCGATTGCTTGGGGGGAAGCTATTCGAGAAGCTGAATTTACATCTTGGATGTATGGTAGCGTATTAGGTTTAAATGATGTGAAACCGCTTGATGAACAAGCACAACAAGGGACGGATAGCAATGAATTTTGATGTAGCCATTATTGGCGGTGGTTTGGCGGGTTTAACCTGTGGCATCGCCCTTCAACAACGCGGCAAACGTTGCGTGATTATCAACAACGGTCAAGCAGCCATTGATTTTGCATCCGGCTCTTTAGATTTATTAAGCCGTATGCCATCAACGCCAAATGGAGAAGGTCGCGCGGTAGAAAATTTAAAAGAAGATATCACCGTACTTCGCAATGAATTACCTGCTCACCCTTATAGTTTATTGGGCGCAGAGAAAGTGCTTGCTAAAGCACAAGATTTTGAACGTTTAGCTAATGAATTAAATCTTGATTTAATTGGTTCAACGGAAAAGAACCATTGGCGTGTAACTGGCTTAGGCAGTTTGCGTGGTGCGTGGCTTTCACCAAATAGTGTGCCAACTGTACAAGGCAATGAAAGTTTTCCGCATAAACGTATTGCGGTGCTTGGTATCGAAGGTTATCACGATTTTCAGCCACAACTTTTATCGGCAAATTTGGTGTTAAATCCACAATTTGAACATTGTGAAGTAACAAGTGGTTTCTTAAATATTCCGCAATTAGATGAACTTCGCAAAAATGCTCGTGAGTTCCGTAGCGTAAACATCTCTCAACTTTTAGAGCACAAACTTGCATTCAATGATCTTGTTAAAGAAATTATTGAATCAGCGCAAGGCGCAGAAGCAGTATTTTTACCGGCTTGTTTTGGTTTAGAAAACCAAGAATTTATGACCGCACTTCGTGATGCAACTAAGCTCGCATTATTTGAATTGCCAACGTTGCCACCATCATTACTCGGTATGCGTCAACGTATTCAATTACGCCGTAAATTTGAATCCCTTGGCGGTTTAATGATTAACGGTGATAGTGCATTGAGTGCAACATTTGAAGGAAATCAAGTCCGTTGTATCAACACTCGCTTGCTCGAAGATGAAGAAATTACCGCACATAATTTCGTACTAGCTTCAGGAAGTTTCTTCAGTAAAGGACTCATTTCTGAATTCGATAAAATTTATGAGCCGGTTTTTGAATCCGATATTATCGGTGTTGAAGGGTTTAACGATAAAGATCGTTTCACTTGGACTGCTCATCGTTTTGCTCATCCACAACCTTATCAATCTGCCGGTGTAGCAATTAATGCTCAATGCCAAGTGCAAAAGAGCAGTCAATATTTAACGAATTTATATGCCGTCGGTAATGTGATTGGTGGTTTTAATGCGCTTGAGCTTGGTTGTGGTTCGGGTGTCGCAGTTGTAACTGCCTTGGCGGTTGCTGATGAAATCTTGGCGAAATAGGGGGAATAATATGGATAATAATATTCAACGACTCATTGATAGTGCAAAACAATCCCTTAATTCACCTGAAAGTCATAAATATATCGACGAAAGTTTTGAAAGCTGTATTAAATGTACGGCTTGTACTGCTGTTTGTCCGGTTTCACGCAACAACCCGCTTTATCCTGGTCCAAAACAATCTGGCCCAGATGGTGAGCGTTTACGCTTAAAATCTGCTGAACTTTACGATGAAGCACTTAAATATTGTACCAACTGTAAACGTTGTGAAGTGGCTTGTCCGTCTGATGTGAAAATCGGTGATTTAATTGTGCGTGCACGTAATAACCACTTAGCACAATCTAAAAAACCGTTAATGAATAAATTGCGTGATGCGATTTTAAGTAACACGGATGTCATGGGGAAAATCAATACGCCATTAGCGCCGATTGTAAACACTATCACAAGCCTAAAAGCTACCAAATTTATGTTGGAAAAAACGCTTAAAATTAGTAAAGAACGTACTTTACCTAAATATGCGTTTGGCACGTTCCGTAGCTGGTATATGAAAAATGCGTTACAAGACCAACAAAAATTTGAGCGTAAAGTCGCGTATTATCATGGTTGTTATGTGAACTATAATAATCCACAGCTTGGTAAAGAATTCCTTAAAGTGTTCAACGCGATGAACATTGGAGTGATGTTACTAGAAAAAGAAAAATGCTGTGGTTTACCATTAATGGTGAATGGTTTCCCAGAACGCGCACGTAATATTGCACAGTTCAATACCGATTACATTGGAAAAATGGTAGATGAAAATGGACTAGATGTGATCAGTGAAGCATCAAGTTGTTCACTTAATCTGCGTGATGAATACCATCATATTTTAGGCATCGACAATGCTAAAGTCCGTCCGCATATTCATATGGTGACGCCATTCTTATACCAGCTTTTCAAAGAAGGTAAAACATTACCGTTGAAACCACTTAAACTTCGAGTGGCTTATCACACCGCTTGTCACGTAGATAAAGCAGGCTGGGCACCTTATACTTTGGAAGTGTTGAAAAAAATTCCTGGTTTAGAAATCATTATGTTACCTAGCCAATGCTGTGGTATTGCTGGGACTTACGGTTTTAAATCGGAAAACTATGAAGTTTCACAATCTATTGGTAAGAACCTATTCGATAATATTAACGAAGGTGGGTTTGATTACGTCATATCTGAATGCCAAACTTGTAAATGGCAAATTGATATGTCATCCAACGTAACCTGTATTCACCCATTAACCTTACTCTGTATGTCGATGGATGCTTAGTTAAGAAAATGTTACACCTTAATCCCCCATATTCTGGGATTAAGGTGTAATAAATCGAATGATAGAATAGTACCGCGCTATTTCGTTTAATTCTTTTGCTTTCCTACACCTCAAGTGGTAAATTACCTGGTAAATTTTGCTGTTCTGGTAAGGACGCCGCTTGGAATATAATCTTGAACGAGCCAAACAATGGGTAAAGGCTTTAGATAAACGTCGTTTTGAACGAGCGTTACTGGGTTCTGGCGATGCGTTTCAACATGTGTTATCAATAGTTCCTTTACTTTTACAGAGTAATCACCCACAGCTTCCTGGCTATGTCATTCATGCTCCATCAGGGGTTTCCGGTTTCCATATTTCTGATTATCAAAAGCGATGGCTTGTTAATGAATACGGTATTAATTATGCCGATTGTAAATATATAAATCATCAAAGTGCGGTAAATTTTCGAGCTGTTTTGCCTCCTATTTTAGGTGTGTATGTGATGGGGAGTTTTGGTTCTATTAGCCAAACTTCATCTTCTGATTTAGATACTTGGATTTGTGTCCGTGATGGCCTTAGTTCAGATGAATGTGCGCTTCTCACCAAAAAAGCTAAACGTATTTCTGAATGGGCGACTCAGTTTAATGTAGAAATTAATTTCTATTTAGTAGATCAGCAACGCTTTCGCCATGAACATTATGCTGATTCACTCACCGCTGAAAATAGTGGATCCGCACAGTATATGTTGCTGTTGGATGAATTTTATCGGTCAGCAGTTCGTTTAGCGGGTAAACCTTTGTTATGGCTACATTTATGGGTTGAAAACGAAAAGGATTATGAAAAGGAAGTTGAACGACTGATTGAATCTGGGGAACTCGATCCAAATGATTGGGTTGATTTTGGCGGTTTAGGTCAATTCTCGGCGAGTGAATATTTTGGGGCTAGCTTATGGCAGCTTTATAAAGGAATTGATTCTCCTTATAAATCAGTACTCAAAATTTTACTACTAGAAGCTTATTCTAAAGAGTATCCTAATACCTGTTTAATTGCACGCACCTTTAAGCGCGATTTACTTTCAGGTTGTGCTAATCCAGATCACCATTTTGATCCTTATATTGCTATCCTTTCAAAAGTTACTCAATATTTAACCGCACTTTCTGAATTTAAGCGCCTTGATTTTGTACGTCGTTGTTTTTATGTGAAAGCAACGAAGGATCTTGCGCTTTACCAAGCAGATAATTGGCGTATCCGTTATATGGAAATTTTGGCACGGGAATGGGGATGGTCTGATGAAACTGTACAATTCCTTAATTGTCGCCCACTCTGGAAAATCAAAGCAGTAAAAGAAAATCATGATAATGTGGTGAAGTTTTTGATGTTGAGTTACCGTAACTTAGTTGAGTTTGCTCGAAAACATCGAATTCACTCAAGTGTTGTACCACAAGATATTAATATTCTTTCACGTAAACTTTATACTGCCTTTGAAGCAATTCCGGGTAAGGTCACTTTACTCAACACGCAAATTTCCCATAATTTGTCGGAAGATCATATTACCTTCTTAGAAGTACGAGGAAATAAGCATTTTAAAGATGGCTGGTATCTTATTAATCAGTCGCCAAATCATATTATGTTTTCTAAAGAGCGAGTGATTGAATATGGTGAGAGCTTAAATAAACTCGTCGCATGGGCATATTTTAATCGTCTTTTAACTGAGAAGACGCACTTATCTATTTTCAGTAAAAAAGTGAGTTCAGCAACATTACATCGTTTTGTAAATAATCTTCGAGTGGCATTTCCAAGTACTGTCACGCCTCAACCAAGTAATAGCGATTTATTAAATCAGTGTGAAATTCGTAGTTTGTTTATTGCAATTAATCTAACGGTAGATCCAACAGCTAATGTAGAAGAAGTATTAACAGATATTTCATCAAGAGATTTATTTAGTTTTGGTGCAATGGAGCAAAGCCTTGTAGGAAGTATTGATTTTACTTATCGTAATATTTGGAATGAAATTCGTACCCTTCATTTTGAAGGTCAAAATGCGATTTTGCTTGCTTTAAAAGTGCTTTCTAACAAAATTTATCGTGGAGTAAATCGACCTGATTCGATTCAAGTATATTGTTATAGCAAACGTTATAGACAAGATTTATGCCAGCTTGTTAGCGGGTTAGTTAATCGTTGTGTGAGTATTCAGGTTGGAGAGACGTCATTAAGTCATTCCTCTCGTTTACGTGTTGCAGGTAAAAATTGGCAATTCTTCTTTGAAGAGCGTGGTATCACTTTACAAGAAATCCAGAGTGATTCTGCGCTTGATGATATAAAAAGTGCGGTAGATTTTGATGAAGTTTTACAAAATCCTATTAAGGATAGTGAAATGAGCCAAGAGAGCCGTTGTTATCCAGCAGAAATGGATGTATTTGCTCGAGAAGGTTTCTTACAGTTTTTCTTTGAAGATAATCCAGATCACAGTTTCAATGTTTATATTTTAGATGAAGCTAATCGTCTTGAAATTTATCGCCGATGTGATGGTGAAAAGGATGATAAAGTGCGTGAGATTAATCAACTTTACCAAAATGCTAAGCATGAGGGAGATAATAATCCTTATAATATAATTTTGCGTAATTTTAATTATCCGCAATTTTATCAATTACAAAATGGTGAAAAAGGAAGGGTGATAGTGCCTTTTCAATTTCGTTTAGCTAATGTTTAGTTGATATTGCGTTATAATTTTTGTTGAATAAATTAAGATATGGCCAGGCTTGCCAATAAAATGGGCGGAGAAAGGGGATATAATATGACATTAGAGGTATGGCAGTACATCCGTCAAGAGGCCAAAATGCTCGCAGAGCATGAGCCTATGTTAGCAAGTTTCTTTCACTCTACTATTTTGAAACATCAAAATCTTGGTAGTGCGTTGAGTTATTTACTTGCTAATAAATTAGCGAATCCTATTATGCCAGCGATCTCTTTACGAGAAATCATTGAAGAAGCCTATCAAGCTAATCCTTCAATTATTGATTGTGCAGCAAGTGATATTAAAGCTGTTCGTCAGCGCGATCCTGCGGTGGAATTGTGGACTACGCCATTACTTTATTTAAAAGGTTTCCATGCTATTCAGAGTTATCGGATTACACATTATTTGTGGAATCAGAATCGAAAAGCGCTTGCGCTTTATTTGCAAAATCAGATTTCAGTAGCCTTTGATGTAGATATTCATCCCGCAGCTAAAATTGGCCATGGCATCATGTTTGATCATGCCACAGGAATTGTCGTAGGGGAGACCTCTATAATTGAAAATGATGTGTCTATTTTGCAAGGCGTAACACTTGGAGGAACAGGTAAAGAATCTGGTGATCGTCATCCAAAAGTACGCGAGGGCGTGATGATTGGTGCTGGAGCTAAAATTTTAGGTAATATTGAAGTAGGAAAATATGCCAAAATTGGGGCTAATTCAGTTGTGCTTCATCCTGTACCAGAATACGCGACAGCTGCTGGGGTACCGGCGAGAATTGTTGGGCAAGATAAAGCTGCAAAACCTGCATTTGATATGAACCAATATTTTATTGGACTTGATGATGGTATGAATTTAAATATTTAGAAAAGTAAAATGATAAATAAAGATACTCAACTCTGTATGTCGTTGTCAGGACGACCTGGTAATTTTGGAACCACATTTCATAATTATTTATATAAAAAGTTAGGATTAAATTTCATTTATAAAG
Source organism: Haemophilus sp. oral taxon 036 (assembly GCF_002998595.1). Classification (NCBI taxonomy): domain Bacteria; kingdom Pseudomonadati; phylum Pseudomonadota; class Gammaproteobacteria; order Pasteurellales; family Pasteurellaceae; genus Haemophilus; species Haemophilus sp. oral taxon 036. Next base: position 946,387 of record NZ_CP027235.1, read on the forward strand.
CCTTTACGACACAAGATATTGAACATGCAGTGAAAGGTGTACGAGCATTAGGTATTCGTGGTTGTGCTGTTTCTATGCCGTTTAAAGAAAGTTGTATACCTTTTTTAGATGAAATCCATTCTTCAGCAAAAGCGATAGAATCAGTAAATACTATTGTGAATGATGATGGTTTCTTACGTGCTTATAACACAGATTATATTGCCATTGTAAAATTAATTGAGAAATATCAACTGAATAATTATGCTTCCGTGATTGTACAAGGAAGTGGCGGGATGGCGAAGGCCGTTGTTGCTGCATTTAAAAATAGGGGCTTTGAGAAGCTTAAAATTTATGCTCGCAATGCAAAAACAGGGCGATATTTAGCCGCACTTTATGGTTATGAATATATTGATTCGTTGGTAAATCAGTGTGCAGAAATTTTGGTAAATGTCACCCCGATAGGCATGAAAGGTGGAAAAGAAGAAACTGAGTTGGCTTTTCCACAACCTATGATTAATGCTGCAAATATCGCTTTTGATGTTGTTGCTATTCCAGCTGAAACCCCCTTTATCCGTTATGCGGAATCTAAAGGGAAAATGGTTATTTCAGGTGCTGAGGTTATTGTTTTACAAGCGGTTGAACAATTCGAACTTTACACGCATCAGCGTCCAAGTAATGAATTAATAGAAGAAGCGGCAGCATTTGCAAGAACAAGAAGTTAAATAAAATCTCCATTAAATAACATTTAATGGAGATTTTCTATCAACTACTATTAATAATAGCAGACTATTTACCATCCCATGCTTGTACGGCATCTAGACGTGCTTTAATTTTGCCTTGGGTATCTTTTTTAAAGTAACCGTCAGCTAATCCACCTTCCCAGCCACCGTAATTTGCATTTGGTAATACAATAAAGGTTTTACCAAATTTAGCCTGATTTTGTTGTACAAATGAACGACGTTCATTGTTACTTTTTCCGTAGACTGTATCACCGAAATCGTCTAGGTTATCGCCAGCGTAAAGAACAATCTCATAGCCTTGTTTTTCAATCTCGGCAAAACGCGCAGCTTTAGCAGATTTATCTTTTTTAAAGTAAAAGGATGAATCATCTAAGCCTTTAAAGCCAAGACGTTTCATATCGTCAATGGTACCGGTTTTTTCTGTGCTATCTTTACGGTTAGTCACGTAAAACATTTTACCGTTATGTGAATTTACATAATTATTAAATTCTACTGCGCCAGGGATAGCTCGGGATTGGCGAGCTTCAACCCAACGCGTCCAATCTTTTCCATCAAATGGTTTATTGTTTTTTACTTGCCAACCAGCATAAAGGCTGTTATCTAACATGGTTTCATCTAAATCAACAACAACCGCTTTTTTCTTTCCTTTAGTAACTTTTGCGTGATCAAAGGCAACTTTTGCTGCATTGTACGCTTGATAAGTTAATGCTTGGTATTCACCCGAATCTTGCATCCAGTTTAATCCAAGAACAGCTTGTTGTTGCAATTGTGCATTAGCATGTTCCTTTGAATCCATTGAATGAGTACTACATCCAGCGAGAACAAAAGCAGAAATTGCAGCAAGTGCGGTCATTTTTAAGGTTGTTTTCATGTTAAATTATTCTCCATATTAAGGCAGTTAAATACTGTGGGGGAGTATATCAAGTCTTTTGGTTTTTTACCTCATCTTCTCTGAATATCTCTTTAGTTTGTGACATTGATCACATTTTTTCTTTTCATTTTGTGACGAATATGTACAGCATTTTTTTATGCTATCGCCTTTCCTCTTTTTTCACGGTAAACTATCAGCATTTTTCTTGTATAACATAAAGATTATGCGACTTTTGATTCTTATTCTTTTCGCCATATTGGCACTGTTTCAATATGATTTATGGTTTGGACGCAATGGATTTTGGGATTATCGTGAAACCGCGGTAAAAATTGTAGAAAATCATGCTGAAAATGAAAAACTTTCCCAGCGTAATCAACGCATTAATGCGGAAATTCAAGGATTAACAAAGGGGTTTGAATCGATTGAAGAACGAGCAAGGATGCAGCATGGTATGGTAAAAGAAAATGAAGTGTTTTATCACATTGTGAAAGAGAATAAATAATGGATCGTCCAATTGTTGTTGTATTACCTGCAGCTGGAGTAGGCTCGCGTATGCAAGCGGATAAACCAAAACAATACCTAGCGTTGTTAGGTAAAACGTTGTTAGAACATACGCTTGATATCATGCTAACTCATACAGCGATTTCTAAGATTATATTAGTCGTGAGTAAAGATGATCCTTATATAGCCAATTTATCACTTTCACCTAAAATTCAATTGGTAGAAGGTGGTGAAACGAGGGCTGAATCAGTGCTAAATGGTTTGAATGCAATTTGTGATAAAAATGCTTGGGTACTAGTACATGATGCGGCTCGTCCTTGTTTACAGCATACTGATATTGATAAATTATTAGCCATTGATGATGAACAGGGGGCAATTTTAGCAATTCCCGTAACAGACACAATTAAGCGTTCAGACAATCAACAACGTATAGTTGTGACTGAAGATCGTAGTCTGCTTTGGCAGGCTCAAACACCACAATTTTTTCAAGTGGAATGCTTGAAAAAAGCACTTTCTACAGCTCTACAGCAAGGGCTTCAAATTACGGATGAGGCTTCTGCAATGGAGCATGCGGGTTTTCGACCACACTTGGTAGCTGGTCGTAGTGATAATTTGAAAGTCACGCGTCCTGAGGATTTGGCATTAGCTGAATTTTATTTAACAAGGAATAAATTATGATGAGAATTGGACATGGGTTTGATGTTCATGCTTTTGGAGAGAATCGCCCATTAATTATCGGTGGTGTAGAAGTACCATATCACACTGGTTTTATAGCACATTCGGATGGCGATGTGGCTTTACATGCCTTGACTGATGCAATTTTAGGCGCCGCAGCGCTAGGTGATATTGGCAAACTTTTCCCTGATACAGATATGCAATATAAAAATGCAGATAGTCGTGGTTTATTACGTGAAGCTTTTCGTCAGGTTCAAGAAAAGGGATATAAAATTGGGAATGTTGATGTAACTATTATCGCTCAGTCACCCAAAATGCGCCCATATATTGATGCAATGCGTGTAAAAATTGCTGAGGATTTACAATGTGATATTGAGCAAGTCAATGTAAAGGCCACGACCACGGAAAAATTAGGTTTTACAGGGCGAAGTGAAGGCATCGCCTGTGAGGCCGTTGCATTGTTAGTATATTGATAGTGATATATCGTAAGTGCGATAGTGTGCCTAAAAGAATTTTATCGTATTTCAAATTTTGTGATCTAGATCACAGTTTCTAAAAGTGAAAAGTCATACCATATATCTGCACAGTAAGTTTGTTGTCAATGACGCAAGCTATAAATCAAGATTTAGGCGCAAGAATGGACGTTTGTGCCATTTGGCATAGAGCTGTGCATCTTGCCTATTGGGTTTGGCGGACTGTTGTCTGACATTCCCGAACGATATCCTAATCAGTGAAATGATAACGAGTGAGTCGCTCACCTTTATTATGAAGTGGCCATTGATGATAGGACAACATCCATAACTGGATGTGGGGCAAATGGAGGGCTTCAGTCCGCTTCTTTGTCCACCAACCTTGTTGTTAGGTGCGATATTGTTAGTTGTTGTTGGCTAATGGAATGTTTATATGGGGTGTAACGATGTAACTATTCCATTAGTCAAACTATCTCAAATTCTAATTTTTATTAATCTATTAGTCATCCTTGTAATTCTAATTTTATCTGCTGATATTTATTGGGTTTCAGATATAAAAAAACGCACTTTCTACAAAGTGCGTTTTATTTTTAGAAACGATTAATTAGCAAGCTTGTTTGCCATAAGCATCTTGGCGAAGAATGTGACGAACACCTTCATCAAATTCTGCTAATACGCGATCTGCATCTTTTGGATCTTTACCGCGCGCATCCAAGTAGAATTTAATTTTTGGTTCGGTACCTGAAGGACGAGCAATTAAGCGTCCGCCATTTTCCAAGTTAAATACAAGGATATCGCTTTGACGATCTGTTTTAGTATGGTCGATAAATTGTGCCACTTTCACGCCAGCGATTTCTACTGGTGGATTGTTACGAAGTGCGGCCATTAATTTTCCGATTTCTGAAAGATCGCTTACTCGAATAGAGATTTGTCCACTCACATAAGCGCCAAATTCTTTAGTAAATTCATCAGCATAATCTGCTAAAGTTTTGCCTTGTTTTTTCAAGTTACGTACAAGATCTAAGAACACGATTGCTGCAGAAATACCATCTTTATCGCGTACTTTGTCTGGGTCAACTAAATAGCCCAATGCTTCTTCAAAACCAAACAATAAGCCAGATACTTTACCGATATATTTGAAACCGGTTAAGGTTTCTTCTGATTGGAAACCGTATTTTTTCGCAATTTCAGCGAGTGCAGGAGAAGAAACAAGTGAGCAAGCCAATGTGCCTTGTTTTCCTTGATATTGTTTTGCTAAGTACCAACCTAAGAAACAGCCTACCACATTGCCGTGTAGTGATTTCCAGTTGCCTTGCGCATCAGGCACAGCAACGGCTAAACGGTCTGCATCGGGGTCATTAGCAATGATAAATTCAGCATTCTTTTCTTTTGCTACTTTAATTGCTAAATCTAATGCGCCTTTTTCTTCTGGATTTGGGAAGTTCACGGTTGGGAAAGTACCATCTGGCCAAACTTGATCTGCCACTACGTGTGGTTGTGGTAAGCCTGCTTTTGCCAGCGTTTTACTTAAAACTTCATAGCCAACACCGTGCATAGCGGTATAAACATAGTTAATGTCGCAAGCTGGCTCTTTAGCTAATGATGCTGTTTTTGCAATGTAGGCATCTACCACTTCATCATTTAACACTACATAATTATCGCTACGTGGTAAATCTTGGATATTGCCTACCGCAATTTTATCAATTAATGCTGCGATGTCTGTATCTGCCGGTGAAACGATTTGACCGCCGCCATTTGCTTTACCTAAATACACTTTATAGCCGTTATCTTCTGGTGGGTTATGGCTTGCTGTTACCATTACACCCGCAGTGGTATCAAAATATTGGATAGCATAAGCTAAAACTGGCGTAGGTAATTTGCGTGGTAATAAATAAGCTTTTACGCCTGCACCCGCCATAATTTCAGCAGTGTCACGGGCAAAAACATCAGAGTTTTTACGGCCGTCGTAACCAATTACGATTGATGGTTCTTTATCGTAATCTTTTAAATATTCCGCTAAACCGCCAGCAGCTTGAGAGACTAAAACTCGGTTCATCCCCATTGAGCCAGCTTGTAAACGGCCACGTAAACCAGCCGTACCAAATTGTAAGCGACCATCAAAACGTGTGTGCAATTCTGCTTCTGCCGCTTTATCTCCGCCTTTTGCCGCATCTAAAAGTGCGGTTAATTCTGTATGAGTTTCTGCGTCAGGGTCTTGGTTTAACCAATTTTGCGCTACATGAAAAAGAGTTGTCATAGGATCATCCTTATTCTCTTGAAATAAATAAATCGCTGCTAGACTAGCCGAAATCACCCAAAATGGGAACGAATAATTATCAAAATTTTGATCTACTTAACATTTTTTGTTCACGCAATCGGTTATCCGAGCTAATTAGGAAAGCTATTTGTTGCATAGGCATTTATTTGAAAAATTCGCTATAATACCGCCTCAATATTTACGGCAAAATTTAACCGCACTTTAAGGATTTTCAATGTCATCCCAGCCTCGTTTCGTCCATCTTCGCACGCACACAGATTTTTCGATGATTGACAGTATCGTCAAAGTGAAACCGTTAGTAAAAGCCTGTGCTGCTAATGAAATGGTTGCAATGGCACTAACGGATTTTACTAATTTTTGTGGTGTAGTGCGTTTTTATGGTGAGATGCTTTCTTTAGGGATGAAGCCAATTATCGGGGCAGATGTAAAAGTCAAAAGTGCATTATGTGGCGATGAATACTTTGATCTGACTTTGTTGGCTAAAAATAATGAAGGTTATAAAAATATTACTTTATTGTTATCAAAGGCTTACCAGCGAGGTTATAACGACTTACCTTATATTGATCAAGATTGGCTTATTGATTATCGAGAAGGGGTGATTATTTTATCTGGTGGTATACAGGGAGATGTGGGAAAGAAATTATTAAAAGATAATGCTGATGAGATTGAAAGTGCGGTCGCATTTTATCAAGAATTTTTTCCCGAGCATTTTTATCTTGCTCTTAGCCGCACAGGAAGAGCGGATGAAGAAAGTTATATCCAAGCAGCACTAAAATTAGCTGAACATTACCATTTACCGTTAGTTGCTACAAATGATGTGGTATTCCTCAAGCAAGATGATTTTGAAGCCCACGAAATTCGTGTAGCGATTAGAGATGGTTATACTTTAGATGATCCTAAACGCCCAAAACGTTATACCTCCGAACAATATTTCCGTTCAGAAGAGGAAATGTGTGAGTTATTTGCAGATATTCCCTCAGCTTTAGAAAATACGCTTTTAATTGCTCAGCGTTGTAGTGTAACGCTTCGTCTTGGTCAATATTTTTTACCAAAATTTCCAACGGGTGAATTGAGCACAGAGGATTTCTTAATAAAAAAAGCCAGAGAAGGACTAGAGGAGCGTTTAGCATTTCTATTTCCGGATGAGAAAATTAGGGCCGAAAGACGGGCAGAATATGATGAACGTTTAGAAGTGGAATTAGGTGTTATCAACCAAATGGGATTCCCTGGTTATTTCTTGATTGTGATGGAATTTATTCAGTGGTCAAAAGATAACGATATTCCAGTGGGACCAGGACGAGGTTCGGGGGCTGGTTCTTTAGTTGCCTATGCATTGAAAATTACCGATTTAGATCCGCTTGAGTTTGATTTGCTATTTGAGCGTTTTTTAAATCCAGAACGGGTATCTATGCCTGACTTTGACGTGGATTTCTGCATGGATGGTAGAGATCGTGTTATTGAGCATGTTGCTGAAACTTACGGACGCGGTGCAGTATCACAAATTATCACCTTTGGTACCATGGCGGCAAAAGCGGTGATTCGCGATGTAGGGCGCGTATTGGGACATCCTTATGGTTTCGTTGATCGTATTTCGAAATTGATTCCTCCAGATCCAGGAATGACGCTCGCAAAAGCGTTTGAAGTTGAGCCACAATTGCAAGTGGCGTATGACAGTGATGAAGAGGTGCAAGCCTTAATAGATATGGCGCGTAAGTTGGAAGGTGTAACCCGTAATGCGGGTAAACATGCGGGAGGCGTAGTAATTTCTCCAACTTTAATTACGGATTTTGCGCCGCTTTATTGCGATAATGAAGGGCTTCACCCTGTTACCCATTTTGATAAAAGCGATGTGGAATATGCTGGGCTTGTGAAGTTTGATTTCTTAGGATTACGTACTCTGACTATCATTAAGTGGGCATTAGATATGATCAATGCTCGCATGGCTCGAGAAGGTAAGCCACTTGTTGATATTGCAGCGATTCCCCTAGATGATCATGAATCTTTTGAACAGCTTAAACGTTCTGAAACTACAGCTGTATTCCAGCTAGAATCTCGTGGTATGAAAGATTTGATCAAACGCCTTCAGCCTGACTGTTTTGAAGACATTATCGCGTTGGTAGCATTGTTCCGTCCTGGTCCTTTGCAGTCAGGAATGGTGGATAATTTTATTGATCGTAAACACGGACGAGAAGAAGTATCCTACCCTGATGCAGAATATCAACATGAAAGTTTGAAGCCTATTCTTGAGCCAACTTACGGTATTATTTTGTATCAAGAGCAAGTTATGCAGATTGCGCAAGTGTTGGCTGGTTATACGTTGGGTGGAGCAGACTTATTGCGTCGAGCGATGGGGAAAAAGAAACCAGAGGAAATGGCAAAGCAGCGTTCTGTATTTAAAGAGGGGGCGATAAAAAACGGTGTTGATGGTGAGCTTTCCATGAAGATTTTCGACTTGGTGGAAAAATTTGCTGGCTATGGTTTTAATAAATCTCACTCTGCTGCTTATGCCTTGGTGTCTTACCAAACTCTTTGGCTCAAAACCCATTTCCCTGCAGAGTTTATGGCTGCGGTGATGACATCTGAAATGGATAACACGGATAAAATTGTGGGTTTATATGATGAATGTTTACGTATGGGATTAAAGGTTGCTCCACCAGATATTAATGTGGGTAAGCATCATTTTAGTGTTAATGACCAAGGTGAAATTGTATATGGTATTGGCGCAATTAAAGGTGTGGGGGAAGGCCCTATTGAGGCACTTGTGACCGCTAGAAATGAAGGGGGAATTTTCAAAGACTTATTTGATTTATGTGCTCGAGTAGATTTGAAGAAAATTAACCGCCGGACTTTTGAAAGCCTAATTATGTCAGGTGCCTTTGATAAATTAGGTCCACATCGCGCCGCACTTTCTAAGAATTTAGAAGATGCCCTTAAAGCATCTGATCAACATGCTAAAGATGAAGCAATGGGACAAACGGATATGTTTGGGGTGTTGACTGAAACACACGAAGAAGTTGAGAATGCCTATGCGAATACCCCACCTTACTCAGAAAAACAAATTCTTGATGGTGAGCGTGAAACACTAGGGCTCTATTTAAGTAGTCATCCTGTAAGCCGATATTTAAAAGAATTATCTCATTACACATCAATACGTTTAAAAGATTTGACTCCAAATCGTCGTGGGCAAATAAGTACTGCCGCAGGATTATTAGTTTCGTCTCGTATAGCTATGACTAAAAAAGGTAATCGACTCGGTATTGCAACATTAGATGATCGTTCTGGTCGTTTAGATTTAACTTTATTTGGTGAAAGTTTAGATCAATTTGGTGAAAAGTTACAAAAAGATACAGTAGTGATTGCTTCTGGACAGGTCAGTGTTGATGATTTCTCAGGTGGCTTAAAAATGACGGTGCGAGAGTTAATGACCTTAGATGAGGCTCGTTCTCGTTATGTCAAATCCTTAGCTATCAGCCTTTCTGAGCATCAAATTACACCAAGTTTCATTAAACAACTTAAAGCATTACTTGAGCCAGTGAGTGGTGGAACGTTGCCGATTAACGTATATTACCAAAGTCCGAAAGGTCGTGCGTTGTTACGTTTGGGCGTGCAATGGTCGATCATTCCAACAGATGAAATTCTGACAGAATTAGTGAATTTACTTGGCGAAAGCGCGGTGGAATTAGAGTTTGAATAATACAAAGGCGTGAAAGATATCACGCCTTTCTAATCAATTAACGTAAGAAATAACGATAAGATTTGCTTTCTGTTACATCTTCAAAAACATAATTGAGTTGAGCAAGTGCCTGTTCAAATTCTGCTTGTTCGGATTCTTCAATTTGGAAACCAGCAAGGATATTTCCATAGTCCGCGCCGTGGGCACGATAGTGGAATAATGAAATATTCCAACGATTTTGTAACATTTCCAAGAATTTCAATAACGCGCCTTTTTGCTCTGGGAATTCGAACGTATATAAGCGTTCGTTATCATTGGCTACGCGACCACCCATTAAATAGCGAACATGCGTTTTCGCAATATCATCATCAGACATATCCTCAACATCAAAACCATTTTTAGTGAGGTCTGCAATAATATCTGCTCTTTCTTGCTCATTTGTCGTTCTTACCCCAACAAACACACAAGCGTGTTTATCATCTGCATAGCGATAACTGAATTCGGTTACAGCTCGGTTACCTAATATATAAGCAAATTTTAAGAAACTACCGGGTTGTTCAGGCATGGTCACGGCTAATAAAGCTTCTCGGTTTTCACCAATTTCACAACGTTCGGATACATAACGTAACGTGTGGAAATTCAAGTTCGCACCAGACAAAATTGCCGCCATATTTTTGCCTTCAATATGGTTTTGTTTCGCATATTTTTTCAAACCAGCTAAACCTAATGCACCTGATGGTTCTGCTACAGCACGAACGTTCTCAAACAAATCTTTCATTGCTGCGCACACTTCATCACTATCTACCAATACCATATCATCAAGATATTGCTGACATAGACGGAATGTTTCGTCACCAATGCGTTTTACGGCAACGCCATCCGCAAATAATCCAACATGGGTTAAATCTGTTGGCTCACCTTTATCGAGAGCGGCTTTTAAGCATGCAGAATCCTTTGATTCTACACCAATGATTTTAATTTCCGGCATAAATTGCTTAAGCAAAATTGCCACGCCAGCAGCTAAGCCACCTCCGCCGACTTGTACAAACACATAATCCAAATCTGCCACTTGTTGCAGCATTTCCATTGCTAACGTGCCTTGTCCAGCGATCACTAATGGATGATCGAATGGTGGAATAAATGTCATATTTTTTTCTTTTGAAAGCTCAATCGCTTTTGCTTTGGCTTCATCGAAATTAGCACCGTGCAACAACACTTCGCCACCAAAACCACGCACCGCATCCACCTTAATGCTTGGGGTGTTTTGTGGCATGACGATCAATGCTTTTAAGCCTAATTGTTTCGCTGATAATGCCACGCCTTGTGCATGGTTACCTGCAGATGCCGCTATTACGCCTGCTGCTTTTTGTTCTGCTGAAAGGCTAGAAATCATTGCGTAAGCACCGCGTAGTTTAAAACTATTTACTGGCTGACGGTCTTCTCGTTTAATCCAGATATTATTGTGCAGTCGTTCAGAAAGTTTTCCCATTTTTTGTAAAGGTGTCACTTGTGCGGCTTCATATACGCGTGAACCAAGTTTAACAATGGCATTGATATAATCTGATTGAGAAGGTTGAGGATTGGTGAGTAGGTTTTTCATAGTGTTTGTTTTGATGATGAAGTGCGGTTAGTTTTTCTTTTGTTTTATCCCCCTCTTATGAAGGAGGGGGAACCGTTAAATTATTTTAATAATGTTTTATCGCGTACCGCACCTTTGTCCGCAGAGGTGGCAAAGTGACCGAATACTTTCAATGCGAAAGAGACTTCACGTTCACGGTTAGCAGGCTGCCAACCTTTTTGATCTTGTTCAGCTCTGCGTGCTGCGAGTTCTTCATTACTGATTTCTAAGTTAATTGCACGATTTGGAATATCAATGTTGATAATATCGCCATCGCGTACTAAGCCGATTGCACCGCCAGAGGCAGCTTCTGGTGAAGCATGTCCAATAGACAAGCCTGATGTACCACCAGAGAAACGTCCGTCCGTTAATAAAGCACATTTTTTACCTAAGCCCATCGATTTTAAGTAACTGGTTGGGTATAACATTTCTTGCATACCTGGTCCGCCTTTAGGCCCTTCGTAACGGATAACAACGACATGACCTTCTTTGACTTTGCCACCCAAAATGCCTGCAACCGCATCTTCTTGGCTTTCAAATACGATTGCAGTACCGGTGAATTTCCAAATAGATTCATCTACGCCCGCGGTTTTAACGATACATCCGTCTTCAGCGAGATTACCGAATAATACGGCTAAGCCACCTTCTTGCGAGATCGCATTTTCTTTATTGCGAATACAACCGTTTACACGATCATTATCGACGGTATCCCAACGGCAATCTTGTGAGAATGCTTGAGTTGTGCGGATGCCTGCAGGGCCTGCACGGAAGAATTTATGTAATTCTTCATCTTGATTGCGAATAATATCGTATTGGTCTAGTTGTACTCCCATGCTCATTCCAAGCACGGTGTGTGTATTTTTATGAATTAATCCAGCGCGGTCTAATTCACCTAACAATCCCATAATACCGCCTGCACGGTGTACGTCTTCCATGTGGTATTTATTGGTATTTGGTGCAATTTTGCTTAAACAAGGTACTTTGCGCGATAAACGGTCAATATCTTCCATTTTAAAATCTACGCCCGCTTCTTGAGCTGCCGCTAATAAGTGTAAAACAGTATTGCTTGAACCACCCATTGCGATATCGAGGCTCATTGCATTTTCAAAGGCATCAAAGGTACCGATTGAACGAGGCAACACGCTTGCATCATCTTGTTCGTAATAACGTTTGCAAAGCTCAACAATTTGACGACCTGCTTTTAAGAATAATTCTTTTCGGTCAGCATGGGTCGCCAACATAGAACCATTGCCTGGTAAAGATAAACCTAACGCTTCAGTTAAGCAGTTCATAGAGTTTGCGGTAAACATGCCAGAACAAGAACCACAAGTTGGGCAAGCACTGCGCTCAATGGCATCAATACGTTCATCTGACACATTTGGATCGGCAGCCTCAATCATCGCATCAACCAAATCTAAGCGGATTAATTGATCAGAAAGTTTTGTTTTGCCCGCTTCCATTGGACCGCCTGAGACAAAAATTGTCGGAATGTTTAAGCGCATTGCCGCCATCAACATTCCTGGAGTGATTTTGTCACAGTTGGAAATACACACCATCGCATCAGCACAGTGAGCATTAACCATATATTCTACGCTATCAGCGATCAAATCACGGCTTGGTAAAGAATAAAGCATTCCACCGTGTCCCATCGCGATACCATCATCCACCGCAATAGTGTTAAATTCTTTTGCTACGCCGCCTGCTTTTTCAATTTCTGCGGCAACAAGCTGTCCCATATCTTTTAAATGCACATGCCCTGGTACGAATTGGGTGAAAGAGTTCACCACCGCAATAATCGGTTTACCAAAGTCATTTTCTTTCATCCCTGTTGCACGCCATAAGGCACGTGCGCCTGCCATATTACGACCTTGTGTACTGGTCGCTGAACGTAGTTTTGGCATAAATAATCTCTCCGAGTAAAATTTTAGGGTTCGTTTGTGTGATTAATTTCTTCGTTAATTGAGACTGCCAAATCTCCCCTTCCCCTCTTTGCTAAAGAGGGAGAATTTCTTTAGTAAGTGGATAACCATTGTTTCATTCACATTCTAGTGTTGTTAAAGTTCAACACTAATACTTAAATTTATCTCAATTCAATCCCCTCTTTAGCAAAGAGGGGAAGGGGAGATTTAGCAGAAGAAAAGTCGAAGAAATTATTTGATAAAATATTCTTAATTAACCATTAAAACATCCAGCAGCTTAACCAACTGATTCACTAACAGCTCTAAAGTGCGGTCAGATCTTACGGTGATTTTTAACTGCACTTGGGTTTCAATCAGTGTCATTTCCATTGTTGTAATGGTAAATCCACGATGGCGTGCTACGCGTAAAATGCGTTCTAGTACTTCAGGACGATGGCGAGCGACGAGTTCCAGTTTATATTCATTCATTAGTTCATCTCCTCTACCATATCCGCGTTACATGCACCTGGTGGTACAAGTGGCCATACACATTCATCAGGTGGAATACATATTTGTAATAAATAGGCTGTTTTGCTGTTTAATAATCGGTTGAGTGCTGCATCCACATCATCGGCTGACTCAATACGTTCCGCAGGAATACCGAACGAGTTAGCAAGCATTACAAAATCTGGGTTGTCATCTAAAATGGTTTCACTACGACGTTTATTCCAGAATAAATCTTGCCATTGACGAACCATACCTAAGCGTTGGTTATCCAATAGCAAAATTTTTACCGGTAAATTGCCACGTTTGATAGAACCCAATTCTTGGATATTCATCATGAGTGAGCCATCACCCGTAACCAAAATGACTTCATCTTGCGGACGTGCTTTTTTTGCACCCACTGCGGCTGGCAGACCAAATCCCATTGTGCCGAAACCTGCTGATGTAATGTAATTCTCTGGCGCAAAATGCTTCATGTGTTGCGCTGACCACATTTGATGCTGCCCCACATCAGTACAAATTACCGCATTATTTGGTTTACGATTAGATAGGGTGTTGAGTAATGCCCAAGGATCAATCGGGCGGTTGCCTTGATTTTCAACATAAGTGAAATCTAATTTTGCTTTGAAATTTCTGATTTGTTCACGCCAAGGTTCAATATCAAGCTCTTGTTTGAGTTCATTAAGTGCTTGGATTAAATCCCCTTGTAGTGCAACATCTGCACGGCGTAATTTATGAATTTCCGCTGCATCAATATCACAATGAATCACTTTGGCATGAGGCGCAAAAGTATTGAGTTTACCTGTTACACGATCGTCAAAACGCGCACCGCATACGAGTAATAAATCGCTTTCTTGCACGGCAAAATTAGCAGCTTTTGTACCATGCATACCAATCATTCCCATATACACATTATCGTTTGGATCAATTGCACCTAAACCTTTTAAAGTTGAGACTGATGGCATTTGGGTCTGAGCTAAAAATTTGCGTAAGGCAGGAACAGCCTTCGCCATACCAACGCCGCCCCCCACATAAAGCACAGGTTTTTTAGCATTTTTTAATAATTCTTTTGCTTCAGCAAGTTTATCTGCCGAAAGTGCGGTTGGTTTTTCTAGTGTTTTAACGTAGGCTTTTACATTCTCAGGCACGTTACCAACTTGAATATCGCGAGGCACATCAATAAGAACTGGGCCGGGGCGTCCGCTTTGGGCAATTTCAAAGGCTTCCGCAAAAACATCGGCTAATTCATCCGTACTTTGCACGATAAAACTGTGTTTAGTGCAAGCAAGGGATAGTCCTAGAACATCAGTTTCTTGGAACGCATCCGTGCCGATTAATGGAGAGGAAACTTGACCGGTAATGGCTACAACTGGAATGGAGTCCATCATGGCATCGCCTAATCCAGTGACTAAATTGGTGGCGCCAGGGCCTGATGTTGCAATGCAGACGCCTACTTTTCCTGTGGAACGAGCATAACCAATCGCTGCGATGGCAGCCCCTTGTTCATTACGACAAAGTAAGTGATCTAAGCCTGCGTCATAAAGGGCATCGTAAGTTGGCATGATTGCTCCGCCTGGATAGCCGAAAAGAGTCGTGACATGGTGTGCTTTCAGGCACTCCATGATGAGTTGTGCACCTGTCATTGTGTTTGTTTCCGGGTCTTTTATTATTTTTGTCTGAGCTTTCATTGTAACGAAATTTTATAGCATTGGTAGGGCTAGCCTGAAAAAAAGTCAAATATTGAGACAGAAATTTTAAAAAAAGACCAATAACTTAAATTATTGGTCGTGACTTTCATCAGTGGATTAGGTTGGGTCATAAAGGTGTGTAATTAATTGACCATTCAAATATTCACCAATATATACCTGATTTACAGTGAGTTTATTAGTATCTAATTCAGCATGAACCCAATTTTCATCTCGGTTGATAATATCAAGAATATCGTAATCAATTTGCCCATCAATAATTAATGGATAGCGTAAATCTTTATCTCCGTATTGAATGATTGAGAGTTGCCCATTTTGTTCAAGTACAGCTCGTTTTACAGTAGAGATTTCATATATGCCTGCTGCACGGAGTTTAAACATTAAATCGTGGGCTGAGATACCATTTTTCATGCATTCACTAGTTTGTACTTTGCCATCTAAAATTACCCAAACTGGGCTTCCATCGATAATATTTTTCACAAATCGGTTATGATTTTTGATAAAACGTAGCGTAAAAATTAATAATGTCCATAAAATGAGAACAAGGGAAAATTGTAGTATGCCAATATTGTCATTATAAATGACAGCGCCAATAATGCCGCCCAGTACATAATTTTGTACTTGATCCATGGCTGATGTTGGAGCAAGGTTTCCCTTACCCATTAAATTAATCTGTAAAACAAGACCAATAATGCCCATTGTAAGTTTTATAGCAAGAAATGAATAACTTTCCATTATTTATTTTCCTTATCAATAATATTGATATTCGGGTTGACTAAATTGATTTCAGAGAGTGTATAAGCAGTAAAATCATTATTAAAATTTACCTGATAGTATTTATCCTTAATATTTAAGATCATACCATTTGTAATTTTCTGGCTATTTACTCGTAGATCCTCAAATTGTAAATTTTGTGATGTTTTTACTGAGTTCAAAAATGTAACAATGCGAGAAGTATCATTTGCATATACTTGATTTTGTTCATATTGATTATACTGAATACCGAGTAAGAGAATAATTAAGAGCAGAAAAATAATACTGAGATCTCGGTATTTGGTTTCTAAACGATGGCGCAGATATAAACTTGTGACTAATAGAAGCGCACCAAGTAAAGTAAAAATTGCGATGTATTTAAAATAATCTTGAAAATACATACGGTTTTCTAAATAGAAATAAGTAAAAAAAGACATAAAAATATCCCAAGCTTAGATAAGAAAATCCCTTGCAGAGCAAGGGATTTCGTAATGCGTGAAAGTGCGGTAGAAATTACCAACCTTTTACAACACCATCTTTAAAGTGTTTTTTAGCTTCTTGGTAAACTTCTTCTGTTTGGTAAGATTTTACGAAGTCTTGAACAGCTTTGCTGTCTTTGTTATCGGTACGAGAAACGATAATGTTCACATATGGAGAATCTTTATCTTCTACAAATACACCGTTATCTTGTGCATTTAAGCCCACTTGACCCGCATAAGTATTGTTTACTACAGCTAAATCAACATCGTCTAATGCACGTGCCGCAACAGAGGTATCTACTTCAGTGATGTTTAATTTTTTCGGATTTTCAACAATATCTAATACAGTTGAAAGAAGGTTATTTGCATCTTTTAATTTGATTAAGCCTTGTTTTTCAAGAAGAATTAATGCACGGCCACGGTTTGTTGGATCGTTAGGAACAACAACTTTAGCACCTTCTTGTAATTCATTCACATTTTTGATTTTTTTAGAATACCCTGCTAATGGATAGACGAAAGTATTACCCACGATGACTAAGTTATTTAAATTTTTCGCTTTTGCATCTTCATCTAAATAAGGTTTATGTTGCATTGCGTTTGCATCTAAATCACCTTTAGATACCGCTTCATTTGGTAATGCGTAGTCATTGAATTCAACGAATTGAACGTCTAAACCATATTTTTCTTTAGCGACTTTTGCGGCAATTTCTGCAATTTGGTGCTCAGGGCCAGACATCACACCGACTTTGATTTTAAGTGGTGCAGCTGCAGCTTCAGGTTTTTTGTCTTCTTTACAGCCTGTTAAAACGAGAGCTGATGCGATTGCAGTAATTGCAAAAAGTTGTTTTAATTTCATAGGATTTCCTTCCTGTTTAAGTTAAAAGTTGTGTTTAATTAACGATGATCCACTTTTTTAGCTAGTGTATCGCCGAGTTTTTGGCTAATCATAACGAATAGCACCATAATAATGGTGGCCACCCAAGTGACATAAGGTATATTGCGATATACGCCGTAGTTGATAGCGAGGCTACCTAAACCTCCGCCGCCTTGCGTCCCTGCCATTGCAGAGTAACCAACTAAAGTGACTAGTGTAAGTGTGATGCCATTAATGAGTGTCGGTAGTGCTTCTGGCAAATAGAATTTACGAACAATCTGCCATTTAGTAGCGCCCATTGCTTGAGCGGCTTCGGTTAAACCATTTGGAATTTCCATCAATGCATTAGCAGTTAAGCGAGCTACGAATGGCATAGCGCAAATACTTAATGGAATAATTGCTGCTGTTGTACCTAATACTGTTCCCACGATAAAACGTGTTACAGGTAATAAAATTAAGAGCAAAATAATAAATGGAATGGAACGTCCAATATTAATGATCGTGTTTAACACAAAATGAGTGCGGTTATTTTGTAAAATCTCATTTTTTCCAGTTAAGAAAGTCCATACGCCAACAGGCACCCCGACTACTACGGCAAGTAAAGTAGATGCAAAGCTGATATAAATAGTTTCATAAGTTGCTGTTGCGACAACACCCCACATTTGAGATGTTAATTGCTGGCTGAATGTTGCCAAGAAATCATTGAACATAACCAAGCACCTCCACGCGCACGTTGTTTTCCATTAAATAAACTTTGGTTTGCGTAATGGCATCTTCACCTCCTTCTACTTCAGCAATGGTATAACCAAATTTCACGCCTCCAGCATAATCAATTTGTGAGGTTAAGATACTGAGCTCCACTCCAAATTTTTTTGATGCTTGAGAAAGTAACGGGGCATCGACTGAGCGACCCGTAAACTCAAATTTGATAATTGGATATGCTTTACTATGCTTCGGCGTATCAGTAAGATTTTCCAAATATTCATCAGGTAGACTGATGTGGAAAGTCGAACGAATAAATTCTTGTGCTAATTCTGTTTTAGGATTTGCAAAAATTTCACCGACAGTACCTTGTTCAATTAGGCGACCTTGATCAATAACAGCAACTTGATCACAAATCTGTTTAACAACCTCCATTTCATGGGTAATTAACAAAATCGTAATACCTAAAGTGCGGTTAATTTCTTTTAATAATTTCAGAATAGATTGTGTCGTTGCAGGATCTAATGCGCTAGTGGCTTCATCACATAATAAGACTTTAGGATCGCTGGCTAAGGCGCGTGCAATGGCTACACGTTGTTTTTGCCCACCAGAAAGATTACTTGGGTAAGCATCACGTTTTTCACTTAGACCAACAAGCTCTAAAAGTGCGGTAATTTTTTCTTGGATTTTTGCTTTTGGCTCACCTTCCAATTCTAAGGGTAATGCCACGTTTTCAAATACGGTGCGAGAACTTAGTAAATTGAAATGCTGAAAAATCATTCCAATTTGACGACGAGCACGTACTAACTCGCGATCAGAAAGTCCTGTTAATTCTACACCGTCCACAATAACGGAACCGCTAGTTGGTTTTTCTAATAAGTTTACACATCGAATTAATGTACTTTTTCCTGCGCCAGATGCGCCAATTACTCCGCAAATTTGATCTTTTTCGATGTTTAATGAGACATTATCAAGCGCAGTCAATTTCTTGCTAGGCAGCTCAAAAATCTTCGTTATATTGCTTAGCTTAATCATATAAGCCCTTTTTATTTGCTATTTTTAAATCTGTTTCGGTATTCTAGACGTCTAGATTGCTATGTCAATATGTCAGATTATCTTTTTTAGACAGATTGGTTATGAGTTATATTTGCTAATTGCTTGGATTAAATAGATAATTTTCGTCAATTTGATATGTATGAAAGGTAAGAGAATGAATAAGGCTATTTTTTTAGATCGCGATGGTACGTTAAATATTGATTACGGTTATGTACACGAAATTGATAACTTTAAGTTTATTGATGGTGCGATTGATGCATTGCGAGAATTAAAGAAACTGGGATATATGTTGGTGTTGGTTACCAATCAATCTGGAATTGCGCGTGGTTATTTTTCTGAGGCGCAGTTTTTACAGTTAACAGAATGGATGGATTGGTCATTGGCTGAACAAGATGTAGATTTGGATGGTATTTACTATTGCCCACATCATCCCGAGGGAAAAGGTGAATATAAAGAAGACTGTGATTGCCGGAAACCTAAATCTGGCATGCTATTGCAAGCGATCAAAGAATTAAAGATCGATCCTACTCAATCTATTATGGTTGGAGATAAAGTCGAAGATCTAAAAGCGGGAATTGGCGCGAAGGTGAAAATGAACGTGTTAGTTCGTACAGGTAAAACAGTAACAGAGGAAGGCGAGAGAGTAGCGGATTATGTGTTAGATTCTATCGTTGATCTTCCGAGAATTTTAAAACGATTAAAAAAATAGCTCAAAATATCTATATTTTGCTCTAATCGCTTGAGCTTTAATCAAAAGATCATTTTTTTAAATATTTTTACAAAAAAGTACTTGCAAGGGTCTTTAAAATCCCTATAATGTACCGCACACAACGACGCACTGTTGTGAAGTATTTAAGTTTACAAGTGCGTCGTTGTTTTTTGCTCTTTAACAATATATCAGACAATCTGTGTGGGCACTTGTTGATTGACTTGTTTTAAAATATTTTTAATTTTGAAGTCTTAATAGGTGCTTAACTGAAAATTCATAATTACTTTTTAAGTAGTGTTTTATTTATAGCTAAGCAGTTTATTGAGCGATTGAACTTGAATTGAAGAGTTTGATCATGGCTCAGATTGAACGCTGGCGGCAGGCTTAACACATGCAAGTCGAACGGTAGCAGGAGAAAGCTTGCTTTCTTGCTGACGAGTGGCGGACGGGTGAGTAATGCTTGGGAATCTGGTTTATGGAGGGGGATAACTACGGGAAACTGTAGCTAATACCGCGTAGTATCGGAAGATGAAAGTGCGGGACCGTAAGGCCGCATGCCATGAGATGAGCCCAAGTGGGATTAGGTAGTTGGTGGGGTAAAGGCCTACCAAGCCTGCGATCTCTAGCTGGTCTGAGAGGATGGCCAGCCACACTGGAACTGAGACACGGTCCAGACTCCTACGGGAGGCAGCAGTGGGGAATATTGCGCAATGGGGGGAACCCTGACGCAGCCATGCCGCGTGAATGAAGAAGGCCTTCGGGTTGTAAAGTTCTTTCGGTATTGAGGAAGGAGTGTATGTTAATAGCATACATTATTGACGTTAAATACAGAAGAAGCACCGGCTAACTCCGTGCCAGCAGCCGCGGTAATACGGAGGGTGCGAGCGTTAATCGGAATAACTGGGCGTAAAGGGCACGCAGGCGGTTATTTAAGTGAGGTGTGAAAGCCCCGGGCTTAACCTGGGAATTGCATTTCAGACTGGGTAACTAGAGTACTTTAGGGAGGGGTAGAATTCCACGTGTAGCGGTGAAATGCGTAGAGATGTGGAGGAATACCGAAGGCGAAGGCAGCCCCTTGGGAATGTACTGACGCTCATGTGCGAAAGCGTGGGGAGCAAACAGGATTAGATACCCTGGTAGTCCACGCTGTAAACGCTGTCGATTTGGGGATTGGGCTTAAAGCTTGGTGCCCGTAGCTAACGTGATAAATCGACCGCCTGGGGAGTACGGCCGCAAGGTTAAAACTCAAATGAATTGACGGGGGCCCGCACAAGCGGTGGAGCATGTGGTTTAATTCGATGCAACGCGAAGAACCTTACCTACTCTTGACATCCATGGAATCCTGTAGAGATACGGGAGTGCCTTCGGGAACCATGAGACAGGTGCTGCATGGCTGTCGTCAGCTCGTGTTGTGAAATGTTGGGTTAAGTCCCGCAACGAGCGCAACCCTTATCCTTTGTTGCCAGCGATTCGGTCGGGAACTCAAAGGAGACTGCCAGTGATAAACTGGAGGAAGGTGGGGATGACGTCAAGTCATCATGGCCCTTACGAGTAGGGCTACACACGTGCTACAATGGCGTATACAGAGGGTGGCGATGCCGCGAGGTGGAGCGAATCTCAGAAAGTACGTCTAAGTCCGGATTGGAGTCTGCAACTCGACTCCATGAAGTCGGAATCGCTAGTAATCGCGAATCAGAATGTCGCGGTGAATACGTTCCCGGGCCTTGTACACACCGCCCGTCACACCATGGGAGTGGGTTGTACCAGAAGTAGATAGCTTAACCGCAAGGGGGGCGTTTACCACGGTATGATTCATGACTGGGGTGAAGTCGTAACAAGGTAACCGTAGGGGAACCTGCGGTTGGATCACCTCCTTACCAAAGACGAGAGACAGCGAGTGCTCACACAGATTGACTGATAGTTGTAGACAAATGAGCAGAAGAAAACATTACCCTTGGGTCTGTAGCTCAGGTGGTTAGAGCGCACCCCTGATAAGGGTGAGGTCGGTGGTTCAAGTCCACTCAGACCCACCACTCTGAGAGTGAGTGATGTAAAGGCGTAATGATTTATGATGAAATGGGGATATAGCTCAGCTGGGAGAGCGCCTGCCTTGCACGCAGGAGGTCAGCGGTTCGATCCCGCTTATCTCCACCACTTATCATCGTTAAGTAAATTTATTCATTTAGTTTATTTAACGATGATAACTGAAAAGTTTTATCAACTGTTCTTTAAAAAATTGGAAACAAGCTGAAAACAAGAGATTTTCGAGAGAAAGTCTGAGTAGACAAGGCAGGGAAGTAAAAGGAGGGGACTGAGAAGGAAACTCTGAAAGCAAACCTGTTTTGTGATAAATCTTGATTGAACAAAAGCAATCAAGTGTTTAGTTGAATGAAAATACGCATCAAATTGACCGCACTTTGAAGTAAAAACTTAAAGTGATTGAAAACATTTGAGGTTGTATAGTTAAGTGACTAAGCGTACAAGGTGGATGCCTTGGCAATCAGAGGCGAAGAAGGACGTGCTAATCTGCGAAAAGCTTGGATGAGTCGATAAGAGGCGTTTAATCCAAGATATCCGAATGGGGAAACCCAGTAGATGAAGAATCTACTATCACTTACTGAATCCATAGGTGAGTGAGGCAAACCGGGAGAACTGAAACATCTAAGTACCCCGAGGAAAAGAAATCAACCGAGATTTCGTCAGTAGCGGCGAGCGAAAGCGAAAGAGCCTGTTAATGATAACAGCAGAGATAGAGGAATAAGCTGGGAAGCTTAGCGACACAGGGTGATAGCCCCGTACTCGACATCCAGGCTGTGGTACTAAGTTAACGAGAAGTAGGGCGGGACACGTGATATCCTGTTTGAAGATGGGGGGACCATCCTCCAAGGCTAAATACTCCTGATTGACCGATAGTGAACCAGTACTGTGAAGGAAAGGCGAAAAGAACCCCGGTGAGGGGAGTGAAATAGAACCTGAAACCTTGTACGTACAAGCAGTGGGAGCCCGCAAGGGTGACTGCGTACCTTTTGTATAATGGGTCAGCGACTTATATTTTGTAGCGAGGTTAACCGAATAGGGGAGCCGAAGGGAAACCGAGTCTTAACTGGGCGACTAGTTGCAAGGTATAGACCCGAAACCCGGTGATCTAGCCATGGGCAGGTTGAAGGTTGGGTAACACTAACTGGAGGACCGAACCGACTAATGTTGAAAAATTAGCGGATGACTTGTGGCTGGGGGTGAAAGGCCAATCAAACCGGGAGATAGCTGGTTCTCCCCGAAATCTATTTAGGTAGAGCCTTGAGCGGACACCTTTGGGGGTAGAGCACTGTTTCGGCTAGGGGTCCATCCCGGATTACCAACCCGATGCAAACTACGAATACCAAAGAGTGATACTCAGGAGACACACGGCGGGTGCTAACGTCCGTCGTGGAGAGGGAAACAACCCAGACCGCCAGCTAAGGTCCCAAAGTCTATATTAAGTGGGAAACGAAGTGGGAAGGCTTAGACAGCTAGGATGTTGGCTTAGAAGCAGCCATCATTTAAAGAAAGCGTAATAGCTCACTAGTCGAGTCGGCCTGCGCGGAAGATGTAACGGGGCTGAAATATAGCACCGAAGCTGCGGCATCAGACGTAAGTCTGTTGGGTAGGGGAGCGTTGTGTAAGCGGAAGAAGGTGTGTTGAGAAGCATGCTGGACGTATCACAAGTGCGAATGCTGACATAAGTAACGATAAAACGGGTGAAAAACCCGTTCGCCGGAAGACCAAGGGTTCCTGTCCAACGTTAATCGGGGCAGGGTGAGTCGGCCCCTAAGGCGAGGCTGAAGAGCGTAGTCGATGGGAAACAGGTTAATATTCCTGTACTTGGTAAAGCTGCGATGTGGGGACGGAGTAGGTTAGGTTATCGCACTGTTGGATATGTGCGTTTAAGTTGGTAGGTGGGAAGTTTAGGCAAATCCGGACTTCCTTAACACTGAGAGATGATGACGAGGCTCTAAGGAGCTGAAGTAACTGATACCACACTTCCAGGAAAAGCCACTAAGCGAAAGGCTTTACTAAACCGTACTGAAAACCGACACAGGTGGTCAGGTAGAGAATACTCAGGCGCTTGAGAGAACTCGGGTGAAGGAACTAGGCAAAATAGCACCGTAACTTCGGGAGAAGGTGCGCCGGCGTAGATTGTAAGGGCTAGCCCCTGAAGGTTGAACCGGTCGAAGATACCAGCTGGCTGCAACTGTTTATTAAAAACACAGCACTCTGCAAACACGAAAGTGGACGTATAGGGTGTGATGCCTGCCCGGTGCTGGAAGGTTAATTGATGGTGTAATCGAAAGAGAAGCTCCTGATCGAAGCCCCAGTAAACGGCGGCCGTAACTATAACGGTCCTAAGGTAGCGAAATTCCTTGTCGGGTAAGTTCCGACCTGCACGAATGGCATAATGATGGCCAGGCTGTCTCCACCCGAGACTCAGTGAAATTGAAATCGCCGTGAAGATGCGGTGTACCCGCGGCTAGACGGAAAGACCCCGTGAACCTTTACTATAGCTTGACACTGAACATTGAATTTTGATGTGTAGGATAGGTGGGAGACTATGAAGATGATACGCCAGTATTGTTGGAGTCGACCTTGAAATACCACCCTTTAACGTTTGATGTTCTAACGAAGATTGCGGAACGCGGTCTCGGACAGTGTCTGGTGGGTAGTTTGACTGGGGCGGTCTCCTCCCAAAGAGTAACGGAGGAGCACGAAGGTTTGCTAATCACGGTCGGACATCGTGAGGTTAGTGCAATGGTATAAGCAAGCTTAACTGCGAGACAGACAAGTCGAGCAGGTACGAAAGTAGGTCATAGTGATCCGGTGGTTCTGAATGGAAGGGCCATCGCTCAACGGATAAAAGGTACTCCGGGGATAACAGGCTGATACCGCCCAAGAGTTCATATCGACGGCGGTGTTTGGCACCTCGATGTCGGCTCATCACATCCTGGGGCTGAAGTAGGTCCCAAGGGTATGGCTGTTCGCCATTTAAAGTGGTACGCGAGCTGGGTTTAGAACGTCGTGAGACAGTTCGGTCCCTATCTGCCGTGGGCGTTGGAGAATTGGTTGGGGCTGCTCCTAGTACGAGAGGACCGGAGTGGACGCACCACTGGTGTTCCGGTTGTGTCGCCAGACGCATTGCCAGGTAGCTAAGTGCGGAAGAGATAAGTGCTGAAAGCATCTAAGCACGAAACTTGCCAAGAGATGAGTTCTCCCAGGTTATAAACCTGTAAGGGTTGTTTAAGACTAAGACGTAGATAGGCAGGGTGTGTAAGTGATGTGAGTCATTGAGCTAACCTGTACTAATTGCCCGAGAGGCTTAACTATACAACGCTCAAGTGTTTTTGGAAAACAGAGTGAAAGAAAAAGAAATTAACTAAATGTTCAGCTTGTAGCCAATGAAGAACATAGATAGAAATTAGAATAAAAGTTATCAAAGAATTATCCTGGCGGCGATAGTGCGGTGGAACCACCTGACACCATACCGAACTCAGAAGTGAAACGCTGTAATGCCGATGGTAGTGTGGGGCATCCCCATGTGAGAGTAGGGCACCGCCAGGTTACCAAATACATAAATAAAGCAGAGTAGAATAAAAGATAAGAACCCCAGTTTAAGGACTGGGGTTTTTGTTTTTTACAATTTATTCATTATTTAATCAAATAAGAGTCTGATTTTAATTTTTAATAAATAAGTGATTTTTCAACTCATATGAAGTCACATTCCTATAAATGTTTTATTAGCTGTGCTACAATCCCGCTAAAATTCTACCCTTAAAAACAAGAGAAATTATGACCGCGCTTAATGTTTTAATTTATCCTGATGATCATTTGAAGGTTGTCTGTGAGCCTGTTACTGAAGTTAATGATGCAATTCGTAAAATTGTTGATGATATGTTTGATACGATGTATCAAGAGGAAGGTATTGGTTTAGCTGCACCTCAAGTAGATATTTTGCAACGTATTATTACTATTGATGTTGAAGGTGATAAACAAAATCAGCTTGTCTTGATTAATCCTGAAATTTTGGCTTCTGAAGGCGAAACAGGAATTGAAGAGGGGTGCTTATCGATTCCAGGGTTCCGTGCGTTGGTTCCTCGTAAAGAAAAAGTGAAAGTGAGAGCGTTAGATCGTGACGGTAAAGAATTTACTTTAGATGCGGATGGTTTGCTTGCGATCTGTATTCAACACGAGATCGATCACCTTAACGGAATTTTATTTGTTGATTATCTTTCTCCACTTAAACGCCAACGTATTAAAGAAAAATTGGTGAAATATAAAAAACAAATTGCGAAACAATAAGCTTCTGATTCTTAATTAAAGTGCGGTTGATTTTAACCGCACTTTTTCCTATCAATTACCATAACGTAGAACATTATGAAATCACTTAATATTATTTTTGCTGGTACGCCAGATTTTGCTGCACAGCATTTACAAGCCATTCTAAATTCTCAACATAACGTGATCGCTGTTTATACTCAACCTGATAAACCAGCTGGTCGCGGTAAAAAACTGCAAGCAAGCCTAGTAAAGCAACTTGCTGAGCAAAATAACATTTCCGTTTATCAACCTAAATCCTTACGCAAAGAAGAGGCGCAGTCTGAATTAAAAGCGTTAAATGCAGATGTAATGGTTGTTGTGGCTTATGGATTAATTTTACCTAAAGCTGTATTAGATGCTCCTCGTTTAGGTTGTTTGAATGTGCATGGTTCTATTCTTCCTCGTTGGCGAGGCGCTGCACCCATTCAGCGCTCAATTTGGGCTGGTGATGCACAAACGGGTGTAACCATTATGCAAATGGATGAAGGTTTAGATACAGGTGATATGTTACATAAAGTCTATTGTGATATTTTACCGACTGAAACTTCAACAAGTCTTTATAACAAACTGGCGGAGCTTGCTCCATCAGCATTAATTGATGTTTTAGACAATCTTGAAAACGGTAAATTTATAGCGGAAAAACAAGATGACAGCCAAAGCAATTATGCAGAAAAACTTTCTAAAGAAGAGGCTCAATTGGATTGGTCGCTTCCGGCAATGCAACTTGAGCGTAATATCCGTGCCTTTAATCCTTGGCCGATTGCTTATTTTTCAACAGAAGATAAGGATGGCAATGCACAAACTTTGAAAGTATATCAAGCGGAAGTGTTGCCTCATCAAGATAAACCAGCGGGAACTATTTTAAGAGCGGATAAAAATGGCATTCAAATTGCGACTGTCGATGGTGTATTAAACTTATTGCAATTGCAACCTGCAGGTAAAAAGCCTATGTCTGCACAAGATTTATTAAATGGCCGTGCAGAATGGTTTACTATTGGTAAGGTGCTTGGATAATGAAAAAATTTTCTTCTAAAACTATCAAAGTAAAAAATTCAGTAAAAATGACCGCACTTTCGACCAGGGCTATTGCAGCAAACTTAATTTTGCAAGTATTGGATGAGGGCAAATCCTTGTCGGCGTTAATCCCTGAAGTGCAACCTTCTGTAAAAGCCCAAGATTTGCCCTTGTTACAAGAAATTTGTTTTGGCGTGTGTCGCGTATTGCCTCGCTTAGAGCAAATTATCAAACGTCTTGTGGATAAGCCGCTTAAAGGTAAAACTCGCATTGTTCATTGCCTGTTACTTGTGGGATTATACCAATTGCTTTATATGCGAGTGCCTGCTCATGCGGCAGTTGATGAAGTTGTGAACGCAACAAAATCATTAAAATCTGATAGTTTTAGAGGATTAGTGAATGCGGTTTTGCGTAGATTTTTACGTGAGCAAGATGAAATTTTGGCAATTATCGATAAAAATTGGCAAACGCTTCATCCTGAATGGTTCGTGAATAAGTTAAAAAAAGCCTATCCTAATTGGCGTGAGATCATTGAGGCGAACAATCAGAAACCACCAATGTGGCTACGTGTGAATTCACAAAAAAATGCCCTCAAAACTTACCGCACTTTACTTGAAGAACAAGGTGTTTCTTCGAAAACAAGCCATCATCC
The DNA here is from genome assembly GCF_002998595.1 of Haemophilus sp. oral taxon 036. Lineage (NCBI taxonomy): Bacteria > Pseudomonadati > Pseudomonadota > Gammaproteobacteria > Pasteurellales > Pasteurellaceae > Haemophilus > Haemophilus sp. oral taxon 036. The sequence continues at coordinate 973,887 of NZ_CP027235.1, forward strand.
TAATGCTCTATGTTTAGATATACCGATTGCTGTGCAAAAATTACCGCACTTTGAAGATGGTGCTGTAACGGTGCAAGATTTTAGTGCTCAATGGGCAGCAACTTTGCTTGAGCCAAAAAATGAGGAATGGATCCTCGATGCTTGCGCGGCACCAGGCGGTAAGACAACTCATATTTTGGAACTGGCACCTCAGGCTAATGTGATTGCATTAGATATAGAATCTCATCGCTTAAAACGAGTAGAAGAAAATCTTGCACGTTTAAATCAGCAAGCGATAGTGGTGTGTGGTGATGCGAGTCAACCTGACGAATGGTTAGCTGAAATCGGTAAAAGTGCGGTGAAATTTGATCGAATTTTACTTGATGCACCTTGTTCTGCTACAGGGGTGATTCGACGCCATCCCGATATAAAATGGTTACGCAAAGAAACCGATATCGCTCAGCTTGTTGAATTACAGAAGAAAATTTTGAGTGCGCTTTGGGAAAAACTGAAGCCAAACGGTGTTTTGCTTTATGCGACTTGTTCTGTATTGCCAGAAGAAAATTGCGAACAAATCCAAGCATTTTTAAATGCTCACACAGATGCTGAGTTATTGCCATTACCCTTTAGTGATGATAAAAGTGCGGTGGGTTTTCAATTCATTCCGCAACCAAATAGTGGTGATGGGTTCTATTATGCGAAGTTACATAAATGCGCTTAGAGGCTAAAATGTTTGCCAATATTGATATCATTATTCCTTGCTATAATGCAGAACAAACGCTATCTCGCGCAGTGCAGTCCGTATTGTCTCAAACTTATTTGGGAAAAATTTGGTTGATTGATGATGGCTCTAAAGATAACACGTTAGCTTTAGCGCAAGAATGGGCAACACAATATCCGGAAAAGATAGTTGTTGAGTCTATGCCGAAAAATAGTGGCGTGGCTAAAGCGCGCAATTGGGGCGCTTTGCAATCAAGTAATGAATTTATTGCTTTTTTAGACGCTGATGATGCTTATGAACAGGGCGCATTAGAAGTTGCAGCAGCGACTTTTCATTTTCAACCCGATATCTCAGTGGTACGTTTAGCATTAAAACCGATTGATTTGCCCGCGCGTTACGCTGAACATCCTAATTTTGAGTTTGCATGGCAACATATGCGAATGACCTGTGGTGGGAGCGTGGTTTTTCGTCGAGCTTTTTTCTTGGCGTGTGGCGGTTTTCCACAAGATGAATTATTTCGTCAATTAGGTGGTGAAGATGGTGCACTTGGTATTGCGACAACTAAGATAGCTAAAGTTGCAACGCTATTTAATGATGTTGGTGTACTTCATTACTGCAGAGATGGAATGCATGCAGAACGGCTATTGGATGCGATTTTATTCCAAAAAGCGCCAGAGGAGATTACTGAAGAACAAATGGCTCGGGCTAATGACGTGACAGATGAAATTTGTCGCCAAATTAACACATTAAAGTGCGGTCTAAATTCATCAGAAATAGGCATTCGTCCTCTTGTATTAGAACGAACGGAGTAAGCGATGAAAATTATTATTTTGGGCGCAGGTCAGGTAGGAACAACGCTTGCCGAAAATTTGGTTAGTGAAGATAACGATATCACACTCGTTGATAACGAGTCCCCACAGTTACAAGCCTTACAAGAAAAGCATGATTTGCGTGTGGTGCAAGGCTCGCCATCATCACCAAAAGTGCTTCGTGATGCAGGTGCAGCCGATGCAGATTTAATGGTTGCCGTAACAGCTTCTGATGAAATCAATATGGTAGCCTGCCAAATGGGCTATACATTATTTAATACACCAACGCGTATTGCCCGTATTCGTAATTCAGAATATTTACGTGAAAAAGATAAGTTATTCAATGATGAAAATGTACCTATTGATCATTTGATTTCGCCTGAAAATCTTGTGACAGATGAAATTACACGCTTAATTGCTTATCCAGGGGCATTGCAAGTCGCCCATTTTGCGAATAATCGTATTAGCATGGTTGTGGTAAGAGCTTATTATGGTGGTCCTTTGGTTGGATATGCGCTTTCCGCATTTCGTGAACATATGCCACATATTGATTGTCGTATTATGTCTATTTTGCGTAACGGCAAACCGATTCGTCCGCAGGGTTCTACTATTGTTGAAGCAGGTGATGAAATTACTTTTATTTGTTCAACTGAGCATATAAAAGCGGTAATGAGTGAACTTCAACGCTTAGAAAAACCTTATAAACGCGTAATGATTGTTGGGGGCGGAAATGTTGCTGCTGGCGTAGCGAAATGTTTGGAAAATATTTGTACCGTAAAATTAATTGAGCGTGATGAAGAAAGGGCTAATTTGTTAGCTGAAAAACTTTCAAAAACCTTGGTTTTTTATGGCGACGCGTCTGATCAAAATTTATTGTTTGAAGAGCATATTGAAAATGTCGATGTGTTCCTTTCATTGAGTAGTGATGATGAAGCGAATATTATGTCCGCTTTATTGGCAAAACGTTTGGGTGCCAAGAAGGCAATGGTACTGATTCAACGAATTGCTTATATAAACCTGATTCAAGGTGGAAGTATTGATATTGTAGTTTCACCACAGCAAGCGACAATTTCTGCTCTGCTTGGACATGTTCGTAAAGGGGATGTAAAAAATGTGGCTACATTACGACATGGTATTGCTGAGGCTATTGAAATTGTCGCGCATGGTGATGAAAGCACCTCCAATGTGGTCGGGCGCAAAATTGGTGAGTTGCGTTTGCCTATGGGGACCATTATTGGTGCTTTATTGCGTGGTAATGATGTAATTGTTGCACGACGCCAAGTTGTGATTGAAGAAGGCGATCATGTGGTGATTTATTTGAGTGATAAGAAGAATGTGCCTGAAATTGAAAAATTGTTCCAGCCAAGTGCATTCTTCATTTAACGATTTATTTACTTTTAAGAGCGACTCATTATAATAGGCGCTCTTTTATTCAATCTCTAAAGGAAAAATTATTATGAGTTTTATTAAAGAATTTCGCGAATTTGCAATGCGCGGTAATGTTGTAGATATGGCTGTCGGTGTGATTATCGGCGGTGCGTTTGGTAAGATCGTAAGTTCACTTGTTAGTGATATTTTTATGCCTGTGCTTGGTATTTTAACGGGTGGCATTGATTTCAAAGATATGAAATTTGTATTAGCTCAAGCACAAGGTGATGTTCCGGCTGTTACTTTAAACTACGGTGTGTTTATTCAGAATGTGATTGATTTTATTATTATTGCTTTTGCAATCTTTATGATGATTAAGGCACTTAATAAAGTGAGAAAACCTGAAGAGAAAAAAGCAGGTCCTACATCAGAAGATTTGCTCACAGAAATTCGCGATTTATTAAAAAATAAATAATGAAATTGAAAAATAAAGGTTGGTAAATATGCCAACCTTTTTTTATTGTTATTTTTTAGGCTATAATCGCCCCCTAAAATTTAAGGAATTAAAAATGGAAAAATATAATAAACTCCGTATTGAATGGGATTGCCGCCGAGGAATGTTGGAGTTGGATAAAATCATTATGCCTTTTTATTTGAAGCATTTTGATGAATTAACAGATGACAAAAAAGATATATTTATTCGTTTATTAGCAAGTACAGATCTGCAGCTGTTTTCTTGGTTTTTTAATCGTGGTCAATCATCAGATTCAGAAATTCAATCTATGGTGGAATATATCCAAAACGTACAAAAAATCACAACTAATTAAAATTATTAAGATACGTATGAACTTTTTTCACACACTTGTGTCTGAGATTGCAACAAGAGCTTGCTGTCTTGAATATTAAGGCGTGTTAGATATTGGCATAGGAGAAATATGGCTGAACAGCTAACAGATCAGGCTTTGGTAGAAAGAGTGCAGCAAGGGGATAAGAAAGCCTTCAATTTGTTGGTTTCTCGTTATCAGAATAAAGTGGCGGGGCTTTTGACTCGCTATGTATCACGTAACGATATTCCTGATGTGGTGCAAGAATCCTTTATAAAGGCTTATCGCTCAATTGAATCTTTTCGTGGCGAAAGTGCTTTCTATACATGGCTTTATCGAATTGCCGTCAATACGGCAAAAAATTATTTAACGGCTCAAGGGCGTCGTCCACCTAATGAAGATATTTTAGCTGAGGATGCTGAAAATTATGATGTGGGTACGCACTTGCGGGATGTAGATACCCCTGAAAATGAAATGTTATCTAGTGAACTTGAACGAATCGTGTTTAGTACGATTCACAGTTTGCCAGAAGATTTAAAAACAGCAATCACCTTGCGAGAGCTAGAAGGCTTAAGCTATGAAGAGATTGCAGAAATTATGGATTGCCCTGTTGGTACTGTTCGTTCTCGTATTTTCCGCGCAAGGGAAATTATTGAGAATAAAATTCAGCCACTGATGCAACGCGAATAAAAAAGTCGGAGTTTACTATGCAAAAAGAGCAACTTTCAGCCTATATGGATGGCGAACAAGTCGAGGCTGGCTTGACAGATGCTTTATTGAAAGACGAAGAATTACAAGAATCTTGGCAGGCATTCCATGCTATACGAGCAGTGATGCGTAAAGAAAGCGCTTTGTTTCTAGGGGCTGATTTTACCGCTAAAATGGCAGGTTTAATTGAATCTGAAGACGTGAAGAAAGTCGATGCCATTGCGGTGTCTCAACCTGAACCAGAAGATTCACATAATTCTGCATTTATGCAAAAATTAAAAGCGTTCTTTGCGCCAATGACACAAGTTGCAGTTGCTGCTGGTGTATGTTTAGTGGCGGTACTTGGTGTTCAATCTTTCAATAATAAAAACGAAGCGTCTAATTTACCTGAGACTCCAGTATTGCAAACCTTGCCATTTAATAATGCGGTTCAAGAGGTTAGCTATAATGCGCCGAGTAAAGATACATTGACATCAGAGCAGCTTGAACAAAAAAGTCGCCGTATTGGTGCGATGTTACAGAACTATGAATTACAACGTCGTATGAATGCAGATGCATTAAATGTAAGTAGTAATAGTCAAAAATAATATGGATTAGCCCTGTGCATTTATGTTAATTCACCACCTAATATACTATTTAGTGTGGTGAATTTTTATCCTTTAAATTTAATGTTTATGAAAAAAATAGCGTTAAAACTCACCGCACTTTCTCTTTCTTTTCTATTTAGTAACATTACTTCAGCTGAAGAGCTTTCTGCGAAGCAGTCTTTAGATAAAATGACACAAGCATTGGATAATCTCAATTATGAGCTTGCCTTTGTTCAAACAACTCCATCAAATATGGATTCCTTTCGCTATCGTCATATTAAGAAAGATAATAAAACTTATGCGCAATTAGTGACGCTTGATGGTCGTCAACAAGAAATTATTCAGCGTGATAATTTAGTCAGTTATTTTCAGCCAAATACTCAAGCCTTTACGCTTAATAGTGGTAATATAGTCGATGCAATGCCTGCTGTTGTTCGCGCTGATTTTGATAAACTTTCTTCAGTTTATGATTTTATAAAAATAGGTAAAGATCGAGTGGCTGGGCGTTTTGCTGATACGATCCGTATTGTCCCTAAAGATGATTTCCGATATCAGTATTTAGTGTTTGTAGATGAAGAAAATGGTTTATTGTTACGCGGCGATATGCTTGATAGTGAGGGTAAATTACTTGATCAGTTTAGAGTTGTAACGCTTTATATCGATGATAGACTAAGAGGGTTGACGGAGTATATTAATAAAGTCTCAATGCCCCCTTTGTTGAAAGAAAGTAAAAATGAACAAAGTTCAGATATAACTTGGTCTGCAGGTTGGTTGCCACAAGGTTTTTCTTTAATTCGATATACCCAAGAAACATTAGAAAATGAAGTGATAGATAGTACGCTATATAGCGACGGTTTGTTTACTTTTACTCTGTTTGTTTCTAACGCTGGCTCTAATGTTTTGCCAGAAAATACTTGGAAACAAGGGGCATATACGATTTATAGTGAAGTGAATGGCGGAAAAGAAATTACTTTTATCGGGCAATTGCCTATAGCTGCAGCTAAGCGAATTGTACAAGAAGTTAAATTTCGATAACAAGTGCGGTGATTTTTCACCGCACTTTTATTTTTAAAGATTAGTGTAATTTTAATCTTGGTTTTAAATAACGATTAAGTTTATCAACCAGAATAATCAATCCAATTTTAATGCAACCATGTAAAGCATGTTGATGCATTCTATATAAGGATACATAGGCAAATTGTGCAAATTTACCTTGAACGGTAAGTGGATTTTTTCCAAATTTATTCGAAATACTGCCTAATGCAGTAAAGCTCGAAAGAGAAACCAAGGTGCCTTTATCGTTATATTTAAATGCTTTTAATGGTTTTTGCTCAAAAAGTGCAAAGATATTTTTTGCACAAGCTTTTGCCATTTGATGTGCGGCTTGAGCCCTTGGCGGGACTAATTTACCGTTTGGTTGCATTAATGTTGCACAGTCGCCAATGGCGAAAATGCTGTCATCCACAGTGGTTTGGAGAGTATCTTTTACCACTAATTGATTGATACGGTTAAGCTCTAATCCATCAAATTGTTGTGTCACTGTTGAAGTGCGAACGCCTGCGGCCCAAACAATCAGATCTGCTTTAATTTCTTCTCCATCTTTGGTGATAAGGGTATTTGGTTGAGCTTCCGTGATCATCGTGTTTAATTTCACGTTCGCGCCCATTTCTTGCAATTCGTCTAATACCGCAGCAGATAAATCTTCTGGTAGCGCCGGCAGTAAACGAGGCCCTGCTTCAACGAGTGTGACTTGTAAACAAGAGTTATCAATTTTGCCATAGCCGTAAGAAGATAAATCTTCCGTGGCATGATAAAGCTCAGCTGTTAATTCCACACCAGTTGCTCCACCACCGACAATGGCGATGTTCACTTTATTTTCATACACTAATTTTTGTTTAAATTCTTCTTCACCAATATCATCTAAAGCACGGTTTTCAGAGAATTTAAGGAATAATTCCAACATCTTTTGCTGAAAGCGCAACGCTTGATCTGAGCTGTCTAGGAAAATACAGTTATCTGCTACACCTTTTGTGTTGAAATCATTTGATTTGCTACCGATCGCAACCACTAAATAATCATAAGGAATTCGGCGAGCAATGACGAGCATATCGCCTTCTTGCCCATAAACAGGGGCGAGTTCAACATATTTTTGTTCACGATTAATACGAGTGATTGAACCCTGTTCAAAACTGAAATGGTGATTTTTACCATGTGCGCGATAGCTAAGAGAATCCATGCCATCATCCATCACACCTGTAGCTATTTCATGTAATAATGGTTTCCACAAATGGGTCGTATTACGATCGACAAGCGTCACTTTAGCCTGTTCTTTTCGACCTAATTTGTCTCCTAAAAATGTCGCTAATTCAATGCCGCCAGCCCCTCCGCCAACGATCACGACGTTTTTCATAATGTACTCCTAAAAGCAAAATTGTTAAAAATGTTAAACTACTGTAATGATAGCATAACAAATAAACAAGAAGAAAAAATTTAATGGAAATGACCGCGCTTCATTGATGGCAGCGATCGTAAAGCGGTTGTAATTGTTGGATGGTTTGAGTGATAAATAAAACGGGATCGATTTGGCTTAGTTGATCTTTTTCAATACTTTTCCCAATACACCAAAAATCTTCATCTGAGCGCAAGAGAAGATCTTTTTCAGAAATGCCCTTCACTTGGCGGAAATCATCATATTCGCTTTCATCTTCTCGCCAAATATCAAAATCCGCAAATTGTTTGAAATCAAATTGATCAAGCCAATGATTATATTGTTGCACATTAATTTGTGAGCGATCGGCACGATAGCAATGCCAATCCAAGCACACTCTTAATCGACGGCGATTTAAGAGCACGGAAAAAATGGCTGCAGAATTTTGGTTAAACTCGTATTTAAAATAAGCGAAGAAATGTGCGCGGACTTGCCAGCCATTGGTCCAGCTTTCAATATGCGGTTTCGCAAAAGGCGTACCGAGTTGTGCTGAAACAGATTGAATTATCGCTTTCCAATTATCCCAATGCAATTTGTAATCAGCTTTAATTGCCGGAATCTCTTCCGGACAGAATTTTTTCATTTGGGCGAATTGATAGAAAGGAATATTGAACAGTTCGCAAGATTCAGTATTAAGTGAGAGCATCGTGTTTCCTTAAAAATCACCGTAATTTTTGACCGCGCTTTGCGTGAAGAGCTGTTTATCTTCCCAACGCAACAGGGTCATTCGATTATTCCACACACATCCTGTATCCAAGGCATAAATACCTTTTGGAGTTGGCTCATCGACTAAACTTGCCCAATGCCCAAAGACAATGGGAATTTGTTTATAAAGTGGGTTATCTAAATTAAACCAAGGCGTGAGCTCTGCTGGAGCATCTTTTAAAGGAGATTTACAGGCAAAATCAAAGCGATGATCCAAATAGCAAAAACGCATACGAGTGAAAGCATTAATAATGTAACGATGGCGCGCTAAGCCCTGTAAATCTGGCGACCAGCGATCAGGCTGTTCAGAATACATATTTTCAATGAGATAATGAAAATCGCCGTGCTGTAAAATCTGTTCAACTTCGGTCGCACAAGATTTCACAGTTTCCAAATCCCAATCAGGCGAAATACCTGCGTGTGCCATCAGGAAGTTTAATTCTTCATTATGTACAAGTAATGGCTGATGGCGTAACCAATGAATCAGCTCATCAAAATCTGGTGCATTAAAAATGGAATCAACACGATCACGAGGTTTTATTTTTTTAATACCCAGTGCGGTCGCGATTAAATGTAAATCGTGATTCCCTAGTACGGTTTGCGCCGCATTACCAAGTGATTTTACGAAACGAAGACATTCAAGTGATTTATCTCCGCGCGCAACAAGATCCCCCACAAGATAAAGTTTATCTTGCGTAGGATTGAAATCTACACGCTCTAATAAAAGCTGTAATTCATCATAACAGCCTTGCAAGTCACCGACGAAATAGGTTGCCATTTTTGACCGCTCTTTTACTCTTTTGAATCTAAGATTTCATCTTTATTGATATCGGCTGGAGGATTATCCGCCAACCAGTCCGCTAAGCGTGCATAATCTGCGATAGCCAAATTTTCTGCGCGTGCATTTAAATCAATACCAAGTGCGGTCAGATTTTCAGGTGAAAATAACGTTGAGAGCGCATTGCGCAGTGTTTTACGGCGTTGATTAAACGCTTGGGAGCACACGCGGTTCAACCAATATAAATCTTTTACAGGATGTGGTAATTCTTTATGAGGAATTAAACGCACAACAGCTGAATCCACTTTCGGTGCAGGTTTGAAGGCAGAAGGTGGCACTTCAAGTACAGGCATCACTTGGCAGAAGTATTGCGCCATAATGGTTAAACGGCCGTAGGCTTTACTATTTGGTCCTGCACATAAGCGTTTCACCACTTCTTTTTGCAGCATGAAGTGCATATCTTGAATCACATCATGATACTTAAACAAGTGGAACATCAATGGCGTAGAAATGTTGTATGGCAAGTTACCAAACACACGTAATTTCTGATCTTTTTCTGCCAAATTTGCTTTTGCATAAAGCTCACCAAAATCAAATTGCATCGCATCCGTTTCAATAACGGTTAGCTTTTGATGTAAAAATGGATGATGACGTAAACGTTCTGCTAAGTCTCGGTCAAGCTCTACCACAGTCAGATGATCGACAAGTTCACCAACTGGCTCTGTTAATGCACCAAGTCCCGGACCAATTTCCACTAAGAATTGATTGGGGTGTGGGTAAATCGCCGCCACGATACCTTGAATTACAGAGGTATCATGTAAAAAGTTTTGACCAAAGCGTTTACGCGCTGTATGACCTAAGTGTTTTTTTGAATTCATATATTATCTTCTTTTATAAGAGTGCGGTTATTATAGGGCTTGTTTTGGCTTTGTAAATCATTGTTAACTTATGCTAAATTGAGTTTTTTATGAACAATATTATTTTTTCTTTCGTAGAAAGCTAAAAACGGCTATAATCCGCCCGTTTTTCTTAACTTTTCCGCCTAAAGTGCGGATAAAAAATCGATTATTTTTAGAGGATACAATGGCGAAAGAAGATTGCATTGAAATGCAAGGCACAATTTTAGAGACTTTACCGAATACTATGTTCCGCGTGGAGTTGGAAAACGGTCACGTGGTTACTGCGCATATTTCTGGAAAAATGCGTAAAAACTATATCCGTATTTTGACTGGGGATAAAGTAACTGTAGAAATGACTCCTTATGATTTAAGTAAAGGTCGAATTATTTTCCGCAGTCGTTAATCGCAGAAGACTTTAGATAGGCCGATATTGTTATATATCGGCCTTCTTTTTTTGCTCAAAAAGAACTCAAACTGGTTGCGGAGCGTAAAAAAATCGGTATAATCAGCGACCCTTAGCCACATTGAATTTTTCGTTCCTTGCCTTTGCAGATTGGTGGCTGATCTACGTCAAAGGCTGATTAACCCGTAAGGAGCAGTAATGCGTCACTACGAAATCGTGTTTATGGTTCATCCGGACCAAAGCGAGCAAGTACCAGGTATGATCGAACGTTACACCGGTTCTGTAAAAGAAGCTGGTGGTCAAGTTCATCGCCTAGAAGATTGGGGTCGTCGCCAATTAGCGTACCCAATTAATAAATTACACAAAGCACACTATGTGCTTATGAATGTAGAAGCGCCTCAACAAGTCATCGACGAGCTAGAAACGACTTTCCGTTATAACGATGCTGTATTACGCAGTCTTGTTATCCATACTAAGCACGCCGTAACAGAAGCGTCCCCAATGAAAGCGGCTAAAGAAGAACGTAAACCTTTAGCTGAAGTTGAAAACAACGATTTTGAGGATGCTGAAGAGTAATTTGAAAATTGATAATCGTTTTTCGGTTATGGGAGTCGTTTCTCAGTTACCAAAGCGATTAAAGAGCCCTAGTGGAATTGAGCATTGCAAGTTTTTGTTAGAACATCGTTCTGATCAGATTGAAGGTGGTTTCACACGTCAAGCTTGGTTAAAGATGCCAGTTCAAATTAGTGGTAATCAATTGATAGAAAAAACTCAAAGCATTACGGTCGGTAGTAAGATTTTGGTGGTGGGATTTATTACATCACATAAAACCCAAAGTGGGTTATGCCAATTAGTTTTACATGCCGAGCAAATCGAATTTATAGATTAGGAGACTAGCCAAATGGCACGTTATTTCCGTCGTCGTAAGTTCTGCCGTTTCACAGCGGAAAATGTTGTTGAAATCGATTACAAAGATATCGCTACATTAAAGAACTATATCTCAGAAAGCGGCAAAATTGTACCTAGCCGTATTACCGGTACTCGTGCGAAGTACCAACGTCAATTAGCTCGTGCAATCAAACGCGCTCGCTATTTAGCGTTACTTCCATACACTGACAATCATCAGTAATTAAGGAGATACGGTAATGCAAGTAATTCTTTTAGATAAAATTGTTCACTTAGGTCAAGTGGGCGATCAAGTAAATGTTAAATCAGGTTTCGCACGTAACTTCTTAATCCCACAAGGTAAAGCAGTTATGGCAACTAAAGCTAACATTGAACACTTTGAAGCACGTCGTGCAGAATTAGAAGCCGCAGCGGCAGCAAATCTTGCAGCAGCTCAAGCTCGTGCAGCAGAAGTTACTGCATTAGGTTCTGTGACTATCGCATCTAAAGCAGGTGATGAAGGTCGTTTATTCGGCGCAATCACTACTCGTGATGTGGCGGAAGCAGTAACTGCAGCAGGCGTTAAAATTGCGAAAAGTGAAGTTCGTTTACCAAACGGTCCAATCCGTACTCTTGGTGACCACGATGTTCGTTTCCAACTTCACGGTGAAGTATTTGCAACATTAGATGTAATCGTTGTTGCAGAATAATTTGTCAGATAGGCAAAATAAAACCTGGTCTTAGATCGGGTTTTTTATTATTAGTTTAACGTAATAAAAAAGGAGCAATAGCTCCTTTTTATTTGTAACTTTTAGTCGTCAAGGAAACTTCTTAATGTTTCTGAGCGGCTAGGATGACGTAATTTACGTAAAGCTTTTGCTTCAATTTGACGAATACGTTCGCGTGTAACATCGAATTGTTTACCCACTTCCTCAAGCGTATGGTCGGTATTCATATCGATACCAAAACGCATACGTAATACTTTTGCTTCTCGTGGTGTTAGGCCTTCAAGAACTTCGTGAGTCGCAACTCTTAAGCTTTGTGCTGTTGCAGAATCTAAAGGAAGTTCTAAGGTTGAATCTTCAATAAAATCACCTAAATGTGAGTCATCGTCATCACCGATAGGCGTTTCCATAGAAATTGGCTCTTTTGCAATTTTCAATACTTTACGGATTTTATCTTCCGGCATACCCATGCGTTCAGCTAATTCTTCCGGCGTTGCTTCACGTCCCATTTCTTGTAATAACTGGCGAGAAATGCGGTTAAGTTTATTGATCGTTTCAATCATATGTACCGGAATACGGATTGTTCGCGCTTGATCCGCAATAGAGCGTGTAATGGCTTGGCGAATCCACCAGGTCGCATATGTAGAGAATTTATAACCACGGCGATATTCAAATTTATCTACCGCTTTCATTAAACCAATATTCCCTTCTTGAATTAAGTCTAGGAATTGTAAACCGCGATTCGTGTATTTTTTTGCGATGGAAATTACTAAACGCAAGTTAGCTTCTACCATTTCTTTTTTGGCACGACGAGCTTTTTGTTCACCTCGGGCGACTGCATCACAAATATCACGCATTTGAGTAATGGTAAGTTTCGTATTTTCTTCAATGTTAGCTAAGTTGTTTAATGCCTCAAGAATACGTTCTTCATATTTTGGCAAGCGTTTTGCCCATGGTTTGCTTGATTTTAAGGCTTTTTGTACCCATTCAGTATTGCTGCCATTAGTCGTAATGAGTTTTTCAAAATCATCTTTTGGCATTCCTGCAATATCAACTAATATTTTTTGTAATTGACGTTCTTCGTAGCGTACGCGTTTCATCATTTCTTTCATTGATAAAACGAGTAAATCGAATTGTTTTGGTACTAAGCGGAATTGTTTAAAAATTTCACCAAGTAGTGCAATTTGATCCTGGGCACGTTTTCCTGAGCGACCATGTTTTTCAATAACAGCAAGTGTTTTGGTGTGCTGGTCTTTTAATTGTTGGAATTTTTCTCTCGCGACTTCTGGATCGATGCTATTATCAGATTCGCTGGAATCTGATGTAGATTCTGCTTCGCTTTCGTCTTCATCTTCATTGTCTTCAACATCCGCACTTTCTAATTCTTCTCCGTTTTCAGAAAAGTTTTCGTCAATGACATTATGTTCTTCTATTTCGGCATTTGGATCGACAAAACCTGTAATTAAGTCAGCTAAACGGAAGTTTCCTTTTTCCACATCATCATAATTTTTTAGCAACCCATTTAAAGCTTCAGGATAGGCTGCAATGGATGTTTGAACTTCATCAATTCCTTCTTCAATACGTTTTGCAATGCTGATTTCATCTTCGCGAGTAAGAAGATCAACCGTTCCCATTTCACGCATATACATACGGACAGGATCGGTTGTTCGACCGATTTCAGATTCTACATTTGAAAGAATTTGGGTTGCCTCTTCTACCGCATCTTCATCCGGAATGGTGTCATTCAACATCATCTCATCGCTTTCTGGGGCTTCGTCCAAGACAGGAATCCCTGCATCATTTTGCAGCGTTTGTAGCAACTTATCGTAATATTCAGGGTCGATGACATCTTCTGGTAATAAATCATTAATTTCTGCATAGGTTAAATAACCTTGAGTGCGACCTAATTCCATCAGTTGTTCAATTTGTTCTGAATATTGTTCAGCCGTAGATTGTTGATTTTTTTCCATTTTTATATCCGTTTTGCTTGATGTGATAGTAGCAATATAATTCTTGTTACGAACTTACGATTTTATCATTGTTATTGCGGATTAACTAACTGTTTTTTCTGTAGTTCTTTACCCGCTAAAAGGTGAACGAGCACTGTTTTTTCCTCGTTAGTAAGTCCTTCAGATCGTTCTTTAGCAATAAGCATTTCAATGTCTCGCTCAATGGCTTGAATATTTAAGCGACGATAGTTTTGTGAAAATGCATTGATCATCTCTGCTTCGTCTAATAAATGATCCCAAGTCGCCAGTATTTCAAGGGGATTGCAGTAAGGAGTATCACGGAAGTGCTCTAAAATCTGCCCAGTCGTAATCCCTTCTCGTTGGCGACAAAGTGTGGTCAATTTTTCCAGAATTTCAAAACCAGCTTCTGCACGTAATGCTTGCACGCCGCTTTCAGACATACGTTTTACTAATTCAGGATTTTGCAGAAGCAATGAAATGACCATTCGCATTGGTGTCTTCTTGATCTTATTATTAGCGACTTTTTGTTGTGTATTGGCTTGTTCTAATTGTTTTGGGATAAGGTTTTCTAGCTGTGTTTGATCAAAAATCCCAAGTTTCTGAGCAAGCATATTGCGTAGCGACAAGCGCAGCATTTCTCCTGGAATTTGACGAATTAACGGTGCAGCCAGAGCAACTAATTTTCCGCGCCCTTCTTTGCTAGAAAAATCAACTTGTGGACTTAAGTGAGCAAACATAAACTCGCTTAAAGATTGTGCACTTTCGATATATTCTTCAAATTTTTCTTTGCCATATTCGCGAATGTAAGTATCAGGATCTTCTCCATCAGGCAAGAAAATAAATTTGAGTTGTCTACCATCTTCTAAATAAGGTAACGCATTTTCTAGTGCGCGCCAAGCCGCATCACGCCCTGCTCTGTCACCATCGTAACAACAAACAACTTGCTCAGTCGAACGAAAAATAAGTTGAATTTGTTCTGATGTCGTGGATGTCCCTAAAGAAGCTACCGCATAATCCACGCCAAATTGTGCTAATGCCACCACATCCATATAACCTTCAACAACAAGTAATTGTTTTGGTTCATCGTTGGCTTGTAAGGCTTCATACAAACCATAAAGCTCGTTACCTTTATGATAAGTAATGGTTTCTGGCGAATTCAGATATTTCGGTTTTTCATCCGTTAATACCCGCCCTCCAAAAGCCACTGTGCGCCCACGTTTATCGCGAATTGGAAACATAATGCGATTTCGGAATTTATCGTAAATATTGCCACGATCATTTCGAGAAAGCATGCCTAACTCAATGAGTTTTTGTTGTTCTTCGCGATTGACACCAAATTTACGCAATACCGTATCCATTGCATTCGGTACAAACCCAATTTGGAAACGCTCAATAATTTCAGCCGAAAGCCCACGTTGTTGTAAATATTCTTGCGCTTGCGTATTTAATGGCAATTGGCTTTGATAAAACTTGGCAATCTCTTGCATTAATTCATAGAGATTTCGTTTGGTTTGATAATTAGCTTGAGGTTTCCCGCTGTTATTAGCGCGTTTTTCGTAAGGAACTTCAAGCCCTGCCATCGCTGCAAGTTCTTCAATAGCCTCTACAAATTCAAGTTTGTCATAATCCATTAAAAAGGAAATGGCATTACCGTGTGCGCCACAGCCGAAGCAATGATAAAACTGTTTCTTTTGACTAACCGTGAAGGATGGTGTTTTTTCGTGATGGAAAGGGCAGCAGGCTTGATAATCGCGGCCAGCTTTTTTTAGTTTTACGCGCGTGTTAATCACATCGACAATATCGGACTTTGTCAGCAAATCATCAATAAAGGGGCGTGGAATAGAACCTTTCATTGTCGAGCCTCCGTGATCGTGGTGTGAAAGTGCGGTCGTTTTTGGCGTAGATTTTTGTTTTGCTTAAAGTAACAAAACCGTGAGTCCAAAGGATTCACGGTTTGTCTTAACTCGAGTCAGAAAATACTATAAATTAGTATAAACGGGTATTGCGCGCGTTTTCGCGAGCGTTGCGTTTTGCGTGACGTTTTGCAAGTGTTGCATTTTCACGTTTACGAATTGTAGTTGGTTTTTCGTAAAATTCGCGAGCGCGTACTTCAGCTAAGATTCCCGCTTTTTCGCAAGAGCGTTTGAAACGACGTAAAGCTACGTCAAATGATTCGTTTTCACGTACTTTAATTACAGGCATAAGCCAATCACCTCAATGAGTTTAATTTAATTGCAATTTAAAATTTTATTTTCACCAAAGCACCACTGTGCAAATGGTAAATTTAATAAAGGACGCAATTCTAATCTACTTTTAGGGAAAAAGTAAAGGAAAGAATGCCAATTCACCTTAATATTTGTGGTTTCAACTGGTTAAAACCTCTTAAACAGGGTAAAATCGCGCAACATTTTAGGTAATAAATTAAGAAAATCAATGAAAATCTTAGGCATTGAAACCTCGTGTGATGAAACGGGCGTGGCGATTTATGATGAAGAAAAAGGGTTAATTGCTAATCAACTTTATACTCAAATTGCCCTGCATGCAGATTATGGTGGTGTGGTTCCTGAATTAGCATCACGCGATCATATTCGTAAAACTGCTCCTCTCATTAAAGCTGCGTTAGAAGAAGCTAACTTAACGGCGAGCGATATTGATGGTATTGCTTATACGAGTGGCCCAGGGCTTGTCGGTGCATTGCTCGTCGGCGCTACGATTGCGCGTTCTTTAGCTTATGCGTGGAATATTCCTGCGATTGGTGTTCATCATATGGAAGGGCATTTACTTGCGCCAATGCTTGATGAAAATTCACCGCACTTTCCTTTTGTTGCTTTGTTGGTATCGGGTGGTCACACTCAATTAGTGCGTGTCGATGGTGTAGGAAAATATGAAGTGATTGGCGAATCCATTGATGATGCTGCCGGCGAAGCCTTTGATAAAACAGCAAAATTACTTGGATTAGATTATCCGGGCGGTGCAGCACTTTCTCGTTTAGCAGAAAAAGGCTCGCCAAATCGTTTCACATTTCCACGCCCAATGACAGATCGTGCAGGCCTTGATTTTAGCTTTTCAGGTTTAAAAACGTTTGCTGCGAATACGATTAATCAAGCGATTAAAAACGAGGGTGAACTAACAGAACAAACTAAATCGGATATTGCTTATGCTTTCCAAGATGCGGTGGTAGATACACTTGCTATTAAATGTAAGCGTGCATTGAAAGAAACAGGTTATAAACGTTTAGTGATTGCCGGAGGGGTGAGCGCAAATAAAAAACTCCGAGAAACGCTTGCGCACTTAATGCAAAATTTAGGTGGTGAAGTGTTTTATCCTCAACCTCAATTTTGTACAGATAATGGTGCAATGATTGCTTACACAGGTTTTTTACGTTTAAAACAAGGTCAGTATAGCGATCTGGCTATTGATGTTAAGCCTCGTTGGGCAATGACGGAATTACCAGCAATTTAGGAGAAAAAATGGCGAAACTCTACTTCTATTACTCCACAATGAACGCTGGAAAATCAACGACGTTGCTACAATCTTCCTATAACTATCGTGAGCGCGATATGAACACATTAGTTTATACGGCTGCGATTGATGATCGTTTTGGTGTAGGGAAAGTCACATCGCGTATTGGTATTTCGCAAGACGCCTTTTTATTCCGCTCGGAAACCAATTTGTTTGATGAAATCAATGAGCACTTAAAAGAAGAAAAAGTGCATTGCGTGTTGGTGGATGAAGCTCAATTTCTTAGCAAACAACAAGTTTACCAGTTGAGTAATGTCGTTGATAAACTCAAAATCCCTGTGCTTTGTTATGGCTTGCGTACAGATTTCCAAGCGGAACTTTTTGAAGGAAGTAAATATTTATTGGCTTGGGCAGATCAACTCGAAGAATTAAAAACAATTTGTTATTGTGGCCGTAAGGCTAATTTTGTTTTGCGCTTAAATGATCAAGGCGAGGTTATTAAAGAAGGCGCGCAAATTCAAATTGGCGGCAATGACTCTTACCTTTCTGTTTGCCGTTTACATTATAAAGAAAAGTGCGGTCAACTTTAAATTAGTTTTCAAACACAACACTATAAGGATAATTTTATGTTACAGAATAAAACATTTGGGAGTGCGCTGATTATTGCAGGCACAACCATTGGTGCAGGTATGCTTGCTATGCCGCTTACATCAGCGGGCATGGGCTTTGGTTACACCGTGTTATTGCTCGTGGGCTTGTGGGTTTTGTTGGTTTACAGTGGATTGTTGTTTGTAGAAGTGTATCAAACAGCGGATCAGTTAGATGACGGTGTGGCCACGCTAGCTGAAAAATATTTTGGCGTTCCTGGACGTATTTTAGCAACGTTGAGTTTGTTAATTTTACTTTATGCACTTTCAGCCGCTTATATTACGGGTGGTGGATCTTTACTTTCAGGTTTGCCAACTGCTTTTGGAATGGAAGCGATGTCGCTTAAAACCGCGATTATTATCTTTACTGTGGTATTAGGTTCTTTTGTCGTTATAGGAACGAAAGGCGTGGATGGTTTAACTCGCGTGTTATTTATTGGTAAGTTAGTCGCCTTTGCTTTTGTGCTGTTTATGATGCTTCCCAAAGTGGCAACAGATAATTTAATGGCATTGCCTTTGGATTATGCTTTTGTAGTTTCTGCTGCACCGATATTTTTTACCTCTTTCGGTTTCCACGTCATTATGGCGAGTGTAAATAGCTACTTAGGTGGAAGTGTAGAAAAATTCCGTCGTGCTATTTTGATTGGTACCGCGATTCCATTAGCTGCTTATCTTGTATGGCAGTTAGCAACTCATGGTGTATTAAGTCAAAGTGAATTTGTGCGTATTTTACAAGCTGACCCAACGCTAAATGGCTTAGTGAATGCAACACGTGAAATCACAGGTTCTCATTTTATGGGGGAAGTGGTGCGCGTGTTCTCATCACTCGCTTTAATTACTTCATTCTTGGGTGTAATGCTTGGTGTGTTTGAAGGATTAGGTGATTTATTCAAACGCTATCACTTGCCAAATAATCGCTTTGTATTAACCATTGCCGCATTTTTACCGCCACTTGTATTTGCATTGTTTTATCCTGAAGGATTTATTACTGCATTAAGTTACGCTGGTTTGTTGTGTGCGTTCTATTGCTTAATTTTACCAATTGGCTTGGCATGGCGTACACGTATTGAAAATCCAACATTGCCATATCGTGTTGCTGGCGGTAATTTTGCTTTGGTGTTTGCGTTATTAATTGGCGTGGTGATTATGGTCATTCCATTTTTAATTCAATGGGGATATTTACCGGCCGTAGCAGGATAATGTGAAGAAAAGTCACTCAATATAGTTCTTTTTATAGATAAAAGTGCGGTGAAAAATTTCAGTTTTTTGATAATAAAAATAAGCTCAAAATTAACCGCACTATTTAGCTTAAAAGATATAACAGTTTAATTACAACTTATCTGAATGATGAATCATCACAAAGCGTTCCCAAAGCTGTTCTTCGGTTTCTTGATGTTCAGGATCGGGCTTAATACAGTTAGTGATTGGGCAAACTTTTTGGCAGGTTGGGGTGTCGTAATGGCCGACACATTCCGTGCAAAGTACAGGATCGATCACATAAATCTCATCGCCAATGGAAATGGCTTCGTTCGGGCATTCTGGTAAGCACATATCGCAGTTAGTACATTTGCTAGTGATGAGTAATGCCATTGTGATCCTTAATAGAAAGTTGAAAGCGGCGAATTATAGCCGACAAAAACTTGATTGACAAAAACTAAACAAAATTTATGAAAAAACTCACTTCCTCCCTTTCTCTTATTGTCCTCGTTGTATTAGCAATTTGGCAATATTTTACCGATTCAACCAAAACTAAAAATCAATCACCTTCTCCTACAATCGAACAGACTAAGCAAACAAAATCATCTGAGCCTAAATTTGAGCCTCAATTTGAGACAAAGCGGACGGATATTGAAAAAAGTGCGGTGAAAAATCCGAATGTATTTGCTAATTATGATGTAATTATGCGCGATGACCCTATCGGGCAAAATGCAAAGGCGCCTGTAGATTATTATATGTTGGCATTATCTTGGTCGCCTGGATTTTGTGATATTCAGCGTGAAAAATATGGTAATCAGCTGCCTTCCTCTTCTCAATATCAATGCGGAAATAACCGCGCTTTAGGTTGGGTCGTTCATGGGCTGTGGCCTCAAAATGCGAATGCACTTTCAGTGACGGATCATCCACGTTTTTGCAAGGGCGATTTACCCGCATTGCCAAAAGATTTATTAGCACAATATTTGGCTATTTCACCCGGTGAACAATTATTACAAGGAGAATGGGAAAAACACGGCAGCTGCGCGTTTGATTCTGCCCAGCAATATTTTGCTAAGGAGCAGGAATTATTTAGCTCATTAAAATTACCGAATCAAAATTTAAGCCGTAATGAACTTTTTCGTTGGATGAAACAACATAATCCACAATTAAAAAATGCTTATTTAGGTGCAAGCCGAAACGAATTATTCATTTGTTATGATAAAAAATGGCAGGTGATGAATTGCCAAAGCAAATAAGAATTTCTTTGATCTAAATCGTTACAACCTAGCGCGAAGTAGGTATAATACGAAAAGTTTTCAATTTTAATTTTAACTTAACAAGAGGATAGATTATGTCAGTAATCAAAATGACCGATTTAGATTTAGCCGGTAAACGTGTGTTTATCCGTGCGGATCTTAATGTGCCAGTAAAAGATGGCAAAGTGACATCAGATGCGCGTATTCGTGCGACCATTCCTACTTTAAAATTAGCCTTAGAAAAAGGCGCAAAAGTGATGGTAACTTCTCACTTAGGTCGTCCAACTGAAGGTGAATTTAAACCAGAAGATTCTTTACAACCAGTTGTTGATTACTTAAAAAACGCAGGCTTCAATGTGCGTTTAGAACAAGACTATTTAAACGGCGTAGATGTTAAAGAAGGCGAAATCGTTGTTTTAGAAAACGTACGCGTGAACAAAGGTGAAAAGAAAAACGATCCAGAATTAGGTAAAAAATATGCCGCACTTTGTGATGTATTTGTAATGGATGCGTTTGGGACGGCTCACCGTGCGCAAGCATCAACTTACGGCGTTGCAGAATTTGCACCAATCGCTTGTGCAGGTCCATTATTAGCCGCTGAGTTAGATGCATTAGGTAAAGCCTTAAAAGAGCCAGCTCGCCCAATGGTGGCTATTGTTGGTGGTTCTAAAGTTTCAACTAAATTAGAAGTATTAAATTCTCTTTCAAAAATCGCTGACCAAATTATTGTGGGCGGGGGGATTGCAAATACTTTCATCGCAGCAGCAGGCCACAATGTAGGTAAATCTTTATATGAAGCTGATTTAATTCCAGTTGCGAAAGAATTAGCCGCAAATACAGATATTCCTGTGCCAGTTGATGTGCGTGTAGGTTTAGAATTCTCTGAAACGGCAGCCGCAACAGAAAAATCGGTAAACGAAGTGAAAGATGAGGAATCTATCTTCGATATTGGTGATAAATCTGCAGAACAATTGGCTGAAATCATCAAAAATGCAAAAACCGTTTTATGGAATGGCCCAGTTGGCGTGTTTGAGTTCCCTAACTTCCGTAAAGGGACTGAAATCATTTCTCACGCAATTGCAAATAGCGATGCATTCTCTATCGCAGGTGGCGGTGATACTTTAGCGGCTATCGATTTATTCGGTATTGCAGACAAGATCTCTTACATTTCAACGGGTGGCGGCGCGTTCTTAGAATTCGTAGAAGGCAAAGTATTACCAGCAGTAGAAATTCTTGAAAAACGTGCGAAAAACTAACCGCACTTTTCCTATGTGACATATCGATGGCGATCATTAAAAATGTCGCCATCAATAAAAAGTCAAAAAAATTCTCCAATTGTGGGTTTGTCCCGCTAAACATAAAAAGGAAACACAAGTATGGCTAAATTATTAGATATCGTGAAACCTGGTGTCGTAACAGGTGAAGATGTGCAAAAAATCTTTGCTTATGCAAAAGAGCATAACTTTGCTATCCCAGCAGTAAACTGCGTGGGTTCTGACTCAGTTAATGCCGTGTTAGAAACTGCTGCACGCGTAAAAGCGCCAGTTATTATTCAATTTTCTAACGGTGGTGCGGCGTTTTATGCGGGTAAAGGTATTAAACCTGCAAGCGGTGCTCGTCCTGATGTACTTGGTGCGATTGCTGGAGCGAAACACGTTCATACTTTAGCTAAAGAATACGGTGTTCCTGTTATTCTTCACACTGACCACGCTGCGAAAAAATTACTTCCATGGATTGATGGTTTACTTGACGCTGGTGAAAAACACTTCGCAGAAACTGGCCGTCCATTATTCTCTTCTCACATGCTTGATCTTTCTGAAGAGCCAATGGAAGAAAATATGGCTATCTGCCGTGAATACCTCGCTCGTATGGATAAAATGGGGATGACCCTTGAAATCGAAATCGGTATTACTGGTGGTGAAGAAGATGGTGTAGATAATTCTGGTGTTGATGAGTCTCGTTTATATACTCAACCATCTGACGTGCTTTATGTTTACGATCAATTAAATCCAGTAAGCCCTAACTTTACCGTTGCAGCGGCATTCGGTAACGTACATGGTGTTTACAAACCAGGTAACGTAAAATTAAAACCATCTATTTTAGGTGCATCACAAGAGTTCGTTGCGAAAGAACGTAATCTTCCTGCAAAACCAATTAACTTCGTCTTCCACGGTGGTTCAGGTTCTAGCCGCGAAGAAATCCGCGAAGCAATTAGCTACGGTGCAATCAAAATGAACATTGATACTGATACTCAATGGGCATCTTGGAATGGTATTTTGAATTTCTATAAAGCAAATGAAGCTTATCTTCAAGGTCAATTAGGTAACCCAGAAGGTCCAGATGCACCAAACAAAAAATACTACGATCCACGTGTTTGGTTACGTAAAATGGAAGAATCTATGTCTAAACGCTTAGAACAATCTTTCGAAGACTTAAATTGTGTTGATGTTTTATAATCCACAAAAATAACATAAAATACGACCGCACTTTCAAGTGCGGTTTTTTATTTTAGCGGAGAAATTATGGAAAAGATCTTAGTTATTCGTAACGATAAATTAGGCGATTTTATGCAAGCATGGCCCGCTTTTGCTATGCTGAAGTTATCGAATCCTTCTTTAAAATTAACCGCTCTTGTTCCGAGTTACACTGCGCCTTTAGCGGAAGTTTGTCCGTTTATTGATCATGTCATTATTGATAGCAAAAAAAATGATAAAACGGATTTCAAACGTCTTGTGCAGGAAATCAAAGCGCAGCAGTTTGATGGAATGATTAGTTTTTTTTCCAATACCCATAATGGAAAACTCGCTTGGAAAAGTGGGATTAAATATCGTCTCGCGCCAGCAACGAAATGGGTTCAAATTCTCTATAATCACCGCCTAATACAACGTCGTTCTCGTTCTGAAAAATCTGAAGCTGAATACAATCAAGATTTAGCCCGCGCTTTTTTGCACAAGCATAATATGCCAGTTGTTGAACCTAAACCGCCTTATTTAACCTTTGAGAAAAGTGCGGTGGAAAATCAACGTGTTTTCTTGCAAGAGAGCTTAGGGCTTTCCGCAAATAAAAAATGGATCTTTGTGCATAGTGGTTCCGGTGGTTCCGCTACGAATCTCTCTTTAGCGCAATATGCGGATTTAATTAAAGGCTTATTAGCTGAATTTGATTGCAATATTGTGCTGACAGCAGGGCCTGGCGAAAGTGAAAAGGCCCATGAATTGGCAAACATGGTGAGTGATTCTCGCGTAGTCGTTTACGATAAGAATAAAGGTTTAGTGGATTTTGCGCATTCTTTGGCTTGTGCGGATTTATTTATTGCGGGATCTACTGGGCCATTGCATTTGAGCAGTGCGTTTAATATTCCGACTATCGGGTTTTATCCAAATAGTCGTTCTTCTCAGCCAAGACGCTGGAAACCGATTAATGATATCGATAAGCATCTTGCATTTTGCTCACCCGCGGGAAAAGAGACTCAAATGAATCTAGGTTTAATTTCAATAAATAATGCTTTAGTAACCATTTTCCCCTTTGTGAGAAAAATGTGGGCATTGCGCAATGATGTTTAAGCAAATCTGAACTATCCATCCTATACTGGCGGCAAAAATAATTGTCCCCAGACCGACGGTGCCACCAAGAATAAACCCTAGAATACAAACAAAGATTTCAATGCTTGTTCTGACGATGCTCACTTTTAAATAAAATCTTTGACAGAAACCAACCATTAATCCATCCCTTGGTCCCGCGCCTAAATGGCAGGTAAGATATAAGGCTGTGCCTAAGCCATAAAGTAATAAGCCCACCGCACCACATAATAGTTGTTCTGCCAATGAGCTTGGTGTGGCCAGTATTTTTGTTGTGAGACCAAGGAAAAAAGCAATAATAACGATATTAAGTAGAGTGCCCAATCCTAATCGAAGTTTTAGTGGAAACCAGGCTATCATTACGATACAACTGATAAAAAATGATGCCCAACCAATGCTCATATTAGTTTGTATTGCAATGCCTTGTGAAAGCACCGTCCAAGGCGTTGAACCTAAATTCGAAAGCACGATTAATCCATCGCCGATACCGAGGATTGATAAGGCAAAGATCAAAACTGACAATGTTTTGATGTCCAACGACCAAAGAGATGTCGCCGCCCAAGATGTATGGGGAATAACACGTACTTTTTTCTTCATAAAATATCCTTTTAATTCTTGCCATAATAAAAGGAAATGTAGAAAAAATGAAACAATTTAATGTTCTATTTTAGAATTGTATCTTATAGAAATACACGACCATTTGTATCAATATTAATTTCTAAAACTGTGATCTTACTCACATTTTGAAAATTGTCTAATATCTCTCCATTTCGTACAATATGCCCAATTCTTAATGGGAGAAAATTATGTTAGCAACACTTCAAGATATTCTCGATACGGTTAAAGCCAATAATCTGACTTATCATCAAAAATTAATGACATTAGGCAATATTGCTGAGCGTTTATTTGATCCTCGCGATTTGCTTGGCTATACCGATGAAGAATGGGGCTTTTTACAGAATCAGATGATTTGTGATTTATGTGAAGGTTATGCTATTTATCGCCCTCGCTATATCCTGCCTGATTACAATGTGTATATTAAAAAAGGCTGCGAATTTTTAGAGTTGCCGCCACCAAAAGATCTGGATGAAGCACTTGATGGATTATTGATTCTTTATTCCCACGTGCCATCGATTACAACTTATCCTGTTTATGTTGGTCGTCTTGATGTATTGCTCGAACCTTTCATTACTGATGAAGAAAAAGACTACATCAAAATTAAACGTTTCTTAAATCATATCGACAAAACTGTGCCTGATTCATTCTGTCATGCCAATATTGGGCCTTATGATACGAAAGCGGGTCGCTTGATTTTACGTGCAGTGATTGAGCTTGAAGCGCCAACACCGAATATGACCATTCGTTATGATAAATCCAAAACGAGCCGTGAGTTTGCTGAACTTGCAGCAAAAGCCTGTTTATTAGTTTCTAAACCATCTTTTGCAAACGATGCTTATTATATTTCTGATCTAGGTGAAGAATATGGTGTAGCAAGTTGCTATAACGCATTGCCTGAATGTGGCGGTGCTTACACATTAACACGTTTACGTCTAGGGACGATTGCTCGCGCGTGTAAAAGTGCGGATGAAATGGTAAACGAATTATTACCACGTGTGGCGAAATGTGCTCTTTCAACCATGGATAAACGACACAAATTTGTAGTGGAAGAAAGTAATTTCTTTAACAGTTCATTCCTCGAAAAAGAAGGCTTTATCAAACGCACTAATTTTACGGGGATGTTCGCAATTGTGGGCTTGGCAGATGCAGCAAACCACTTATTGCAATGTGAAGGCTTAAATGAAACCTTTGGTAAGAGTGCTCGTGGTGATGAAATTGCGACAGCAATTATGGATAAATTGAAAGAAATCACCGATGCACATGAAGGGGTTTATGCAGAACGCACTGGCAATCGTTATTTATTACATGCGCAAGTTGGCGCAAGTAACCACGAAGAAGACAAACGTAACGCGCCGGCTCACCGTATTCGTGTAGGCGAAGAACCAACGTTACTTGCACATTTAAAACAGTCTGCACCATTCCATAAGTATTTCCCATCTGGTACAGGGGATTTATTCGCCTTTGATCAAACTTATGTGGATCACTGCGATGCGGTGGTGGATATTATTGATGGTGCATTCTCTTTAGGTTATCGCTACATTACCACCTATTTGAAAAATACAGATTTAATTCGCGTTACGGGTTATTTGGTGAAGAAAAGCGAAGTTGAAAAATACCGTAAAGGCGAAGTCGCATTACGCGACACAACCTGGTATGGCTCGGGTACGGATGAATGTGCCAACGTGTTTGATCGCCAATTGCGCGATGAAAAAGATGTCACCGCTGAAAAATAATTGGAAAAATGACCGCACTCTCTGAGATTTTTGTGCCGTTGCATCGGATTATTCCTTTTTCAAATGTAGAAGGGCAAGGCAATCGTTCGAGCATTTTTCTGCAAGGTTGCAAGCTAAATTGCTTGTATTGCCATAATCCAGAAACTATTCCTCGTTATACGGAAAATGCGAAATTGGTTAGTTTGCAGTATTTGTATGAACAGGTTATGGAGGCAGTTCCATTTATTCGCGGCGTAACAATTTCAGGTGGTGAACCGACTATCCATCATAAAAAACTTGTCCCGCTATTTGAGGCTTTACGTTCACAAGGATTAACCTGTTATTTGGATAGTTGCGGCTTTTTTGAGTTTGAGCGTATTCGTTCGTTAATCGATGTCACTGATAAATTTTTATTCGATCTGAAAGGAGAGGGTGCTGGTTTACAAATACTCTGTTTTGACCGACAAAATCAAACAGGAATCGTGCCACAGAAAGTGATACCCGAACGTTTACATATAAAAAACGATAAACTTGAGCGAAATTTACAAAATCTGGCTGCCTTGTTGCCGTTAAATAAAGTGGAAGAAGTGCGGTTAGTTTTTTTAAAGAATTTTTTTGATGCTGAACATTTGGTGGGCAAAGTTGCGCTACTTTTACGAAATTATCCTGATGTGGCATTAAAAATTATCCGTGTGCATAGTAAAGGTGCGCGCGATGAAACTGGGTTATCAACGCATATTCCAAGTGCGGAAGAAACTAATGCATTGGCTGCTTATGCGCGTCAATGTGGAATTAACAAGGTTTTGACTATTTTGTAGTCGTTTACAAAAAAGTGCGGTGAAAACTCGCCGACTTTTTGTGAGAAAACAAGTAGAATAAGCCGACTTTTTTATTAACTTAACCAATCTAGGGGAATCAAATGAGTGTGTTAAGCAGCATTTTGGGAATGGTCGTATTAATCGCTATTGCCGTGTTACTTTCCAATAATCGTAAAGCGATTAGTATCAGAACCGTGCTCGGGGCGTTAGCAATCCAAGTTGGATTTGCCGCCCTTATTTTATATGTGCCAGCAGGTAAACAAGCACTTGGTGCAACTGCTGATGCCGTATCAAATGTTATTGCTTATGGTAATGAAGGTATTAACTTTGTATTTGGTGGTTTAGCTGATCCAAGCAAACCTTCAGGTTTCATTTTTGCAGTGAAAGTATTACCAATTATTGTATTCTTCTCTGGCTTAATTTCTGTGCTTTATTATCTTGGCATTATGCAAGTGGTGATTAAAGTATTGGGCGGTGCATTGCAAAAAGCATTGGGTACTTCAAAAGCAGAATCCATGTCAGCTGCTGCGAACATCTTCGTAGGTCAAACTGAAGCACCATTGGTGGTTCGCCCTTACATTAAAAATATGACCCAATCTGAATTATTTGCCATCATGGTGGGTGGTACAGCGTCTATCGCTGGTTCAGTAATGGCAGGTTATGCTGGAATGGGTGTGCCATTGACATACTTAATCGCTGCGTCATTTATGGCGGCACCAGCAGGTTTATTATTTGCGAAATTAATGTTCCCACAAACAGAACAATTTTCTGATAAACAACCGGAAGACAATGATTCAGAAAAACCAACTAACGTACTTGAAGCAATGGCAGGTGGTGCGAGTGCAGGTATGCAACTTGCATTAAACGTAGGTGCAATGTTAATCGCATTCGTTGGTTTAATTGCATTAATTAACGGTATTTTAAGTGGCGTTGGTGGCTGGTTCGGCTATGGCGACGTAACTTTACAATCTATCTTTGGTTTAGTTTTCAAACCATTGGCATATTTAATCGGTGTAACTGACGGCACTGAGGCCGGTATCGCAGGACAAATGATCGGGATGAAGTTAGCGGTTAACGAATTCGTAGGTTACCTTGAATTTGCAAAATACTTGCAACCAGATTCTGCGATTGTATTAACTGAAAAAACCAAAGCAATTATTACTTTCGCACTTTGTGGTTTTGCTAACTTCAGCTCAATTGCAATCTTAATCGGTGGTTTAGGTGGAATGGCGCCAAACCGCCGTAGTGATGTTGCACGTTTAGGCTTGAAAGCGGTAATCGCAGGTACTTTAGCAAACTTAATGAGTGCAACGATTGCTGGCTTGTTCATCGGACTCGGTGCTGCAGCGCTTTAATTCTCGGATAAGTGCGGTGAAAAATGACCGCACTTTTTATTTTTACATTTGAAAAAAGGAAGGAAAATTATGACTCCACATATTAACGCGCCTGAAGGTGCATTTGCTGATGTTGTTTTAATGCCAGGCGATCCACTTCGTGCAAAATACATTGCAGAAACTTTTTTACAAGATGTTGTTGAAGTAACGAATGTTCGTAATATGCTTGGTTATACCGGTACTTACAAAGGTCGTAAAATTTCTATTATGGGTCATGGTATGGGAATTCCATCTTGCTCTATTTACGCGAAAGAATTAATTACTGAATACGGCGTGAAAAAAATTATCCGTGTAGGTTCTTGTGGTGCTGTTCGTATGGACGTAAAAGTGCGCGATGTAATTATCGGTTTAGGCGCATGTACTGATTCAAAAGTAAACCGTATTCGTTTCAAAGATAACGACTTTGCAGCTATTGCTGATTTCGATATGACACAAGCCGCTGTTCAAGCTGCAAAAGCAAAAGGCAAAGCCGTTCGTGTAGGTAACTTATTCTCGGCGGATTTATTCTATACACCTGATGTAGAAATGTTTGACGTGATGGAAAAATACGGCATTTTAGGCGTGGAAATGGAAGCTGCTGGTATTTATGGGGTGGCTGCAGAATATGGTGCGAAAGCATTAACGATTTGTA
Organism: Haemophilus sp. oral taxon 036; assembly: GCF_002998595.1. Classification (NCBI taxonomy): domain Bacteria; kingdom Pseudomonadati; phylum Pseudomonadota; class Gammaproteobacteria; order Pasteurellales; family Pasteurellaceae; genus Haemophilus; species Haemophilus sp. oral taxon 036. Next base: position 1,003,046 of record NZ_CP027235.1, read on the forward strand.
CCGTGTCTGACCATATCCGTACTCACGAACAAACCACAGCAGAAGAACGTCAATTAACATTCAATGATATGATTGAAATTGCATTGGATTCAGTGTTAATTGGTGATGCACAATAATTTCTTATAGTGGATTTAAGAAGTGCTTGAAAAACAACCGCACTTTTAATATAATCCGCGCCCATTATGAGCCGTTCGCGGCTCATATTTTTGTGTGGTGCAATGAATGTTGCACTGAAAATTATCGGGGAGCTATTTAATAGCGTTATTACCCAATTAGAGGAAAACTAAAATGGCAAAAAAAGTCCAAGCCTATGTTAAGTTGCAAGTTGCAGCTGGTATGGCAAACCCATCACCACCAGTTGGTCCTGCATTAGGTCAACAAGGTGTGAACATCATGGAATTCTGTAAAGCATTCAACGCTCGTACTGAGAGTTTAGAAAAAGGTTTACCAATTCCGGTTGTTATCACTGTATATGCAGACCGTTCATTTACTTTCGTAACTAAAACTCCACCAGCAGCAGTATTATTGAAAAAAGCTGCAGGTATCAAATCTGGTTCTGGTAAACCGAACAAAGAGAAAGTGGGTAAAGTAACTTTAGATCAAGTTCGTCAAATCGCTGAAACTAAAGCAGCAGATATGACTGGCGCGTCTATCGAAACCAAAATGAAATCAATTGCTGGTACTGCTCGCTCTATGGGCTTAGTGGTGGAGGAATAATACGATGGCTAAATTGACTAAAAAAATGAAAGCAATCAAAGCTGGCGTAGATTCTACTAAAGCATACGAAATCAACGAAGCGATCGCGGTATTAAAACAATTCGCAACAGCTAAATTCGTTGAAAGTGTTGACGTTGCAGTAAACTTAGGTATCGATCCTCGTAAATCTGACCAAAACGTTCGTGGTGCAACTGTATTACCACACGGTACTGGTCGTGAAGTACGCGTAGCTGTGTTTACTCAAGGTGCTAACGCAGATGCAGCTAAAGAAGCAGGTGCTGATTTAGTTGGTATGGAAGATTTAGCAGAGCAAATCAAAAAAGGCGAAATGAACTTTGATGTTGTTATCGCTTCTCCTGATGCAATGCGTGTTGTTGGTCAATTAGGTCAAGTATTAGGCCCACGTGGTTTAATGCCAAACCCTAAAGTTGGTACTGTAACACCAAACGTTGCTGAAGCAGTTAAAAATGCTAAATCTGGTCAGATCCGTTATCGTAATGATAAAAACGGTATCATCCACACCACTATCGGTAAAGCAAACTTCTCTGAAGTTCAATTAAAAGAAAACCTTCAAGCATTATTGGCTGCTTTAAACAAAGCAAAACCAACTACTGCTAAAGGTATCTTTATCAAGAAAGTAAGCATCTCTACCACTATGGGTGCAGGTGTTACTGTTGATCAAGCTTCTTTATAATTTAAAGAATTGATAGATTTTAAACCGCACTTTTTGAAAGTGCGGTTTTTTATTTCATAAAATTTCTCCATAAGTTTTAAACTTGACGAGAAAGCTGCATTCATTTAAAATTTACCGCCTTAAAATTAGCAAAGATTTAGATTGATTTTTAATCAATTTTGACCTTCTATTGTTTAATTTAACCGTGTTTTTGATAGAAAGCACATCCATGCAATGGCAGATTCACCGTTATTTGTCGTTGTTTTGCTCAAGTTGTCGTCCTATGTAATTTGAGTTGTCACCCCACTACAGAAGTAAGGTTCAGAGTGCGGTCATTTTAACGGTCATTCACGTCACAGTTAGTTTGTGGCTAGGTCACTGAACAGTTAGCAGAGGAAAACCAATGGGTTACTCCTATTCTGAAAAAAAACGAATTCGTAAAGATTTCGGTAAACGTCCGCAAGTTTTAAATGTTCCTTATTTATTAACCATTCAGTTGGATTCTTTTGATAAATTTATTCAAAAAGATCCTGAAGGTCAGCAAGGTTTAGAAGCGGCATTCCGTTCTGTATTCCCTATTGTAAGCAATAATGGCTATACAGAATTACAATATGTAGATTATCGTTTAGAAGAACCTGAATTTGATGTACGTGAGTGCCAAATTCGTGGATCAACTTATGCAGCAGGCTTACGTGTAAAATTACGTTTAGTGAGCTACGATAAAGAATCTTCTTCACGCGCAGTCAAAGATATTAAAGAAAATGAAGTTTATATGGGTGAAATCCCATTAATGACTGATAACGGTACTTTCGTAATCAATGGTACCGAGCGTGTTATCGTTTCACAGTTACACCGTAGTCCAGGCGTATTCTTCGATTCTGACAAAGGTAAAACCCATTCTTCAGGTAAAGTACTTTATAACGCACGTATTATTCCTTACCGTGGTTCTTGGTTAGATTTTGAATTCGATCCAAAAGATAACTTATTTGCGCGTATTGACCGTCGTCGTAAATTACCAGCAACAATCATTCTTCGTGCATTAGGCTACACCACTGAAGAAATTTTAAACTTATTCTTTGATAAAATTACCTTTGAAATCGCTGGCGATAAATTGTTAATGACTTTAGTGCCAGAACGTTTACGTGGTGAAACAGCTTCTTTTGATATTGAAGCAAATGGCAAAATTTATGTTGAACGTGGTCGTCGTATTACCGCACGCCATATCAAGGCATTAGAAAAAGATAAAATTTCACAAGTCGTTGTACCTTCTGAATATATTTTAGGTAAAGTTGCATCTAAAGATTATGTTGATTTAGAGTCTGGTGAAATTATTTGCCCTGCAAACGGTGAGATTTCTTTAGAGACTCTTGCAAAATTAGCGCAAGCAGGTTACACCACGATCGAAACTTTATTTACTAATGATTTAGATTACGGTCCATATATTTCTGAAACGTTACGTGTCGATCCAACTTATGACAAAACCAGTGCGCTTTACGAAATTTATCGTATGATGCGCCCGGGTGAACCACCAACACCGGAATCTTCAGAAGCCTTATTCAACAACCTATTCTTCTCTGCAGAACGTTATGATTTATCTGCAGTCGGTCGTATGAAATTCAATCGTTCTTTAGCGATCTCAGAAGGTGAAGGCGCTGGCACTTTAAGCAATGAAGATATTATTGCGGTAATGCGTAAATTGATCGACATCCGTAATGGTCGCGGCGAAGTGGATGATATTGACCACTTGGGTAACCGTCGTATCCGTAGCGTAGGTGAGATGGCGGAAAACCAATTCCGTATCGGTTTAGTACGTGTAGAAAGAGCGGTGAAAGAACGCTTATCTTTAGGTGATTTAGATGCAATCACACCGCAAGACTTAATTAATCCAAAACCAATTTCTGCAGCGGTGAAAGAATTCTTTGGCTCTTCACAACTTTCGCAATTTATGGACCAAAATAACCCATTATCAGAAGTCACGCACAAACGTCGTATTTCTGCATTAGGTCCAGGCGGTTTAACGCGTGAGCGCGCAGGCTTTGAAGTGCGTGACGTACATAATACCCACTATGGTCGTTTATGTCCGATTGAAACCCCTGAAGGTCCAAACATCGGTTTGATCAACTCACTTTCTGCTTTTGCACGTACTAATGATTATGGTTTCTTAGAAACACCATATCGTAAAGTGGTTGATGGTCAAGTTACTGAAGAAATTGAATACCTATCTGCAATTGATGAAGCAAACTATATTATCGCACAGGCAAACTCAAACTTAGATGAAAATAACCGTTTTACTGATGCTTTTGTTACTGCACGTGGTGAACGTGGCGAATCAGGTTTATATAAACCTGAAGATATTCACTATATGGACGTTTCGACACAACAAGTGGTATCTGTTGCGGCTGCATTAATTCCATTCCTTGAGCATGACGATGCGAACCGTGCGTTGATGGGTGCGAACATGCAACGTCAAGCAGTTCCAACATTACGTGCTGACAAACCATTAGTTGGTACAGGTATGGAAAAACCAATCGCACTTGACTCGGGTGTTGCGGTTGTTGCAAAACGCGGTGGTACAGTTCAGTACGTCGATGCTTCTCGTATCGTTATTAAAGTAAATGAAGATGAAACCATTGCTGGTGAAGCTGGTATTGATATTTATAATTTAATCAAATATACCCGTTCTAACCAAAATACTTGTATTAACCAAATTCCTTGTGTGAATTTAGGCGATCCAATCAATCGTGGTGAAGTATTAGCAGACGGTCCTTCGACTGATTTAGGTGAGCTTGCATTAGGTCAAAATATTCGCGTGGCGTTCATGCCTTGGAACGGTTATAACTTCGAAGACTCAATGTTAGTTTCTGAACGTGTTGTTCAACAAGACCGTTTCACTACCATCCATATTCAAGAATTATCTTGTGTTGCGCGTGATACCAAGTTAGGTGCAGAAGAAATCACTGCGGATATTCCAAACGTAGGTGAATCAGCGTTAAGCAAACTTGATGAATCTGGTATTGTTTATGTTGGTGCAGAGGTTAAAGGTGGTGACATCTTAGTAGGTAAAGTAACGCCTAAAGGTGAAACTCAATTAACCCCAGAAGAAAAACTTTTACGCGCAATCTTTGGTGAAAAAGCTTCTGATGTTAAAGATTCTTCATTACGTGTGCCAAACGGTACATCAGGTACAGTTATTGATGTTCAAGTCTTTACTCGTGATGGTGTAGAAAAAGATAAACGTGCATTAGAAATCGAAGAAATGCAACTTCGTGAAGCGAAAAAAGATTTAACGGAAGAGTTAGAGATTTTAGAAGCTGGCTTATTTGCTCGTGTTCGTAATCTTCTTATTTCTAGTGGTGCTGATGTAGCGCAATTAGATAAATTAGATCGCACTAAATGGTTAGAACAAACCATTGCAGATGAAGAAAAACAAAATCAGTTAGAACAGCTTGCAGAGCAATACGAAGAACTTCGTAAAGAGTTTGAACATAAACTTGAAGTAAAACGTAAGAAAATCATCAAAGGTGATGATCTTGCACCGGGCGTGTTAAAAGTGGTTAAAGTTTACCTCGCGGTGAAACGTCAAATCCAACCGGGTGATAAAATGGCGGGTCGTCATGGTAATAAAGGCGTTATCTCGAAAATTAACCCAGTTGAAGATATGCCATACGATGAGAATGGCCAACCAGTTGAAATCGTATTGAATCCACTGGGCGTACCATCTCGTATGAACATCGGTCAGATCCTTGAAACTCACTTAGGTTTAGCCGCGAAAGGTATTGGTGATCAAATCAATGCAATGCTTAAACAAAAACAAGAAGTGGAAAAATTACGTGGTTATATCCAAAAAGCGTATGACTTAGGTAATGGCTCACAAAAAGTAGATTTAAGTACCTTCACAGATGAAGAAGTATTGCGTTTAGCTGAAAATCTACGTAAAGGTTTACCAGTTGCTACACCAGTATTTGATGGTGCAGCTGAAGCTGAAATTAAAGAGCTATTAAAACTTGGTGGATTACCAACGTCAGGTCAAATCACTTTATATGATGGCCGTACAGGTGAGAAATTCGAGCGCCCAGTAACAGTAGGTTATATGTACATGCTCAAATTGAACCACTTAGTTGATGACAAAATGCATGCTCGTTCAACTGGTTCTTATAGCCTTGTTACACAACAACCATTGGGTGGTAAAGCTCAATTCGGTGGTCAACGTTTCGGTGAGATGGAGGTATGGGCACTTGAAGCATACGGTGCAGCTTACACCTTACAAGAAATGTTAACGGTGAAATCGGATGATGTGAATGGTCGTACGAAGATGTATAAAAACATCGTAAGTGGTAACCAACACATGGACCCAGGCACACCGGAATCTTTCAATGTAATTATGAAAGAAATCCGCTCACTTGGTTTAAATATCGAGTTAGACGAAGAGTAATCAGTAGGGGGGGAAGAATTTATGATTCACTCACCTTACGAAAGAAAAATCGCCGAAGTGCGGTGGAAAAACATCGAAATTTTTAACCGCACTTTAAACCTTTAACTCCGACAGGAGAACATTTGTGAAAGACTTAGTTAAGTTTTTAAAAGCACAATCAAAAACCAGTGAAGATTTTGATGTGATTAAAATTGGGTTAGCTTCCCCAGATATGATCCGTTCTTGGTCATTTGGTGAAGTAAAAAAACCTGAAACCATTAACTACCGTACGTTCAAACCTGAACGTGATGGTCTTTTCTGTGCGCGTATCTTCGGGCCTGTAAAAGATTACGAATGTTTATGTGGTAAATATAAACGTTTAAAACACCGTGGTGTGATTTGTGAAAAATGTGGTGTTGAAGTCACTCAGACTAAAGTTCGTCGTGAACGTATGGGCCACATTGAACTTGCATCGCCAGTTGCACATATTTGGTTCTTAAAATCGTTACCATCTCGTATCGGTTTGCTTTTAGATATGCCATTGCGCGATATCGAACGTGTACTTTACTTTGAAATGTACATCGTGACCGAACCAGGTATGACGGATTTAGAGCGCGGTCAATTATTAACTGAAGAACAATACCTTGATGCTGAAGATCGTTGGCAAGATGAATTCGAAGCGAAAATGGGTGCTGAAGCGATTCAGGATCTCTTAAAAGGTATGGATCTTGAAGTTGAATGTGAAAAATTACGTGAAGAATTACAAGAAACTAACTCTGAAACTAAACGTAAAAAAATCACTAAACGCTTAAAATTATTAGAAGCATTTGTTCAATCTGGTAATAAACCAGAGTGGATGGTGATGACTGTATTACCAGTTCTTCCACCAGATTTACGTCCATTAGTGCCGCTTGATGGTGGTCGTTTTGCGACTTCAGATCTGAACGATTTATATCGTCGTGTAATCAACCGTAACAACCGTTTAAAACGTTTATTAGATTTGATTGCGCCAGATATTATTGTGCGCAACGAAAAACGTATGTTACAAGAATCTGTTGATGCGTTATTAGATAATGGTCGCCGTGGTCGTGCAATTACGGGTTCTAACCGTCGTCCATTAAAATCATTAGCGGACATGATCAAAGGTAAACAAGGTCGTTTCCGTCAAAACTTATTAGGTAAACGTGTTGACTATTCAGGTCGTTCTGTAATCACTGTTGGTCCATACTTGCACTTACACCAATGTGGTTTGCCGAAGAAAATGGCCTTGGAATTATTCCGTCCGTTTATCTACGCTAAATTAGAAAGCCGTGGTTATGCTACGACAATCAAAGCAGCGAAGAAAATGGTTGAGCGTGAAGATGCGATCGTTTGGGATATTCTTGCAGAAGTTATTCGTGAGCACCCAATTCTATTGAACCGTGCGCCAACACTTCACCGTTTGGGTATCCAAGCGTTCGAACCGATCTTAATCGAAGGTAAAGCAATTCAATTACACCCACTCGTTTGTGCGGCGTTCAACGCGGACTTCGATGGTGACCAAATGGCGGTACACGTTCCATTAACGCTTGAAGCTCAATTAGAAGCTCGTGCGTTGATGATGTCAACCAACAACGTGCTTTCACCAGCAAACGGTGATCCGATTATCGTTCCATCACAAGACGTGGTATTAGGTCTTTACTATATGACCCGTGAAAAAGTGAACGGTAAAGGCGAAGGCATGTTATTGCAAGATCCTCGAGAAGCTGAAAAAGCATATCGTACAGGTGAAGCAGAATTACATTCTCGCGTGAAAGTACGTATTACTGAATATGTGAAGAATGAAGCTGGCGAATTTGATGCGAAAACCACGCTTACTGATACAACTATCGGTCGTGCGATTTTATGGATGATTGCACCACAAGGTATGCCTTATTCATTGTTTAATCAAACATTAGGCAAAAAAGCCATTTCTAAACTGATTAACGAAGCATATCGTCGTTTAGGTTTAAAAGAAGCGGTAATGTTTGCTGACCAAATTATGTATACCGGTTTTGCTTATGCGGCACGTTCTGGTTCATCAGTTGGTATTGATGATATGGAAATTCCAGCGAAGAAATACGAAATTATTTCTGCAGCGGAAGAAGAAGTGGCAGAGATCCAAGAACAGTTCCAATCAGGTCTTGTGACTGCTGGCGAACGCTATAATAAAGTAATCGATATTTGGGCCGCGGCGAATGAGCGCGTAGCGAAAGCGATGATGGAAAATTTATCTCAAGAAGAAGTCATCAATCGCGAAGGTAATCCTGAAAAACAAGCATCCTTTAACAGTATCTTTATGATGGCTGATTCTGGTGCGCGTGGTTCTGCAGCTCAGATTCGTCAGTTAGCAGGTATGCGTGGTTTGATGGCTCGTCCAGATGGTTCGATCATCGAAACCCCAATTACAGCAAACTTCCGTGAAGGTTTGAACGTATTACAGTACTTTATTTCAACCCACGGTGCGCGTAAAGGTTTGGCGGATACCGCATTAAAAACAGCGAACTCAGGTTACTTAACTCGTCGTTTAGTTGACGTAGCACAAGACTTAGTGATCGTAGAAGATGACTGTGGTACGCACGAAGGCTTAGTTATGACCCCATTAATCGAAGGTGGAGATGAAAAAGTTCCACTTCGTGAATTAGTGTTAGGTCGTGTAGCTGCAGAAGATATTTTAAAACCAGGTACAGAAGAAGTATTAATTCCTCGCAACACGTTATTAGATGAAAAACTATGTGATGTGTTGGATGCAAACTCTGTAGACAGCGTAAAAGTACGTTCTGTTGTAACTTGTGATACTGATTTTGGTGTATGTGCGAAATGTTATGGTCGTGATCTTGCACGTGGTCATTTAATTAACCAAGGTGAAGCAGTGGGTGTTATTGCTGCTCAATCTATCGGTGAGCCGGGTACACAGTTAACCATGCGTACGTTCCATATCGGTGGTGCGGCATCTGCGGCAGCGAAAGAATCGAGTGTACAAGTTAAAAACACTGGTACATTACACTTAATGAATGCAAAATTCGTTACTAATGATGAAGGTAAATTAGTATTAACTTCTCGTAATACTGAATTAACTATTACCGATGCATTTGGTCGTACTAAAGAACACTATAAAGTGCCTTACGGTGCTGTGTTAAGCAAAGGTGACGGCCAAGATGTAACAGCAGGTGAAACTATCGCAAATTGGGATCCACATACAATGCCAGTTGTCTCTGAAGTATCTGGTTTTGTGAAATTCGTTGATATTATTGATGGCTTAACTGTAACGCGTCAAACTGATGAATTAACAGGTTTATCATCAATCGTGGTTCAAGATGTGGGTGAACGTGCTACTGCGGGTAAAGATTTACGTCCAACTATTAAATTAGTTGATGCAAATGGCAACGATATTTTCTTACCTGAAACTGATGTTCTTGCACAGTACTTCTTACCTGGTAAAGCAATTGTAAGTTTAGACGATGGTGCAGCAGTAAAAGTGGGTGAACCATTAGCACGTATTCCGCAAGAATCTGTCGGTACTAAAGATATTACCGGTGGTCTACCGCGCGTTGCGGATTTATTTGAAGCACGCAAACCAAAAGAACCAGCTATCTTGGCTGAAATTTCTGGTATTGTGTCTTTCGGTAAAGAAACCAAAGGTAAACGCCGTTTATTAATTACTCCTGCAGAAGGCGAAACTTACGAAGAGATGATTCCAAAATGGCGTCAACTCAACGTATTTGAAGGTGAAATGGTACAACGTGGTGATGTGATTTCTGATGGTGCTGAAACACCACATGATATTTTACGTTTACGTGGCGTACGTGCAGTAACTGAATACATTGTGAACGAAGTACAAGATGTTTACCGCTTACAAGGGGTAAAAATCAACGATAAACATATCGAAGTTATCGTTCGTCAAATGTTGCGTAAAGCGGTAATTACTAAAGCTTACGACTCAGAATTCCTTGAAGGGGAACAAGTCGAAGTTGCTCGCGTGAAAATCGTTAACCGCCAACGTGAAGCAGAAGGCAAACCACCAGTTGAGTTTGAACGCGAATTATTGGGTATCACCAAAGCGTCTCTTGCGACTGAATCCTTCATCTCTGCCGCATCGTTCCAAGAAACTACTCGTGTTCTTACCGAAGCAGCAGTGGCAGGTAAACGTGATGAATTGCGTGGCTTGAAAGAGAACGTAATTGTTGGCCGCTTAATCCCAGCAGGTACAGGTTTTGCGTATCATCAAAGCCGAGTTAAAAATCGTCAAAAAGCAGCTGATTTAGCAACATTAGCAGCGGAAGATGTAGCTTCTGCTTTCGCAAGTGATGCTGATATCGCTGATGAATTTGAAATGATCGCAGATGATGCTACACAAAATCTTGCTGCATTATTAAATTCAGAAATGGAAGATTAATTTTCCAAATGAGATGAAAAAAGCCCCGAAAGGGGCTTTTTTATTATAGCTACTCAAAGTTTGATTATAAAAGTTATATGCTATTTGTATAACGGGAAATAGTTTAAGTGAATGATAAATAGAAAAATCCTCGCTATATAATGAATAAATCTGATAAGTAAAATTCAATATATAGGAGGATTGTTATTGAATCACATCTTAAAGAAGAATGTGAGAAAGAGCTAAACCGATTAATAAGCAGAAAAGCATGCTTAATAAACCAGGAATCATAAAGCTATGGTTTAAAATATATTTACCAATTTTGGTTGTGCCCGTAGTATCGAAGTCAATGGATGCAATGATTGGACCGTAATTAGGAATAAAGAAGTAACCATTTACTGCTACAAATACACCGATTAATACTGGTGCAGGGATACCTAATGCAATGCCAAGTGGGAACAATGTTGCGACTGTTGCACCTTGGCTGTTTACTAATACTGAAAGTATAAATAGCGCGAAAGCAAATGCCCATGGTGCAGTTTCAACTAAGCCTTTCACCATTTCTTTTACTTCAGTCATGTGTGCTTGCATCAAGGTGTCACCTAACCATGCAATACCGAAGATTGCGATTACTGCACGCATACCAGCGTGGAATACAGAACCTTTAGTGATTTCAGTGCCATCAGGTTTACAAGTTAAGATGATTAATGCACCAATCGCTAACATAATGATTTCGATAGTGTGTGCCATCCCCATTGGTTTACCATCAAATACTGGACGTAAAGATGGAACCGCACCCATGATTACAACAAGTAATGAACCAAATAAGAATAAAGAAACAGAAATTTTAGCGGTTTTGCTCACTTCTACTTCTTTAACTGAAGTGGTAGAACCAAAAGTATCAGCATATTTTGGATCATTTAAGCGACGTTGATATTCCGGATCATCTTTTAATTCTTTACCCATTTTGTTTACAAATAAACAAGCAATAAAAATACCTAAGATGGTTGAAGGAATAGTTACCATTAATACGTCGCCAAGATGAATACCTTGAGGTTCAAGGTAAGCCACGACCGCTACAACAGCTGCCGCAATAGGGCTTGCTACGATAGCAAATTGTGATGCGATTACCGCCATTGACATTGGGCGTTCTGGACGGATACCGTTTTGGCGGCTCACTTCAGCGATAACTGGTAATACAGAGTATGCCACGTGGCCAGTACCCGCTAAGAAAGTGAATAACCAAGTTACTGCCGGAGCAATAAATGTAATGTGTTTAGGATTACGACGTAAGATTTTTGTTGCGATTTTGATCATGTAGTCTAAACCGCCAGCTGCTTGCATTGCCGCCGCCGCTGACACTACAGCCATAATCATAAACATAACATCAATAGGTAAACCTGCTGGTTTTAGACCAAAGCCAAAAGAAAGAATAGCAAGGCCTAAACCACCAAATACACCTAAACCGATACCACCTACACGTGCACCTACAAAGATACACAATAATACGATGGCAAATTGTAGTAAGAACATTGCAGACATACTGCCCCCTAAGTTAATTAAAAGAACATCTTTGTTTTATTTGTTAAAACAGCGACTAATATAGCAACAAATAAGTATCGATTCCATAACATGGATCAATAAATTGTAGTCAAAAGTACAGTTATTTCTAACCGCACTTTTGTTTCTTACAATTGCTCTTAGAAGTCTTCGAAATATTGTTGAATTACTTTTGGATCTTTAGTTTGAGTTAAAGCTAATTGCAAGAGTACGCGGGCTTTTTGTGGATTTAAAGTACCTGATGCTACAAAGCCATATTTACTATCATCAACTTCAGCGTCACGAGTTGTATAGCCAGTTGGTACACGAGAAGAACGGACTACAATGACCCCATCTTTTGCGGCTTTTTCTAAGCGCTCTAAGTGTGCAGCATTAACATTTCCATTGCCAACTCCAGCAGATACAATCCCTTGATAGCCAGCATTGAGTAATGAGTTTAATGGTTCAACTGGTGCATTTGAATAAGCATAAATAATCCCCACTTTTGGTAGGCTATTTAATTTTTCTACATTAAACGGAGTGTTGATGGTGTGTTTGCTTTCTGGGGAACGTTCATAGTCCACTTTGCTGTTATGAATATAGCCTAGAGAACCATAATTTGGTGAATGAAAAGTTTGCACTGCGGTAGTACTGGTTTTTGTGACATCACGAGCACCTAGTACTTCATTGTTCATTGCGACTAAAACGCCACGACCACTCGATTTTTTGTCTGCTGCAACGACAACTGCATTGTAAAGATTTAATGGGCCATCAGCACTTTTTTCTGTTGCTGGACGCATTGCTCCTACTAGAACAACTGGTTTTTCACATTTTACGGTTAAATCTAAGAAATAAGCTGTCTCTTCCATGGTATCTGTACCATGGGTAATGACAAATCCATCAGTATTTTTACATTGAGTATTGATGGCTTTTGCAAGTTTTAGCCAGACTTCGTCATTCATGTCTTGTGAACCTATTTTTACAATTTGCTCACCTTTAATGTTGGCAATATTTTTCATTTCTGGTACAGCCTCAATTAAAGTATCAATACTTAATTGTCCAGCTTTATACGCAGAATTTACCGAACTTTGTCCGCTTCCTGCAATGGTACCACCCGTTGCTAAGATTGTAATATTTGGCAAGTTTGCTGCATTTGCTATTGAAATACCTAGACCAAATAAAGTACATAAGGCTAATTTAGTTAATTTCATAGATTTCTCCTAATGAATAAAAATTACTTTCTAATCATCTAACTAAATTGAGCTATTCTGAATAATGAAAATGTAAATTTATGATCCCGATCACATAATTTTTTGTTGATTGTATAACCTTTATACAAGTACGGAATTTAAGCATAATTTTTTTGAAAGATAACCCAAGTGCGGTTATACTTGAGCCCTATTTTGACGTATTTAATCAGTAGAGAAAACAATGCAAGAATTTATCCCAATGGCAACAGAGTTTGCTCAAAAACATACTCTTTTAGCGGTTTCTTGGTTTGCGATTTTCGTGATGGTGATTTATACCTTCTATAAAGGCGCAACGAGTAAATTTAAAGTAATCACTCACAATGAGGTGATTCGTTTAATAAATGCGGATGAAGCTATTGTGGTGGATTTACGTAGTATTGAAGAATTTCAACGTGGTCATATCATTGATAGTATTAATTTACTTCCAAGCGAAATTAAAAATCAAAACATCGGTAAAATTGAACAACACAAAGAAAAAGCAATTGTGTTGGTAGATATTAACGGTGTTTCCGCACCAGCTTCAGCTACACTTTTAGCAAAACAAGGTTTCAACCGTGTGTTTGTGTTAAAAGAAGGCATTTCTGCATGGGCAGCAGCAAATTTACCTTTAGTTAAAAAACATAAATAATAAGGAATAGAAAATGTCAGAACAAAAACAAGACGTTGCAGCAACAGAAGAACAACAACCCGTTCTCCAAATTCAACGTATTTATGTGAAAGATGTGTCTTTTGAAGCACCAAATCTTCCACATATTTTCCAACAAGAATGGAAGCCAAAACTTGGTTTTGATTTAAGCACCGAAACAACCCAAGTTGGTGATGACTTATATGAAGTGGTATTAAACATTTCTGTTGAAACTACACTTGAAGATAGTGGTGATGTCGCATTTATTTGTGAAGTAAAACAAGCGGGCGTATTCACTATTAGCGGTTTGGAAGATGTTCAAATGGCGCATTGTTTAACTTCTCAATGCCCGAATATGCTTTTCCCTTATGCGCGTGAATTAGTGTCTAACTTAGTAAATCGTGGTACGTTCCCTGCGTTGAATTTATCTCCAGTAAACTTTGATGCATTGTTTGTTGAATATATGAATCGTCAACAAGCAGAAAATGCAGAAGAAAAATCTGAAGAAGGTCAAACTAAACACTAATTAAGTGGTAAAACAAAAGGCAAGCTAGGAATCCTAACTTGCTTTTTTGTTGTTAAAGTGCGGTCAATTAATAGCTTGAATTGATTAACACTTCTTCACCATAGCCACCTAAAGTTGGCATTGGTTGATAAGTTGAGTTTGCTGCACGCATTAAACGAATACCACGAATACCCGCTTCTTTAGCTGCTAACACATCATCATCGCTGTCGCCATAGTGAATGCTAACTTTATGCGCAATAATGCCCGGGGTTTTGTTGTATTTAGTTGTGCGCTCACGTCCGCCCATAAATTCAACAGGGTGCATATTTTTAATATCAAACGCTTTTTGTAATACAGGTGTTACGCCATCCACGTTCCCTGCAGTACGACCTGTAATAAAATAAATTTGGTCTCCGCGTTCTTGGTGCATTTTGATCAAATCAGCAGCGATTTGTTTTGGAATGGAATATTTATCACAACCAGCGTTAACTTCATTCCAGAAATCTTGGTTTTTCAAATAGTCTTGTTTACCTGGAGAATATTTTTGTTGACCATAATAGAAACAAGAGCTGGTGAAAAGTACGGTATCATCAATATCAAAGCTGACATTAATTGGGCCTTTGCCTTCTAATTCTTTTTTAATTTGATCTACTGAAATCCAGTGAATTGGTTGCTCTTGCAACATTTCACGCGCATTTGTACCAGATTGTGTATAAGGTTCAGTTTTGCCAGCCATGGCGGGAATCGCTGCGGCAGTTAACAATGCCACTAAAGATAATTTCATTAAATTTTTCATAGAGAATCCTTCTAGGTTGGGTTTAAAATCTGCGTCATAATACGCTTTTTATTGCATCAATCAATTAGAAGCAATCGTTTTCGATGTTAAAATATGATCATGATCACATTTTTTAATTTCTTTTGATGAATAAATATGCAATATATATTTGTACTTGAATTCTGATAATTCATCACCATATAACGAAAAACTTTTCTTTAATAAAGGATAGAACAATGACAACGATTGTATGTGTTCGTAAAAATGGCAAAGTGGCAATTGGTGGAGATGGACAAGCAACACTTGGTAACTGTGTGGAAAAAGGAAGTGTACGTAAAGTGCGCCGTTTATATAAAGATAAAGTAGTGACAGGTTTCGCTGGTTCTACTGCTGATGCTTTTATTTTACGAGACTTATTTGAGAAAAAATTAGAATTGCATCAAGGACATTTAGTTAAATCTGCGGTGGAGTTGGCAAAAGAATGGCGTACAGAGCGCTCATTACGCAAACTAGAGGCCATGATGATTGTAGCAAATGACAGCGATTTTTTACTCGTATCAGGTTCTGGTGATGTAATTGAACCCGAGTTTGATGTGTTGGCTATCGGTTCTGGTGGCAACTACGCAAAATCTGCTGCACTTGCCTTACTTAGAACTAAAAATGATTTAACCGCAAAAGAAATCGTCGCGGAAGCGCTAAAAATAGCGGGTGATATCGATATTTACAGTAACTATAACCACGTTATTGAAGAAGTATAAACTTACTCATGTAGGTGTGAAAAGCGAATTTCATATACAAATATGAAATGGTGATCCATGTTAATAAAAGCATTTCTCCTACATTTTCATTATATAAAGGATAATTTATGTCAATGACCCCTCGTGAAATCGTTTCTGAATTAGATGCACATATTATTGGACAAAATGAGGCTAAACGTGCAGTGGCGATAGCATTGCGTAACCGCTGGCGCCGCATGCAGTTAACTGAAGAACTTCGTCAAGAAGTAACGCCTAAAAATATTTTAATGATTGGTCCAACAGGCGTAGGTAAAACAGAAATTGCACGTCGCCTAGCGAAACTTGCTAATGCACCATTTATCAAAGTAGAAGCGACCAAATTTACTGAAGTGGGGTATGTCGGTAAAGAAGTAGATTCTATTATCCGAGATCTTACGGATGTATCCCTGAAGTTGGTTCGCCAACAAGCGGTAGAAAAAAATCGTATGCGTGCACAAGATGCTGCAGAAAATCGTATTTTAGATGTGTTACTTCCTCCAGCAAAAGATCAGTGGGGAAATGTACAGGATTCTGATAATGCTAGTACGCGTCAAATCTTCCGTAAAAAACTACGTGAAGGGCAGTTAGATGATAAAGAAATTGAAATTGATGTATCTGCTGGAGTATCAATGGGGGTAGAAATTATGGCACCTCCAGGTATGGAAGAGATGACAAGTCAATTGCAGTCGCTTTTTCAAAATTTAGGTACCGAGAAGACTAAAAAACGCAAAATGAAGATTAAAGAGGCGTTGAAAGTTTTAATTGATGATGAAGCGGCAAAGCTCATCAATCCAGAAGAGCTTAAGCAACAAGCCATTGATGCGGTAGAACAAAACGGTATCGTCTTTATTGATGAAATTGATAAGATTTGTAAAAAAGGTGAGCACTCAGGTGGTGATGTTTCGCGTGAGGGCGTACAACGTGATTTATTACCGATTATCGAAGGTTCAAGCGTGAATACTAAACATGGTATGGTAAAAACGGATCATATTTTATTTATTTGTTCTGGTGCATTTCAAATAGCACGTCCATCTGATTTATTGCCAGAATTACAAGGTCGTTTGCCAATCCGAGTGGAATTAAAATCCCTGACGAAAGACGATTTTGAGCGTATTTTAACTGAACCAAATGCATCACTTACATTGCAATATCGTGAGTTAATAAAAACAGAAGGTGTGGAAGTTGAGTTTACTCAAGATGGCATTAGTAAAATTGCAGAATCAGCGTTTAGAGTGAATGAAAAAACGGAGAATATTGGTGCTCGTCGTTTACATACTGTATTAGAGCGTTTAATGGACGGAATTTCTTTTGACGCAAGTGAACGCGCGGGGGAGAAAATTGTGATAGATGAAAAATATGTTTCTGAAGCGTTAAATGACGTTGTTGAAAATGAAGATTTGAGTCGTTTTATTCTTTAAGTATTTTCTTTTCTGATACAAGAAGTGCGGTGAATTTTCACCGCACTTTTTTGTTTTCTAAATTGAGAAATTAATTGGTTTTTAATTTGCTCCAATATTTTTCATAAATATCGACAGCTTCACCAACATCACCTTGCATAATTCCTTTTTCTACTTCTGATGCTGGTGGAAATAGTTTAGGATCGTTGGCAATTTCTGGGCTGAGTAATGCTTTGACTCCTTCATTTGGCATAGAAAAGCCCATGCGTTCTACCACAACTTTGGCATTTTCTGGACGAAGTAAGAAGTCAATGAACTTATGCGCACCTTCAACATTTTTTGCTGTAGTTGGAATCGCATAGTTATCCATCCAGAAAATAGCCCCTTCTTTTGGATACACAAATTGGAGAGATGGATTTTCTTTATGTGCTAAATAAGCAGAACCATTCCAAATCATACCAATTGCAGCTTCACCTTGTACGTAAGGGACTTCTGGCGAGTCAGAGTTAAAGGTTGCTACATTTGGTAAAAGTTTTTCTAAACGCTCATAAGCTGTTTTGATGTCTTCTTCATTGGTGGTATTTGGCGATTTACCATCAAGCAATAATGCTACGTGGAACACTTCACGTGCATCACTGGTCATAAGAACTTTGCCTTTAAATTCAGGTTTCCATAAATCTGTCCAGCTTGTGATAGTTTTAGGATCAATCTCATCCGCATTAACTTCAATACCGGTAAGTCCGTAAACGTAAGGTAATGAATATTTATTTTCTGGGTCGAATTCTTTATTTAATAAATGTTTAGGAATTTGATGAATATTGGTCAATTTACTTTGATCAATCGGTTGAAGCATCTTTTCCTTAATCATTTTATTTACGTAGTAACTTGATGGAAACACCAAATCATAGCCAGAGCCAGTATTCTGAGTAAGTTTGAGTTTCGCATACATTTCTTCGTTGCTTTCAAAGGTAGAATAAATCACCTCAATGCCGGTTTCTTTAGAGAACTGTGCGACTAAATCAGAAGGTACATAGTCTGTCCAGTTATAGACGTAAAGTTTGTTATTGGCAAAAGCGGAAGCCGCGAAAAGTGCGGTGGTGGAAAGGAAAAGATTTTTGAGTGAGTGAGCAAAGAATTTTTTCAATTTATTGACCTCCGAGGGTTATCGTTCATCATAAAACGCACAAATTTTGCGCGCGCGCAGTATAGCATTTTTTTTGTAAAAGGTTTGACATATTTCCCTTTCGGGGTAAGATTTTGCCAATTTTTTCCTAAGAGATTTTTTATGCTTAATTTTGCCTATCAAGAACACGTTCGCTCTTATTATTTCGACTCTCGTAACCAAGATTTTCAATTCCCGCCGTTAACTCAAATTGAACATGCTGATGTATGTGTGATCGGGGCTGGATTTTTTGGTTTATCTGCGGCATTAGAACTGGTGGAGAAAGGAAAAAAAGTCATTGTATTAGAGGGCGCTCGAGTGGGCTTTGGTGCTTCTGGTCGTAGTGGTGGGCAGGCAATTAATGGCTTTGAAGAAGGCATTGATGAATACGTTAAACAAGTTGGCGAAGATAAAGCGCATAAACTTTGGAATATGTCATTAGAGGCCATTGATATTATTGATGAACGTATTGAAAAATATGGCATTCAATGCGACTGGAAAAAAGGCTATGCCACATTGGCATTAAATGAACGCCGAATGGATGACTTAATTGAAATTGAAAAAGAAAGTCATGAGAATTTTGGCTATCAGAATATGCAACTTTGGGATAAGGATAAACTAAAACAGCACTTAGGCAGTGATATTTATGTGGGCGGCTTATTTGATAGTAACTCAGGGCATTTACATCCACTTAATTATTGCTTAGGTTTAGCGAAAGCTTGTGTCGATCTAGGTATTCAGATTTTTGAACAATCTCCTGTAGTGGATATGGTTGAGAAAAATGGTTGCGTTGAGGTTAAAACAGATAAAAGTGCGGTTATTTCTCAAGACGTTATTTTAGCCACCAATGCTTATATTGATGCGCTTCCGAAATCTATTCATCACGGAATTAATCGTAAAATATTACCTGTAGAAAGTTTTATTATCGCCACAGAGCCGTTAAGCCAAGCGGTTGCTGATTCTGTTATTAATAATGGAATGTCGGTGTGCGATAATAATTTATTATTAGACTATTATCGTTTGAGTGCTGACAATCGTCTTCTTTTTGGTAGTGATTCTAGCTCAGAAAAAGATATGGTCGCGATTATGCGGAAAAATATGTTGCGCGTATTCCCGCAACTTGAAAATGTAAAAATCGATTATGGCTGGGCTGGCCCGATTGATATGACGTTAAATTCAACGCCACATTTTGGTCGTATTTCTCCGCACATTTATTTTGCCCATGGTTATTCTGGTCATGGCGTGGCTTTGACAGGTCTTGCGGGACGAATTGTAGCCGAGGCAATTTTAGGTGATGATGAACGCTTATCTATTTTTGAAAGTCTGAAAGTCCCTTCTGTTTATGGTGGTCGAATTATCAAAGATCTTGCAACAAAGATTGGTGTTCAATATTACAAATTTTTAGATCGTTATCGTTAATAATATTCGGAAACACATTTTTCCCGTATAATCGTAGATATTTTTTACAGCAGAACGGCATTATGAATAAAAATCAAACCTTAGTTTCTCTTGCTATTTTCACCGCACTTTACAGTCAGCAGAGTATGGCGGATTTACGTGATCAATGTTTAATGGGGGTACCACACTTTACTGGCGAAGTGGTACAGGGGGACTTAAATACCTTACCCGTCTATATTGAAGCTGATGATGCAGAGATTAATCAGCCTACACAGGCCGTATATCAAGGTAACGTAGATGTAAGACAGGGAAACCGCCACTTAATGGCAGATTCTGTTGAAGTGAAACAATTGGGGAATCATCAAGCCCCACAGCGTTTTGCCTATATACGAGGTGGATTTGATTATAAAGATAATCAACTTAATATGCTGGGGAAAAATGCTGATTTTAATTTAGATAGCCATGACGGCCATGCCACAAATGCGGATTATGAATTGGTTGGGCGACAAGGAAGGGGCAAGGCAGAACATATCAATTTACAAAATGATTATCGTGTAATGAAAAATGCCACATTTACCTCTTGTTTACGAGGTGAGAATGCCTGGGCGGTAGATGCATCAGAAATCCGTCAATATGTAAAAGAAGAATATGCTGAAATGTGGCATGCACGTTTTAAAGTGCATGGCGTGCCTGTTTTTTATACCCCTTATTTGCAATTACCAATTGGTGATCGCCGTCGTTCGGGATTATTGATTCCAAGTGGTGGCTCATCTAGCCGTGATGGCTTCTGGTATATGCAACCGATTTATTGGAATATTGCACCGAATTACGACATGACGGTTACGCCTAAATACATGTCGCATCGTGGTTGGCAATTAAATGGTGAATTTCGCTATTTAACCTCTATAGGGGAAGGAAAAGTTGCAGGAGAATATCTAGGCCGAGATCGTTATGATGAATATATTAGTGATAAACGTAAACGCCATTTATTCTATTGGAATCACAGTTCAAGCTTCTTAGAAAACTGGCGTTTTAATGTAAATTATACACGAGTGAGTGATAAACGTTACTTTAACGACTTTGATTCACAATATGGTAGCAGCACAGATGGCTATGCAGATCAGTATGCGCGAATTGCTTACTATAAACCTAATTATAATTTCTCGCTTTCAGCGCGTCAGTTCCAAGTTTTTGATGAAAATCTATCTATTGGTCCTTATCGTGCGATGCCACAAATGGACTTTAATTATTACAAACATGATTTAGCCAATGGCTGGTTAGATTTTAAATGGTATTCTCAAGCTGTACGTTTTGATAATGACAGTGATCTCATGCCAACGGCATGGCGTTTTCACATTGAACCAAGTTTAGCTTCATCAATGTCAAATGAATATGGTGGCTTGAAAGTAGAAACTAAACTTTATGGCACACGTTATGAACAGAAAAAGGGTTCTGGCGTGAATGCGGAAGAGGTTCAGAAAAACATAAATCGTGTCATTCCACAATTTAAGTTTGATTTACAAACTGTATTAGCTCGGGACACCACTTTCTTAAAAGATTACACTCAAACTTTTGAACCACACATTCAATATTTATATCGCCCTTATCGTGAGCAAAGCAATATTGGTTCAAAACAACGTACGAGTGATTATTTAGGATTTGGTTATGATTCCGCATTGGTACAGCAAGATTATTATTCGCTTTTCCGTGATCGCCGTTACAGTGGATTAGATAGAATCTCCTCTGCGAATCAAATGACATTAGGTGGAACAACTCGCTTTTATGATAAAGCGGGTGATGAACGCTTTAATTTATCAGCCGGTCAAATTTATTATTTAAATGATTCACGTATTGATGATAACCCCGCAAATAAAACGCCAACATCGTCATCAGCTTGGGCTTTAGAGTCTAACTGGAAAATGAGTGATCATTGGCGTTGGCGTGGCAGTTATCAATATGATACGAATACGCACGCAACATCGTTAGCGAATACATCATTGGAATATAATCCTAAAAAGGATAATTTAATCCAATTAAATTATCGTTACGCTAGTCAAAATTATATTGATCAAAATTTAGGGCGATCAGCAAATGCTTATCGTCAAGATATTCAGCAGATAGGGCTTGTTACTGCATGGGAAGTTTCAGATAACTGGTCGGTTGTGGGCAAATATTATCATGATCTCGCACTTAAAAAACCTGTTGAACAATATCTTGGTATTCAATATAACACTTGTTGTTGGGCTGCCGGAATTGGTGCAAGACGCTATGTGACAAGCCGTCAACATCAAGATGAGGACTCTGTGCTCTATGATCATGGTATTGGTTTTACCTTAGAGTTACGTGGTCTAGGTACAAATAATTACCAAAATGGCATTGATGATATGCTCGAAAAAGGTAAGTTACCTTACATCCGTGCATTTAGCCTTGAATAATCCATTCTAAAACCGATAGCGATTGCTGTCGGTTTTCTCATTTTTTTAAACGAAAGCACTTTCACCAAAAATTAGTATAAATTTCACCGCACTTTTATCTCTTTTATTGACTGATGTCAAGATTTCATTATATTGACAGCTTTCATTCTAACTTATAGGAACAATTTATGGCGCAATCTGCACCAAAGCGTGAAACCTTCTCTGGTCGTAACGCGTTTATTATGGCTGCCATTGGCTCAGCGGTGGGCCTTGGTAATATTTGGCGTTTCCCTTATACCACTTATGAAAATGGTGGGGGCGCTTTTATTATCCCTTATCTTATTGCATTATTAACTGCAGGGATTCCTCTTTTATTTTTAGATTATGCGATTGGGCACCGTCACCGTGGTGGGGCACCCTTGTCTTATCGTCGTTTTAGTCCACATTTTGAAGTGTTTGGCTGGTGGCAAATGATGGTGAATGTCATCATTGGCTTATATTATGCCGTTGTGCTTGGCTGGGCTGCAAGTTACACCTATTTCTCAATTAATGGTGCTTGGGGAGATAAACCGATTGATTTTTTCATTGGTGAATTTTTGAAAATGGGCGATATCAAAAATGGGGTGAGCTTTGAGTTTGTGGGAATGGTCACCGGCCCATTAATTGCGATGTGGATTATTGCCCTTGGTGTACTTTCACTTGGTGTACAAAAAGGCATTGCAAAAGTTTCATCGGTATTAATGCCGGTGTTAGTCATTATGTTTATGGCTTTGGTTATTTATTCCTTATTTTTACCTGGTGCGAAAAAAGGCTTAGATGCTTTATTTACACCAGATTGGTCAAAACTATCGAATCCAAGTGTATGGATTGCCGCATATGGACAAATATTCTTTTCTCTCTCAATTTGTTTTGGGATTATGGTGACATATGCTTCTTATCTTAAAAAAGAATCAGATTTAACCGGAAGTGGATTAGTAGTAGGTTTTGCAAATAGTAGTTTTGAAGTGTTAGCAGGCGTAGGTGTTTTTGCAGCATTAGGCTTTATTGCAACGGCACAAGGTCAAGAAGTAAGTGAGGTAGCAAAAGGTGGAATTGGTTTAGCATTTTTCGCATTTCCAACCATTATTAACAAAGCACCATTTGGTGAAGTATTAGGTGTTTTGTTTTTTGGTTCATTGACGTTTGCAGCATTAACTTCTTTCATTTCTGTTATTGAAGTGATCATCTCTGCTATTCAAGATAAGTTGCGTGTTCGCCGTGTGAAAGTAACCTTTATCGTGGGTGTACCAATGATGCTGGTTTCAGTGCTCTTATTTGGTACGACAACAGGATTGCCAATGTTGGATGTCTTTGACAAATTCGTGAACTATTTTGGTATTGTTGCTGTTGCATTTGTATCATTAATTGCAATTGTGGCAAACGAAAAATTAGGGTTATTGGGCGATCATTTAAATGAAACCTCTTCTTTCAAAGTTGGCTTTTTCTGGCGTTTATGTATTGTGTTGACCACAGGTATTTTAGCATTTATGTTATTTAGTGAGGGCGCCAAAGTCTTCTCTGAAGGATATGAAGGATACCCAAGCTGGTTTGTCAATATTTTTGGCTGGGGAATGGCTATCAGTTTATTAATTGTGGCGTTTATGCTTTCTCGCTTAAAATGGAAAAATGATACCCAATTAATCCTTGATGAAAAAAAAGGAGAGTAAAATGAGTTTGAGTGCAATTATTATGATGATTGTGGCTTTTGGCGTTATTTGGGGCGGTTTTATCTACGCCTTGATACGATTACCTAAAGAAAAATAAGTATAGTATTAACCGCACTTTAATCGTGCGGTTATTTTTTAGTTCGCTTGATAATTTAATAACATCAGTGTAACTCATATCATATTATTGGAAGGGGCATAAAATTCATTCATGCCGTAGGGGTTTATCTAAAAAAGCGAATCTTTACATTAATTTATAAATTTTTTATTCTCATTTCCATTAATATTATGTAGAATATGTACCCAATCTGATCTTTAACTTGCGCCCACCTAGTTTGGATTACTAATCGGCAGGTTAATTTGTTGGAGTAAAGTCATTGATTTTCTAGTTGTATTTATCTATGACAGAAAATTCCATTTTTTCTTTTTAAGAATAATAAAAATGTCTCATCCTAATAATGTAACATGGAATGTTGCCTATCATTTATTAACCACATATATTGCATTTAGCATATCAAAGAAAATACATTCATTTCACTTATTAACAATCTTAACGAGTTCTAGGTTTAGGTTTTAATCTTTCTTAAGATGGAATTTCAGAGTGGAAATTTAAACATTCTGTTATTTCTTATTTCCCTTAACAATATAAAGGTATTTATACGCTTTTCCTGAGCCTTTATTTTTTCACTTATCTCACGCCTGAGAGCGTGCATTTAAATTAATATAGGATTATCAATATGAATCATATCTATAAAGTTATTTGGAATACGATTACACAAACATGGGTTGCAGTTTCCGAACTTAGCCGCGCAAAAGGCAAAACAAAATCAAGTAAAACATTAAGTGCGGTAGTTTTAGCGGCAGTTTCTGCTGGGGCTATTATTGGGGATGCAGAGGCTGCAACGAACTTTGTACAGAATCAGACTGGCATTGCAATCACGAGAACAGGAGGTGATGCTCCAGCACAAGCTACAGACCGCTGGGCAATCGCTGTCGGTGATTCAGCTAAAGCAACTAATGAATACTCTATTGCAGTAGGCGGCCACACAAATGCGGCAGGTGAAAGTGCAATAGCTATTGGTAAACAAACTCAGGCTCATGAAACGGGAGCAACAGCAGTTGGACGAGTAACTTTAGCGAACAAACAGTATTCAAGTGCCTATGGTGCCCAAGCAAAAGCAACTGGAAATCAATCAACAGCATTAGGTTATGTAGCTAACGCAGCCGCCACAAATAGCCTGGCAGCTGGCGCCTTAGCTCAAGCTCAAGGTGAGAGCTCTGTAGCCTTAGGTAGAGACGCTCAGGCTTGGGGAAGCGGGGCTAGCGCAGTGGGTGAAGGCTCAAGAGCAAATAACTCGAATGCTTTTGCAGGAGGTAATGGCGCACAAGCAACAGGCTCCTGGGCAACTGCCGTGGGCCCCTCAACGCTTGCATCTGGTGAGGCATCAGTAGCCTATGGTGATAGCTCTCAAGCAACAGGTAAAAAATCTATCGCAACTGGTTCACATGCCTCTGCTTCTGAGGAGAATGCCATTGCCTTAGGAACGACAGCGAGTGCGACTAAAACTAATGCAACAGCAATAGGTAATAATTCAGAAGCTAAAGCTAACAATACGATTGCTATTGGTAATGGCACAAAAGCAACAGATAAGGCTGAAAATAGTTTAGTTATTGGTCAGGGGGCGGTAGTAACTGCAAAAGATGCTACAGTTGTTGGTCCTGTTGCTCAAGCAAATGGAGAAAACGCGACAGCGGTAGGGCGTGGTGCGGCAGCGAATGGCACAGAATCAACCGCTTTAGGTCGTGGTTCGGTAGCAACTGGCAACCAATCTATTGCATTAGGTAAAGGTGCTAACGCTAAAGTAGATAGCGGTGTGGCACTGGGTGATGATTCTGTTGCTGATCGTACTGCACGCAGTCAAAATGGAATTGTTATTAATACTAGCGATCCTAGCAAAAGCACAGGATTTAATACTGAAAACAGTGTTTATGCACCAGTACGTTTAGTGGATGCTCCTGAAGCATTAAATCTAATTAAAAATACTATAAAAGGTAACAAAGGTGCGGTTTCTGTAGGGGATTCTGGCAATACTCGCCAAATTATTAATGTTGCTGCGGGTAGCGCCGATTCTGATGCTGTAAACGTTGCACAATTAAAAGCTGTTGCTGGAGCGATTAAACATTATGATGTTGTTTCACCAAATGGCGATATTACAGTTACTCACCCAGATCCACATGATCCTAATAAAACCGTTTGGAATTTAAATCTTAATCCCGATCGTGTAAAAGAAATTACAAAATGGAAATTACGTGATGTGGAGGAAAATGGCAATCCAAAAGCAGGTCAAACTGATGCTTTAGTAAAAGGTGATGAAACCGTAACCTTTCAAGACACCGATACAATCGATGTGGAACGCGATGGCAGAACCTTAAAATTCAAAACGAAGAAAAATATTAAATATTTCTCTGTTAACTCTAGCGGTGGCACCAATGAAGATAATAAAGGTGCAACTGGGGATAATGCGATTGCGATTGGTAAAGATGCTTCTTCTACCGGCTCTAGTGCCGTAAGTTTAGGCTTAGGAGCTAAGGCTTTAGGAGCCAATAACACCGCCATTGGACCAGGCGCACAAGCAAAAGATGTTAGAACAACAGCTATTGGTTACAATGCTAACGCTTCCGAAGCAAGTGCGGTTGGTATTGGATACGCAGCTAATGCAGCCAAATCCCGTTCTTTGGCAATAGGTCAAGATGCAACCGCCTCAGCAAATAATGCTATTGCACTTGGCTCAAGTAAACAACACGGAGGAGATAAAACTACTGCGAGTGCTGAACATGCTGTTGCCATTGGCTCAGGCGCCGACGCAAACATCGCCAATGGTATTGCTTTAGGCTCAGAATCAAAAACAACTACAGATAAAGGTCAATCTGGCTTTGATGCATCTACACATGATGAGCGAGCAAATCACTATGATGGACTAAAGGGAAAAACGCTTACCTCTAACCTTGCTGGACTATCAATTGGTAATGGTGACAAAACCCGTCAAATCAACCACCTAGCTGCAGGTAAAGCAGATGATGACGCAGTAAACGTAGCGCAATTAAAATCCGTGAACCTTGCTTTCAAAGGTGATAACAACACAAAAGGTGATGTACGTTTACACGATCAACGTTTATCTGTTGTTGGGGTAGAAAATAGTTTTATTACAACCAAAGCAGGTGATAATAAATTAGAAATTGGTACTACACAAGGAACATTCTCTACGACGGATGGCAAATCATCAGCTCCTAAACAAGGTTTAGCTACAACTACCACTGTTGCTAGTGCAATCAATGACAGCGGCTGGGAGGTACGAGCAAAAGGTACAAAAGTTGGCCTTGTAAATCCAGGTGATAAAGTTGACTTCACCAATGCAGATAAAAGCATTGAAATCGAATCATTCGCCGAAGCCAACGGTTTATCTACAATTAAATTTAAAGCAGTCACGGAAACAATCCAAACGGAAGAAAAATCACCAATTACTCAAATTGATGTAAATGGCAGCACTGTTTCTAAAACAACAAAAGGGAAGAATGAGCCTACAGGTCGATTTGTTGTACCAACAGGAGACAAGGCTAATAAATATGCCTTAGCTACAGCTTATGATGTAGCAGATAAAGTGAATCAAACAGGTTGGAATTTATACACCAATGGAGGGGCTCGCTCTTTAATCAACCCAGGTGATTACGTCAACTTTAAGTCAGGCAATGCTACCAATGCCAAGGTTGTGACTGAAGCAAGCGAAGGGGCAACGATTAGCTATGATGTAAACGTAGATAACACCACAATAAAAATTGACTCTAATGGTAATAAGCTTACTGCAAATACCGGAGACGTAGATTCGGTAACAAATACCGAAGGTACTAGTAAAAAAGGACAAGTTACAATTCATAAAGACCCGCTAGAGCCGTCAAAAACTGATTCAGGTAAACTTGCTACTGTTGATACTGTAGTAAAAGCGGTTAATAACGCCAAATGGTTTACTATAGCAAAAGACTCAGATGACAAGGTTACAGGTGAAACTAAAACCAATGAATCTGAAGGTACTGCAATGGCAGCAGGTGAAACACTAGGTTTAAATGCAGGCAAAAACCTACGTTTAAAACGCGAAGCCAACACAAACAACTTTACTTTTGCTTTGGATAGCAATTTGAAAGACCTTGATAGTGTTCACACAAAAGAAATTAAGTTGGGTGAGAGCAATAACCCTATCAGCATTAAAAATGATGGCGACCGCATCACCTATACGACGAAAGGTGGAAATAACTCCGACGTAACGCACAAGGTAGCAAACCTAGAAGATGAGAAACACATCAAGCCAACAACAGATGGCAACGAATATACTGTTGATGCAAGCGGCAACATTACCATGACCTATGCGGACGGCAACAATAAAGATGTAACAAATACGAAAGCAGTAATCAAAGGTGTTGCTAAAAACGATTTATCCAATATTACTAATGATGGTAAAAAGGCTATTACTACTTTAGGCTCGGTAGTAAAAGCGGGTGACAATGTGTTAGTTGACGAGGATACTGATGCAATAACAGGTAAAAAAACTTACACCGTGAATGCAGTTACACCTGTGGTTTATACTGACAAGCAAGGCAATCGTGTTTACAAAGTGAAAGATGGTAATGGCTATAAATTCACTAAAAATGCAGATGGCACAGGCGAGGTTGTAAACAAATCAGACGTGATTGCATCATTCTACGATGGTAACAACAGCACTACTGCAGGCACCATGATTGTGAACAATATTGGTTCAGCAATTAATAATGCAGGTAATGCTGGTGATAATTACTTAACTAAATTAGAGGTTGCTGCATCAGCTACAGGTACACCAAATGCTGCGGTAAATGTTTCTGACTTACACAATACGGCTGAAGCATTGCGTAGTAATGAAATCCATATTGCCCCAACAACTGATAAGGCCGAGGGTAAAGAAGCAACTCACTACAAGTATGATGCCGATAAAAAACAAGTTGTTATGACTTATCAAGATGGTAAGGGTAATGACGTTGCAAACAAAAAAGCCGTAATTGATTTAAGCTCACTGGCTGATTCTGTTCATAATTATGGATTTAAAGCAAATGCAACAGGTAATGGCTCCACTGGTGCCTCCGCTCAAGATGTAGCCAATGGAACAACAGTCAACTTTGATGCAGGCAAAAACTTAACGGTGAAACAAACAGTTGATGCAACATCAAAAAATCACACTTATAGTTTTGCATTAAGCAATAACGTAGACCTAACCAGCGCAGGCTCTATAACAATGGGTGACACCAAAGTTGACAATAGCGGCATTACCATTAATGCAACCACTCCAGCAGCTGGCGAAACCAAAAAACCAGATGTCACCCTAACCAACACAGGTTTAAGCAATGGTGACAATCACATCACGAATGTGAAGGGTAATTTACCAAGCACTCAAAACAACACAGCGAGCGGTGATAACGCCCAAAGTAACGCGACAAAATCAAAAGAAGCGCCAAATATCACAGGTACAGGTGATAATGCTGTAAATGTTAACAATGCAGCTACTGTGGGTGATGTGCTAAATGCAGGCTGGAACCTTCAAGGCAATGGAAGTGAAATTGATTTTGTTAAACCTTACGACACCGTCAACTTCGCAAACGGCACAGGCACAACTGCAACTGTCTCCAACACGGATGGTAAAACTACTACCGTAAAATATGATGTAGCTGTGGGTAAAGGCTTGGAAGTAACCAGTGACAATAAAGTTACCGTTAAAACCGATGGTGACACCATTACCGTTGGGGAGGATGGCAAACTCAAAGCAAGCCTTTCAACTGAAAAAGTGAAAGCCGCTACAGGCGACGACAATATTGCCACCGTTACACCATCTACGACAGATACATCAAAATACGGTGAAAAGGGTGCAACCTATGAAGTCGCAGTGACAAAAAGTGCGGTGAAACAAGTCGCTAAAACAGCAGTAAAAGTGGCGGCAGGCGATAATGTGATTGTTTCATCGAAAGATGACGCAACGAATAATGAAACCACTTACACTGTAGAAGCGGTAACGCCTGTGGTTTATACAGACAAATCAGGTAAGAAGGTTTATGCAGTAAAACAACCTGATGGTAGCTATAAGTTCTATAACAAACCAAATAGCACAAATTCAGCAGATGAAGTTAATCCATCAAATGTTATTGCATCTTTCCTAGATAGCAATAATAGCACCACTGCAGGCACCATGATTGTGAACAATATTGGTTCAGCAATTAATAATGCAGGTAATGCTGGTGATAATTACTTAACTAAATTAGAGGTTGCTGCATCAGCTACAGGTACACCAAATGCTGCGGTAAATGTTTCTGACTTACACAATACGGCTGAAGCATTGCGTAGTAATGAAATCCATATTGCCCCAACAACTGATAAGGCCGAGGGTAAAGAAGCAACTCACTACAAGTATGATGCCGATAAAAAACAAGTTGTTATGACTTATCAAGATGGTAAGGGTAATGACGTTGCAAACAAAAAAGCCGTAATTGATTTAAGCTCACTGGCTGATTCTGTTCATAATTATGGATTTAAAGCAAATGCAACAGGTAATGGCTCCACTGGTGCCTCCGCTCAAGATGTAGCCAATGGAACAACAGTCAACTTTGATGCAGGCAAAAACTTAACGGTGAAACAAACAGTTGATGCAACATCAAAAAATCACACTTATAGTTTTGCATTAAGCAATAACGTAGACCTAACCAGCGCAGGCTCTATAACAATGGGTGACACCAAAGTTGACAATAGCGGCATTACCATTAATGCAACCACTCCAGCAGCTGGCGAAACCAAAAAACCAGATGTCACCCTAACCAACACAGGTTTAAGCAATGGTGACAATCACATCACGAATGTGAAGGGTAATTTACCAAGCACTCAAAACAACACAGCGAGCGGTGATAACGCCCAAAGTAACGCGACAAAATCAAAAGAAGCGCCAAATATCACAGGTACAGGTGATAATGCTGTAAATGTTAACAATGCAGCTACTGTGGGTGATGTGCTAAATGCAGGCTGGAACCTTCAAGGCAATGGAAGTGAAATTGATTTTGTTAAACCTTACGACACCGTCAACTTCGCAAACGGCACAGGCACAACTGCAACTGTCTCCAACACGGATGGTAAAACTACTACCGTAAAATATGATGTAGCTGTGGGTAAAGGCTTGGAAGTAACCAGTGACAATAAAGTTACCGTTAAAACCGATGGTGACACCATTACCGTTGGGGAGGATGGCAAACTCAAAGCAAGCCTTTCAACTGAAAAAGTGAAAGCCGCTACAGGCGACGACAATATTGCCACCGTTACACCATCTACGACAGATACATCAAAATACGGTGAAAAGGGTGCAACCTATGAAGTCGCAGTGACAAAAAGTGCGGTGAAACAAGTCGCTAAAACAGCAGTAAAAGTGGCGGCAGGCGATAATGTGATTGTTTCATCGAAAGATGACGCAACGAATAATGAAACCACTTACACTGTAGAAGCGGTAACGCCTGTGGTTTATACAGACAAATCAGGTAAGAAGGTTTATGCAGTAAAACAACCTGATGGTAGCTATAAGTTCTATAACAAACCAAATAGCACAAATTCAGCAGATGAAGTTA
The DNA here is from genome assembly GCF_002998595.1 of Haemophilus sp. oral taxon 036. Taxonomy (NCBI): domain Bacteria; kingdom Pseudomonadati; phylum Pseudomonadota; class Gammaproteobacteria; order Pasteurellales; family Pasteurellaceae; genus Haemophilus; species Haemophilus sp. oral taxon 036. Next base: position 1,034,461 of record NZ_CP027235.1, read on the forward strand.
ATCCATCAAATGTTATTGCATCTTTCCTAGATAGCAATAATAGCACCACTGCAGGCACCATGATTGTGAACAATATTGGTTCAGCAATTAATAATGCAGGTAATGCTGGTGATAATTACTTAACTAAATTAGAGGTTGCTGCATCAGCTACAGGTACACCAAATGCTGCGGTAAATGTTTCTGACTTACACAATACGGCTGAAGCATTGCGTAGTAATGAAATCCATATTGCCCCAACAACTGATAAGGCCGAGGGTAAAGAAGCAACTCACTACAAGTATGATGCCGATAAAAAACAAGTTGTTATGACTTATCAAGATGGTAAGGGTAATGACGTTGCAAACAAAAAAGCCGTAATTGATTTAAGCTCACTGGCTGATTCTGTTCATAATTATGGATTTAAAGCAAATGCAACAGGTAATGGCTCCACTGGTGCCTCCGCTCAAGATGTAGCCAATGGAACAACAGTCAACTTTGATGCAGGCAAAAACTTAACGGTAAAACAAACAGTTGATGCAGCATCGAAAAATCACACTTATAGTTTTGCGTTGAAAGATGATGTAGTGATTGGTGCTAAAGGCGAAAATGGTAAAGACGGCGTTGATGGATCTATTGGCGTAAACGGTAAAGACGGTTCTGCGGTTGCAATCAACGGTAAAGACGGCTCTATCGGCTTAAATGGTAAAGATGGTAAAAACGGTTTAACCATTAAAGGTCAAAATGGCAAAGTGGGTGTGGATGGCAAAGATGGTGAAACACGTCTAGTTTACGTTGAGAAAGCTGACCCAACTAAACCGGGAAGCTCTGATAAAACTCACGAATTGGCAACGCTTGATGATGGACAAAAATATGCTGGCGATAATTATGTGGCAGCAAAAGACAATCAAGCGGAAAGTAACGTGATTGCTAAAAAAGCAAATGAGCGTTTGGATATTGTAGGCGGTGCAAAAGGCAACTTAACTGAAGGCAATATTGGCGTGAATGCAAAAGATGGCAAATTACACGTTCAATTAGCCAAAGAACTGAAAGGTTTAACTTCTGCCGAGTTTAAAGATGGCGATGATAAAACCAAAACAGAAATTACCCATAATGGCATCACCATTACCCCAGTAAATCCAGTGAATGGCAAAACAGCAGTTACTTTAACTGATGAAGGCTTAAACAACGGCGGTAACAAAATCACCCATGTTTCAGAGGGTGAAAATGACACTGATGCTGTAAATGTGAAACAGTTGAAAGACTTCAAATCTGAGGTTGCTAAGGGCGGATTAACTTTCGCAGGTAATAGTGGTACACCTCATAAAGCGCAGTTAAACTCAACTGTTAATATTAAAGGCGGTGAAGGTAATACTGATGCTACAAAATTTGATAATGGTAAAAATGTAATGACAACAGTAAATGGCGATACTGTTACTGTTTCCATTAAGAAAACACCTGAAGTTGAGGGCATCAACATCATTGATGAAACTGGTACAGTAAAAGTTAAATTAACGCAGACAGAGAGAGGCTTGCAAGTCTCTGGAGCGGATGGTAAAGAAACTAATATTACCAATGTAAAAGCTGGTAAAAAAGATACTGATGCAGTAAACGTCAAACAATTAAAAGCCGCTAAAACAGAGGTTGAAGCTGGCGACGACCATATTGATGTAACATCAACTACAGGTGCTAATGGTCAAACTATCTATAAAGTGAGTGCAAAAGGTATTAATGATACTTCTGCAGCAGTTAAAGCTGGTTCTAATCACGTTGAAGTGACAAAAGCTGCTAATACGCATAAAGATGGTTCAACAACTGTTACTGACTATACCGTTGATCTTTCAGACGAAACGAAAAACACAATTCGTGACACACACAACAAAGTAACAAACGAAGGTTTAACCTTTAATGCAGATCACGGCACTACTGGTGTGAAAAAACTAGGTAGCAAGGTGGCTGTTAATGGTGATGGTAAAAACATTACCACGACTGCAGATGAAAACGGTGTGAAAGTATCGATGGAAGATAATATTAAAGTAAACTCTGTCACAGCAAAAGAAGTGAAAGTGGGTGATGTTAATATCAACGAAAACGGTATCAACGCTGGTGGTAAACGTATTACCAATGTTGCCCCAGGTAAAGATGGCACTGATGCTGTAAATGTAAACCAATTGAAATATGTTGCAGGTAATATCAGCAATCAAATCAATAATGTTGATAAAGGCCTACGTGCAGGTATTGCAGGTGCTTTAGCATCTGGTGGGTTATATCATGTTACGACAGCAGGTAAATCTATGGTGTCTGTTGGTGCAGGTACATATCGTGGACAAAATGCGTTAGCGGTGGGTTACTCTCGCTTATCAGATAATGGTAAAGTTGGGGTTAAATTCACAGTAAACAGCAATTCACAAGGCCATGCAGGTGCAAGTGCAAGTGTTGGCTACCAATGGTAATTAACTTGTAAGTAAAATAAAAACCCGGCGAAAGTCGGGTTTTTTGTTAATTGAGATTATCGCCTTCCAAGGAAGGAGATAGACGGATTTCTATGTTACAATTCAGGCCTTAAATTAAAGGGGGAGTTATGTGGGATATGTCGTTATTATGGGTGATGAGCGTTGTTTCTATTGTCTTGATTTTACTGCTGATTCTATTTCAGCAGAAATATGCTTTACTTCATAAAACACTTCATAAAACCACAGAAGACTATAATCAACTGGCATCAAAATTTGATGGGATAAATAGCCTTAAAAATCAATTAGAACAGCAAATTATTAAAGCTCAAACAGAAAGCCAAGGGTTACAAATTCGCTTGAATGAACGAGATGAAAAAATTTACTATCTTACCCAAGAATTAGATGAGGAGCAGGCTCGCCATTCCGCCATCGCGGAACAAATTACCGCATTAAAAGAACGTTTCGGGATCGCTTCTGCGCAAGCAGAAAGTTTGAATGCCCAGTTGCAACATAGCCAAAGCCAGTTATCTCGTAAAGAACAGGAACAACAACATTTAACCGAAAAATTGACCGCACTTTCCCAAGAGTTAACTGGATTAAAAACAACGTTAGCAGAGAAAGAAAAACATTTTTCAGAGCAACAACAGAACTTTGAACAATCCAAACAGCAGTTGGGCGTGGAATTTCAAAATCTAGCTAATCGGATTTTGGATGAAAAAAGTCGATCATTTAGTCAATCAAACCAAACTGCATTGGAAGCATTGCTCAAGCCTTTCCGTGAGCAAATTGAAGGTTTCCAAAAACGCGTTAATGAAATTCACTCCGAATCCGTGAAAGGTAATGCCGGCTTGGAAGCGGAAATTAAAAAAGTGCTGGAAATTGGTCTGAATATGTCGCAAGAGGCGAGTAATTTAACTTCTGCACTGAAAGGCGAAAAGAAAACTTTAGGTAACTGGGGCGAAGTGCAATTAGAACGAGCTTTGCAATTGGCTGGACTTGAAGAAAATGTGCATTACCGCGCGCAAGCTCATTTTAAGGACGAGCAAGGTGGACGCAATTACCCTGATTTTGTGTTGAACTTGCCTGATGAAAAACACTTAATTATCGACAGCAAAATGTCCTTAGTGGCTTACGAAAGTGCGGTGAATTCTGACGATGATTTTGAACGAGAGCGTTTATTAAAAGAACATATATCCGCATTGAAAAGCCATATTAATGATCTGCATAAAAAAGATTACAGTAATTTGATTGGCATGCGTAGCCCGAATTTTGTTCTTATGTTTATTGCGGTGGAACCCGCATATATTGAGGCTTTAAAATCCGATCCTGCTTTATTTAATTATGGTTATGAACGTAATGTCATTATGGTTTCTTACACCACCTTAATGCCGATTTTACGAACCGTAGCAAACCTGTGGCGTATCGAACGCGGTAATGCTGAGGCAAAAGAAATCGCTGAAAAAGCGGGTGAAATTTATAACCAAATTTGCTTGGTCGCAGAACGTTTAAGTAAGCTCGGCAATACGCTTTCCACCGTCAGCAACCAATACAACAGCACCGTCACCGCACTTGTTGGCCAACAAGGTTTAGTTGGTAAAGTTGAACGATTTAAAACCCTTTCCGCAAAAGCGAATAAAACGATGCCCGATGTGGAGTTATTGAATAATCAGATCGATTTGGCTAGGTTGACGACCTTAGAGCCGGGAGATGAATAAAGAATAGGATTACCCTGCGATTTGATATGACATATAAATAAAATAACAATAACTCGATTTCTTTATTGCTATTTTCAAAAAAACTGCTATCTTCCTGCAGTTTTTTTATTTATTTAACCAACTATTTAATTTAGGAATAAAATCTAATGGAAGAAAACAAATCTGTTGATCTTTATGCGAAATATAACGAACAATCGAATATTATAGCGAAAATAATTTTTGCTAGTCGCTGGTTGCAAGTACCGATCTATTTGGGTTTGATTGTCACCCTTGCGATCTACTCTTATAAGTTTATTAAAGGCTTATGGGCATTGGTGATTAATGTTAATGAGATGGATTCCAACACGATTATGTTGGGCGTGTTGAATTTGATTGATGTTGTGATGATCGCAAACTTGCTTGTGATGGTGACTATCGGTGGCTATGAAATTTTTGTATCCAAATTGCGTACGCGTAATCACCCCGATCAGCCGGAATGGATGAGCCATGTAAATGCGACGGTATTAAAGGTTAAACTTTCTATGTCTATTATCGGCATTTCATCTATCCATATGTTGCAAACCTTTGTGAACGCAAGCAATACACCAGAAAAAACGATGATGTGGCAATTGTTGTTGCACTTGGGCTTTTTGGTGTCAGCAATTGCTTTGGCTTATACGGACAAAATTTTGTATAGCACAAGCCATAAAACGCATTAAAAATTTAGAAGCTGATGTAGACTAGCATACTTGCTAATCTACGTCAGCCCTAATTTTATTCATAAGTAAACAATGTTTTACAATGTAAGACATTCTATCTATAATAATTTGTACTGCATTGTTAGACAGAGGGGTAATTATGGCAATGACACAAAATGCATCTTTTAGCTTTCGTTTATCAGAAAATTTAAAACATGAGGCTTTTAATGTAATTGAAAATTACGGTTTCACCCCTTCGCAAGTGTTTAATTTATTTTTAACAGAAATTGCGAATACAAAAACGATTCCAGTAAACCTTTCTTATTTGAAACCAAATGCTGAAACATTACGTGCTATGCAAGAAGCTGAAAATGGTGATATTGATATCATTAGTGAAGCAAATTTTGAAGCCGACATTATGGAAAATCTATTAAAATCAGTGAAATAATGGGTATGGAATCAGTTAAAACATTAAAAGTAACTGCAACTAAAACATTTCAACGAGATGTTAAAAAGCTCACAGCTAAGCAACAATTTTCAGTAGAGATGACTGAGGTTTTGTATCTTTTACAAAGAAATCGAACGCTTCCAAAAAAATACTTAGATCACTCACTACAAGGTGAAATGCAAGGTTATCGTGACTGCCATATTTTTAACGATCTTGTGCTGATTTACCAAATTATTGATAACGAAGAATTAAAGCTTATTCGTATTGGTTCACATTCAGAAATTTTCTAATAGTAAATATTTTTCCTTCATATTTTTTCATTTATCAGAAGTTATATCAGAGGATATGCCTTTATTGATTCAAATTCCTTGCCATAAAACATTCTGCTTTTAAATCCAAGATTATAAAAAATCTGTACCTTAATTAGTTAGTTATGTAGTACTAACTTTTGGAGTACAGATTAATTGAATGATGTTTTTTGATATTTATATTATTAACCCACAACAAATGGCAAATAACCGGCACGAATCGCAAATGGAATGGATGTAATGATTACGCCCAATACCAATACGATAATTAAAGTCAGATTTCCTCCCCATACTTTGTATGGCAAATTGGTGTGAGCTCGACGAGCTTTCCAAACAAGGCTAACTGGTAATACTACGGCATAGAATGCAAACATTTGACCTGCGTAGCCTAGCGCTAAAATAAAACCTTCAGGATAGAAAAGCGCAAAGACGAGTGGTGGAATGAACGTCATTAAGCCAAGTGAGATACGCCCTGAAGAAATATTAAAGGATCGTTTTAATAAATCTTCGATACATTCCAATAAGCCAAGCCCTACGCCTAAGAACGAAGTAACCAGCGCCAAAGTTGAGAATAATTTTACCGCACCTGCGATAATGTTACTGCCAGTGATAGCAAGCGTTGCTTTTACTAAGCCATTTAAGGTGGCATCTTCTTTTAAAATTTGTAAGAACTCATTTTGTGTGAGCAAGCCATGAGTGGACATTTGCCACAAAATATAAGCGAAAAGGGTAATTGCTGAACCGATCAAAATAGAAATGCGTAATGCTTTTACGTTGCCATCTAAGTATTTATTTAAACTTGGAATAGAACCGTGGAAACCAAATGCCGTGAAAAATACAGGGCTTGCAGAGATAATTAAAGCATTATCAATTGGTGTCGCCATTAAGTTATCAAATTTGATTTCTGGCAACATTAAGCTTAACACCACGGCAAAGGCCGCAAGCATTACAAAAAATAACACACGATTAATTTTATCTACGCTATGTGTACCGATGACGATAAATGAACCAAAAATCACGGTAAATAATAAGATGCTAACTTTATCGCCAAAACTTTCTGGTAATAAATCTTTTAGTAGTGAACCGCCACCGCTGACATAGGCGGCAATTAATGCGTATAAGAAAATAATTAGCACTGCCGTGGCAATAATGCGTCCTGCTTTACCAAAATATTGTTCAGCGAGTGTACCGATACCCGCATCACTTTCCGCAGTTTGATAGAGTTCAACGAATAAAAGAGCGCTAAAAGTTAATAATGCCCAAAGCCCTAATAATAAGACTAAAGTAAAGCCGAATCCGATACCAGCGGAAGTGAGTGGCATTGCCAACATTCCCGCGCCAATCATCGTACCGGCAACGAGAAGTGTGCTGCCTACAGTTTTGTTCATTTTAGCTTCCTTATGGTGTAATTTAAAATTTACACTGATTGTATTTTAAAATTTACATCATGTAAATAATAGAATACAAAATATCTTTATTATTCACCGCACTTTTCTTTTCCCTTTCTGTGTTCATCTCGTTAAAATACTTAGCGAATCAACTAAGACAAAGCTAAGACAAAATAGGAGAGCTTATGATTTACAGTATGACCGCCTTTGCACGCCTTGAAGTGAAAAAAGATTGGGGCGATGCAGTATGGGAAATTCGTTCCGTTAATCAACGTTATTTAGAAAACTTTTTCCGTTTGCCAGAGCAATTCCGAGGATTAGAAAACACGTTGCGTGAGAAACTTCGTCAAAGTCTTACTCGCGGTAAAATTGAATGTTCTTTGCGCATTGAAACAAAAAAACAAACAAATGCTGAATTGAATTTAAATAAAGAGCTTGCGAATCAAGTGATTCAATCTTTGCAATGGATTAAAGCTCAGTCTGGAGAAGGTGAAATTAATTTGACAGACGTGTTGCGTTATCCTGGTGTGGTGGAAGCGCAAGAGCAAGATTTAGATGCGATTAGTCAAGATTTATTGACAGCCTTTGATGATTTGCTGACAGATTTTATTGCAATGCGTGGTCGTGAAGGGGAAAAACTTAACGACATTATTCAACAACGCTTAGATGCCATTGCTGTGGAAGCGGATAAAGTGCGGTCACAAATGCCGGCAGTTTTACAATGGCAACGTGAACGTTTATTACAACGTTTTGAAGATGCTCAAATTAATCTTGATCCGCAACGTGTGGAACAAGAAATGATTTTACTGGCTCAACGTGTTGATGTGGCGGAAGAGCTTGATCGTTTACAAATGCACGTGAAAGAAACTACGAATATTTTGAAAAAAGGTGGTGCAGTTGGTCGTAAATTAGATTTTATGATGCAAGAATTGAATCGTGAATCGAATACGCTTGCGTCAAAATCTATTAATGCCGATATCACGGCTTCTGCGGTTGAGCTAAAAGTGCTTATCGAACAAATGCGTGAGCAAATTCAGAATTTAGAATAGGAAAGCAGAATGTCTCAATTTATTTCTCTTACTCAATATCAACTGATTGAGGCACATGGTGCGGATGCAGAAAAATATTTGCAAGGGCAGTTAACCACGGATGTTGTTCGATTAGCAAGTGGCGCAACAACACTTACAGCTCATTGTGATCCGAAAGGTAAAATGAATGCAATTTACCGTTTGTTTAAAGTGAGTAGTGAACAATTCTTTTTTCTGATTAAGAAAGATCTATTGCCAAGTGGGTTAGATGCCTTGAAAAAATATGCGGTATTTTCCAAAGTGAGTTTTGATTTACGTGATTGGCAAATTATTGGCGTGATAGGTGAAAAATGTGGAAAAATTACACCGCACTTTTCATGGGAAATTGATGGGCAACGTTCAATTTTATTGAATGAAACTGAATTACCTGTGAATTTTAATGGTGATGAAAAAATTTGGGATGTAGCCGATATTCAAGCTGGCTTGCCAAATTTAAGTCCGCAAACGCAAAATGAATTTATCCCACAAGCGCTAAATTTACAAGCTATTGAGCAAGCCATTTCTTTTACCAAAGGTTGTTATATTGGACAAGAAACGGTAGCTCGTGCGAAATATCGTGGTGCAAATAAACGTGCAATGTTTGTCTTTAAAGCACAAACCCAGCTGGAAGTAGAAATTGGCAGTGAAATCGAAATGCAGATTGAATCTAATTGGCGAAAAACCGGCACGATTACAAGTGCGGTCAATTTAGACGGTGTTTTATGGTTGCAAGTTGTGATGAATAACGACACGACAGCTAAACAGAAATTTCGCTTACTAAATGGGGTACCGCTGGAGTATGTTGTATTGCCTTACTCACTGGGTGAATAAGGCAGTTTAAAAAAACGGGTGATTGAGTTGATTTTATCGATCACCTATTTTTTATTTGGCTTCAGGTAAATTGATTGCGCCTTTATAGCCTAATTGTCGCCAAGCTTCATAAACCGTTACTGCGACCGAATTAGACAAGTTCATACTGCGGCTATTGGCTGTCATTGGAATGCGGATTTTTTGTTCCATGGGCATTTCATTTAAAATTGATATTGGAATACCACGAGTTTCTGGGCCAAACATTAAATAATCACCAAGTTCAAATTTTACTTGGCTATGTGCTGGACTGCCTTTTGTTGTGAGTGCAAAGAGACGTTTGGGTTTTTCGCTTTCTAAAAAGGCTTCAAAAGTCTTGTGGCGTTTGATTTCCGCAAATTCGTGATAATCCAAACCTGAGCGGCGTAAGCGTTTATCATCCCAGGTGAAACCTAGCGGTTCAATTAAGTGCAAGCGAAATCCTGTATTGGCACAAAGGCGGATAATATTGCCGGTATTTTGTGGGATCTCAGGTTCATATAAAACAATATCTAACATAATTTTTTCTCTAATTTTGATATAAACGATAACTCACCATTCCTGTCGTTTTTTCTTTCAATAACGTCCAGTTTTCAGGTGTGATGAGCGGTTTGTCTTTCTCTGTTTCTACGTAAATTAACGCATTGGGTTTTAGCCAATTATTTTCACAAAGCAAGTTAATTGCTTGTTCTGCCAAATTAAAATGAAAGGGTGGGTCTAAAAACACCACATCAAAGTGCGGTTGATTTTGAGGCTGTTTTAGAAAATCCAAACTACTTTGATTAATTACTTCAGCCTGTTCTGATGAGCATTTGAGCGTTTGTAAATTCTTTTTTAATTGATTGGCGACGATTTTATCTAGTTCTAAAAAAGTCACCTTTTTCGCTTGGCGAGAAAGTGCTTCAAAACCTAATGAGCCGCTCCCTGCAAAGCCATCTAAACATTCAGACTGGTGAATATAAGGCATTAACCAATTAAAAAGCGTTTCTTTCACTCTATCGCCAGTTGGGCGTAAGCCTTCTGAATTTAATACTGGAAGTTTTCGCCCTCGCCATAGCCCAGCAATAATGCGAACCTCGCCCTTTGCATTTGGCGTTTGTATTTTTTTCATAAAGATTCGATTTTTATTGAAAATTGTGCTTAGTTTAGACGATTTTTTGCTAGAATAAACGACATTTTTATCGGATTGCAGTTAAGAGAGCATTTTATGGCTGAAGAAAATAAAAAAGGCGGATTTTGGGCATCGTTATTTGGACGTAATAAAAAGCAAGATGAATCTAAAATTGAGCCGACAATTGAAGAAAAGATTAAAGATATCGAGCCATCTATTGAAAAACTTGAAACTTATGATTTAGTTGAAGAGCCGTCTGAATTAGAGACAGTAGAAAGTGCGGTGGAGTCTGAGCCGTTTTTAGCTGAAAGCATTGAGACGAATGAAATAGTTGAAGAAGAAAAAATACAGGAAATTTCAACCGCACTTGAGCCGGTCGAAGAAATCATCGAAGCGAAAAATTTAGAAGATGATCTTCCGATTACAGAAACTGTGGTTGAATCTGAAATTGTTGAAGATATTAAAGATGAGCTTCAGCCGCTTGTTGAAATTGAAACTCGTGAAAAGCCAAGTGAAGGGGGCTTTTTTAGTCGTTTAGTTAAGGGATTACTGAAAACTAAACAAAATATTGGTGCGGGTTTTCGTAGTTTTTTCTTAGGAAAGAAAATTGATGATGAGCTGTTTGAAGAATTAGAAGAACAACTTTTGATTGCGGATATTGGCGTGCCGACAACAAGTAAAATCATCAAAAATTTGACTGAACATGCAAGCCGCAAAGAATTACAAGATGCTGAGCTTTTATATCAACAATTAAAAGTAGAAATGGCGGATATTCTTGAGCCAGTAGCACAACCTCTTGTGATTGATACTACGAAGAAACCTTATGTGATTTTAATGGTAGGTGTCAATGGTGTGGGTAAAACGACGACAATTGGTAAGCTTGCTCGTAAATTTCAGGCTGAAGGAAAATCGGTGATGCTTGCGGCGGGCGATACTTTCCGTGCAGCGGCCGTTGAGCAGCTTCAAGTTTGGGGCGAGCGCAATCACATTCCAGTTGTTGCGCAAAGCACTGGCTCTGATTCTGCATCGGTCATTTTTGATGCGATGCAATCAGCGGCTGCACGCAATATTGATATTCTTATTGCGGATACGGCGGGTCGTTTGCAAAATAAAAATAACTTAATGGACGAACTGAAAAAAATCGTTCGTGTTATGAAAAAATATGACGAAACTGCACCACATGAAATTATGCTTACGCTGGATGCTGGCACGGGACAAAATGCTATTAGCCAAGCAAAGTTGTTTAATGATGCTGTTGGTTTAACGGGGATATCTCTGACAAAATTAGATGGTACGGCAAAAGGTGGCGTGATTTTTGCCATAGCCGATCAGTTTAAGTTGCCTATTCGCTATATCGGTGTAGGCGAGAAAATTGAAGATTTACGTGAGTTTAATGCGAAAGAATTTATTGAAGCATTATTCGTTCATGAAGAAGAATAAAAAGAATAAGGAAAAATTGTGATTAAGTTCTCAAATGTTTCTAAAGCCTATCATGGTGCAACGCAGCCAGCGTTACAAGGCTTGAATTTTCATCTTCCAGTGGGAAGTATGACTTACTTAGTTGGGCATTCAGGCGCAGGGAAAAGTACATTACTCAAGCTTATTATGGGGATGGAAAAAGCCAACGCGGGTCAAATTTGGTTTAACGGACACGATATTACTCGCTTGTCTAAATATGAAATTCCATTTCTGCGTCGCCAAATTGGTATGGTTCACCAAGATTATCGTTTATTAACAGATCGTACGGTGGTGGAAAATGTGGCATTGCCATTGATTATTGCAGGTATGCATCCAAAAGATGCGCATACACGTGCGATGGCATCTTTAGATCGTGTAGGATTGCGTAATAAAGCCAACTATTTGCCACCACAAATTTCTGGAGGGGAGCAGCAACGCGTTGATATTGCACGTGCGATTGTGCATAAACCTCAGCTCTTACTAGCAGATGAACCAACGGGTAATTTGGACGATGAACTTTCTTTAGGCATTTTTAATTTATTTGAAGAATTTAATCGTCTCGGAATGACCGTGTTAATTGCTACTCACGACATTAATTTAATTCAACAAAAACCAAAACCTTGTCTTGTACTTGAACAAGGTTATTTACGTTATTAAGGAATAATCATGAGCCGACCAACGGATGCATCCTTTTTTGTTCAAACAGCCTATACTTTGCGTGCAGTATGGGCGGATTTATGGCAACGTAAATTTGGCACGCTACTCACGATTTTGGTGATTGCTGTATCTCTGACAATCCCAACCGTGAGCTATTTAATGTGGAAAAATTTACATTTAGCGACCACACAATTTTATCCTGAAAGTGAATTGACGATTTATCTTCACAAAAATTTAAGTGAAGAAGATGCGAATTTAGTGGTAGAGAAAATTCGTCAACAAGAAGGGGTGGAATCACTGAATTATGTTTCTCGCCAAGAAAGTTTAAAGGAATTTAAAAGCTGGTCTGGTTTTGGCGAAGAATTAGAAATTCTAGATGATAATCCATTACCTGCTGTCGTTATGGTAAAACCGACGAGCGAATTTAATGTTTCAGAAAAACGTGATGAGTTACGTACCAATTTAACTAAAATTAAAGGGGTACAAGAAGTTCGCTTGGATAACGACTGGATGGAAAAATTAACCGCACTTTCTTGGTTAATCGCCCATGTGGCAATTTTCTGTACTGTATTAATGACGATAGCGGTATTTTTGGTTATTGGTAACAGTATTCGCTCTGATGTATATAGTAGCCGATCAAGTATTGATGTGATGAAATTGCTTGGTGCAACAGATCAATTTATTCTTCGTCCTTATCTTTATACAGGGATGATTTATGCCGTGTTAGGTGGGTTAGTTGCAGCAATTTTTAGTAGCTTTATTATCAGCTATTTTACTTCTGCAGTGAAATATGTAACGGATATTTTTGCCGTCCAATTCAGTTTGAATGGATTAGGCGTTGGTGAATTTGTATTTTTATTAGTGTGCTGTTTGATTATGGGATATGTTGGTGCGTGGATTGTAGCAAAACGACATATTACGCTATTAGATAACCATCATTAATTTTAATATGTGAAGTGCGGTGATTTTTCTAAGTGTTTTTTGATGAGAAAATACGGCGATAAATGACCGCACTTTTTATTTGCTTTGAATAAATCCCTTGCAATTTGTTTAACTTTTGTGTAGTATTTGCAGGCTTTCAATATGAAAGCCGTTTAATGTAATCATTTATTAAACGAGCATGACGATATGTCACGCTAAACAATGTTTCCGATTTGGAGACTATATAACAGGTAACTTGCACCTCCTTTTCTATTTTGAAGTTAGAATTGTGATTGGTGTTAGTTTTTTATTAGCTAAATTTTATTGGAGCTCTGGTCTAATGCAGAACCAAAGAATCCGTATCCGCTTAAAAGCTTTCGATCACCGTTTGATCGATCAATCTACTGCGGAGATCGTAGAAACAGCTAAACGTACTGGTGCACAAGTTCGTGGTCCAATTCCTTTACCAACTCGTAAAGAGCGTTTCACCGTGTTGATTTCTCCACACGTAAATAAAGACGCACGTGACCAATACGAAATTCGTACTCACAAACGTTTAGTAGATATCGTAGAGCCAACAGAAAAAACTGTTGATGCATTAATGCGTTTAGATTTGGCTGCCGGCGTGGACGTGCAGATCAGCCTAGGTTAATTAAGAGGTTATTACAATGATTGGTTTAGTCGGTCGTAAAGTTGGTATGACCCGTATCTTCAATGAAGACGGTGTTTCAGTACCAGTTACCGTTATCGAAATCGAAGCCAACCGCGTAACTCAAGTTAAAACTCTTGAAAACGATGGCTATACTGCAGTTCAAGTTACTACTGGTTCTAAAAAAGCGAATCATGTAACTAAACCTGAAGCAGGCCATTTCGTGAAAGCAGGTGTTGAAGCTGGTCGCGGTTTATGGGAATTTCGTACTGAAGGTGAAGAATTCACTTTAGGTCAAGAAATCAATGTTGACATCTTTGCAGATGTTAAAAAAGTAGATGTTACCGGTACTTCTAAAGGTAAAGGTTTCCAAGGTGGTGTTAAACGTTGGAACTTCCGTACTCAAGATGCGACTCATGGTAACTCTTTATCACATCGTGTACTTGGTTCTATTGGTCAAAACCAAACTCCAGGTCGTGTGTTTAAAGGTAAAAAAATGGCAGGACATTTAGGTGCTGAACGTGTAACTGTTCAATCACTTGAAGTTGTTCGTGTAGATGCTGAGCGTAAATTGCTATTAGTAAAAGGTTCTGTACCTGGTGCTATCAATGGCGATGTTATCGTTAAGCCAGCAGTTAAAGCATAAGTCTAGGAGATAGAGATGGAATTACAAGTTGTAGGTGCAAACGCACTAACTGTTTCTGAAACTACCTTCGGACGTGAGTTTAACGAAGCGTTGATCCACCAAGTTGTTGTTGCTTATGCAGCAGGTGCGCGTCAAGGTACTCGTGCGCAAAAAACTCGTGCTGAAGTGTCTGGTTCAGGTAAAAAACCTTGGCGTCAAAAAGGTACAGGTCGTGCTCGTGCTGGTGATATCAAATCACCAATCTGGCGTTCTGGTGGTATAACCTTCGCGGCTAAACCACAAGATCACAGCCAAAAAGTGAACAAGAAAATGTACCGTGGTGCTATCAAAAGCATTCTTTCTGAATTAGTTCGTCAAGACCGTTTGGTTGTTGTTGAAAAATTCGAATTAGATGCACCAAAAACTAAAGTTTTAGTACAAAAATTAAAAGATTTAGCAGTTGAAGATGCATTAATTATCACAGCAAGTTTAGATGAAAATCTATTCTTAGCAGCACGTAACTTATATAAAGTTGATGTACGTGATGTTCAAGGTATCGATCCAGTTAGCTTAATCGCTTTCGATAAAGTGATTGTTACTGTTGACGCTGTGAAACAAATTGAGGAGATCCTAGCATGAGTCAAGAACGTTTGCTAAGCGTGCTACGTGCACCGCATATCTCTGAAAAAGCAACTAACAATGCTGAAAAATCTAACACTGTTGTACTTAAAGTTGCTTTAGATGCGAACAAAGCTGAAATTGCTGCTGCTGTTGCTCAATTATTTGAAGTAAAAGTTGACTCTGTTCGTACCGTGGTTGTTAAAGGTAAAACTAAACGCCGTGGTAGCAAAATGGGTCGTCGCAGCGACTGGAAAAAAGCTTATGTAACTTTAGCCGAAGGCCAAAACTTGGACTTCGTGGACAGTGCAGAGTAATCGGAGGAAATTAGAGAATGGCTATCGTTAAATGTAAGCCGACCTCCGCTGGTCGTCGTCACGTTGTTAAAATCGTGAACCCTGAATTACACAAGGGTAAACCTTACGCACCTCTTCTAGATACTAAGTCTAAAACTGGTGGTCGTAACAACTATGGTCGTATTACTACTCGTCACATTGGTGGCGGTCACAAACAACACTACCGTTTAATCGATTTCAAACGTAACAAGTTAGACATCCCAGCGGTTGTTGAGCGTTTAGAATATGATCCAAACCGTTCTGCTAACATTGCTTTAGTGCTTTATAAAGATGGTGAACGCCGTTATATCTTAGCACCTAAAGGTCTGTCAGTAGGCGATCAAATCCAAGCTGGCGTAAACTCACCAATTAAAGTGGGTAACTCATTACCAATGCGTAATATCCCAGTTGGTTCAACAGTACATAACGTTGAATTAAAACCAGGTAAAGGCGGTCAAATCGCTCGTTCTGCTGGTGCTTATGTACAAATCATCGCACGTGAAGGCAACTATGTAACTTTACGTTTACGTTCTGGCGAAATGCGTAAAGTATTAGCTGAATGTGTTGCAACAATCGGTGAAGTTGGTAACTCAGAACATATGCTTCGCGTATTGGGTAAAGCGGGTGCTAACCGCTGGAGAGGTATTCGCCCTACAGTTCGTGGTACTGCAATGAACCCAGTAGATCACCCACATGGTGGTGGTGAAGGTCGTAACTTTGGTAAACACCCAGTAACTCCTTGGGGCGTTCAAACCAAAGGTAAGAAAACTCGTCACAACAAACGTACTGATAAATATATCGTACGTCGTCGTGGCAAATAATAGATTAAATTAAAGAGGATTAGCCATGCCACGTTCTCTCAAGAAGGGTCCTTTCCTTGACCTACACTTGTTGAAGAAGGTAGAGAAGGCGGTGGAAAGCGGGGATAAAAAACCAATCAAAACTTGGTCCCGTCGTTCAATGATCATTCCATCAATGATCGGATTGACCATCGCAGTCCATAATGGTCGTCAGCACGTTCCTGTTTATGTATCTGATGAAATGATCGGTCATAAGCTTGGTGAATTTGCACCGACTCGTACATACCGCGGTCACGCGGCAGATAAGAAAGCTAAGAAATAAGAGGTAAATAGATGGAAACTATCGCAAAACATCGTTACGCTCGCACTTCTGCCCAAAAAGCTCGCTTAGTTGCCGATTTAATTCGTGGTAAAAAAGTTGCGCAAGCATTAGAAATCTTAACTTTCACTAACAAAAAAGCAGCAGCTTTAGTGAAGAAAGTTTTAGAATCAGCTATTGCAAACGCAGAGCACAATGACGGTGCAGATATCGATGATCTTAAAGTTGCTAAAATCTTCGTTGATGAAGGTCCTAGCATGAAACGTGTTATGCCACGTGCTAAAGGTCGTGCAGATCGTATTTTAAAACGTACTAGCCACATTACTGTGGTTGTGTCAGATCGTTAATAAGTAGAGGAATAGCAATGGGTCAAAAAGTACATCCACATGGTATTCGCCTAGGTATTGTTAAACCTTGGAGCTCTACTTGGTTCGCGAATACACAAGACTTCGCTGACAATCTTGAAGGCGATTTCAAAGTACGCAAATTCTTAAATAAAGAATTAGCAAATGCTTCAGTTTCACGTATTACTATTGAGCGTCCAGCTAAAAGTATTCGTGTAACTATTCACACAGCTCGTCCTGGTATCGTAATCGGTAAAAAAGGCGAAGATGTTGAAAAATTACGTAACGCAGTGTCTAAAATCGCTGGCGTTCCTGCTCAAATCAACATTGCTGAAGTGAAAAAACCTGAATTAGATGCGAAATTAGTTGCAGATAGCATCGCTTCTCAATTAGAACGTCGCGTAATGTTCCGTCGTGCAATGAAACGTGCGGTACAAAGCGCAATGCGTTTAGGTGCTAAAGGTATCAAAGTTGAGGTTAGTGGTCGTTTAGGTGGTGCAGAAATCGCACGTTCAGAATGGTATCGTGAAGGTCGTGTACCTCTACATACTCTTCGTGCGGACATCGATTATAACACTGCAGAAGCTCATACAACTTACGGCGTAATCGGCGTTAAAGTATGGATCTTCAAAGGTGAAATTCTTGGTGGAATGGCTGCCGTTGCGCAATCAGAACAACAACCTGCCGACAAGCCTAAAAAGGCTCCTCGCGGTAAAGGTCGTAAGTAAGGAGAAACGCTAAATGTTGCAACCAAAACGTACAAAATTCCGTAAAGTTCACAAAGGCCGCAACCGTGGTATCGCGGGCGGTACTGAAGTTAGTTTCGGTACTTACGGTTTAAAAGCAGTTGGTCGTTGTCGTTTAACCGCTCGTCAAATCGAAGCAGCACGTCGTGCAATGTCACGTGCAGTAAAACGTCAAGGTAAAATCTGGATTCGTGTATTCCCAGATAAACCAATTACTGAAAAACCATTAGAAGTCCGTATGGGTAAAGGTAAAGGTAACGTTGAGTACTGGGTAGCCTTAATCCAACCGGGTAAAGTGCTTTATGAAATGGATGGTGTGTCTGAAGAAGTAGCAAGAAACGCATTTGCATTAGCAGCTGCTAAATTGCCAGTTAAGACCACTTTCGTAACTAAGACGGTGATGTAATGAAAGCTCAAGATTTACGTACAAAAAGTGTTGAAGAGCTGAATGCTGAATTAGTAAACCTTTTAGGTGAACAATTCAAGTTGCGTATGCAGACAGCCACCGGTCAGCTTCAACAAACCCATCAGGCTAAACAAGTGCGTCGTGATATTGCACGTGTAAAAACTGTATTAACCGAAAAGGCGGGTGAGTAATGACTGATAAAATTCGTAGCGTACAAGGTAAAGTTGTTAGCGACAAAATGGAAAAATCTTTCGTTGTTGCTATTGAACGTAAGGTAAAACACCCTTTATATGGTAAATTTATCCGTCGTACAACTAAATTACACGTACACGATGAGAACAATGAAGCCAAAGTTGGTGATACCGTAGAGATTCGCGAATGTCGCCCTCTATCAAAAACCAAATCTTGGACTTTAGTTCGTGTTGTTGAGAAAGCGGTAATCGCTTAATTCACAATGTAACAATAAAAGGCCAATGGTTAATTCCATTGGCTTTTTTACATTTAAAGTATTGTAAATTTCAACCGCACTTTTAGTAAATGGGTTTAGAGGATAAAGGTAAATTATCATTGCCTTTCTCTTTTTCTTTTGATAAAATCCGCTACCTATCCGCCGTTCTATCCGAGTAGTGCGGATGGGTTCGTCCCGAAAGGGTGTTTTTTTAATCTTAACGGAGCACTAATATGATCCAAGAACAGACTATGCTGGATGTTGCTGATAATTCAGGCGCTCGCAGCGTAATGTGTATCAAGGTTCTAGGTGGATCGCACCGTCGTTATGCTGCGATTGGTGACATCATCAAAATTACTGTAAAAGAAGCAATTCCACGCGGTAAAGTAAAAAAAGGTGATGTATTAAAAGCAGTTGTTGTGCGCACCAAGAAGGGTGTTCGTCGCCCAGATGGCTCAGTTATTCGTTTCGATGGTAACGCTTGTGTAATTTTAAATAATAACACTGAGCAACCAATCGGTACTCGTATTTTTGGACCAGTGACTCGTGAACTTCGTTCTGAGAAATTCATGAAGATCATTTCTTTAGCTCCAGAAGTACTGTAAGGGGAATGTAATGGCTGCTAAAATCCGTCAAAATGATGAAGTAATTGTTCTTACTGGTAAAGATAAGGGCAAACGTGGCAAGGTAACTAAAGTGTTACCAAACGGTAAAGTGTTTGTTGAAGGTATCAACATCATTACTAAACATGAAAAACCAGTTCCTGCATTAGGAAAAGCTGGTGGTTTAGTGAAAAAAGAAGCTGCAATTGACGCTTCAAATGTTGCGATTTTCAATCCTAAAACAAATAAAGCTGACCGTGTAGGTTTTAGATTCGAAGACGGCAAAAAAGTACGTTTCTTCAAATCTAACAATGAAATTATCTAACAAACTGGAGTAATGCGATGGCGAAACTGCATGATTACTACAGAGATCAAGTAGTAAGCGAATTAAAAAATAAATTCGGCTACAAATCTGTCATGCAAGTCCCACGAATCGAAAAGATTACCCTGAATATGGGTGTGGGTGAAGCATTGACCGACAAAAAATTGCTAGACAACGCAGTAGCGGACTTAGCAGCAATCAGCGGTCAAAAACCTTTAGTAACTAAAGCTCGTAAATCTGTTGCTGGCTTTAAAATCCGTCAGGGATATCCAATCGGTTGTAAAGTAACACTACGCGGTGAGCGTATGTGGGAGTTCTTTGAACGTTTAATTACAATTGCTGTTCCACGTATTCGTGACTTCCGCGGTTTAAGCGCGAAATCATTCGATGGTCGTGGTAACTATAGCATGGGTGTGCGTGAACAAATCATCTTCCCTGAAATCGATTACGATAAAGTAGATCGTGTACGTGGTTTAGATATCACTATCACAACTACTGCTAAGAATGATGAAGAAGGTCAAGCACTACTTGCTGCCTTTAATTTCCCATTCCGTAAATAAGGCAGGTTATAATGGCTAAACAATCAATGAAAGCACGCGATGTAAAACGCGTTAAATTGGCTGAAAAATTCTACACAAAACGTGTTGAATTAAAGAAAATCATTTCTGATGTCAATGCCTCTGATGAAGATCGTTGGGATGCAGTGTTAAAGTTACAAACTTTACCACGTGATTCTAGCCCATCTCGTCAACGTAACCGTTGCCGCCAAACTGGACGTCCTCATGGCGTTTTACGTAAGTTTGGTTTAAGCCGAATTAAGGTTCGTGAAGCTGCAATGCGCGGTGAAATCCCAGGCCTTAAAAAAGCGAGCTGGTAATATACCACTTTATTTTGGAATCGGAGAAAAAGTACAATGAGTATGCAAGATCCAATCGCAGATATGCTGACCCGTATTCGTAACGGTCAAGCTGCGAACAAAGTTGCAATCAATATGCCTTCTTCCAAGCTAAAAGTGGCAATTGCCAACGTATTAGCTGCTGAAGGTTATATCGAAAGCGTAAAAGTTTTAGAAGGTGCTAAACCTGAATTGGAAATTACTTTAAAATATTTCCAAGGCAAACCAGTTGTAGAAAGCATCCAACGTGTAAGTCGTCCTGGTCTTCGTATTTACAAACGTAAAGATGAATTACCAAAAGTTATGGGCGGTTTAGGTGTTGCAGTTATTTCTACATCTAAAGGTGTTATGACTGACCGCGCTGCTCGTCAAGCAGGTTTAGGCGGTGAGATCATCTGTTATGTAGCTTAATAGAGAGGTAGGAAAATGTCTCGTGTTGCAAAGGCACCTGTTAATATTCCTGCCGGCGTTGAAGTTAAACTCGACGGTCAGCTATTAACAGTAAAAGGTAAAAATGGCGAGTTATCTCGCAAAATTCATGAATCAGTTGAAGTAAAACAAGATAACGGACAATTTACGTTCACTCCACGTGAAGGTTTTGTTGAAGCAAATGCTCAATCGGGTACCGCACGTGCGTTAGTTAATGCAATGGTTATCGGTGTTACTGAAGGTTTCACTAAAAAATTAGTATTGGTGGGTGTAGGTTACAGAGCTCAACTTAAAGGCAATGCAATTGCATTAAGTTTAGGCTATTCTCACCCAGTAGAGCACACTTTACCGGCAGGTATTACTGCAGAATGTCCATCTCAAACCGAAATCGTGTTGAAAGGTGCAGACAAACAGTTGATCGGTCAAGTTGCAGCAGATATTCGTGCTTATCGCCGTCCTGAACCTTATAAAGGTAAAGGGGTACGTTACGCTGATGAAGTGGTACGTATCAAAGAGGCTAAGAAGAAATAATTAAGGTAACACTATGGATAAGAAATCAGCTCGTATCCGTCGTGCAGCTCGTGCACGTCATATGATGAGAGAGCAAGGTGTAACTCGTTTAGTTATTCACCGCACTCCGCGTCATATTTATGCACAAGTTATTGCACCAAACGGTTCAGAAGTGCTTGCCGCTGCTTCAACTGTTGAGAAAGCAATTCGTGAGCAAGTAAAATACACCGGTAATAAAGATGCTGCTGCTGCAGTAGGTAAAGCTGTTGCAGAACGCGCATTAGCAAAAGGCGTTCAAGCTGTTGCTTTTGATCGTTCCGGTTTTAAATATCATGGTCGTGTCCAAACTTTAGCGGACGCTGCACGTGAAGCTGGTCTACAGTTCTAATGAGGTAAATTGAGATGTCAAACATCGAAAAACAAGCTGGTGAACTGCAAGAGAAGCTAATCGCAGTAAACCGTGTATCAAAAACTGTAAAAGGTGGTCGTATTATGAGTTTCACTGCATTAACTGTGGTGGGCGATGGTAATGGCCGAGTAGGTTTTGGTTATGGTAAAGCACGCGAAGTTCCAGCAGCGATCCAAAAAGCAATGGAAAAAGCACGTCGTAATATGATTAACGTTGCTTTGAATGAAGGTACATTACAGCATCCAGTTAAAGGTGTTCATACTGGTTCACGTGTATTTATGCAACCAGCAAGCGAAGGTACAGGTATCATCGCAGGTGGTGCAATGCGTGCAGTATTAGAAGTTGCAGGTGTACGTAACGTTCTTTCTAAAGCGTATGGTTCTACCAACCCAATTAACGTTGTTCGCGCAACTATTGATGCATTAGCAAACATGAAATCACCAGAAATGGTTGCTGCAAAACGCGGTAAAACTGTTGATGAAATCTTGGGGTAATGAATAATGGCTAAAACTATTAAAGTAACACAAGTTCGTAGCTCAATTGCTCGTTTACCGAAGCATAAAGCTACCTTGCGTGGTCTTGGTCTTCGCCATATGCACCACACTGTTGAGTTAATTGATACGCCTGCAGTACGTGGTATGATTAACCAAGTTTCATACATGGTTAAAGTGGAGGAGTAAGAGATGCGTTTAAATACTCTATCTCCGGCTGAAGGTGCAAAGCATAGCGCTAAACGCCTCGGTCGTGGTATTGGTTCAGGTTTAGGCAAGACTGGTGGCCGTGGTCATAAAGGTCAAAAATCTCGTACTGGTGGCGGTGTTCGTCGCGGTTTCGAAGGTGGTCAAATGCCGTTATACCGTCGTTTACCAAAATTTGGTTTTACTTCAATGAAGGCTGCTGTAACTGCAGAAGTTCGTTTGAATGAGTTAACCAAAGTTGAAGGTAATGTAGTAACCTTAGAAACATTAAAAGCAGCAAATATCTTAACTAAAGATATTCAATTCGCTAAAGTAGTTTTAGCGGGTGAAGTGAAATCTGCAGTAACAGTTCGTGGTTTGCGTGTAACTAAGGGTGCAAAAGCAGCAATTGAAGCTGCTGGCGGTTCAGTTGAGGAATAATTAGCAAATGGCTAAACAACCAGGTTATCAAGCAAGAAGTACTAATAGCGGTAAAGGTGAATTAAAAAACCGATTACTTTTCGTTTTAGGTGCGCTTATCGTTTACCGAATTGGTTCTTTCATTCCGGTTCCTGGTATTGATGCGGCTGTGCTAGCTCAATTAGTTGAACAACAAAAAGGCACCATCATTGACATGTTTAACATGTTCTCTGGTGGTGCATTAAGCCGTGCATCTATCTTAGCATTAGGTATTATGCCGTATATCTCGGCATCTATTGTAATTCAGTTGCTTGCAACGGTTTCTCCTGCTTTAGCAGAATTAAAGAAAGAAGGTGCTGCTGGTCAACGTAAAATTTCTAAGTATACTCGGTATGCGACAGTTGTTTTTGCGACCATTCAGGCAGTAGCTATTTCAACAGGTTTACCAAATATGTTACCTGGCTTAGTGCCAAATGTTGGATTTGGCTTTTACTTCACTTCAGTTGTTAGCTTAGTAACTGGAACTATGTTCCTCATGTGGTTAGGTGAACAAATTACTGAAAGAGGTATTGGTAACGGTATTTCAATTCTTGTTTTTGGCGGTATCGTAGCTGGTTTACCATCAGCTATACTTCAAACTATTGAGCAGGCTCGTCAAGGACAGATGCATCCATTAGTGCTTCTTCTGATCGCAGCTATTGTATTTGCAGTAACTTATTTCGTTGTTTTTGTTGAAAGAGGGCAGCGCAGAATTCGCGTTGAATATGCAAAGCGTCAACAAGGTCGTCAAATTTTAGGTGGTCATTCGACACATTTACCATTGAAAGTAAATATGGCAAACGTAATGCCGGCAATTTTTGCCTCAAGTATTATTTTATTTCCAGCTACCTTAACTCAATGGTTTGGACAAAATGATAAGTTTGAGTGGTTAAATAACTTATCTATGTTGTTGAATCCTGGTCAACCTCTTTATTTACTTGTTTATGCTGTAGCAATTATTTTCTTTAGCTTCTTTTACACTGCAATGCAGTATAATCCGCGAGATACAGCAGATAATCTAAAAAAATCTGGTGCATTTATTCCAGGAATTAGACCCGGGGAACAAACCTCTCGTTATATTGATAAAGTTATGACTCGTCTTACACTGATTGGCGGTCTTTATGTAACGTTTGTGTGTTTAGTTCCTTATATTATGACATCGGCTTGGGATGTTAAATTCTACTTCGGGGGAACATCTCTTTTAATTGTAGTCGTTGTAATTATGGATTTCATCGTTCAGGTTCAGAGTCACTTAATGTCGTCTCAATATGAATCTGCGTTGAAAAAAGCAAACCTTAAAGGTTTTGGACAATAATTGTTCATTTAGTAGAAAAGGATAAGCAATGAAAGTTCGTGCTTCCGTAAAGAAAATGTGTCGCAACTGTAAAATTGTTAAACGTGAAGGTGTTGTACGCGTATTGTGCAGCGATCCTAAGCATAAACAACGTCAAGGTTAATTCATATTTTTTCTTGCAAAGAACCAGTTGAGCAGTTATACTGCTCAACTCATTTATGTCCTTGGTATTCTGTTTGAGTATCCTGAAAACGGGCTTTTCAAGATCAGAATACCAAATTAGTTAAAATAATAGGAGTGCATAGTGGCCCGTATTGCAGGCATTAACATTCCTGATCATAAACACGCTGTAATCGCTTTAACTGCAATTTACGGTATTGGTAAGACTCGTTCAAAAGCTATTTGTGCTGCAGCGGGTATTGCTGAAGATGTTAAGATCAGAGAATTGTCTGAAGAGCAGATTGACAAACTGCGTGACGAAGTTGGTAAATTTACCGTTGAAGGTGATTTACGTCGTGAAGTAACACTAAACATCAAACGTCTTTTAGACTTAGGTTGTTATCGTGGTTTACGTCACCGTCGTAGTTTACCGGTACGTGGTCAACGTACTAAAACTAATGCGCGTACCCGTAAGGGTCCACGTAAGCCGATCAAAAAATAGTCGGGGTAAATAAAGAATGGCTAAAACACCAGTTCGTGCACGTAAACGTGTAAAAAAACAAGTCGTAGATGGCGTAGCACATATTCACGCATCTTTCAATAATACAATCGTTACTATTACTGACCGTCAAGGTAACGCTCTAGCATGGGCGACTGCAGGTGGTTCAGGTTTCCGTGGTTCTCGTAAATCTACCCCGTTCGCTGCGCAAGTTGCTGCTGAACGTTGTGCTGAAATTGTTAAAGAATTCGGCTTAAAGAACTTGGAAGTTATGGTTAAAGGTCCGGGTCCAGGTCGTGAATCTACAATTCGCGCGTTAAACGCAGCGGGTTTCCGTATCACGAATATTACTGATGTGACTCCGATTCCTCATAACGGTTGTCGTCCACCGAAAAAACGTCGCGTTTAAGACGTATATAGGATAGTTGGAGAAAGAAAATGGCAAGATATTTGGGTCCAAAACTCAAGCTCAGCCGTCGTGAAGGTACTGATTTATTTCTTAAATCAGGCGTGCGTGCGATTGATTCAAAATGTAAAATTGATACAGCACCTGGTCAACATGGTGCTCGTAAACCGCGTTTGTCTGACTATGGTAGTCAATTACGTGAAAAACAAAAAGTTCGTCGTATCTATGGTATTTTAGAACGTCAATTCCGTAACTACTATAAAGAAGCAAACCGTTTAAAGGGTAACACTGGTGAAAATTTATTAGTGTTATTAGAAGGTAGATTGGATAACGTTGTTTATCGCATGGGATTTGCTGCAACTCGTGCAGAAGCTCGCCAATTAGTGAGCCATAAAGCGATTGTTGTAAATGGTCGTGTTGTTAACATTCCATCTTTCCAAGTTTCTGTAAATGATGTTGTTGCTGTTCGTGAGAAATCTAAAAAACAAGCACGTATTAAAGCATCATTAGAATTAGCAGAACAAAGAGAAAAACCAACATGGTTAGAAGTTGATTCTGCAAAAATGGAAGGTGTGTTCAAACGTGTTCCTGAACGTTCTGATTTATCAGCAGATATTAACGAACATCTGATCGTTGAGCTTTACTCTAAATAATAGTTAAGCTTAAAAGCAAAGAGAGGATAAAATGCAGGGTTCTGTTACAGAATTTTTAAAACCACGTTTAGTAGATATTGAACAAATTAGTTCAACTCATGCTAAAGTGATCTTAGAGCCGTTAGAGCGTGGTTTTGGCCATACTCTAGGTAATGCATTACGTCGTATCCTTCTGTCTTCAATGCCAGGTTGTGCTGTAACTGAAGTGGAAATTGATGGCGTATTGCACGAATATAGTAGTAAGGAAGGTGTTCAAGAAGATATTCTTGAAGTTCTTTTAAACCTTAAAGGTCTAGCGGTTAAAGTACAGAATAAAGATGATGTTATTCTGACACTAAATAAATCTGGAATTGGCCCTGTTGTTGCAGCGGATATTACCCATGATGGTGATGTTGAAATTGTGAATCCGAATCATGTAATCTGTCACTTAACTGACGAAAATGCATCCATCAGTATGCGTATTCGAGTTCAGCGTGGTAGAGGATATGTTCCAGCTTCAGCTCGCACTCATAGTCAAGCAGAGGAGCGTCCAATTGGTCGCTTACTTGTTGACGCTTGTTACAGCCCGGTTGATCGCATTGCATATAATGTTGAAGCAGCTCGTGTTGAACAGCGTACTGACCTAGATAAACTTGTTATTGAGTTAGAAACTAATGGTACGCTTGAGCCTGAAGAAGCAATTCGTCGTGCTGCAACAATCTTAGCAGAGCAACTCGATGCATTCGTTGATTTGCGTGATGTTCGTCAACCTGAAATTAAGGAAGAAAAACCGGAATTTGATCCGATTTTATTACGTCCTGTAGATGATTTAGAGTTGACAGTTCGTTCTGCTAACTGTTTGAAAGCAGAAACAATTCATTATATCGGTGATTTAGTACAACGTACAGAAGTTGAATTATTAAAAACACCTAATCTTGGTAAGAAATCTCTTACTGAAATTAAGGATGTGCTCGCTTCACGTGGCTTGTCACTTGGTATGCGCCTTGAAAATTGGCCACCAGCAAGTATTGCTGAAGACTAGTTTGGTCATAGGTTAAGATTTTTCTGAGAAGGATAAGATCATGCGCCATCGTAAGAGTGGTCGTCAACTAAACCGTAATAGCAGCCATCGCCAAGCGATGTTTCGTAACTTAGCAAGTGCTTTAGTTAGTCATGAAATCATTAAGACTACTTTGCCTAAAGCTAAAGAATTACGCCGTGTAGTTGAACCGTTAATTACATTAGCAAAAGTAGATAGCGTTGCAAACCGTCGTTTAGCATTCGCTCGTACTCGCAACGTTGAAACTGTTGCAAAATTATTCAATGAATTAGGTCCACGTTTTGTTCAACGTGCAGGTGGCTACACTCGCATCTTGAAATGTGGCTTCCGTGCAGGTGATAATGCTCCAATGGCATATATTGAGCTAGTTGATCGCCCAGAAGTTGTCGATACAGCATCTGAGGAATAGTAGTTGATATTTTAAGAAAAACCCACTTTATAGTGGGTTTTTTTATATATTTAGAGAATTAATGATATAAAGTAGAAGAGCGTTAGTTTCTAATATGTTTTATGGATTTTTAGAAAATTATATAATAGTCCATGATTATTTCTTAAAATGAATGAGAGAATCTTCTCTTAACTCTAAGATAGATGCATGTTCCTTGCGCCAGTCTCCCAGAACAATTCTAGTCATTCCCTCTTCTTTATGAATATTTTCTCTATGGGTATGTCCGTGAATTAGCAAATCCACATTAAACTCCTGCATTTTTTGTATAGTGAATGTTTTATTTACATCCATGATTTTTACTGATTTTTTTTGTTTATCTTGATTACTTTTAGAGCGGATTTTTTCAGCAATTTTTATTCTAAGTTTTAATGGTAAACATAGAAATATTCGTTGTAGCCACTTATTATTAACTTTGTTGCGAAATTTCTGATAGGCAGTGTCATCAATGCAAAGGCTATCACCATGACATAGTAAGATATTTTTTCCGTAAAGATTGATGAGCTTGTATTCTGGTAATAATTTAACTCCTGTTTCCTTTGAAAAACGCTCTCCAATAAGAAAATCGCGATTTCCATGTTGGAAATAACATTGTACTCCTTTATCATGCAAGGATTTTAGTAGGTTCTTTATTTTTATAATTAGTGGGGACTGTTCATCATCACCAACCCAGAAATCGAATAAATCACCTAATATATAAACTTGTTCAGTTTCTGGTTCGATGTTTTGTATAAAGCTTATAAAAAGTGCGGTTAATTCAGGTTTTGTTTCACTTAAATGCAAATCAGAAATAAAATAAGAATGTTTCATAAATATTCCATTAACCTCTTCTAGATAGACGTAAACTATAACTTAATTTGTTATAATTTAAAAAATATAACTATATTTTAGTTTATTAACTATAGATGTGAATTAAAAAATTAAATAGGATCAAGATATGTTAAAACTACTTAGAATTTTTATTGTTACAGTTTGTTGTATTCTGATTTGTGTATTGGGTACAGTTTATTCATTTATTAGATTTAAAAATCCGAGTAATGTAGGGATTATGGCTCGTTGGTTTGGGCGCTTACATCCTTTGTTTGGTTTGAAAGTAGAATATCGTTTTCCAAATTCTATCAATAAATTAAGTCCAGCTATTTATATTGGCAATCATCAAAATAATTATGATATGGTGACGATATCTTATATGGTTCGTCCGCGAACTGTGAGTGTTGGTAAGAAAAGTTTAATTTGGATTCCTTTTTTTGGGATCCTATATTGGATTACAGGTAATATATTTTTAGATCGTGAGAATCGGACTAAAGCTCATAGTACTATGGCACAACTTGCTCACCGGATTAATGAAGACAATTTGTCTATTTGGATGTTTCCAGAGGGTACTCGTAGTCGAGGCCGTGGGTTATTGCCTTTTAAGACAGGGGCGTTTCATGCAGCAATTTCTGCGGGGGTACCAATTATTCCGGTTGTTTGTTCAACAACACACAATAAAATTAATTTAAATCGTTGGAATAATGGAATAGTGATTTGTGAAATGTTAGATCCCATTGATGTTTCATGTTATAGCAAAGATAATGTGCGTGATCTTGCTACTTATTGTCATGATTTGATGGAGAAACGCATTGCTGAATTAGATATGGAAATTGCGAAAAGGAATTAAAATGCAAACTTTCTCTCGTCGTCAATTATTAAAAAATACTACTATTTCAGCTGCACTTTTTAGTTTACCAATGCCATTATGGGCTGCTGTACGTGATAAATTAATTGTTCCACCTTTGATAGAAGTTCGTCGAGGACGTCCAATAGTGCTTACTATGCAGGAAGTTAATTATGAATTAGATGGAAAGCATAATGTAACAGCATGGGGATTCAATGGCAATTATTTGGGGCCAACGATAAAAATCAAATCAACTAATTTTGCCAAACTAAATTACCATAATAATTTGCCGCAATCGATAGCTTTGTCCATTCAAGGGTTGCAGGCTTCAGGGGAGCTCTTTGGCGGTGCTGCTAGGGTATTAAAAAAAGACGAGGCTTGGGCTCCGATAGTACCGATTGAGCAAGCTGCGGCAACGTGTTGGTACCGTTCTTCTATATTAGCGAATTCGGCTTATCAAACATACCGAGGGCTTGTAGGAATGTGGTTAGTTGAAGATGATCAAAGTATTCAGGCGAATATTCCTCATAAATATGGTGTAGATGATATCCCTTTGATTTTACAGGATATGTCATTTAATAGTAATGGCCTTCAACTTTTTAAGCAAAATCAACCAAATTTTGTTGGAAATCGTTTATTAGTTAACGGTATAGAAGCACCCTATTTAAACGTTGTTCGTGGTTGGGTTCGTTTACGATTATTAAATGCATCTTTAGCGCGAGCTTATGATTTACGTCTAGATAATGAGCAGAATATGCTATTGATTGCTAAGGATCTGGGGTTTTTACCTAAGGCAAAAAGTATTCAGTCTGTGATTCTTGCTCCAGGAGAGCGAGTTGAAGTACTTATTAATATGAGTGAGGTTGATTCTGTTTCATTGATTGATGGTAAAAAACGAGGCGTATTAGATAAGGTAAAAAATATTTTTAGCAGTGGTGATGATTTACTGGATAACACAGTTATTGAGTTACGAGCACAAGGTGAAGCTACAGTTTTTAGCAAGACATTAAATCTTACTTTTGATACAGATGCACCAGAAATGTTAGTTCAACCTATAGCGCAAATTCGTGAGTTCAATATTGATGTGACGAATGGGCTAATTAATCAAAGACGTTTTGATCCTAGAAGAATTGATGTAGTGGTTCGAAAAGGTACGGTAGAGCGTTGGATTTTAAATGCTAATTTACCTGTGGGGTTTACTATTCAGGGCGCAAAATTTGTCGTAGAAAGTCAGGATGATCATATTTATCAAGCGGATGAGTTAGCCTGGAAAGATACTGTTTGGGTAAAAGGAAAAACACATATATTAGTTCGGTTTGATCAGGTTTCTTCAAATAATTACCCATTTTTATTTGGTGTATCGAATTTAATGTTAGCTGATATGGGATGTATTGGTGTTATGGTTGTTCAGTAAGTGAAATGAAAGTGCGGTAGATTTTTGTGCGATTTTTTGTATAATCAGTACCTCTATTAAGAGGGATATAATGATGAAAAAAGCTTTAATTATTGCTGCATTATCAGCAAGTCTAAGTGCTCAAGTGGCTATTTCTGAAACGCCAAATACTCAAGAACAACAATCTCGTCTTTATTTAGGTGTTTATGATGTATCAAGTAAACTGCCAGTTTTATTAGATAAATTAGAAATTTCACGTTCTTCCAAAAAACAACAATTATGCTGGCGAATAAATGGCTCATTTGGAAAGAAAGTTCAAGCCACAGAGATTTTTACATCTCCAGCTAAAGCAAATTTTTATATTTCATCTGATATAGGAATGGTAACTTCATCTGAAGATAAAAAAACACATACAATAACGAGTCAGCGCGATTCCTTAAACGATGGGAAATTAGTAATAAATTGTTGGAGTTTTGATCAAAAAGATCCTCGAGGTAAATATACTATCTTTATTAAGTTAGGAGAGATGGAATATGGTCCTTTAGCATTTACGGTTGTGAAATAATTAGACGATAACCCAGGTTTTACTGGGTTTTTTTATTACTGTGAATATATCGTATTTGATAAATTACTTGTTTTAGTGACGGCTGATGTAATCAAAAATGAACAAAAATAATATGTCTGCGTATCTTGTTCCTAAAAGTGCGGTTATTTTTGAAGAAGAAATTAAGAAAAGCCGTTTTATCACTTATTTACAGAGGACTACAGGGATCGCTGAAGCTAAAGCTTTTTGGAAAGAGATTAAACGAGAGCATAGAGCAGCGCGCCATCATTGTTGGGCTGCGGTAATGGGAAATCCAGTAGATTCTTTACAATTTGCTTTTTCTGATGATGGCGAACCATCAGGTACGGCGGGTAAACCAATGCTTAATGTTCTTCAAGGTAGTAATATTGGTGAAATTAGCGCTATAGTGGTACGTTATTATGGTGGAATTTTGTTAGGTACAGGAGGATTAGTTAGAGCCTATAGTAATGGAGTACAGCAAGCATTGAAATTATTAGAAACAGAAATAAGAGTAGAACGTTCCCTTTTTGGTTTAGATTGTCATTATAGTCAATTGAGTCTAGTACAGTTACTTTGTGATAAGTATGAAGTAGAAATATTAGCTCAAAATTTTCAGTCCCAAGTATTTTTAACATTGGGTATTAGTAAACAAACGGTTGAATCTTTTGTTAGAGAATTGAGAGATAAATCAATGGGAAAACTAGTGATTAAATCAATTGAATAGGCGAATAACTGTGCATATTTTATCTATAATACGAATTATTGGTATCCTGATTATCTGTTTTTCCGGAACGATGCTTATTCCGGCATTCATTGCATTGATTTATGGTGATGGAGGCGGAAAAGCTTTCATACAGGCATTTACTTTTAGCTTGACTGTTGGAGTACTGCTCTGGTGGCCTTGCCATCACTATAAACAAGAATTGCGTTCTCGTGATGGTTTTTTAATTGTTGTCGCATTTTGGTTTGTTCTGGGTGGTTTAGCGACGTTACCATTTTTATTATTTGATGCACTAAATTTAACAGTTGCTTCAGCAGCATTTGAAGCATTTTCTGGATTAACGACAACTGGTGCAACAGTAATGAGAGGATTGGATAACCTTCCAAAAGCGATGTTATTTTATCGTCAATTTTTGCAATGGCTTGGTGGAATGGGAATTATTGTACTCGCAATAGCTATCATTCCATTATTAGGTGTGGGAGGGATGCAACTTTATAGAGCTGAAATGTCGGGGCCAATGAAAGAACAAAAAATTAGACCAAGGATTACTGAAACAGCAAAAGTTCTTTGGGTGATTTATATTTCTTTAACTGTTTTTTGTGCATTAGCATATTGGTTGGCTGGGATGGGAGTTTTTGATGCTATAACTCATAGCTTTTCTACTGTTTCAATCGGTGGCTTTTCAACTCATGATGCGAGTATCGGCTATTTTAATAGTCCATTAGTTAATTTGATCACCGTATTATTTTTACTGATTTCCGCCTGTAATTTTGGATTACACTTTCGTGCGTTTTCGACCATTGGCCATGAGAATTTTTTTAAGATTTATCTACGTGACCCTGAATTTCGTTTTTTTATAAGTATCCAGACTATACTAGTAATAATCTGTACATTAGTGATGTGGAGTCATAATTATTTTACTTCATCCTGGAAAGATTTTGAGCAAGTATTGTTCCAGACGGTATCTATTTCAACGACAACGGGCTATACAACTTCTGATTTCACTGTTTGGCCTTCTTTTGTACCTGTTCTTTTAATATTGGCTTCATTTATGGGCGGTTGTGCTGGATCTGTCGGTGGTGGTTTACGTGTTGCGCGTATACTTGTACTGTATTTACAAGGGAAACGAGAACTTAAACGTGTTGTTCACCCTAATTTAGTTTACCCTATCAAGTGGGGAAGAAATGTGTTAGATGAAAGAGTGATTGGTAGTATTTGGGCATTCTTTTCAGCTTATCTTCTAGTGTTTATTATCTGTTTACTTGGTGTCGTTGCTTGTGGTGTTGAGCCTTTTAATGCCTTTAATGCCGTATTGGCAACCCTAAATAATTTAGGACCAGCACTAGGGGAAGTAAATAGTAATATGGTGAGTATACCCGATAGTGCTAAGTGGATTTTAATTATCGCAATGGTATGTGGGCGACTTGAAATTTTTACTCTTCTCGCTTTATTTACACCTACTTTTTGGAAAAACTAATGAAAACGTTAATATTATATTCAAGTCATGATGGACAGACGAAAAAAATTGCTGACTTTTTATCTAGATATATTGATGGAGAGGTTTATGTAGATGCATTAATGGAGAATTATACGATTGAGCCTTTTGATCGTGTAATAGTTGGTGCATCTATACGATATGGGCACTTTAATAAAGCGCTTTATCGCTTTGTTGAAAGCAATCGTTATCAACTTGAACAAAAAAGTGCGGTTTTTTTTGGGGTTAATTTAACTGCTCGTAAAGAGGGCAAAGATAATCCAGAAAGTAATACCTATGTACGTAAATTTTTACAACGTACAGAATGGAAACCTAAATTAGCCGCAGTATTTGCAGGTGCACTCTTTTATCCACGATACAGATGGATTGATCGTGTTATGATTCAGATTATTATGAAAATTACTGGTGGCGAGACAGATCCTAAAAAAGAGATCGAATATACAAATTGGGATAAAGTGAAGAAATTCGCTAATCAAATTAATGAAATGGGCGTTTAGCTTTGGAGAAAAATTTATATAAATTGATTGAGGTTTAATCAAAAGATCATTTTTTTAAATATTTTTACAAAAAAGTACTTGCAAGGGCTTTGAAAATCCCTATAATGCACCGCACACAACGACGCACTGTTGTGAAGTTTTTAAGTTTCCAAGTGCGTCGTTGTTTTTTGCTCTTTAACAATATATCAGACAATCTGTGTGGGCACTTGTTGATTGACTTGTTTTAAAATATTTTTAATTTTGAAGTCTTAATAGGTGCTTAACTGAAAATTCATAATTACTTTTTAAGTAGTGTTTTATTTATAGCTAAGCAGTTTATTGAGCGATTGAACTTGAATTGAAGAGTTTGATCATGGCTCAGATTGAACGCTGGCGGCAGGCTTAACACATGCAAGTCGAACGGTAGCAGGAGAAAGCTTGCTTTCTTGCTGACGAGTGGCGGACGGGTGAGTAATGCTTGGGAATCTGGCTTATGGAGGGGGATAACTACGGGAAACTGTAGCTAATACCGCGTAGTATCGGAAGATGAAAGTGCGGGACCGTAAGGCCGCATGCCATGAGATGAGCCCAAGTGGGATTAGGTAGTTGGTGGGGTAAAGGCCTACCAAGCCTGCGATCTCTAGCTGGTCTGAGAGGATGGCCAGCCACACTGGAACTGAGACACGGTCCAGACTCCTACGGGAGGCAGCAGTGGGGAATATTGCGCAATGGGGGGAACCTTGACGCAGCCATGCCGCGTGAATGAAGAAGGCCTTCGGGTTGTAAAGTTCTTTCGGTATTGAGGAAGGAGTGTATGTTAATAGCATACATTATTGACGTTAAATACAGAAGAAGCACCGGCTAACTCCGTGCCAGCAGCCGCGGTAATACGGAGGGTGCGAGCGTTAATCGGAATAACTGGGCGTAAAGGGCACGCAGGCGGTTATTTAAGTGAGGTGTGAAAGCCCCGGGCTTAACCTGGGAATTGCATTTCAGACTGGGTAACTAGAGTACTTTAGGGAGGGGTAGAATTCCACGTGTAGCGGTGAAATGCGTAGAGATGTGGAGGAATACCGAAGGCGAAGGCAGCCCCTTGGGAATGTACTGACGCTCATGTGCGAAAGCGTGGGGAGCAAACAGGATTAGATACCCTGGTAGTCCACGCTGTAAACGCTGTCGATTTGGGGATTGGGCTTAAAGCTTGGTGCCCGTAGCTAACGTGATAAATCGACCGCCTGGGGAGTACGGCCGCAAGGTTAAAACTCAAATGAATTGACGGGGGCCCGCACAAGCGGTGGAGCATGTGGTTTAATTCGATGCAACGCGAAGAACCTTACCTACTCTTGACATCCATGGAATCCTGTAGAGATACGGGAGTGCCTTCGGGAACCATGAGACAGGTGCTGCATGGCTGTCGTCAGCTCGTGTTGTGAAATGTTGGGTTAAGTCCCGCAACGAGCGCAACCCTTATCCTTTGTTGCCAGCGATTCGGTCGGGAACTCAAAGGAGACTGCCAGTGATAAACTGGAGGAAGGTGGGGATGACGTCAAGTCATCATGGCCCTTACGAGTAGGGCTACACACGTGCTACAATGGCGTATACAGAGGGCGGCGATGCCGCGAGGTGGAGCGAATCTCAGAAAGTACGTCTAAGTCCGGATTGGAGTCTGCAACTCGACTCCATGAAGTCGGAATCGCTAGTAATCGCGAATCAGAATGTCGCGGTGAATACGTTCCCGGGCCTTGTACACACCGCCCGTCACACCATGGGAGTGGGTTGTACCAGAAGTAGATAGCTTAACCTTTTGGAGGGCGTTTACCACGGTATGATTCATGACTGGGGTGAAGTCGTAACAAGGTAACCGTAGGGGAACCTGCGGTTGGATCACCTCCTTACCAAAGACGAGAGACAGCGAGTGCTCACACAGATTGACTGATAGTTGTAGACAAATGAGCAGAAGAAAACATTACCCTTGGGTCTGTAGCTCAGGTGGTTAGAGCGCACCCCTGATAAGGGTGAGGTCGGTGGTTCAAGTCCACTCAGACCCACCACTCTGAGAGTGAGTGATGTAAAGGCGTAATGATTTATGATGAAATGGGGATATAGCTCAGCTGGGAGAGCGCCTGCCTTGCACGCAGGAGGTCAGCGGTTCGATCCCGCTTATCTCCACCACTTATCATCGTTAAGTAAATTTATTCATTTAGTTTATTTAACGATGATAACTGAAAAGTTTTATCAACTGTTCTTTAAAAAATTGGAAACAAGCTGAAAACAAGAGATTTTCGAGAGAAAGTCTGAGTAGACAAGGCAGGGAAGTAAAAGGAGGGGACTGAGAAGGAAACTCTGAAAGCAAACCTGTTTTGTGATAAATCTTGATTGAACAAAAGCAATCAAGTGTTTAGTTGAATGAAAATACGCATCAAATTGACCGCACTTTGAAGTAAAAACTTAAAGTGATTGAAAACATTTGAGGTTGTATAGTTAAGTGACTAAGCGTACAAGGTGGATGCCTTGGCAATCAGAGGCGAAGAAGGACGTGCTAATCTGCGAAAAGCTTGGATGAGTCGATAAGAGGCGTTTAATCCAAGATATCCGAATGGGGAAACCCAGTAGATGAAGAATCTACTATCACTTACTGAATCCATAGGTGAGTGAGGCAAACCGGGAGAACTGAAACATCTAAGTACCCCGAGGAAAAGAAATCAACCGAGATTTCGTCAGTAGCGGCGAGCGAAAGCGAAAGAGCCTGTTAATGATAACAGTAGAGATAGAGGAATAAGCTGGGAAGCTTAGCGACACAGGGTGATAGCCCCGTACTCAAAATCCAGGCTGTGGTACTAAGTTAACGAGAAGTAGGGCGGGACACGTGATATCCTGTTTGAAGATGGGGGGACCATCCTCCAAGGCTAAATACTCCTGATTGACCGATAGTGAACCAGTACTGTGAAGGAAAGGCGAAAAGAACCCCGGTGAGGGGAGTGAAATAGAACCTGAAACCTTGTACGTACAAGCAGTGGGAGCCCGCAAGGGTGACTGCGTACCTTTTGTATAATGGGTCAGCGACTTATATTTTGTAGCGAGGTTAACCGAATAGGGGAGCCGAAGGGAAACCGAGTCTTAACTGGGCGACTAGTTGCAAGGTATAGACCCGAAACCCGGTGATCTAGCCATGGGCAGGTTGAAGGTTGGGTAACACTAACTGGAGGACCGAACCGACTAATGTTGAAAAATTAGCGGATGACTTGTGGCTGGGGGTGAAAGGCCAATCAAACCGGGAGATAGCTGGTTCTCCCCGAAATCTATTTAGGTAGAGCCTTGAGCGGACACCTTTGGGGGTAGAGCACTGTTTCGGCTAGGGGTCCATCCCGGATTACCAACCCGATGCAAACTACGAATACCAAAGAGTGATACTCAGGAGACACACGGCGGGTGCTAACGTCCGTCGTGGAGAGGGAAACAACCCAGACCGCCAGCTAAGGTCCCAAAGTCTATATTAAGTGGGAAACGAAGTGGGAAGGCTTAGACAGCTAGGATGTTGGCTTAGAAGCAGCCATCATTTAAAGAAAGCGTAATAGCTCACTAGTCGAGTCGGCCTGCGCGGAAGATGTAACGGGGCTGAAATATAGCACCGAAGCTGCGGCATCAGACGTAAGTCTGTTGGGTAGGGGAGCGTTGTGTAAGCGGAAGAAGGTGTGTTGAGAAGCATGCTGGACGTATCACAAGTGCGAATGCTGACATAAGTAACGATAAAACGGGTGAAAAACCCGTTCGCCGGAAGACCAAGGGTTCCTGTCCAACGTTAATCGGGGCAGGGTGAGTCGGCCCCTAAGGCGAGGCTGAAGAGCGTAGTCGATGGGAAACAGGTTAATATTCCTGTACTTGGTAAAGCTGCGATGTGGGGACGGAGTAGGTTAGGTTATCGCACTGTTGGATATGTGCGTTTAAGTTGGTAGGTGGGAAGTTTAGGCAAATCCGGACTTCCTTAACACTGAGAGATGATGACGAGGCTCTAAGGAGCTGAAGTAACTGATACCACACTTCCAGGAAAAGCCACTAAGCGAAAGGCTTTACTAAACCGTACTGAAAACCGACACAGGTGGTCAGGTAGAGAATACTCAGGCGCTTGAGAGAACTCGGGTGAAGGAACTAGGCAAAATAGCACCGTAACTTCGGGAGAAGGTGCGCCGGCGTAGATTGTAAGGGCTAGCCCCTGAAGGTTGAACCGGTCGAAGATACCAGCTGGCTGCAACTGTTTATTAAAAACACAGCACTCTGCAAACACGAAAGTGGACGTATAGGGTGTGATGCCTGCCCGGTGCTGGAAGGTTAATTGATGGTGTAATCGAAAGAGAAGCTCCTGATCGAAGCCCCAGTAAACGGCGGCCGTAACTATAACGGTCCTAAGGTAGCGAAATTCCTTGTCGGGTAAGTTCCGACCTGCACGAATGGCATAATGATGGCCAGGCTGTCTCCACCCGAGACTCAGTGAAATTGAAATCGCCGTGAAGATGCGGTGTACCCGCGGCTAGACGGAAAGACCCCGTGAACCTTTACTATAGCTTGACACTGAACATTGAATTTTGATGTGTAGGATAGGTGGGAGACTATGAAGATGATACGCCAGTATTGTTGGAGTCGACCTTGAAATACCACCCTTTAACGTTTGATGTTCTAACGAAGATTGCGGAACGCGGTCTCGGACAGTGTCTGGTGGGTAGTTTGACTGGGGCGGTCTCCTCCCAAAGAGTAACGGAGGAGCACGAAGGTTTGCTAATCACGGTCGGACATCGTGAGGTTAGTGCAATGGTATAAGCAAGCTTAACTGCGAGACAGACAAGTCGAGCAGGTACGAAAGTAGGTCATAGTGATCCGGTGGTTCTGAATGGAAGGGCCATCGCTCAACGGATAAAAGGTACTCCGGGGATAACAGGCTGATACCGCCCAAGAGTTCATATCGACGGCGGTGTTTGGCACCTCGATGTCGGCTCATCACATCCTGGGGCTGAAGTAGGTCCCAAGGGTATGGCTGTTCGCCATTTAAAGTGGTACGCGAGCTGGGTTTAGAACGTCGTGAGACAGTTCGGTCCCTATCTGCCGTGGGCGTTGGAGAATTGGTTGGGGCTGCTCCTAGTACGAGAGGACCGGAGTGGACGCACCACTGGTGTTCCGGTTGTGTCGCCAGACGCATTGCCGGGTAGCTAAGTGCGGAAGAGATAAGTGCTGAAAGCATCTAAGCACGAAACTTGCCAAGAGATGAGTTCTCCCAGATTTAAAATCTGTAAGGGTTGTTTAAGACTAAGACGTAGATAGGTGCGGTGTGTAAGTGATGTGAGTCATTGAGCTAACGCATACTAATTGCCCGAGAGGCTTAACTATACAACGCTCAAGTGTTTTTGGGAAAGAGCGAAACAGAAGACTAGACAAATAAATCAAATAAGAAGACTCAATAGAAAGAAAATCGGATTCAGCTTGTAGCCAATAAGAACGAGTGAAAGGTAGAGTAAGAGCTGAGTAGCGAAAGATAAAAGAGAAAGACAAGTTATCAAAGAATTATCCTGGCGGCGATAGTGCGGTGGAACCACCTGACACCATACCGAACTCAGAAGTGAAACGCTGTAATGCCGATGGTAGTGTGGGGCATCCCCATGTGAGAGTAGGGCACCGCCAGGTTACCAAATACATAAATAAAGCAGAGTAGAATAAAAGATAAGAACCCCAGTTGAAGGACTGGGGTTTTTGTTTATGGATTTTAACTAACAACTATTTATTTGAAGTAGATAAGATAGAATAAAGCAAAGCAGAATAGAGAATAAAATAAAAGATAAAAAAACCAGTCTAAAGGCTGGTTTTTCTATTTTTATAGTCAGATTTTCGTCTGGCTATAAAAAACATACGCTATGCGTATGGAGTCAAATAGCTTAAGCGATTAACAGGAAAAATCCTCGCTATATAATGAACAATTCTGACAACCAAAATTCAACATATAGGAGGATTATAATAGTAAGTAAAGTTAATGACGACTGGAGTCTATAACTTACAAAATGGAATGATAAGTATCATATTGTTTTTATTCCGAAGTACATAAGAAAAGTAAACAGGAGAAAACCAATTTATAGAAGGTGAAGATTAGATATAGGGCAAATATTCGAACGGTTATATGTCTATAAAAATATGAGATAATTGGAGCGTGTATAATGCCAGACATATATTCATATGTTTTTTGCTCTCTTTAAGGGAAGGTAAGAAAATAATTAGATAGATTGTCAATTCTCACAAGCCCTTTTAAGGGCTTGTGAAGTATAGGGCTTTATAAGAGAGCCTAAAAATTGACGTTTTGTGCGGATTGTTATTGGCTACTGGAAAAGTATTATGATATATAGAAATAAAGAAAAGAGTAGATTAATACTTAATTTCTCAGCTATCTAACGCAAACTACTACTTTTTATTTTCCGCATTTTCTGGCTCTAAATCTAATTTTGCCATTAATAACTGATCGCCATCTTCTTCTGGGTTGCCTGTGACAAGTAATTTATCGCCATAGAAAATCGAATTTGCACCCGCCATAAAACACATTGCTTGCATTTCTTCACTCATACCACTACGGCCTGCAGAAAGGCGAACATAACTTTTTGGCATGGTAATACGTGCAACAGCAATCGTTCTCACAAATTCCGTCCAATCTAATTCTTCCGCATCGGCTAACGGTGTCCCTTCAACCTTAACGAGTTGATTAATCGGTACTGACTCAGGTTGCGGATCAAGATTTGCAAGGCTCGCGATTAACCCTGCCCGTTCTTTGCGAGTTTCATTCATCCCCACAATGCCACCACAACATACTTTTAATCCAGCCTTGCGCACTTTTCCTAACGTACTAAGGCGATCATCAAAACGACGAGTACCAATCACTTCTGCATAATGTTCTGGCGCTGTATCAAGATTATGATTGTAATAATCTAAACCAGCTTCTTTTAAATCTTCTGCCATACCGTCTTGCAATAAACCAAAAGTACCGCAAGTTTCTAAACCAAGCGATTTCACTGCTTTAATAATTTCTGTGACTTTCTCAATATCTTTTGGCTTAGGGCCTCGCCAAGCTGCCCCCATACAAAAACGCCCTGCTCCACGCGCTTTCGCAATTTTTGCTTTCGCAACGATCTCATCAACATCTAATAACTGCTGATTTTGTACGCCTGTATGATAACGGGCTGATTGAGGGCAATAACCACAATCTTCCGGGCATCCACCCGTTTTGATAGACATTAACGTGGATAACTGAATCGCTCGAGGATTAAAATGCTTGCGATGAACTTGCGCAGCACGGTAAACCAATTCCAAAAATGGCGTTTCAAATAACGCCTCAACTTTGCAAACAGACCAATATTCAACGCTTGGATGTGGTGTAATGGAGTTAATTTGTAGTTTTTCAGTTAACATATTTTTCCTTTGAAAGTGCGGTGAATAATCACCGCATTTTTGTATCTTATATTCATTCAGTGTATAGGCTAGTATCGATAGCCATTGAATAAATCCATCGGTTATAAAATCTATATAATTTTACGTCTCTTTTTGCAATTGACTTATCTGACCATTTTCCACCAACAATACTCGATCTATCGTACCAATTAATTCCGATGGTTGGTGAGTAACAAGTAACAACGTCAGATGTTTCTCATCACAAAGTTTAGCGATCAAAGCTAGCATTTCTACACGAAGTTTCTGATCTAATGCGGAAAAAGGCTCATCTAATAACAAGATGGGTTTATCTCGCAACAAACAACGCGCCAATGCCACTCGCTGTTTTTGCCCCCCTGAAAGAGAATTCGGTAAACGTTGCAAATAATCGCCCAATCCTACAGAACAAGCGACCTGTTCAATTTTCTCTCGCTCAAGTGCGGTTAATTTTAAAGAGGGTTTTAAACCCAACGCAAGATTTTGCTGTACGGTTAAATGAGGAAATAAATTATTTTCTTGAAATAGCATGGAAACCGGACGCTCGTAAGGTGCGCTACGAGTATGATTTTTATCGCTTAACCAAATTTCTCCTTGATGAGGAAATTCAAATCCAGCGATTAAATTCAATAACGTACTTTTCCCCGCTCCACTTTCGCCAATAATTGCGACACGCTCGCCAGCATTTACGCTCAAATTAAAGCACATCGGTAAGGTTTTATCGTTCAAAATCACATTATTTAGATAAATCATCGGCATCCCTATGTGTGTGAATAAAGGCAAACAATATGCCACAAAGCAATAATAAAATCCCTGCCGTTACAGCGGCATCTTGATTACGATAATTACCTAGCTGCTGATATAACAAGTGCGGTAGAGAAGTAAACTCTTGATTGCCGAACAACGCAATAGCCGTAAAATCCCCTAAAGATAGCGCCAAGGCTAAAGCAAAAGCATAGCGCAATGGTGCACGTAAAGTTTGCCACTCAATCAGATAAAAACGTTGCCAACCCACAATTCCCAGACTATTACACAGATTTTCGTAATAACGCATATTGTTATGAAAAGGGGCGCTCAAAATACGTAAAACAAAAGGCATTGCACTTAATGCATTGCAAAATACAACGATGGCAAACAAATCAACATTCGAAAAATCCCGCTCTTGTAATAATAAAAATAATCCCATCGCAAGTACTAAAATCGGGATTGCCAAAATCACCATTCCAGCATTAATAATAAATTGAGCAATTTTCTGATAATGCAACCATTCTAAACGGCGTGATAAAAGTAGCAAGGAAATTGCCATCATTAATGCAATCAATGCGGATAATGGCGCGATAGAAAGAGAATAGCCTAACGCAAGCCAGAGCTGAGAATTATGCCAAACTGTGAGTAAACTTGGTGAATTCAATGCGCTAATAAGAATGTTCAATACAGGCGAAAAAAGGAAAAATACAAAAACCAGTAAGACAAAAACATGGAAAATTTTGACCGCACTTTTAGGTTTTTCAAACCAAGGATTACGATTACTCAAGCTATTTTGATTAGAAGGAGAAAAACGCGATGTTAAGCTAAATAAAACCAAGCAAAATACAAATTGCAACATGGCAAAAAGTGCTGCTTTTGGCAGATCAAATTCAAATAAAATCGCTTGGTAGATTGCTGTTTCTAAAGTTGTATATTGAGGCCCACCGCCTAGCGTAAGAACAACGGTAAAACTGGTGAAGCAAAGCATAAAAATCAAGCTGAATGTGGGAAAACATTGCTGACGAAAAATGGGCCATTCTACCAATTTAACGAATTGCCAACCTTGTAAATTGAGTTGCGCAGCAAGTTGACGTTGCTGATAAGGGATACTTTGCAAACTTTGTAAGAAAAGCTGCGCTGCGAGCGGGATATTGAAAAAAAGGTGCGCAATTAAAATTCCCGAGAGTCCGTAAATATGTCCCTGCCATGTCATTCCAAAAAGGTTAGCAAACCAAGCTAACCAACCGCTTGAACCATAAATGCCGATTAAACCAAAAATTGCCACTAAAACAGGTAAGACGAAAGTTAACGACATTAATTTTAATAGCCACTTTTTTCCTGAGAATGGTTGATAAAACAATGCTCGAGCGAGAAGCAGACCAAAAAAAATAGATAAAACGGTAGAAAGTAAGGCTTGTCCAAAACTGAAAAGAATCAGATGCTGTAGGTAATCATCCGTAAACCAAGTTTTCCATTGTAACTCATCGCCCAACGCAAATATCGAACTTAACGCGCTACCATAAAAAAGAGTAATAAAGATAATAACAACAACGCCGCCCACATAATGACGAGGGCGGAGTTGTGGATGATGAAATAACGACAACATCAAACTATTTTGTTAATGTAGTTTGCCAAGTGCTAATCCAATTTTTTAAGTGTTCCACATTCACCATTGGATTAATTGGAGTTTGAGTTTTTTGTTGAGCTTTAAGTGCATCAAAGTGAGGTTCAATTTCACCTTGA
This sequence comes from Haemophilus sp. oral taxon 036, assembly GCF_002998595.1. Taxonomy (NCBI): domain Bacteria; kingdom Pseudomonadati; phylum Pseudomonadota; class Gammaproteobacteria; order Pasteurellales; family Pasteurellaceae; genus Haemophilus; species Haemophilus sp. oral taxon 036. The sequence continues at coordinate 1,077,820 of NZ_CP027235.1, forward strand.
ATGACTGGCAACATAATATTGGCTGTCACAATATGTTTTTGTGCCGTAGGTGAGATTAAAAATGCCATAAAATCATCCGCACATTGATTTGGATGGTTTGCGACTCGAGCCGCTAATTCCACTTGAGTGATATGTCCTTCCGCAAAATCTGTCGCTGCATAATTATCCTTTTTCTCAAAAAGCTGATGATAAAGTGGCGATGTGCTGTAACTTAATACTAAATCCGCCTCGCCTTTTAAGAATGCACCGTAAGTATCTGACCAGCCTTTACCCACTGTTACCGTATGCTTATCCAACGCCTTCCAAGCAGATTGAATTTTGTCTGTAGGATAAATCGCATTCATCCAAACCAATAAACCGCGACCAACACTGCTGGTGCGAGGATCTTGATAAATTACACGGATATCTTGGCGTTCAACCAATTCTTTCAAACTTTTCGGCGGATTTTGTAATTTAGTTTTATCGTACACAAAAGCATAGTTACCGAAATCAAAAGGCAAGAATGTTTTATTCGTCCATTTTGTTGGCAGATCAAGTTGAGTTAAATCTACTTTATTTGGCGTAAAAATACCTGTTTTTTCAGCTTGTTCTAAAACAAAGTTATCTAAACCTAGCACAATATCGGCTTTGGTTTTCTTTCCTTCCAAACGAACACGGTTGAGTAACACGCCACCACTTTCAAAAGGAGTAAAATTAATAGTGCATTGCGGATGTGCTTTTTCAAAATCTTGTTTTACTTTTGGACCTGCTCCCCACTCAGACGTGAAAGAATCATAGCTATATACGTTAACACTTTGCTGTGATTGAGCTAATGCTGCGGTGGAAAAAAGTGCGGTAGAAATTAAGGTTAATTTAAGAAGTTTCATTATTAAATCCTTATTTATATCAAAAGGCAGCAATAATGACGGGAAGGAGATAAGGTTATATTCCTAGTTTCCTACGTCAGTATTAACTGTTTCAGGTTCACGGGTATGATCTCAGCGTATTGCACCCCGACTAGGCTTTTTAGTGTATTAAAATTTATTAGGCTTGCCAACGGATTTTTAAAAAGAAATAAACTTTCTACATTTTCTGAAAAAAATAAAAAAGCCCTGTAAAACAGGGCATCCATAAGCTGTTTTAAAATTAAAAGGTGATTCGATTGGGCTTTCAATGCCTAAATCTGTCTGAGCAATGACTTCAAAACCAAAATCAGCTAATACATCTGCAATTTCTTTTACTTTGCCTTTATTGCCCGTGGCAAGTACAAATCTTTGCTTCGTAATTCTATCCCTCATATCAAACATTGTCTTATTTTAATATCTCACCAAAAATTTTCGGAATAAGTATTGACCTTAACCTTAGGTTAAGGTTTATGATTTGTGCTCATTCAGTTATTACATAGGAGAAAAACATGAAAAAACTTATGACTTTTATCACACTTAGCGCTGCTGCAGTTTCAATTTGTGCCCAAGCTAATGAACAACCGCATCAAGCACACATGAATATGCCAATGCCGACAGGTTCTGCAATGCAACAAGAATTAATGCAAGGTATGAATCAAATGCATCAAGACATGATGGTAGCCATGCAATATAAAGATCCTGATGTTGCTTTTGCAGCAGGTATGTTGCCACACCATATTGGCGCAGTAAAAATGGCGGAAGTTGAATTAAAATACGGAAAAGATCCTGAGATGCGTAAGCTTGCTGAGAATATTATTAACGCACAACAAGCGGAAATTGAACAAATGCAAAAATGGCTTAAAGTGCACAATAAAAAAGCCCTGTAAAACAGGGCATCCATAAGCGGTTTTAAAATTAAAAAGTGATTCGATCACGGTTTCTTTCAAGTGTTGCTTTACCAATTCCTTGCACTTCTAATAGTTGTTCAGCACTCGTGAAATTACCGTGTTTTTCACGATATTGCACTATCGCTTCTGCTTTTTTTGCACCGATTCCTGTTAAGGCTTTTTGAATTTCACTAACGGTTGCCGTATTGATATTCAATTTATCACTCACAGCAGTTGGTGCAACTTGAGCTTCAGTTTGAGTTGCTACAACAGGTTGAACGACCTGCTCTGCAGCTTTTTCCTCAGCAAAAGCCAAAGACGCACCTAGAGCCCCGCACAATACCACCGAAGTAAATAATGTTTTCATTAATTTCATAGAGGTTTCCTTGTAATATGAACATGTTGACGAGCATATCAACACAGTAATTTTTTATGCTTTCAAGAAAACGCTCAAGATTCTTACCGCACTTCTGCGATTCAGATCGCAAAAATTCTTAATTTGAATGAAAAAACAAAGGGCTTATCATTTACGACAAACCCTTAAGATTAGTTAACTTCTTTTATTCTCAGCTCTTTTGGAACTTCAAAGAACATATTTTCTTCTAAACCTTGTAGTTCTTCTATGGTATTCGCACCAAACTCTTTTAAGCGGGAAATAATCGATTGAACTAATTCTTCGGGTGCAGACGCACCAGCTGTAATCCCAATGGTTTTCACATCATTAAACCAGTCAGCTTGAATATCGGAAGGATCATCAAGAAGCTGTGATTTAACCCCCATACGAGAAGCCAATTCAGCTAAACGATTTGAATTTGATGAGTTTTTAGAACCCACTACCAATACTAAATCTGATAATTTAGCCAATTCTCGCACCGCTTCTTGACGATTAGTTGTCGCATAACAAATATCGTTTTTGTGTGGCCCTTGAATAGCGGGATATTTTTCCTTTAATGCAGCAATGGTTTCAGCTGTATCATCTAGCGACAAAGTGGTTTGCGTCATAAAGGTTAAATCATCATTTTCTTGCATTGGCAAACGTGCAATATCTTCTACTTTTTCAATCAAGAAAATTCCGCCATCTTCATTGCTATACTGCCCCATTGTGCCTTCAACTTCAGGATGCCCTTTATGCCCAATCAAAATCGCTTTTGTTCCCTTTCGACTTGCACGCGCAACTTGCATATGCACTTTAGTCACCAAAGGACAGGTTGCATCAAATACTTTGAGATTACGATCTTTCGCTTCTTGTCGAACGGCTTGAGATACACCATGCGCAGAAAAAATAACAATAGCACCATCAGGTACCTCGCTTAATTCTTCCACAAAGATCGCTCCACGATCACGCAATCCGTTCACAACAAATCGGTTATGCACCACTTCATGACGAACATAAATCGGTGCGCCATGAATTTCTAAGGCTAGTTCAACAATACTAATGGCACGATCTACACCTGCACAAAATCCTCGTGGATTCGCTAAAATTATCTTCATTTCTGACCGCACTTTTCTGCTTGTTTCTCTTGTACTTTTTTCTTTTCGCTCTTAAAAGCATCCAATGCCAACAAACCTGCGCCAATACAAATAGCAATATCAGCGATATTAAACACTGGATAATGGTAAATATCCCAGTAGAAATCAAAGAAATCCACGACGAAACCATTATAAGCACGATCCACCATATTCGCTAACGCCCCACCAATAATGAGTGCATAAGCAGAATTTTGGATTTTTTGTTCAGCATTATTTTTTGCTAAAAAATAAACCAACATGCCAGAGATAGCCAATGCTAACAAAATAAAGAAATATTGTTGCCAGCCACTATGATCCGCTAAGAAACTAAATGCCGCACCATAATTGCGAACATAGGTGAGATTGAAAACAGGCAACACATTAACACTTTCATACAAATCAAATTTTTGCACCACAATATATTTAGTGAGCAAATCAACCACAAAAGCTACCGCACTTAACCATAAAAATGAAAGCCCTGATTTTTTGGACATACTATTTCCCTTTTAAAAAAATTCCGCTAATTCTAGCATAAGCCGATAAATGATAAAGCACGATCTCATTTACTGAACGGCTTCGGGTAATTTTGCTGGATCATCAGCCAACTCTTTGACATTCACGACTTTCTTCCAATCGAATACCTTAATTTCCTGTTTTTCCGGACGGAAGAAATCGACGCCTTGTAAATGTTTTTCCTTAATCCCCATCCAATCAGCAAAACCATAAACAAAATTAAATGCAGATTGTGGCGTTTTTATTTTTTCTACCTTTTGGCTATCACTCGAAAACATAACGAAAGGAATTTCATAATCTTGTTTATAAAGATTATTTGGATGCAATGATAAGCCTTTAGAATCCTCATAATGAGCCAGCCCATGATCAGAAAAGTAAATCACCGAATAGGATTCATTTTGCGCCACTAATTGAGAATTTAATTTTTCTAAAAACTGATCCGTATATTTAATCGATTCTAAATAACAAGACATAGATTGATTAATAAAATAATTTTTAACCTCGTAAGGAAGACGCTCACAAAATGCAGGATGAGAGCCCATTAAATGAATCACAATTAATTTTGGATTCGTAATATTTTCTTTTAAGGCTTTATCTAATACAGGTAACATTTCATCGTCATAAACTTTTTTAGAGTTATAACCTAACGGCTTCATAAAAATCGTTTCATCCGCACTTTGACCAATACGAGAGGCCATCGTATCAAATTCACCAATTTTGCCTTGATTAGAAATCCAATAGGTTTTCACGCCCGCTTTTTTGGCTAAAGAAATAATATTATCTGTATAAACCGTTTCCCCTTTATCTGCTCGATATAAGGTGCGTTGTAAAGACGGTTGCGTATTTGGTGCTGCAGAATAATAATTTTCAAAAACTGTGCCTTTCACCCGCTCTAAAAATGGCGTGGTTTTCAATGGAAAGCCATATAACGACATATAATCTTTTCGCATGCTTTCACCGATAATTAAAATATAATTTTTATATTTTGGCGTAAAAGATTGAATATCCCATTGAGAAGGCGCGTTGACAGATTGATTTAGAAAATCTCGTTGTTCTAAATACAGATCATTCATACGATCAAATTCTGAGTAGAAAAGAACCGGATAAAAACGGAATTTATATGCATAGTTCCAATCAGAAAATTGATTGTAAGAAAAAACTAATAATATGCCGATAACTCCCGTATTCAGCCATTTAAATGCTTGTTGTTTAGCATGAAAACTTAATTTCATTAAAGCAACAAACAGGATGAGATAAGTAGCTTGAAATAAAAATATCCAAAAAGGAATGGTTGTATAATATTCCAAGGTTTCATTAATATTCGTTTCATAAACAGAAGCGATAATACCCAAAGATGGGATACCATAGAAAAAACCAGCAGAGCAATAAAATAGCGCGCTGAGGAATAATACAGTGATTAATATTCGCCCAATCCAAGGGGTGGAATAAAAAGAAATCGCCGTGATAACAAATAAAATTGCGTAATCTGAAACGGGAATATTCTCACTTAATACATTACCCAACCCCATATTAGTAAAAATGGAGAAAATAACCAATAAGAGATAAAACCACATTGTTTTTGAACGAATCATTTCTTTTCCTAACATCATCTCTACTTCCTTTTGTACAAAAGTAAAAAAGTGCGGTTAAAATAAACCGCACTTTTCTGTTTTACAACGAATTTAATTATGCAAAATGGCGTACTTCACCATTACCCGCCACATTTTCCACACAACGTGGACAAAGTGTTGGATGTTCTGAATTTACACCAATTTTGTCAGAATAATGCCAGCAACGCGGACATTTTTCACCGTTAGAACGAGCTACATTCACTGCAATACCTTCTAACTCACCCGCAGCTACATCTGCAGGTTTGTCAGCTAATGCTTTCACTTCAGCTTTTGAGGTGATTAACACGAAACGTAATTCATTGCTTAATTGTTCTAACAATGCACGATATTCATCGTTAGCATAAACGGTTACTTCTGCTTCTAAACCGCCACCAATCACTTTGTCGTTACGCGCGACTTCTAATACGCGGTTCACTTCAGAACGAACTTTAATCAATTGTTGCCAGTAAGCATCATCTAATTTTTCATTCTCCCCTAAACCGAACAAGCCTTGGTAGAATTCTTCAGTAAATACGAATTCTGCACGACCACTTTCGGTTTGTGGCAAGTGTTGCCAAATTTCATCGGCAGTGAAAGATAAGATCGGTGCCATCCAACGAACTAATGCTTCAGCAATATACCATAACGCAGTTTGGCAACTACGACGAGCAAGGCTGTCTGCTTTAGTGGTGTATTGACGGTCTTTGATAATATCTAAATAGAATGAACCCATTTCCACAGAACAGAAACGCATTAAACGTTGTACTACTGTATGGAATTGATAGTTATCGTAGGCATCTTTGATTTCTTTTTGTGCATCTAATGCACAAGCTACCGCCCAACGATCTAGGCTAATCATTTCTTCTGGTTTGACTAAGTCACGTTTTGGATCAAAACCATTTAAGTTCGCTAATAAGAAACGCGCGGTGTTACGAATACGACGATAGCTGTCCGCGGCACGTTTTAAAATTTCATCAGAAACGGTCATTTCACCAGTATAGTCGGTAGAAGCGACCCATAAACGTAAAATATCCCCCCCGAATTTATCCATCACTTCTTGTGGTGTCACGATGTTACCGATAGATTTTGACATCTTACGGCCTTGACCATCCACGGTGAAACCATGGGTTAATACTTGTTTATACGGCGCTTTACTGTCTGTTGCCGTAGAAAGCATCAAAGAAGACATAAACCAACCACGGTGTTGGTCAGAACCTTCCAAATACATATCGATATCTTGACCGTTAAATTCTGGGCGATTTGCGACAACAGAAGAATAGGTTGATCCTGAGTCAAACCATACGTCAAGGGTATCAGGTACTTTACGATAGGTTTCGGCATCCGCGCCTAATAATTCTTTTTCATCTAAATCCCACCATGCTTGAATACCGGCTTTCTCTACACGTTTAGCCACTTCTTCAAGTAATTCTAAAGTACGCGGATGAAGTTCTTCGGTTTCTTTGTGCACGAATAAGGTCATCGGCACGCCCCAAGTACGTTGACGGGAAATACACCAGTCAGGGCGGTTTTCAACCATTTTCTCGATACGTGCTTGACCCCAATCTGGAATCCAGCGAACTTGTTTGATTTCGCCTAACGCTTGTTGGCGTAAACCCTGTGTTTCCATGCCGATAAACCATTGCGGAGTCGCACGGAAAATAATCGGGGTTTTGTGACGCCAGCAGTGTGGGTAACTGTGTTTGATTTTCTCAACTTTTAATAAGTTGCCCACTTCTTGTAATTTTTCAATAACCAATGGATTGGCTTCAAATACACCTTTGCCTGCGAAGAATTCAGTCGTTGAAATAAATTTACCGTCATTCGATACAAGACCCGCCATTGGTAAATTATATTTTTGTCCAACAATAAAGTCGTCTAAACCGTGGTCTGGTGCGGTGTGAACTAAACCTGTACCGCCATCAGTGGTCACGTGATCACCTAAAATTACTGGTACCGTAAAATCATAGAACGGATGATGGAAACGGGTTAATTCAAGATCTGCACCTTTTACAGAACCCAGAATTTCAACGCTCTCAATCCCCACCGCTTTTGCCACAGACTCAACTAATTCAGCGGCTAAAATCACACGCTCATCGCCAAGTTGTACTAAGTTGTATTCTAAGTCTGAATTTACCGCAATCGCACGGTTAGATGGCATTGTCCAAGGTGTGGTGGTCCAAATGACTGCTGATAATTTGCCATGGCCTTTGCCTACTGCGTTAAATTTCTCTTCAATTTCGACCGCACTTACGGCAGGAAAACGAACGTAGATAGACGGAGAAACTTTGTCTTCGTATTCCACTTCTGCTTCCGCTAAAGAAGAGCCACAATCCAAACACCAGTGCACCGGTTTTGAACCTTTGTATAAATGACCGTTAGCAATCACTTTACCGAGTGTGCGGATGATGTTTGCTTCGGTATCGAAGTTCATCGTTAAATAAGGATTATCCCAATCGCCTAACACGCCTAAACGGATAAAGTCTTTTTTCTGACCTTCTACTTGTTCTGCAGCGTATTCACGGCATTTTTGGCGGAATTCAGCTGCGGTCACTTTCTCGTTTGGTTTACCCACCAAACCTTCTACTTTTAATTCAATTGGCAAACCATGACAATCCCAACCCGGGATATAAGGCGAATCAAAACCTAATGCAGTTTTAGATTTAATAATAATATCTTTCAGAATTTTATTAACGGCGTGACCAATATGAATGTTACCATTCGCATACGGAGGGCCATCATGCAAAATAAAAGATTTTTTGCCTTTGCTCGCTTCACGAATTTTTTGATAAAGATTTTTATCGTACCAATTTTTCAACATATCAGGTTCGCGCTTAGCTAAATCACCGCGCATTGGAAAGCTGGTTTCCGGTAGGTTAAGAGTGTTTTTGTAATCGACTGTCATTTTATTTTCCAATTTTTAAATTAAATTTAAGCAACTTTTTGTGGTTTATGTGTGACATCTCCACGTCCCGCAAGTAAACCATCGATAGAGATATCTTCATCAAGACAATCCCAATGAATGCCTCTACGACTCAACTCATAGTTTTCTAATTCACTTTGGGTAGCATGTAATAATTTAGGAAACCACACTAAGGGTACACCCAAAATACGCGCATCATTTAACTCCACCCACATAGTGTTTTCATCAAAGCGAATGCTTTTAGCTGAAATAGTCATACCACGCCTCCGTGAATTGCGTTCTATGTGTTTCAACAATAACAAAAATTTCTTTTAATTCTTTTGAATTAAATCCATCGTTTCTTGCTAAAGAAATATCGGATTCCAACCAAAATTTTGCTTCCGACTCCGCGTTGCGCACATGAATATGCGCAGGCTCAAGAGGATTTCCTTCATTAGAGTAAAAGAAAAAAATATAGCCTTTAAAACGTAAAATAACTGGCATATCTACCCTTTAAAAAAGCCTTTCGCTGTGTTTACATCCCGTTCAATTTGTTTTTTTAAAGTGTCAAAAGACGGGAATTTAATCTCGTTTCTAATCTTGTGGCAGAATTCGACTTCCACCATTTGGCCATAAATATTCTGAGAAAAATCAAATAAATGAACTTCTAATAATTGCATTAATCCATTTATAGTTGGGCGTCTTCCCATATTTGCCACGCCGTTAAAAATCTCACCTGATTTTAACCGCACTTTTACGGCATAAACACCTTTGATTGGATTTACTTGTCTATGCAAACGAATATTTGCCGTTGGAAATCCTATTGTTCTACCTAACTTATTACCATGGATCACACGTCCGAAAATACGATAAGGTTTACCGAGTAAATTTTCTGCAAGTTGTAAGTCATCATTCGCTAATGCTTCGCGAATTGCAGTGCTACTAATTCGCTGTTCATCTAGACAAAAACTACGGTTATCTTCAACAATAAAACCGAAATGCTTACCTGCTGCTTGCAACATTGCAAAATTGCCTTGGCGTTTTGAACCGAACTTGAAATCATCGCCAATGCTTAAAAATTTCACATGTAGATGATTAACAAGCGTTTGTTCAATAAAAACATCGGCTGGTTGCTCAGCAAAAGTGCGGTCAAATTTCGCCACAATTACGACATCAACCTTGGCCTTTTCTAGATAATAAATTTTGTCACGCAAACGCATTAAGCGCGCTGGTGCATTTTCTCCCATAAAATATTCACGAGGCTGTGATTCAAACAACAATACCGCCATGGGTAAATTTAATTCGTCAGCTTTTTGGCGCAAATGGCGAAGGACTGCTTGATGCCCTAAATGCACGCCATCAAAGTTGCCGATCGTTAGCGCACAACCTTGTAAAACACGATTTGCATTATGAAGCCCACGAATTAATTGCATGTCCTTATCCATGAAAATAAGAGAATTTTGGCATTATAGCGAGAAGTTAGTTTTTTGTCAGCAAATGGTGCTTGCGAACGCCTAATAAAATCAACGTTGCGCCATAAACTATTGCGGCTAATACAATCAACCAAACAAGCCAATAAACACGCATGAAGAAATCCATTTTCGCCCATTGGTTGATTTCAGGCACGTAATACCAAACTGCTGCGCCCATTGCGATTGCTGCCAATAAAACTTTTCCAAAAAAGACCGCACTTTTACGTGAAAAATGATAGACATCCGCTTTGGCTAAGCCGCGATAGAGTAAATAGGCATTAAGGGTTGCCGACATTGCTGAAGCAATGGCTAAACCCACATAACTGAAAGGAATTGCCAATAGGTTAAAGCCCATATTACTCACCATGGCAATAATGCCTATTTTTACTGGCGTTTTGGTATCTTGGCGGGCGTAATAGCCATTGGCGAGGATTTTAATCAACATAAAGCTAAGTAAACCTGCATTAAATGCCCATAAAGAATAAGAGGCGGCATGAACATCATTGAGCATGAAATTTCCACGCATAAAGAGCGTAAGTAACATCGGTTGAGCCAATACCGCAATACCAATGGCTGCAGGAACGCCAAGTAATAAAATCATTCGTACGCCCCAATCCATTGTATTACGAAAATCAACTGCACTTTTTGCTGAATCGCCTTCACGATTGACGTGGTGGCGGGCAAGCGTTGGCAAAATTACGGTAGAAATAGCAATGCCAAATAAACCGAGAGGAAATTCCAGTAAACGGTCGGAGTAATACAACCAGCTAATAGAGCCCGTCATTAAGAAACTCGCAATCACTGTATCCAGCAAAAGATTAATTTGACTTACCGATACACCAAATAAAGCAGGGATCATTAATTTACGAATTTTGGTTACGCCTTCATCCCGCCAAGCCCATTTGGGTTTCACCAATAAACCAGCTTGTTTCATAAATGGAATTTGGAATAAGAACTGTAATAATCCGCCTAAAAAAATACCGATAGCCAACGCAAGATCTGGGTTATCCATTTGTGGTGCAAGGAAAAGTGCGGTGGCAATCATCGCTATATTTAATAATACAGGTGAAAAGGACATCACGCCGAATTTCCCAATCGTATTAAGCACAGCTCCAGAAAGTGCGACAAAAGTGACAAACCATAAATAAGGAAAAGTTATTTTAAGTAAAAGAGAAGCTTGTTCAAATTTATGTGCATCAGGGCCATCATTCATCCAATCGGTGAACCAGCCCATCCCAAATAAAGCAGCAACGACAGGCGATCCAACCATTGCGAGGATTGTAACAATACTGACCAATCCCCCAAGGGTACCAGAAACTTTTCCAATAAATTCACGGGTTTTATTAATATCACCAGATTTTTGATATTCTGCGAGAACAGGTACAAAAGCCTGTGAAAAAGCCCCTTCAGCGAATAAACGACGAAGAAAATTTGGGATACGATTAGCAAATAAAAAAACGTCCGCTGCGGCGCCTGCACCAATGAGATGAGCGATAACTACATCGCGAACAAGACCTAACACTCTAGATAATAAAGTCATAGAACTAACAACAATGCTAGATTTTAAAAGTCGTTTACTCAAAATATTCTTCTCTACCCTAAAATTTTTGCCTAATTGTATAGAAATTTTGTTTTTACGCTATATTCCGTGAAAAAAAACTGATAAAATCCGCCGCACATCGTTTGTGTGAGCCCATATTGAAAGAGCTTGTAAAAATAACGATACTTACTTTCGGTTGTGTCTCACCGAAATCAACACAAATTTTTCATTGACAAAAGTATAAAAAATCGGCATATTGACGCCCTTTATTTTGTCTATCAATCAACAGAAATTTTAGGAGTTTGACCTTGGCTAATATCAAGTCAGCAAAAAAACGCGCGGTTCAATCTGAAAAACGCCGCCAACACAACGCAAGCCAACGCTCTATGATGCGTACTTACATCAAAAAAGTATATGCTCAAGTAGCAGCAGGTGAAAAAGCAGCAGCTGAAGCAGCATTCGTTGAAATGCAAAAAGTTGTTGACCGTATGGCTTCTAAAGGCTTAATCCACGCTAACAAAGCAGCAAACCACAAATCTAAATTAGCTGCACAAATCAAAAAATTAGCGTAATTTTTAGCTAGAAAAAATGAAAAATAAAACCGCACTTTAAAGTGCGGTTTTTCTTTATCTTGATATGATATTACTTATCGCCTGATAGATCTTTCTTGCATCATCTCCTGAAAGTGAATGCCCTTTTTCATCAGAGATAACCATTGAACTTTGTTTGCCATGATCTGAGATTTGCATATTGTAAATACCGTTATCTATTTTGGGGGATTCGATACCTAAGCGTAGCCAGTCTTCTTTATTTAAAGAGGAATATTTCAATTCGCGATATCCTCTGCCAGAGGTTTCAGATTTAATCGCAAAACCTACTTTAGGTAAGGCATAGCCTAATTTTTCCCATGCTTGGTTAAATGTCGTATTCATTGCTAAAGCGATTTGACCATTTAGATCTTGGATAATATGCGATGAAATAGCCCCTACAGAAGCGTTAGATAAATCTTGCTGTTGTTTTGTATAAGCTGATGTTAATGAATATATGAGACGATTCAGACGATCAGAGGTATAACGCTGTTTTTCAGACACACTTGGTGTGAAGATGATACCATCACGACGTGTTTGTAACACCGATACGGCAAGTGCACTAGAGCGGCGATCGGTAACATGCTCTATTTGATATTTAATTTCGACATTTTTATCTCCAATACGATCAGTTGGTGACCAATCCGTCGTTAAAACACTCCCCTGAACAGTGGATGAAATATTTTCTTCTTTCAGTAGACGTTCAACTTGCTTTAAATTATAGATGCTTGTTTGTTCTTCTGGATATACTATAAGGGCTCGTTCACCATCAAATTGTGTTAATGAATTTTGAATAATTGCTAATGGTGTTGATGGTGGACGAATATCGATATTTTCCCCTTTTTTGAAGGCAATATTAGGTAATGCATAAGTGTTGTCTGCAACAGGTAAGTTAACGCCTCCTGTTGCTAATGGAGAGAAACCTGGAATACTGGCTTCTGATTTTTGGAATGTATCATTAGCGGTTTTTAGCTTTTCTGGATCAGATGAACAACCACTTAGCACAACAGTTGCAGCCAAACCTAATATTATTTTTTTCATGTTTAGAATCCTATAAAATAAACGAAAAATCAATAATACTTTTGCGATAATAAAAATATGGGACAATGATCTGCCCCTTATTTTATTTATAGTAATCCCGCAAATTTTAATGCTTCTTCTACTTTGGGTTGAACGTTTTCGCTTAATATGGTTAGCGGTAAACGTAAGTGAGGAGATTTAATTAAACCTAAACGATAAGCTGCCCATTTAACTGGTATTGGATTGGATTCAATAAATAAATCATTATGTAAGCGCATCAGGCGAGCATTAATTTCTTCGGCTTTAGTAAAATCACCTGAAAGTGCATAACGACACATATCAGCCATATCTTTTGAAGCAAGATTATTAGTAACGGAAATAACCCCTTCAGCACCTAATTTCATTGCTTCTAAACTAGTTGCATCGTCGCCACTTAAAACAATGAAATCTTGACCTGCAAGTGCTTTAATTTTTGTTACACGACTTACATCGCCTGTTGCTTCTTTAATACCTACAATATTTTTAATCTGGGCTAAACGAGCAACTGTTTCAGGTTTCATGTCACTACCAGTACGTCCTGGTACATTGTAAAGAATTTGTGGCAGATCGGTACATTCAGCAATGGCTTTAAAATGTTGGTACATACCTTCTTGAGTCGGCTTATTATAGTAAGGAACGACAGATAAACAACCGGCGACACCACTATCGCGTAATAATTTTGTCATCGTTATTGCTTCACTAGTAGCGTTTGCGCCAGCCCCTGCAATAATTGGAATACGTCCTTTCGCAAATTCTACTGTCTTCTCAATAACCTTTACATTTTCTTCAATACTTAATGTGGCCGATTCACCGGTTGTTCCTACAGAAACAAGCGCATTAGATCCGGCATCAATATGATGCTCAACTAATTTTTCTAAACAAGCAAAATCAATTTCGCCATAGTTATTCATTGGTGTGACAAGAGCCACAATACTGCCAGAAAATAAAGGATTTTGAGCTGACATAGAACCTCCGTTTATCTTTTTGATTTTATTTTTGGTATAGTTCTCTATAGTCGCTAAAATGGCTTTAATTTGCAAATCTTTTTTTCAAAGGAGTCTTTTATGAATAGATTGATTGCGGGAAACCAAGCACCGGCTTTTACATTATTGAATCAACAAGAAAGTCCTATTTCTTTAAGTGATTTTAGGGGGAAAAAAGTGCTTGTCTATTTTTATCCTAAAGCACTTACCCCAGGTTGTACGAGTCAAGCATGTGGATTACGTGATAGCAAGTCTGAGTTAGATGAATTAGGGCTTGTTATATTGGGGATTAGCCCAGATATGCCGAAAAAATTGGCGCAATTTATTGAGAAAAAAGCACTTAATTTTACGCTACTTTCAGATCCTGATCATCAAGTCGCAGAAATGTTTGGCGTATGGGGGGAGAAGAAATTTATGGGAAAAACCTATGACGGTATTCATAGAGTCAGTTTTTTAATTGATGAAAATGGAAAAATTATGCATGTATTTGATAAATTTAAAACTACAGTTCATCACCAAGTTATCGTAGATTATCTTAAAAATCTTTAAACCTTTTTCAAAACTTACCGCGCTTTATGTAAAGTGCGGTAAAAAAGCATTATTTTTTAGTTCCATATTTACGTCTAATCCTAGCTTTGCTAAAATTTTCTACAATTGAAATTCATTCTCAATTATATTTCCAATAAAATTCTCAAATAATAAGGACAGAAAAATGTTACAGCTTTTTGATTTTTTACAACAATACAGTGATTTTATCATTATTGGTTTACTGCTACTGATGAGTGTGACGATGTTAGCAATGGTAACCGAGCGTTATATTTTTTTACGTAAAGTTAATGTTGCGCATTACTCAACTATTCATGAGTTAGATATTGATTTGAATCGTAACATGACCACGATTTCAACAATTGGAGCTAATGCGCCTTATGTTGGATTACTCGGAACGGTTATCGGAATTTTGCTTACTTTTTATCAAATTGGCCACGGTGGTGGTGATATTGATGCAGGCATTATTATGATGCATCTTTCACTTGCGTTAAAAGCAACAGCATTAGGGATTCTCGTCGCAATTCCTTCTATGGTATTTTATAACGGTTTAGGACGTAAGGTAGAAGTTAATCGTTTGAAATGGAAAGTGTTAAACGAACCAAAAGATAAGGAATAGTCTGTGAAAAAATTTGATGAAATCAACATTATCCCTTTTATCGATATTATGTTGGTGTTACTTGCTGTCGTCTTGATTACAGCATCATTTATTTCTCAAGGTAAAATTCAAGTAAATGTGCCAAAGGCGAGTACTGCTGTGGCATTCAAATCTGATGATCTCGCTAAATTATTAACGGTTACAGCGGATAAACAACTCTATTTTAATGATAAACCTATTTCGCAAGAGGCTCTTGAGGCTGAGGTTGCACGCTGGAATAAGGATCAGAAAGTCACCTTGAAGATTGACGCAGAAGCATCTTTTCAGGATTTTGTAACAATCACAGATATGCTTGCTAAAAATGATATTAAAAATGTTGCGATTGTTTCAATGAAAGACAAAGGGCAGGGAAAAAGTGGCCGGGCTCCCGTCTCTACTCAATCTATTTCTACCGCACCTTAAGGAATCATTATGCAGCAAACAAAACGTTCGCTCTTAGGTTTGCTAGTTTCTTTATTGGTACATGGCATTATTGTTGGTTTACTTTTATGGACTTGGAATAAACCAAGTGATAGCGCCAATAATGCCGCAGGAGACATTGCAACGAGCATTTCTATGGAAATGGTGCAGGGAATGGTTATGGAAGAGCCTGCACCTGAGCCTCAAAATATGCAGAAAGAACCTGAGCCGGAGAAGAAAGAGGTTGTGGAAGATCCCACAGTGAAGCCTGAGCCTAAAAAAATTAAAGAGCCAGAAAAAGAAAAGCCTAAGCCTAATGAAAAGCCTAAAGAAAAACCAAAGGATAAACCTAAGAAAGAGCTTAAACCTCAAGATAAGCCTATTAATAAAGATTTACCAAAGGGT
The DNA here is from genome assembly GCF_002998595.1 of Haemophilus sp. oral taxon 036. Classification (NCBI taxonomy): domain Bacteria; kingdom Pseudomonadati; phylum Pseudomonadota; class Gammaproteobacteria; order Pasteurellales; family Pasteurellaceae; genus Haemophilus; species Haemophilus sp. oral taxon 036. The sequence continues at coordinate 1,093,771 of NZ_CP027235.1, forward strand.
GATAAAAATATTGATTCTACTGCGAATGCTAATGCAAAAGCGACAACAACGAGTACAGCTAATAGCAATGCTCAAGTAGCTGGTTCAGGGACTGATTCGAGTGAAATAGCCGCTTATCGTTCAGCAATTCGCCGTGAAATTGAACGTCATAAACGTTATCCAACTAGGGCAAAAATGATGCGTAAACAGGGTAAAGTCAGCGTATCCTTTAATGTTTCGGGTGACGGTTCATTAACTGGTGCACATATAACTCAGTCATCCGGTGATGAAAGTTTAGATAATGCGGCGCTTGATGCGGTGAATAGTGCGAGCCCTGTTGGTGCAAGACCTGCTGGATTTCCTTCGGGATTAAATGTGCCGATTAGTTTTACGCTTCAGTAATAAAAATAAAGGTATATAGGACAAAATAAAAGTGCGGTTAAAATCAATGAAACTTAACCGCACTTTTATTCTGACTAGAAAATAGTTAGATTGTTCTATTACCTAATGTGCCATCATCAATTGCTGCTTTGGGTGTACCGATGACTTCAGCGATTTTATCTCCATTTTTAAAAAAAACAAATCCGCCATTTTCCATTTTTGTCCAGGTTTCATCTTTGGTAAGTGGAAAGGTTGTAATGATGTTTACCTTATCGCCCTCTTTCGCATAATCGCTAAAATCAATGACGCCGTCGTCATCAATACGATGTGCTTTTCCAAAAGGCGCTTTTCGCATTAAATAATGCAGGTTAGTGGAGCAGTGAGCAATCATCCATTCACCATTGGATAAAATAAAGTTGAATGTACCGTGTTGAGCCAGCTCTTTTGTCACTTTTTGAATTGCCTCAAAAACTTCCATTTCGCTAGGTTTTTGGCGGTAGGTATTTTTGAGATATTCTGCTAAATAACAAAAAGCAGCCTCAGAATCAGTAGAACCAATAGGTTGTAAAAAGTAGTTACTCATATCAGGTAAATTTTTTAAATTACCATTATGCGCAAATACCCAGTTCTCCCCCCAGATTTCACGAATGAAAGGATGGGTGTTTTCGATATTAACATCACCTTGAGTTGCTTTACGAATATGAGCAATAACGTTTAGTGATTTAATCTTGTATTGTTTGACGCAATCTGCAATAGGCGAGTTACTTGCAGGATGATTATCACGAAAAACACGTACGCCACGCCCTTCAAAAAAAGCGATACCAAAGCCATCAGAATGGCAATCTGTTAACCCTGCACGACGACGAAATCCCTCAAAAGAAAAAACGATATCCGTTGGTGTGTTGCAGTTCATTCCGAGTAATTGACACATAGTTTAGATATATAACCCCATAATATGTATTGATTTAACACCATTATAGGGGGGATTTCAAGAGAAGTGCGGTGAATTTTTATAATAAAACGTTACATTTTATTACTTATATAACTTATGGTACATTTGTCGTAATTCTGACATTTCATATAGCTTTGTTTTAGCCCCGTCAAGTTTGCCTTCTTTAGCTAAATTGGAGGCTTCTGTGGCTACATCAATCACTTTTTGAATACCTTGTTGATAACCAGGAAATTGAGATTGATCTCCGTTCCATTTTGTCGGCATGGTTACTTTTGAGTGTTCGGCAGCATTAATAAATGCGCTTATGTTATTTTGGAATTCTTCTGATGAAGAGGCTTTTGATGCTAATACCAAACGTTGGGACATAATCATCATTTCGTCACGAAGATTAATAGGATTTGTTGCAAAAGTGGAAGAGGCAAATACAGCAAGACCTATAAATGCAAAAAATTTTTTCATTTGTATACCCTTAAAAAATAAAAGATAGCAAAAAGCCGCTAAATTTCTTTAGCGGCTTTCTAGAATTTGGCTCCTCCTGCGGGACTCGAACCTGCGACATATGGATTAACAGTCCACCGTTCTACCGACTGAACTAAGGAGGAAATGGTGCCTCGAGGCGGAATCGAACCACCGACACGGGGATTTTCAATCCCCTGCTCTACCGACTGAGCTATCGAGGCGTTATCATTATCGGCTGCTGCCTGACAACGGAGCGTATTAAACTATTTTTTCGAGAGTCGGTCAATAACTAAATTTAAAAAAAATGAAAAAACTGTTTTGTTTGGATAGTTAATCATCAAAGTGTTTATTAAAACAACTAAAATTCATAACTTACCTATTCATTTTACAGTCATCTTTTTATAAAAAAATGCTCGTTGAAATGGTTCAACGAGCATTTAGTTATGACTAAAGGGCTGTCTTATCGTCTTACACGGAATTTTTTCTGTGCTTGATCTACTTTTAATAGGTAATTTCGTGCTTGAGCAGATGGATGAGCTGTTGTCAGAATGCGGAAAACTTGTTCCGGATACATTTGATTGATTTTATAAATCGCTTCATCTTTATCATTATCAAATACACGCAACACCGCACCAGCACCACTATTATAAGCAGAAATCATAGCAAAGCGTTTTGATGTCGGATTGGTAATGCCATCTAAATATTGGTTTTGAAGAAGCCATAAATAAGAGACGCCCGAATCAATATTATTTGCTGGATCGTATAAATAACGCTCTGATGGCTGCCCACTTTTCCCTTTCATAGCAAATACATCACGGCCCGCAGTGCGTGGAACAACTTGCATTAAACCAATAGCATTTGCATAGCTAATTGCATAAGGGTTAAAGCTTGATTCTGTTTGCATAATACCTAAGATCAGGCTTTCATCAATGCCATAACGTTCAGAGGCTTTACGAACTAATGGTAAATATTTCTGAGCGCGGACTTCCACGTGGTTTGCAATCATAGGAATTGCAACAAATTGCACGGTATGACCATTTTGTAGGCGGCGTGTTTGTAATTTATTTTGGATCAAATAAGTTGCAAAATTACTTGCAATAAATTGGTTTGCAATTTGCTGACCTTGGTGGTCTACCACCTGTCCTAAAAGAAACGGACGAGAGCTAATGGGAACGTCACCTGAGGCAAATAAATCAATTCCTTTTGCATCTGCTCCCATTAATAAAGTATGAACAATTGCATTATGTAAACGATTAAGGTCTTGTTGTGTTTCAATGACAATATTACCTTCATCAAAACTTACGTGGCTACGTGTATAAAAAGAATCGGTATATTTTACGTAATCTTTACGGCTGGCCACTAATAATTCATTTACACCCCAAATACGATCAATATTATGTGAGAATTGTCCAGTAAGAATGTCTAAACCTTGTGTATCTTTTGCAAAGGCTTCATCGTAATTAATACTGCGGTTCGGAGAGTCGCTACAAGCATATAAAAAAGGCAGTAATGCTAATAATAAATACTTTTTCATTGTGTTACAGTCAATTAATTTGATGGTGGAACATAACCTTCAATATGCACATCTTTTCCTTCAAACAGAAAATTGATCATTTCTTGTTCTAATAATTTACGATGCTCGGTATTCATCATATTGAGTTTTTTTTCATTAACCAACATCGTTTGTTTTTTGATCCATTCTCCCCAAGCCTGTTTGCTGATTGAATCAAAAATACGTTTTCCGAGTTCACCAGGATAGAGCTGGAAATCTAAACCTTCTGCTTCTTTTTTAAGATATTCACAAAATACTGTTCTTGCCATAATGATTCCTTACAAATTGAATTAAAAGATTTTTTACCGGTTGAGCAAGCCCGATCTGTTCAGGATTTTGCGGATCATACCAATATTTGACCGCACTGGATAGATTTGATTGATATTCTTTTGGGTTTTCCGTGATTTTACGCCAATCATCGTTTTCTTGTTCAATATGTAAATTATCATTAACTTCTGCGTAAATTGGGTGAATATCTAAATGAAAATGACTAAAAGTATGTCGAAAACTTGGCCAGGATTGATAATGGGAAATACCTTCTTGTATGAGGTGGTTCAATAACGTTGATTTATCCTCAAATTGAGGAAAGCAAAATAATCCTCCCCATAACCCCGAATTTTCTCTTTGTTCTAACCAAACTTTTCCTTTGTTTGATAATATTAAAAAATAGGTCTCTTTTTCTGGTAGGGTTTTTTTAGGTTTTTTATTTGGAAATTGATCCCAACTTTCATGTTTATTCGCCAAACAATCCTCATTTAAAGGGCAAAGTTCACATTTTGGTTTTGTTCGTGTGCATACCATTGCACCAATATCCATCATCGCTTGGTTAAAGTCAGCAACGCGTGTTACAGGCGTGACTTGTTCAGTTAAATGCCACAGGTAATTTTCCACTTTTTTTTCACCCCTCCAGCCTTCCACCTCAAAGTATCGGGCAAGTACACGTTTTACATTACCATCTAAAATGGGGTAAGGTTGATTTAAAACGGAAGATAAAATAGCACCCGCTGTGGAGCGCCCTATGCCAGGCAATGCCCATACTTGTTCAAAATTAGTTGGAAAATTCCCATTAAATTCATCCTGCACTTTTTGGGCTGCTTTATGTAAGTTACGTGCACGCGCATAATAGCCTAAGCCTGTCCATAAATGTAAGACTTCGTCTTGTGATGCATTAGCAAGTGCGGTAATAGAGGGGAATATTTTTATAAATTGCTTAAAATAAGGTATAACAGTGGCTACTTGTGTTTGCTGTAGCATTACTTCAGAAAGCCATACGCCATAGAGCGTTTTATCTTGTTGCCAAGGCAAATTCTTACGCCCGAATTTGTCGTACCAAGCCAAAACAGATTTGGCAAAAGAAGTATGGATTGAAGATTGTGCTTGCATAAGGAAAAGCTTTGTTAAGAATGTTTTTGATTCTACACTAAAATGGGGCTTGTTTATCTATGTTTTTTCAGTATAATTCGCAGTCTATTTGGTGCCAAATATGGCGTATTATTCATTCACGCGGTGTAGGGAGAAAGTTCTTATAGCGGCGTGGCTTCATTTTGAGGTTTTCTATGAAACAAGGTATTCACCCAGAATATAAAGAAATCACGGCAACCTGCTCTTGCGGTAACGTGATCAAAACTCGTTCAACTTTAGGTAAAGATATCAACCTTGATGTGTGCGGTAACTGCCACCCATTCTACACAGGTAAACAACGTGTTGTGGATACTGGCGGTCGTGTTGAACGCTTTAACAGCCGTTTCAAAATTCCAAGCACAAAATAATTTGAACTTGCTTCGAAACCCTGCCAAACGGTGGGGTTTTGTTTTATCCGAAGAACGTATAAAATAGATAAATCTAAATTGAATAAGAAATACCTATGCATACCAATTATGTTATAAGCCTTTCATCTGCTTCTCAACGTCGTGAACATATCATCAAAGAATTTGGGAAACATCATATTCCTTTTGAGTTCTATGACGCTATAACCCCATCAGAGTGCCTTAATCAACTCATTCAAACTTATTTACCAAATCTTGCTCATGCTAAACTTTCAGAAGGGGAGAAAGCGTGTTTTATGAGTCATTATATGCTATGGAAAAAATGCATAGATGAAAACCTTCCTTATATATATATTTTTGAAGATGATGTATTGCTAGGTGAAGATGCTTATTCATTTTTGGCTGAAGATGAATGGTTAAAGGAGCGATTTACTTCAGATGATAGTTTTATTTTGAGATTTGAAACTTTTTTGAAGCCAGCCAAATGTGAAAATGTAAAGATCTCATCATTTAAGAGTAGATTGATTTTAAAATTAGTCGAAGAGCAGTATGGATTAGCTGCATACGTTATATCCAAAAATGCAGTTATCAGTTTGTTTAGGCAAATGTCCATGCTTACATCGGATGATATTGATGCGATTGATATTTTGGCATTTAGAGATTTTCTGAATTTAGATAATGTATATAGTTACCAAATGATACCAGCTATAAGTATTCAAGAATTACAATGGAAAAAGAGTAAAAGTGTTTTATATAGTCAGTTAGAAGATGAACGTTATAAAATATTAAAAGGTAATAAAGTTAAGAATTCAAAGAAAACATTAATAGAACATCTCTTTCGATTAATAACCAAACCTAAGAGACTCTTATATAAGAGAAAGAGAAAAAAATATATAGTACCATTTAGATAGATTATGTTTAGTAATATTAAATTAGTTAATAAAAGATTAGATTTGGTTATTAATCATAATAATAATCATAATAATATAGTATTCTCATCAGATTTTAAGTATTCTAAATATATCGGTATATCAATATTATCAATTTTAGAGAATAACATTCATGAGAAGTATAATTTTCATATATTTGTTAATGAGATTGATATATTAGATTTAAACAGAATAAGATCATTGCCATATAAAAATATAAATATTTTCTTTTACTGGTTAAACGATAGTATTGTTGAGGGGTTGCAAACGACTCAACATTTTTCAAAAGGTATGTATTATAGGCTGCTTATCCCTTATATTTTACATAGGAAAGTAGATACTTTTCTGTATTTAGATACAGATGTTATATGTGTTGGAGCTATATCTGAAATATTTTCTACTAATTTATCTAAAAAGGTTGTAGCAGCTGTACCTGATACAATAGAAGAATATCATTTATATAGGCTATATGAATTAGGATTTAAGAAAGAATCAACATATTTTAATTCTGGAGTAATGTATATAAATACTAGTGAATGGGTTAATAATAAAATCACAGAGAAATTTCTTAGTTTAATTGGTATGAGTTCTTATGTTTATCCAGATCAGGATGTACTGAATCTGATATTAAATAATAGTTCTGTTGTATTTTTATCAGAAAAGTTTAACTACCAAAAATGGTTAAAACTATCTAGGGAAGATTTTTATGAAGAATGTAAATTAGTTTCTTTAGTCCATTTTATTGGACCTCATAAACCTTGGTCGATATCTGGCTATAATAGAATCTATAATTATTATAAAAGTAGATCATTTTGGAAAAAGCAAGAATTTGAAAATATTGATACAACATTAGGGTTGAAAAAAGCATCTAAATACTTTTGGAAGGATGGTAATAAATTTATTTCAGTATGGTATCATGTCAGATATTTAATAAGAAAGTTAAAAAGACTAAAATGAAAAAATTACAGATCTATATTATTAACCTAGAAAAATCTACTGATCGTAAGGCTTATATGCAGGCTCAGTTTGATCAATTATTTTTGGATAACACAGAACAGGCTATTCATTTCTTTAAGGCAATTAATGGAAAAGAAAATCCGAATCACCCCTTATTCCAACGTTATAATGAGAAGAAGAGACTGAATGTGAAAGGGTATCCACTCACGCTCAATCAACTAGGGTGCTATGCTAGCCATTATTCAATGTGGGAAAAATGTGTTGAGTTAGATAGTCCAATTATTGTATTAGAAGATGATGCTAAGTTTAAAGATAATTTTTTAGACGTGCTTGATTTTATTAATAGTGAGAAAAATACCTTTGAATTTTTTTGGTTACAGCCTGATCGTTTAAAAAATAAAAGAAAATTAGTGGCGGATTTTGGGCATTTCTCTGTTTATCAATTTAGTAAAGGTTTTATTGGTGCGACAGGTTATTATTTAACACCTAAAGCGGCTAAGAAATTTTTAGCGCAAAGCCAAGAATGGTATTTAACTGTAGATGTTACAATGGATCGCTTTTTTGAAAATAAAGTCCCACCTTATGCAATTGTACCGTTTTGCTTAGAGGCAGATTATGAAATTGAATCAACTATTTTTGAAAAGCAGAAGAAAATTAAGACATTAAAAACAGTGATTGCAAGAGAGTTATTTAATATCAGTACAAGCATTAAAAGGAATATTTATAATTTGTTGCATCCATAAATGACAAAGTGCGGTAAAATTTTTACCGCACTTTTGTGTTATATTATTCTTGAAAATTGCTGACGTTTTGCTGCTTCACGTGAGTAAGTATCAAAACACAAACAGATGTTACGAATTAATAGCCTTCCTTTTGGCGAAACTTGGAGACCTGTATGCGTGAGTTTGATAAGCTCATCATCGATTAATGGTTTTAATAGTGCTAAATCTTCAGCAAAGTGAGTGGTGAATTGAATGTTATATTGCGCCTCAATCGGTGAGAAATCGAGTTTAAAGTTACAAATTAATTGTTTAATAACATCACGACGTAAGCAGTCTTCTTGTGTTAATGCTAAGCCTTTATGTAGAGCATTGCCTTGTTCTTCAATGAGGGCATAATAGCGCTTTAAGTCTTTTTCATTCTGTGCGTAAGTATCACCCAATAAGCTAATAGAAGACACGCCAAGCCCTAATAAATCACATTCTTCTTGCGTTGTGTAACCTTGAAAGTTTCGGTGCAATACGCCTTGATCCTGCGCAATGGCAAGTTCATCATGGGGTTTAGCAAAGTGATCCATACCAATAAATTTATAACCTGCATTACCTAGTGTTTCGATCGTTTTTTGCAAAATGGTTAGTTTTGTTTCTGGCGCGGGCAGTTGATATTCTTTAATTTTTGCTTGCCCAGGTACGCGACTTGGTAAATGCGCATAATTAAAGACACTTAATCGATCTGGATTGAGTGCAATTACTTTTTCAAGAGTGAACATAAAACTCTCTACAGTTTGTAATGGCAAACCATAAATTAAATCAAGGTTAGTTGATTGAAAGCCTAATTCTCTAGCGTGATCTAACAATGTATGAATAAAATCTTCATCTTGTTCACGATTTACCGCTTTTTGCACATCTTTATTAAAGTCTTGTACACCCATGCTCATGCGATTAAAACCAATGTGACGTAGATGATCAAGCATAGAAAGTTCAATTCTACGAGGATCGATTTCAATTGAAATTTCAGCTGTCTCAGATACTGTAAAATGTTTTTTTAGCATTGCCATTAAACGAGCTGATTGGATTTCACTCAGATAGGTGGGGGTACCGCCACCCCAGTGAATTTGGGTAACGAGACGATGCTTAAATAATGCAGAGCGCGCACTAATTTCTTTTTCAAGGTAATCTAAATAAATATCAGCCTTATGTTGATGGCGAGTGATCACTTTATTACAGGCACAGAAATAGCAGAGCTGGTGGCAAAAAGGAATGTGAACGTATAAAGAGAGCGGACGATTTGGGTAGCGTTTTACGGCGGCTTCAAAATCTTGCTCAGTATAATTTTCATTAAATTCTAGGGCTGTAGGATAGGAGGTATAACGCGGGCCTGATTGGTTGTATTTTTGAATAAGTGCGCTATCCCAAATAATTTCTGACATTAAATCACTCCAATCTGTTTAATATCGTCTAAAAACTGACGTAATTCTTCTTTAATTTCGTGTTCAAATTTGGCTTCGGCTCTTTCACGTGCTAAATCTAAACGCATTCTTTCTTTTTTTTCTAATTGTTTGCGAGCATCATGAGTTGGCATGTTATGTACGATTTCATGTAATTGCGCCATACTTGGGTATGGAGTAAGCGTTTTACCAAAGGGCATTAATAACATGGTAAGGCGAATTACACCTTCTGAGTGATTACATTCGCCAGACTGCATTGCTCGAGCAATGATTTCAATACTTTCCTTTAAGCGGGCTTCCCTTATCGCTTTGGATTTAGCTATCATAATGTTTTGTTGTTTTAGCTGTTTTAGTAAACGAATTGCATATCCACTTAACCCTATAACAACAATAAGTGCAACAATACTTAAAATAATGATCCAAATCATAGATTATCTAAATTGATTAATATCAATACGTTCAAAAGTGCGGTATAAATCATCTTCGTTTTCGTCTTCCTCTTCTATGCCTAGTTCTTCCATTAATTCGGCAATTCTTTCGAGACATTCATCCACAAATTGTTGATCTGCTTTGGTAATTGCTTTACCTTCATCTAAGGCATCTAATAATTCATTCAGAATCTCATTATTTTCAAGCTTTTCAAGCTCTTGCATTGGATCTAACTTTTTCGCCTGTTTTACGACAGGAATCGTTTGTCCTTTTTCTGGTTTATTAACAAATTCCACAATTAATGGTACTTTTTTCTTGCTACCAATTTTAGGATCTTTAATTTCTTGTTGGATTTTGTTCGTTTTGTCTTCTATTGCGCTATGACGAGAACCTGATGCTAAACCTTTATGTTTTCGTTTTTTCTTATCTTCACGTGCTTTGGCATCTAATTCATAACGCGTGAGTTTTTTTCCTGGACGAGAGTTGGAGATTTCGGGTTTCTTATCTGCTTTACGGATTGGCATAACATCAGTGATGCGACGTGTTTTTTTCTTACGAGCCATTCATAGTTCCTTTTTATAAAATTTTGCGGATTGTATCATTTTCATGTCTAAATTTATAGGCAAATAAAAAACGGAAGCACGTCACTTCCGTTTTTCTTTATCAGTAAAAACTGATTACAATTATAACAATCCACCTTGTCCTAATGCGGGATCAGTATCACGAGCTTTTAATGCATCTTCTACTGTTAATCCTAATGCTTTTGCAACACCAGCGCCGTATGCAGGATCACACCAGTGACAATTACGGATATGACGGTATTTGATGAAGTCAGGCGCATCCCCCATTGCCGCTGCAGTATTATTAAATAATGCTTGTTTTTGTTCAGCATTCATTAAGTTAAATAATGCACGTGGTTGGCTGAAGTAGTCATTATCATCTTGGCGATAATCCCAGAATGCAGCATCACCATTAATACGAAGAGGTGGTTCTGCAAAATCAGGTTGTTGTTGCCATTGGTTGAAGCTGTTTGGTTCATAGTGTGGTAAGCTTCCGTAGTTACCATCAACACGGCCTTGACCATCGCGTTGGTTGCTGTGTACTGGACAACGTGGACGGTTTACTGGAATTTGACGGTAGTTCACACCTAAACGGTAACGTTGTGCGTCGGCATAGTTGAATAAACGTGCTTGTAACATTCTGTCTGGGCTTGCACCGATACCTGGAACTAAGTTGCTTGGTGCAAAAGCGGATTGCTCTACATCAGCAAAGAAGTTTTCTGGGTTACGATTAAGTTCAAATTCACCTACTTCAATTAATGGATAATCTTTTTTCGGCCATACTTTTGTTAAGTCAAATGGGTGGTAAGGCACTTTTTCAGCATCAGCTTCAGGCATGATCTGTACAAATAGTTTCCATTTAGGGAAGTCACCGCGTTCAATTGCTTCATATAAATCACGCTGGTGGCTTTCACGATCATTTGCAATGATTGCAGCAGCTTCTGCATCGGTTAAATTTTTGATACCTTGTTGAGTATGAAAGTGGAATTTAACCCAGAAGCGTTCACCAGCTTCATTCCAGAAACTATAAGTGTGTGAACCATAACCATGCATATGACGATAGCTTGCTGGAATACCACGCTCGCTCATTACAATGGTAACTTGATGTAACGCTTCCGGCAATAATGTCCAGAAATCCCAGTTGTTCGTTGCTGAACGCATATTAGTGCGAGGATCGCGTTTTACAGCTTTATTTAAATCAGGGAATTTACGAGGATCACGTAAGAAGAATACCGGGGTATTGTTACCCACTAAGTCCCAGTTACCTTCTTCAGTATAGAATTTTAATGCAAAACCACGAATATCACGTTCAGCATCTGCTGCACCTCGTTCTCCCGCAACAGTGGTAAAGCGCGCGAACATTTCTGTTTTTTTGCCAATTTCACTGAAAATTTTTGCACGAGTATATTTAGTAATATCGTGTGTGACAGTAAAGGTACCAAAAGCACCAGAACCTTTTGCGTGCATACGGCGCTCAGGAATTACTTCACGCACGAAATCTGCTAGTTTTTCATTTAGCCATAAATCTTGTGCAAGTAATGGGCCGCGAGGTCCTGCTGTTAAGCTGTTTTGGTTATCGGCAACAGGGGCTCCGTTACCCATGGTAAGATTAGAGCCACTTAAATGTGAAAAAGGGCATTGAGAACTCATAGAATACTCCTTGTAAAGTAAATAATCGTTTGGTTGAAATAAATTTCTTGGGTATCATACAAAAAGGTTTTGACGATTGAAATCTATTGAATCAATTCAAAAAAACTATTTTAAACTTTATCTATATTGAGTTCCTTTTGATAAAGTTTCATAATGAAGCATTTCGATCTTTCATAGCGTTTAAAGATTAGCTTTAAATTTTTTTAATGAGTTAATTTTGAGCGCGATTCCTAATTTAGGATTAATTTATGGCTGAAATTAAACAATCTGATATTCCTAATCAGGCAAAACGTAAAAAAAGTCTCGGTATTTTTATCGTTATTTTACTTATTTTAAGTATCACTTGTACTTTGTATTGGTTTTTCTTCTTGAAGGATTTTGAAGAAACAGAAGATGCTTATGTGGGGGGAAATCAAGTGATGGTGTCATCACAAGTTGCTGGAAATGTAGCGAAGATTAATGCTGACAATATGGATAAAGTCCATGCAGGTGATATTCTAGTTGAATTGGATGATACGAATGCGAAACTTAGTTTCGAACAGGCAAAAAGCAATCTCGCCAATGCTGTACGTCAGGTAGAACAGTTAGGTTTTACTGTGCAGCAATTACAATCAGCTGTGCACGCTAATGAAATTTCTTTAGCTCAAGCACAAGGCAATTTGGCACGCCGAGTTCAACTTGAAAAAATGGGCGCAATTGATAAAGAATCTTTCCAACACGCAAAAGAGGCCGTCGAGCTTTCCAAAGCAAATTTAAATTCCTCTAGAAACCAATTGGCTGCTAATCAGGCTTTATTGAGTAATGTTCCATTACGTCAACAGCCGCAAATACAGAATGCAATGAATTCACTCAAACAGGCTTGGTTAAATTTACAACGTACAAGAATTAGAAGCCCAATTGATGGTTATGTGGCGCGTCGTAATGCTCAGGTTGGGCAAGCCGTTTCAGTGGGCGGCGCATTAATGGCGGTGGTATCTAATGAGCAAATGTGGTTAGAAGCTAACTTCAAAGAAACCCAATTAACGAATATGCGCATTGGCCAGCCGGTGAAAATTCATTTTGATTTATACGGTAAAAATAAAGAATTTGATGGCGTGATAAATGGCATTGAAATGGGGACTGGCAATGCGTTTTCTCTTTTGCCTTCACAAAATGCTACGGGTAACTGGATTAAAGTGGTGCAACGTGTACCTGTGCGAATTAAATTAGATCCACAACAATTTGCTGAAACGCCATTACGAATTGGTCTTTCTGCAACGGTAAAAGTGAGAATTTCAGATTCATCTGGCCCAATGTTACGAGAAAAAGCAGAAGCGAGAACTTTATTTGCTACTGATACACTTAAATATGATGAAAGTGCGGTAGAAGATTTGATTGAATCTATCATTCAGCAAAACAGCCATTAAGGCGGCGTTATGGACAATTCCGCAAAAAAATTTCCACCTATTCAAGGTGGTGCGCTGATTTTATTAACTCTGGCTTTATCTCTCGCCACCTTTATGCAGGTATTAGATTCTACCATTGCAAATGTGGCGATTCCTACTATTGCGGGCGATCTTGGCGCCTCTTTTAGTCAAGGTACTTGGGTAATTACTTCTTTTGGTGTGGCAAATGCGATTTCTATTCCAATAACAGGTTGGTTAGCAAAACGTTTTGGCGAAGTGCGGTTATTTTTAGTTTCAACTTTTTTATTCGTTGTCTCTTCTTGGCTCTGTGGGATTGCAGATAGTCTTGAGGCTTTAATTATTTTTCGCGTCATTCAAGGCGCTGTAGCAGGCCCTGTGATTCCTCTTTCGCAAAGTTTATTATTAAATAATTACCCGCCAGAAAAACGCGGAATGGCATTGGCATTTTGGTCAATGACTATTGTCGTTGCGCCTATTTTTGGTCCAATTTTAGGCGGATGGATTAGTGATAATATCCATTGGGGATGGATATTCTTTATCAATGTTCCGATTGGTTTATTAGTTGTGCTAATCAGCTGGAAGATTTTGGGTAGCCGAGAAAGTGAAATTGTTCATCAACCTATTGATAAAGTCGGTTTAATTCTACTTGTTTTAGGCGTGGGATGTTTGCAATTAATGCTTGATCAGGGGCGTGAGCAAGATTGGTTTAATTCTAATGAAATCATTATATTAGCCGTTGTTGCTGTCGTTTGTCTGATTGCCTTGGTTATTTGGGAATTGACAGATGATAATCCTGTAGTAGATATTTCGCTTTTCCATTCTCGTAATTTTAGTGTAGGGTGTTTATGTACTAGTTTAGCCTTTTTGATTTATTTAGGTTCTGTGGTATTAATTCCGCTCTTGCTACAACAAGTCTTCCATTACACTGCGACGTGGGCTGGGTTTGCGGCTTCCCCAGTTGGATTATTCCCAATTTTGCTTTCACCGATTATTGGGCGTTTCGGTTATAAGATCGATATGCGAGTTTTAGTGACAATAAGTTTTATTGTATATGCAATAACATTTTATTGGCGAGCGGTGACTTTCGAGCCATCAATGACTTTTGCTGATGTGGCTTTACCACAATTAGTGCAAGGTTTGGCTGTGGCCTGTTTCTTTATGCCACTTACCACAATAACGTTATCTGGCTTACCTGCGCATAGAATGGCTTCAGCCTCTAGCTTATTTAACTTCTTGAGAACTTTAGCGGGTTCTGTAGGAACATCTTTAACCACATTTATGTGGTATAACCGTGAAGCTGTTCACCATACTCAATTAACAGAACACATTAATCCTTATAACCCAATTTCCCAAAGTTTTTACCATCAAATGAATCAATTTGGTTTAAGTGATAGCCAAACTTCAGCTTACCTCGCCCAACAAATAACATCGCAAGGATTTATTATTGGTGCAAATGAAATATTTTGGCTATCAGCTATGGGATTCTTAGGATTGTTTATTGTAATTTGGTTTGCAAAACCACCATTTGGCGGGCGTCATTAGTATCATATTATTCAAAATTTGAATGATTTAACCTCAAAATGTATCAATGTAAACATTGTTGAATTAAAAGAGGATTAGGAGTAGATTAGGTTAAATAATAATCATAAATATAAAGGATTATTTTTATGCCTGCTAAGCCTTTGTACTACGCCCATTCCGCGCAAGACAAATTCGGCAATCTCTTGCCTTACGAACATTGGCAAACCTTGCAAAGCCATTCGGTCAATGTTGGGGAAATGGCGGCGGAGTTTGCGCGGGTATTTGGTGCACAGGAAATTGCCTGCCAGACGGGACAGCTTCATGACTTAGGGAAATATTCAGAAGCCTTTGACCGTCGATTACACGGCAGTTCCTCAGTCGATCATGCTACCGCCGGCGCCAAAATTGCAGTCGAGCGTTGGGGAGGTGTTATCGGCAAGCTGATGGCGTTTTGCATTGCGGGGCATCATGCGGGGCTTGCAAATGGAAACAGCGAAGGGGATAACCGCCGCACCTTAAAGCAGCGTTTAGCCTTGCAATTTGGTGCAGATATTCCCGCTCTTGATAACCTGTGGCAACAAGAAATCAAGCTCCCTCAAAACCTGTCCGCACCGCCACTCAAAGCCGACGCGCATCATCCTTTTTTCTCCTACGCCTTCTTCACCCGAATGCTCTATTCCTGCTTGGTGGATGCCGATTATCTCGATACCGAAGCCTTTTATTCAAACCTAGAAAACAAAGCCAGCGAGCGCGGCGGTTATCCCGATTTAAACGCCTTACAACACAATTTCAATCAATTCATCAACGCTTTCAGACGACGTATCGCCCAAGCTTCAGAGCAAATCGAAGCCGAAAAACGTAATGCCGCCTTAAACCGCCTGCGCAGCGAAATTCTCGATTACGCCGTAGAACAAGCGGCACAACCGCAAGGGCTGTTCACGCTCACCGTGCCGACTGGCGGCGGAAAAACCTTCACTTCCATGGCATTCGCGCTGGAACACGCCAAACGGCACGGTATGCGGCGCGTGATTTACGTCATCCCGTTCACCAGCATCATCGAACAAAATGCCGCCGAATTCCGCAAAGCCTTTGGCGAATTGGGCGAACAAGCTGTGTTGGAACACCACAGCACCTTCGACGACGGCAAACTACAAAACGAGGCCACCAAAGACAAATTGCGCCTTGCCTCAGAAAACTGGGACGTGCCGATTGTCGTGACCACTGCCGTGCAATTCTTCGAATCCCTCTTTGCCGACCGCTCCTCGCGCTGCCGCAAGCTGCACAATATCGCAGGCTCCGTCATCATCCTCGACGAAGCACAAATGCTGCCGCTCAATCTTTTGCTGCCCATCATGCAAGCCATCAAAGAATTGGCGCAAAACTACCGTTGTAGTGTCGTCATGTGCACCGCCACCCAGCCAGCCGTGCAAGCCAAAAACGGTTTCTATCGCGGCTTTGAAAATGTGCGCGAAATAGCCCCAAAACCGACCGCACTTTTCGACAAACTGCGCCGCACCACCGTGCAACACATCGGCACACAAACCGACGCCGACCTGCTCGCCAAATTTGGCGAATACCCGCAAATGCTCGTCATCGTCAATAACCGCCGCCACGCCCGCAGCCTGTACGACCAAGCCAAACACCTTGACGGCACGTTCCACCTGACTACCTTAATGTGTGCCAAACACCGCAGCCAAAAGCTCGATGAAATCCGAGGCCGTCTGAAAAAGGGCGAACCCTGCCGCGTTATCGCCACCTCCTTAATCGAAGCCGGCGTTGATGTGGATTTTCCGCTGGTGATGCGCGCCGAAGCAGGTTTAGACAGCGTTGCCCAAGCCGCAGGACGCTGCAACCGCGAAGGCAAAAGGCCGTCTGAAAACAGCTTTGTCTGGATATTCGCGCCCGAAGAACAATGGAAAGCCCCGCCCGAACTTGCCACCCAAGCCGCCGTTATGCGCCTGACCGCCGACAGCTTTTCAGACGACCTCTTATCTACCCAAGCCGTTGCCGCCTATTTTGCCGAGCTTTATCAATTAAAAGGCAGCGAACTGGACAATAAAAAAATCCTGAAAATGCACAACGATACAGGGCAAAGCCTCGATTTCCCATTCCAAACCATCGCCGACAAATTCCGCATGATCGAAAGCCACATGCAGCCGCTGATTATTCCATTCGATGGTGAGGCCGAAAACCTCATTAGCAGCCTGCACCACGCCGACCACATCGGCGGACTCTTACGCAAACTGCAACCCTACACCGTCCAAATCCCCGAAAAAGCCCTTGCCGCTTTATATAAAGCAGGGCGTATCGAACCGATTAACGAGAAAAACTTCGGCAAACAGTTTTATACGCTGATCGGGCTTGATTTGTATGATGACGTGGCGGGGCTTTCTTGGGAGGATACGGAGTTTTTGAAGGGAGAGAGTTTGGTGTTTTAAGGAAAATTATTTTGATTAATTGAGAAGATAATTACATAGGAATTCAGAATGGCTAAAGACATTACACAACTTGATGACTATACAAAATTAAAAAAACTTGCTTCTGCTCTTTGGCAACAAAATAACTCTTATCATGGTGCAGCTATTATGATAGGTGCAGGTTTTAGTAGAAGCGCTGCGACAACAGGAGATAGCAATAAAAAGCTTCCGCTTTGGTTTAATTTTTCTGAACTATTAACTAAAGAATTGAGTTCAAATAGCTCAGATCCATTACGACTAGCTGAAGAATACAATGCATATTTCGGTAAACAAGCGTTACATGATTTAATCAAGAAGGAAATTAATGATTCAGCCTGGATACCGGGGGAACTACATAAATCCTTATTAGAATTACCATGGTCAGAGGTTTTGACTACAAACTGGGATACTTTGCTTGAACGTGCTTCAGAAGAAATTCATCAGCCTGTATATAGTATTGTTTCAAAACAGGAAGATCTTTCAAGTGCAAGATCACCTCGTATCGTGAAATTGCATGGCACTATTGATGTAACTAAAGATTTGATTTTTACTCAGGAAGATTATCGAAAATATCCGCAACAATATGCAGCATTTGTGAATTTTGCTAGGCAAGTATTTATTGAAAATGAACTATGTCTAATGGGTTTCTCTGGAGATGACCCAAATTTCTTACAGTGGGCTGGTTGGGTTAGAGATCATTTAACTAGTCATTCTAGACGGATTTACCTCGTTGGAGCTTTAGGATTAAATTCTTCAAAACGGAAATATTTAGAGTCGCTCAATATCGCACCCATAGATTTATATAGTTTGGTTAAAGATTATGATGACGCAGATATGCGTCATTTTAAGGCCACAGAAATATTTTTTCAGACCTTGCAGGAACTAAAACCTAAGAATACATGGGAATGGGAGCCAAGTCAGCTACGTCGAACAGAAATGACAGAAGAAGAGCTAAATAGGCGTTATCAAGATCATGAGCATGCAGCTCATCTCCTTGAAAGGCAATTAGTTCCTTTGGAAAAGGATAGATTGTCTTACCCTGAGTGGTTGGTATGTCCAAATTTATTGAGATTTACCCTAAAGATGCAATTAACAGATCCTTGGCCTAATCCTGATAATTTGTCAAGAATGAATAAAGATTCAAGAGCTAAGCTGTTATATGAAATAGCTTGGCATTACAAAGTAACTTTTGAAATTCCTCCAAATTGGTTGGTAAATGAATTGCTAACCGTATGTGATCTTGATAAACCTTGTTTTTTAACAAAGAAACAACAATTAGATATTGCGCTTCTGTTATTGAAAAATACACGTTGGATGGAACAGTCAGAAAGTAAAGATATTATTCTAATAACAAGACGTATATTGGAAAAAGGAAAAGAATATTGGACAGAGATTGATAACGAATTGTCCTATTATTCCGCTATTTTAGCTCGTGATTCATTTGATTATGCGGCTTTAGAGAAATATGCAGAAGAAATTACCACTAATGATCCTATTTGGAAGTTAAAAAAGGCGTCCTTATTTGCAGAGCTTGGAAATTTTGAAGAAGGTAAACACTTAATAAGTGAAGCATATAGTGATTTACTTAAGCAGTATAGAAACAATCATGGTTCTATTTATTTGCTCTCTCGTCTAGCTTGGGCATACTGGTTAGCTAGAGGTGTTAACTTGAGTGAACTGGAAGAGAAAATTAGAATTTTCTCTTTTGATTATAAAGAATCTAAATGCGATCCTTGGGATTACATAGAACACATGCAGGAAAAAATCACCAAAAAATTAGCAAAGCAACAAGAACAAGAGATTGAGCCTTTATTTGAACCAGGACATTACAAAGAT
Source organism: Haemophilus sp. oral taxon 036 (assembly GCF_002998595.1). Classification (NCBI taxonomy): domain Bacteria; kingdom Pseudomonadati; phylum Pseudomonadota; class Gammaproteobacteria; order Pasteurellales; family Pasteurellaceae; genus Haemophilus; species Haemophilus sp. oral taxon 036. Next base: position 1,112,771 of record NZ_CP027235.1, read on the forward strand.
AACTCCAAGACTGTAACTTGGAGTAATGAATTGCACCCACTACTTCTACTAGAAGGTATATCTAATACTGTTGGACTACCATTACGTTGGCAGCATACAAATTTTCTTGTCGATTCAGCTGCAAAAATTGCTGAATTAACTGAAATTGATAATACTCAACGTTTCTCTCTTGCTATTAGAGCCGCCAGTAGTGAGACATCTAATGTCTTAAAAAGAGTATTTTCTAGAATTAAAATTGCGTGTTTATCTCAGGACGAGGCTAATTTTTTAATAGAAAAAATTATATCTTCAATTGAATATTGGTCTAAAAAGCTAGAGACTCAATCGAGCATAAGCGCTATTGCACGCCATGCAATTGACCGCTTACGTGTTTTTATTGAAGTATTAGCTAGAATTTCTGTAAGAGCAACATCTGAACAAGCTAAGCAAATTTTTCGCTTAGCAGTTTCTTTAGGGCAGAATAATAAACTACAACACTTATGGCTATTTGACTCAATTAAAGACTTAATTAAATTTTCTCTTAAAAGTATTCCTGACGCTGAGCAACATGAGGTGTTACTTGATGCATTATCTTATCCACTTGAAACAGAAATTCAAAAAAATGAATATGGTAAGTGGGCTAATCCTGTCATAGATAATCCGGGTGAGCGTAAGCAAAATATTGATATTGATAAACGCATTGGTGAAATTATAGACAGCATAGAAAAAAATTCTTCTAAAAATGCTCCAGCATTGTTAAGACTATTACCTTTAATAAAGAGTAAGTTTCTTACCGAAAAAGAATGCAGACAAATTGCATTAAATATATGGGGGGATAATCCTGATTATAAAAATATACCTGAAACAGGATTGCTTAATTACGTTCTACTTGAATTGCCAAACATGGATTCTTTGTCTGTAAAAGCATTAGTTAGGGAATACTTATTTGAACAGAAAGAAGAAAACTTTTTTAAATTGGATTTTTTAATGGATGTTGTTAATGCAGCACTTGGAAAAAATGTTAAGGAATTGCCAAGTGAAGAAGGAGCTCTTAATTATTTTGAAAAATTAACTTCTTGGAGATTGCCTGAAAAAGATAATAGTGAAATAGGATTTTCTAAAGATATAAATTCTGAAACGGCTGAATTAATTAGTGAAGTATTAGCACGTTCTATTGTTCCTGCATTATCAAAAGAAGCATTAACTGAAGAAAATTTCCAGAAGTTGTATGATATGCATATAGCACTTGATAAACCAGAAATTCTGATGGCGTATCCATATTTTGCTGCATCAGATGAAATGTTTGTTAGCAGAGTTGAAGGTTCTATAAAGAAAGGTTTTCAATCTATAGAATCTAATAAATTAGCATATACCTCTTATGCTCTTCTTACTTGGAGGAAGCTCCAAGATTCACCAGTTATAAACAAATTAATTAAGCGATTGATTTATATAATTGGTTCAAATCAAAAACAAGGATTAGCAGCACTTCTTTGGACGGCTAATCAAATGTATAAAAAAGAATATCTTTCAAACGAAGATATTGAATCGCTAAGTGAAATTCTTCCTGTTATTTTTGATAGTACGAGTTACGAGAGAATTCCACCATATAATCAAGAATCTGTAAGTATTTCACTTGTTCGCGCTGCTTGCGTTAGATTAGCTAGAGATATTTTAAATAAAGAACAAAATAATGATATGGAGTTAAAAAGAATATTGGAAATGGCAAAGAATGATCCACTTCCAGAAGTGAGATTCGCAGAAATTACAGATATATAAAAATATCATTCAAAAGTGCGGTCATTTTCGCTAACGTTTCAAAACGTCGTCTGAAACCGCACTTTCCAACCAAAAGGAGAACCAAATGAACCAAATCCGCCTACACGTTTGGGGCGATTATGCCTGTTTTACCCGTCCGGAGATGAAGGTGGAGCGGGTTTCTTATGATGTCATCACGCCGTCGGCGGCGCGCGGGATTTTGGCGGCGGTGCATTGGAAGCCGGCGATTCGCTGGGTGATAGACCGCATTTATGTGTTAAAGCCGATTCGGTTTGAGTCGGTGCGGCGCAATGAGTTGGGCGGCAAGATTTCAGCGGGTAAGGTCAGCGGCGCGATGAAGCGTAAAAGCGTTGCCGATTTATATACGCTGATTGAAGACGACCGCCAGCAACGCGCAGCGACGGTGCTTAAAGACGTGGCTTATGTGATTGAAGCCCATGCGGTGCTTACGGCAAAAGCAGGTGCGGGAGAGACCGTTACCAAACATATCGAGATGTTCAAACGCCGTGCGAAAAAGGGGCAATGCTTTCAGCAGCCTTGTTTGGGCGTGCGTGAATTCCCTGCCGATTTTGCGTTGATTGACGAGGGCGAGCCGCTGCCGCCGCCAGCGTTATTGGAAAGCGAGGCAAACCGCGATTTAGGCTGGATGCTGCACGATATTGATTTTGACCACGGCAACACGCCGCATTTTTTCCGCGCACAAATGAAAGATGGCGTGATTGATGTGCCGCCGTTTTACGCTGAGGAGGTGAAAGCATGATTCTTGCATCCCTTGCCCGCTATTACCGCCGTTTGGCAGCGGAAAATGATGACATGGGCAATCCGAAAGTGCCGCCTTATGGCTTTAGTGAGGAGAAAATCGGCTGGATTTTGGTGTTGGATAAAGAAGGTCGTCTGAAAACCGTTGTGCCGAATCTGACTGCCGATAAAAAGCCGCAGCCGAAGCTGATGAGCGTGCCGCGCCCTGAAAAACGCACATCGGGCATCAAGCCGAATTTTTTGTGGGATAAAACCGCCTACGCGCTTGGCGTGGAAGCCAATAAAAACAAAGCCGAAGCCAAAGAAAAACCGTTTACGCCGTCTGAAAAAAACTTTGACGCCTTTAAGCAATACCATCTCGATTTACTGCAAAACAGCGACGATGAAGGCTTGCAAGCCTTGTGCCGTTTTCTGCAAAACTGGCAGCCTGCACATTTTGCCGCCGCAAATCTGCCTGCCGAAATGCTGGATGCTAACATTGCATTTTCTCTTGAAAAACCGACCGCACTTATCCATAAACGCGAAGCCGCACAAACCTTGTGGGCAGGCTGCCTGAAAAGCGATGAGGCGCTTGAGGGCTTGTGCTTGATTAGTGGCGATACAGCCCCGATTGCGCGGCTGCATCCGGCGATTAAAGGCGTGTTTGGCGGACAAAGCTCCGGTGGCTCGATTATTTCGTTTAACAAAGAAGCCTTTGCCTCGTTCGGCAAGGAGCAAGGCGCAAATGCGCCTGTTTCCGAACAATCCGCCTTTGCCTACACCACCGCGCTGAATTATCTGTTGCGTCGCGAAAACAATCACTGCTTGACCATCGGCGATGCCAGCACGGTCTTTTGGGCGGAAGCGGATGATAACGCCACGGTGCAGGCTGCCGAAGGCTTTTTCGCGCACGTGTTCACGCCGCCGGATGACGAACAAGAAAGCACCAAAGTTTTCAACGTATTGGAACAAATCGGCAAAGGTCGCCCGCTGCAAGAAATTGCGCCCGAACTCTCTCCCAATACCCGTTTTTACATCTTAGGGCTTGCCCCTAATGCCGCGCGGATTTCTGTTCGGTTTTGGCTGGACACTGCATTTGGGCAGCTGGCGAAAAATTTGGCGCAGCATTGGCAAGATTTAGCCATCGAGCCTTGCGCATGGAAAACGCCACCATCTATTTGGCGACTCTTATTGCAAACCGCCGTATTGGGCAAAAGCGAAAACATCTCGCCCGTATTGGCAGGCGAAATGACCCGCGCCGTGATTTGCGGCACGCCGTATCCCTTAAGTTTGCTGTCGCAACTGATTACCCGAATTCGCGCCGACGGCGACGTGAACGGTCTGCGCGTAGCAATGATGAAAGCCGTATTAGAGCGGCGTTTTAGAAAAGGTTTTATCGAAGAAGGAGTTCCTATGAGTTTGAACAATGAAAGCCCGAATCGCGCCTATCTTTTAGGACGGCTGTTTGCCGTGTTGGAGCGCATTCAATATCAGGCGTTGGGCGAATTAAACGCCGGTATCGCCGACCGCTATTACGGCTCTGCATCTGCCGTGCCATTTTCCGTTTTTCCGCGTCTTTTGTCGGGTGCAAAACACCATTTGTCGCGTTTGCGTAAAGACAAAGCCGGCATGGCGGTGAATTTGGATAAAGATTTGGGCGAAATCATTGCCAAACTGCCCGAGATCTTTCCGCGCCATCTAAGCATTGACGAGCAAGGCCGCTTTGCCATCGGCTATTACCACCAAAAACAAAGCTATTTTGCTAAAAAAGAAACCGCTGAAATTATTGAAAACTAAGGAGCCAGAAAATGTCTGCCATTCAAAACCGCTATGAATTTGTTTACTTTTTTGATGTAACCAACGGCAACCCCAACGGCGATCCCGATGCTGGCAATATGCCGCGCCTCGATCCCGAATCCAGCAAAGGCTTGGTAACCGATGTCTGCCTGAAACGCAAAATCCGTAATTTTGTCGAAATCAGCAGCGAAAACGAAGCCGGTTACGAAATCTACGTCAAAGAAAAAAGCGTGTTAAACCTGCAAAACAAACGCGCGTATGAAGCACTTGGCATTGAATCTGAAGCCAAAAAACTGCCCAAAGACGAAGCCAAAGCCCGCGACATTACCGCTTGGATGTGTAAAAACTTCTTCGATATCCGTACCTTCGGCGCCGTGATGACCACCGAAGTCAACAGCGGACAAGTGCGCGGCCCGGTGCAACTGGCGTTCGCCCAATCCATCGACCCGATTGTGCCACTGGAAGTTTCCATCACCCGCATGGCGGTAACAAACGAAAAAGACTTGGAAAAAGAACGCACCATGGGGCGCAAATACATTGTCCCTTACGCGCTCTACCGCGTGCACGGCTTTATCTCCGCCAACCTTGCCGCCAAAACCGGTTTTTCAGACGACGACTTAGCCAAACTCTGGCAAGCACTGCAACTGATGTTTGAACACGACCGCTCCGCCGCCCGTGGCGAAATGGCAGCACGCAAACTGATTGTTTTCAAACACGACAGTGCACTCGGCAGCCAGCCTGCACATAAATTGTTTGACGCCGTGAAAGTCGAACGCGTAAACGGCGAATCAGGTACGCCGGCAAGCGGTTTTGGCGATTACAAAATCAGCGTGGTTTCAGACGGTCTCAATGACGTGAGTGTGGAAGAATATTTGTAAAAATGTCTGAAAAGATGACCGCTTGTATTGTAGAAGCAGAAAAGGAAAATCAGGACACGCGCCAGATTCCCCTTTCCGCCCTGCAACACTACGCCTTCTGCCCGCGCCAATGTGCGTTGATTCATAACGAGCAGGCGTGGGCGGAGAACTATCTGACTGCGCAGGGCAAGGCGTTGCATGAGCGGGTGGATTCGGGCGAGCCGGAAACGCGCAAGGGCGTGCGCTTTGAGCGAACGGTGCATGTGTCGGCGGAGAAACTGGGCATCAGCGGCGTGTTGGATTTGGTGGAAGTGGACACGAAAACAGGTCGTCTGAAACCCGTGGAATACAAACGCGGCAAGCCCAAACCCGATCCGATGGACGAAATCCAGCTTTGCGCCCAAGGTTTGTGCTTGGAAGAAATGACGGGGCAAATCGTCTCTGAGGGCGCGCTGTGGTATATGCAAACTCGCCACCGCGTCCCCGTCGTATTTTCATACGACCTGCGCGCCCAAACACTCGCCACCATCGCCGCCGTGCGCGAACTCCTAAACAGCGACCAAACCCCGCCACCCAACTACAGCAAACGCTGCAAAGCCTGCTCGTTGATGGATATTTGCCAGCCGGAGCTGTTGGGGAAGCGGGATAGGAGTGTAGGGTATGTGGCGGGGTTGTTTACCAATGATTAAAGGATATAAACATGAATTGCATATATTGTAGGGAAGAGAAACAAATTGATGAATTCAGCTTGGAGCATGTTGTCCCACAGTTTCTTGGTGGAAATTTTGTATCAGATAAATTTAAAATAAGAAATGTGTGTAAAAAATGCAATAACAATCTAGGACTTTTTGTTGATGCTGCATTTGAAAAAGATTGGTTGGTATTTAATCATTTAAAGGATCAGGCACACGCATTTTTTGATCCTGTTAAACCAACATCTCTTCCTTTACGCTATATAGGGTCTAACGTACTAAATCCACCACATATGACAGATGGAGAAATATGTGAGTATTGGCTAGGACCACTAGGCGAGCAAATCTTTTGGATTAGACCGAATGATGAAAAATTATATTGGTATGCAGGAGGAAATCCACGTACAGTTAAAAAACAGAAAACAAGAGCATATTTTATTTTTGCGGAACGCTCTTTAAAAAATCTTAATTTAGCATTATTGTCATTTAAAGATGCTTTTGAGGGTAAACCTGTCAGAAAAATTATGTGTACTGCTTGTCAAGACGAAGAAAGTATCTTACCCAGAATAGGCTTTTCAAATCCTGATAACATAGATAAAGAAAGAATAAAATTCTTTTTAGAAAGTGTAAGAGGTAGAAAAGAACAGCATTGTCAGTACCCTAAAAACATATTTGCTGAAAATCGATTTCTTGCCAAATTAGCATTAGGTATTTTACATTGTTTATTTAATAAGAGTAAATTTTCTAGTGAGTACATGGAGGAACTTTATAAGGGATTGTGGTATAGAACGGGAGATAATAGCCCTAAAATTCACGGTTCAGGGGCATTTCACGAAGGTAAGGATTTGAAAACGTTATTAGGTGTTCCGTATGGTACAACTATATCTATTTTAAAGAATAATAATCTAATAATTATGAATTTAAATATTAGTATGGAACTGAATTATTCTATTCAATGTGGAGAAATTGAAGAGTTAGATAGTCAAGAGGCAGAAATATTTGATCAAGGCGGATTATGTATTGTTATTTATAAACCTTTACAACGTTTCATTGAGTTGGGACTGTATGAATTTATAGCACATAAAAGTGGAGATTATATTAATGATGACTTATCTGAGATTGAAAGTATGCTCCACAATAATGAGGATTATTTTAAGAATTTATAACTGAGAGTTGGTTAGGTTATGGAGTTCTTCTTAACCCAACATACCGTCTTCAAGTAGTCTGTATGCGCCGTTATCCCCAAAAGTACGGTCAAACCCCAAGGAGTTTCCCCCATGCGCAAACTGCAAAACACGCTCTATATCACCACCCAAGGCAGCTATCTGCATAAGGAGCGGGAGACGCTGGTGGTGGAGCAGGAGCGTAAGAAAGTGGCGCAACTGCCGGTGCATTCCATCGGGCATATTTTTTGTTTTGGGAATGTGCTGGTGTCGCCGTTTTTGCTGGGGTTTTGCGGCGAAAATAATGTGAATTTGGCGTTCTTTACCGAGAACGGACGTTTCTTGGGGCGGCTTCAGGGGCGGCAGAGCGGCAATGTGCTGCTGCGTCGGGCGCAGTATCGGGTGTCGGAGCAAAATCCCGTGCCGATTGCGCTCAATATCATTGCGGCGAAGATTCAGGCGAGTAAGCGGGTGCTTCAGCGGCAGATTCGCAATTACGGCGAGAATGCGGTGATTCAAAGTGCGGTTGATTCTTTAAATATTTCGCTGCGGCAGTTGAAGGGCGCGGCGGAGCTGGACGTGGTGCGCGGCATTGAAGGCGATGCGGCGGCGCGTTATTTCGGCGTATTCGGGCAGCTTTTGAGCGAAAAAAGCGGTTTTACTTTTGACGGGCGCAACCGCCGTCCGCCCAGGGACAGGGTAAATGCGCTGTTGTCGTTTGTGTACAGCATTCTGGGCAAGGACATCAGCGGCGCGCTGCAAGGCGTGGGACTGGACCCACAGGTAGGTTTTCTACACGCCGACCGACCGGGTCGCGACAGTTTGGCGCAGGATATTTTGGAAGAATTCCGCGCGTGGTGGGCAGACAGGCTGGTGTTGTCGCTGATTAACCGCGGGCAAATCAAACCGCAGGATTTTGTTACGGAAGCAAGCGGCGCGGTAAGCTTGAAAGCCGATGCGCGTAAGCTCTTGTTCCAAGCCTTGCAGGCGAAAAAACAGGAGAAAATCGTTCATCCGTTTTTAGGCGAAGAAATGGAAATTGGACTACTACCGTATATTCAGGCGATGCTGCTGGCGCGACACTTGCGTGGGGATTTGGCGGAATATCCACCGTTTTTGATGAGATAAACCATGTTAATGTTGATTACTTATGATATTTCTTTTGACGATCCAAACGGGCAAGCGCGATTGCGCCGCATAGCAAAACATTGCTTAGATTACGGTGTGCGGGCGCAATATTCAGTATTTGAATGTGATGTCACTCCTGACCAGTGGGTTGTGTTGAAAAACAAACTGTTGGAAACCTACGACCCGACATGTGACAGTCTGCGTTTTTATCATTTAGGCAGCAAATGGCGTAATAAAGTGGAACATCATGGAGCAAAACCGGCAGTGGATGTATTTAAAGACGTGCTTATCATTTAGTTCGCTAACCTGTTGTTCTCATTAAAACTCTGATAGGATAGCGATCTTCGTTTTCTTTAACAATTTGGATGAATTAATCTATTTGTATAACGATAATGTAGTCGTTATACTGACTAAACTCCTTATCATAAAATCCGTTAGCGAAATACGGTGTTTAATCTGCTGATTTTTCTTGCTTTTTTATGTAGGGAGCAGCCGCCTCCGCGCGGCTGTGTGTTGAAACACGTTTAAACTCCGCAATCAACTCCTCTAGCACAAGCAGCCGCCTCCGCGCGGCTGTGTGTTGAAACACGAGAATTATTACAACGTTTAGGTAGCTTGCCAACGCAGCCGCCTCCGCGCGGCTGTGTGTTGAAACCGTGGAAACACGCCCTTTTGGCGTATATAAATGATCGCAGCCGCCTCCGCGCGGCTGTGTGTTGAAACATCCGCAGTAATTACACCGCCTAATTCATCGGGGAAGCAGCCGCCTCCGCGCGGCTGTGTGTTGAAACTCTTACGCAACGAGCAAGTGCGGTCAAATTGCCAGCAGCCGCCTCCGCGCGGCTGTGTGTTGAAACGGTTAGTTAAAGGTGATGGGAGATTTATTCGAAGAGGGCAGCCGCCTCCGCGCGGCTGTGTGTTGAAACCTTATGTGTTGTGGTGACAATAAGGGCTTGAGCCGCAGCCGCCTCCGCGCGGCTGTGTGTTGAAACACCCAAAAGGAAATAGAAAATTCCCGCTTGTGTTGCAGCCGCCTCCGCGCGGCTGTGTGTTGAAACAACACCTCCGAAAAAGAGGTCGGTGTTGGCACCCGCAGCCGCCTCCGCGCGGCTGTGTGTTGAAACAATTACTCGATAAGCCGATTAAAAGTATTTCAAATGCAGCCGCCTCCGCGCGGCTGTGTGTTGAAACAGTACGAGCACTAGTCTCTGATGATATAGCTCGACTGCAGCCGCCTCCGCGCGGCTGTGTGTTGAAACCGCAAACATTTAACGGTATTAGCAGGTTTTTACGAAGCAGCCGCCTCCGCGCGGCTGTGTGTTGAAACTCATCATTCGCCCTTCGGCGCATTTTGAATAGACAGCAGCCGCCTCCGCGCGGCTGTGTGTTGAAACTGAAGCTTGGTACTCTGATATTAGATTTACCAACGCAGCCGCCTCCGCGCGGCTGTGTGTTGAAACAATCGATTACAAAGTAAAGTTTGTGTTTTGTTGTGCAGCCGCCTCCGCGCGGCTGTGTGTTGAAACGCCTTGGATTGAGCCAGTTTTACCATCGCCACCCGGCAGCCGCCTCCGCGCGGCTGTGTGTTGAAACAGTTACTTAATGCCAATATCGTTAATGGCGCACAGCAGCCGCCTCCGCGCGGCTGTGTGTTGAAACCCATTCTGTTTTATCTGCCGCCCAATGGTTAAAAGCAGCCGCCTCCGCGCGGCTGTGTGTTGAAACAATTTTAAAGTACAGTGGGGGATGCCATTAGACTTGCAGCCGCCTCCGCGCGGCTGTGTGTTGAAACAATGGCGTGAAGAAAATGGAGATTGGCAGCCAAGCAGCCGCCTCCGCGCGGCTGTGTGTTGAAACTATTGCTTGCGCAGTGGATGATGGAGAGGTTGTTGCAGCCGCCTCCGCGCGGCTGTGTGTTGAAACCTAAAATGCTTTTTGCTGTGGCTGGATCAATCCATGCAGCCGCCTCCGCGCGGCTGTGTGTTGAAACTAAAAAATTCAGACCAGACAAACGCAAATAAAGCGCAGCCGCCTCCGCGCGGCTGTGTGTTGAAACAAATGAAATCCGCAAAAGACTCAAAAGAAGCTCAAGACTTAGGTAATGCAATGAATACACAAATCGCATTATTGCAAACGGATAAAATTGCTATGGATTTAGCATTAAGTACTGAGCAGTACAACCGTACGCAAGCTGAAAAGCAAAGGGAAGATGAAATTAAAAAAATCAACTCTAACTTTAAATATGAAATCAAGTAGGTAAATTATGGAAAATTTAATTAGATTATCTTTATTGGCTTTATTCTCTATTACTCTCTTTGCTTGTAATGAAGAAAGTAAGGAAATGACGGTTTATGATTATCTTGTGAATAAACCTTTGCTAGATAGTGATATGCAGAATTGTATTAGTGGAAAAGAAAATAATGTGCATAAGTGTGATATAGTAAAATCTGCTTACAACAAATATAACTTCTTTGAAAAAGGTCTTTATTCAGAAAAAGACTTAAAAGAATTAGGCAAAAAATAACTAATAAAAAGGGAATTGTATGGGTGTTTTTACTTATGTAGATAATGCTGTGTCTACTGTATTAAGCAGCCGCCTTCGGGCGGCTGTGTATTGAAACACTGCAGTGCTTATGTCATTTGTATTGCTACGCCGCAGCCGCCTTCGCGCAGCTGCGTGTTGAAACATCATCAGCGGAATAGTTGGTTTAATCACTTTGAGCAGTCGCCTTCGCGCGGCTGTGTGTTGAAACTTCTTCAGCCTTCGCTTCTTCCGTTGTACGTTGGTAGCCACCTTCGGGTGGCTGTGTGTTGAAACTAGCTGAAACTCAAACTCTCCTTATCGCCAACATCGCAGCCGCCTCCGTGCAACTGTGTATTTAAGTGAGGATAAATTAACATCTAAATACAAAAGAGCGGTCAAAAATATGATGATTCTTGGCCGCTCTTGTTTATAGGATTTAAATCCTACTAATTTAAAACATTAATCTGCTCTAAAAATTCTTCTTCTGTTAATACTGTAATATTTAGTTCCTGCGCTTTGGCGAGTTTAGAGCCAGCTGCGTCACCTGCGATCACAAAGTCCGTTTTGCTGGAAACTGAGCCACTTACTTTTGCGCCTAGCTGTTGTAGTAATGCTTTTGCTTCGTTGCGACCCATTTGAGTGAGAGTGCCGGTGAGGACGACGGTTTTATCTTTGAATAAGTTTTCACTGGCTTCTTTTACTTCCACAGTTTCCCAATGTACGCCTTGTGCGATTAAATCATCAACGACGGCAACATTATGCGCTTCACGCCAGAATACAAAAATTCTGTTTGCTACAACTTCACCTACATCAGGCACTTTTTGAAGCTCTTCAAGATCAGCGGCTTTAAGCGCATCTAAAGTTTTGAAGTGATTCGCAAGATTTAATGCAGTGGCCTCACCTACTTCACGAATGCCTAAAGCAAAAATAAAGCGAGCAAGAGTCGTGCTTTTGGCTTTCTCAAGACTATTGAGAGCATTTTCTGCAGATTTTGTGCCCATTCTTTCTAAGCGTGTGAGCGTAGTTAAATCAAGTTTAAATAAGTCCGCAGGTGTATGAATCAATTCTCTATCGACTAATTGTTCTATTAATTTTCCGCCTATACCATCAATATCCATTGCTTTACGAGACACGAAATGTTTTAAAGCCTCTTTGCGTTGTGCCGCACAGAATAATCCTCCTGTACAGCGTGCTACTGATTCGCCTTCAATACGAATAATTTGAGAGTCGCACACAGGGCAATTTGTCGGGAAAATAATTGCTTTAGCATTATCAGGGCGACGTTCATGTAACACACCGATAATTTGTGGAATTACATCGCCTGCTCGACGAATGACAACAGTATCGCCAATAGCAATATTTAAGCGTTCAATTTCATCACCATTGTGTAAGGTGGCATTGCTTACTGTAACACCTGCAACAAATACGGGTTCTAATTTAGCGACTGGTGTGATTGCACCCGTTCGGCCAACTTGGAATTCAACATCATTCAACACCGTTAATTCTTCTTGGGCTGGGAACTTATAAGCAATTGCCCAACGAGGTGCTTTAGAAATAAATCCTAACTCATTTTGTAAGGCTATATCATTGATTTTTAATACTGTTCCATCAATGTCATAACCCAGCGAGCTTCGTTTATTTTGAATATCTCGGTAAAAATCTAAAACTTCATTCGTACCATTACATAAACGAATTTCTGGATTCACTGGAATACCGATAGATTTTAGCCATTGCAAACGAGCATAATGAGTACTTGGTAGTTCAACGCCTTCAGCAATTCCAATACCATAAGCATTTAATACCAATGGGCGTTTACTTGTAATATTAGGATCAAGTTGACGCAAAGAGCCTGCTGCAGCATTACGAGGGTTAGCAAAGGTTTTTTCACCATGTTCTAGCGCATATTCATTTAAACGCTCAAAGCCTGCGTGTGGCATAAAAACTTCGCCTCGTACTTCTAAACGAGCTGGAGGATTGTCTGTTAGAAGTTGTAATGGAATATTACGAATAGTACGGATATTGGCTGTAATATCTTCGCCTGTTGTGCCATCGCCACGAGTAGCTGCTTGGGTGAGAACGCCATTTATATACAAAATACTCACTGCTAAACCATCAAGTTTAGGTTCACAACAGAAGGTAAGCGGTTTAGGTAATACGATTAAACGATCTTCAATGCGTTTTACAAAGGCATAGAATTCCTCATCAGAAAAAGCATTATCCAAAGAGAGCATGGGAATTTCATGACGAATTTGGCTAAACCCAGAAAGTGGTTTTGCCCCAACACGTTGAGTTGGGGAATCTGAAGTAAGAAATTCTGGATGTTCTAGTTCTAACGCTTTTAGTTGATGAAAGAGACGATCATATTCGCTATCAGGTACTGTTGGATTATCTAGAACGTGATATTCGTATTCATATTGACGCAAGGTTTTGCGTAGATTGTCTATTTGAGTTTGAATATTTGTCATAAAATTCTCGGGGAAACATGACCGCACTTTTTGTGTGTTTAGAGTGAAAATAGACAGGCATAAAGCCTGTCTCAATAAAGATAAAAGTGCGGTAAATTTAAGGTATGAATTTACACGCGAGCAAGATATGTTTGCTCTGCATTTTCATCAAAGATTTCTTGTTCTTCAGTAAGCACAATGCCTTGTAAATCTTCAGCTAATGTATGCGCTGCGCGAATCATCATTCGTAAATTAGCGAGATTATTACCTGGTGATGGTAGTTGCATAAAGAATACAATTCCCATGGTGCTAAAATCTACTAAGTTGTAAGCATCAAATGTTCCAGGCTGTTCTAAATTTGCCACGCTAAATAGAACTGGACTTGCCACACTTAAATCTAAGTGGCGGTGATACATTTCATCCTCACCCAAGATAAAGCCTAAGTTTTCAAGTGCTTGTACTAATTTCGCACCATTGAATTGGTCACTAGATTTTGGAATAAGATAAAGTTGAATATAACCACTTGTTTGTTTAGGTTTAGCTGTCTTTTCTGATTTTGGTTCATTAAAAGATACGTTGTAGTCCACTTGACGTTCTTCGTGAGCTAATTCTGCAAGTTGCGCTCTTAATTCTGGTGATGACGAATTAATTCCATCGAAACTAGCATTTTGGCTTTGTTCTTCAATTTGTTCCAATGTCATATTCGCAACGCTATTTGATGTCGGCATATCATATTGTGGTTGAGTCGGCTTTAACGGCTCAGAACGATGATTTCCCATATCATAAACAGGTTGAACATTTGGAATTGAAATCTTAATGTCATCGACACTTTTTTCACTTTGTCTATAATCAACAGGTTCTTGAGCCACTGCAGCATTAGGCATGACTTGATGACGAATTGGTGCATTTGCTTGCACTGTAGTTGCACGAGACAAATTAGCATTTGTTGGTTGCGTATCTTCTTGCGTATGGGATCTTTGCACATGAGAAGTGCGGTCAAATTTATTGGCTTTATCAAAATATTTTGATTTCTCACGACGATTTGACCATAATCCGTGCACGATTAAGGCAACAAGTGCCAAAATGCCCACAATAATCAAAATTGTATTTAAATCCATCTTTATTCCTTACGCGTGCTAGTCCTGCGAGAATACTATTAATGGCGCTAATCCTACCATATTTCAGTAGGTGAAAAAATACTTCAATGCGTGGAATTTTAGGGGAAAAGAGCGGTCTGTTTTAGGCGTATTTTTATTGAAAGGAAAGAAAAATGTTGAATCCTAATGAATTAAAATCGGGTTTCCATTATTTTGTAATGGGCTGGCATTACATCACACAAAAAGGTTTGCGTCGGTTTGTTATTATTCCAATTTTGCTCAATACCGTTTTACTTTGTGGTTTGTTTTGGCTTTTTATTAGCCAAATCACTGGCGCTATTGATTGGGTGATGAATTTTATTCCAGACTGGCTTAGTTTTCTCAGTGTAATTTTGTTAACCCTGTCGATTTTAACTATTTTATTGCTCTTTTATTTTACCTTCACCACACTTTCTGGTTTTATTGCCGCACCTTTTAATGGTTTGTTGGCAGAAAAAGTAGAAAAAATGCTGACAGGTGAAAATATTAATGATGATAGTCTCGTGGATGTAATGAGAGATGTGCCTCGTATGCTTACTCGAGAGTGGCAAAAATTACGTTATAACCTACCAAAAATTATCGCCTTGTTTTTACTGAGTTTTATTCCTTTGGTTGGGCAAACCATCGTACCAGTACTAACTTTCTTGTTCACTTGTTGGATGATGGCCATTCAATACTGTGATTATCCTTTTGATAATCATAAAGTTTCTTTTGATATCATGAAAAATGCGCTTGGCAATCAACGAACTCAAAGTTTAACTTTTGGTGGATTAGTAACTTGTTGCACATTTGTACCTGTGATTAATTTATTAATCATGCCTGTTGCAGTATGTGGTGCGACTGTGATGTGGGTGGAAAATTATCGTAATGACTTACGTTTTAATATGAATAGCGATTCTTCATCTCAAACAGGGTTTGAGGTTCATTCACAAAATACAGGGATTGTTAAATAGCTTACGGTTATAAAATAGATCAAATAACTATTTTTTTAATCTAAAGTGCGGTGCTATAAATAAACTAACATTAACAAAGCCTAACAAAGGGAAATATTATGACAATTTATGCAGATAACTCTTATTCTATCGGAAATACGCCACTTGTGCGTTTAAAACACTTTGGTCACAATGGCAATGTGGTGGTGAAAATTGAGGGGCGTAACCCAAGCTACAGCGTAAAATGCCGTATTGGAGCGAATATGGTATGGCAAGCAGAAAAAGATGGTACGCTCACGAAAGGAAAAGAGATTGTAGATGCAACGAGCGGTAACACTGGTATTGCTTTGGCTTATGTTGCAGCAGCTAGAGGTTATAAAATCACGCTCACCATGCCGGAAACAATGAGTCTTGAAAGAAAACGCTTATTGCGCGGATTGGGTGTGAATTTGGTGCTTACTGAAGGCACAAAAGGAATGAAAGGCGCGATTGCGAAAGCAGAAGAAATTGTTGCTTCTGATCCAAACCGCTATGTCATGCTTAAACAATTTGAGAATCCAGCCAATCCACAAATTCATCAAGAAACCACTGGTCCTGAAATTTGGGAAGATACGGATGGTAAAGTCGATGTTGTTGTTGCTGGCGTAGGAACAGGCGGTACGATTACGGGTATTTCTCGCGCGATTAAATTAGATTTTGGTAAACAAATCACTTCTGTTGCGGTTGAGCCAGTGGAATCTCCCGTCATTACTCAAACTTTAGCGGGCGAAGAAGCAAAACCAGGTCCACATAAAATTCAAGGAATCGGTGCTGGTTTTATTCCAAAAAATTTAGATTTATCTATTATTGATCGTGTAGAGACCGTTGATAGTGATACTGCACTTGCCACAGCTCGTCGCTTAATGGCGGAAGAAGGCATTCTTGCAGGTATTTCATCTGGTGCAGCTGTCGCGGCTGCAGATCGCATTGCTAAATTACCAGAATTTAAAGATAAATTAGTTGTGGCTATTTTACCTTCGGCATCAGAACGTTATTTAAGTACCGCATTATTTGAGGGAATTGAGGGATAGGTTATATTACGGGTAAAGTGCGGTAAAATTTTGCTGCACTTTTAATGTTTTTCTTATAACTAAAAAATCTAACTCATTACATAATCGTCTTGTTTTTCTATTAATTAGACTTTTATAATCAAGCTAATTCAAACACTATATAAGGAATACAATTATGAAAAAACTATTTTTTACAACCGCACTTTTGGCTGCGGGTTTGACATTTTCCACACTTTCAAACGCAGGTGAAATTTCAGAACGCGTTGAGAAAACAAAGACATTGCTCGTAGGGACAGAAGGGACTTATGCGCCATTTACTTTCCATGATAAAAGTGGAAAATTAACAGGCTTTGATGTAGAGGTTATTCGTAAAGTGGCTGAAAAGCTCGGTTTGAAAGTAGAATTTAAAGAAACACAATGGGATGCAATGTATGCAGGGTTAAATGCAAAACGTTTTGATGTGATTGCAAACCAAACTAACCCAAGCCCAGAGCGTTTAAAAAAATACAGTTTCACAACGCCTTATAATTATTCTGGTGGGGTGATTGTAACAAAATCATCGGATAACAGCATTAAATCATTTGAAGATTTGAAAGGGCGTAAATCTGCGCAATCTGCAACAAGTAACTGGGGGAAAGATGCAAAAGCTGCAGGCGCGCAGATTCTTGTAGTAGATGGTTTAGCACAGAGCTTAGAGCTCATTAAACAGGGGCGTGCAGAAGCAACAATTAATGATAAATTGGCGGTATTAGATTATTTTAAACAACATCCAAATGCTGGTTTAAAAATTGCTTATGATCGTGGGGATAAAATTCCAACAGCCTTTGCTTTTTTACAAGGTGAAGATGCATTGATTTCAAAATTTAATCAAGCACTTGAAGCGCTTCGCCAAGATGGTACATTAAAACAGATTTCAATTGAATGGTTTGGTGATGATATTACTCAATAATTGGTTGGCGAGTCTTCCATTTATGAGCGCAGAACGAGCTGATTATGTAATCAGCTCGTTTTGGCCTATGTTGGAAGCAGCAATTTTATACACATTGCCATTGGCAGTCATTTCCTTCTTCTGTGGTTTGCTTATTGCAGTGATTGTTGCGGTTATTCGTACTTTGCCTAGCCCTAATTTACCCTTAAAATTGTTACAGGCTTTATGTCGAGTGTATATCTCTATAATTCGAGGTACACCGATGTTAGTACAAATTTTTATTATTTTTTATGGATTACCTGAAGTTGGTATTACTTTAGAGCCCTTCCCAACAGCCATTATTGCATTTTCTATTAATATTGGTGCTTATGCAGCAGAGACAGTTCGAGCTTCAATTATTGCTATACCTAAAGGGCAGTGGGAAGCCTCTTATGCGATAGGTATGAATTATCGACAAGCATTTATTCGTACAATTATGCCACAGGCTTTACGTATTTCAGTACCATCGCTTTCTAATACTTTTATTAGTACAGTGAAAGATACTTCATTAGCTTCTCTTGTTTTAGTGACAGAATTATTCCGTGTGGCACAGAATATTACGGCAGCAAACTATGAATTTATTTTAATTTATAGTGAGGCAGCTTTGATTTATTGGATTTTCTGTTTTGTTTTATCTTTCTTACAAGATCGTCTTGAAATTCGCTTATCTCGCCATTTATAAGGAATGTTTATGTTAAAAGTAACCGATATTCAAAAAAACTTTAATGGCAATGATGTATTAAAAGGCATTGATTTTGAGATAAATAAAGGTGAAGTTGTCGCTATTTTAGGTCCCTCAGGCTCAGGGAAAACGACATTTTTGCGTTGCCTAAATTTGTTAGAGCGCCCAGAGAAAGGTAAGTTAGTTTTTACTGATGGTGATTTGAAAATTGATTTTAGTCGAAAAATTACGAAATCGGATGAATTAAGTTTACGCCGTCGTTCATCAATGGTATTTCAACAATATAATTTATTTCCTCATCGTACAGCACTTGAGAATGTAATGGAAGGGATGCTGGTGGTTCAAAAACAACCGAAAGAGCAGGCTCGAAAAAAAGCATTAATGTTGTTAGAGAAGGTTGGGTTAAGAGCTAAAGCAGATTTATTTCCATCACAACTTTCTGGTGGGCAGCAACAACGAGTTGGTATTGCTCGTGCCTTGGCGGTACAACCAGATTTAATTTTATTAGATGAACCTACATCTGCGTTGGATCCTGAATTAGTAGGCGAGGTATTGCAAACCCTTAAAATGCTTGCACAGGAAGGATGGACTATGATTATTGTTACTCATGAAATGCAGTTTGCGAAAGATGTTGCAGATCGTGTGATTTTGATGGCGGATGGGCATATTGTAGAACAAAATACAGCAGATAAATTCTTTACTTGCCCAAAACAAGAACGCACTCGACAATTTTTAATGCAAGCTAAAATGCCTTTAGACTTAGATTACTGTATTTAACTTTCTTATTACTTTTAAAAGAGAGTGACTACTCGTTTTTATTGGATAAAATTTGGTGTACAAATAACGTTTAGAATAATCTGATAGAATGTTTTACATAAAAAGAATAATTGTGTAAAAATGCCGACCTGAAAACTTAAAAGGAGTAAAAATGACTTTAATTGAACGTCTTAAGCAAGAGTTTATTACTGGCTGGAAGCCTTTTGAAGTAATATGGCTTGCGCTTTTCATCATCGCGCAGATTTTGGCTTATGTACAAGCGCCAGATTCTTGGTTAGCAATGATTTCTGGTATTTCCGGTATTTTGTGTGTGGTATTGGTAAGTAAAGGTAAAATTAGTAATTATTTCTTTGGATTAATTTTTGCTTACACTTATTTTTATGTCGCTTGGGGATCAAATTTCTTAGGCGAAATGAATACCGTACTCTATGTATATTTGCCTTCTCAATTTATTGGTTACTTCATGTGGAAAGCTAATATGCAAAATAGTGATGGTGGAGAAAGTGTGATTGCAAAAGCGTTAACTGTTAAAGGGTGGATGACATTAATTGTTGTGACTACGGTTGGTACTTTGCTTTTTGTTCAAGCATTACAAGCAGCTGGTGGTAGTTCAACAGGTTTAGATGGTCTAACCACAATTATTACAGTTGCTGCACAGATTTTAATGATTTTGCGTTATCGTGAACAGTGGTTGTTATGGATTGCTTTAAATATCCTTTCTATTTTCTTATGGGCAGAAACTCCAGCCATGTACTTAATGTACTCAGCCTACTTACTTAACTCGTTGTATGGTTATTATAACTGGACGAAATTGGTTAAACGTAGCTAAACACACTTAAGCAAAATTAGAAACAAAAAAGAGCGGTAATTTACCGCTCTTTTTTCTTTGCTTTGAAGATTAACGCATGGTCACGAATTCTTCTGAACCCGTTGGGTGAATAGCCACGGTGTTATCAAAATCAGCTTTTGTTGCGCCCATTTTGATTGCTACGGCAAATCCCTGAATCATTTCATCTACACCGAAACCAATACCATGTAAACCCACAACTTTTTCATCTTTACCCACACAAACTAATTTCATTTTGCACGGTTGGCGATGTTGCGTTACCGCAGTGTACATTGCAGTGAAAGAGGATTTATATACCTTAACATTTTCAGCACCATATTGTTCGATAGCTTGAGGTTCAGTTAAACCTACAGTGCCGATTGGTGGATGGCTGAATACAACGGTTGGAACTAAATTGTAATCTAAATGTTCAGTCGGTTTATTATTGAATAAACGCTCAGAAAGGCGACGACCTGCTGCAACTGCAACTGGTGTTAATTCAATGCCGTTTTCGATAATATCGCCTACTGCATAAATGCCTTTCACATTAGTATTTTGATATTTATCTACTTTGACATAGCCGTGTTCATTTGTTTCTACACCTGCATTTTCTAAGCCAATTTTATCAGTCGCAGGAACACGACCAGCAGCCCAAATAACACAGTCCACAGTAATATCAGATTGACCATCACATTTTACTGTAAGAGATCCATCTGCATTTTTAACAATTTCTGATGGTGTGGAATTGGTATGTAATTGAATTCCATCTTGCGCAAGCACTTCCACTAATGTTTCTACGATTAATGGATCTTGATTACGCATTGGCGCATGACGACGTACTAATAAATGCGTTTCCACACCTAGGCTGTTTAATACACCAGAAAGCTCAACGGCAATATAGCCAGCCCCAATAACAGCAGCGCGTTTTGGTAATTCGGTTAATGCAAAGAAACCATCTGAATCAATGCCGTATTCCTGTCCTTTAATGTTTGGACGATATGGGCGACCACCGGTTGCGATTAAAATATGATCTGCGGTTACTTGTTCTTTTGTACCATCAGCAAGTGCTACTTCAATAGTATGAGCATCGACAAATTTTCCGAAACCGTTAATTACATCAATGTTATTTTTTGCTAATACATTGTTATAAGATGTATGAATACGACCAATATAGGCTTGGCGACTTTCAATCAGTTTTGAAAAATCAAATTTTTTCACTTCAACATCAAAACCATAATCTGGCGCATAATTGTTAATTGCTTCTGCAATGTGTGCACCATAAAACATTACTTTTTTAGGTACGCAACCTACATTTACACAAGTGCCGCCAAGATGCTTGGTTTCAATGATTGCGCATTTTTTTCCATAGCTTGCAGCACGATTTAGAGAAGCAATACCGCCACTGCCACCGCCAATAGCGATGTAATCATAATGTTTAGTCATAGTTTGATCCTTTTTTGAACTCAAAAATTTTCCGTATTTTGCCTAATTTTTATGAAGAATGCTATAAATTGATGTAATTGGTCTTTTTAAATGTCTATCAATCTTAATTTTAAAAGAAAATAAGGCTGAAAATATCAGCCTTATTAAAGAGAGAGCTTAATCTGGCGTATAATAAAGTTTACCAATTTCAATTTTTTGACGCCCCGTCTCTTCACGCCATTTATTACTATCACGTAAAGAATACACACAACCGCAATATTCCTGTTGATAAAACCGCTCCCGTTTACTAATCTCAATCATGCGTTGCGAGCCACCTTCTTTTCGCCAGTTATAATCCCAATAAATAACATCATCATATTTTTCTGCAGCGCGATGCCCACAGTCATTTATTTGATTCATATCCTTCCAACGAGAAATACCCAAGCAACTAGTAAATACAGGGAAACCATGTTCATGAGCATATTCAGCAGCTTTTTCAAAGCGCATATCAAAACACATAGTACAACGAATTCCCCTCTCAGGCTCCCATTCCATTCCTTTGGCACGATCAAACCAATTTTGACGATCGTAATCTGCATCAATAAATGGAATACCAAATTTTTTAGCAAAACGAATATTTTCTTCTTTACGAATTAAATATTCTTTGAGTGGATGAATGTTTGGATTGTAAAAATAAATCGTAAATTCAATACCAGATGCAAGGATTGCTTCCATCACTTCACCCGAGCAAGGCGCACAGCATGAATGTAAAAGGAGTTTATTATGTCCATCTGGCAACTCTAGTTTTTCACGAATAAAAGGTGCATTAGGATCTTTACGTACCTTTTGTTTACGAGTTTTACCTTGAAAATTAACCGCACTTTGCTCAGGTTTAGATTGAAGTTCTGTATTCATAAAGTTTAATTAAAATTAATGGGTACCAAGTATATAAGCTAAATTAAGAGCTAATAATTTCTATCCACAGACAAATAAGCCAAAGAAATCAACGCTTTCTTATAATCACTGTCTGGCAACATTGCAATTGCATCTACTGCCTTTTGAGCTTCTTCTTTTGCACGATTCATCGTGTAATCTAAAGACTTATGCTCAGCCATAATGGCTAATACTTCATCAATAGCTTCACGTTTACCGCCTTGCTCAATCGCTTCGCGAATTAATGCAGCCTGTTGAGCATTACCATGACGCATAGCGTGTAGCAGAGGAAGGGTTGGTTTTCCTTCAGCTAAATCATCACCTACATTTTTACCTAGAGCTTGCGCATTTGCACTATAATCCAATACATCATCCACGAGCTGAAATGCAGTTCCAAGATAACGCCCATAGTCTTGTAAAGCCTTTTCTTGATCTTCTGTTCCACCTGCGACAATTGCAGCAGCCTGACCAGCCACTTCAAACAAACGGGCAGTTTTGCTATAAATTACACGCATATAATTAGCTTCGCTCGTTTCAGGATCATTAACATTCATTAGCTGCTGAACTTCACCTTCCGCTAAAACGTTAGTCGCATCGGCCATAATTCCCAAAATCTTCAATGACTCTAATTGTGCAACTAATTGAAATGCACGCGTATAAATAAAGTCTCCTACCAGTACACTGGCAGCATTTCCAAATTCTGAATTCGCCGTAGCGCGCCCACGACGCATATCGGACTCATCCACCACATCATCATGTAGTAAAGAAGCAGTATGAATAAATTCAACAAAAGTAGCACAAGTAATTGAATTAGAGCCTTCGAATCCTAAAGATCGAGCTGCAAGAACTGCGATCAATGGACGGATCCGCTTACCACCGCCTTGAACAATATAAAAACCTAACTGTCCTATTAACGGAACATCTGAATTAAGCTGAGCAAGAATATTTTGATTAACTTTTTGCATATCGGGATCGGCAAGCTTCTGGATCTCGTCTATGCTCATAAGATCTTGTTTCTTCATTTTTTCATCAATTATTAGTCAAAAGTGCGGTGCATTTTACCTGAATTTTCAGACTTTCTGAAATCAATCCGCAAATGAAGGGAATTTTTTTATTTTATTGTAAATAAATTCTTGCCATAGGTAAGATTTTTCCGTAGAATTTACGACCTATTTATATGAATTTTTAAGTGTGGACTGCTAAAGAGCAGGGAAACACAATTAAGCGGAGTATTTATGTACGCAGTTTTCCAAAGTGGCGGTAAACAACACCGTGTGAGCGAAGGTCAAGTTGTTCGTTTAGAAAAACTTGAACTTGCAACTGGTGCAACAGTTGAGTTCGATTCTGTGTTGATGGTCGTTAATGGTGAAGATGTTAAAATCGGTGCACCAGTAGTTGCTGGCGCAAAAGTAGTGGCTGAAGTAGTTGCACAAGATCGTGGCGAGAAAGTTAAAATCGTTAAATTCCGTCGTCGCAAACACAGCCGTAAACAACAAGGTCATCGTCAGTGGTTCACAGAAGTGAAAATCACTGGGATTCAAGCATAATTTCAGAGGAGATCAAGTAGATGGCAACTAAAAAAGCTGGTGGTTCAACTCGTAACGGTCGCGATTCTGAAGCTAAACGCCTTGGTGTTAAACGTTTCGGTGGCGAATCTGTATTAGCAGGTAGCATCATTGTTCGTCAACGTGGTACTAAGTTCCACGCGGGTAGCAACGTAGGTATGGGTAAAGACCACACCTTATTCGCAACTGCAGATGGTAAAGTTAAATTTGAAGTAAAAGGCGAGAAAAGCCGTAAATACGTAAGTATTGTTACTGAATAATTTAAAATCTATTCGATTCAAACGCCCTACAATTTTGTGGGGCGTTTTGTCTTTTTTAATTTCACATAAGCGAGCAGCAATGAAACAACAACCTTTATTAGGCTTTACCTTTGCGCTTATTACCGCTATGGCTTGGGGATCCTTACCTATCGCTCTCAAACAAGCTTTATCTGTAATGAATGCGCAAACTATCGTATGGTATCGTTTTATTGTAGCCGCAATCTCATTATTAGTCCTACTTGCTTATAAAAAGAAATTACCTGAATTAATGAAAGTCGGCCAATATGCTTGGCTTGCTCTTATTGGGGTAATTGGTCTTACCGGCAATTTTCTATTATTTAGTAGTTCGCTGAATTATATTGAGCCTTCAGTTGCACAAATTTTTATTCATTTATCCTCTTTTGGAATGCTCATCTGTGGTGTACTGATCTTCAAAGAAAAATTGGGGCTGCACCAAAAGATTGGGCTTTTCTTATTGTTAATTGGTTTAGGATTATTCTTTAATAATCGTTTTGATGTTTTTGCCGGACTAAATCAGTATTCAACAGGAGTCATCTTAAGCGTAGCAGGCTCTCTTATTTGGGTCGCTTATGGAATGGCGCAAAAATTAATGTTGCGTAAGTTTAATTCACAACAAATCTTGCTAATGATGTATTTAGGTTGTGCCATAGCCTTTATGCCGATGGCTGAATTCTCGCAAGTACAAGAACTCACACCTTTAGCTCTGATTTGTTTTATTTACTGCTGTTTAAATACCTTAATTGGATACGGCTCTTATGCGGAGGCACTTAATCGTTGGGATGTATCAAAAGTCAGTGTTGTTATCACACTTGTACCTCTTTTCACAATCCTATTTTCTCATATTGCCCATTATTTTAGCCCATCAGATTTTGCAGCACCAGAATTGAATAATATTAGCTATATTGGCGCATTTGTTGTAGTATGCGGGGCAATTTTATCCGCGATTGGACATAAATTATTACCGCATAAAACTCATTAAAGTGCGGTTTATTTTGGAGAACTTTTAATGAAATTTATTGATGAATCCCTTATTCGAATTGAGGCTGGGGATGGTGGCAACGGTTGTGTAAGTTTCCGTCGAGAGAAATTTATTCCTAAAGGCGGCCCTGATGGTGGCGACGGTGGTGATGGTGGCGATGTATATTTACAAGCGGATGAAAACCTTAATACCTTAATCGATTATCGCTTTAATAAACGCTTTGCCGCAGAGCGTGGAGAGAATGGACGGAGTTCAGATTGTACAGGACGTCGCGGTAAAGATATTATTTTACCTGTTCCCGTAGGAACTCGCGCTATTGATAACGACACTAAAGAAACCTTGGGAGATTTAACCCAACACGGTCAAAAAATGTTGGTAGCCAAAGGTGGTTATCACGGTTTAGGGAATACCCGTTTCAAATCATCGGTAAACCGTGCACCGCGTCAAAAAACAATGGGAACACCGGGCGAAAAACGAGATTTATTATTGGAATTAATGCTACTTGCTGATGTGGGAATGCTCGGTTTACCTAATGCTGGTAAATCCACTTTTATTCGTGCCGTTTCAGCAGCCAAACCAAAAGTTGCAGATTATCCATTTACTACCTTAGTGCCAAGTCTCGGGGTTGTGAAAGTGGACGACTCACACAGTTTCGTAGTCGCCGATATTCCAGGATTAATTGAGGGCGCAGCAGATGGTGCAGGGCTAGGAATTCGCTTTTTAAAACATCTAGAACGTTGTAGAGTGCTTATTCATTTAGTCGATATTGCTCCAATTGATGGTTCTAATCCTGCAGATAATGTTGCTATTATTGAATCTGAACTTTTCCAATACAGTGAAAAATTATCAGAAAAACCACGTTGGTTAGTATTCAATAAAATTGATACGATGAACGATGAAGAAGCTGAAGAGCAGGCTCGAGAAATTACTGAACAATTGGGTTGGGAAGAAGATTATTACCTAATTTCAGCTGCAACAGGGAAAAATGTTCCACCACTTTGTCGTGATATTATGGACTTTATCATAGCGAATCCACGCGAAGCTGAAATACAACAAGTTGCACCTGAAGAAGTAAAATTCAAATGGGAAGATTATCATCAAGAACAACTAGCTGAGCATCAATTTGATGATGAAGATTGGGATGATGATTGGACCGAAGAAGATGATGAAGGCATAGAGTTTATCTATAAACCTTAATAAAATAGCGGTTCTAGTAGTTCATAAGCTATATGTTTCTAAATACTTAAAAGAGCTTTGTGATATAGGTGTTTTGAGTGAGATATCTTTGGGAAGAGATAAATTATTTATTCATCCTAAATTGATGTCGTTACTACGAGGTGAAAATAACGAATTTACACCTCATATATAATTTTCATAAAACTTTATGATGGATTTAGGAAAATAAAAATGGGATCTTAATGATCCCATTTTTGTTAGTGAGTACTCGTGCTGGTTGTCGTACGGTTTGCACGTTTACGATCGTTTTCCGTTAAGAGTTTTTTACGGATACGGATCGATTCAGGTGTCACTTCCACTAACTCGTCATCATCGATAAACTCGATGGCTTGTTCAAGTGTAAATTTCACCGGTGTGGTTAAGACGATTGCATCATCTTTACCTGATGCACGCATGTTAGTGAGTTTTTTACCTTGTAAACAGTTAACGGTTAAGTCGTTTGTACGGCTGTGAATACCGATAATTTGACCCTCGTAAACTTCTACGTTGGCTTCGATCATTAATTTACCACGCTCTTGTAAACTAAATAGCGCATAAGCAAGTGCTTTACCTGTTGCGTTAGAAATTAATACACCGTTTTTACGTTGGCCGATTTCACCAGGTTTGATGTCATCGTAGTGATCGAAACTAGAGTAAAGCAAACCGGTACCTGACGTCATAGTCATAAATTCACCACGGAAACCGATCAAGCCACGGCTTGGGATGATGTATTCTAAACGAACACGGCCTTTTCCATCTGGCATCATATCGCGAACTTCACCTTTACGAATACCTAATGCTTCCATGACAGAACCTTGATGTTGTTCTTCTACGTCGATAGTCACTTGTTCGTAAGGCTCTTGTTTTCTACCGTCGATTTGACGATAGATTACTTTAGGACGAGAAACTGCAAGCTCATAACCTTCACGACGCATATTTTCAATTAATACAGAAAGGTGTAATTCACCACGACCAGAAACACGGAATTCATCTGGGTTTGGTGTTTCTTCTACGCGTAATGCCACGTTGTGAACTAATTCTTTGTTTAAACGTTCAAGAATTTGGCGAGAAGTCACATATTTACCTTCTTGACCTGCAAAAGGTGAAGTATTTACACAGAAGAACATGGTTACAGTTGGTTCATCAACAGTTAATGAAGGTAAGGCTTCAACGGCATTGATATCACAAATAGTATCCGAGATATTTAATTCACCTAAACCGGTAATGGCAATGATGTCTCCTGCGTAAGCAATATCTTCTTCATAACGTTGTAAACCAAGGTGACCTAATACTTGCCCCACACGGCCTTGACGAGTTTTACCTTCGCCATCAATGATAGTCACCGGTTGATTTGGTTTGATTGCACCACGTTTGATACGACCGATACCGATAACACCCACATAGCTGTTATAGTCTAATTGGGAAATTTGCATTTGGAATGGTGCATCTAATTCCACTTTTGGTGGTTCTACGTGTTGAACGATCGCTTCAAATAACGGCGTCATATCTTCCGCTAATTCTTCGTGTTCAAGTCCTGCGACACCATTTAATGCAGATGCATAGATAATAGGGAAGTCTAATTGTTCATCCGTTGCGCCAAGGTTAACGAATAAATCGAAGACTTGATCCACCACCCAATCAGGACGTGCACCTGGGCGGTCAACTTTGTTGATAACTACGATTGGTTTTAAACCGTGAGCAAAGGCTTTTTGGGTTACGAAACGCGTTTGTGGCATTGGACCGTCAAACGCATCTACCACTAAAAGTACAGAGTCCACCATAGAAAGCACACGTTCTACTTCACCACCGAAGTCGGCGTGTCCCGGGGTGTCTACGATGTTAATGCGATAACCATTCCAGTTAATTGCGGTATTTTTTGCAAGAATGGTAATACCACGTTCTTTTTCAAGATCGTTTGAGTCCATTACGCGTTCATCAACATCACCACGAGTGGATTCAAATGTACCAGATTGTTGAAGAAGTTTGTCAACGAGGGTGGTTTTACCATGGTCAACGTGAGCGATAATTGCGATATTGCGCAATTTGTTAATATCAATGTCGTTTTTCATTTATTACTTTCTTAAAGTTTAAGTTTTATAGGATGGAATTTTTATACCACCGAATAGTCCAAGTAGTTTAAATTGGTGAGTAGAACTCACCCTACAAGAGAATGTTGAAATGGCAAAAATTATACACGATATTTCGTTACTCTGCTATGCTGGTTGATAAAATAAATCCCATGAAAAAAGCAAGTGGTTGCGTTATAATACTCTTTTAATTTTTATAAAGATTATATAGCAAAATAGAGGACTCCTTATGCCAAATGCAAATGTAATTGCCAACGTATTCAAACTGATCGAAGAGAACGATATTAAGTTCGTGCTACTTC
Source organism: Haemophilus sp. oral taxon 036 (assembly GCF_002998595.1). NCBI lineage: Bacteria > Pseudomonadati > Pseudomonadota > Gammaproteobacteria > Pasteurellales > Pasteurellaceae > Haemophilus > Haemophilus sp. oral taxon 036. The sequence goes on from NZ_CP027235.1 coordinate 1,141,022, forward strand.
GCTTCACTGACATTAAAGGTAAAGAACACGGCGTTTCCATCCCGGTTAGTCTTGTCGATGAAGATATGTTTGAAGATGGCAAAATGTTCGATGGCTCTTCTGTTGAAGGTTGGAAAACCATTAACAAAGCCGATATGCTTTTAATGCCAATTGCTGAGACAGCAGTAGTCGATCCATTTGCGCAGATCCCAACACTTTCAATTCGTTGTAGCGTTTATGAGCCAACAACCATGCAAAGCTATGATCGTGATCCGCGTTCAATCGCTATTCGTGCAGAAAACTATATGCGTTCAACAGGCGTTGCAGATCAGGCATTCTTTGGTCCAGAACCAGAGTTCTTCTTATTTGATGATGTGCGTTTTGATGTATCAATGAACCGTGCTTCTTTCGCCATTGATGACATTGAAGCCGCTTGGAACACCAATAAAAAATATGAAGGTGGTAACAATGCTTATCGTCCATTGAAGAAAGGTGGTTATTGTGCGGTAGCTCCAATTGATACGGCTCATGATATTCGTTCTAAAATGTGTTTGATTTTAGAAGAGATGGGCTTAGTCATCGAAGCTCATCACCACGAAGTGGCAACCTCGGGTCAAAACGAAATTGCAACTAGATTCAATAGTTTAACCTTAAAAGCGGATGAAACGCAAATCTATAAATACGTGGTACAAAACGTTGCACTAGAACACGGTAAAACCGCTTGCTTTATGCCGAAACCAATCACAGGTGATAATGGTTCAGGCATGCACTGTAATATGTCATTAAGCAAAGATGGTAAAAATATTTTCCAAGGTGATAAATATGCCGGCCTTTCTGAAACCGCGCTTTATTACATCGGCGGTATCATTAAGCACGCTAAAGCATTAAATGCCTTCACCAACCCAAGCACTAACTCATATAAACGTTTAGTGCCAGGTTTTGAAGCGCCAGTGTTGTTGGCTTACTCTGCAAGCAACCGTTCTGCTTCAATCCGTATCCCGGCAGTAACCAGCCCGAAAGCAATCCGTATTGAAGCGCGTTTCCCAGATCCATTGGCAAACCCATATTTAGCATTTGCTGCATTATTAATGGCAGGTCTTGATGGTGTGGTGAATAAAATTCATCCAGGCGATGCAATGGATAAAAATCTTTACGATCTTCCACCTGAAGAATTAAAAGATATTCCAGCAGTCGCGAGCTCGCTAGAAGAAGCATTGAATTCATTAGAAAAAGATTATGAATTTTTAACGCAAGGTGGGGTGTTTACTAAAGACTTTATCGAAGCATTTATTAATATTAAACGTAAAGAAGTAGAGCGTTTAAATATGACGCCACATCCAGTTGAGTTTGAGATGTATTATTCTTAATTAATATTAATAAAAGGATTTCATTAATACAGGAAGTGCGGCTAATATTAGCCGCATTTTTATTGTGAATTATTCTATTTAATATATAATGCCGCAAATTTTTAAACTTTGAGAAAATATGAATATGAGTAAAAAAATTCTTATTACCGGTGGTGCAGGTTTTATTGGTTCTGCGTTGGTTCGTCATATTATTGACAATACACAAGATAGTGTTGTGAATGTCGATAAACTTACTTATGCTGGAAACTTAGAATCTTTAGAATCAGTGGAAAATAATCCTCGTTATACATTTGAAAAGGTAGATATTTGTGATGCAAGGGCGTTAGCTAATGTATTTGAACAGCATCAACCTGATGCAGTGATGCATTTAGCGGCAGAAAGTCATGTTGATCGTTCTATTGATGGTCCTGCTGCCTTTATCGAAACTAATATTGTGGGAACTTATACCCTATTAGAAGCGGCTCGAGCTTATTGGAATTCTTTAAATGATGAGAAAAAAGCGACATTCCGTTTTCACCACATTTCAACAGATGAGGTATATGGTGATTTAGAAGGCACTGATGATTTGTTCACTGAAACTACACCTTATGCTCCTAGCAGTCCTTATTCAGCATCTAAAGCTTCAAGTGATCACTTAGTTCGTGCATGGTTACGTACTTATGGTTTACCAACGATTGTGACTAACTGCTCAAATAACTATGGTCCATTCCACTTTCCCGAAAAACTTATTCCATTAATGATTTTAAATGCACTAGATGGAAAATCATTACCTGTTTATGGAAATGGTCAACAAATTCGTGACTGGTTATTTGTAGAAGATCATGCTCGTGCATTATATAAAGTAGTAACCGAAGGAGAAGTAGGAGAAACATACAATATTGGTGGGCATAACGAGAAAGCAAATATTGATGTAGTACTTACTATTTGTAGTTTATTAGAAGAACTAGTGCCAAATAAACCAGCAGGTGTAGCGAAATACGAAGATTTAATCACTTATGTGAAAGATCGACCAGGTCACGATGTGCGCTATGCGATTGATGCAGCTAAAATTGGACGTGAATTAGGCTGGAAACCACAAGAAACCTTTGAATCAGGCATCCGCAAAACAGTGGAATGGTACTTAAACAATAAAAAATGGTGGAGTCGCGTATTAGATGGCTCATATAATCGCGAACGTTTAGGTAATTAATTATTAACAAGCGGTGAGATTTTTATATTACAAAAATCTAAGAAATACCCCGCTCTTTTGAAAGGTATCCTTATGAAAGGTATTATTCTCGCAGGCGGCTCTGGTACTCGCCTTTATCCCATTACTCGAGGAGTGTCTAAGCAACTATTGCCTGTTTATGACAAACCGATGATTTACTATCCACTTTCAGTATTAATGTTGGCAGGCATTCGAGATATTCTTATTATTACTACCCCAGAAGATAATGAAAGTTTCAAGCGCTTGTTAGGTGATGGTCGTGATTTCGGGGTGAATTTACAATACGCAATTCAACCAAGCCCAGATGGTTTAGCTCAAGCATTTCTTATTGGTGAAGAGTTTATCAAGGGTGATAGCTGTTGCTTAGTATTGGGCGATAACATTTTCTACGGCCAACACTTTAGTCAAATGTTGCAAGAGGCAGTTAAACAGCCCCACGGTGCCACAGTATTTGGATATTTAGTGAAAGATCCAGAGCGCTTTGGCGTGGTGGAATTTGATGAAAACTTCAAAGCGGTTTCGATTGAAGAAAAACCAGTTCAACCAAAATCAAATTATGCCGTAACAGGTTTATATTTTTATGATAACCGCGTGGTGGAATTTGCAAAACAAGTGAAGCCATCAGCGCGTGGAGAATTGGAGATTACTACTCTTAACGAAATGTATTTAAATGATGGATCACTCAATGTGCAATTGCTCGGGCGTGGTTTTGCTTGGTTAGATACCGGTACACATGAAAGTCTTCACGAGGCAGCTTCTTTTGTTCGTACTATTGAGAATGTACAAGGATTACAAGTTGCATGTTTAGAAGAAATTGCTTGGCATAATGGCTGGCTTACCTCGGAACAAGTAGAGCAATTGGCTAGACCTATGGAAAAAAATGAATATGGGCAATACTTACTCCGATTAATCAAAAAGGATAAATAGCATGGCAAAATTTTTGATTACAGGAGCAAGAGGGCAGGTAGGCTATTGCTTAACCCAACAATTACAAGGCAAGCACGATATTCTTGCCGTAGACCGTGATGAATTAGACATCACTGACCAAAGTGCGGTGCAACAAGCGGTCGAAAAATTCCACCCAGATGTGATTATCAATGCAGCTGCACATACGGCAGTAGATCGTGCGGAAACGGAAATTGAGCTTTCAGAATCGATTAACGTGAAAGGTCCACAATACTTAGCTGAAGCGGCTAATTCTGTTGGCGCTGTTATTCTCCACATTTCAACTGACTATGTGTTTGATGGTCAACGATCAGGCAAATATAAAGAAAGTGATACCACCGATCCACAAGGGGTTTACGGCAGAACTAAACTTGAAGGTGAGCGAGCAGTTGCAGCGGCTAACGACAAATTTATCGTCCTTCGCACCGCTTGGGTATTTGGTGAACATGGCAATAACTTTGTCAAAACGATGTTACGTTTAGCAAAAACTCGCGATACATTAGGCGTCGTAGCAGACCAAATTGGTGGACCGACTTACGCAGGTGATATTGCGCGTGTTTTAATCCAAATCGCTGAAAAAATTATCAATGGCGAAACTGTTGAATACGGTGTTTATCACTTCACTGGAGAGCCTTATGTCAGCTGGTGCGAGTTTGCCAAAGCGATTTTTGCTGAAGCTATTTCGCAAAACGTATTAGAAAAATCACCGCTTGTGAATGCTATTACCACAGCTGATTACCCAACACCAGCCAAACGTCCAGCAAATTCTTGCTTAGATTTAACTAAAATCCAACAAGTGTTCGGCATTCAACCAAGCGATTGGCAAACTGCATTGAAAAACATTAAGGCATATACAGAATAAAAAAGGGAAAATATGCTTGAGAAAATAGAGCGTTTAATTAATGAAATCAATAAAGTTCATCTTGCTTTTTCAAAAGATTATTTTGAAACAGATAAAATTGAGAAAGTTAATTTAAAACATACGCTGGCAAAAGTGCCTGTTGAGCATATTTTATCTTACCGCTTAAATTTACACGAATCGATTAATGATTATTTATATCGTGCAGATTTATATGATGTACCTTACTTTTACCGAGTAAAAACATCAGAATCTATTTTAGATAAAATTGAACGATTCAAACAACGTAGTGAAGGCTATCCAGTTAATAGCATTTTAAATGATATTTTTGGCGCGAGAATTATTGTTTCTTCTAAAGACATTGGTCAAGTGATGGAGCAATTAGATAATTGGAAAGAAAAATATGGCTTAAAAAATTGGTATTTACGCGATAAAGATGAATATGTAGGCATTCATATTTATTTCAAAAATGCCAGCAACTTTTATTATCCTTGGGAATTGCAAGTTTGGGATAAGAAAGACGCCGAAAAAAACATTCAAAGCCACCGAAAATATAAACGTAATTTTGTAAAAAATAAGGATTCTCAATGAAAATTATTGACACCAAAATTCCCGATGTAAAATTATTAGAACCACAAGTGTTTGGCGATGAACGAGGTTTCTTTATGGAAACCTTTCGGGACGAATGGTTTAAACAAAACATAGCAGACCGCACCTTCGTGCAAGAAAACCATTCAAAATCAGCGAAAGGCGTATTGCGCGGGTTACATTATCAAACCGAGAATACGCAAGGCAAATTGGTGCGCGTTGTTTCTGGTGCAGTGTTTGATGTAGCAGTAGATATGCGCAAAAGCTCTCCAACTTTCGGGCAATGGGTCGGTGAGATCTTGTCTGAAGAAAACAAACGTCAGTTATGGGTGCCTGAAGGTTTTGCCCACGGTTTTTATGTATTAACCGATGAGGCTGAATTTACTTATAAATGTACGGATTACTATAATCCAAAAGCAGAACATTCGCTCATTTGGAATGATGAAACTGTCGGCATTGAATGGCCGCTTGAGGGGACGCCAAGTTTATCTGCTAAGGATTTATCAGGGAAGGTGTTAGCTGAAGCGATGAAATTTAAATAGGTTTTACTATTATGAATAAAAATAATTATTTATTTGAGTTATTTAATTATAGAGAATTATTAAATCAGTTAGTTATAAAGGATATTAAATTAAAATATAGAAGAAGCTATCTAGGATATATATGGAGTATATTAAATCCATTACTCATGATGTTTGTATTAGTGATTGTTTTTTCTAACTTATTTAAGTTTGATATACCTAATTTTGCTGTTTACTTATTAACTGGTCAAGTTATATTTGGGTTTATTGCTGAAGCTACATCTATGGCAGTCAACTCAATTACAAGTAATGCATCTTTATTAAAGAAAACTTATGTTCCAAAGTATATATTTACAATTGCAAAAGTAACTAGTTCATTGGTTAACTTATTATTCTCATTAGTAGCTTTAGTTTTAGTAATGATTTTTACTCAAGTTGAACCTACTTTGAATATCTTGTGGTTCCCAATTGTTATATTACAAGTTTATATTTTTGGTTTAGGTATTAGTTTAATACTCGCTGCAATGGCTGTTTTCTTTAGAGATATTCAGTATTTATGGGGAGTATTTATATCTATTTGGATGTACTTAACACCAATTATTTATCCTATTTCTATTATCCCTAAAGAGTATTTATGGGCTTATCAGAATTTTAATCCTATGTATAGTTATGTTCAACAATTTAGGAGCGTAGTTTTAGAAGGTTCATCATTGCCAATAGATCTATTAATTCAAGGAACAATATGGAGCCTTGTTGTTTTAGTGTTAGGGATTCTAATTTTTAAAAGAAAACAAGAAGAGTTTATTTTATTTATCTAAGAAACTATGAGTGATTATATTATAAATATTAATAATGCTAGTGTAAGATTTAATAAAGCATCTGAAAATATAACAGGCTTGAAAGAGTATATTATTAAACTAGTAAAAGATGAGCTAATGTTCCAAGAATTTTTTGCATTAAAAGATATTAATTTCAAGGTAAAACGTGGAGAATCTTGGGGACTAATAGGAAATAATGGTTCTGGGAAATCAACCTTATTAAAATTAATTAGTGGAATATTAAAACCATATCAGGGAACTATTACAATATCTGGTCAGATTTCACCGCTAATTGAATTGGGTGCAGGATTTGATCCTGAATTAACTGCCAGAGAAAATATTTATTTAAATGGGGCCCTTTTAGGGTACAGTAGAAAATTTATTCATAGCAATTTTAATAAGATAGTAGATTTTGCAGAACTACAGGATTTTTTGGATATTCCTATTAAAAACTTCTCATCAGGAATGTCGGCTAGACTAGGATTTGCTATTGCGACTGTAGAAAAACCAGATATTCTCATTGTTGATGAAGTGTTAGCTGTGGGAGATATAGGCTTCCAACAAAAATGTAAAGCAAAAATGGAAGAGCTTCTGAGTGGTGGGACAACATTATTATTTGTGTCCCATTCTATTGAACAAGTGAAAGAGCTTTGCCAATATGCTATATGGTTAGATAAAGGTGAAATCAAAGCTATGGGGAACATTTCGGAAGTATCTTCTGCCTATCTTTCAAGTGTTTAATTTTTGGGGAAATAATGAACAATTTTGAATTTAGAAATCTAGTTAAAGAGAATCAAAAACTAAAATATGAGCTATCTTCTCTTTCTAAAGACTCTAAGAAAACTCAACAAGAGCTAAAAGATGAAATTAATAAGTTACGAGAAATTAATGCATTTTTTCATGAGAAAATTCAAGAATTAGAAAAAATAATTTCTTTAATGGAGAATAGTCGTTCTTGGAAGATGACTAAAAATGCCCGGAATATAGGTGATAAATTAAGAAAAATTAAAAGAATTTATCAATTGTTTCCTGTTGCGATTAAAAGTAAAGGAGGGGTTATTAGTTTTAGTAAATTATTCTATTCAAAAATTAAGCAAGGTGGGATAAAAAATTTAAGGTATTCAATACAGACTTTTATAAATCATAATCAGGCTCAACATATTCCAACTATAACTGGAAATCATAAAGAAAATATTGATTTTTTATTTAATGTTAATAAGAATCCAAATGATATCTTTAATACTACAGTAGTCATTATAGCGGAAATGAGTATACCACAATGTACCAAATATCGCGTTACCCAGAAAAAAGAATTATTTGAATCTTTAGGAATTAAATGTGAAGTAGTATCTTGGACTGATTATTTTAAAGCAAAGCATTTATTATCATTAAGTAGTCTAGCTATATTCTATCGGGTTCCTGCTTACGATAGCGTTATGTCATTAATTGGAGAATGCAAACGTTTAGGAATTAGAACATTTTGGGAGGTTGATGATCTTATTTTTGACACTAGAGTATTGGAAAATAGTCGTACAATAAATTCCTTAGATAGCAATACTATATCCTCACTATTAGAAGGAGCTAGATTATATAGAGAAGCAATGATAGCCTGTGGCGAAGGAATTGCATCAACTCCTGGATTAGCTCAGGAAATGATAAACGCTGGTTTGAAAAATGCCTATATTATTGAAAATGCACTAGATCTTCAAACACTCAACACAGCAACAGCAATTACAAGTCAATCAGTGAAATCAGAGCCTGATAAATTAATTAGGATTGTTTATGGTTCAGGTACTTCTACACATAATATTGATTTCGAAGAAGCTGCCCCTAGTTTGGCTCGTATTTTGAAGGAAAATAAAGATGTTATCTTTAGGATTATTGGTATTCTAGATTTACCTGATTATTTTAATGGATTAGAGTCTCAAATTGAGCGTATAGGTTTTTGTCAATATGATGAGTATTTAAGATATTTATCTGAATGTGATATTAGTATTGCACCACTAGAGAATTATATATTTAACGAATCAAAAAGTAATATTAAGTATATTGAAGCTTCTATTGTAAAAGTTGCTTCTATTTCTTCTCCATTAAGTGCTTTTACATCTGTTATCACAAATGGGGAAAATGGGCTTATTGCTAAAACTCAAGATGAATGGTATCAAGGTTTTAGTAAACTGATTAATGATAAAAAGTACCGTTTAGAACTTTCAGATGCAGCTTATAAAAATGTATTACAACATTATGAACCATCTCAGATTGCTAAACAGTTGAAAGTATTATTACCTAAACAGGTTAAAAAGCAAAGAAAACGACTTATTTCATTTAATGTATTTTATCGTCCACGCTCTTTTGGTGGAGCAACTATAGTTGCTGAACAAATTAATGATTTAATTGTTCAAGATCAAGATTATGAAGTTTTTGTTGTTACTACGTTACCTCAAACAAGTTATTTACAGCCATATAGTGTCATGCGATATGAGTTAAATGGTACAACAATTTTTGGAATTTGTGTGCCTAATGAGGCCATGGAACAATATGAGAATAAGAATGTTTATAATGTTATTTCTGATATTCTTGATCTTGTAGATCCAGATATTGCACATATTCACTGTATTCAAGGTTTGGGTGTAGGAGCGTTAGATGCTTGTACTCAACGTAATATAAAGACAGTGGTGACATTACATGATGCTTGGTGGATTTGTCCTCGTCAATTTATGATTAAAGGTAATGGTAAATTTTGTAATCAATATAAAATTGATCGGAAAGAATGTATTAAATGTATTAATAGTACATCAGAATATTTATATCGAAGTAATACCTTATTAAATAGTTTAAATAAGGCTAATATTTTACTTGCACCAAGTAAGTATTTTACAGATTTATATGAAACCAATTTAGGAAGAAAAGTATTTCATAATAAAAATGGAATTAAAGTGCCTAAACTACAATTACCGAAATTTAGAAACAAACTCATTAGATTTGGTTATGTAGGCGGCAGAACTAATATTAAAGGAATTCATCTAATTCTAGAAGCATTTAAAAAATATCAATTTAAAAATGCTGAATTAATTGTTGTCGATAATCTTCTGAATTTGGGGCAGAAATCTTATCCAGAAAGTGATTTTGATGGTATCGCTAACTATGAAATTCTTCCAGCATATACACAAGATAATATTGATGACTTCTTTAATTCTATTGATGTGCTGTTGTTTCCAACACAATGGAAAGAAAGTTTTGGTTTAACTGTTCGAGAAGCTATTATTAGAGATGTTTGGGTAATTACAACAGACGCTGGTGGACCAGTAGAAGATATAATTGAAGGGGTTAATGGTAATATTATTCCTTTTGCTAGTGACTATAAAGTATTAGCAAAAGCAATCCAAAAAACTATTGATTTATATATGGAGAAAGATCTTGATGATGAAATAGTGCTAAAAAAAGAACATATTGCAACATTTAAAGAACAGAAAAATGAGTTGATTAGTATTATACAAGGAGACGATGAGTGATGTTAAATATTATACCTTTTTTATATTCAAGTGTTTTTACTCTTATTCTATTTTTTATATATTCTTTAGAATATAGTTTTATACCCTATGTTATTGGGGAGCTTTTGATATTCTATTTAGCATCAATATCTTTTAGAGGGCGAATTTTACGTTCTATTTTATGGCTTATTGGTATTAATATTGTATCATTACAAGTTATATCTATAATATCCACTGGTGACTATATACTGCCTTTAACTTTCTCAAATTTAAATGCTTTTAGATCTGTAGGCGGGGGGGCTCTAACAAAGTTTTTACTTGTTTATTCTTTATATCTAATTTCTTTTATTTTATTATTTTTTACATCAAGAAAAATAGCAAAAGTATTCATCTTGCCAACTTTTCTCTTATTTTTGCTTAATGGACCAACTTATAATTTGTTAAAATCTTTATTTGATTATTATAGACAGGAGAGTTTTGTTTCTAAGTTTGATAAGTCTATTCTTGATAAATATTATAAGAAGGATATTGTTTTTAATAGTGATAAATCTAATCTTCTTGGTAAGACAAATGTAAGAAATGTTATTATTATTTTTATGGAGGGAACATCTGCTATAATCCCCGAGTATAAATTAGGTGATACTTATATTATGCCAAATTTTAATAAGTTATTAAGTAACTCTTTTAGTGTTGAAAATTTCTTTAACCATACAGCAGCAACTTATAGAGGTCTAAGAGGTCAGCTAAGTTCATCTTATCAACTTAGAGGGGGATTCTATATAGAGGATCGCAATAAAGGTATCGGGCAAATGTCAAATAGTGATATTGTAGCTAAGTATAGTAATGGTATTGTTACATTGCCCAAGATCTTAAATAGCGTTGGTTTTAATACTAGTTTTATCGTGAATGAACCCGCAACAGGGAACATGACAACTTATATTAAATCGTTAGGATTTAAAAAAGTTTATAGTAGTGAAGAATCTGGTTGGAATTCAAAAAATTCACTACCGGATAAATTGGCTTTTGATAGTCTAAAAAGAGTTGTATCTAATCAGGGGGCTGATAAACCATTTTTTATAGGTATTTATACAGCTGGGACGCATCATGGAATGGATAGTGATGATCTAAAATTCAAAGATGGTAAGAATCCTTATTATAATAAGTTTTATAATGCTGATGTTTGGCTAGGCGAGTTTGTTAATTGGTTCAAGAATAGTGAGTACTATAATAATACTCTTTTAATTATAACCGCTGATCATGCAACTTTTCCTGCTCCAGATTATAAAGAAAGCTTTAATACTGATGTTTCTCATTTTGTGGATCGTGTTCCACTAGTTATGATTGGCGCCGATATGCCAATAAAAAAATTTGATGCTGAAGGACGTACAAGTATAGATCTAACACCGACAGTGTTAGATCTACTGGATATTAATAAATTTGATAATTATTTTCTTGGATGTTCATTATTTGATAAGGGATGTAATTCTAAGTTCTCTCATTCTACTGCTATTGGACATGGGTTCTTTGATATTAGAAAAGAAAATGGTGTATATAAAGCAATTTTGACAGAACCAAATAGTGATATTATGGAATATTATAATATTAGTGAGTAAGTATATGATATATGCAGTAATTGTATGTTATGAACCAACTATAAATATTATAACCCTCATGAATTCTCTTATAGCTCAAGGAGTTTATCCCATAGTTATAGATAATTCAGAAAAATGTTTTATTGATATTTCTGTTAGTAAGTGTATTTATTATAAAGTTGGAGAGAATATAGGAATAGCTGCAGCGCAAAATATAGGTATTTCTATTGCGTTATCTAATGGCGCTAAAGCAATCGTTTTTTTTGATCAAGATTCCATGATTCCAGATAACTTGATTAGTACTCTATATTCTCCAATACTTGAAGGTAAGTCGAAAATATCTGTTCCAATTTATATAAATATAAAAGGTGATTTTTTTTATCAGATTGTAAAGTGTAATACTCTAGGTTTAAGAAAAAAGATAACCCCATATATAGGGATGAAAGACTTTCACACTAATATAGCTATTTCATCAGGTAGCATGGTTTCTGCTAATTTATTTGAAAATGTTGGATATATGGAAGAACGATTATTTATCGATCATGTTGATACAGAATGGTTTCTTCGAGCTGCAAGTAAAGGTTACAGAGCTTTGGTTGTAACTAATGCAATAATGGAGCATACCATTGGAGATAACTTTATTGATTTGAAAGTAATGAAGATTCCTGTTCATTCTCCGATTCGTAGGTATTATCGAGTGCGAAATGCTTTTCTTTTATTAAAATATAAGCATATTCCTAAGTTGTTAGCGCTGAGAGAGGTTCTGTTTTCATTTTTTCATCAATTTATTATTTTTATCTTTTCTAATAAAAAGAAAGCATATTTTTTATACTTCTGTAAGGCAATATGTGATGGTGTAAATAATAAAACAGGTAAAATAAATTAAATTAAATATGCGAATTCTCTTGGTTATTCCAACCTACAACGCAGGTAACCAATGGCGAGATTGGCTCGCAGCCTATCAATCCCAATCCTTAAAAGCTGATAAAGTAATTGTGATTGATTCTTCTTCTTCTTCTGATAATACGGTAAAATTAGCGGAAGAAGCAGGATTTTCAGTCTATTCTATTCCGCAATCGGTCTTTAACCATGGTAGAACGCGCAATCAAGCGGTCAAATTAGCAGAAAGTTCTGCAGATATTGTAGTGTTTATGACCCAAGATGCGATTTTGGCTTCGCCTGATGCATTAGCGAATTTGCTTGCACCTTTTGAAGAGCCTGAAGTGGCTGCCGTTTGTGGGAGACAGTTGCCACATTATAATGCAACACCGATAGCTGCTCATGCGCGTTATTTTAACTATCCATCTGAATCAAAAGTGAAATCACAGGCTGATATTTCCATACTTGGAATAAAGACAGCATTTATGTCAAATTCTTTTGCGGCTTATCGCCTATCCGTTTTTGAGGAATTAAGTGGATTTCCGGATAGTACTATTTTAGCGGAAGATATGTATTTAACGGCAAAAATGATCTTATCGGGGTATAAAGTTGCTTACTGCGCTGAGGCAACGGTATTTCACAGTCACAACTATACACTAAAACAAGAGTTTCAACGTTATTTTGATACAGGTGTATTTCAGCGTGATCAGGCATGGCTTCAACAAACCTTCGGTAAAGCTGTCTATGAGGGGAAAAAGTTCGTGCTTTCGGAATTAAAATTTCTATCTAAAAATGCACCGCACTTATTATCTAAAGCGCTATTATCAACGTTTGCCAAATGGATTGGTTTTAAATTAGGCTATTATTATGAAAGGTTGCCCTACCAATGGTGTAGACGGCTTAGTATGCATAAAGAATATTGGAATAAGTAATATGAATAAAACCAATTTTATTAAGTTTCTTCAGATTTCTGTAGATTTTTTTTCTTTTTTTATTTCCATTTTTTTAGCATTTATCCTCTTAATCGGATATAGGGGGCAGGAGAAAAATATTTTCCTTTGGATGAGTTTTCATCTTTTATTTTTATTCATTGTACTATAGGATTTTGTTGTGTTATTTGGTTTTGGATTCGTTTACGACATTATTCTTATCGGAAAACCTTTTGGCTTGAGTTAAAGGAGATATTTAGAACATTATTGATTTTTTTTGTTATTGAACTTGCTATTATTGCTTTTTCTCGTCTTTATGTTTCTCGTTATTTTTGGTCTATTACTTGGCTTTGTATTTTTATTTTAGTGCCATTAGGTCGAATTTTAATCAAATATTTACTCATTAAAAATGGATACTATCTAAAAGAAACCATTATTATTGGTAATGGTAAAAATGCAAAGGAAGTATTTGACGCATTAAATAATGAGCTATATTTAGGGTTTGATATTAAGTTGTTTGTAGCTACTGAAGAAAATGGTTCTACTTCTATTGAGGGCGTGCCAGTAGTGCGCCATAATCCTGAATTATTGATTAAACTAGTATCCCGAGAGTTTACGCAGTTTATTCTTGCTGTAGATGAAGAAAATAGAGAAAAACAGGATTTCTGGTTGCGTTATTTAATTCGAAAAGGTTGTCGCTCTATTTCTGTTATCCCTGATTTTAGAGGGATTCCACTTTATGGTACCGACATGTCTTTTTTATTTAGCCATGAAATGATGCTCTTCAGGGTGAACAATAATTTAGCAAAACGATCATCTCGACTTATTAAGAGGCTATTTGATATATTTGGCTCATTTTTTCTTCTTTTCTTATTATGTCCGTTTTGTATACCATTATATTTTCTTATTAAGAAAGATAGCGGTAAATTTATTTATGAACATTCAAGGATTGGTCAGCATAAAAAAGAATTCAAATGCTTGAAGTTTCGAACAATGGTGAATAACTCGGATAAAGTTTTAGAAAAAATTTTAGAAACAGATGAGAATGCTAGATTAGAGTGGGAAAAAGATTTTAAACTTAAAAATGATCCGCGTATTACACCAGTTGGAAGATGGTTAAGAGAGAGAAGTTTAGATGAACTGCCACAACTTTGGAATGTGTTAAAAGGTGAAATGAGTTTAGTCGGGCCTCGTCCAATTGTAAAAGAAGAATTACCTTACTATCAAGACGATGTGGATTATTACCTTATGGCGAAACCCGGAATGACAGGTTTATGGCAAGTAAGTGGAAGAAATAATGTGAGTTATGATACGCGAGTTTATTTTGATTCTTGGTATGTTAAAAATTGGTCTTTATGGAATGATATTGTGATTTTACTTAAAACAGTGAACGTTGTTTTGAATAAGACAGGTGCTTATTAGTAATACTTGGTCTAACTCATACGATTGATTTGTAACGATTCAAAATCTAGTTAGGTTAGATATGAAATAAATCATTTTAATCTACTATAAGGAAAAGTGTAGAATAATATCTGAGTAATAGATATATACTAAGAAGATATAATGATAGAAACGTATTCAAAATATTTCAGGTGTTTGTATTTATATTTCTCTCATTATATTCAAAATTCTCTTATCTGATATCTGATACTTCGTCCCTAATTGCTGCGCAAATAAGCTCACACGTAATTCCTCGATCATATAACGAATTTCCGCAACTTCATCAGAAATCGGTTTAGATTTCGGTAATTTGGCAAGAAGCTGCTGGTAGGCTTGTTGTACTTGTTCCACGCGTAGCATCGCTGCACGATCTCGATTCACATCTTGAGCCAGTTTATCAATACGTTTATCAACGGCTTGCAGATAACGCTGTAAATCTGGTAGACGATCGTAACCGCTCTTTTGCACAAAACCTTGATACACCAAGCCTGAAAGTTGTGATTTGATGTCGGACAATGCGAATGCCATAGTGAAATCCATTTTGCCTTTTAAACGTTGGTTTAAGGCATGGTTGAGGGAGAGAATTTGCTCCACTTTCTGCGCAATATCCACAGTCACTTCGTTAAGGTTTTCTCGAACAAAATCACGCAATTTTTCAAAACCGGCTTCATCCCATACAAAACCGCCAAAATCGGCAATCAGTTTATCTACGGCACAAGCGATACAATCATCGATCAAATCCAACACGCGACCGAATGGTGTAAAATACAGCCCCAATTTAGCTTTATTCGGCAATTTTTCATGCAGATATTTAATCGGTGACGGCACGTTGAGCAACAACAAGCGACGTAAACCTTGTTGCATTGCCACCGCTTGTTCAAATTCCGTTTCAAACAGTTTAATGCCCACCGCATCTTTTTCGTCCACAATGGCAGGAAAGGCTTTCACACTGAAACCGCTCTGTTTTTGTTCATAACACTGCGGCAGCTCGGCGAAACTCCAAATATGCAGTCCGCTTTGCTCAATACCATCGTCCGCCACGGCAGAAATGCTTTCTTGCACACGATCTTTTAAGCTAAATTTCAGCTCGTCTAAATTCATAGATTCGGCGATTTTCTTGCCGTTTTCATCCACCACACGGAAAGTCATTTTCAAATGGCTCGGGATTTGTTCCCAATTCCAATGTTCCGCTTCTACGGTGACGCCCGTCATGCGACGCAATTCATAAATCAGCGTATCCAATAACGGTTTTTCCAACGGCACGGCACGCCCTAAAAAGGCTTGGGCATAATTTGGTGCCGGAACAAAATTACGGCGATAAGATTTCGGCAAAGACTTAATCAGCGCAATCACCAGTTCTTCCCGCAAGCCCGGAATTTGCCAGTCAAAACCCGTCATTTCCACTTGATTGAGCAACGGCAACGGAATATGCACGGTCACGCCGTCCGCATCCGTACCCGGTTCAAATTGATAGGTCAGTTTGAGCTTTAAATTGCCTTGATGCCAGAAATTCGGGAAATCCAGCTTGCTCACTTGTTCCGCATCATCGTTAATCAAGAATGAGCGTTCAAAATTAAGCAATTCAGGATCTTTTTGCTGCGCCTTTTTCCACCAGGTATCAAAATGTTTTTGGGAAAACACTTCCGTACCAATACGCTGATCGTAAAATTCAAAAAGCGTGCGGTCATCCACCAAAATATCACGGCGGCGGCTTTTGTGTTCCAATTCCTCTACTTCTCGAACGAGTCGTTGATTTTCTTTGAAGAATTTATGTTTGGTATTCCAATCCCCTTCCACTAAGGCAGATTGAATAAAGATCTCGCGGCTTACCGTCGGATCAATAGAACCGTAATTCACTGGTCGTGCAGCCACAATCGGCACACCGTAAAGCGTGACTTTTTCATCGGCAATTACCGCCCCACGGGATTTCGACCAACGCGGTTCTGAATAGGATTTTTTAATTAGATGCTCGGCAAGTGGTTCGATCCATTCTGGCTCGATTTCCGCCACCATACGCCCCCATAGCTTGGAGGTTTCCACTAACTCTGCCGCCATCACCCATTTCGGTTGTTTTTTGAAAAGCACAGAATTGGGGAAAATCGCAAAATGGGCATTACGTGCGCCAAGATATTGTTGTTTTTCCGCTTCTTTTAGACCTATATGAGAAAGCAAACCGCTTAAAAGTGCGGTATGAATTTGCTGATATTCTGCTTTTTCGGAATTAATCGGCAAGCCCATTTCACGCACGGTTAAACGAATTTGATGATAAATATCCTGCCATTCACGAATACGTAAATAATTTAAGAAATCCTTTTGGCATTGACGGCGGAATTGGTTTTTCGTCAATGCTTTTTGCTGTTCTTGCACATAATTCCAGAGATTCAAGAACGCCAAGAAGTCCGATTTTTTATCGGCAAAGCGGCGATGTTTTTCATCGGAAGCCTGCTGTTTTTCTGTCGGACGTTCACGCGGATCTTGAATGGATAACGCCGAGATAATAATCATCGCTTCATAAACGCTGCCAAAATTGACCGCACTTAAGAGCATTTTAGCAAGGCGCGGATCAACAGGGAGTTGGGCAAGTTGGCGACCGATTGTTGTTAATCGACGTTTTTCACCTAATTTAGTTTGAATAGTTTCAAACGCCCCCAATTCTTCCAACAGTTTTATCCCATCTTGAATATGGCGTTTATCCGGCGCATCGACAAAAGGAAACGCTTCAATGTCATCCAAACCCAATGCTGTCATTTGCAAAATAACGGAAGCCAAATTGGTGCGTAGAATTTCAGGATCGGTAAACTCTGGACGAGAATTAAAATCCTCTTCCGAATATAAACGAATACAGATCCCTTCACTCACACGACCACAACGACCTTTACGCTGATTAGCTGATGCCTGTGAGATAGGTTCAATCGGTAAACGTTGTACTTTGGTGCGATAGCTATAACGGGAAATACGCGCGGTACCTGGGTCAATCACATATTTAATGCCAGGCACAGTCAATGAAGTTTCTGCGACGTTGGTCGCTAATACAATGCGATTTAAACCACTTGGATGGAAAATTTTATTTTGTTCTTGCGCAGACAAGCGAGCAAAGAGCGGTAGAATTTCCGTGTGTTTTAGATTTTGTTTTTGTAAAGCTTCGGCGGTATCACGAATTTCTCGCTCACCGTTCATAAAGATCAAAATATCGCCTCGACCTTCCGCTTGCAGTTCATCCACCGCATTGAGAATGCCTTGTAGCTGATCTTGATCGTCTTCTTCCACTACGGGACGATAACGCACTTCAACAGGATAGGTTCTGCCCGACACTTCGATAATCGGCGCGTTATTAAAATGTTTAGAAAAACGTTCCACATCAATGGTGGCGGAGGTGATAATGACTTTTAAGTCCGGACGACGTGGCAGAAGCTGTTTCAGATAACCGAGAATAAAATCGTTGTTCAAGCTACGTTCGTGTGCTTCATCAATAATCAGGCAGGAATATTGATTGAGGAAACGATCCGTTTGAATTTCAGCCAGCAAAATCCCGTCCGTCATCAACTTGATTTGGGTGTTATCGCTAATCAGATCGTTAAAACGAACCTTATAACCAACTAAACCGCCAAGCTCCGTTTCCAGTTCTTCCGCAATACGCGCAGCCACAGAACGCGCGGCAATACGGCGTGGTTGAGTATGACCAATCATGCCCAAATTGCCGAAACCTAATTCCAAACACATTTTCGGCAACTGCGTGGTTTTACCCGAACCGGTTTCCCCTGCCACCACAATGACCTGATGTTCAGAAAGCAGTTTTTGAATTTCTGCTTTGCGTTGGCTAACCGGCAAACTCTCTGGAAAAACAATCGGATGTTTAACCGCACTTTTACGATTTTTACACGTAATTGAGCCTGTTCAATCTGCAGTTGGATTTCAGCGGCAACAGCTTGTTGAGCCTCTTGGCTTTTAATTTTTCCAATACCATGAATGCGGGCGGATAAACGACGTTGATCCACCAACATGATGTCATTTAATTGAGAAAAAAGAAATTGTTGTAAAGGAGTTAATGTGTGTTTTACCGATCTGTTTTTCATAGCGATTTACTTTTGAAACTTCCGTAAGCTAAGCTAATCCATCCGATTAAAAATAAAGTCCCGCCAATAGGCGTAATCCACACGATTACATTGCTTGCTCCGAAAGCGAGGGCGTATAAACTTCCACTAAATAATAAGGTTCCAATTAACCAAGAAGACATGGATAATCGGGCGAATTTTTTGTCACGTAAAGCAGATAATGCAACGGCAAGTACTGTAATAGTATGGAACATTTGATATTTTAAACCCGTATCAATCCATGATAATGCTTTGGCTTCTAATACATGGCTTAAGCCATGAGCTGCAAATGCGCCTAGTGCGACGCAGAAGAATCCGCTTAAAGCGGCAAGAGTAAGGTATTTGTTTTTCATTTAAATTTTCCCTAAAAGTAAAGCTAATATACCTGCAGCAATAAGTGGACCAACGGGTATGCCACCAAAGAAAGATACGCCGATAACCGTACCAATCATAAGCCCTGTGACGAGAACGGGTTGATTTGTCATTAAGTCAACACCTTGGCCTGCAAGCCAGGCTACAAAAATACCAACGCCAATAGAGGAAAACATTTTCCAGTGAATAAAGGCAGAAAGTTCAGGCAATGGAATTTTCCCTGACACTAAAGGGCTGAGGACACCGAGGGTTAAAACCATAATTCCCAGTTTTAAACCATATTGATCGATCCAAGGAATATACTGTGATAAAAAAGTTTGCTGCATAATGAGCAAGACGGCAGCAGAAATTGTGATTGCGCTATTATGGCTGAGTAATCCGAGAATAATTAAAATCACCAATAATAAGGCGACGATATTAAATTGTAACGTCATAAGTAAAAGTGCGGTTAAAAGTGGTGAAGAATTATAGCAAGTTTAGATAATTGATGTGTTCTTTATTTCAATAAAACAGGCTAAAATACAAGCTACATTTCAGTTTTATTGAGCGTTTTTATGTCGAATACTATTGAGCATCTAGCTAACCATGAACTCATCAAAACCGTTATTTTACTCGCTTCCAGTGTAACCATTGTACCACTATTTAAACACCTTGGTCTTGGTAGTGTGTTAGGTTATTTGGTGGCTGGTTGTCTAATTGGGCCTTCTGTATTTGGCATAATTCAAGATCCTGCTGCAGTGGTGCATTTGGCTGAACTTGGTGTGGTAATGTTTTTATTTATTATTGGTCTTGAAATGCACCCTGAACGCCTTTGGGCAATGAGAAAAGCAATTTTTGTACGTGGTTTTTTGCAAGTGGGATGCTGTGGTGCATTACTTACTT
This sequence comes from Haemophilus sp. oral taxon 036, assembly GCF_002998595.1. Taxonomy (NCBI): domain Bacteria; kingdom Pseudomonadati; phylum Pseudomonadota; class Gammaproteobacteria; order Pasteurellales; family Pasteurellaceae; genus Haemophilus; species Haemophilus sp. oral taxon 036. The sequence continues at coordinate 1,160,982 of NZ_CP027235.1, forward strand.
TAGCTGGAATTTATTTGCTCGATTTACCAAAAGAAGTCGCGTTTATAGCAGGCATGGGATTTACACTTTCTTCAACTGCTATTGTGATGCAAACTTTGGAAGAACGTTGTATTACCAGCACATCTAAAGGTCAGCGAATTATTTCGACTTTAATTTTTGAAGATATTGCTATTGTACCATTATTGGCATCAGTGGCGTTTCTTGCGCCTCATTCTGAAGAAAGCACTCATACCGATTGGATGTCAATCGGCATAGCATTAGGCGCGGTAATCGGCTTGATTGTTGCGGGTAAATGGTTAATGAATCCGTTATTCCGATTAATTTCTAAAGCACATATTCGCGAGATGATGACAGCAGCCGCTTTATTAGTTGTACTTGGCGCGGCATTAGCCATGGAAATAGGTGGACTTTCAATGGCAATGGGGGCATTTGTAGCGGGCGTTATGCTGTCAGAGTCTTCGTTCCGCCATCAATTAGAAGCGGATATCGAGCCATTTCGTGGTTTATTGCTTGGCCTGTTTTTTATGGGCGTGGGTATGTCATTGGATTTGAGGTTAGTGTTTAATCACTGGTTATTACTACTCGGAATTGTATTCCTTTACATTATTGGCAAAGGGCTTTCCGTTTATGTCGTTGCCCGAATCACTCGCTTAGAACATAGAGAAGCAGTAGGAAGAATGTCACTCTTGGCGCACGGTGGTGAATTTGCTTTCGTACTTTTCTCTGCCGCAACAACAGCAGGCGTAATGAGCAACCATGAAAACGCTACTTTTACTGCAGCGGTAATTATTTCCATGTTGTTTTCTCCATTTATTACACAAATTACTCGTAAATTAGCGCAATGTGGAGAGAGAAAATCGGTGACTCAACCAGATACGAGCGATCTGTCGCCTATTGATGATTTAGAAGATAACGTGCTTGTAATTGGTTTTGGGCGTTTTAGCCAGATCGTATGTCAAACATTATTAATCCGTGGTATCAGCGTTTCAGTGATTGATCGTAATATAGAAAATATCCGTGCTGCGGCAAAATTTGGTTTTAAAGTCTATTATGGTGATGGTATTCGTTTGGATGTACTTTACGCCGCTGGAATTGAAAAAGCTAAATGTGTGGTGATTGGTATTAATGATACAGATCGCATTGAAACGATTGTGAGCCAACTTAAAGGGGCTTATCCAAACTTGCCGATTTTAACCCGCACTTATGATAGAAAAACGACCGTGAGCCTAATTAAGCAAGATGTGGATTTTATTGTGCGTGAAACTTTTGAATCCGCCATTGCGCTTAGCCAAGCAACATTGATGAAACTTGGCATTGATAAGATTGAGGCTGATGAAGTCATTAAAGAAGTGCGAGCATTGGATCAAGAACGTCTAAATGAGGAGGTTCTGCATGGTTTTTCTAATGAAATTGTGAAAAAGTATTGGACGCCAAAACCTTTTATTAAACCTCATGCTGATGCTCAGGCTTTAAATGATGAAACGGCAGAATTGTTAATCGATGAGGATGATTTACATCAAGACAGAGAAGAAACAATACAGAAATAATTTATTTTTAATTTTTCAATAAAAAACTCGCCATATATGGCGAGTTTTGACATAAAGATATGTTAGCACTTTCATGCAACTAAAGTTTTGCTGAAAGCATGGTTTCCAATTTTTCTTGATCAACAGCAAATTTACGAATACCATCTGCTAATTTTTCAACAGCCATAGCATCGCTGTTATGTTGCCAGTAGAACTCAGCTTCTGTTAATGGTTGTGGTTTCGCTTTTACTTCGCCTTTGTATTCTAGTTTGCGTACAAGTGCGGTTGAATTTTCTTGTAATTCTTTCAGTAATGCTGGAGCAATAGTTAAACGATCACAACCTGCAAGTTCAGTAATTTCACCTACATTACGGAAGCTTGCGCCCATCACAACGGTGTTGTAGCCATATTCTTTGTAGTAATTATAGATTTTGGTAACAGAAATAACACCTGGGTCTTCTGCTGGCGCATATTCTTTTTTATCGGAGTTTGCTTTGTACCAGTCTAAAATACGGCCTACGAATGGAGAAATTAAGTAAACGCCTGCTTCTGCACAAGCACGAGCTTGAGCTTCAGAGAATAATAAGGTTAAGTTACAGTTGATGCCTTCTTTTTCAAGGATTTCTGCAGCACGAATTCCTTGCCATGTTGATGCAATTTTGATCAGAATTCGATCATTTGAAATACCTGCAGCATTGTAAAGTGCAATTAATTTACGTGCTTTTTCAACTGTTGCTTGCGTGTCATAAGAAAGACGGGCATCCACTTCAGTAGAAATACGTCCTGGAACGATTTTTAAAATTTCTAAACCAATGTTTACCGCTAATTTATCTTCTGCATCAATGAGTTGTTGGGATTTGTCATTGCTTTGTGCTTTTGCATAAGAAACAGCTTCGTCAATAAGTGGTGAATATTGTGGTAGGGCAGATGCACTTAAAATTAAAGATGGGTTAGTTGTTGCATCTTGTGGTTGGTATTTTTTTATGGCCTCAATATCGCCAGTATCAGCAACCACAACGGTCATATTACGAAGTGAATCTAATTGAGTTGTCATCAGTCTCTCCTATTCAAATGAAATGGAATAAATAATCTCAGCTACGATAGCATAAATTTATGACGAAAAGGAAAAATTTTTCAATAGAAAAAATAGGTGCAGACATTGATCTGCACGGAAGATTTACATTTGAAGTTTATTTTTAAGTGTGGTTTCAATTTCATCTAACATAGCATAACGTTTACGATACATTGAGCGTTTTTTACTTGGAACATCGTCTAGGTTTGTATCTCTAATAAGAGGTAACATCCAATAATTTTTTCGTTCACCACCAGCTTCTGAAAATATGGCGTCATAATCAACCACAAAATGTTTACTTTGAACAAAGCGAGATTTGTTTTGGTATTTTTGAGGAATACCATAAAGTTTGTCATAGCCTAATATTTTTGTGAGCGATTTCATTATTTCAACCATTAGATAGGCTGGGCGTAATCCGTGGCAAGTTTTAGTGAGTTGTTTTACCATTTCTTTAGCGCCTTCAAAATTTGGGCCTTGCACAACAGAAATAAGCAATGCCTCCTCTAACTTCCCAAATGTGAGTAGATAAACTTCAGTATCAGTGGGTTTATAACGTAACTCTAATGTCCAAAAACCTTCCATTGGTTGGTGATTGCTTAGCATGAATAGCAATTCAAAATCAGGAATAATTTCACCAAAAGAAATTGGGGTTTCTAAAATAGAAGGAGATAGGTTTGATAATTTTTGTGGTACAAATAGAAAATTATCACAAATGGTTGATAAACGTTTTTGGGTATTGAAACGTTTATCTAAAAAACGATGAACTAAGGGATAGCTATAATTGGGACGTTGTGTTAGTAAGTTAATCAGAACTGGAGTTTGATTAACGAAGGCTTCAAATTTTTTTATTGTTTTCCAATGTAAGAGTGAACGAAGACGATAACGTAAACGTTTTGCTGCATAAGATTTATTAGGTCTATCAGGATAAATCAATTCGGCTTTAGGCCACTGATATAAGGTTGGTACAGTCATGTGGATTCCTTAAAAGTGCGGTCAAAAATAAACGATGAATACCGATCCGCAAAATGCAATGAATTCTGACATAATTTTGGAAATATTGCTATTTGATGTGAAGTTTAGGAAAATCAAAAGCGGCCAGCTTTTGCTGACCGCTTTTTATCATGAGGGAATTATAAAATCTCTTTCGCTTTCGCTACCACGTTTTCAACAGTGAAACCAAAGAGTTTGAATAATTGATCCGCTGGTGCTGATTCGCCGAAGCTATTCATGCCTACCACATGACCTTCAAAGCCAACGTATTTATACCAGAAGTCGGCAATACCCGCTTCAATCGCAACACGTTTGGTTACAGCTGTAGGTAATACGCTTTCACGGTACGCTGCATCTTGTTTATCGAAACGGTTAGTGCTTGGCATAGAAACGACACGTACTTTTTTACCTTCACCGGTTAATACATCCGCTGCTTTCACTGCTAATTCCACTTCAGAACCTGTTGCGATGAAAATTAATTCTGGTGTACCTTCGCAGTCTTTTAATACATAAGCACCACGTTTCACTGCATCTAATTGTGCAGAAGTGCGGTCCATTTGTGCTAAGTTTTGACGGGTAAAGATCAACGCACTTGGGCCATCTTGACGTTCAACCGCTTGTTGCCATGCGATGGCTGATTCCACTTGGTCACATGGGCGCCATGTTTCAAGGTTTGGAATTAAGCGTAGTGATGCAGTTTGCTCAACTGGTTGGTGAGTTGGACCATCTTCACCTAAACCGATAGAGTCGTGAGTATAAACGAATAATGAGCGTTGTTTCATTAATGAAGCCATACGTACTGCGTTGTGTGCATATTCGTAGAACATTAAGAAGGTTGCGCCGTAAGGAATGAAACCACCGTGTAAAGCAATACCATTCATAATCGCTGACATACCGAACTCACGAACACCATAATTGATATAGTTACCACCCACGTTTTCGTGTGCGCGAATTGGTTTAGAACCACTCCATAACGTTAAGTTAGAGCTTGCTAAGTCTGCAGAACCACCTAAGAATTCAGGTAACACATGAGCATATGCTTCGATTGCATTTTGTGATGCTTTACGGCTTGCAATGCTTGCTGGATTCGCTTGTAATTTTTCAATGAACGCTTTAGATTCAGCCGCCCAGTTTGCTGGTAATTCACCGTTTACACGACGTGTAAATTCTGCGGCAAGTTCTGGATATGCTTTAGCATAAGCGGCAAATTTTTCTTCCCAAGATTTTTCTGCTGCAGCGCCTTTTTCTTTTGCAGACCATTCAGCATAGTATTCAGCTGGAATTTCAAATGGTGCGTAATCCCAGTTTAAGGCTTTGCGGGTTAATGCAATTTCTTCATCGCCTAATGGTGCACCGTGACAATCATGTGACGCTGATTTATTTGGTGAACCGAAACCAATGATGGTTTTGCAAATAATTAAAGTTGGTTTTTCTTTTTCTGATTGTGCAAGTACAACAGCCTGACGAATTTGTTCAGCATCGTGGCCATCCACATTGCGGATTACTTGCCAGCCATAAGCTTCAAAGCGTGCTGCGGTATCATCGCTGAACCAACCGTCTACATGACCATCAATCGAAATGTTATTGTCATCGTAGAATGCGATTAATTTACCTAGACCTAAGGTTCCTGCTAAAGAGCAAGCCTCGTGAGAAATCCCTTCCATTAAACAGCCATCTCCTAAGAACACATAAGTGTGGTGATTAACGATTTCATGACCTTCACGGTTAAATTGGCCCGCTAAGGTTTTCTCAGCAATCGCCATCCCTACTGCATTAGTAATACCTTGTCCTAATGGACCTGTCGTGGTTTCAATACCAGGCGCATAACCATATTCTGGGTGGCCTGGAGTTTTAGAATGTAATTGACGGAATTGTTTTAAATCTTCGATAGAAAGATCATAGCCAGTTAAATGTAAAAGGCTATAAATCAACATAGAACCATGGCCGTTAGAAAGTACAAAACGATCTCGGTCAGCCCATTTAGGATTGGTTGGATTGTGTTTTAAAAAGTCACGCCATAATACTTCTGCAATATCCGCCATCCCCATTGGTGCACCAGGGTGACCAGATTTAGCTTTTTGCACAGCATCCATTGATAAGAAACGAATTGCATTGGCTAATTGTCTACGAGTTGCCATTTTGTTCTCCTGTTATAATTCGCTTTGAAAAAATAATCTTGCGCATTCTACCTTATTTCTGAAGGAAATTTAGCAAAAATCCGCACTCAATTTAATAGTTTGTGACAATAATCAAATTCTACGGCGACGCTGGTGAAAACGCGTGCTACTCGATTTTACTTTCAAATTTACCGCACTTTTTTTCTCTTTGGGTTTGCGATAAGTCCGTCGATAGTGACTTAAAAAATAATGAATAGAGCTTGCCATCACCGCGCCAAGTAAAAAGACAATAATGAGTTCACCATATAATTGGTGAAAAATTTGATTAATTTTTGATTGGTTAGATTGCGTATATTGGGCATCAATGGTGACACGTAAAAATCCTTTAATGCCGCTTTGGGCGTAAAGTGGCTCTACAATTTGTTGATTATTTTTATCGGGTGAATTGTGAGTCTCGCGACTTTGAGCCAGTAATTTTCCTTCGCCATCATATAAGCTCGCATCTAAAATAAAGTCTTCTTTGACTATTTGATCAAGATTGTCCGTTAATTGCTCTGTTTTAGCATTATTTGTGAGTAAAACTGAAAATAAATTGGCTTGTTGACGAACTAAAATATGTGAGATGTTCGCCACTTGGTTTACGCTAGCAAATTGTGAACTCAGCTTAAATTGTTTTACACCAAATAAGATAACGCCAAGTGCAGTTAGGCTTAGCACAATAATCGTTGTAAGCATGGTTGATTTGATTAGTTTTTCTTTAATTATTTGCACTTTTTCAACTCACATCGGTTAAAATCTTTTCATTCGCCACAATTTACAGGATTTTTATGCAAATTCAACGTTTCGAAAGCATTACACAAAAATACCCACAATTTCCTACCGCGCTTTTAGCCAATGAGGATCCAATACAGAGCGGAGAGCCTTTTATCTTATACGGCACAAAGTTGGACATGACTAAACTGGAAAATTTTCAACAAAAGTGCGGTCAAAATTTTCAGATTTTTGATGTTTGGATGGTGGAGAAAAATATTGTCGTTTTATTGAAAGGCCAGTGGTTTGTTGATTTCATTAACTTTGCTCATGACCTTGAAGTAGATATTGCTAAATTAGATTTTAGTCCTAAATTGTCTCAAGCTGGGTTGTTGGTGATGGATATGGATTCTACCGCTATTCAAATTGAGTGTATTGATGAAATTGCGAAACTAGCAGGTGTTGGCGAACTTGTTTCTGCGATTACGGAAAGTGCAATGAGAGGCGAATTAGATTTCGAGCAAAGTTTGCGTCGTCGAGTTGGTACATTAAAAGGTGCGCCAGAAAGCATTTTGCAGCAAGTTAGAGAGAATTTGCCGCTAATGCCTGGATTAGTTGAAACGATCCAAACCTTACAGAAATATGGTTGGAAAACCGCAATTGCTTCAGGTGGATTTACTTATTTTGCGGATTATTTGAAAGCGTTATTACAGCTTGATTTTGCTGCATCAAATCAATTTGATATTGAGGATGGAAAACTCACTGGCTTAGTTAAAGGCGATGTGGTTGATGCCCAATACAAGGCTAAAACGTTGCAACGTTTGTTAGAGGAATACGCTATTGATTCACAACATTCTATTGCTATTGGTGATGGGGCAAATGACTTGGCAATGATGAATGTGGCGGGGTTAGGCGTTGCATTCCATGCTAAACCTAAAGTGCAACAACAAGCGCAAATTGTGATAAACTTCGCCGACTTAACCGCACTTTTATGCCTTTTAAGTGCTAATGATCGAATTTAATAAAATGGGAGAAGACTATGCCATCTTTTGATATTGTTTCTGAAATTACTTTACACGAAGTCCGTAATGCAGTGGAAAATGCAAACCGAGTGCTTAGCACGCGTTATGATTTTCGTGGTGTAGAAGCGGTAATTGAATTAAATGAAAAAAATGAAACGATTAAAATCACCACTGAATCTGATTTCCAACTTGAACAATTAATTGAGATTTTAATTGGATCTTGTATTAAACGTGGTATTGAGCACAGTTCTTTAGATATTCCAGCAGAAAGTGAACACCACGGTAAACTTTATAGTAAAGAAATTAAACTTAAACAGGGTATTGAAACAGAGATGGCGAAGAAAATTACTAAATTAGTAAAAGATTCTAAAATCAAAGTTCAAACTCAAATTCAAGGTGAGCAAGTGCGTGTGACAGGTAAGTCACGCGATGACTTACAGGCAGTCATTCAACTTGTTAAAGGCGCTGAATTAGGCCAACCATTCCAATTTAATAATTTTAGAGACTAGGATATAGTTATTGGGGTTTAAACTCATAGAAGTATGCAAAATTACCGCATATTTTTCAATGTATTATCGATGAGAAATAGTTAATGACAGAACAGGAAAAACATATTCAAGACAATGACAAGCTTTACCGTTATCTTTTCCAAAATCGTGCGGTTCGAGGGGAATGGGTTCGCTTAAATAAAACATTCACTGATACATTAAATACCCATCACTATCCTAAAGCAGTACAGGATTTATTGGGTGAAATAATGGTGGCGACTAATTTGCTTACTGCCACACTAAAATTTGACGGCAATATCACCGTACAAATTCAAGGCGATGGTCCATTACGCTTAGCATTAGTAAATGGCAATGATCAACAACAAATCCGCGCCCTTGCTCGAGTAGATGGCAACATCACTGAAAATATGAGTCTGCACAATATGATTGGCAAAGGCGTATTGGTCATTACTATTGCACCAAAAGAAGGCGAACGCTATCAAGGTGTAATTAGCTTAGATAAACCGACGATCACAGAATGCTTAGAAGATTATTTTGTACGCTCAGAACAGCTTCAAACTCAATTAATTATTCGTACTGGAGAATATGAAGGAAAGCCGGTGGCAGCAGGTATGCTATTACAGATTATGCCTGATGGTTCTGGTACACCAGAAGATTTTGAGCATTTAACTACGCTCGCAGCAACAGTAAAAGATGAAGAATTATTTGGTCTCCCTGCAGAAGAGTTACTTTATCGTTTGTATCATGAAGAGACCGTCAATCTTTATCCAGCACAAGATGTACAATTTTTCTGTGGCTGCTCTGCAGAGCGTTCTGGTTCTGCATTACTTCTCATCTCTGATGAAGAAATTGACGAAATATTAGCCGAGCATAAAGGCAGTATTGATATGCAATGTGAGTGTTGCGGCACACATTATTTCTTTAACAAAGAAGCAATTGAAAAATTAAAATCAACAAAACTTTAAAATCAATCCCGACGCTATGTCGGGATTTTTGATCTACATCATCAATACACCTAAAAATAGGTAATGAAGAGCTATAATTTTTCAAAAATGAGATCTAGTTAACATTTTTTTGCATTGACATTCTTTAGAATAGGCGACAGTTAAATTTTAATCTTAAATATTAGAGGTGACTTATGACAGACTTAAACAAAGTAGTAAAAGAACTTGAAGCTCTAGGCATTTATGACGTAAAAGAAGTTGTCTACAATCCAAGTTACGAGCAATTGTTCGAAGAAGAAACCAATCCAGGTTTAGAAGGCTTTGAAAAAGGTACTTTAACTACGACTGGTGCAGTAGCTGTAGATACTGGTATCTTCACTGGCCGTTCACCAAAAGATAAATATATCGTGTTAGATGAAAAAACCAAAGATACTGTTTGGTGGACATCTGAAGCAGCAAAAAATGACAACAAACCAATGAATCAAGCTACATGGCAAAGTTTAAAAGACTTGGTGACTAACCAACTTTCTCGTAAACGCTTATTTGTGGTTGATGGCTTCTGTGGCGCTAGCGAACACGACCGTATTGCAGTACGTATTGTCACTGAAGTTGCATGGCAAGCACACTTTGTGAAGAATATGTTTATTCGCCCAACTGAAGAACAACTCAAAAATTTTGAACCAGATTTCGTTGTAATGAACGGTTCTAAAGTAACCAATCCAAACTGGAAAGAACAAGGTTTAAATTCAGAAAACTTCGTTGCCTTCAACTTAACTGAGCGCATTCAATTAATCGGTGGTACTTGGTACGGCGGTGAAATGAAAAAAGGTATGTTCTCAATGATGAACTACTTCCTACCACTTAAAGGTGTAGGTGCAATGCACTGCTCAGCTAACGTTGGTAAAGATGGCGATGTAGCTATCTTCTTCGGCTTATCTGGTACAGGTAAAACAACCCTTTCAACCGATCCAAAACGTGAATTAATCGGTGACGATGAACACGGTTGGGATGATGTGGGTATCTTTAACTTTGAAGGTGGTTGCTATGCGAAAACCATTCACCTTTCAGAAGAAAATGAACCTGATATTTACCGCGCTATCCGTCGCGATGCATTATTAGAAAACGTGGTTGTTCGTGCAGATGGTTCTGTTGATTTTGATGATGGTTCAAAAACAGAAAATACTCGCGTGTCTTACCCAATTTATCACATCGATAACATTGTAAAACCAGTTTCTCGTGCTGGCCACGCAACTAAAGTTATTTTCTTAACTGCAGATGCATTTGGCGTATTACCACCAGTATCTAAATTGACACCAGAACAAACTAAATACTACTTCTTATCTGGTTTCACAGCAAAATTAGCAGGTACTGAACGTGGTATTACTGAACCAACTCCAACTTTCTCAGCATGTTTTGGTGCAGCGTTCTTAACCCTTCACCCAACTCAATATGCAGAAGTGTTAGTAAAACGTATGCAAGCAGCAGGTGCTGAAGCTTACTTAGTGAATACTGGTTGGAATGGTACAGGCAAACGTATCTCAATCAAAGATACTCGCGGAATCATTGATGCAATCTTAGATGGCTCAATTGAAAAAGCTGAAATGGGCGAATTACCAATCTTCAACTTAGCAATTCCTAAAGCATTACCAGGTGTAGATTCTGCAATCTTGGATCCTCGTGATACTTACGCGGATAAAGCACAATGGCAATCAAAAGCTGAAGACTTAGCAGGTCGCTTTGTGAAAAACTTTGTTAAATATGCCACTAACGAAGAAGGCAAAGCTTTAATTGCAGCTGGTCCTAAAGCTTAATTAAAAGTACTAAAAATATTAACCGCACTTTGGGTGACTGAAGTGCGGTCATTTTTTATCTGTTTTCAAGATGATAAATGTATTCAAAAATTGACAAAAATCCAGTAAAATCACCGAGTTTTAACTTTCGTCAATTAAAAGGACAATGCAATGCTTAACCAAATTAAAAAAGATGCTCAAGATCGTATGGAAAAAAGCCTTGAAGCATTAAAAAGCCATATTTCGAAAATCCGTACTGGTCGTGCACAACCGAGTTTACTTGATGCAATTCAAGTTGAATATTATGGTGCAGCGACGCCACTTCGCCAATTAGCAAACGTAGTAGCAGAAGATGCACGTACTTTAGCTGTAACTGTTTTTGATCGTTCTTTAATCTCTGCGGTAGAAAAAGCAATTTTAACCTCAGATTTAGGTTTAAACCCATCTTCAGCGGGTACCACAATCCGTGTTCCACTTCCGCCATTAACAGAAGAACGCCGTCGCGATTTAATCAAAATTGTAAAAGGCGAAGGTGAACAAGGTAAAGTTGCGGTGCGTAACGTTCGTCGTGATGCGAATGATAAAATCAAAGCATTATTAAAAGACAAAGAAATCAGCGAAAACGAACAACATAAAGCAGAAGAAGAAATCCAAAAAATCACAGATATTTACATTAAAAAAGTAGATGAAGTATTGGCGGATAAAGAAAAAGAATTAATGGATTTCTAATCATAAAAAATGCAAAAGGCAGGCAGTTTTGTCTGCCTTTATTTTATTAGGTATGCTTATTTAGACGTACCAATGAAAATATAATCAACAAAAGTGCGGTAAAGATTCTATGCAAAAACAAAACATTGTCATTCTTGGTTCAACGGGATCAATCGGTAAGAGTACCCTTTCTGTTATCGAAAATAATCCTCAAAAATATCATGCATTTGCACTCGTAGGCGGAAAAAATGTAGAAGCAATGTTTGAACAATGCATAAAATTCCGACCGCACTTTGCGGCGCTTGATGATGTAAATGCGGCTAAAATTTTACGTGAGAAATTAATTGCGCATCATATTCCAACGGAAGTATTAGCAGGACAACAAGCTATTTGTGAACTTGCAGCACATCCTGATGCCGATCAGATAATGGCGTCGATTGTTGGTGCAGCAGGATTGTTACCGACTCTTTCAGCGGTTAAAGCGGGTAAACGGGTATTACTGGCAAATAAAGAATCACTGGTAACCTGCGGACAGCTTTTTATTGATGCTGTAAAAAACTATGGAGCGAAGCTTTTACCAGTAGATAGTGAACATAATGCGATCTTTCAATCGTTACCGCCAGAAGCACAAGAAAAAATTGGTTTTTGCCCACTTTCTGAATTAGGTGTAAGTAAAATTATACTCACTGGGTCTGGCGGACCATTCCGTTACACGCCACTTGAACAATTCACCAACATCATACCAGAACAAGCGGTTGCACACCCTAATTGGTCTATGGGTAAAAAAATCTCTGTCGATTCAGCCACAATGATGAATAAAGGCTTAGAATACATTGAGGCTCGCTGGCTTTTCAACGCAAGTGCGGAAGAAATGGAAGTCATTATTCATCCACAATCAATTATTCATTCTATGGTACGTTATGTTGACGGCTCAGTCATTGCTCAAATGGGAAATCCAGATATGCGTACACCAATTGCAGAAACTATGGCATATCCTCACCGCACTTTTGCTGGAGTAGAACCACTCGATTTCTTTAAAATCAAAGAACTGACGTTTATTGAACCTGATTTTAATCGCTATCCAAATTTAAAACTGGCTATTGATGCCTTTGCTGCGGGTCAATATGCGACAACAGCAATGAATGCAGCTAATGAAATTGCTGTACAAGCATTTTTAGATCGTCAAATTAGTTTTATGGATATTGCAAAAATTAATGAGCGTACTATTGAGAAGATTACACCGCAATCTATTCAATATATTGACGATGTATTGGAAATTGATCATTTAGCGAGAAAGATTGCTGGAGAACTAATATAAAAGTGTGATGTTGCGTTTATATTCTTATTATGGATGGAGTTTGTTTACTACTAATAAAAAAGTACGGCAAAACATAGCCGTACTTTTTTTATTTACTTACTAGATAATGCTACCAAGTAAAACCGACCTTTAATGAAGCAAATTTCTGTGGTGCCACATCAGATCCCTTAAGTATTCCAATATTCGTGCTAATATTCCACTGTTTAATCTGCGCATTAAAACCAAGTTCATGAGTAAAATAACGTCCGAATTGTTGTTTTAATGCAACATCATTGACACTTAATATACCATCAAGGGCAAGTTTTTGTTGAGTGGCATCATAGTAATTGCTTGAGAAAGTTGGGGTGAATTTTACACCATTTATATCAAAGGTTTTATCTAACATTATACCTGCTCGGTAAGTAGTTAAATATAACGTTTTACTGTTGATATTTGCACCATCTAATTGGTAGTTTGTGCTAGATAGACGGTAGTAGCGCATACCAACTGAAGGTGTGACGTGAATTCCCCAGTCTAAAGAAGCCCCAATATTTCCACCTGCACTAAAAATATTACGGTGGAACGTTTTGTTTTCTTCGTCAAATTTTACATTGTTACGGCTGCGTCCATAACCTAAGTCAAAACTTGCAAAGACACCATTATTCCACTCGCCTTTAACAAAACCATTTATGCCTGTTAGTCGGCTTGTACCCGATACATTTTCATCAAACTCATTATTCGCACGAGAATGAGAAAGCACCGCACCAATTTGCATATTCGAATTTAATGTCTGAGCGACGCCAACTTGAGTCAATGTTAAATTTTGCTTATATGGACGATTATAGTCGGAGCGATAAGTTCTCTGACTAGCTTCCGTATTCACCCAAACATTAGATTTATCTTGGCTTAATAAATGACGCTCTAAATTTCGTCCAATTTGTAATACCGAATTAACGTTTGCAGAAAGCTCTGATAAAGCCGTATTGGAATAACGACTGATCAATTGAGCCTGTACAGGTATTGCCACATTTTCAGGTATCTCACCTAAGAAATGATTAATATCACCTAAAGTTGTATAAGTATCTTCAAGCGTATTAATGAGAGATCGTATAGCTTGATCTAAATTTTCTTGCGCAAAATGAACCGCACTTTCATCACCTGATGCTTTAGCATGTTCTAATGCTTCTTGAGCAAATTCTACTTGTTCAATATTTACATCAAGTTCCGCTTCAAAAGCCGCTAGATCACTATCATTTGCGACTTTAGCAACTTTTCGACATACATCAGATGAAAGCCCTTGGGCTGTGCAAAGTTTTTGCGCTTGTGCAATTTTATTTGCATAACCCACTTGTAAACGATTTAATTCTGCTTGCAAATTACCTTGTTGAGATGAAAGTGAATTAACTTCATTTTTTATTGAATTAACACCATTAAGTACCGAAGATACTTGTTGCGTATAATAATTTGCTTGAGAATTAAGGTTGCGATATTCATTACGTTGATTTTCTAATTTAGACTTATATTGCGTAAATTGCTCATATAATCGTCGACGTTTAATAAAACGGATACGAGGCGTACGATTGTATTCATTAAAAGCATTATCAATTTGATTATTGGTTTGGTTTATATCTGAAAGCAATCGTGCAACATGTGATTTATAAGTATTTTCTTTTGCTTTCACATCCTCATATTGAGCATTTAATCGATTTAGCTCTTGTTGTTTTTGATTAAGTAATTGATGCACTTTATCAAATTCACGCTGACTATTTGCAATAAGTTGCTCATTACCTTGAAAAGACTGTTCAGCCTCGCGCAACGGGTTATATAAGCGATAATCATTGTTGCGATTAGCTAAAATATAACGATATGCCCCTAAATCAACATAACCATTTTCAAGTGCGAAACGAGCTTGCCCCATTCGCTGATTTGGATGATTTAATTTAACAAGGCTTAATGGATTTACTTCATTAGGCTCTTTCCCCGTATTTTTTACAGAAAGGATATAAGAACCAGAGGCAAGCCCATTTACTGTAATATGATCGCCTCTACGTTCCGCCACATTCGTTAAGAAACGGAAGTGACCATTCCCTGTCAATTTTCCATTAATTGTTAACTCATTAAATTGAACCCAACCACGATAGTTTTTATTCACATCATCATAGCCTGTATTTAATGTGATCTGGCTATTCGGTAAAAGATCTAAATTTCCTACTGCACTATTTCCATTCAATGTCCATTGGCTATTAGGTTGTAAACGAATTTGTGTCATTGGCATCGCATTAATACGCCCAACTAAATGCGCTTTACCTAAATTAAGCTGGCTATTATTTTTTAAATCAATGTTACCGAATACAACTGTAACAGGCATGCGATTAAAAGCTAAATTCCCTAAAGTCTTATTCTCAGAACAAGCTGTGTAACCTGTATAAGATTCACGAATGCATTCATTGGATTTACCTTGGGTAAAACCTAGCTGAATTTGGGCTTGATGTCGAGCGTTGAAATTCCCTTCTAATAAGCTTACATTACGACTACTTTCTAGTTTTGCATTGCCTGAAACATTAAATTCACGCGCTTTGAATTGGCGATTAATCCAACTATTTTCATCTATAACTTCTTTTTGGTTTAAATGATCATAAGCGTGAGGAGTGGGAATACCTGAAAGTACTAAGTGCCCCGCTGATACGTTTAAATTACCATTTAAATTCGTACCGCCGTTCAATACAAGCACACTATTGTAATAGTTAGGGTTGTAATTAAACGTTAACGCACCGTTATAACGTTGAGAATCATACTCGCCAAGGAAACCACTAAACGTATCTAAACGTTTTTTAGAATTTTCTTTTAAAACCTCATTTCTTACAACTTTTTGTTTGTCGTTACCTAAAAATTCCCAATCATTGGTGGTTGTCATATCCAAAGGGAAATAAGCTCGAGGATTTTTCCCATCTTTTAGACGGAAATAATCTAATCGGTTATTTCTGTGGATGTTTTTATATTCATAAAGCGCAAATGAAGTAGTTGGTTCCTCTCCCCACTTTACCCATTCTATATTTTGAGCTGTTACATCATTACGACCAATTACATTAATTTCAGCGGCGTAAGTGCGGTGATTATTGACAATTTTTGCACCGTCATCAGTATTTTGAATACGATGAAAAGTAAGCGAATTTCCATTAACATCTAATTGCCCACCTCGGAAACCAAAGTAAATATTGTCTGGATTGACCTGCTTATTATTGGCAAGAATAACCGTTCCTCGGCCACTTGTTATCCCAACTTGATTAAAAGCTTGCTGCTGTCCATTAAACGGCTTTTGATCAAGTACTACAGTTCCATCGCCTACACTAATATCACCTAGGTTTTTGCCTTGGCCATCAACATAAAGTGTGCCCGTTCCTAATTTTGACAGACGGTCATTAATAGGATTTTTTACGCGCCAATGAACCGTTTTATCACCGTTAACGACAATTCCCGCTCCTAGCCAAGTCGTATCATTATTTTCTGCGCGAACAATGGTATTTTGATTGAAGTATAAAGCCCCCGCACCTTGGTTAATACTATCTTTAAGGATTAGAGTTGAACCATCACCACCTTGGAAATGAATAGTTTTACCATTATCTAAAGAAGGGCGTTGCGTATTTTGATCTAATGATTTT
Organism: Haemophilus sp. oral taxon 036; assembly: GCF_002998595.1. Classification (NCBI taxonomy): domain Bacteria; kingdom Pseudomonadati; phylum Pseudomonadota; class Gammaproteobacteria; order Pasteurellales; family Pasteurellaceae; genus Haemophilus; species Haemophilus sp. oral taxon 036. The sequence continues at coordinate 1,177,366 of NZ_CP027235.1, forward strand.
TTAGATGAACTTTCTAATGCTACATGAATATTTTCAGTACCATTTTTTAATACACTATCGCCATTACCTAAATTCCGCCATTGGATCTCTTTAGCGCGAAGTGGAATCTGAATCTCATCATTTTTAAAAGCTTGTGCTATAACATCAGGTTGAATAATCGTATAAATGTTCTCTGTGCGATCATAATTTGCAAAAGTAGATAACACCGCTGCTAATACCCAGCGTTTCTCTTTAGCATCATAAGCAAATAGTGGTGAGCCACTATCACCAGGCAAACCATAAGTTGCTAATCCATCATAAATATCACCATTGAATAACACCCAATTATCCATTGATGAGCGCGGTGTAAGTGGTATACCACCTGTAAGATAGTTGTATGCTGAGGTTAAAGACGTTTTTTCTTTGCCATCTTTACTTCTTAAATATTGACGTCCAGAACCTACTCGTACAAAGTACGGATAACGATTTTTATCTAAAAAAGCGCCATTATGTGGCCCTGTTTTTTTAGCATTATCAAAAGCAATATTATTTAGAGGTATCGGTGCAACTTCGGTCACTAATTTATGTAACCGCGGGGCGTGAAAATCCAATCTGCTATGATTATTTCGCTCTGTAATAAGATAATTAAAATAATGACTATCTGAATTATTGCCACTATCACCAAATTGTACAGAACCATAACCTGAGTTATGTTTTACACTGGCGATATACTGAGGATTAAACAAGGTTGCAATACCACTTACCCTATTTGCCACATGTAAATCAGGCATAGGTAAATTAGGTAATACAGTTGCAATCTTCTGACCTTGTTTATTAAAAACGGGAATATTGCTAGATCCGACTGAAAATTGTCCTTTATTTTCAGCAAAATCACGGAAGAATTGGTAGTCCACATCATTACGGACCATTGAGGCTTGCGCGTAAGAATTCGCAAAAGCAAGACTTAATGCCAAAAGTGTTGGACGAAACAAATTGATTTGATGCATTATGGTTGCCTTATAATTTATAAATAGAAAAATATAAATTCGAGTAAAGTGCGGTAAAAATTCCGTAAATCTTTAAAAATTAGATCCGTTAATTTTACCCTATTTTCGTAGGTAATGCACGGTAACCTGATTATTTCTTTCGTCCAAAAAATACTTTATCCTTCAACACCCTCAAAGGCTGCATATCACTATTTCCCATGATGACACGACTTGAATCAGAACGTAGGCAAGTGCCGCCATAATGCCCTCCCACTGTAAAAGTACAGATTTGCAAATATTGATCTTCCACTTGCGGTAAGCACCAAAGTTGTTGATAAATACTATCTTGCTGACCAAACTGCCCATCGGTTGTGTCTAGCATGGAATTATTTTCACCAATCAATTTAACGTTATCACCCCGGCGACCTGCAATTGGTTTTTGTGCGTAGCCGTTTTGGATTAAGTTCGGTGTAAGATGAAAACTTGCCTCTAACAAATAACGATGATTAGGGAATAAAGACCAAAGCACAGGCAAAATCGCCTTATTACTTGGAATTGCCGTCCAAAGCGGTTCATAAACCAACACTTCAGGGCGAAGTAGTACGTCAATTAACCGCACTTTATCTTCAGGATAACCAGTGCGAATAGGTGGTGCGACTTCCATTCCTGTTGCATCTTCACGAAGTTGTTCCAGCATGGTTTCCCACGCCCAGGTTTTCCAAACAGTTTGAACTTGGTTATTTTCCTCATCAATGAGGCGACCACGATTATCCCAATGTAAACCCTCCGTGCCATGAATAATTTTGGCTTGAAATCCCGCTTGTACCAATGCCTGTTGCATAAACATGGCGTGGTAATCTTCTTCATCATCGTGATCTTGCAGAATATGAACTAATTTTGAGGCTTGACTATGTTGCCAACAATCAGCTAACGCATTACGCAAGCCATCAGACGGATTTTCCCCCAATATGCAACCAGCTTGTTTTGCCCAACGATTCATAATATCGCCTGCCTCAGCATGGCAAGAAGCTGAATCTGCATTATATTCATAGACTTTCAAACCTCGTTCACTCATACAAAAATCTAAACGACCAGTAATCGTTTGATAACGGCGATTTTGCCAAGAAAGTCTTAAGCGTGGCCAAAGGAGTTTCGGAATATTGAAATACTGCAACAGATTATCATCTTTAAGTACCTTGTCTGTCGCATGCAAATACATTAAATGCAGTTCATTAGTGGCGTGAATCAATTCCTGTTGAGCACTTTCAGACATAGCAAAATAGCGATATTGATCAGAATGGCTCACTTTGTGCCCGAGCATTGCCTTAATATATGCCGCATCAAATGGCTCATTTTCATTTAACCATTTCCCATTAAATTGACCGTGATTGTCAACATGATGAGCTTGTAACTGAAGTGCGGTTGATTTTGGGAAAGGTTGGGGTTCTGAAAATTCAGTATCGTTTGTTTGAATCATCCAACCAAGAATTTTAGTATCATCAAAAGTATCTTGTAGAAAATAACCTTGTTCTGAAACAATCATCGGCAATTCACGCGTCCATTGCTGACCACTTGGCAAGCGGGAATGAATCACATTTTGCTCGGCGATTCGAATGCGATCAGGCAATACCTCGGTGATAATTGCCACATGCCCCGTGTGTTTAAATTCGCCCCCTTCTTGCCAAATTAATAAGGAACCAGCTTGAGGTTTACGTTTACAACCATTCGCAAATGCTTGCAAAGGCAACAAGGCATCGTTTACCACTTGGCGTAAAAAACGTAACGAAAAAATTTCATACGCCATACCAACATCGGCAAACACAACACCATGATTGAGATATAAATAACGACGTGCAAATTCCACACACTGCCATTTATAGCCCATATATTCTCGACCTAGATAACTCCGAAATGCGGCATCATTCGGGAACTCTTTATCATCTGCAGTATTGTAATCAGAGGAATAAATTGCCACGCCACCAGGCGCATATCCAAGCAAGCTACCAAAAGGATCGTGGGTAATGATATTGGCGGAACGTTCTGTCATAGTTTCTTCCGAGTAAAAAAATGAACGCTATTAGTATAGATCTTTTATTTTCATTACGGAAATCAATAAAATTTTTACCGCACTTTCGTCCTATCAAATTTTTGATTTATCTCATTTTTTCATCAAATCATTCTTTATCATTTAACTTCTTAGATTAAAATGAACGTGCTTTTCGAGTATTCGAGAGTACACAATTTAGTTTAACTTTAGATATCACAAGGGTTTCATTATGAAAGGATCAAAATGGCCTGTGGTTGCAGGTGCTGCACTTGGTATCATCGCTCCACTACTTACTTATAGCGGAAATCCCGGCAACATGGGATTCTGCGCAGCCTGTTTCTTACGCGATATAGCAGGCTCCATTGGCTTACATCAAGCCGCTCCACTTCAATATATTCGCCCAGAACTCATCGGATTAATTTTCGGTGCGTTAGTGAGTGCGTTATTTGCAAAAGAATTCCGTGCTCGTGGTGGTTCATCACCATTCATTCGCTTAATTTTAGGCGCATTTGCCATGATTGGTGCCCTCACCTTCTTAGGTTGTCCATGGCGGGCATATTTGCGTTTAGGCGGTGGCGATTTATCTGCGATTGCTGGTATTGTCGGTTTATTTGTCGGTGTACTAGGTGGAATTTACTTTAGCAATCGAGGATTTTCTCTCGGTAAATCAAAAGAACAATCGCCTGCTACAGGTTGGATTTCTGTCATTATTGCGGGTTTATTACTTATTGGCGTTATCACACAATTTAGTTTTGGCGAAGGTTTACCGCTTTATTTCTCACAAAAAGGCCCTGGCACACAACATGCATTTTGGACGTTATCTTTAGCCGGTGGGCTAATCGTAGGGGTATTAATGCAAAAATCACGTTTCTGCTCAATCGGTGCATTCCGTAATTTCATTCTATTCCGTGATTCTTCCTTATTGAATGGTGTCATCGCTTTAGTGGTATTTGCTGCTATTACCAATGCTTTACTTGGTCAATTCCATTTAGGGTTTGAACAACAACCTGGCGCACATAATCAATATCTTTGGAACTTCCTCGGTATGGCACTTTGCGGATTATGCTTCGCCCTTGGCGGTGGTTGTCCTGGCAAACATTTGGTTCATCTTGGTGAAGGCGATAATGACTCCGCTATTTTTGTGCTTGGTATGCTTTTGGGTGCAGCCGCTGCACATCGTTTAAGCCTTGCAGCTTCAGGCTCTGGCATTGGTGAATTCACGCCTTACGCTTTAGTTCTTGGATTTATATTCTGCGCCTATATTGGCTTTACCAAAAAATCGGCTTAATTCACTTTCTATCTGCACTCATCACGAGTGCAGATTTTCTTTTCCTTGCATTATCCCCCTTACAGTGTCAAACTCTCCGCACTTTTTAAAACTGTAAAAAATAATGACAAAAAAACGTAAAAACTTAATCAACCAAGATCCGCATTACAAACGAGAATTGGAAAAATACGGCAATCCAATCCCGAGCCGTGAATTCATTTTAAGCGTTATTCGAGACAATAATGCACCGATGAATCGGGATGAAATTTTGACTGCACTTTCCATTCGAAATGAAGATCAAATAGAAGCGATACGTCGCCGATTACGTGCGATGGAAAATGACGGCCAATTAGTGTTCACCAAACGTAAACGCTATGCCTTACCAGAAAAATTAGATTTATTTAAAGGCACGGTAATTGGTCATCGCGAAGGTTTTGGTTTTTTACAGATCGATGGCAAAAAGGATGATTTATTCATTCCGAACCATCAAATGCAAAAAGTCATGCATGGAGATTTTGTCTTAGCGCAACCTGCTGGATTAGATCGTCGTGGTCGCCGTGAAGTGCGAATTGTGCGCGTATTAGAAAGTCGTAAAAAACAAATTGTGGGCCGCTTTTTCTTAGAAAACGGTTTTAGCTATGTGGTACCTGATGACAGTAGAATTGGCCGAGATATTCTCGTGCCTAATGAACATCGTAATGGCGCACGTATGGGACAAGTTGTCGTTGTCGAATTGCAAGAACGCTCTGCCAGTTTTAGCCAGCCAATTGGCGTGATCACTGAAATTCTAGGCGATAATATGGCGAAAGGAATGGAAGTGGAAATCGCCTTGCGTAACCACGATATTCCCCATAAATTTCCAAGTGCGGTGGAAAAATACGTCAAAAAATTCACTGAAGAAGTCCCTGAAGAAGCAAAAAAAGGTCGTGTGGATTTACGCAATTTACTGCTTGTGACCATTGATGGTGAAGATGCTCGCGATTTTGACGATGCTGTTTATTGTGAAAAACATGGCAAAGGCTGGAAACTTTGGGTAGCGATTGCGGATGTCAGTTATTACGTACGTTTGCGTTCCGCTTTGGATGTAGAAGCGCATAATCGTGGTAACTCGGTCTATTTTCCGAACCGAGTTGTACCAATGCTACCTGAAATTTTATCAAACGGCTTATGCTCTCTTAACCCTCAAGTGGATCGTTTGTGTATGGTGTGTGAGATGCAAATTTCTGCCAAAGGTAAGCTAACAGATTATCGCTTTTATGAAGCGGTGATGAATTCTCACGCCCGCCTCACTTATACCAAAGTAGCCAAAATGCTTGAAGGCGATGAAGAATTACGATCTCGTTATTCTACGCTGGTACCTCATTTAGAAGAACTTTATAAACTCTATCAAACTTTGCTTAGTGCACGTCATCAACGTGGTGCAATCGATTTTGAAACCATTGAAACCAAGTTTATTTTCAATGCAATGGGGAGAATTGAGCGCATTGAACCCGTTGTTCGAAATGATGCCCACAAAATCATTGAGGAATGTATGATTCTTGCTAATATCGCAGCCGCCAATTTTATGGAAAAACATAAAGAACCTGCGTTATATCGCATTCATGCCACCCCGAGCGAAGAAAAATTAACATCGTTCCGCACTTTCTTAAGTGAGTTTGGTTTAAATTTAGAAGGTGGCTTAAAACCAACCACAAAAGACTATGCTGCTCTCTTAGAAAAAGTTAAAGAACGACCTGATCATGAACTTATTCAAACAATGTTGCTACGTTCATTAAGTCAGGCTGTCTATCACGCTGATAATATTGGGCACTTTGGTTTGGCTTTGGAAGAGTATGCACACTTTACTTCGCCAATTCGCCGTTATCCGGACTTAACACTTCATCGAGGCATCAAGTATTTACTCGATAAAGAACAAGGCGCAAAACGTAAAACAACGGATACTGGTGGTTATCATTACTCTTTTGATGAAATGGATTTACTTGGCAATCACTGTTCTATGACGGAACGCCGCGCTGACGACGCTACTCGTGAAGTGGCTGATTGGCTGAAATGCGAATATATGCAAGATCATGTCGGCGGTGAATTTAGCGGTGTTATTTCATCTGTGACGGGATTTGGTTTATTTGTACGCTTAGATGATTTATTCATCGATGGTTTAGTTCATATTTCTACCTTAGAAAACGATTATTACCAATTCGATGCAGCAAAACAACGTTTAATTGGCGAAAATAGCGGAATGCAATATCGCTTAGGCGATAAAGTTTGCATCAAAGTTGAGGCGGTACATTTAGAAAATAAAATGGTCGATTTCTCGCTGATGGGGAGTGAACGTAAGCCTCGTCGTGCGGGAAAAACCGCGAAAGAAAAAGCCAAGAAAGTCTTTAAAGAGCTACCCTCTAAAGCCTCCAAAAAACGAAAAAGTGCGGTAAAAAAGAAAGAAGTTTCGAAGAAAACATCTAGAAAACGAAAATAATTCAAATCCCATTGTGGGAATATATTAAAAATTCAAATAAGAAAAAGAGAAATTTATGTCAGAACAAATCTACGGTATTCACGCTGTTAATAGTATTTTAACCCATTCACCAGAACGTTTAATCGAAGTCTTCGTACTTAAAGGCCGTGAAGATAAACGTCTACAGCCACTTTTAAACGAGCTTTATTCCCTAGGAATTGGTGTGCAATTCGTTAATCGACAAACACTTGATAAAAAAGCAGATGGTGAGGTTCATCAAGGTGTCATTGCTCGAGTACAAGCGGCAAAAGAACTTAATGAAAATGATCTTGATGAAGTTCTTGCGAATAAACAAAATCCTCTTTTATTAGTTTTAGATGGCGTGACGGATCCACACAACTTGGGTGCCTGCCTGAGAACAGCTGATGCGGCTGGCGCAGTGGCAGTGATCGTACCAAAAGATAAATCGGCACAATTAACGTCTATCGCGCGTAAAGTTGCTTGTGGTGCAGCAGAAACCGTGCCGTTAATTCGTGTAACCAATCTTTCTCGCACACTACGCGATTTACAGCAAAATCATAATATTTGGGTAGTCGGCACTGCTGGCGAAGCCACTGAAACCATTTATCAAAGCAAACTGACAGGGCCACTAGCACTTGTTATGGGAGCTGAAGGCGAAGGAATGCGCCGTTTAACGCGTGAACATTGCGATCAACTGATTAGCATTCCAATGGCTGGTTCAGTTTCATCATTAAATGTATCTGTCGCAACAGGGGTATGTTTATTTGAAATTGTGCGTCAGCGTTTAGCATACATTTAAGTTGGAAGCGTTGTAAATTTCACCACTCTTTTATTTTCCTTTTTCGTTAAAGAAAATAAATTCCCTCAAAAGGTTGAAAAATAGGGGGATTTATTGCGATAATCTAAACCATTTCGGGAAAATCTTTTTAACTACTGAAGTTTATTTTGGCTTGTTTATTTTTTGTTAGAAAGATTAGATTTTTATTTCACCTTTAAACTAGATAAGAACAATGGCGGAAAAACGTAATATTTTTTTAGTAGGGCCAATGGGGGCAGGAAAAAGCACGATTGGTCGTCAGTTAGCGCAACAGTTAAATATGGATTTTGTTGATTCAGATGCCGTAATTGAAGAACGTGCTGGCGCAGATATTAGCTGGATTTTTGATCTGGAAGGCGAAGAGGGCTTCCGCAAACGTGAAGAACGTATTCTTAACGAACTCACACAAATGCAGGGGATTGTCCTGTCTACTGGTGGAGGTGCTGTGCTTTCTAAAGATAGCCGTAATTATTTATCTGCACGTGGTATTGTAATTTATTTAGAAACTACTGTAGAAAAACAATTTCAACGTACTCAGCGTGACAAAAAACGTCCACTGTTGCAAGGCGCAGAAGATCCTCGTCAAGTATTGGAAGACTTAGCAAAAATTCGTAATCCACTTTATGAGGAAGTAGCTGACATCACCCTACCTACGGATGAGCAAAATGCCAAAGTAATGGTAAACCAGATTGTTGATCTCATTGATAATATGAATGGATTAAATGGCGCACTTTAAGTGTGTCTAAGGATAAATTTATGCTGTGCGTAAACGTGGAATTACAGGAGCGTCGTTACCCAATTTTAATTGGTAATGGACTATTGCAAGATGAACGCAGTTATCCGGTTAAGCGAGGAGATCGCGTGATGATTGTGACGAATCCCACGGTAGCACAGTTTTACTTAGATACGGTAACATTTGCGCTAAAAAAACGCGGGTGCGAAGTCGATCATGTTCTTTTGCCCGATGGTGAGAAGTATAAAACGCTTGAATCCTTAAATTTAATTTTTACTGCGCTTTTACAAGGTAATCATGGGCGTGATACAACAATTATGGCACTAGGTGGTGGTGTGATTGGTGATGTGGCAGGATTTGCCGCAGCAAGTTATCAACGAGGAGTACGATTAATTCAAATTCCAACCACTTTACTTTCCCAAGTGGATTCTTCTGTTGGAGGAAAAACAGCAGTGAATCATGAACTTGGGAAAAATATGATCGGTGCATTTTATCAACCCTCTATGGTTATTATTGATACGCATACTCTTGGCACGTTACCAAAACGTGAAGTAAATGCGGGGTTGGCTGAAGTAATAAAATATGGCGCAATTTTAGATTACGAATTTTTTGAATGGCTTGAAGCTCATATTGATGAGCTTGTTGCATTAAATAACGAATCCCTACAACATTGTATTGCTCGTTGCTGTCAAATTAAAGCGGATGTAGTTGCTCGTGATGAAACAGAAAAAGGTGATCGAGCTTTACTTAATCTTGGTCATACCTTTGGACATGCGATTGAAACTCATCTCGGCTATGGTAACTGGCTCCATGGTGAAGCGGTATCTACCGGAATGATGATGGCTGCCGCGCTTTCCGAGCAGTTGGGTGATATTTCTGTGGCAGATGTTTCACGCTTAGAAAAATTACTCGCACGCGCTAATTTGCCCACCTTATCACCGGATTCGATGCAGCCGGAGGACTATCTACCGCATATGATGCGAGATAAAAAAGTTCTAGCAGGTAAGTTGCGTCTGGTGTTACTTAAATCACTAGGTCAAGCTTATATAGCAACTGATACTGATAAGGATCTTGTGTTAAACGCTATTAAGCGTTGTACCCAAATGGACTAAGATGTTACGTCCAAAAAAACATTCCCTAAAACCGAAACTTAAACACCGTCCATTTTTGAAATGGGCTGGTGGGAAGTTTCGTTTAACAGATGAAATTAATAATATCTTTCCTAAGAGAAAACAATGTCTTATTGAACCGTTCGTCGGAGCAGGGGCCGTTTTTTTAAACTCAAATTTTGAGCGCTATATTTTGGCTGATATTAATCCTGATTTAATTAATCTTTTTAATATAGTGAAAGAAAATGTAGATGTTTACATTGAGGCTTGTAAAACCATTTTTTTTGCCCCTAATGCGAATGATCCTGATTACTACTATGACAAACGTCGCCAATTTAATGCTTCAACTGATCCTTTTGAACGATCTGTGCTTTTTCTCTACTTAAATCGCTTTGGGTTTAATGGACTATGTCGTTATAACAGCAAAAATGAATTTAATGTGCCTTTTGGCGCATATAAAACGCATTATTTCCCAGAGAACGAGTTACGTTATTTTGCACATAAGGCACAAAGTGCAATATTTTTATGTGGCGATTTTCAGCAAACATTTGCATTAGCTGATAAAGATTCGGTGATTTACTGCGATCCGCCTTATGCTCCCTTATTGCAGGATTCAAATTTTACGAGCTATGCGGGTAATGAGTTTAGTTGTGAGCATCAACGCATTTTAGCTGAACTCGCAAAATTCACACAAAAAGAAAAACAAATTCCGGTTTTAATATCTAACCACGATACCAAATTTACCCGAGAAATTTATAAGGGGGCTAAATTTAAACGTGTGAAAGTACAACGTTCGATTAGCCAGAGCTCAGAAAAACGAGTAAAAGTAAGAGAGTTGATTGCGATTTTTAAGGTGTAATCTTTGATAGCTCAGGGTTTATAACGATATCCAATTTTATGATTTGTGGAAAATCCTCTTGAATTAATTTTATAAGTTCAGTTTGACGAAATAAGATTCCTTGACGCACTATTGCATTCGATACTTCTAAAAAAAGACTATTACCGTTAACGGAACCAATACGAAATTTTCCGTGAAATTCCTGTGGAAAAATGCGGTTAAATTTTTGATTAAGTTCATTGATGGCAAGGCCTTTTTTCATTATTTGGGCGAAGGGTGATTGCTCAAGCACATCCATAATATTGACTGCTTTTTGATAACGTTCAGCCTTGTTTTCCATAAAGTCTGCCCCCATAAATGACATTAGTTTAGATTTCCGCTACAATACACGCAATTTTCATAATAAACAACGAGACGATGATTTCAGGCACTGTCAAACCGACTTTTTGGTCGCGATTACTTTTAAGTATCATCGCGATTTTTGCTTTGCCTAACGCACAAAGTTTTGAAAATCAAAATAATGCGGAAAATTATTCCTCGAGTGTTTCAATTCAACAAGCGTTAGAGACGGTAAAAGTTGCACGTGAAGTGCAACGACAAGCCATTCCTCAACCTTCAATTTCCCCCCAAACTGAAAAACAACTTAAAATTCAACCGCACTTTTTAGCTGATGCGTTGAATCCTAGTGCGCCAATTCGAGCAGGCCCTTTGCTTATTTAATTTTTCTGTTTTTTGTGAAGAATATTGCTATTGAAATAGCGATATTTTTAAAAAATTATTGTGCATGAAATAAAGTTTTTCATACGCATTTAACTATTTAACTTATATATTTAAAAAGAGAAATTATGAGCATTTTAACGAAAATTTTTGGCAGCCGTAACGACCGTATTTTACGTAAATTAAGAAAACAAGTTGCAAAAATCAATAAATTAGAACCTGAGTTTGAAGCTCTCACAGATGAACAACTTCGTGCAAAAACAGATGAATTCCGTCAACGTTTAAGTGCGGGCGAAACTTTGCAACAAATTTTACCAGAAGCATTCGCAACGGTACGTGAAGCAAGTAAGCGCGTGCTTGGTATGAGACATTTTGATGTTCAGCTTATTGGTGGGATGGTATTGACTAATCGCTGTATCGCAGAAATGCGCACTGGTGAAGGTAAAACATTAACGGCGACTTTGCCTTGTTATTTAATCGCACTTGAAGGTAAAGGCGTTCATGTTGTGACGGTGAATGATTATCTTGCTCGCCGAGATGCAGAAACAAACCGTCCGTTATTTGAATTTTTGGGCATGAGTGTAGGCGTAAATATTCCTGGTTTACCGCCGGAAGAAAAACGTGCCGCTTATGCAGCAGATATTACTTATGCAACCAATAGTGAACTTGGTTTTGACTACTTACGTGACAACTTAGCTCACTCAAAAGAAGAGCGTTTCCAACGTACTTTAGGGTATGCGCTGGTGGATGAAGTAGATTCCATCTTAATTGATGAAGCCCGTACGCCATTGATTATTTCTGGTCAAGCGGAAGACAGTTCTGCGCTTTATATTGCAGTCAATAAACTGATTCCAAACTTAATTAAACAGGAAAAAGAAGATACAGAAGAATATCAAGGCGAAGGGGACTTTACTTTAGATCTTAAATCTAAACAGGCACACTTAACAGAACGTGGCCAAGAAAAAGTGGAAGATTGGTTGATTGCGCAAGGTTTAATGCCTGAAGGGGATTCTTTGTACTCTCCTGGTCGAATCGTATTGCTTCATCATGTTATGGCAGCCTTGCGTGCGCACACATTGTTTGAAAAAGATGTCGATTACATTGTGAAAGATGGTGAAATCGTGATTGTTGATGAACATACTGGTCGAACAATGGCTGGGCGTCGTTGGTCAGATGGTTTACATCAAGCCATTGAGGCAAAAGAAGGGGTTGAAATTAAGAGTGAAAACCAAACTGTTGCGTCAATCTCTTACCAAAACTACTTCCGTTTATATGAGCGTCTTGCGGGTATGACGGGGACTGCGGATACCGAAGCGTTTGAGTTCCAACAAATTTACGGATTGGAAACCGTTGTGATTCCAACAAACCGCCCAATGATTCGTGATGATCGCACAGATGTGATGTTTGAAAATGAACAATATAAATTTAATGCGATTATTGAAGATATCAAAGATTGTGTAGAACGCCAGCAACCAGTATTAGTGGGGACGATTTCAGTAGAAAAATCGGAAGAGTTATCTAAGGCTTTAGATAAAGCGGGTATCAAACACAATGTGTTGAATGCGAAATTCCACCAACAAGAAGCGGAAATCGTGGCAGAAGCGGGTTATCCTGGTGCGGTGACTATCGCAACGAATATGGCGGGGCGCGGTACGGATATTATCCTTGGTGGTAACTGGAAAGCGCAGGCTGCCAAATTAGAAAATCCAACTCAAGAACAAATTGAAGCGCTTAAAGCTGAGTGGGAAAAGAACCACGAGATCGTAATGAAAGCAGGTGGTTTGCATATTATCGGTACGGAGCGTCATGAATCTCGCCGTATCGATAACCAGTTGCGTGGTCGTTCTGGTCGTCAAGGTGACCCTGGATCTTCTCGTTTCTATCTTTCTTTGGAAGATGGCTTAATGCGCATTTATTTAAATGAGGGTAAACTCAATTTAATGCGTAAAGCGTTCACCGTGCCTGGTGAGGCTATGGAATCGAAAATGTTGGCGAAAGTGATTGCATCTGCTCAAGCAAAAGTTGAGGCTTTCCATTTCGATGGCCGTAAAAACCTACTTGAATATGATGATGTTGCAAATGACCAACGTCATGCAATTTATGAGCAACGCAATTATTTGCTTGATAATGATGATATTTCTGAAACTATCAACGCAATTCGCCACGATGTATTTAATAGCGTGATTGATCAATATATTCCACCGCAATCTTTGGAAGAACAATGGGATATTAAAGGGCTTGAAGAACGTTTAGCTCAAGAGTTTGGTATGGAATTACCAATTTCTCATTGGCTGGAAGAAGACAATAATCTTCACGAAGAAAACTTGCGTGAACGCATCGTAGAAGTCGCCGAAAAAGAATATAAAGAAAAAGAAGCGCTAGCTGGTGAAGAAACCATGCGCAACTTTGAAAAAGGCGTCATGTTACAAACCTTAGATGAGCTTTGGAAAGAACACCTAGCTGCGATGGATTATTTGCGCCAAGGTATTCATTTACGCGGTTATGCGCAAAAAGATCCAAAACAAGAGTATAAAAAAGAATCTTTCCGTATGTTTACGGAAATGTTGGATTCTTTAAAACACCACGTCATCACGACGTTAACGCGTGTACGTGTGCGTACTCAAGAAGAAATGGAAGAAGCTGAACGTGTTCGTCAGGAGATGGCTGCTCGTATCAATCAAAATAATTTACCTGTGGATGAAAATGGTCAGGCAATCCAAAATTCAGATTCTGAAGATTATTCAGATCGTCGCATTGGACGCAATGAGCCTTGTCCTTGTGGTTCAGGAAAAAAATATAAGCATTGTCATGGTAGTCGTGCTGCTCGCCATTAATGATTAGCCAAAGTGCGGTGATTTTTCACCGCACTTTTTTCATAGATGCTATTGGATAGAAGAAATGGATAAAAAAATTATACAAGTTTCTGCAGGTATTATTCGTAATGAGTTTGGTCAGATCTATTTAACGCAGCGTTTAGAAGGACAGGATTTTGCGCAATCTTTAGAATTTCCAGGTGGAAAAGTGGATGCGGGGGAAACCCCAGAACAGGCTTTAAAACGTGAACTGGAAGAGGAAATTGGCATTGTGGTATTAAATGCTGAACTTTACGAGCGCTTCCAATTTGAATATCCAACAAAGATTATTTCTTTTTTCTTTTATGTTGTAGATGAATGGATTGGTGAGCCTTTTGGGCGAGAAGGGCAAGAAGGTTTTTGGGTTGAGCAACGTGCATTAGATGCAGGACAGTTCCCGCCAGCTAATGCAAAATTAATTCAGCGATTACTGAATGAAGCGAATAATTATCTTTAAAATAAACCCCAGTTTTTAGCTGGGGTTTATTTTTAATCTATTGCTTGCAAGGAATGTGAATTCACAGCTGAAAAATAGTGCTCTACAAACAAATTTTTACAGATAAATCAGCGAGTTTAATCCACACTTCATCGCTAAATTCTTGCTTAGCAAGACGTTCTATATTGGCGAGCTCTTGAATAATTTCGTAGAGCTTTTGGTAGGTTAAACGTTGAATCGCACTTAAAAAGAGCGGTCGGTGATTTTGCCAGATTTTTAGACGATCAAATTCAGTCTTAATTTGTTGAGTTGGAAGTTTTTCCGTTGTCATAATACGTTGCTGTGGTTTGGTGAGTTCAAGCAACGTAAATAATTCTCGCTGTAGTGTGCGTAATAAAATAACAGGTTGCACATCTTCAGCTTGTAACCCTTTTAAAATACGTTTAGCGCGATTTGCTTTTCCTATTAACAAAGCATCAATCCATTGAAATGGTGTAAAAATCGAGGATTGTTCTACGACGCTAATTACTCGATTGTAGTTAAGTTTATGGTCAGGGTAGAGCAAATCTAAAAGCTGCAGAGCTTGTTTGAGCGCGAGCAGGTTATTCTCATAACTGTAACAAAGTTGTTGGATTGCTTCATCATCAGCTTCTAACCCCATCGCTTTGGTACGATTTTTTACCCAGCGAGGGAGATTTTCAGCCGTAGGTGTTTGGCAATTTACAAGAATCGCACTGGTTTCATATTGGTTTAGTTCAACAAACCATGCTTGGTTTTCATTTGCTTTTGCTAGCTTTGCAATTTGTAAAATCAGCAAGATATCGTCATGTAGAACCGAAATAAATTCTTGCAGATTTTTCTGTAAAAGTGCGGTGAAATTTTCAGGTAAATTTAATACCATGACTTGTTTATTAAAAAACAATCCCATGGACTGACAGGATTCTATGAGTTGTGCCCAGTCAGTTTGGCTATCAATCTGAATGTTATTTTTCTCATCGAATCCTTGTTGGTTGGCTGTTTTATAAATGGCATCTTTACTTTCACTCAGTAACAATGGATCTTGCCCTACCAAAAAGTAAACTTTGGCTAAACGTTGGGAAAGATGTTGATTAAGTTGCTCAGGGAAGATGCGATTCATTATTTGTTTTTCACTTGTTTTTCTAATGCAACCATTTTAGTAATGAGCTGACGTGCAGCTTGTTCTCGCATATCATTCCAAATTACTTCTCGTTCGCTAGATTTAGCTAATGCTGCGCGAGAGTTATCAAAGAAAGTGCGGTTGACTTTTGCCGTGATTGGGTGACTTTCACCATTCGCTAAACGAATACTTGCTTCCACTTCTAACATCAATACTTTTTCAGCTTCGCGTCCGCGTTTAAAGACGGAGGCTACTTCATCATTTGTGCGGAATTTATTTATGCGCAAAACAGGAATGCCTTGAGTCGAATTGACGAGTTGAACATTATTCGCTTGTAACTGATTGCGCATCGCTACTGACATTTCGCTGTATGGATCGGGGCTTTCAAATGTAAGAGTTCGTAATTCTTGTGGAATTAATGTACCGTTTTGAAAATGCCAGCCGCAAGCAGAAAGCGCGGTAATGCTTGCTACAATGAACAATGCTTTGATTGATTTAATCATAAAAATTACCTTTATTATGGAGTGTATAAATTTAAAATCCATACACTAATAAAGATAGAATCTGTGAAATATCAATATTCCACAGATTCTACGGATTATAGTTTAACCACAAAATTCAACATTTTTAATGGAATATAGATTTCTTTAAGGATTTCTTTTCCATCAAGGAATTTTGCAACATTAGGATCTGTTTTGGCTGCCTCTTTAATTTCTTCTTCTGAAGAGGTTGCTGGGACAGTCACTTTTCCACGAACTTTGCCATTTACTTGCACAACAATGAGTTTTTCATCTTCTACCATTGCGGCTTCATCAGCTTTCACCCATTCAGCGGTATCGATGTTGCTTTCATTTCCTAGTGCTTGCCATAATTCAAAGCAGATATGTGGCGTAATTGGATAAAGCATACGAACAACTGCACTTAATGCTTCCGCCATGACCGCTCGATCTTGATCGCTTTCTAAGGAAGCCTTAGTCAGTTTATTCATCAACTCCATTACTGCTGCAATTGCAGTATTAAATGTTTGACGGCGACCAATATCATCGCTCACTTTCGCAATCGTTTTATGTATTTCACGGCGAAGCGCTTTTTGCGCTGTTGAAAGTGCGGTGATATCTAGGCTAGTTTTTGCTGGATTTTGTTGATATTGATATACCAAGTTCCAAACACGCCCTAAGAAACGTTTCGCACCTTCTACGCCAGATTCTTGCCATTCCAAGGTCATTTCTGCTGGAGAGGCAAACATCATAAACAGACGAACGGTATCGGCACCATATTTTTCTACCATTTCTTGTGGGTCAATACCGTTATTTTTGGATTTCGACATTTTGGTCATGCCACTGTGGACTAGTTCACGCCCTTCAGGATCGGTGGCTTTAATGATGCGACCTTTCTCATCACGCTCAAGGGTCACTTGAGTTGGGCTTACCCAAATACGCTCATTGGTTGGACTGGTGTAGTAGAAGGCATCTGCAAGCACCATACCTTGACATAATAATTTATCGGCTGGTTCGTCACTGGTTACAAATCCTGCATCACGCAATAATTTGTGGAAGAAACGGAAGTAGAGCAAGTGCATTGTTGCGTGTTCAATACCACCGATATATTGATCCACTGGTAACCAATAGTTTGCTTCTTCCGCATCAAGCATGCCATTTTGATATTGTGGACAAGTGTAGCGAGCGTAATACCAAGAGGATTCCATAAAGGTATCAAAGGTATCCGTTTCTTTTAACGCTGGTGCGCCGTTAAGCGTTGTTTTTGCCCAATTAGGATCAGCTTTAATTGGACTTTTCACGCCATCCATTACCACATCTTCAGGCAGAATAATAGGTAAATCTTCCATTGGTGCAGGTACTACATCGCCATTTTCAAGGGTTAGCATCGGAATTGGAGCGCCCCAATAACGTTGGCGAGAAACACCCCAGTCACGTAAACGATAATTAACTTGACGTTTTCCAACACCTAATTTTTCTAATTTATCCGCAATGCCGTTGAAAGCACCATCAAAATCTTTACCATTAAATTCAGCTGAGTTAACGAGTTTGCCGTGTTCAGTAAAGGCTTGTTTGGTTAAATCAATTTCTTCATCAGCAATGGGTTCAATAACTTGCTTGATTTGTAAACCGTATTTTTGAGCAAATTCAAAGTCACGTTGGTCGTGAGCTGGAACCGCCATTACTGCGCCAGTACCGTAGTGCATTAATACGAAATTCGCAACCCAAATTGGTAATTTTTCACCTGTCAATGGATGAATGGCAAATAAGCCTGTTGCCATTCCTTTTTTCTCCATTGTCGCAAGATCAGCTTCTGCCACTTTTGCGTTTTTCGCTTCTTGGATAAAGGTGGCTAATTCAGGATTATTTTGAGCAGCTAAACTTGCTAATGGATGTGCTGCCGCAATGCCTAAATAACTCACACCGTAAAAGGTATCTGGACGCGTGGTGTAAACCGCTACTTTTTCGTTGGTATCTGCAACATCAAAAGTAATTTCTACCCCTTCAGAACGACCAATCCAGTTGCGCTGCATGGTTTTTACCATGTCAGGCCATTGTGGAAGGGTATCTAAACCACCTAATAATTGCTCTGCATAGTCAGTAATTTTGATAAACCATTGTGGGATTTCTTTTTGTTCCACAGGTGTATCACAACGCCAGCAACAACCTTCGTGTACTTGCTCGTTTGCGAGTACGGTTTCATCATTCGGACACCAGTTTACTGTTGAGGTTTTTTTGTACACTAAGCCTTTTTTGTAAAGCTCAGTGAAGAACCATTGTTCCCATTTGTAGTATTCTGGTTTACAGGTTGCGATTTCACGATCCCAGTCGAAACCAAAGCCTAAAAGCTGAAGTTGTTTTTTCATGTAGGCAATGTTTTCGTACGTCCATTTAGCTGGCGCAGTTTTGTTTTTAATTGCGGCACCTTCTGCCGGTAAGCCGAAAGCATCCCAACCAAATGGTTGCAATACGTTTTTACCTAGCATACGTTGATAACGAGAAATTACATCACCAATAGTGTAGTTGCGCACATGCCCCATATGCAGGCGGCCAGAAGGATACGGGAACATAGAAAGACAGTAATATTTTTCTTTAGATTCGTCTTTGATTGCTTTGAAAACTTTATTTTCTGCCCAATATTGTTGAACCTTTGGTTCGACCATATCGGGGCGATATTGTTCTTGCATAAAATCACCTTAAATTTTAACCGCACTTTTGCAGCATTTTGACAATAGAAAATGTGGCATAGAATACCGTAAAACGGCATAAATTGATAGGGTTGGAGATCAAAGTGCGGTGATTTTTTTCTTTGTTTTTACAATAGATTTTGAATTTCTTTTGGAATTAATTTGGGGTCAGGAATCCAAACTTGTTTGTGTCTGCTCAATTCCCCTTTTTCTAAAATAATACTGCTTTTGGGCACTTTGAAGGATTTACTTAAAAATTTCAATAAATGCGCATTTGCTTGACCATCAACAGGTGGCGCAGTAATGGTAATTTTTAGTTCATCATCGTGAATGCCAGCAATATGATCTTTACTGGCTTTTGGCTGTAAGAATATTCTTAATCTAATGCCGTCTTTATTTTGTTCAATCGCATACATAAATTCTCGTTTTGTTTATTTTTCTTTATTATAAAAATGAATTATGTAAAAAATAAAGTGTGGATTAGGGATCGCTAATCCATAGCAAGCAAATACAACTTATGATATAGTTCACAGCCGAATTTATAGGGATCTTTTTATAATAAAAATAATGATAGAACTCGATCAAAACAATATTCCAAAACACGTTGCCATTATTATGGATGGTAATGGGCGGTGGGCAAAACAGAAAAATAAAATGCGTATTTTTGGTCATACCAATGGCGTATCTGCCGTTCGCCGAGCGGTAAGTTATGCTCGCCAAACTGGCGTGAATTTCCTTACACTTTATGCCTTTAGTAGCGAAAATTGGAATCGACCAGAGCAAGAAGTCAGCGCGTTAATGACGCTTTTTATGCAAGCTTTAGATCGCGAAGTAAAAAAATTACATAAAAATAATATTCGGCTGAAAATTATTGGCGATGTATCTCGTTTTAGTGAATCTTTACAAGAAAAAATTGCAAAAGCGGAAAATTTAACAGAAAAAAATACCGCACTTACGCTCAATATCGCTGCAAATTATGGTGGATGTTGGGATATTGTACAAGCGACAAAACAACTTGCAGAAAAAGTAAAAAATAATGAAATGAGCGTTGACGAGATTGATGAAATGACTTTTCAGCGTCATTTGGTGACACAAGATGAACCACCAGTTGATCTATTGATTCGTACGAGTGGTGAACAACGAATTAGTAATTTTTTATTATGGCAAATTGCATATGCGGAACTTTATTTTTCCGATGTGCTGTGGCCAGATTTTGATGAGGCGGAATTTAACCGCGCCATCGCCTGTTATCAACAACGTCATCGCCGTTTTGGTGGGACAGAATAATTCAATAAATGGATTAAAATTATGCTTAAACAACGAGTTTTATCTGCCATTGTGTTAATCGTAGCGGTGTTATGTGCGCTATTTTTATTCACGCCTTTTTATTTTGCCCTCGCTTTAGGTGCAGTAGCGACTTTAGGCGTTTGGGAATGGACTCAGTTTGCTCGCCTTAAACAGCCTTTAGCGCGGTTTTGTGTTGCTGCTTTTTTAGGTGCTTTTATTTTTTTATGGCTCTACACTGAGGGTAACTATTTAGATGCGGGTCGTGTGTTTGAACAGCATCTTCAGCTTTTATTGATGAACGCTGTTGGTTGGTGGATTTTAGCTTTATTGCTTGTGGTGAGTTATCCTCAATCAGCTAAATTTTGGTCTAAAAATCCTCTTTTACAGCTTTTATTTGCCTTTTCTACTTTAATCCCATTTATCGCGGGGGTATTACGTTTACGTTTAGAACACTATACCCATGATCCTTATCACGGCTTATTTTTATTACTTTATGTATTTGTGCTTGTTTGGGCGGCTGATTCTGGTGCTTATTTTAGCGGACGTGCATTTGGTAAACGTAAACTTGCGCCAAAAGTTTCACCTGGTAAAAGCTGGGAAGGTGTTGTTGGTGGATTAATTACTGCGTTAGTGCTTGCTTTTGTGTTTATTCATTTCTCTGGCGATGCTTTAGTTGGTGATCGAAATATCACTGGATTCGTTATTCTTTCCGTTGCAACAGTTGCAATTTCGGTATTGGGTGATTTAACTGAAAGCATGTTTAAACGTGAGTCTGGTGTGAAAGACAGCAGCCAATTGATTCCTGGTCATGGGGGTGTATTAGATCGCATTGATAGCTTGACTGCAGCGGTACCTTTTTTCAGCTACTTCTATTTCTTTGTGTTATAAGGATTTTGAATGTCATTTTTGTGGTCGCTAGGTTCTTTTATCATTGCTATTGCGGTATTGGTATCCGTTCACGAATATGGACACTTTTGGGCTGCTAGAAAGTGCGGTATAAAAGTCCATCGTTTTTCAATTGGCTTTGGTAAGGTAATTTGGAAACGAATCGATAAGCATGGTACAGAATTTGCGGTCTCAATGATTCCTTTAGGCGGCTATGTAAAAATGCTTGATGGACGTAATGAAGCGGTTCCAGTTGAACAAAAGCCACAAGCATTTGACAGTAAAAGCGTATTACAACGCGCATTTGTGATTATTGCAGGACCTTTGGCGAATTTTATTTTCGCGATTTTTGCATATTGGGTCATCTACCTTTATGGAATGCCAAGTGTTAAACCTGTGATTGAATCGATAACGCCAAGTTCAATCGCGGCACAAGCTCACATTGAACCTAATACGCAAATTCTTGCTGTTGATGGCGAAGAAACTCAAGATTGGGAAACCATCAATATGCTACTTGCCACAAAAATGGGTGAGCCTAATGTTGAAATTACCCTTTCTCCTTTTGGTTCTAATGTTGAACAACAACGTACTTTAAATCTTACAAATTGGACTTTTGATCCTGAAAAAGAAAGTGCTTTTGAGGCATTAGGGATTATGCCTATGCGTCCTAAAGTTGAAATGGTGCTTTCTAAAGTTGTTCAAGGTTCTCCCGCTGAGAAAGCCGGTTTACAAATCGGTGATAAAATTTTAAAAGAAAATTTAACCGCACTTCCTTGGCAAGATTTTATAAAACAGGTCGAACAAGGCGAATCTTTTTCTATTAAAGTTGAACGTAATGGGGAAACGCTTGACAAAATTATCACTCCAGTGCGTAATCAGAGTGGAAAATGGTTTGTGGGTGTGAGTCCTACTTTTATAAAATTAGGTGATGAGTACCGCACAGAGTTAAAATATGGTATTCTTGAATCAGTTCAAAAAGGTATTGAAAAAACAACTCAGCTTTCTCTTTTAACATTAAAAGTATTAGGAAAACTGATTAGCGGTGATTTGTCATTAAATAATTTAAGTGGGCCAATTTCTATTGCTAAAGGTGCGGGAGCATCATCAAGTATTGGATTCATTTATTTTTTGAGTTTTATGGCATTAGTCAGTGTTAATTTGGGTATTATGAATCTATTTCCGTTGCCTGTGTTAGATGGTGGCCATTTAGTTTTTCTTGCAGTTGAAGCAATAAAAGGAAAACCTATTTCAGAACAGGTACAAAATGTCTGTTATCGAATTGGTGCGGCGTTGTTGCTAACATTAACAGCGTTTGCGTTATTTAATGATTTTTTACGTCTATAATTTTTATATAGGATACAGTCGATGAAAAAACTTCTCATAGCAAGTTTATTATTCGGTACAACGGTAAGCGCATTGGCTGCGCCTTTCGTTGCTAAAGAAATTCGTATTGAAGGTGCGCAAGGTGACCTAGAGCAGTCTATTCTTGCAAGTTTGCCTGTGCGAGCAGGACAGCGTGTAACAGATCAAAATGTTGCTAATATTGTTCGCTCGTTATTCGTTAGTGGACAGTTCGATGATGTTAAAGCTCGTCAAGACGGGGATGCGTTAGTTGTCAGTGTGGTTGCAAAACCGATTATTGCGGATGTTCAAGTTAAAGGAAGTTCTGCAATTCCAGCTGATGTAATTAAACAGAATTTAACCCAGAGTGGTATAGCAACTGGCGCGGTACTTAATAGAACAATATTAAATGAGTTTGTTAAAGCCGTTAAAAGAGATGGTTATGAAGCCAAAGGGCGTTATAACGCAAAAGTTGAAGCGATAGTGAATACATTACCGAATAACCGTGCAGAAGTTATTGTTCAAATTGATGAAGATGATACTGCAAAATTAGATTCAGTAACTTTTAATGGAAATGAATCAGTAAGTAGTAGCACACTTCAAGAACAAATGGAATTACAGCCTGATGCGTGGTGGAAATTGTGGGGCAATAAATTTGAAGGTGAGCAATTTGGTAAAGATTTGCAAGCAATTGAAGAGTATTACCATAATAACGGTTATGCAAAAGCGCACATTACCAAGCAAGATGTTCAGCTAAATGATGAAAAAAAACGTGTTACTGTTTCTATTGATATAAATGAAGGGCAGAAATATGATTTACGTGGGGCCCGTATTGTCGGTAATGTTGGCGGTATGGCAACAGAACTTGAGCCTTTACTTTCAAAATTGCATTTAAATGATACTTATCGTCGTAGCGATATTGTTGATGTAGAGAATGCTATCAAAGCAAAATTAGGAGAGCGAGGCTATGGCAGTGCAACGGTTAATTCAGTGCCTGATTTTGATGAAGAAAATAAAACGTTAGCCATCACTTTTGTAGTTGATGCAGGTCGTCGTTTAACGGTTAGAGAGGTTCGTTTTGAAGGTAATACTGTTTCCGCGGATAGCACATTGCGCCAGGAAATGAGACAACAAGAAGGTACTTGGTATAATTCCCAACTTGTTGAATTAGGAAAAGTTCGTTTAGATCGTACGGGCTTTTTTGAAACTGTAGAAAGTAAAATTATCCCAGTTCAAAACAGTTCTGATGAAGTCAATGTTATTTATAAAGTAAAAGAACGTCAAACAGGTAGTATCAATTTTGGTATTGGTTATGGTACAGAAAGTGGTATTAGTTATCAGGCAAGTGTTAAACAAGATAACTTTTTGGGTACTGGTGCGGCAGTAAGCCTTGGTGGAACCAAAAATGATTACGGCACAAGCCTTAATCTTGGTTATACAGAGCCTTATTTTACTAAGGATGGTGTAAGCCTTGGTGGTAACGTATTCTTTGAAAATTATGATAATTCAAAAAGTGAGACTTCATCTACTTATAAACGTACTACCTATGGTGGAAACCTTACTTTAGGCTTCCCTGTTAACGAAAATAATTCATATTATATGGGTTTAGGCTACACCTATAATAAGATTAGTAATTTTGCGAGAGAATATAATCGTGATTTGTATCTATCATCAATGAATTTTAACGGGAATTCTATTAAAACAGATGATTTTGATTTTTCATTTGGGTGGAACTATAACAGTCTGAATAGAGGTTATTTCCCTACGGAAGGGGTAAAAGCAACGCTTGGCGGTCGTGTTACGGTGCCTGGTTCTGATAACAAATATTATAAATTAAGTGCAGATATCCAGGGATTCTATCCACTCGATCGAGATCATCGTTGGGTTATTTCTGCAAAAGCATCAGCGGGTTATGCGAATGGATTTGGTAATAAACGTTTACCGTTTTATCAAACTTATACCGCAGGTGGTATTGGTTCATTGCGTGGCTTTGCTTATGGCGCAATAGGGCCTAATGCTATCTACTATCGGAATGATGCTTCAGGACGTCATCCTGAATGGGTTCCAAGCACCGATGTTGTTGGTGGTAATGCGATTACAACAGCAAGTGCTGAATTAATTGTGCCAACGCCATTTGTTGGAGACAAGGGACAAAACTCGGTGAGAACATCTTTGTTTGTAGATGCAGCAAGTGTATGGAACACTAAATGGAAAGCTGAGGATAAGGCTAAATTTGCTAATTTGCCAGATTATAGTTCACCTAGTCGTATTCGAGCATCTGCTGGTGTAGGTTTCCAATGGCAATCACCAATTGGACCGTTGGTTTTCTCTTACGCAAAACCGATTAAGAAATATGAATATGATGATGTAGAACAATTCCAATTTAGTATTGGTGGTTCATTTTAATAAATTGAACTTTTTGTTGTATCATCATTCAAAGAAAACGTTCTATACTAAATTTGTTTTAGTGTAGAAAGTATTAATAACTCATTGTTTAAGGAAATTTATAAAATGAAAAATGTTGTAAAAGTAACCGCACTTGCATTAGGTATTGCACTTGCTTCAGGCTACGCTGCTGCTGAGGAAAAAATTGCTTTCATTAATGCAGGTTATGTTTTCCAAAACCATCCAGATCGTCAAGCTGTTGCAGATAAATTAGATGCAGAATTTAAACCTGTTGCTGATAAATTAGCTGCAAGCAAAAAAGAAATTGATGATAAAATTGTTGCAGCACGTAAAAAAGTAGAAGCAAAAGCAGCTGCATTAGAAAAAGATGCGGCACGCTTAAGCAAAGCTGATATTCAAAAACGTCAAGATGAAATTAATAAACTCGCTGCTTCTGAAGACGCTTCATTACAAAAATTGATGCAAGAACAAGATAAAAAAGTGGCTGAATTTCAAGCTCAAAATGAAAAACGTCAAGCTGAAGAGCGTGGTAAATTGCTAGATAGTATTCAAACTGCAACAAATAATTATGCAAAAGCAAATGGTTATAGCTATGTGCTTGATGCAAATTCAGTCGTATTTGCGGTAGAGGGTAAAGACATTAGTGATGCTGTGTTAAAAACAATTCCTGCAACACAAAAAACAGAAGAGAAAAAATAATAGGCTTTATTAATCATGTTAAAAACCTATTCTTTACAAGAATTGGCAACTCAAATCGGCGCTACCGTTCGCGGTAACGCCGATGTCGTTGTAGAAAATATCGCTCCTCTTGATAAGGCTCAATGTCATCAGCTTACCTTTATTTCTAATACAAAGTTCCGTTCTTTATTAAAAGATTCTAAGGCTGGTATCTTGGTTGTATCCGAAGCAGATGTAGAGTTTTGTTCACCTGAAAGCAATTTATTAATCGTAAAAGATCCTTATGTTGCCTATGCCATTTTAGCCCAATATATGGATACTACACCTAAAGCAGCTCAAGGTATTGCACCTAGCGCGGTAGTCTCTGGTCATGCATCTTTGGGAGAGAATGTCTCTATCGGTGCAAATACTGTTATTGAAGATGGCGTTGTTCTTGGCGATAACGTTATTATTGGTGCAAATTGCTTTGTGGGTAAAAATACAAAAATCGGTGCGAATACACAGCTTTGGGCAAATGTAAGTATCTATCATGATGTAGAAATTGGTATAAATTGTTTAATTCAATCGGGTGCAGTGATTGGTAGCGATGGTTTTGGTTATGCAAATGATCGTGGGCGTTGGATTAAAATTCCACAAGTTGGTCAGGTAATTATTGGTAATAATGTTGAAATAGGTGCTTGCACTTGTATTGATCGTGGTGCTTTAGATGCAACTGTTATTGAGGATAATGTTATTATTGATAATCTTTGTCAAATTGCCCATAACGTACATATTGGTACCGGCACCGCGGTTGCGGGTGGGGTCATTATGGCTGGAAGCTTAACAGTTGGGCGGTATTGCTTAATTGGTGGTGCGAGTGTAATCAATGGTCATATGGAAATCTGCGATAAGGTAACTATTACAGGTATGGGAATGGTGATGCGTCCAATTACTGAGCCTGGCGTCTATTCATCTGGTATTCCATTGCAAACGAACAAAGCATGGCGTAAAACTGCGGCATTAACTTTGGGAATTGATGAAATAAATAAACGTGTGAAAGCATTAGAGAAGAAGATTAATTAATTTATTGTAGAGCGCACCAACTTTTATGGTGCGTTTTATTTTTAGCCGTAAATATCGTATAATCCAAGAGATTTTATTTGTTTATTTTTTGTAAGGTGTCAACGTGTCAGAACAACAACCAAGAGTGATCGAATCAAAAGAAATTATGACTTTATTACCACATCGCTATCCATTTTTATTAGTGGATCGCGTATTGGATTTTAAAGAAGGCGAATGGTTAAAAGCGATTAAAAATATTAGCGTCAATGAGCCTTGTTTCACAGGTCACTTCCCTGGCGAACCTATTTTACCGGGCGTTTTAATCTTAGAAGCTTTGGCACAGGCAATGGGCATTTTAGCCTTTAAAACTCACGAATTAAAAGGCGGTGAATTATTCTATTTCGCAGGTATTGATGAAGCGCGCTTTAAACGCCCAGTGTTACCTGGAGATCAAATGGAATTAAACGTTCAAGTGATTAAAGAACGCCGTGGCATTACTGCATTTACCGGTGTTGCAACCGTAAACGGTGAAATTGCTTGTGAAGCAAAACTAATGTGCGCTCGTCGTTAATTAAGAGGGTAAATATGATCCACCCAAATGCAAAAATCCATCCTACAGCCTTAGTTGAAGAAGGCGCAGTTATTGGTGAAGGTGTTGTTATCGGGCCTTTCTGTATTGTTGAAGGCACTGTTGAAATTAAAGCTCGCACTGTATTGAAATCTCACGTTGTCGTACGTGGCGATACGGTTATTGGCGAAGATAATGAAATCTATCAATTCGCTAGCATTGGTGAAGTGAACCAAGATTTAAAATATAACGGCGAAGCAACCAAAACGATTATTGGTAATGGCAACCGAATTCGTGAACACGTGACAATCCATCGCGGCACCATCCAAGGCGGTGGCGTAACCTCTATTGGCAATAACAATTTATTAATGGTGAATGTTCACGTTGCACACGATTGCCAAATTAAAAACAACTGTATTTTAGCAAACAATGCAACGCTTGCAGGTCACGTAGAATTAGATGATTTCGTGATTGTTGGTGGTATGTCAGCAATTCACCAATTTGTAATCGTTGGTGCACACGTCATGTTAGGCGGTGGTTCTATGGTAAGCCAAGATGTACCTCCTTACGTTATGGCTCAAGGCAACCACGCCCGTCCATTCGGCGTAAACTTAGAAGGTTTAAAACGTCGTGGTTTTGATAAACCAACCATGCACGCAATCCGTAACGTTTATAAAATGATCTATCGTAGCGGTAAAACGCTCGAAGAAGTGTTACCAGAAATTGAGCAAATTGCGGAAACCGATTCAGCGATTAGTTTCTTTGTTGAATTTTTCAAACGTTCAACTCGCGGTATTATTCGTTAATAAAGTATCTCTGTTTTCAACCGCACTTTGCACACCAAAGTGCGGTTATTTTTTAGGGTAAATTTGATGAACAAAACAAATCCAACCATTGCTCTTGTTGCTGGAGAAGTATCTGGCGATATTCTCGGGGCGGGGTTAATTCGACAGCTCAAAGCTCATTATCCTAATGCTCGCTTTATTGGCATTGCAGGCCCAAGAATGTTAGCTGAAGGCTGTGAAACGCTCGTCGATATGGAAGAGCTTTCAGTCATGGGCTTGGCTGAAATTTTGAAACATCTTCCTCGCCTGTTGAAAATTCGCAAAAATGTCATTCAAACTATGCTGCAAGAAAAACCTGATGTTTACATCGGCATTGATGCGCCTGATTTTAATTTGGATGTAGAACTCAAGCTCAAAGCAAACGGAATTAAAACTATTCATTACGTAAGCCCCTCTGTATGGGCATGGCGTCAAAATCGCATCCATAAAATTGCCAAAGCGACCCATCAAGTTCTTGCCTTTTTGCCTTTTGAGAAAGCCTTTTACGATAAATTTAATGTGCCTTGCCGTTTTATTGGGCACACAATGGCAGATGCTATTCCGCTCAAACCAAACCGTGCCGAAGCCTGCCAAATGCTCCAGATTGATCCCACACAACGCTATTTAGCTATATTAGTTGGAAGTCGTGGATCAGAAGTGGAGTTTTTGACTGAGCCTTTCTTGAAAGCCGCTTTATTGTTAAAAGAACAATTCCCTGATTTACAATTCCTAGTTCCTTTGGTGAACGAAAAACGACGAATTCAATTTGAAGCCATTAAAGCTAAAATTGCGCCAAATCTAGATCTGCATTTAATTGATGGCAATGCACGACAAGCAATGATCGCAGCTGATGCTACACTTCTTGCTTCCGGAACAGCTGCACTTGAAGCAATGCTTTGTAAATCACCCATGGTGGTTGGCTATCGAATGAAACCACTGACCTATTTCTTAGCAAAACGTTTAGTGAAAACCGATTATATTTCTTTACCAAACTTACTTGCGAATGAAATGCTCGTTCCTGAAATGATTCAAGAAGAATGCACGCCAGAATTACTCGCTGAAAAACTATCTGTTTATCTTTCTGATGATGAAAGTGCGGTAAAAAATCGCCATGTTTTAATTCAGCACTTCACAGATTTACACCAAAAAATTCAATGCAATGCCGATAAGCAAGCAGCTCAAGCGGTCATTGATTTATTAGAAGGAACAGAAAATGTTTGAATATCCACAAGGCTATGAATTGATCGCTGGCGTTGATGAAGTTGGGCGAGGCCCTCTAGTTGGGGCTGTTGTAACGGCAGCCGTTATTTTAGATCCGAATAACCCAATTGAAGGCCTCGCTGATTCTAAAAAACTTTCTGAGAAAAAACGTTTAGCACTTGCTGAAGAAATCAAAGAAAAAGCTCTTGCTTGGGCATTAGGACGAGCTGAAGCTAACGAAATTGACGAGATAAATATCCTGCAAGCCTCCTTGCTGGCAATGACTCGAGCGGTAAAATCTTTAAAAATTCAACCGCACTTTGTGTTGGTTGATGGCAATAAGATCCCAAAAGATTTAAATATTCCAGCGCAAGCCGTCGTAAAAGGCGATAGCCTTGTGGCGGAAATCAGTGCAGCCTCTATTTTGGCGAAAGTGGCACGAGACCAAGAAATGGAAGAATTAGACAAGCAATATCCAGAATACGCTTTCGCCCAGCATAAAGGCTATCCAACCAAATTACATTTGGAAAAATTAGCTGAACTTGGCGCATTACCGCAACACCGTCGTAGTTTTACACCTGTTAAAAAGGTATTGGAAACTAAATTTACTGATAAATAGATATATACACTTAAAATAAGGAAAAATATGACCGCACTTTTAAAAATTGGTCTGGTGTCTGTTTCTGATCGAGCATCAGCAGGCGTGTATCAAGATCAAGGCATCCCAGAATTACAGGCTTGGTTAGAACAAGCGCTTGTTGATCCTTTCCATTTGGAAACAAGATTAATCCCCGATGAACAGCCAGTTATTGAACAAACATTAAAAGATCTGGTGGATGAACAAGGTTGCCATTTAGTGCTGACAACCGGAGGAACAGGGCCTGCAAAACGCGATGTAACGCCTGACGCCACCCTTGCGGTAGCAGATCGAGAAATGCCGGGTTTTGGCGAACAAATGCGCCAAGTTAGTTTGCATTTTGTGCCCACTGCAATTTTATCCCGTCAAGTGGGCGTGATTCGTAAGGAAAGCCTGATTTTAAATCTTCCTGGTCAGCCTAAAGCGATAAAAGAAACCTTAGAAGGCGTGAAAGATAAAGAAGGAAATGTGCTTGTAAAAGGCATTTTTAGTGCAGTGCCTTATTGTTTGCAATTGATTAACGGCTTATATATTGATACCAAGCCTGAAATCATCGAAAGTTTCCGTCCTAAATCTGCAAGACGTGAAAATCTGGAGAAATAGCATGAAAAAAATCGAAGCAATGATTAAACCGTTTAAATTAGATGATGTGCGAGAAAGTCTTTCAGATATTGGTATTTCAGGTATGACAATCACGGAAGTACGTGGATTCGGTCGCCAAAAAGGTCATACAGAACTTTATCGTGGTGCAGAATATATGGTGGACTTTCTGCCGAAAGTGAAATTGGAAGTAGTGGTTCCTGATGAGCTTGTGGATCAATGTATTGAAGCTATTATTGAAACGGCACAAACAGGCAAAATTGGTGACGGCAAAATTTTTGTTTATAACGTTGAGCGAGCGATCCGAATTCGCACAGGCGAAGAAAACGAGGATGCGATTTAGTGCAAAATAATTTAAATTTACACCGCACTTTGCTTGGCATTGCTTCGGTGATTATTATCTTAGCTGGCGTAAAATTGGCGGCAGAAATTGTGGTGCCATTCTTGCTATCGCTGTTTATCGCGATAATTTGTTCACCGATGATTAAGGCGATGACGCAACGCCGAATTCCTCATTGGTTAGCTATTACTTTGCTTTTCGTCTTGATTTCTTTGGTGTTTTTCTTCTTAGTCGGGTTGATTAACAGCACTGCAAGAGAATTTACCCAATCTATTCCACAATATAAAGTTTTGCTTTCACAACGCGTGAGTGATTTAACTGGATTATTGCAGCGTTTCAATTTGCCTTTCACGCTTTCACGTGAAACCATCCAAGAAAATTTTGACCCAAGCATCATTATGAATTTTGTGAGCCGAGTATTGCTGAATTTTTCTGGTGTGGTGAGTAATGTGTTTGTTTTGGTATTAGTCGTGATTTTTATGCTTGCTGAAGCGCCAACAATGAAACATAAATTTGCTATGGTGATTAGTTCCACCCCTCATGATGCCGCCAAAGAAGAACGCCATATTGATCGCGTTTTGCAAGGCGTAATTGGTTATCTTGGCATTAAAAGTATCACGAGCTTGCTTACTGGTGTTGGTATTTTTATTTTGTTGGAAGCCTGTGGGGTTCAATATGCCATTTTGTGGGCAACCTTGAGTTTCTTGCTGAATTATATTCCCAATATTGGTTCTATCATTGCAGCTATTCCAATTATTGTGCAAGCCTTATTACTGAATGGTTTTGGCATTGGCTTTGGCGTGGCAATAGGTGTTATTGCGATTAATATGGTTGTCGGTAACATTATTGAACCTAAAATGATGGGTGAGCGATTAGGGCTTTCAACCTTAGTGGTGTTCCTTTCATTATTGTTTTGGGGATGGTTACTTGGAACAGTGGGAATGCTACTATCTGTTCCCCTTACAATGGCATTAAAAATTGCCTTGGAGTCGAGCCCCAATACGGCGAAATATGCCTGTCTATTGGGTGATGTCGAAGATTTCAAATAGATTTTATAGAGAAAGTGCGGTGAATTTTCACCGCATTTTTATGATAAGTCTTGCGGATCGATGTCCAAAATTAACCGCACTTGGCTGTTTTTTTCAAGTTCGGCTTGTTGATATTCTCTCAATGCTTTTTGCAACGTCATTCTTGACGGATGTTGCAATAATAACTGCCAGCGATATTGCCCTGCTTTTTTGCTGAACGGTGCAGGCATTGGACCAAGCATTTGCAATCCCGTGATTTGCTTTGATTGAAAAAAATCTACAATCTGGCTTAAGCAATTTTCTGCAAGCTCAGAATGTCTAGCCTGTGCTTTGAATAACGCCTGGAAAGTGAAAGGCGGCAATCCCATTGAATGGCGTAATTGTAAGGTTTCTTTTGCAAAAGCTTGATAGCCATTCGCTAATAACGTAGTGAGCAAAGGATGATCAGGATAATGTGTTTGTAGCACGACTTCGCCTTGTTTATCGGCACGCCCTGCACGTCCAGCAACTTGAATATAAAGTTGAGCTAAACGTTCTTCTGCACGAAAATCCAGTGAAAATAATGCACTATCTACATTCACTAAGGCAACGAGAGTAACATTCGGAAAATGATGTCCTTTCGCAAGCATTTGTGTGCCAATCAAAATTTGACTTTTGCCTTGTTGAATATCTTCTAAATAACCTTCCAATTTTCCTTTACGCGCAGTGCTATCGCGGTCGATTCGCGCTACAGAATAATGAGGAAATAGCATTTTCAAGGTTTCTTCTAATTGTTCCGTGCCGAGACCTGTAGTGACTAAATGAGTCGAGCCACAATCACCACATTGTCGAGGAATAGTTTTCTGAGCGCCACAATGATGACAACGCAATACATTTTGATGCTGATGATAGGTATAAGGTTTTTCACAATGAGGGCATTGTGCGATCCAACCACATTCGTGGCAAAGCAATACGGGCGCAAAGCCACGACGATTCAAGAAAAGTAACACTTGATTGCCTTTCTCTAGATGAGCTTTCATTCGTTCCAATAAAGGTTTTGAAAGCCCGTTTTGTATGTATTGATTTTTCAAATCAATAACAAAATGGCGAAGTGCGGTGGAACTCCCCGCTCTTTTTGACAAAACTAAATGTTGGTATTTGCCGTTTTGTACATTATTAATACTTTCTAAACTTGGCGTGGCGGAACCCATTAATACGGCAATATTCAGTTTTTGAGCTAGCACAATCGCCAAGTCTCGCGCGTGATAACGCCAGCTGTCTTGCTGTTTGTAAGACGCATCGTGTTCTTCATCCAAAATAATTGCACCAAGATTAGAAAATTGCGTGAACAATGCCGATCTCGTGCCAATCACAATGGCACTTTGTCCTGAACGAGCACGATCCCATACATAAAGCCGTTGCGTATCGGTTAAATTAGAATGCAGCACATCAATTTCTACGTTGAAACGCGCTTTGAAACGGTGCACTGTTTGTGGTGTTAGCCCGATTTCGGGTACAAGTACTAATACTTGCTTACCCGATTTTAAAATTTCTTCAATATATTGCAGATAAATTTCTGTTTTACCTGAACCAGTCACCCCATCGAGCAGCCATACATTGAAGCCAGAATGAAAGAGCAATTGGCTAAACGCTAAGGATTGCTGCTTATTTAAGGTTAAACGATTTTCAGCATTGACAATTGGGTTATTGCCTAAGCTTTGTTGCCAGCTTAGGGGCGTTGTTTGGATAGTAATTTCCTCAATAAACCCTTTGGCTTTTAAGGTTGACCAAATCGCAGAGGAAAACTCATTATTGCCTTTTTCAAGATCTATTTCAGATAAGCATTGTAGGGCTTCAACTTGCTTTTTCGAGCGTTTTAACAGGCCTTGTTCAAGGGCATTTTTCCCCGCATCTGTAATTCGCCAAAAAGTGCGGTCATTTTTCACCGCACTTTCGCCGTTACGCAATTTCACAGGCAAGGCTTGAAATAACACATCGCCTAATCCCGCTTGATAATAATTTGCTGCCCAATGAAGCCAATCCCAATAAATTGGGGTAAAGAGCGGTGCTAAATCCAATGGTTGAAGAATGGCTTTAAGTTTATCCTCTGGAACGTCTGATTTTGTTGGGAAATTAGCCACAATCGCTACGCGTTTTTGCGTACCAAAAGGCACAAGAACACGCATACCGATTTGTAATGAAACATCATCGGGGACGAGATAATCAAATAAACGAGGAAGCGGCACAGCCAGTGCCACTCGGACAATTTTCATAATCAACCTTGGGAAAAAATTTGCCCTATTATACGAGAAAAACGTGTATAATCGCCGCCAATTTTTTCACGAACAAGATTTTTATGACACAAACTTTTGCTGATCAAAAACGTAAAACCGTTGAAACCGCAGAATTTACCGAAGATGGCCGTTATAAACGAAAAGTCCGTAGTTTTGTGCTCCGCACTGGTCGTTTGAGCGAATTTCAAAGAAATATGATGAATGATAACTGGGGAACACTTGGTTTAGATTATCAAACGGAACCTTTTGATTTTGTGAAGATTTATGGCAATGATAATCCAGTTGTATTAGAAATTGGCTTTGGAATGGGAAAATCGCTCGTGGATATGGCTTTTGCTAATCCTGACAAAAATTACCTTGGTATTGAAGTTCATACTCCTGGCGTTGGTGCTTGTATTGCTTATGCTGTGGAAAAAGGCGTAACGAATTTACGTGTGATTTGTCATGATGCAACGGAAATTTTACGAGACAGTATTGCAGATGGTGCGCTTGGCGGTTTACAGTTATTTTTCCCCGATCCTTGGCATAAAGCAAA
This sequence comes from Haemophilus sp. oral taxon 036, assembly GCF_002998595.1. Classification (NCBI taxonomy): domain Bacteria; kingdom Pseudomonadati; phylum Pseudomonadota; class Gammaproteobacteria; order Pasteurellales; family Pasteurellaceae; genus Haemophilus; species Haemophilus sp. oral taxon 036. The sequence goes on from NZ_CP027235.1 coordinate 1,211,585, forward strand.
ACATCATAAACGTCGTATTGTTCAACCGCACTTTGTGGCACAAGTGGTACAAAAATTAGGTGAAAATGGTTTTATCCATATGGCGACAGACTGGGAAAATTATGCAGAGCAAATGCTAGAAGTATTAAGCGCAAACACTGATTTAGTGAACATCTCGAAAAATGGCGATTATATTCCAAGACCAGATTTTAGACCTTTAACTAAATTTGAAGCCAGAGGCCACAGACTTGGTCATGGTGTTTGGGATTTATACTTTGTGAAGAAATAAGCCTATTTTGAGCAAGTTAACTTTTGGGTGAAGATTGAAGTTGGGGAAATCCGATGCCAAATTCACGAATTTAATATAGAATACTGATTTGAATACGACCTTAATAGGAGAAATACCATGTCTAAATCTTACAATCAACGTCAACGCAAAAAACTTCACCTCGCTGAATTCCAAGAACTTGGTTTTCTTGTAAATTTCCAATTTGCAGAAGGTACTGCGATTGAAACTGTAGATGAAATCGTTGATCGTTTTATTAACGAAGTGATTCAACCAAATGGTCTAGCTTATGAAGGTAGCGGGTATTTACATTGGGAAGGTTTAGTTTGCCTAGAAAAAATTGGTAAATGTGATGAAAGCCACCGTGAAACTGTGAAAAAATGGTTAGAAACAAATGGTTTGCAACAAATTGAAGTAAGCGAATTATTTGATATTTGGTGGGAATATCCAGCAAAAGCAGAGTAGTTTTGTTAAAATATCGCGGTAAAAAACAACTATGTCGAGTTATTTTTTATTACGATTTAAATTTGATCTATCACAAAGAAAGTTCAAAAAAAGTAAATAACTACCTATTTTGGGTGGTTCCTATTCCTGGTTAGGAACTTCATAATCACCAACCCAAAAGTACTGACGGATTTATAGAAGGCACCTGGATGACTGTTGAAAACTTACCCCGCAGACAATTTTTACGAGGTAAATTTTTAACGTCTTTGCATACGAAAACCGAGCAAAAACAAGGCTTTGATGGGGTTCGCCCTCCTTGGACCGTTGAAAATTCTATTTTTGTAGAGCAATGTACGCGCTGTGGCGATTGTCTTTCTGTCTGTGAAACCAATATTTTGGTAAAAGGCGATGGTGGATTCCCTGAAGTGTGTTTCGATAAGGGGGAATGTACTTTTTGTGGAAAATGTGTAGATATATGTAAACAACCAATTTTCCGTTCTTGTTCTGAGCAACCTTGGAACCATAAAATTGAGATTGGTAAAGATTGTTTAACGGAAAAAAATATAGCTTGTCGTAGTTGTCAAGATAATTGCCCAAAGAACGCAATTAAATTTCGTTGGCAAGCAGGTGGAATAGCCAAGCCTGTATTAGATGTGGATGCTTGTAATGGTTGTGGCGCTTGCATTCAACGTTGTCCTGTCGATGCAATAACTTTGTTTTATCCATCTCACAATAATGAAAATGAAAATTAACGATTTAATAAAAACAGATACAGTTGAGAAATGGCAGGTTTGTGGCATTGTTGTGCAATGTATGGTGTCAAAACTTGGTATAATTCAAAGTGAGCTTTCCAAATTACCTGATACTGAAATTCATGCAGTCAATGAGGAAAATGGTAAAATTGTTGCAGTAATGCAAGCAAATAGTCAGAAAGAATTAGCTAATCGTATGGAATTGGCTAGAGATATTGATGGTGTTATTACGGTTTCGTTAGTTTATCATCAAGTAGAAGATAATTAGTTTTTTATTTTTTAGTGTTAATAATAGTGGGGGAAACACTATGAGCATAAGTCGTCGTGACTTTATGAAGGCAAATGCTGCTGCAGCGGCAGCAGTTGCTGCTGGTATTAGTATTCCAATCAAAAATGTTGCAGCGGAAGAAAATATCAATAAAGATATTCATTGGGAAAAAGCACCTTGCCGTTTCTGTGGTACAGGTTGTAGTGTAATGGTTGGTACACAAGATGGCCGTGTTGTTGCTACTTATGCCGATCCAGATGCTGAAGTAAACCGTGGATTGAATTGTATTAAAGGGTTGTTCTTATCTAAAATTATGTATGGTAAGGATCGTTTAACCCAGCCATTGCTTCGAATGAAAGATGGTAAATATGATAAAAATGGTGAGTTTACGCCAGTAAGTTGGGAAACTGCATTTACTGTATTTGCGGATAAAACGAAAGAAGCAATTCGTAAGAAAGGTCCAAGTTCTGTTGCACATTACTGCTCTGGTCAAACTACAGTTATTGAAGGCTACGCAAAATCTAAATTCTATAAAGCTGGTTTACGTTCAAACAATATTGATCCAAATGCGCGTCAATGTATGGCATCTGCCGCAACTGGCTTTATTCGTACCTTTGGTGTTGATGAACCGATGGGATGTTATGATGACATCGAGAATGCGGATGTTATGGTGCTTTGGGGCTCTAATATGGCTGAAATGCACCCAATTTTATGGTCACGTATTGCCGATCGCAAATTAAACCACCCAGATCTGAAAATTTTTGTTCTTTCAACGTTTGAACATCGTTCATTTGAATTAGCAGATTATGGCATTGTATTCATTCCTCAAACAGACCTAGCTATTGCTAACTATATTTCAAACTATATCATCCAAAATGGTGGTGTAGATGAGAAATTTGTTGCAGAAAATACTAAATTTAAAAAGGCTACAACAGATATTGGTTATGCACTTAGACCTGATCATGCTTTAGAAAAAGCTGCGAAAAATGCGGGGAAAGGTGCAGGTAAAATGCTTGATTTTACCTTTGATGAATATAAGAAATTTGTATCAGAGTATGATCTTGAGTATACCCATAAACTAACAGGAGTTCCTAAAAATCAATTAGAAGCACTTGCGCAAGCATATGCTGATCCAAAAACAAATGTTACTTCATTCTGGACAATGGGTGTTAACCAGCATACTCGTGGTGTGTGGTTAAACCAAATGTTACATAGTTTACATTTATTAACAGGCAAGATTTCTAAACCAGGTAACCACCCATTCTCTTTGACGGGTCAACCATCTGCTTGTGGTACTGCTCGTGAAGTTGGAACATTCCCACACCGTTTACCTGCGGATATGCTTGTTACAAACCCACAACATGTGGCAAAAGCAGAAAGTATTTGGAAGTTGCCAGCTGGTGCGGTGCAAACGCAAGTTGGCTTGTCAATTAATGAAATTGACCGTGCAATGAAAGATGGCAAAATCAATGTTTACTGGCAAATGTGTAATAACCATATGCAGTCTGGCCCAAATAGTAATCAGGAACGTATGCCAGCTTGGCGAGATCCACAAAACTTTATTGTTGTATCGGATCCTTATCCAACAGCAAGTGCAGTAGCGGCTGACTTAATTTTACCAACTGCAATGTGGGTGGAAAAAGAAGGGGCTTTTGGTAACGCTGAGCGTCGTACCCAAGCATGGAAACAGCAGGTAAAAGCACCTGGTGAGGCAAAATCTGATTTATGGCAAGTTCTTGAGTTTTCTAAATATTTTAAAACTGATGAAGTCTGGCCAAAAGAATTGCTTGACGCTAATCCGCAATTTAAAGGTAAAACGTTATATGAAGTGCTTTATTTAAATGGCAACGTGAATAAATTTGAAAAACCAACAGATCATTTAAATGATGATGCTGAGCATTTTGGCTTCTATTTACAAAAAGGTTTATTTGAAGAATATGCTGAGTTTGGGCGCGGTCACGGACACGATTTAGCACCATATGATATGTATCAAAGTGAAGAAGTTCGTGGATTACGTTGGCCTGTCGTAAATGGTGTTGAAACACGTTGGCGTTATCGTAAGGGCTATGACTTCTTTGCTTCTAAAGACCGTGAAGTAGATTTCTATGGTCAAAAAGATAAAAGAGCGGTTATTTTTGCCGCACCTTATGAGGCACCTGCAGAATCACCAGATGAAGAATACGATATGTGGTTATGTACTGGCCGTGTTTTAGAACATTGGCATACAGGTACTATGACACGTCGTGTACCAGAAATTCACCGTTCATTCCCAAACAATGTTGTATATATGCATCCGCTAGATGCTGAGGCACGTGGAATGCGTCATGGCGATAAAATTAAATTGATTACTCGTCGTGGTGAGATGGTATCTTATTTGGATACACGTGGACGTAATAAGCCACCTCGCGGTTTAGTTTTCACTATGTTCTTTGATGCGGGTCAGCAAGTTAACCGCTTAACCTTAGATGCGGCAGACCCAATTTCAAAAGAAACTGACTATAAAAAATGTGCAGTTAAAGTAGTAAAAGCGTAAAACGTATGCGGTCATAGTAAAATAATAGAAATATGGCCGCACTTTATCGTATTTTTTAACGGCTTATGCCAATTTTGTGAAAATAAATTCACAAATGGAGTGAAAAATGAAAAAGATGATGGCCATGATTATGGCATTATTGGGATGTTCAGCCATGCTTCATGCTGAAGTTTATCCGAATACTAATGTAGAAGTGGTGAAATCAGGTGTTGAAAATGCACATGAAGCGATTCAACCTGAGTTTAAAAATAACCTAAAAGATACAGGTATCCAACCTCGTGATATGCTTTTTGCACCTCCTGTAGTACCACACAGTATTAAAGGGATGCAAGTGAGTAAAAACACAAACCGTTGTTTAGAATGCCATAATGCTGATGTAGCTCAACTTGTTGGCGCTACTGTACCAAGTAAAACTCACTTTTATGATCGTGAAGGGCATTTAGGCGATACAGTCTCTGCACGTCGTTATTTCTGTTTACAATGTCATGTTCCACAAACTGATGCAAAACCGATTGTTGAACAAACATATCGCTCTACGCCAGGTTATGATAGAAAAGCAGATCAACCGTTACCACAAGTGACTAAAACGCCTGAATATAAAGAAAAATTTGAGGAAACGCTCAAAGAATTTGGTCATTCTTCAGATAAATATTTGAACCAACATCATTAAGGTGAGCAAAAATGAAAAAATTAACAAATTTAATTAAATCTTTTTGGCATTGGTTCAGAACACCAAGCCGAATTGCAGTGGGAACAATCATTTCACTTGCATTTATTGCAGGAATTTTGGCTTGGGTAGGCTTTAATTATGGTCTAGCTGAAACCAATACAGAAAAATTCTGTTCAAGCTGTCATACAAATGATGTTTATCCTGAATATTTGCATAGTACCCATTTTCAAACACGTACAGGTGTAGGCGCGAGCTGTCCAGATTGTCATGTTCCACATGAGTTTGGTCCAAAAATATTGCGTAAAATTGTTGCAGCAAAAGAAGTTTATGCATTTTATACTGGTAAAGTGGATACTATTGAGAAATTCAATGAACGTCGTTTACATATGGCTGAAAATGAGTGGGCACGTATGAAGGCGAATGATTCTCAAGAATGTCGTAACTGCCATAAAATGGATCGTATGGATCGTTCTCAACAAAAAGGAGTAGCGGCGAAGATGCATAAGTTCGCTGAAGAAAATGGTAAAACTTGTATCGATTGTCATAAAGGTATTGCACATAAGTTACCCGATATGAAAGATGTCGAATCAGGATTTAAGAAAGAAGAGAAATAATTCTTTCAGCAATGTATAGGAAAAATACCGCACTCTTTAAAAGTGCGGTATTTTTTTATCTGATTTTTATCCTAGAAAAAAAGTGAATTTTTCAGTAAAATCGTCGAGTTTCATAAAATGATTAAAAAAAATTACTCAAAGTTTAGGGATTTATCGTGGCTCATCGAGATTTTGTTGCGCGTCGTGGCGTAAATAAGAAAAAAGGAAAAAATAAGAATATTTTAATTGGGATGATGATTGCAGTTGTCTTTGTATTTGGTATTGGGCTTTATTTCCTGAAAAATAAAACAGAGGAAAAAGCAGTGAAAGAAATTATTCCTCAAACAGAAAAAACGCAGCCTAAAAGTATTTTACCTAATCGTCCTGAAGAAGTTTGGAGTTATATTAAAGCATTAGAAACGCGTACAGTGCCTGTTGATGATAAGCCATCAAGTGTAGAAAAAAATATGCGTTTAACAGAAGAACAACGTCAAGTCTTAATCCAAATGGAGAAAGATCAAAAAGCAGCAGAGGAAGCTCGTAAATTAGCTGAACAACAAGCAGCTCAAGAATCTACTAAGGTTGATAATTTATCAAAAAGTACGGTGGTTCAGCAATCATCACCGGCTAAAACAGAGCAAGTCAAAAAAGTGGAAACCGTAAAAATTGACACTCTTAGCACTGAAGCCGAAAAAAAAGCTAAACAAGCTAAATTAGATACAACGAAGAAAGTGGAATCTATTAAAACTGTTGAGCCAGTTAAAACTACAGAGAATGAAAATAGCAATAAGAAGTTTGGTTTACAGTGTGGTGCTTTTAAGAACCGAGCCCAGGCTGAAAGTTTACAGGGAAGATTGGCAATGACAGGTTTGAATGCACAAGTACAAGTAAATGGTGAATGGAATAGAGTACGAATTGGAAATTTCGCCAATCGAGATGCAGCAATGCAAGCTCAGAGTAAAGCAAAGGGTGTCGCAGATTGCGTGGTGATTGGTATGTAATCAATCAGTTAATTTTACAGGTTAAGTGCGGTGATTTTTCACCGCACTTTTTTTGTTCTTTGACTTGCTAAAAAACAAAAAAACAATAAAATGAACGTTCATTCATTTGGTGTATCAATATATTTTATCTAAGGATTTTATGCGACAAGCAAAGTCTGATTTAACTGAGCAAATTTTTCTAGCTATGGATCGCTTGATGGCAAAAGAAGGTTTAAATCAACTTTCTATGCATAAGCTTGCAAAAGAAGCGAATATAGCAGCTGGCACCATTTACCTTTATTTTAAAAATAAAGATGAATTGCTTGAACAATTTGCTCATCGTGTGTTTGCGATGTTTATGGCGACGCTTGAAAAGGATTACGATGAAACAATGTCTTTTTTCGAGCAATACCGACGGATGTGGTGGAATATCTGGTATTTCCTGAAAGAACATCCAACAATTTTATCAAATCTGAATCAATACCAATCTTTACCAAACTTTATTGAAGTTTGTAAGAAAATGACAATTAATAGCCGCTGGGAGCTTTTTTGTAAAAAAGCTCAGCAGGCTGGCATACTTGCTATTTTGCCAAATCATTTACTTTTTTTATTAAGTTTAAAAAGAGCGGTGATTATTGCATCTGAGCTTAAGTTTTTTGATGTAGTACTTACTGAGGACATTTTAGAATCTATCATTGAACGCTCTTGGCGAGCAATTCAGAAATAGTCGTTATCTTTTATTACGGAGCTTTAAAAATGAGTCAAACTCAATCTCAGAGACCAAAACGTTCACATGCTTTCTTTATGAAAGTGATTTTGGCTGTTTTTGTCTTAATTTTTGCGGGCGTTATTGCTTTTAGTTTTATTCGCAACATGATGATTGGAAAATTTCTAGCCAATATGCCTGAGTCAACGAATCCAGTAACTGCCTTAGAGGTTAAGCCTAGCGAATGGACACCTGTAATTAATACAACAGGTCTTGTTCGTCCAAATCAAGGGGCAATGTTAAGTGCACAAAATGCGGGGAGCGTTTCACATGTATTTGTTCAAAATGGACAATCAGTGAAAAAAGGTGATCGCTTAGTGGAGCTAGATAGTTCTGTTGAACGTGCAAGTTTACAAGCTGCAGAAGCTCAACTTCCAGCACTTCGTCAGACTTATCAACGTTATGCAAATCTTTTAAAAAGTAATGCGGCATCTCGTCAAGATGTTGATAATGCAAAATCAGCATATGATGCTCAACTAGCCAATATTGAATCTCTAAAAGCAACCATTGAGCGCCGTAGTATTGTTGCGCCATTTGATGGAAAAACGGGTATTGTTAAAGTTAATGTAGGGCAATATGTCAATATTGGTACAGAAATTGTTCGTGTAGAAGATACGAGTTCAATGAAGGTTGATTTTGCTATTTCTCAAAATGAATTAGATAAATTACATATTGGTCAACGTGTTACAGCAACGACGGATGCGCGTAAAGGCGAAACATTTTCAGCTCATATCACGGCGATTGAACCTGCAATTAATTCATCAACGGGTTTGGTTGATGTACAAGCTACTTTTGAACCCGAAGATGGTCGCCAATTACTTTCTGGTATGTTTTCTCGATTACGCATAGCCTTACCTACAGAGAAAAATCAAGTTGTCGTTCCCCAAGTCGCAATTAGTTACAATATGTATGGTGAAATTGCCTATTTATTGGTGCCATTATCAGACAAAGATAAAGAAAAATTATCAGGTAATGATAAATTCGATCGTTTGTATCGAGCTAAACAAATCACTGTATTTACGAAAGATCGTCAAGGTATTTATTCTCAGTTACAAGGTAATGAGATAAAACCAGGTGATAAAATTATTACAGGGGGGCAGCAAAATATTAGCAATGGTAGCCTTGTAGAATGGATTGAAAAAGACATTGTTGGTGGCTCTGAGCCCGCTAAAAAGACTAATCTTTAATTCAACTTAGGAAATACGAATGAAATTTACTGATATCTTTATTCGTCGCCCTGTTTTAGCGATTTCAATTAGCTTGCTTATTATTATTTTAGGATTACAAGCGATTTCAAAACTGGCCGTGCGTGAATATCCTAAAATGACAACTACCGTAATTACGGTAACGACAGCTTATCCAGGTGCAGATGCAAACTTAATTCAAGCTTTTGTGACATCTAAACTTGAAGAGTCTATTGCTCAGGCGGACAATATTGATTATATGTCATCATCAAGTTCACCTAGTGCATCTGTCATTACAGTGAAAATGAAATTAAATACCGATCCTGCAGGAGCATTAGCTGATGTGCTTGCTAAGGTAAATGCGGTACGTTCTGAATTGCCACAGGGTATTGAGGATCCAACAGTGGCTTCCTCTTCAGGTGGTACGGGGATTATGTATATTAGTTTCCGTTCAAAAAAATTAGATTCTAGCCAAGTTACCGATTATATTAATCGTGTGGTGAAACCTCAGTTCTTTACAATAGAAGGTGTTGCCGAGGTACAAGTATTTGGTGCGGCAGAGTATTCGTTACGTATCTGGCTTGATCCTGAAAAAATGGCTGCGCAAAATCTTTCTGCGCCTACGGTGATGTCGGCGCTATCTGCAAACAATGTACAAACTGCTGCGGGTAATGATAATGGCTATTTTGTTACTTATCGTAATAAAGTTGAAACCACAACAAAATCAGTTGAGGATTTAGGCAATTTAATTGTTAGTACTAAGGGTAATGAGCTTGTTCGGTTACGAGATATCGCCACGATAGAATTGAATAAAGAAAATGATAACTCACGCGCAACAGCGAATGGTTCTGATTCTGTGGTGTTAGGGATCAACCCTACTTCAACAGCGAATCCATTAACTGTTGCTGAAAAAATTCGACCGCTCTTTGAAACGATTAAGCAGCAACTCCCTGATAGCATGGAAGCCGATATTCTCTATGATCGTACGATTGCGATTAATAGTTCCATACATGAAGTGATTAAAACGATTATCGAAGCGACAGTTATTGTATTAGTCGTCATTTTGATGTTTATGGGTTCACTTCGTGCGATTTTAATCCCAGTTTTAACCATTCCAATTTCATTAATTGGCGTGCTAATGATGTTACAAAGTTTGAATTTTTCTATTAACTTAATGACATTATTAGCCCTTATTCTAGCAATTGGTTTAGTCGTAGATGATGCGATCGTTGTACTTGAAAATGTGGATCGTCATATTAAAGAAGGTGAAACACCATTTCGAGCGGCAATTATAGGAACACGTGAGATTGCTGTGCCTGTTATTTCAATGACGATTGCGCTAATTGCAGTTTATTCTCCGATGGCGCTTATGGGAGGAATTACAGGAACGCTGTTTAAAGAGTTTGCATTAACGCTTGCTGGAGCTGTGTTTATATCCGGTATTGTAGCATTGACACTTTCACCAATGATGAGTAGTAAGTTACTTAAAGCTAATGTCAAGCCAACGAAACTGGAACAACGCGTAGAACATACACTAAGTAAAGTAAATAAAATTTACGATTATATGCTTGATATTGTCATGCAAAATCGTAAATGTATGCTTACATTTGCTGTGGTAATTTTTGCAACACTACCTTTCTTGTTTAATTCACTGTCCAGTGAATTGACACCAAAAGAAGATAAAGGCGCATTTCTGGCAATTGGTAATGCCCCATCTAGTGTTAATGTTGACTATATTCAAAATGCAATGAAACCATATATGAAGAATGTGATGGATACACCTGAAGTTTCATTTGGTATGAGCATTGCGGGGGCGCCAAGTTCTAATGGCTCACTTAATATTATTACCTTAAAAGATTGGAAAGAAAGAGATCGTAAACAAGCAGCAGTAATGAATGAGCTGAATACGAAAGCAAAATCAATTCCTGAAGTATCGGTATCTGCGTTTAATTTCCCTGAAATAGATACAGGCGAGCAAGGCCCTCCAATTGCCATTGTGTTAAAAACAGCACAGGATTACAAAGCGTTAGCAAATACAGCTGAAAGCTTGGAAAAAGCTATGAAAGCATCAGGTAAATTTATTTATACTAATTTAAATTTGGCCTATGATACGGCCCAAATGACGATATCTGTAGATAAGGAGAAAGCTGGAACTTATGGTATTACGATGCAACAAATAAGTAACACGTTGGGGAGTTTCTTATCAGGTGCAACGATTACTCGAGTGGATGTCGATGGGCGTGCTTATAAAGTGATTTCGCAAGTAAAACGAGATGATCGTTTATTTCCAGAAAGCTTCAAAAACTATTATTTAACAGCATCAAATGGACAATCTGTACCATTAAGTAGTTTAGTTAGTATGAAACTAGAAACGCAGCCAATGTCATTAGCTCGTTTTAGTCAATTAAACTCTGCTGAAATTGGTGCAGTTGCGATGCCAGGTTCATCTACAGGTGATGCGATAGCGTGGTTGCAGGATTATTTCAAAAATAACTTACCGCAAGGATATACTTATGATTTTAAATCAGAGGCTCGCCAGCTTATTCAAGAGGGGAATGCACTTGCGGTGACATTTATTTTAGCCGTTATCATTATTTTCCTGGTTCTTGCGATTCAATTTGAATCAATACGAGATCCAATGGTTATTATGATTTCGGTGCCTTTAGCAGTAAGTGGAGCATTACTCACATTAAACTTATTGTCTTTTTTCCAAATTGACGGAACGACATTAAATATCTATTCGCAAGTTGGATTAATTACATTAGTCGGTTTAATTACCAAACATGGTATTTTAATGTGTGAAGTGGCAAAAGAAGAGCAGTTGAATCATGGTAAAACGCGTATTGAAGCAATTACATCAGCTGCGAAAGTACGTTTGCGTCCGATCCTTATGACTACTGCAGCAATGGTAGCTGGATTAATTCCATTACTTTATGCTACGGGCGCTGGGGCTGTATCTCGTTTTAGCATGGGGATTGTTATCGTAGCAGGATTATCTATTGGGACAATTTTCACTTTATTTGTCTTACCAGTAGTTTATAGCTACATTGCAACAGAACATAAGCCATTACCAGAATTTAAAGAAGATTTAACAAATTGATACACATAAAAATTATGTAAAAAAAACCGCACTTTGGTCAATGAGCAAAGTGCGGTTTTTTTAGTTAAAACATTTTATAAAATAATCAAATCATCACGGTGCATCGCGACAGAGCCATATTCATAACCAAGAATACATTCAATCTCTGTCGAGTTTTTACCTTTAATCAGTTGTAATGCATCACTATTATAACGAGGCATACCAAGCGCAATATCTTTACCGGACTGTGTACGAATCTTTACAACCTCACCACGAGAAAAACATCCTTCAATTGCAATAATACCAGCAGGGAGAAGCGATTTGTTTTGTATTAACATTGCATGTTCTGCACCATCGTCAATTGTAATAATGCCAGCGGAAGGGGCTGCAAAAAGCCATTGTTTCCGACTTTCTAAACGATTAGATTGATGAGCAATAAATTTTGTACCAATATTATGGTCATAAGCTAAATCAGCAATTACATTTGGCTGATTGCCTGGCGCAATAATTGTTTCAATACCTGAACGCGTTGCAACATCAGCAGCGATAATTTTTGTCATCATTCCACCTGTACCAAGATTTGTCCCTGAACCTCCTGCAATGGCACGAATATGATCGGTGATTTGTTCTACGATTGGAATTAATTTTGCATCTGGGTTTTTACGCGGATCACTATCAAATAATCCTTGCTGGTCTGTGAGTAGATAAAGTTGTTCAGCTTGAACAAGAATAGCCACTAATGCAGATAAATTATCGTTGTCACCGACCTTAATTTCCGCTGTTGCAACAGCATCATTTTCATTTATCACAGGAATAATTTGATTATCTAACAGGGCATGTAATGTATCGCGAGCATTGAGAAAACGTTCACGATCTTCAATATCCGCACGGGTTAATAAGATTTGTCCAATATGAATATCATAAATAGCAAATAATCTTTCCCAAGCCTGAATTAATTGGCTTTGACCTACTGCAGCAAGTAATTGTTTTGATGCGATTGTTGGGGGTAAGCTTGGATGATTTAAATAGTGTCTGCCAGCCGCAATTGCGCCCGAAGTAACGATAACGATTCGAAATCCATCATGGTGTAATTGCGCAATTTGACGAACAATTTCCATCATATGCGGTGAATTTAATTTTGGAGTACCTTGTGTTAGTGTACTTGTTCCAAATTTTACAACTATTGTTTTTTTAGTCATAAGTTTTTCCAAGTTTTTTATTTATATTTTTACGTTATCACTAAATCAATGAAAAATCACTTAATATCAGGTATAGTAAAGTAAATTTTAGGGGAAATTTATGACATTGAGTTTAATTGTAGCGACAACCTTGAATAATGTGATTGGTAAAGATAATCAGATGCCTTGGCATTTACCTGCAGATTTGGCATGGTTTCGCCGTAATACAACAGGTAAGCCCGTAATAATGGGGAGAAAAACCTTTGAAAGTATTGGTAGGCCCCTGCCAAAACGAATTAATATCGTACTTTCTCGTCAACCGTTTGAACATGAAGGGGTGATTTGGAAAAATAGTTTTGAAAGTGCGGTTAATTTTGTGAATGATTGCGATGAAATTATGCTAATCGGTGGTGGTGAATTATTTAAACAATATTTACCAAAAGCGGATAAACTTTATCTTACACAAATTCAATCTGAAATTGAAGGAGATACATTTTTTCCTACACTTGATTGGAACGAATGGATCGTTAAATTTGAAGAATATCGTCAGGCTGACGAAGATAATGAGTATGATTGTCGATTTTTGATTCTTGTTCGTAGCGAAAAATAATTATCTTTCTTCATAAGATGCTACATGCAATTGTTGTTTTTGTTTTTCTGCTTTTTTCTGTTCACGGCGTTTCTGAAAAAATGCGCTTAATTTATGACTACACTCTTCTGCTAATACACCAGATGTAATCTCCAGAGTATGATTCATCTTATAATCATCAAAAAAATGGAAACGTGATCCAACAGCCCCAGTTTTATAATCAGAAGCGCCGAACACAAGGCGTTTAATTCTGCTATGCAAAATTGCCCCAGCGCACATTGTGCAAGGCTCTAATGTCACATAAAGCGTAGTATTCAGTAAACGATAATTTTGAATATTTTTCGCGCCATTACGCAAAGCGATGATTTCAGCATGTGCGGTAGGATCGCTTTGAACAATGGAAAGATTCCAACCATCTCCAATAATATTTCCAGCATCATCTACCAAAACCGCTCCCACAGGAATCTCACCTAATGCTTCCGCTTTATCCGCAAGATTAAGGGCATAGCGCATCATTTTCTCGTCAAATTCTGACCGCACTTTTGCTACATCCATTAGACGGAAAAAGGATATTTAATCGGATCATGAGATTGATAGCCAACAACTTTGAAATCATCCATCGTGACCCAAGTTTCCAAATCTTCAAGCGTTTTTATATCTGGATTAATTTCTAATTTTGGCAATGGGAAAGGCTCGCGTTTAAGTTGTACATCACGCATTAACTCAAGCTGATCTTCATAAATATGCGCATTCACAATTTTATGATATGCCTTGCCTGCTTTTTTGCCCGTGATCTGAGCCATAAGCGCTAAGAAAGTAAACACCTGAATTTGATTGAAATTCAATCCAAGCGGAACATCACAAGAACGTTGATAACTAGTAAGATGTAAAGTATCGCCCACAAGAGAAAAAGTATGCGTATGCATACAAGGACGAAGACAACCAAGCTCAAACTCACCAGGGTTAAAGAAGGTTAAAATTTCCCCTCTATCATCAATGCCCTTTGTCAAATTATTAACAATTTTGCGTAGCTGATCGATGGTTTCACCATTAGGCTTACGCCATGCCCTACCTTGCACACCATATACGCGCCCCATATCATCAACGCCTCTACGGTGTGGATTCTCGAGCCATGCGGCATTTTCATTCGCATTGGCATCCCAAGTTTTAGTACCAAGTGCTCGGAAATCAGCAGCATTGTCATATCCACGAATGTAACCTAAAAATTCGGCAATTGCAGCTTTCCAATAACTTTTACGCGTAGTAATCAACGGAAATTGATTATTCGCCACATCATATTCTAAATCTGCATTAATAACAGTGAGACAGCGCTTACCTGTACGCTCATTGGCAACCCATTCACCTTCATTAACAATACGACGACACAGATCAAGATATTGCTTCATAAAAATCTCCTATTTTATTACCGCACTTTTGCGTGAATAAGCCCAAGCCATAATTAAGGCACCACCAATAATCATCGGTAAACAAAGTGCTTGTCCTCTTGTAATGACCCCAAAGAAATTTTCAACTTCAGGTTCACGCACATATTCCACAATAAAACGGAAGATGCCATAACCAATTAAGAATAAGCCTGCAACAGAGCCCATTGGACGTGGCTTTTTAATAAAAATATTCAGAATCGTAAACAACACTACGCCTTCTAAAAAGGCTTCATAAAGTTGGGATGGATGACGAGGAAGTAATAGCGGATCATTCGGGAAAATCATTGCCCAAGGCGCATCCGTTTCGCGTCCCCATAGCTCAAGATTAATGAAATTACCAATTCTACCTAAACCTAAACCAAACGGAATCAAAGGTGCAACAAAATCAGCTGTTTGCCAAAAATTACGTTTTTGTGAATAAGACGTCCAAATCATGGCAACAATGACGCCTATTAAACCGCCATGGAAAGACATTCCACCTTCCCAAACACGGAATAAATAAAGTGGCTCTTGTAAGAAACGATCCAAATTATAAAAAAATACATCGCCAACACGTCCGCCAATAAATACGCCCATAAAACCGTTGAAAAGTAAGGTATCAACCTGATCCACGGTCCAACCGCTATTTGGGCGATTAGCACGGCGAACCGCAAGCCAGCGTGCAAAAATAAAACCTAAAAGGTACATCAAACCATACCAACGTAAGCCGATATTGCTATCACCAAGAGTAAAAATGGTTGGATCAAAATGAGGCAGAAGCAAGTAATTTGAATTCATAATTTTCTCTATCTAATAAACATATCAACAGCAATAGTAATTAATAAAAGTGCAAATCCTTTCTTTAAAGTTGGCACCGGTAGTTTTGAGGTGGCTGTCGCACCAAGTTTTGATGTGAAAAACGATGTGGCAGTAATACATAACACTGCAGGGAAATAAATGTAACCTAAAGAATATTCCGGCATTGCCGCATTCCCCAAGCCACTTAACATGAAACTGAACATTCCAGAAGTTCCGAGTAACATGCCACAGAAAGCCGAGGAACCAATAGCCTTTTTCATATCGATACCGCGAGAATTTAAAAACGGCACAATAAATCCGCCACCACCGATACCTGCAGCACTAGATGCCATGCCAATTAAAATACCACCGATAATAGACGATTGAGTCGTTAAAGGCTTAACTGTTTTATTTGTCTTAGGTTTAATAGATAAGACCATTTTAACTGCGAGATAAACAACTAAACAGGCAAATAATTTACTAGAAATATCGCGATCAAGTTTTCCGATAAAAAAACCGCAAATAAACACGCTAACCATGATGCTCGGAGCAAGGATCTTCACAGCACTCCACACAACATTACCTAACTTATGATGTCGCTGAGCCGAAGAAAAGCCAGTAATCACAATCGTTGCGAAAGAGGTTCCAAGTGCGGTAGACATTAATAAAGGTTCTGGCACGCCCACCATTGGCAATAAGTACACCAATACAGGAACAATCAGCAATCCGCCACCAATACCAAAAAGCCCCGCAAAAAAGCCAGCAACCGCCCCCACAAGCAAACAAAGTAAAATAAAGCTAAGCATTATGAATTCCTTGTTTTATTGAAAGAACGTTTTGGAAATTTTGAACCATTATATTTTTTAGGATGAGTATAAGATTTTTGCTCCAATTCTCGTGCAGGTTGATACACAGGAGGATTTTCTGAGAACAATACACCCGAAAACTCTTTCATCGCTTTGCGATACACTTCTTTTTTGAAAGATACGACCTGACGAACAGGATACCAAAAACTCACCCAACGCCATCCATCAAATTCTGGCGATTTAGTCGTTTGCATATTGATATTTTTTTCATCGCCAACAAGCTGCAACAAAAACCAGCGTTGTTTTTGCCCTATACACATTGGTTTGCTGTCATAACGCAACAAACGTTTTGGTAATTTATAACGCAACCAATGCTTAGATACATATAAAATGCGAACATCTTTAGGCTGTAGACCAACTTCTTCGTACAGTTCACGATACATCGCTTGCTCGGCACTTTCATTATCATTAATGCCACCTTGCGGAAACTGCCACGAATTTTGCCCACAGCGCTTCGCCCAAAGCACTTGCCCGTTGCGATTACAAATCACAATACCCACATTTGGACGGTAGCCATCAAAATCGATCACTATCGTTTTACCTTAAATTTTTCATACAAAAATAGTCTGCAGATTGTTTCATAAATCAGTGTTTTTATCAACCAAAGGGCTGGTTACACAATAAAATACACAGATTGTGGATAACATTGTGAATAACGGATTTCTGATTGTGAATTGATTGAGTAAAAACAGGAAAGGATCCTTATCACATCGAACTTAAAAATAAATTGAGTTATTTTCAATCTAAAAATCTAAAGAAAAAATAAACCACACTTTTTACATACAAAAATAGAAGAAAGTGCGGTAAAAAAATACAATTTTTAAAGGGACGCCATTCACCAAAGATCTTTTAACAATCTCTTTGAGTTATTCAATATTTCTGTGGATAAAATTGTGATTGAGAAAATCTATAATGTTGTATAACTCAAAAAAACCTTTCTAAGACAATTCCAAGAGAAATTTTTTCCATTTTAATTCAATCACTTAAAAATAAATCATAACAATATTTGTAATACACAGAAGTCTCTAAATTTTAGTGTTTAATTTTTAAACAAATTATTTTAGGCTGGCAAAATAACGTTCCCAATCGAAATATTGACCAGGATCGATCTTACGTCCTGGCGAAATATCACAATGCCCAACAATTCGTTCTTTCGTAATTTTAGGGTAATTTTTCATGATTAAGTTAGTAAGCTCTTGCAATGCCAAATACTGCTCATTAGTAAAAGGCTGCTCATTACTACCTTCTAACTCAATTCCAATGGCAAAATCATTACATTTTTCTCTTCCTTGAAAGCTAGATAATCCAGCATGCCAAGCCCTATGCTTGAAATTAACATATTGCGTGATTCGCCCATCTCGTTCAATCAAACAATGGGCAGAAACACGCATTTGATGAATTTCTTCAAAATAAGGATGAATCTTAGGATCTAATTTCCCTTGAAAAAAATCATCCACATATCCACCACCAAATTGTTCTGGCGGTAAGCTAATGTAATGGATCACAAGAAGTGAAATATCCTGTAAATCTGGGCGTTCATCAAAATGCGGAGATCGAATTTGTCGACAATCAGTCAGAAATCCTTTCTCAATATCTTTTATTTTTCGCATACATTTTTCCTATTTTTGCGATCAGGATCGCAGAAAAAGTGCGGTCTGTTTTACAAAACAATTTTCCTTTTTCACAATATTTCAGCCAATAAAGGCTTAACGAAAGGAAAATAAATGAAACTAACTACACAAACTACCTTGAAGAAAGGGTTTACCTTAATTGAATTGATGATAGTCATCGCCATCATCGCGATTTTAGCCACTATCGCTATTCCTTCTTATCAAAATTATACCAAAAAAGCTGCGGTATCCGAATTACTGCAAGCTTCTGCACCTTACAAGTCAGATGTGGAATTATGCGTTTATAGCACAGGCAAACCTTCTAGTTGCTCAGGAGGAAGCAATGGAATTGCAGCTGATATTACAACAGCAAAAGGCTATGTAAAATCAGTGACAACAAGCAACGGTGCAATAACAGTAGCGGGTAATGGTACATTAGATGGAATGAGTTACACACTCACAGCGGAAGGCGATAGTGCAAAAGGCGTTACATGGAAAACCACCTGTGGCACAACGAATGCCGATATTTTCCCTGCTGGATTCTGTTCAAAATGATCGACTTAACTAGTGCAAAACCTCGTGTAAAAGCACAAAATGGCGAGATATTTACGATCTCGCCAGACCTATGGGGGCGTAATCAGCAACAACAGTCGCTACTCTTACGTTATTTTGCGTTACCACTCAAAGAAGAAAATAATCGTCTCTGGCTAGGTGTAGATTCTCTTTCTAATCTTTCCGCCTGTGAAACTATTGCGTTTATAACCGGTAAACTTGTTGAGCCAGTTTTATTAGAAAGCTCTCAACTTAAAGAACTATTACAGCAACTTGCTCCTAATCAACCTAAAGTGGAAGAGCAAGTTAAATATTACCAACATCAAGAACAGTCCCATCTTGAACAACAAGATGATGAGCCTGTCATTCGCTTGCTTAATCAAATTTTTGAATCCGCTTTACAAAACAATGCCTCAGATATTCATTTGGAGAGCTTATCGGATCATTTCCAAGTTCGGTTTAGAATTGACGGTGTTTTACAAGCTCAGCCTCCACTTAGTAAAAATTTGGCTAATCGAATTATTTCTCGCCTAAAACTACTCGCTAAATTAGATATCAGTGAAACCCGCCTTCCACAAGATGGGCGATTTCAATTTAAAACTACGTTTTCCGATATTCTTGATTTCCGTCTTTCAACACTCCCAACTCATTGGGGAGAGAAAGTTGTCCTGAGAGCACAGCAAAATAAACCAGTAGAACTCAGCTTTTCTGAACTGGGCATGACAGAGACTCAACAGCAAGCATTTCAACGCGCACTTAGCCAACCACAAGGATTAATTTTAGTAACCGGCCCAACAGGAAGTGGGAAAAGTATCTCACTTTACACCGCACTTCAGTGGCTAAATACGCCTGATAAACATATTATGACCGCCGAGGATCCCATTGAAATTGAGCTTGATGGCATCATTCAAAGCCAAATTAATCCACAGATTGGATTAGATTTTAGCCGTCTATTACGCGCTTTTTTACGTCAAGATCCCGACATCATTATGCTAGGTGAAATTCGCGATGAAGAAAGTGCAATGATTGCACTACGTGCCGCCCAAACGGGGCATTTGGTGCTTTCAACTTTACATACCAATGATGCAATATCTGCAATTTCTCGCTTACAACAACTCGGTATTCAACAACATGAGATTGAAAACAGTTTGCTGCTCGTCATTGCTCAGCGTCTTGTACGAAAAATCTGTCCAAAGTGCGGTGGAAATTTAATAAATTCTTGTGATTGCCATCAAGGTTATCAAGGTCGAATCGGCGTGTATCAATTTCTACATTGGCAGCAGAATGGCTATCAAACGGATTTTAAAAATTTACATACGAGTGGTTTAGAAAAAGTTAGCCAAGGCATAACAGATGAGAAAGAAATTGAACGTGTGTTAGGTAAAAACTCATGACTAAAAAACTTTTTTATTATCAAGGTAGTAACGCATTAAATCAGAAACAAAAAGGCTCAATTATTGCGGATACGAAACAACAAGCACACTTTCAATTAATAAGCCGCGGCCTTACTCACATCAGATTACAACAAAACTGGCAATTTGGGGCAAAGCCCAAAAATTCAGAAATCAGTGAATTACTCAATCAATTAGCGACATTGCTACAGTCCGCAATTCCGTTAAAAAACAGTCTGCAAATTTTGCAACAAAATTGTACTCAAATTATGCTCAATGAATGGCTTGAACGACTACTGCAATCCATTGAATCTGGTTTAGCATTCTCACAGGCGATTGAACAACAAGGGAAATATCTCACACAACAAGAAATTCAACTGATTCAAGTGGGAGAAATGACGGGCAAACTTTCCGTTGTTTGTAAAAAAATAGCCACGCATCGTAGCCAATCTTTAGCATTACAACGCAAATTACAGAAAATTATGTTATACCCATCAATGGTGTTGGGAATTTCTCTATTATTGACACTCGCATTACTACTTTTTATCGTGCCTCAATTTGCTGAAATGTACAGTGGCAATAATGCTGAGTTACCAACAATAACCGCAATATTGCTCTCTATATCCAATTTTCTTAAGCAAAATATTGGCATTTTGCTATTTTTCGCTTTTAGTTGTTTTCTATTTTATAACTTCTATCTAAAACGCCAGACCTGGTTTCATCAACAGAAAAATCAACTTATTTCTATCACGCCTATTTTTGGCACAATTCAAAATCTTTCACGTTTAGTGAACTTTAGTCAAAGTTTACAAATTATGTTGCAGGCTGGCGTACCGCTTAATCAAGCACTAGAGAGTTTTCTCCCTCGCATACAAACGTGGCAAACCAAGAAAACGCTTGTAAATGACATCGTATTAGATAAAGAAGTGCGGTCAATTTTACAATGGGTTTCTCAAGGTTATGCCTTTTCTCATAGTGTAAGTAGCGATCTTTTCCCGATGGAAGCACAACAAATGCTACAAATTGGCGAGCAAAGCGGAAAACTCGCTTTGATGCTAGAGCATATCGCGGATAATTACCAAGAAAAACTTAATCATCAAATTGACTTACTCTCACAAATGCTAGAGCCATTAATGATGGTGATCATCGGCAGTCTGATTGGAATTATTATGATGGGAATGTATTTACCTATCTTTAATATGGGCGCAGTGATTTAATGATTTACTTAGCCTCATTTTTATTCGGCGGGATTAGTGGCGTAGTTTTATGGTGTTATGTATCAGTGTTTATTACTTGTTTACAGAAAGATATTTACGATGCTTATATTGAATTGTTCCCAGAAAATGCCCCATTTTTTCAACCTGATGCTTCGACAATTCAACAGAAAAAGTGCGGTCATATTTTAGTTTACTTTTTTAGTGTCGGTTTTTTATTTCTCTTTTTGCATTTGATATTAAAAAATGAATCCCTCTCATTATGGGCTGGAGTAGTACTTCTTATGCTTTGGACAATGAGTTACCTTGATTGGCATTATCAACTTATTTCTCCAACGCTTTGCTTAGCATTATTTGCTTTAGGCGTATTAGGGGCTTATTTCTATTTTTCCCCCTTATCGTTAATCGAAAGCTTGCAAAGCTCAGCTGGTTTTTTCTCTGTTTTTGGTCTTATCTATGGAGGGGCAAAAGTTTATTATGGCAAGGAAGTTTTTGGTAAAGGTGATTGGTGGTTGTCATTAGGGATAGGTAGCTTTATTCCATTGTCACATTTACCACACTTTTTACTCATAGCGTGCTTATTAGGAATCGTTTTTACATTGGTTTATCGACGAAAATCCCAATTCTTACCCTTTGCACCTTTTATGTGTATATCGGCAATCGTGTTATTTATTGTCCAAATTTATACTTAATTGTACTATTTATGCCAAAATAATTTAAACATAGGACGTCTATTTACCACATTTATAATCAAAGCTTGTTAGTTGGATTCCTCCGCAATTTTGATCCCTATATAGTAGATAAAAGACTGAAAAAGTAGTTGCTAAATTGAATCAATAGGAAAAATAAAAGGATATTTTTTATGGAAAAATCACATTATGCCTAGCATAATGCGATTTTAAGAATATTAGAAATATCACCGCACTTTATTCATCCATATATCCTAAACTACGCAGTGCACGTTCATCGTCAGCCCAACCTGATTTTACTTTCACCCAAAGTTCAAGATGGACTTTGTTATCAAATAAACGTTCCATATCAGCGCGTGCTTCCATACCAATAGTTTTAATTTTTTGACCGCCCGCACCAATTACCATTTTTTTCTGACCTTCACGTTCAACGAGAATTAGTCCATTTATTTCATAAGTGCCACGTTCATTCACTTTGAACTGTTCGATTTCAACAGTCACAGAATAAGGCAATTCTTCACCCGTAAAACGCATTAATTTTTCACGGATTATTTCCGATGCCATAAAACGTTGTGAACGGTCTGTGACATAATCTTCTGGAAAATGATGCACACCTTCGCGTAAAGATTGGCGTACAATTTTCTCTAATTCATGAACATTATTACCACGCTGTGCAGAAATTGGCACAATGTGAGCAAAATTAAATTTACTGCTAAGTTCCGTAATAAACGGCAATAAATCATCTTTATTTTTGATGTTATCGACTTTGTTAATAGCTAACACAACGGGTGCTTTTGCATTGCGTAATTTGTTTAGCACCATCTCATCATCTGCATTCCAGTGTGTGCCATCTACGACAAAAATAATTAAATCAACATCGCCGATAGCACTACTTGCTGCTCGGTTCATTAAGCGGTTAATAGCACGTTTCTCTTCAATATGAAGTCCCGGCGTATCCACATAGATTTCTTGATATGCCCCTTCAGTTTTAATCCCAACAATACGGTGACGCGTGGTTTGTGCTTTACGCGATGTAATTGAAATTTTTTGTCCTAAAATTTTATTTAAGAGCGTTGATTTACCCACATTTGGGCGACCTACGATAGCAATAAAGCCGCAATAGGTTTTGTCGAATTGTTCGGTCATTTGATGTCCAGTTCTTTTAAAATTTGTTCTGCTGCTGCTTGTTCAGCTTTACGACGGCTAGATCCTTTTGCAACAAAAGTGCGGTCAATTTTATCCACACTTTTCACTTTGCATTCAACTGTGAAAATTTGGCAATGGGCTTCCCCTTGAATATTGACTACTTCATAAGTTGGCAATGGCAGATGTTTACCTTGTAAATATTCTTGCAAACGAGTTTTCGCATCTTTTTGGTTATCGCCCGGTTTGATTTCAGCCAATAATTGTTGATACCAATTTCGAATCACTTGGGTCGTCACAGCCAATCCTTGATCCAAAGACATTGCGCCAATAATCGCTTCTACGCAATCGGCAAGAATAGATTCGCGGCGAAAACCACCGCTCTTTAGCTCGCCAGAACCAAGCGACATATAATCGCCCAATTCAAATTGACGCGCTAAAATCGCTAAAGTGGGCTCTCTCACCAAAGTAGCTCGCATACGGCTCAGCTCACCTTCATTACAATGTGGAAACTGATGATAAAGCGCCTCAGCGATAGTGAAATTAAGAATAGAATCGCCTAGAAATTCTAGGCGTTCATTATGTTGAGCCGCCGCACTTCGATGCGTAAGTGCCTGCTTTAAAAGCGCAATATCATTAAAACGATAGCCGATTTTACGCTCAAGTCGATCTAAATGATTCATCTTATTTTATTGCTGTAAAGAAACGATCAAAACGGAAACCTGTTGGCCACTCATTCGCTTCTTTTTCTAAGCTCATCCAAATATAAGTGGCTTTACCCACAATATTTTTTTCAGGCACAAAGCCCCAGAAACGGCTATCATCGCTGTGATCGCGGTGATCACCCATCACAAAATACTGCCCTTCTGGCACAAGCCATTCAGCAGTTTGCATACCTTCTTGTGGGAAAAACTCAGGACCTGAATAACGACGATATTCGCTAATTAACACATTGTGTGTCACATCACCTTTTTCAGTCAATTCTAATTCATTTGGAAAAGCGGGATTTGTTGGATTTTGTGTATATTCAAACGCCTTGGTTTCGCAATCAATTTCACAAGGTTTGCCTTCTTTGCCATATACCACTTTTAGCGTTTTTTGTTCCGGATCAAAAATGACGCGATCTCCGCCCTTTCCAACAATACGCTTAATATAATCGACACCAGACATATTATCTTTTGAGCTTAGCGCTAAATTTTCTGCAAAAGCAGCTCGAGTTGCACCTAGGCCCGTACGAATTAAAGCTTGTTCAGGTGCCTTGAATACAATAACATCCCCACGTTGAGGTTTATTTCCAGCAATAATTGTATTTTGGAAAATAGGATCTTTGATGCCATAAGTATATTTGTTTACGATTAAAAAATCGCCCACTCGTAGGGTTGACTCCATTGAGCCAGAAGGAATTTGAAATGGTTCAAATAAAAAAGAACGCACTAAGAATACGACAGAAAGTACTGGAAAAAGAGATGATAAAAATTCAGAAGCCTCAGAGACCGGTTCAATTTTTGCTTTTTCTTCATCTGTTAATGCCTGACCTGAACGCTGTTCAGCACGTGCGATTTTACGATTCCGTTTTGGCGTTACCACAAAATAATGGTAGCACCATAAGACCCCTGAAAGTGCGGTCAAAATTAGCAGTACAATACTGAATGTGTTTGGTAATTGGAAATAATCCAATAATTTCCATACTCCAAAACCAACAGCTAGTAAAATTACAAAAAATAAATTTGACATAATTTCCCTTATTTATCTTTTCCTACGTGTAAAATTGCTAAAAACGCTTCTTGCGGCACTTCTACGTTACCTAAAGACTTCATACGTTTTTTACCTTCTTTCTGTTTCTGTAAGAGTTTTTTCTTACGGCTCACGTCACCACCATAACATTTTGCCAATACGTTTTTACGTAATTGTTTTACGGTTGAACGCGCAATAATGTGGTTACCAATCGCGGCTTGAATAGCAATATCAAATTGCTGACGAGGAATTAACTCACGCATTTTTTCAACCAATTCACGACCACGATATTGTGAATTATCTTTATGAACGATTAAAGCCAAAGCATCTACTCGTTCGCTGTTAATCATAATATCCACGCGAACCATATCTGCAGCTTGGAAACGTTTAAAACCGTAATCTAACGAAGCATAACCACGCGATGTTGATTTTAATCGGTCAAAGAAGTCTAGAACAACTTCGCCCATTGGAATTTCATAAGTCAGCGCAATCTGATTACCGTGATATACCATATTAGTTTGCACGCCACGTTTTTCCACACAAAGAGTAATGACGTTACCTAAATATTCTTGCGGCACTAACATATTACATTCTGCAATCGGCTCGCGGATTTCAGCAATATTATTAAGCGGAGGCAATTTCGATGGACTATCGACGTAAACAATATCACCATTCGTTAACTGCACTTCGTAAATTACTGTTGGTGCAGTAGTGATAAGATCTAAATCATACTCACGTTCTAGGCGCTCTTGAATGATTTCCATATGTAAAAGGCCAAGGAAACCACAACGGAAACCAAAACCAAGTGCGGTAGAATTTTCTGGCTCATAGAAAAGTGAGGCATCATTTAAACTTAATTTGCCGAGAGCATCGCGAAACGCTTCATAATCATCAGAACTTACAGGGAAAAGTCCAGCATAAACCTGCGGTTTTACTTTTTTAAAGCCTGGTAAAACTTCAGTTGCAGGATTATGTTGAAGCGTTAAAGTATCCCCAACTGGCGCACCTAAAATATCTTTAATCGCACAAACTACCCAACCAACTTCACCGCATTCTAAAACGGCAGTATCTTCTTGTTTTGGCGTGAAAATCCCTAAACGGTCTACATTGTAAGTTTGCCCTGTAGACATCACTTTAATTTTATCGCCTTTACGTAATACCCCATTTTTAATGCGAACTAAAGATACCACACCCAAATAGTTATCGAACCAAGAATCAATAATCAATGCTTGTAATGGTGCATTAGGATCACCTTCTGGTGCTGGAATTTTTGCAACGATTTCTTCTAATACATCTTCGATACCGACACCCGTTTTAGCAGAGCATCGAACCGCTTCCATCGCATCAATTCCCACGATATCTTCAATTTCTTCCGCTACGCGTTCAGGATCTGCTGCAGGTAAATCGATTTTGTTTAAAATCGGTACCACTTCTAAATCCATTTCGATTGCGGTATAACAGTTTGCTAAGGTTTGAGCTTCTACTCCTTGACCTGCATCGACTACCAACAACGCCCCTTCACAAGCAGCAAGAGAGCGAGACACTTCATAGGAAAAGTCCACGTGTCCCGGTGTATCGATAAAGTTTAATTGATAAGTTTCGCCATCTTTGGCTTTATAATTTAAAGTAACACTTTGTGCTTTGATGGTAATTCCGCGCTCACGCTCAAGATCCATAGAATCTAGCACTTGCGCTTCCATTTCGCGATCCGAAAGGCCACCACAAGTTTGAATCAAACGGTCAGAAAGCGTCGATTTACCGTGGTCAATATGGGCAATAATAGAAAAGTTGCGAATATTCTTCATAAAAGATAGTTTTTCTCAAAAAAATCAATAAATTTAACTGGCGGATTGTACCTGAAAAGCATGGAAATCGCTAGGGATGAAAGGGAAAAGTGCGGTCAAATTTTAGATAAAACAAAACCCCGAATTAATTCGGGGTTTCTTTTTTCATTCAAGCTGAAATTATAGGCTTTCAGTGAAAGTACGAGTGATAACGTCGCGTTGTTGTTCCGGAGTTAAAGAGTTGAAACGTACTGCGTAACCAGAAACACGGATAGTTAATTGTGGATATTTATCTGGGTTATTTACCGCATCTTCTAAAGTTTCACGACGTAATACGTTTACGTTTAAATGTTGGCCACCTTCAACTTTAACAGTTGGTGCTACGTTTACTGGTAATTCACGGTATTCGATTTGACCTAATTCGCTCACTGCAACAACTTGGTCTTCAGCGAATTCGCCTTTTGCACATAAGCAACGAGCTTCATTTTTTTCGCTGTCTAACAACCAGAATGAATTAAGCAAATTGTCATTTGCCGCTTGAGTAATTTGAATACCTTTAATCATAATAGCCTCCTAATTGGCATTGAATAATCATAAAAACTGTATAAATTTTATCAAATAATTTGAAGGTTTCAAATTATTTTAGATTTTTTTTGATAAAGAACAGGTTATCTTTTTAGGATAATTTTAAAAACTTGATCTAAATTAAGTTTTGGTCATTTCTATAGCGGTTTATTTAAAATTGTTTAACATTAATTTAACTTTTAAGCTTTTTATTACCTTAATTTTTTTGTTTATAATAAGAACAAACTTATTAATAGGATCACAATAATGAAAACCTGGACAGATGTTATCGGAAAAGAAAAAGAACAACCTTACTTTCAACATGCACTACAACAGGTTCATCTTGCAAGAGCAAGCGGGAAAACGATTTATCCCCCACAAGAAGATGTATTTAATGCATTCAAATATACCGCTTTTGAAGATGTGAAAGTTGTGATTCTAGGTCAGGATCCCTATCATGGTCCAAACCAAGCTCATGGATTAGCTTTTTCGGTAAAACCTGAAGTAGCCATTCCCCCTTCCCTATTAAATATGTATAAAGAACTCACACAAGATATTTCTGGATTTCAAATGCCATCACATGGTTATTTAGTCAAATGGGCAGAACAAGGAGTATTGTTGCTCAACACTGTGCTTACCGTGGAGCGTGGTATGGCTCATTCACATGCTAATTTCGGTTGGGAGACATTCACCGATCGTGTTATTGCGGCGCTTAATGAACATCGTGAAAAACTCGTATTTTTACTTTGGGGCAGTCACGCACAAAAAAAAGGGCAAATTATTGACCGCACTCGTCACCTTGTTTTAACGGCTCCGCATCCTTCCCCGTTGTCAGCACATCGAGGTTTCTTTGGCTGTCATCATTTTTCCAAAACGAATAAATATTTAGAAGAAAATGGGATAAATCCCATTGATTGGCAGATTTAATATGATAATCCTCATTATAAAGTGTGATTTTCTTGTTCTTCTTTGAATGCCAAATATTCTTCTAATAGATCTATCGCATCTTGGCATTTTTGATGGCGTTGCTTATAACGTTCTGCGAGCTGTGTATGGCGAATCGCATCATCGTGAAGGGGAGATGTTCGTGCTAAATCACATTGTTCCTGGTAAAGTTTATTTAGTTTTTCTAATGCTTCATAATATTTTTCTAGACGTTCTCTTGGCGGTAACCTGTGAATGTTATGTTGTGGACTTTTAACGGGCGCGAATGTAGCTGATGAGGATTGAGTATTTAACGTATTTTTTTTGCGTGCTAATGCTTCTGAAAGCACCGTGCACTGAGCCACTAAACGTTCTGCTAGATAGGCATAGTGAGTGGGAATGTCCGATTCTAACATTTTAATCTTATCAAGCGTTTGGTTTAGCTCAGTTAGATAAAAACCGACAGTTTGCCCGTACTCACTAAATAAAGAGCGGTCAAATTTAGCAAAGATTTTTTCTTCACGTTGAGGTAAATAATCCTGATAAAGATGCTGAACTTTTTGTTCCAGACGTTGAATTAGTAATTGAATCGCCATAAAAATCCCCCAAAGGGGGATTATAATCGCTAAAGATACATAGCTGCAATCCAGCCAAACACTAATAATGGAATATTATAGTGAATAAAGGTTGGAACAACGGAATCCCAAATGTGATCGTGTTTACCATCTATATTTAATCCTGATGTTGGACCCAATGTTGAATCAGAGGCGGGGGAGCCCGCATCTCCTAAGGCGGCTGCAACACCTACAATAGCTACAGTGGCTAATGGAGAAAAACCGAAAGATAAACAAAGTGGCACATAAATGGAAGTAATAATCGGCACTGTAGAGAATGACGACCCAATTCCCATCGTAATTAATAACCCGACTAGTAACATTAGAAACGCCGCTAACCCTTTGCTCTGTACCGCACCATTACTTAAACCTTGAACCAAATCCGTGACGCCTGTTGTTGCATTAATGACATTCGCAAAACCAGATGCGGCAATCATCACAAAGCCGATCATCGCCATTAGATGTAACCCTTTTTGAAAAATATCATTACTTTCTTTCAGTTTAAAAATACCAAATACAGCAAAAATAATTAACCCGACTAGCCCACCAATAATAGTTGAACTTGTCATTAATTGCGTGGTAAATGTGGCTATAATCGCAATTACACTGGCAATAATTTGTTTTGATTTAATGTTTGCAATGTGAGCTTCAATTTCTTTTGTAGTGGGTTCTTCAATAGTAACATCATATTCACGTGGCTTACGATAACTAATAAATACAGCAATAAACAGGCCTAAAATCATACCGCTTACAGGCAAGAGCATTGCAAGAGAAACTTGTGCAACATCAGTATGTAATCCGAGAGCTTCCCCCGCTTGATTAATATTTTTTACTAAAATACTTTCAATAAAAATTTTACCGAAACCAACGGGAAGCAACATATAAGTAGCGGTTAAACCAAAGGTGAGTACACAAGCGATAGCACGGCGATCGATTTTTAAACGATTAAAAATAGAAAGGAGTGGTGGCACAACAATAGGAATAAAGGCAATATGTACGGGAAGAAGATTTTGTGATGAAATAGCAAATAAGGCGAGTACCCCAAAAATAAAATATTTAAACCATACTAAGTTGCTAGAAGTAGGCGTTTTATTCATTTTGGTAATAATTTTATAAGCAATTAAATCAGTGATACCTGATTTAGAAATCGCAATAGCAAACGCACCAAGCATCGCATAATTCATCGCCACTTCAGCACCGCCACCTAAGCCTCCAGTGAAGGTTTCAATAGTTTTACTTAAACTTAGATCACCGCAAAGCCCAGCAGTGAGAGAGGCAGTCACAAGAGCAATAATTACATTAATACGCAGTAAGCTAAGAGTGAGCAAAACAATGATCGAAATAACAACAGGATTTGATAACATTTTGTTTTTCCTTATAAATTAAATAGTGAATACTGTACTGTAAAAATTTGACGTATTGAATAAATAGTGATGTTGCATAGTATAATCTCCTTTTATCACCATAAAATAAAACCCCTCGAAAGTTGCCTTCCGAGGGGTAACATTTAGATTATCCTGTCAGCTCGGAAGAAATCTTCCAAGCACACCAAAAACCTGAAAGATTATTCAGTTAAATGGTGATGATGGTGACGACGGATAATAAACATATTAAATCTCCAAATAGATAATAGTTCCCAAGTTACTGGAAAAATAAGGAGAATGCAACAAGTTTTTATATTTTTTATAGAATAGCTATGTGAGGTTATGATTCGTTAGTTACAACCGACAGAACAGGTTTATCAGGTGGATCGATTATTTAATCAACTAAATAGTGTTGAAAGGGATAAATTAATTTCGTTAATTGAGCAAATAATCGAATGGAAAAATAGCGGAAAAAACTACCGTACTTTTATTGAGTAAAGTGATGTATTATTTTCCTGCTCTGAAAAGATAAACTACACACGTATTTAATTTAAATTTCTTTTAATCATTCAATATGCTATCCTCTTATAATCAATAATTATTCTCATTATAATGATGTTTAAACGGCGATATTGGATTTTTCTGCTTATTTTGCTTTCGGTTATTTCACTTTTTCTTGGGGTAAGTTCCGTCACTATGAGGGGCTTATTCAATTTGGAAGATAGTCAATGGCAAATATTTCTAGATAGTCGAGTGCCTCGTTTAGTAAGTATTTTGATTGCTGGTGCTTCTTTAAGTATTTGTGGGTTGGTGATGCAGCAATTAAGCAGAAACCGTTTCGTTTCTCCCACAACTGCAGGCACAATGGATAGTGCGCGTCTTGGCATTTTATTGGCCATTCTCTTTTTTCCAGGTGCATCAATGTTTTTAAAAACAGTTATTGCTGTGCTTGTTTCTTTTATTGGATCGCTATTATTTATGAGCATTCTTTCCCGTTTAAAGTTTAAAGATACTATTTTTGTGCCATTGGTGGGAATGATGTTTGGCAATGTGATCAGTTCAATCACCGCATTTATTGCATATCAACAAGATTTATTGCAAAACCTTTCTGGTTGGCTTCAAGGGGATTTTTCATTAGTGATGAGCGGGCGCTATGAATTGCTTTATTTTAGCCTGCCGATGCTGATTATTTCTTATTTATTTGCACAGCGTTTTTCGATTGTAGGAATGGGAAAAGATTTCGCTACTAATCTTGGGCTAAATTATAACCAAGTGCTTTATATAGGTTTGCTTATTGTATCGACAGTTTCATCGATTATTATTGTTTCTGTTGGGGTAATTCCTTTTCTGGGTCTTATCGTTCCAAATTTAGTGACTCTATATTTAGGTGATAATCTCAAAAAAATTCTTTCTCACACCGCACTTTTAGGTGCCGTTTTTGTATTGTTTTGCGATATTTTGGGGCGTTGTTTGATTTATCCTTATGAAATTTCTATTAATGCAGTAGTTGGTGTGATGGGAAGCGGTATTTTCTTGTATTTTTTATTGAAAAGGTACCGTTATGCGTAAATCATCCATACTTCGTATTGCGATTTTAGGCATATTAGCACTTGTCAGTATTGCATTATTTCTTGGGTATCATTTACCAAATCGTTGGCAATATGCTTTAAATAATCGGGCATTAACGATATCCGCTATTGTGATAACCAGCATTGCTATTGCCCTTGCGACGATGCTATTTCAAACAGTGGTGAATAATCGTATTCTCACGCCAAGTATTTTAGGGCTAGATTCATTGTATTTACTGATTCAAACTGGAATTTTATTTTTATTTGGTTCAAAGACATTGTTGTCTATCAATCCTTTTGTCCTATTTCTTATGAGTACAGGTGTAATGATTGGTTTTATGCTTGTGCTTTATCATTTCTTATTTAAAAGAGAATCACAAAATATTTTCTTTTTATTGCTCGTTGGTATTGTTTTTGGCACTTTTTTCGGTAGCTTAACCACCTTTATGGAGGTGTTGATTGATCCAAATGAGTTTCAAATTTCGCAAGATTTTGGTTTTGCGAGTTTTAATCGGATTAATACTAAGATTCTTTGGCTGGCGTTAGCGATGTTAGTGGCGGTGATTTTATATAGCCTACGTTACTGGAAGTATCTTGATGTGTTGGCACTAGGGCGAGAACAGGCACTGAGTCTGGGTGTGGATTATCAACATATGGTTAAAAAATTGTTGATTATTGTAGCTATTTTAACATCTGTCTCGACCGCCCTTGTCGGCCCCTTAGTTTTTTTAGGGCTTCTTGTGATGAATATCACCTTTGAATTCATGCAGGATTATCGCCATAAACTCTTGATTCCTGCTGCGATGTTACTTGCTGTATTTACGTTAGTTTGTGGGCAATTTTTATTGACACAAGTCTTTACATTCAGCACGCCGCTAAGCGTTATCATTAATTTTGTAGGCGGATTATATTTTCTTTCTTTGTTATTAAGAGCAAATAAAAAATGGCAATAGAAATTAAGCATATTTGTAAATCTTATGGCGAAAAAAAAGTGGTGGATGATGTTTCACTCGTGATCCCAACAGGAAAAATCACTTCATTTATTGGGCCAAATGGGGCGGGGAAAAGTACCGTACTGGGTATTATCAGCCGTTTATTAACAGCTGATAGTGGTGAAGTCTATTTGAATCATTTGCCATTAAAAGAACAAAAAAACACTGATATTGCACGCAAAATGGCGATATTAAAACAATCGAATCACGTTAATCTACGAATTACGGTGGAAGAATTAGTTGCGTTTGGTCGTTTTCCTTACTCGAAAGGAAACCTAACAGAAATTGACCGCACTTTTATTGATAATGCCATTAAATATATGAACTTAGATGATATTCGTGAGCAATATATTGAAAACCTGAGTGGGGGGCAACGACAACGGGCTTATATTGCTATGACACTAGCACAAGATACTGATTATATTTTGCTTGATGAACCACTGAATAATTTAGATATGAAACATTCGGTACAAATTATGCAAGTATTGAGAAAGCTTGTGACGGAACTGAACAAAACAGTAGTCATTGTGATTCATGATATTAATTTCGCCTCTTGCTATTCTGATTATATGGTTGCGATGAAGCGAGGGAAGCTGGTCGCTCAAGGCTCAGTAGATGAGATAATGCAGTCAGAGGTGTTGCTGAATATTTATGATATGGAAATTCCAATTCAAGAAATTAACCAACAAAAAATTGCCGTGTATTTTAAATAGGAGATCCCTTATGAAAACATTAAAAAAATTAACCGCACTTAGCTTTATTTTGTTTGCTTCTACGATGGCAAATGCGCAGGATATTATTGTTAAAAATGCAGCAGGAGAGCAAACCGTGCCGCAAAATCCACAAAAAGTAGTTGTGTTAGATTTTGGTGTAGCTGATACCCTACGCGCATTAGGAGAAACTGATAAAATAGTGGGCTTCCCTAAAGCAGGACATATTCCAACTTATTTAGATGAGTTTAAACAAGATAAATTTAAAGATGTTGGTTCATTACCTGAGCCAGCATTTGAGTCGATTAATGAACTGAATCCTGATCTAATTATTGCCGCACCGCGTCAACAAAAATTATTGGATAAATTGAAAGAAATTTCGCCCGTGTTCTATGTGGAAAATGATTACTCGAATTATTATCCAAGCTTCCAAGAAAATGTTACTGCATTAGGTAAAATCTTTAATAAAGAAGCACTAGCAAAAGCAAAATTAGATGCATTAGATGCTAAAGTGTCACAAGTCGCGAATGAGACAAAAGGAAAGACTGCCTTACTTGTGTTAGTGAATGAAAGTAAAATTAGTACCTTTGGTGATAATTCTCGTTATAGTATGGTCTTCCAGAAATTTGGTTTTAAACCTGCTGATCCCAATATTAAGTCATCGACACATGGTATGAGTGTTGGATTTGAGTATATTTTAGAAAAAAATCCAGATTATTTGCTTGTGGTAGATCGTACGGCGGCGGTGACAGATAAAGTCAATAATGCACAAAAGGTATTAGATAATGCCATTGTTCAACAGACTAATGCTTATAAAAATAAGCACATCATATATTTAGATGCGGCGAATTGGTATTTGGCGTTTGGTGGACTAGAATCGATGGCAGTGATTGCCGCAGAACTTGAGAAAGCCATAAAATAATTTTGACTATATCATCGGCCGTAGTAATACGGTCGATATTTTAATAATGAAACGAATCTTCTTAACTCTTTTGGCATGTATTGGTGCGTTATTGAGTGTTTTTTATACGCCCATGATTTTTGCAACTCCTGATTTTATCATTCCTAAAATTAACGAAAATATGAATACACTTTATAAGATTCATCAAAAAGACTTTCTTTTTGAAAGTAAGCCATATCGTTTATTTATTGCGGAACCTAAGGCTAACAATAAACCATTATCAGTGCTTTATATGCTTGATGGTAATGCACAATTTCCCATTGCGGTTAATACGGTGGATCCCACTCAAGCGTTGCCGCTTATTGTCGGAATTGGTTATGTGTCAGAGAATGCCTATGCCATAGCAGAACGTCAACGGGATTATACTTTTCCAGTGAATGGGGAGGATTTTAAAAATGGTGGAGGGGCTTCAGATTTTCTGCGTTTTATCCAAACCCAAGTTAAACCAGAAATTGAACAGCAATACCATATTAATCCAGAGAAACAGTTTTTCTTCGGGCATTCATTTGGTGGCCTATTCGGATTATATGTATTATTTCACCAACCTGATTTATTTCAATATTACGCATTAGCAAGTCCATCACTTTGGTGGGGGAATGGTTCATTTTTACCACAAACAATGCCTTGGATTAAGTCAAGTCCTAAGCATATATTGATCACTTTAGGTGAGTATGAAGAATATCCTGAGCGAGATCCCAAGCTTACATCAGAACAACTTCAACGTATTGAACAACGTAAGAAAATGCGACCGTTTAATGCGCCAAAATTGGCAGAGAAATTAGTACAGCAGGGTTATCCTGTGATATTTCGATGGATTTCTCATAAAAATCATGGGGATTCAATTGAGGATGCAATAAAACAAATGATGGAAGATTTACAATCAAAATAGGAAGAAGAAATTAACCGCACGTTAAAAAGTGCGGTTAATTTTTTGAGTATTTAGTGTGTTATTAAATACTAACGATTCGCCAGTTCAAAAATCATCGCTTCTGCTTGGCAACTAAAAGTGAAAGAGGCATTTAATTGAAAGCCGTTTTCAACTGCCACGATTTCGCTTTTAATTTCGCAAGGATCACTTTCTGTATCGCGAGCTTTCTTTGTTAATTGTTCCAGAGCTGCATTGGCATCAGCTTCAGTACTATAAAATTGATGTACTTCTACAGTGCAGTCAGAACCATCAATAATTGTGCCCACATCAACGCAGCTACAGGTTAAGGATTCTTCTGCTTTACATTTTACGGTCATTTTCTTTTCCTTATATGAATTTTTGTACATTTTATCATTTTTCTTATGAATGACAAAAATTGAACAAAATAGCCCATTAAATGCAAAAAGTTCCCGATAACTGGTCGGAACTCTAATAAAAACAAGGAAATGGATTTGCACTCAATAGATTCGGGTTTTAGAATCGCCCAGATTTTTATTTATAACAAAGGTTTCCAAATGAAAAAATTTAATCAATCTGTCTTAGCAACCGCAATGTTATTCGCTGCTGGTGGGGCAAGTGCGGCAGCGTTTCAATTATCTGAAGTATCGACTTCTGGTCTTGGTCGAGCATATGCAGGTGAAGCGGCGATTGCGGATAATGCCTCTGTCGTGGCAACTAACCCAGCGTTGATGAGTTTATTTAAAACGAATCAATTTTCTGTGGGGGGCGTTTATGTGGATTCTAAAATTCACATGAGTGGTCCAGTTACAGTGACTTCTCCGCTGAATCGAACCCAAAAAAATCCAACAGGTACTTTAGTAACAGGTTCTGCGCATTATAATAATGTTGTTCCTGGTTCATTGATTCCGAATATGTATTTTGTAGCACCAATCAATGACAAATTTGCTATCGGTGGTGGTATGAATGTGAATTTTGGATTGAAAAGCGAATACAGTAATACCTATGATGCAGGTACATTTGGTGGGACTACAGATTTAAGCGCAATTAATTTAAATTTAAGTGGTTCATATAAAGTAACTCAAGGGTTAAGCGCAGGATTAGGATTTAATGCTATTTATGCTAAAGCAGAAGTTCAACGTCGAGCTGGGATTTTATCAGATGCAGCGAAGAATCCAGATGTTATGACTGTTATGCTTCCTAATCTTAGAAAGATGGGACTATTTGATCGAAATACAGCAGTATCATTGAAGAGATTACGAGCACTAGAGAAAGATAGCACTATTACACATTTACAAGATAAAAATGCATGGGGTTTTGGTTGGAATGCAGGTTTAGTGTATGAGTTCAATGAAAATAACCGTGTTGGTTTAGCCTATCATTCAAAAGTTGATATTGATTTTAAAGATGATTCAGCGATTGGAAATGGGCGTACTGGTCCTGGTGGATTAACATTACACTTACCAGATTATTTAGAATTATCAGGTTTCCACCAAGTGACAGATAATTTAGCATTGCACTACAGCTATAAATTTACACATTGGAGCCGTTTCAAAGAGTTACACGCAACCTTTAATGACGGTGAGCTCGCTTTCCATAAAGATGAAAAATATCGTAGCAATTCTCGTTATGCATTAGGTGCAACCTATAATGTAAATGATAAATTAACGCTTCGTACTGGTATTGCTTATGATGAAGCTGCTGCACCAACAGAACATGCAAGTGCATCTATTCCAGATACTAATCGTATGTGGTATAGCGTAGGGACAACTTATAAATTTACCCCTAATCTTTCTATTGATGCGGGCTTTGCGCACTTACGTGGTAAAAAAATTCACTTTACCGAAAGCCAACCAATTCGAGGGTTAGCGACAATAACAGCGAATTATACCTCTAAAGCAAGCGCAAATCTTTACGGCTTAAACTTAAATTATAGTTTCTAATCCGTTAAAAAATTTAGCATAATAAAGCACACTTCCAATCGAGGTGTGCTTTTCTTTTTTATAAAACAAGGCGAAAAATGACCGCACTTTATTACACTTATTACCCCTCGCCAGTCGGACGGCTTTTGATTTTATCTGATGGTGAAAGTATTACACATATTGATTTTGAAAAAGAACAATATGTGCCTAATCCCAAATGGCTCAAGCAAGATGAATTGCCAGTTTTTCAAAAAGTGCGGTTGGCTTTTGAACGATATTTTAATGGGGAAGTTGAGCGTTTTTCCGACATTCCCTTAAAACCAGAGGGCACGGCGTTTCAACAAGCCATTTGGCAAGCCTTGCTCGAAATTGATTATGGCGAACTTTCAAGTTATGGTGAGCTGGCGTTAAGGATTAATAATCCTAAAGCAGTTCGTGCCGTGGGAGGTGCTGTAGGGAGTAATCCGATTAGTATTATTATTCCTTGTCACCGCATTTTAGGCAAAGATCGTACTTTAACTGGTTTTGGTGGTGGCTTAGAGGCAAAACGTTTTTTATTACAGTTAGAGAAAATTCCCTATATTGATAAAGGTACAGAAAATACTAAGCCTCGCTTTTTTAAGAAATATCACGAATGATTCCACAAACCCTTGAACAATTACTTTCCCAAGCGCAATCAATTGCGGGCTTAACTTTTGGAGAGTTAGCTGATGAACTGCATATTCCTGTCCCACCAGATTTAAAACGTGATAAAGGCTGGGTGGGCATATTATTAGAGCGTGCTTTAGGCGCAACGTCAGGGAGTAAAGCTGAACAGGATTTTTCTCATTTAGGTGTTGAACTTAAAACATTGCCGATTAATTCTGAGGGTTATCCTCTCGAAACGACCTTTGTGAGCCTTGCCCCATTGGTGCAAAATTCAGGGGTTAAATGGGAAAATTCTCACGTTCGTCACAAACTTTCTTGTGTACTTTGGATGCCTATTGAAGGCAGCCGTCATATTCCATTACGTGAACGCCATATCGGTGCACCAATTTTATGGAAGCCAACTGCTGAGCAAGAACGTCAATTAAAACAAGATTGGGAAGAATTGATGGATTTAATTGTACTTGGCAAATTGGATCAAATAACGGCTCGAATTGGTGAAGTGATGCAACTTCGCCCGAAGGGGGCAAATAGTCGGTCGATAACGAAAGGAATTGGGCGAAATGGTGAAGTGATAGAAACTTTACCTTTAGGATTTTATTTAAGAAAAGCATTCACAGCGGGTATTTTAAACGATTTTTTATTAAATGATTAGGCTTACTAAAGTCGCCTAAATGCCAAAATTAACTAGCATTCTACTGTGCTTTATGATATAAATCGCACCGCTGTTTTTGCCTTTCAAAAGCAGTTTTTTAATTACTAACAACACACACATATCAACAAGGCTTAATCGGGGTGCCAAACGGTCGATTAGCTGATATGTGGAGGCTCAACCCCAACAAAAGGAAAATATTATGGCACAAGTTTCAATGCGCGACATGATCAACGCGGGCGTACACTTCGGACACCAAACTCGTTACTGGAACCCACAAATGAAACCTTTCATTTTTGGTGCTCGTAACGGTGTTCACATCATCAATCTTGAAAAAACTTTACCTTTATTCAACGAAGCTTTAGCGGAATTAACTCGCATTGCTAGCAACAACGGTAAAGTATTATTCGTTGGTACAAAACGTGCAGCGTCTGAAGCAGTTCAAGCAGCAGCATTAGATTGTCAGCAATATTACGTAAACCACCGTTGGTTAGGTGGTATGTTGACTAACTGGAAAACCGTTCGTCAATCAATTAAGCGTTTAAAAGATTTAGAAACCCAATCTCAAGACGGTACTTTTGACAAATTAACCAAAAAAGAAGCGTTAATGCGTACCCGTGAGATGGAAAAACTTGAATTAAGCCTTGGCGGTATCAAAGATATGGGCGGCTTACCAGATGCGTTATTCGTTATCGGTGCAGACCACGAACATATCGCAGTTAAAGAAGCAAACAACCTAGGTATTCCTGTGTTTGCTATCGTTGATACTAACTCAACTCCAGCTGGTGTAGATTTCGTTATCCCTGGTAACGATGATGCGACTCGTGCTATCCAACTTTACGTTTCTGCAGCTGCAGCAGCGGTTAAAGAAGGTCGTGGTAACGAAGCTCAAGTTGCTGAAGAATTAGCAGCTGACGCAGAATAATTTAAGTTTTGCAATAAGGCGAAGCCCTTAATAATCAAACGATTAATTGGCATAGGGGCTAAAATTTAGCCTCTATATTTTTATCTAAAAGTGCGGTCGAGATAAACCGCATTTTCGACAGAGGATTTTAAAAATGGCTGAAATCACAGCATCATTAGTAAAAGAACTTCGTGAACGTACCGGCGCAGGTATGATGGAATGTAAAAAAGCATTAGTTGAAGCAAACGGTGATATCGAGTTAGCAATCGACAACATGCGTAAATCTGGTCAAGCTAAAGCAGCTAAAAAAGCAGGCCGTGTTGCAGCTGAAGGTGTTATCCTTGCTCGTGTAGAAAATGGTTTCGGTGTATTAGTTGAAATGAACTGTGAAACTGACTTCGTAGCAAAAGATGCTGGTTTCTTAGGTTTAGCAAACGAAGTGGCTGATTTCGCAGCAGCAAACAAAGGTACAACTATCGAAGCATTACAAGCACAATTCGAAGAAAAACGCGCTGCATTAGTCGCTAAAATCGGTGAGAACATGAATATTCGTCGTGTTGCTTACTTAGATGGTCAAGTAATTGCTCAATACTTACACGGTGCGAAAATCGGTGTATTAGTTGCAGGTCAAGGTTCAGCTGACGAACTTAAAAAAGTAGCAATGCACGTAGCTGCATCTAAACCAGAATTCGTAAATCCAGAAGATGTATCAGCAGAAGTAGTTGAACACGAACGCCAAATCCAAATCGACATCGCAGTTAACTCTGGCAAACCAAAAGAAATCGCAGAGAAAATGGTTGAAGGTCGTATGAAGAAATTCACTGGTGAAGTTTCATTAACTGGCCAACCATTTGTAATGGATCCTTCTGTATCTGTAGGCGACTTCTTAAAATCAGTAAACACTTCTGTTTCTAATTTCATCCGTTTAGAAGTAGGTGAAGGTATCGAGAAAAAAGAAGAAGATTTCGCAGCGGAAGTTGCAAAAATCACTGGCGGTAACGCATAATTTATTTTCATATTTCATGTTGAAAAAGCGGACATTATGCCCGCTTTTTTTATATAGAGAAAAAGGTTATAAAAGTTATTCTTATTTGTTCTCACAAGCGAGTTTTGTATTTTTAGTAAAGAAAAATCCTCTTGAGAGGAAAGTTTTTATGTCTATCCAGTCAAAAGGATTTAAGTATATTGATATTACTGAGCGTTAATGTTTGGGCGAATATCTATTGCTGGGTCATCATCTTTCCGATATTTCTCGTTAATTCGTTTTTGTAAACCAAAATCATCCTTATCGCTTTCATTAGAAAATAAGTCTTCCTCATGATTCAATTTGGGATTTTTAATTCCTACCCAATGTGCAATGCCTTCGAGGAAATTTAGTCCAGATTTGAAAACCTTGTATTCTTTACGTTCAGTATCGTCAGAAGATACTTTAAACAATGGAATATTGTGATGTTCACGGCTGAAACAATTTTGGTTAAACAACAAAATATTTTGTTTTTCATCTTGTTGGTGGCATAAACCATGATCAGAGAAATAAACCATAGAGAAGGTGCGGTGATTTTTTAGATTGTTTTCTTTAAGTTGCTCATATACGCGTTTTAAAAATTCATCAGTTTTTTTAATTGAGGAGATATAACAATTTAAGTAGCCATATTTAGGCGCAATCTTATTATCATCAAAGATTTTTGGGTAATCCTCTACACGATCGCATGCTAATGGGTGTGAGCCATAGATATGGAGCACGATAAAACGTTTTCCCTGAATAGGGTTTTCTAACACTTTGGCAAATTTTGGTAATAAATCAAAATCGCTGAAGTTGGTTGAATTAAAGCTTCCTCCTTTTTTTAAAAATATCGTTTCATCTGCTTTTGAGGCCAGTGATGAAACGGGGGTATCGAATTCTCCTAACATACCTTGATTTGAAAGCCAGTATGTTTTAATTCCTGCTGATTTTACTAAATCAATAAGACTTAAATTATAATTTGGTTCCCATTTTTCTTTGTTTGGTAAGGTTAGCATGAGACGAAGTGATGATACGGTATTGGTTCCTGCAGAGCGAAAACCATCAATTAATATGCCTTTTGAATTTGACATAAAGGGGGTATTTTCAATTGGATACCCATAAGCATGATGATAATCTTTACGGGCACTTTCACCCAATACAATGACGTAATCATCATAAGGAGAATTTTCCAAAGTAGATTTTCCCCAATCATCTGATTGAGACATTTTTTTGAGTTTTTGCACCTCATCGAGAATTTTGACAGTGGAATCAATGGTTTCTTTTAATGGGGCTGAAATAGGTAAATGATAAGCAAAGAGTAAGGTAGTAAAAACAATAAAGGTTTTATTTTGATAAAATTTTATGTCAAATTTGACCGCACTTTTATATTGCACAAAGATAAGAATAGGAATAGAAAAAGCAATTAAATAGCTACTTATAGGAATCTGTAAGAGAAATTCTTTAGTTTCTAACATATCTGTTGCAAAAAGAGAGGCGATATATTGATAACTTGGTGCACCAAAATTTAACCCCGTAGGCGTATAAATTGCATGAAGTAATGAAAGAGGAAGTAAAATAAAATAGAATGTTTTTTTACTGCTACTAAGTAAAATAATGACCGCTGCCGTTAGTAAAATGAGCGTCAAATTTGGTTGGTTAAACATACCTGAACCAATCAAAATAAAATAGCCCGCAAGTAATGCGCAAATGAGTATAAAAAGTGCGGGAAAAACTAGCCATGTTTTTTTAGTGTTCATAATTACCTTCTGTTAAAAGAAAAGTGTAGGGTTTGTTGATATATCAAAACTATTTGTATTGGTTGCTTGAAATAGCCCTATCGTAAATATTTTAGATTAGACTTATGCGCTCAATATTATCCACCTTTTACACATAAATTCCATCTTAAACTTCTTCACTCTTGCTAGGTTATTTTATAAAATAAGCCGATTTTTAAAGCCAAAAGGAAAAAATAATGAGCCAACCAATTTACAAACGTATTTTATTAAAATTAAGTGGTGAAGCATTACAAGGGGAAGAAGGTTTTGGCATTGATCCATCAATTCTTGATCGTATGGCATTAGAGATTAAAGAGCTTGTAGAAATGGGGGTTGAAGTCGGTGTTGTCCTTGGTGGCGGAAATTTATTCCGTGGCGCGAAATTAGCAAAAGCGGGAATGAATCGCGTTGTAGGCGATCATATGGGAATGCTTGCTACCGTAATGAATGGTTTAGCAATGCGTGATTCGTTATTTCGTGCGGATGTAAATGCGAAATTAATGTCTGCATTTCAGTTAAATGGAATTTGCGACACTTACAATTGGTCTGAGGCGATCAAAATGTTACGCGAGAAACGAGTTGTGATTTTCTCTGCAGGGACTGGAAGCCCATTCTTTACAACCGATTCTGCTGCTTGTTTACGTGGTATTGAAATTGAAGCAGACGTGGTATTAAAAGCGACAAAAGTCGATGGGGTTTATGATTGTGATCCAGCAAAAAATGCTGATGCAAAACTTTATAAGCAACTAAGTTATGCAGAGGTTATTGATAAAGAATTACAAGTGATGGATTTAGCCGCATTTACACTTGCACGAGATCATCATATGCCGATTCGAGTGTTCAATATGGGAAAACCGGGTGCATTACGTCGTGTTGTAATGGGAACGGAAGAAGGAACAATCATTTCTTAATCATTTAAAAAGATAGAATATAGCTTCATATAAAAATGGTATATACGTATAAGCAATACCATTTTTGCTTTTTAATGTGTGGTTATAGATCTGTTTTTTTCCTATTATTTTCTCCGCTACTTATCTTCCCCAACCAGTGAAAACCATTTGCGCCATACTTTAATTCTTGATAAAGTGCAGTCGGTTTTTACGGTCTTTTTAGGATAAGAAAATGAGCCAAGAATATTTAGATTTTGAATTGCCGATTGCAGAATTAGAAGCAAAAATTGAAGCATTACGAGCAGCATCGGATGATAAAGTTGATTTAACTGATGAAATCAAACGCTTACAAAAGAAAAGTAACGAACTCACTAAAAAAACCTTTGCTAACCTCGATGCTTGGCAAGTTTCACGTATGGCGCGTCATCCAAACCGCCCTTATACACTCGATTATATCGAACATATTTTTACTGAATTTGAAGAACTTGCAGGTGATCGCGCATTTGCTAATGATAAAGCGATCGTGGGCGGTCTTGCACGTTTAGATGGCCGCCCAGTGATGGTGATTGGCCATCAAAAAGGTCGTTCCGTAAAAGAAAAAGTACAACGCAATTTTGGTATGCCAGCACCTGAAGGCTATCGTAAAGCTTTACGCTTAATGGAAATGGCGGAACGTTTTAAATTGCCAATTATCACATTTATTGACACGCCGGGAGCTTATCCAGGTATCGGCGCAGAAGAACGTGGTCAAGCGGAAGCTATTGCTCGCAATTTACGCGAAATGGCACAACTTACCGTTCCCGTTATTTGTACCGTTATCGGTGAGGGCGGTTCTGGCGGTGCGTTAGCTATTGGCGTGGGCGATAAAGTTAATATGTTGCAGTATTCCACTTATTCTGTTATCTCGCCTGAAGGCTGTGCTTCTATTCTTTGGAAAAGTGCAGAAAAAGCATCAACAGCAGCTGAAGTAATGGGATTAACCGCAAGCCGTTTAAAAGAATTAAATCTCATCGATAGCATTGTGCAAGAACCTTTAGGTGGCGCACATCGTAATTATCTAGAAATGGCTGAAAACTTAAAACTTCGTTTAAAAGAAGATTTGGCTGAGCTCGATGAACTAAGCAAAGAAGAATTATTAAATAGACGCTATGAACGTTTAATGTCTTACGGTTATTGCTAACTAACATTCTAAAAGAGCGGTGATTTTTGCCGGTCTTTTTTGATCTAAATATAACAACAAAGGAGCAAACATAATGAAAAACGTACTTTCGATCCAATCCCACGTGGTCTATGGTTTTGCGGGAAACAAATCCGCGACTTTTCCAATGCAGTTGTTAGGCGTCGATGTATGGGCATTAAATACCGTTCAATTTTCTAATCACACCCAATACGGAAAATGGACAGGCA
Organism: Haemophilus sp. oral taxon 036; assembly: GCF_002998595.1. Lineage (NCBI taxonomy): Bacteria > Pseudomonadati > Pseudomonadota > Gammaproteobacteria > Pasteurellales > Pasteurellaceae > Haemophilus > Haemophilus sp. oral taxon 036. The sequence goes on from NZ_CP027235.1 coordinate 1,255,872, forward strand.
TGGTCATTCCACAAGAACAAATCCGAGAAATTGTGACCGGACTCGATAACATTGAAAAACTACAAGAATGTGACGCCTTACTATCAGGTTACTTAGGTTCTGCGGAACAAGTTGATCAAATTCTTTTTGCCTTAGAACAAATCAAACTGCGTAATCCAAATGCGCTTTATTTATGTGACCCAGTGATGCCACATCCGAAAAAAATCTGCGTAGTTGCCAATGGTGTTCGCGAAGCGCTTATTGAAAAAGCTATCCCAGTGGCGGATATCATGACGCCAAACTTGCATGAATTACGCCAACTAACCGAATTCCCAATTAATACCTTTGATGATGTGTTAAAAGCGGTGAATGCATTAATTGCAAAAGGCGTGAAGAAAGTTCTCGTTAAACATTTGGGCAGTGCAGGTAAAATTAACGATCCTGATACATTTGAAATTATTATGGCAACCCCTGAAGGGGTTTGGCATTTAAGCCGTCCACTTTATCAATTCAACTTTGAACCAGTGGGCGTGGGCGATTTAATCGCTGGGACATTCTTAGCAAATTTACTCAATGGAAAATCTGATGTAGAAGCCTTTGAAACGATGAATAACGAAGTAGCAGGCGTAATGAAAACCACCTTTGAACTAGGTTCTTACGAATTACAACCGATTGCCGCACGTTTTGAAATCCTCAATCCAAGCAGCCATTATAAAGCTGAAAAAGTTGCCTAATGGACTTACTTTTAGGCATTGAAAAACAACTCAAACAAACCTCTGCTCAAGGGTTTCTTATCGCCTTGAGTGGTGGTTTGGATTCCACTGTACTCCTTTCTTTATTTGCAAAACTTCGTCAAAAACGACCGCACTTACAACCTTTATCTATACGAGCAATCCACATTCATCACGGCTTAAGCCCTAATGCAGACAGTTGGGCTAAACACTGCCAAGACTTATGCGATCAATTTCAAATTCCGTTGATTGTCGAGCGAGTACAAGTAGATAAAACCAATGGTATTGAGGCTGGGGCGCGTGAAGCACGCTATCAAGCCATAAAAAAATATCTTCAAACGCAAGAAATGCTGGTTACTGCGCATCATCTAAACGATCAAACAGAAACCTTTTTCTTAGCGCTAAAACGTGGCAATGGGCTACAAGGCTTAGGCGCCATGCAACAACAAAGTGTATTATTCGGCATGTCAATTTTTCGCCCTTTGTTAGGTTTTACTCGCCCACAGTTAGAAGATTATGCGCAAAAAGAAAAACTTAACTGGATTACAGATGAAAGTAATGAGGATAATCGATACGATCGTAATTTCTTGCGCAATGAAATTTTGCCAGAATTACGTGAACGCTGGGCTCATTTTGATTTAGCCGTACAGCGTTCTGCTCAACATTGTTTTGAGCAACAACAGTTAATTAATGATTTATTGAGTAAAGCCTTTGCAGAACATTGTCAAATTAAAAACCAATTTAAACTGCTCCAATTTTGCCAATATTCATCCGCAAAACAGACCGCACTTTTGCGTATGTGGCTTGCGGAGAACCAACTTGAAATGCCAAGTAAACGCCAGCTTACACAACTTATTAATAATGTTATTTTAGCAAGGGAAGATGCGAATCCTCAATTTCAGCTTGTAAATAAAGTCATTCGACGTTATCAGGGCAGTTTATATTTAACTAATCCGTTTTCTGATCTAACCAAATGCTGCCTAAAATTAGAAAAAAGCACGTTAAGTTTACCTGATAATTTAGGCAATCTCACAGTTCAAGAAAATGAACACAATCTGATTTTCTACTGGCAGGATTACTCTGTTACGCTAGAAAAAACGGACTTGCCTATTTCTATTCGCTTTGGCTATTCTGGAAAAATTAAACATCATCCGAAACGCCCAAGAGAAGATATAAAAAAAATTTGGCAATCACTTGATATTCCCCCTTGGCAGAGAAATCGAATTCCACTTATTTTTTATGGTGATGAATTAAAAAGTGCGGTAGGTTTTTTCTGTGTTTTTAAATCAAATGAAAAATGATAGAAAACCAACCGCACTTCATATCATTTCTTTGCTAGAATCAGAAACTATGGTTTTTAGTGATAAATAAGGAACGTAAATGTTTGATTCTCTTGTTGTTCAGTTTGTCGTGTTATGGGCTGTGATTGATCCTATCGGTTCTATTCCTGTTTATCTTTCGAAAACGATTGGTTTTTCATTAGATGAACGTAGGAAAATTGCGCGTAATGCGGTGATTATTTCAGCCGGTATTTTGCTTTTCTTTTTGATTGGTGGACAAATTCTTTTTGAAGCGATGAAGGTGCCTTTACCTGCATTCCAAATTGCGGGTGGTTTAGTGCTTTTTTTATTTGCTTTAAGTATGATTTTTGGTGAAAGTAAGCTAGAACAAGAAATAAAGATGAAGGTGAATATTACGGAAATTGCGGTTTATCCTCTTGCGGTTCCCTCTATAGCCTCTCCTGGTGCAATGATGGCCATTGTACTTTTAACAGATAACCATCGTTTTAATTTTACAGAACAATTTATTACGGCGGGAATTATGTTAGCAGTATTATTAATCACTTATTTATTATTACTTGGTGCAAATCGCATTCAACATTTTATTGGTAATGCAGGGGCTGCAATTATTAGTCGTGTGATGGGATTAATTTTAGCGACAGTTGCTGTGAATAATGTGTTAATTGGTTTAAAAGATTTTTTTGTACAAATAGCATAGTTAGCAATGTTATTTCATAATTTTAGGACAGACACTGAATTTGGTGTCTGTCTTTTTTATTATGTTTTATAAGCGTTCTTTTTTAATCAAGGATAATACAAATAAAAATGCAGAACATATTACAACAGAAGGACCTGCTGCAGTATCGTAAAATACTGAGAGTATTAAACCACCGATAATGGAAAGCATACTGATTATGGTGGCATAACACACCATTGATTCAGGGGTTCGTGCAAAACGACGCGCAGTAGCGGCAGGGATAATCAAGAGTGATGTAATGATTAATGCACCAACAAATTTCATACTAAGTGCGATTGTCAGTGCGGTTAAAATCATTAAAACAAAGCGCATTTTTTTTATATTGATACCTTCTACTTGGGCAAGTTCAGGCGATACGGTTGTAGAAAGTAAGTCATGCCAAAAATATACTAAGGTTGCTAATATGATGATAACACCTATACCAATATAAATAAGATCGGTATAGTTAATTGCTAGTAAATCACCAAATAAATAACTCATTAAATCAACACGAACATTTTTTAATAATCCAACTGTTACCACCCCAAGAGATAAACAGCTGTGAGCAATAATTCCAAGTAATGTATCAATAGAAAATTGTGTATTGCTTTCTAACCATACCATTGCAATGGTGAGAATGAGGGTAAGTATAATGATTGCGATATAGGGATTTACTTGAAAGAAAATACCTAAGGCCACGCCAAATAATGCGGAGTGAGATAGCGTATCACCAAAGTAAGCCATTTTCCGCCATACCACGAAAACACCGAGTGGGGCAGTAATAAGTGAAAGTAAAATGCCTGTTAGAAAAGCAGGAAATAAAATTTCAAACATTATTTATCCTTATTTTGACAATGCACTGCTGATGAATTACAACCGCACACATCACCGTGTAAGGTATGGTGATGATTGTGATGATGGGTATAAAAGCCGACATTTTGTGCGAGCTGATTTCCCCATAAACGCATAAATTTTGGATCATTTGAGAGAACATCGGGTGTACCTGCACAGCAAATATGTTGGTTAATACACAATACTTCTTTACTATCCGCCATCACAATGTGTAAATCGTGTGATACCATCAATACGGCACAATTTAATTTTTGTTGGGTCTGATGAATGAGCTGATAAAGCTCTTCTTGACCCGTAATGTCTACACCTTGGGTGGGTTCGTCTAGCACAAGTAAATTTGGTTTATTTAAAATTGCACGCGCCAATAATACGCGTTGCATTTCACCGCCAGAAAGTTTTTGCATATTACTTTTGCGTAAATGTGAAATCGAAAGTTGCTCAAGTGCGGTAGATATTTCTTGTGTTTTAAGACCTCTTTTTAGCGAAAGAAATCGCTCAACCGTAATAGGCAAACTATGATCCAAATGAATTTTTTGTGGCACATAGCCAATGCGAACATTTTTACTGTAAATCACTTCACCGGAAGTGGGTGTTTGTAGTTTTAATAAAGTTTTTAATAACGTTGATTTGCCGCCACCATTTGGCCCAACAATAGTGATAATAGAATTTGGATAGATATTTAAATTGATATTTTGTAATGCTGTTTTTTGTGAAAAAACGACACTAATATTTTTTAGCTGAATTAATGGGGGTAAATCAGGTTGACTGTGAATAGCTGTTATATTCATAAAATCGCTGCACTTTTGAGATTAGCTGGTCAAAATAGCGCATTTTGATCGATTCCTCAAGAACTTATGCTTTATGATGAATATTTAGGCGTTTGATTGAGACTTTTTCAGGTAAAATGAATTTTCTTTTTAATTTGCAGTCTGAGTGCTGAAAACTTTTTAATTTTAGGAAATCCTGTGCAACACGTAAAATTAGCTCGAGATAGACGGAAAAAGCGTTCTCGCATTAAAGCGGGCGTTTTTTTTATTGCTATTTTGATGATTTTTACTGGGATTTTACTTACGCTTAAAGATAATGTTGAAAACCATTCTGAATCCAGTCAAATGATGCCGACTGTTGTTGATGGTGTGGCATATCAATCTTTGAACTCATCACCTAAGGATGAGACGATTACAACGCATCCAGTTTCTCATGATGAAGCAACCTCTTATGATGATGAATTACAGGCTCATGATGATGAGGTTGAAGAAGTAAAACCATTCTTAGATGATTTGGATGATCTTCCACAAAATGCCCAAGATGCACTAAGTGGTTTATTAGATGCAGCTGATCAGGCTATTCGAATTACCGATCAATTTAGCCATACCGTTACAAGTGGTGATACTTTAAAAGATGTACTTGAACTTTCTGGTTTGGAAGATGATACTGCAAAGCGTTTAATTGACACGGATTCTCAATTGGCCCATTTGAATGCAGGTCAACAAATTTATTGGATTTTAGATAAAAATGATAATTTAGAATACTTAAATTGGCTTGTTTCAGAAAAAGAAGAGCGAGTTTATGAGCGTTTAGAAAATGGAACGTTTAAACGTCAAGTTATTGAGAAGAAAAGTGTTTGGCGGAAAGAAGTATTAAAAGGTGAGATTAATGGTACTTTTGCCGCAAGTTTGAAAGCTCAAGGATTGGATAATCGTCAGATTAATCAATTAACAACTGCACTTCAATGGCAAGTGAGTATTCAGAAATTGAAAAAAGGAACTAAATTTGCAATTTTAGTTTCTCGTGAATATTTAGATGATAAATTAACTGGACAAGGTAACGTTGAAGCGTTGCACCTTTCATTTGAAGGTAAGAGTTATTATGCTGTGCAAGCAACAAATGGTCGTTATTATAGTCAACAAGGGGAGACCCTAGGTAAAGGTTTTGCTCGTTATCCATTACAACGTCAAGCACGGGTTTCTTCACCATTTAATCCGAATCGTCGTCATCCGGTAACTGGACGTATAAGACCACATAAAGGGGTGGATTTCTCTGTTCCACAAGACACACCGATTATCGCCCCTGCAGATGGCGTAGTTGAAAAAGTAGCTTATCAAGCTGGTGGTGCTGGTCGTTATATTGTCGTTCGACATGGTCGAGAATATCAAACGGTTTACATGCATTTAAGCAAGCCACTTGTGCGTGCAGGACAAGAAATCAAAAAAGGGGAAAGAATAGCACTTTCAGGTAACACTGGCATTTCAACAGGCCCACATTTGCATTATGAATTTCATATTAATGGGCGAGCAGTTAATCCGTTGACGATTAAATTGCCAGGCACAAGTAGTGGAATGGGCACTGCTGAACGGAAACAATTCCTTGTTCGTGCACGTGAAGCAGAGCGAATGTTAAAATTATAGTCACATAAAGTGCGGTCAAGATTGGCCGCATTTTTATTTTCCGATGTGTAAAATAATATTTACACTTTTCTGTAAAAAAATTATCATAACCACATATTATTTTTCTCATATTTCCGATATATGACAACCTTCAAATTTGATCCTCAAAAACCTTTCGATTGTTTTATTGTGCAAAGTGAATCTATGAAAAGTGCGGTAGAAAATGCGAAACGTTTTGCTGTGTTTGATGCGCCTTTGTTAATTCAAGGTGAAACTGGAACTGGAAAAGATTTGTTGGCGAAAGCCTGTCATTATCAGAGTTTGCGTCGTGATAAAAAATTTATCGCAGTAAACTGTGCGGGTTTGCCTGATGAAGATGCGGAAAGTGAAATGTTTGGTAGAAAAGTCGGAGACAGTGAAACCATAGGTTTTTTTGAATACGCGAATGAGGGAACTGTATTACTAGATGGAATTGCCGAACTTTCATTGAGCTTGCAGGCTAAATTATTGCGTTTTTTAACGGATGGCTCTTTCCGTCGAGTAGGTGAAGAGAAGGAACATCATGCAAACGTACGAGTGATTTGCACATCACAGGTTCCACTTCATTTTCTTGTTGAGCAAGGCAAAGTTCGTGCTGATTTATTTCATCGCTTAAATGTTCTCACTATTAATGTGCCACCATTACGCGAACGCATGGCTGATATTGAGCCACTGGCACAAGGTTTTTTACAGGAAATCAGTGAAGAATTAAAAATTGCAAAACCAACTTTCGATAAAGATTTTCTTCTTTATTTGCAGAAATATGATTGGAAAGGGAATGTTCGTGAGCTTTATAACACCCTTTATCGTGCCTGCTCTCTGGTACAAGATAATCATTTAACTATCGAAAGTTTAAATCTTGCTCCGCCACAAAGTGCGGTGATTTCTTTGGATGAATTTGAAAATAAAACCTTAGATGAAATCATCGGTTCTTATGAGTCGCAAGTCCTAAAATTATTTTATGCAGAATATCCAAGCACGAGAAAATTAGCTCAACGTTTAGGCATTTCCCATACTGCGATTGCGAATAAATTGAAACAATATGGAATTGGAAAATAATTTTCTATAAATTAGGCATTGTCTGATTGTATTTTAATATCTGCTAACCTAGAAAATTGCTTACATAACTTTAACCACATAATTTTATCAATCTGTATATCTAACAAGAATTCTCCTTGTTCAGAAATTTGTTCATGGCGTACACAATCAAGTTGATAAAAAGCATGGCGAAGTTTGCCTTCATGTGGTTGTAAAGTTAAAGAAAGAGAAAGTATCTCGTTTTTTAACCGCACTTTAATGGCTTCAAACAATAAATGAATACCCAGCTCATCTTGCGCGGAGAGATAGACTGCAACAGGCTGATTTTCATCATTGTATTCGATATGCGGTACAACATTTTCCAACAAATCAATTTTGTTATATACCAATAGAACAGGCACTGCTCCTGCACCAATTTCCTCTAGCACATCATTGACTGCATCGATATTTTCTTGTTTTCGCGAGTCAGCCGCATCAATCACATGGAGTAATAAGCTGGCCTCTACCGTTTCTTGTAAAGTCGATTTAAAGGCTGAAACAAGATCATGAGGAAGCTGTCGAACAAATCCTACTGTATCCGCTAAAATTGCCGTGCCTACATCTTGAATCTGTAATTTTCGTAAAGTGGGATCTAATGTTGCAAACAGTTGATCAGCCGCATAAACCTCTGCATTGGTTAAACGATTAAATAAGGTTGATTTTCCTGCATTGGTGTAGCCAACAAGTGAAATTGTTGGAATGTCTGCTTTTTGACGTGTTTGGCGATTTTGATTGCGCTGTTTCTCCACTTTTGCCAATCGATTTTGTAATTGAGAAATGCGCACTTTAATCAATCGACGATCGGTTTCTAATTGAGTTTCACCCGGTCCACGTAATCCTACTGCCCCTTTTTGTTGATCTAAGCCTGTTTTTCGACGAACTAATCGAGTAGATAAGTGTTTTAGTTGAGCGAGTCCAACCTGTAATTTTCCCTCATGAGAGCGTGCTCGTTGGGCGAAAATATCTAAAATGACGCCAGTGCGATCGACCACTCGACAATGACATAAACTTTCTAAGTTACGTGTTTGTGCAGGGGTTAATTGATAGTTAAAAAGCACAACATCAGCATTATGTGATTGCACCGCATCTGCAATTTCTTGAGCTTTTCCCTCACCTACAAAATATTTAGCTTGAGGCGTGCTACGACTGGTGGTGATAGTATCCTGGACATCTACATTGGCTGAATCGGCGAGTAGCAAAAACTCTTGTAGATTATCAGTGTTTTTATCTTGTGCAAAGAAAACGTGAACCACGATGGCGGTATCACGCATTTTTTCAGATTGTTGAGATGAAGAAAGTGCGGTTGAAATTTCCTGAGAATTTTCAACCGCACTTAATAAATATTGATTATCCATTGATGGAGCTGTGATTATTCTGCTTGAGTTTCCACGCTTTCAACGGCTTCAGGTGTTGCTACATGATGGTTGCTATTGTGATGAGAAACAGAGCGCGCAGGCACAACGGTTGAAATTGCGTGTTTATATACCATTTGGTTTACAGTGTTTTTTAATAAAATCACGAATTGATCGAATGATTCAATTTGACCTTGAAGTTTGATTCCGTTTACAAGGTAGATTGATACAGGAATGCGTTCGCGACGAAGCGCATTTAAATAAGGATCTTGTAAAGATTGTCCTTTTGCCATTTTGCTATCCTTTGTTGTCGTTATTATGAAATTTTGGTGATAGAAACGAGTTGTCTCCGCGCGCAAGTGTAGCAATAAACACAAATGTTGTCTATTTGCTTTCCCGTAACTTTTGCAAAATTGCTTTCATTTTATGATCTAGTGGTGCATTGAAGCGTAGTGTTTCGCCATTTTTAGGGTGCTCAAACCGAATTGAAAAGGCATGTAAGAACAAACGATTCAATCCCAATTCGCTCATTTGTTTATCAAAATCTTTATCACCATATTTATCATCTAATGCAATGGGATGTCCGGCATATTGTGTATGTACGCGAATTTGATGTGTACGCCCGGTTACTGGTGAAGCCTTTATGAGCGTAGCATTTGTATAGCGTTCTTCAATGCTAAATTGGGTTTCAGATGGTTTGCCTTGCTCGCTGACACGCACAATGCGTTCTCCGCTGGATAATTCATTTTTCAAAAGCGGTGCTTGAACAACTTTTACATGGGATTGCCATTGCCCACGTACTAACGCTAAATAATCTTTTTGAACGGTTTTGACGCGAAGTTGTTCATGCAAATTACGTAATGCTGAACGTTTTTTAGCAATTAATAAAATGCCTGATGTATCGCGATCCAAACGATGAACTAGTTCTAAAAAACGCGCTTCTGGACGCAGTGCTCGTAAGGCTTCAATCACACCAAAATTTAAACCACTCCCGCCATGCACAGCGATTCCTGAAGGTTTATTTAAAACAATCAAACAATCATCTTCAAACAAAATTTGGTTTTCAAGTGCGGCGACTTTATTGAGATTTTTTGAAATCGATGCGTTGTTTTTTTCAGCCACACGTACTGGCGGAACGCGAACGATATCACCTGTTTGAAGTTTATATTCTGGCTTAATCCGGCCTTTATTTACCCGCACTTCACCTTTCCGCACAATACGATAAATTAAACTTTTAGGCACACCTTTGAGTTTTGCTAATAAATAATTATCGATACGTTGGCCGCTTTCATCTTCACTAATTGTCAGCATTTTTACTGATGAATTAATGATTCTTTCATTTTGTTCAGTCATATTTTTCTCTTTTGGCAGACTAAGCGGAGTTTGTTCCTTGAATTTATTCTTATTTGTCATTTACTTCACTGTCTGGAATGATATGGGGATAACCACCTAAATCTTTTAAATGATTGACCATATAGCAGAATAATTCCGCTGTACGTTCGGTGTCGTATAGCGCGGAGTGCGCCTGCTTCCCATCAAATGGAATTTTAGCGGCAAGACAGGCTTTAACGAGAACAGTCTGACCAAACATCAAGCCTGCTAAACTTGAGGTGTCAAACATTCCAAAAGGATGGAAGGGATTACGCTTTACGCCGGTACGTTCAGCGGCAGCCATCACAAAACTTTGGTCAAAAGCAGCATTGTGCGCCACAATGATAGAACGTTGGCAATCTGCATCTTTTTGTCCTCTGCGCACCATTTGAAATAACCCTGTGATTGCATCGAGTTCAGACACTGCGCCACGTAATGGATTGTGAATATCAATGCCATTAAATTTCAAGGAGTCTGGATTAATATTTGCGCCTTCAAAAGGCTCGATATGAAAATGGCATTTCTGATCAGGATGCAAATAACCGTTTTCATCCATTTTTAATGTGATGGCGGCTAGTTCGAGTAACGCATCTTTTTTTGCATCAAAACCTGCAGTTTCAACATCAATAATGACGGGGAAATAGCCACGAAAGCGATTTCTTAATTGGTTGTGATAAGGGATTTCTTGAGAATCGGACATAATCTATCTCTTAAAAATAAAATAACGTAGGAATCCCTACGTTATTAAAAATACAATAAAAATTGACCGCACTTTAGTTGCCTAAACCAGATTTAGTACTTTTGTTTTCGATAAATTCAATTTTATAACCATCTGGATCTTCAACAAAAGCAATGACGGTTGACCCACCTTTAACTGGACCTGCTTCGCGAGTAACGTTACCACCGCTTGCACGAACGGCTTCACAAGTCGCATAAATATCATCCACGCCGATAGCGATATGTCCATATGCTGTGCCGTGTTCATATTTATCTACGCCCCAGTTGTATGTTAATTCAATTTCTGCCGCACTTTCACCATCTTCGTAACCTAAAAAAGCTAGCGTATATTTGTATTCTGGGTTTTCACTGGTGCGTAATAAGCGCATACCTAAAACATCCTGATAGAATTTGATTGAACGATCTAAATCGCCCACGCGTAACATAGTGTGTAAAATTCGCATTGGTTTAATCCTTTTGTGATAAAAAGTGCGGGCATTATGCCATAAAAAAGTTGAATTAAATAAATTTGTTATGAATTATTTAACCGCAATCATTGAGCCAAAATTAAAGCATTGAAACCAAAGTTCTACTTGTGAAAATCCTACGTTTTTTAACCGCACTTTGTGTGTCTCGATAGAATCTGTACGCATCACATTTTCAAGTGCGGTGCGTTTCTGACTCACTTCAAGTTCGCTATAACCATTAGCACGTTTGAATTGGTGGTGGAGATCAATCAGTAGCTCATTTACCTTTTCATCTTCGAAACGGAATTTTTCTGATAACACGAGCACGCCATTTGGATTTAAACCTTCATAGATTTTAGTAAGCAATGCGATGCGATCTTCTGGCGGTAAAAATTGCAAGGTAAAATTGAGAATGACCATTGAGGCATTTTTAATCTCAATGTGGCGAATATCGTCACAGAGAATTTCTACAGGTACTTCACTATGATATGCCGCAATATGTTGACGACAACGTTCAACCATAGGTTGAGAATTATCGATGCCAACAATTTTTACGTTTGGTTGATGAATATTTCGACGTGCAGAAAGTGTGGCGGCCCCTCGTGAGCAACCAAGATCATAAACATAACTATCAGCAGTAACGAAACGTTCTGCCAGCATACCGATTGCAGTGATAATGTTGGAATAGCCCGGTACGGAGCGTTGAATCATGTCTGGAAAGACTTCGGCAACGTTTTCATCAAAGGTAAAATCGCCGAGTTTTTCAATGGGCGCGGAAAAAATAGTATCTTTCATGGTTTACATTGTGTGTGGGATGTGTGTTTTTTCAACTTTCCACACCCTACAGATTAGAAAATATTTAAAAAGTGCGGTCATTTTAAGGAAAGTTTTCAAGGGGTCAAATAAATTTCCGTTTAAGATTTAAAAGACGCGCCTTTTTCCGTATAATTCTGCGGTATTTTTCCATTTTTATAGAGAGTTAAGGAATTGAATATGATGCGTACACATTATTGCGGAGCATTAAACCGTAACAATATCGGACAAGACGTCACATTAAGCGGTTGGGTTCACCGCCGTCGTGATTTAGGTGGCTTAATTTTTATTGATATGCGCGATCGTGATGGTATCGTGCAAGTTTGTTTTGATCCGAAATATCAAGATGCATTGACTGCAGCTGCGGGTTTACGTAACGAATTCTGTATCCAAATTAAAGGTGAAGTGATTGCGCGTCCTGAAAACCAAATCAATAAAAATATGGCAACAGGCGAAGTGGAAGTTTTAGCAAAAGAATTACGTGTTTACAATGCTTCTGATGTGTTACCTCTCGACTTTAACCAAAACAATACTGAAGAACAACGTTTAAAATATCGTTATTTAGATTTACGTCGCCCTGAAATGGCGCAACGTTTGAAAACTCGTGCAAAAATCACCAGCTTTGTGCGTCGTTTTATGGATGACAATGGTTTCCTTGATATTGAAACCCCAATGCTTACCAAAGCAACGCCAGAAGGTGCGCGTGACTATTTAGTGCCAAGCCGTGTACATAAAGGCAAATTCTATGCATTGCCGCAATCACCACAGCTTTTCAAACAGCTTTTAATGATGTCTGGTTTTGATCGTTATTATCAAATTGTGAAATGTTTCCGTGATGAAGATTTACGTGCAGATCGTCAACCAGAATTTACCCAAATCGATGTGGAAACCTCTTTCTTAACTGCGCCAGAAGTTCGCGAAATTATGGAACGTATGGTTCACGGCTTATGGCTTGATACCATTGGTGTGGATTTAGGTAAATTCCCAGTGATGACTTGGCAAGAAGCGATGCGTCGTTTCGGTTCAGATAAGCCAGATTTACGTAACCCATTAGAAATGGTGGATGTCGCTGATATCGTAAAAGACGTTGATTTTAAAGTATTTAATGAGCCAGCAAACAATCCAAATGGCCGTGTTGCAGTAATTCGAGTTCCAAATGGTACAGAAATCACCCGTAAACAAATTGATGAATATACACAATTTGTTGGTATTTATGGTGCGAAAGGTTTAGCTTGGGCGAAAGTAAACGACATCAATGCGGGTCTTGAAGGCGTACAAAGCCCGATTGCGAAATTCTTAAATGAAGATGTATGGAAAGCATTAGCAGAACGTGTGAATGCACAAACTGGCGATATCTTATTCTTTGGTGCAGACAAATGGCAAACCACGACAGATGCAATGGGGGCGTTACGTTTGAAATTAGGTCGTGATCTTGGCTTAACTCGTTTAGATGAGTGGCAACCACTTTGGGTGATTGATTTCCCAATGTTTGAACGCGATGAAGAGGGTAATCTTGCAGCAATGCACCATCCATTTACGTCGCCAAAAGATTTTAGCCCTGAGCAATTAGAAGCCGATCCGACAAGTGCGGTAGCAAATGCTTACGATATGGTGATCAATGGCTACGAAGTGGGTGGTGGTTCAGTACGTATTTTTGATCCGAAAATGCAACAAACCGTGTTTCGTATTCTTGGCATTGACGAAGAACAACAGCGCGAAAAATTCGGTTTCTTATTAGATGCGTTAAAATTCGGTACACCGCCACACGCAGGTCTTGCATTCGGTTTAGACCGTTTAACCATGCTTTTAACTGGCACGGAAAATATCCGCGATGTGATTGCATTCCCGAAAACTACCGCAGCAGCGTGCTTGATGACAGAAGCACCGAGTTTTGCGAATCCGCAAGCGTTGGAAGAGTTGGCAATTTCTGTCGTTAAAGCAGAATAAGTTTGAAATATTAGGAATGAAGTGCGGTCAGATTTGGCCGCATTTTTGCATTTTGGTGAAAAAATTTTATTCACTTAAACATATTACTTTTCTGGTATGAATATGCTTTAATGTCATTTATTTTAAAATTATATTCTGAAAAATATCCATAATTAGATTTTTGTTCTTTTATTTGTCCTTTTTGTTAGGCTTTTTCTACTTTACCCAAGGATAAAATTCTATTATAAATAAGGCCTTTTTCGGTTTATGGTCAATTTATAAGAGAAAATTTTATGAGTGAAGTTTCAACTCCAGTAGAAAAATCAACATGGGCGAGTAAATTCTCAGCCTTAGGTCCTGGCATCGTGATGGCATCTGCGGCTGTCGGTGGTTCACATATTATTGCATCAACCCAAGCGGGTGCGATCTATGGTTGGGAATTAGTGAGTATTGTTATTCTTGCTAACTTATTTAAATATCCTTTCTTCCGTTTCGGTGTTCAATATACCCTAGATACCGGTAATACTTTGTTAGAGGGGTACCGCCAAAAAGGAAAATTCTATCTTTGGTTATTCTTAGCTCTAAACATTTTTGCAACAGTGATTAATACTGCTGCAGTAGGGTTATTAACAGCAGCAATTTTAACCTTCATTATACCAATTCCACTCCCAATGCCCGTGTTAAGCTCATTAGTGATTCTTGTGACAACCGGCATTTTGTTGTTAGGGAAATACCGTCTATTAGATAGTTTATCGAAAATCATCATGATTGCTTTAACGGTGACAACCGTGAGCGCAGTGGTGATTGCTTTTATGCGTAACGGGATTAATGGTGTAGCCACTCCTGATTTTGTCGCGCCTTCTCCATGGGAATTAAGCAAATTAGCTTTTTTAGTTGCGTTAATGGGCTGGATGCCTGCACCAATTGAAATCTCTGCAATTAATTCCATGTGGGTGGTGGCAAAACGTCGTTTAACCAAAGTGTCTTATCAAGATGGTTTATTTGACTTCAACGTGGGTTACATCGGTACCGCCATTTTAGCCGTTGTTTTCTTAGCCCTTGGTGCATTGGTGCAATATGGTTCGCCTGAAACCGTAGAGATGGTGGGCGGAAAATATATTGCGCAACTTATCAATATGTATGCTAGTACTATCGGTGAATGGGCGCGTTTGTTAATTGCGGTGATTGCGTTCATGTGTATGTTTGGTACAACAATCACGGTAATTGATGGTTATTCGCGTACCAATGTTGAATCTTTACGTATTTTATTCAGTAAACAAGAAAGCTCAGTGAGAATTCTTAATATCGGTATGATTTTGGCAGCATTGTCTGGTTTAGCGATTATTTTCTACTTTAATAATGCCGTTGGGCCGATGTTGAAATTCGCAATGATTGCCTCATTTGTTTCAGCACCAATTTTTGCTTGGTTAAATTTATCTCTGACTAAGCATGCGAAACACAGTGTAAAAGGCGGGTTGTTATGGTTATCTCTTATCGGTTTATTCTACTTAACCGCCTTTGCAGGATTATTTATTGTCCAACAAGTTGGCTGGTTAAACTAAAATAATTAAGATGATTACCGCACGTTAGTTTTAAAGTGCGGTAATTTTTTTGAAAGTTTTTAATAGAAAAGGTATGATGCGCCCATTCTCAATCATGTAAATGATAAGTTTGAAATATAAAAATAATCAATCGGTTCTCGTGGTAATTTATGCGAAAAGCTCGAATCGTGTTCTTATGCTTCAACGTCAAGATGATTCCACTTTTTGGCAATCTGTCACAGGTACATTGGAAGCGAATGAAACACCAAGAGCAACTGCGATTCGAGAAGTTTGGGAAGAAGTCGGATTAAAAATGGAAGAAAATTCCACCGCACTTTTTGATTGCAAAGAGAGCATAGAATTTGAAATTTTTCCACATTTCCGATATAAATACGCACCGAATGTGACTCAATGTCATGAACATTGGTTTTTATTGGCAGTTGAGCAGGAATTTGAACCGATATTAAGTGAGCATTTGGCGTATCAATGGGTTTCACCTGAACAAGCGATCCAAATGACGAAATCTTCCAATAATGCGGAAGCAATTAGAAAATATATTCTTAAAGTTAAATAGAAGGAAAACAACATGGCAGGCCATAGTAAGTGGGCTAATATTAAACACCGCAAAGCAGCACAAGATGCACAACGCGGTAAAATTTTTACTAAATTAATTCGTGAACTTGTTACTGCAGCTAAAATTGGTGGTGGCGATGTGAGTGCTAACCCGCGTTTACGTGCAGCAGTTGATAAAGCGCTTAGCAATAATATGACGCGTGATACTATCAACCGCGCCATTGATCGTGGTGTAGGTGGTGGCGATGACACTAATATGGAAACCAAAATTTATGAAGGTTATGGTCCAGGTGGAACTGCTGTGATGGTTGAGTGTCTAAGTGATAACGCAAACCGTACGATCTCACAAGTTCGCCCAAGTTTCACTAAATGTGGTGGTAATTTAGGGACTGAGGGATCGGTTGGTTATTTGTTTAGTAAAAAAGGTTTAATTCTAATTACTGAAGCAGACGAAGATGCGTTAACTGAAGCGGCAATTGAAGCAGGTGCTGATGATATTCAACCCCAAGATGATGGTTCATTTGAAATTTACACCGCTTGGGAAGATTTAGGTTCGGTGCGTGATGGTATTGAAGCAGCTGGCTTTAAAGTTCAAGAAGCTGAAGTGACAATGATTCCATCAACTACTGTCGATCTTGATCTTGAAACTGCGCCTAAATTGTTGCGTTTAATTGATATGTTAGAAGACTGTGATGATGTACAAAACGTATATCACAACGGTGAAATTAGTGATGAAATTGCAGCTCAGCTGTAATTTTAAGGAGATAATAATGAAATTAGTGAAAGTATTGCCCGTAATGGCTGCGTTTGTTGTATTATCCGCTTGTGCAAGTGAAACAGTAAAAATGGAATCAAAACCAGCCCAAGCTGCAATGCCAACCGTAACAGATAAAACAGTTGTTTATTCTTGTAATAAAAAAACGGTTACGGCAGTTTATCAATTTGAGAATCAGGAAGCCACAGCTGCAATGGTGATGGTTGGTAACAAAGTTATCGCGAAAGATTTTTCTCGTGATACAGCGCAAAAAGATTTTACTTCATTTACTTCAGGCAAATATGTTTGGAACGTAGATAGTGGTTTAACGTTAAATAAATTTGATTCTGTAGTGCCTGTAAATCTTTTAGAAAAAGGTGAAAAATCAGACAAAATTCTAGTAAAGAATTGCGATGTTAATGTAAAAGCTACAGCAAAAGCAAACAAATAATAAAAAAATAAAACGGCTAATGTTAATAGGTTAGCCGTTTATTTTTATTCTTATGAGTATTATTTTAGGCATTGATCCCGGCTCTCGTGTGACAGGTTATGGTGTGATTCGTCAAATAGGAAGACATTTGGAATATCTCGGTAGTGGCGCAATTCGTACTCAAGTTGAAGATTTACCAACCCGTTTGAAACGCATTTATGCTGGAGTAACTGAAATTATCACGCAATTTCAACCTGATATGTTTGCAATTGAGCAAGTGTTTATGGCGAAGAATGCGGATTCAGCTTTGAAACTCGGGCAGGCTCGCGGCACGGCGATTGTTGCAGCGGTAAATCATGATTTACCTGTTTTTGAATATGCCGCACGTTTAGTAAAACAAACAGTGGTGGGTATTGGTTCCGCAGATAAAATACAAGTGCAAGAAATGGTGACTCGTATTTTGAAATTGTCAGATAAACCTCAAGCCGATGCCGCGGATGCGTTGGCTATCGCAATTACACATGCTCATTCTATTCAACATTCTTTACATATTGCTAATTCTGTGAAAATGACAGAAACGCAAGAAAAAATGACCGCACTTTTAAAGACCAGATATAGCCGAGGACGCTTTAGATTAAAAATTTAACTGGATGTTCGTCCAGTTTTATTTTATTCTATGCGTTAAGTTTTTTATCATTCGGAAGAATTATGATCGGTCGCTTACAAGGCATTCTTTTAGAAAAACAACCTCCAGAAATTTTACTTAATGTGCAAGGCGTAGGCTATGAATTGCTTTTGCCTATGACGAGTTTCTATGATTTACCAGAAATTGGTCAAGAAACTACTTTATTCACCCATCTTGTTGTTCGGGAAGATGCTCACTTACTCTTTGGATTTGCCCAGAAAACAGACCGTACTTTATTTCGTGAATTAATTAAAACAAATGGGGTGGGGCCTAAATTAGCCTTAGCGATTTTATCAGCCATGTCGGTCGAACAATTTGCTTATGCGATAGAGAGAGAAGAGCTTTCTAAACTCACCAAAATTCCTGGTGTTGGCAAAAAAACAGCCGAACGTTTGTTAGTTGAACTCAAAGGTAAATTCAAAGGCGTAAAACAAAGCGATTTCTTTGTCGAAAGTACTCATATTCCATCAGCGCCATCTATTGAATCACGTGCAGAAAATTCATCTGATGAAGCTATTTCAGCCTTGATTGCTCTAGGTTATAAACCTTCAGAAGCAGAAAAAATGGTGAAACGAGTAGCTAAACCTGATTTAACAAGCGAGCAAGTTATTCGCGAAGCTTTAAAAGCCGCACTGTAGGTGAGACATGATTGAAGCAGATAGAATTATTAGCGGGCAAGCTAAGATTGATGAAGATGTTATTGACCGCGCTATTCGTCCTAAATTATTAGCGGATTATGTTGGGCAGCCGCAAGTACGCGAGCAAATGGATATTTTCATCAAGGCAGCCAAATTACGTCAAGATGCCTTAGATCATTTATTGATTTTTGGCCCTCCAGGTTTGGGAAAAACAACGCTTGCTAATATTGTAGCAAATGAAATGGGCGTGAATATTCGTACGACATCAGGACCTGTATTGGAAAAAGCGGGGGATTTAGCCGCAATGCTTACTAATCTTGAACCGCATGATGTGTTATTTATTGATGAAATTCATCGACTTTCCCCTGCTATTGAAGAAGTCCTTTATCCGGCAATGGAAGACTATCAATTGGATATTATGATTGGTGAGGGGCCTGCTGCTCGTTCTATTAAATTAGATTTGCCACCTTTTACTTTGGTTGGCGCGACGACTAGGGCGGGTTCTTTGACTTCACCATTGCGTGATCGTTTTGGTATTGTGCAACGTTTGGAATTCTACTCTGTAGAAGATTTAACATCTATCGTTGCAAGAAGTGCGGGGTTTTTGAATCTTGAATTAGAACAGCAAGCTGCTTTTGAGGTGGCTCGTCGTTCACGAGGCACGCCTCGAATTGCAAACCGTTTATTACGACGCGTGCGTGATTATGCAGATGTGCGTAATGGGGGAGTAATTTCTGTAGATGTGGCAAAACAAGCACTTTCAATGCTAGATGTAGACGATGCCGGATTTGATTATTTAGATAGAAAATTATTGTCTGCAGTTATTGAGCGTTTTGACGGCGGGCCAGTAGGGCTGGATAATCTTGCTGCCGCAATTGGTGAAGAACGCGATACCATTGAAGATGTTTTGGAACCTTATTTGATTCAGCAAGGTTTTTTACAACGTACCCCACGTGGGCGAATTGCTACATCACAGACTTATCGACATTTTGGTTTGCAGAAGTTAACAGATTAAATATTATTTATGAGAGAACGCGTAATAAAGTTGGATGAAACTCCGTTTTTTGTGCTAAATTTCTACTATATATTTTCACAAAGATAAATGAAATAGCGGTGGAAAAAAATATTAATATTGTACGAAGAATTTCATTGTGGCTAATATAATCAGAAATTAATGTACTTAATACCAGTGTTAAAAGTGGCACAATATACATTAACAAGGCAGAAAGTAGCATTGATTTTTCTTCTAATCCAATTTCAACAATTTGACCTTCGCGTAATGGCATTAATGTTTCCACATTAAAAATATGCTCGCCACGTTTACCGTTTAATTCTGAAAGGCTTGATGTTCCACAACTGTTTTTAGCTGCGCATTGGCCACAGGCACTTTGGGATTGGCATTTCACTTTGGCAATGCCATTTTCATAGCTAATAACAACGGCACTTTCTCTTAGCATTGGGATGCTCCCATATAAATATCAAAGCGATGATTTTTCGTTTCACGGCTAAAGTGCGGTTGTTTTCCACCAAGAAATTCTGCATAGTCAGGACGCTTAACGACCACACGTTTTTTAGTTAATCGTAGTGCAGGTAAAAGTAATTCATCGGCATCTAAATCAGCCCCGACTAAATGCTGAAATACACGCATTTCTTTTTTTACTAACGCAGATTTTTGTTTATGCGGATACATTGGGTCGAGATAAACCACATCGGCATAATCGCTATTAGGATCAAGTTCATTAATATGCTGAACATTCAGCAAGCGCAAATTTTGTTGCAACATCTCGCCGATTTCCTCATCTTGATAAGCACGATTTAAACCATCTTGCAGAAGTAAAAAAACAACAGGATGACGCTCTACTAAACGAACTTGGCAGCCAATCGACGCCAGCACAAAGGCATCTCGTCCTAGACCTGCTGTGGCATCAATAACTGTTGGCAATTCCGAACCTTTAATCCCTACTGCTTTCGCTACGGCTTCTCCACGTCCACCACCGAACTTACGACGGTGAGCCATTGTGCCACCAACAAAATCAACATAAACTGCTCCGAGTTTAGGTTCGTCTAATTTACGAAGCTCTAAACGTTCATCGGTTTGAACAAGCGCAAGTGGGCTTTGTTCATCATGAATAATGTTATGTTCAGCACAAAGTGCGGTCAATTCTGCTAATGTTTTTTCTGAAGATTCAGAAATTAGTTGAATACCTACTTGCGAATGAGCCATACGCCGCTTTCCATGTGGTCAGTGTAAGGGAATTGATCAAATAACGCTGCTTTTTCAATACGGTGCGTTTTTGAAAGTTCAACAAGATTATCGCACAGCGTATGTGGATTACAGGAAATATACAAAATGCGATCGTAATTTTGTACAAGTTTCACTGTATCAGGATCAAGCCCAGCGCGAGGTGGATCAATAAAAATGGTATTGCACTCGTAAGCTTTCAAATCAATCCCTTTCAAGCGGTTAAAGGCTCGAACCCCATTCATAGCCTGCGTAAATTCTTCTGCTGACATACGGATAATTTGTAAATTATCGACTTTATTTTCAGCAATATTAAATTGTGCGGCGGCTACGGAAGGTTTCGCGATTTCTGTTGCTAATACCTTACGGAAATTTTGTGCAAGTGCGATAGAAAAATTACCGTTTCCACAGTAAAGTTCTAATAAATCACCTTCGCTATTTTGGGTGCAATCAATTGCCCATTCAAGCATTTTGCAGTTTACCGTTGCGTTTGGCTGCGTAAAACTATTCTCGACTTGACGATAGACATAATTTCTGCCATTCACAGGTAAAACCTCATCCACATAATCTTGCTCAAAACAAATTTTTTGTTTACTTGCACGTCCGATTATTTGCACATCAAAATCTTGCTTTTCGAGTAAATCTTTCAGATTTTTAGCCGCACTTTCCCATTCTTCAGTGAGTGTTTTATGATAAAGCAAGCTCACAATAATCTTATTACTCAAGGTGCTAAGGTAATCAATTTGGAATAATTTTTTGTGTAGCACCTCTTGTTGTTTTAACAAAGGTAATAAGGTTTGCATCATGCGATTAATCAGCGTGCTGGCGATTGGAAACTCATCCACGCGGTAACGCTGCAACGTCGCTTGATCAAACATAATATGGTAAAAATCATCTTGCTCGTGCCAAATACGAAATTCCGCACGCATACGATAATGACTTGTTGGAGAGTCAAAAACTTGAATATCAGGCGCATTGAAAGGGCGCAAAAGTGCGGTTAATTTTTCAAGTTTTTTTTGTAGCAGTTCGTTGTATTGAGAAATCGGTAATTGCATAGAAATTAGTATTCATAGGGCGTATGAAGACGAATCGTTCATACAAAGATAGGAGAATAAAGTTATCAGCTGTGAATTACGCGTGATTTCACAAGCTATTCAAAAACAAAAGGCAGACTTCCGCCTGCCTTGTTCAACATATCTTATTCGCCGGAATAATCTTCACCGCCAGAGGCAGCTTCACTCACATCACCAGATAAGGTGTAAACACGTTTTTTAGTATTAATACGAGTACGATATTTATTCCAAGTTTTTTCAAAGAAAGTCTCTGCTGCGCGCTCACCACGGCAAAACGCGACGAAATCTTTTTCTTCTTTAGTCACTGGCTCACGTTCCCCTAAGTCTAATGCTTTGAACGCTTGACCATATTGCTCAAGCACCTGTGATTCTTTGATTGTGTAATCACCGTGACGGGAAAAACCACGTGGGTAGTTTTTGTCGTCAAAGAAACGACGCGTTACGCTAAAACTTGCAGCCATAATATTCTCTCTTCTTTCATTAATATTTACAAAATAGGGCAGGCATTAAACCAATTTTTCGTTATTTTTGCAATAAACCTTTTACGGTTTGCACATAATCTTTCACGAAATCATCGTAATTTAAACCTTCAGGGTTTACACGGAATTTACCATTTACATAAAAATCAGGTACGCCACGCACTTTAAATTGTTCTGCGGCGTTTACTTGTTTATTGACTAAACCATTCACTGCAAAACTATTAATTCCACCATCAAATTGCTCGGCGGTTACACCATTCGATAAGAAAATAGTTCGAATATCATCCATTGATTTCAAGGCATCCTTTTGAGCCGCTTCAAACAATGGTGCCTTTACTTTGCTTTCAGTACCTAATGCCATTGCTAACGCCCAAGCACGCGTTAAGTTTTCAGACTGGCGCCCCAAGAAATTCACATGATATTGTTTAAATTTCACGTCTTTTGGTAAAGCATCTGCGACTTGTTGTGGAATTTTATATTCCATTTCAAAGGCGTAACAATGCGGGCAGTAGAATGAGAAAAACTCAATCACTTCTTTTTGTTGTGAAGCCTGTTGGCTCACTTGAACATATTGTTTGCCTTCTTGTAAATCTGCGGCAAAACTATTTACAGACACAAGCATGCTGATACCTAAACCTAACGCAAGTAATACTTTTTTCATTTGCTTTCCTTCTTATTTAATGATACCGCGAGCACGGAGCAATGCGGTTTTAAAATCTTCTTCGTAATCTTTTTTGAGACCAGGAATTGGCTCATGTTTATCTGTACCATCCATTTTTAACTGATAAATAATCACTTCATCAGTTAATTCATTTAATGGCTTTTGGAAACCTGATTCATTGGCAATTTTTTGCAAAATTTCCATTAAGCTCAAATCCGGGTCTTTAGACCAATAAGGCTGTAAAAGTTCCAAAACTTCATTTAAACGCTTACATTTCATTGCTATTTCCTTTTTAATCGTAAAAAATAGGCAAATGATACTTGAAATAACGATAGATTAAAATATGACGAGCACAATAAGCACGGTAATTTTGGCTGGTGGTAAAGCACGCAGAATGGGCGGGCAAGATAAAGGGTTACAGATTTTAGGTAAACAATCTTTAATTCAACATGTTATTCATCGCTTGCAACCACAAGTTCATGATATTTCGATTAACGCTAACCGAAATCAAACAGAATATGCAAAATTTGGTTTTCCTGTTTTTTCCGATGAACTACCCGATTTTCAAGGGCCATTAAGTGGCATGCTAACAGCCCTAGAAAAGACAAAAAGTGACTTTATCCTTTTTACACCTTGTGATACGCCTTTTTTCCCTACGAATCTTTTAGATAAACTTAAAAGTGCGGTTAAAAATAACCGCACTTTAATTGCCTATGCTTGCGATGAAGAACGTGAACATCCCGTTTTTTGTTTGATGTCCGTTCAGCTAAAAGAAAAATTGCGACACTACTTAGCATCGGGTGAACGACGTCTTTTACAGTTTATGAAAGAAAATGATGGAATTTCAGTAAAATTTACGAAAGAAGAAGGGCATTTCGAGAATTTTAATACATTGGATGATTTAGATTCTTATAGTTCGGATGATTTTAAAGAGGGCTAATAATGAAAAATATAAAGCATTTTGCACAGCGTTACGTTGATTGGGTCATTCGTTTAGGACGAATTCGTTTTTCTTTATTAGGCGTAACGATTTTGGCTATTTTTGCACTATGTACCCAAATTTTATTTAGTTTTTTTATTGTGCATACTATCTCTTGGGGCGATATTATTCGATCAGTTACATTTGGATTGCTCACTGCACCCTTTGTGATTTATTTTTTTACGTTGCTTGTTGAAAGATTGGAACGTTCACGTTTAGAGCTATCTTGTTCTGTTAATCGATTAGAAAAGGAAGTAAATGAGCGAATCATTGCTCAGCAAAAACTTTCCGATGCGCTAGAAAAATTAGAAAAACATAATAGAGATAAAAGCACTTTACTTGCTACTATTAGCCATGAGTTGCGTACACCATTAAATGGTATTGTGGGTTTAAGCCAAATTTTACTTGATGATAAATTAGATGATAAACAACGCAATTATTTGAAAACGATCAATATAAGTGCGGTAAGCTTAGGGTATATTTTTAGTGATATTATTGATTTAGAGAAAATTGATGCAAGCCGGATAGAGTTAAATCTACAACCAACAGATTTTCCTGCATTATTGAATGATATTTATAATTTCGCTAGTTTTTTAGCAAAGCAAAAACATCTTACCTTTCATTTGATTACAGAGCCGGGTTTACCTAATTATTTAACCTTAGATCGTGTTCGTTTAAGCCAGATTTTATGGAATTTAATTAGTAATGCAGTGAAATTTACTGAACATGGGGAAATTACATTAAAAGTAAGTAGGGAAAAAGATTATTATTATTTTAATGTGATTGATACAGGAATGGGGATCGCACCAAAAGAGCAGTCTCGTATTTTTGAACTTTATTACCAAGTAAAAGAGAGTCGTCAGCAAAGTGCGGGCAGTGGTATTGGGTTAGCAATATCTAAAAATCTTGCTAGATTAATGCGGGGGGATTTGATAGTTGAAAGTGAATTAGGAAAGGGATCAACATTCTATTTATCTATTCAGGCGGAAGAAACGCAAATTAACACAATTAATCATCAAGTTATTCCTCATTTACATATTCTTTTAGTTGAAGATGTTGAACTCAATGTTATTGTTGCAAAAACAATTCTAGAGAAGTTAGGGCATCGGGTAGATGTGGCGATAAATGGTCAGCAAGCCATCGCACTATTTGAAAAAAACTCCTATGATTTACTATTGCTTGATATTAAATTGCCAGATATGACGGGGTTTGATATTGCGCAATATTTACGAAAAAATTATGAAGAAGGGATTTATGATTTTTTACCACCGATGATCGCATTCACGGCTAATGTGATGCATAGTGAGAAAGACTATCTTGAAATGGGGATGGATGGTGTATTGCGTAAACCTATTTTAATTAAAGACTTACAGCATTGTCTGCAATACTTTTTCTCAGATGAATCTCATTCTATTGTAAAAATACAAGAAAATGATAATACAGAAGTATTTGATTTGGATCTCATTGAAACTTTAGGTAAAGCACAAGTTTTGGCTAATTTAGATATTTTTAAACAAGTAATGCCCACCTATTTGTCTAAACTATCAGTTAATAATTTAAAAGAAACGGAATCCTTTGCTCATAAAATTAAAGGAGCTGCAGCATCGGTAGGACTCATTCAATTACATAAGTTGGCTGAAGATTTAGAAAAGGCAGCTCAGGTTTCTAATAAGATTATTATTGAGAAATGGATTGAATTAATGAATAAGAACTGGAAAGATGAGGTGGATAGTTTAATTCAATTTTTAAATTATAAACGTTAACTTCAATTTTGATTTTTGAAAATATCTAAAATATTTCTCATTTATTAGATTTTTTCTTTGTTATTGCTGTTTTTTTTGTTGGGTCGCTTAAAAATTATCGAAATTATACCTTGAATTCATATAATTAGATTTTTACTTTTTGAGGGGGTTTTATGGAGTTTGAATTTTCTAAAATTTTGGAACTAGCATTAAGTTGGATTGTTTCACACATTGATGCTCCTTTATGGGATATCACTATTATTATTTTATTAGGTACAGGATTGTTTTTTACTATAACAACTGGATTTGTACAGTTTCGCCTTTTCCCAGCAAGTATTCGAGAAATGTGGTTTGGTAGAGCAACCGAGGGGAATTCTCTTACACCATTTCAAGCCTTTGCTACAGGATTAGCTAGCCGTGTAGGAGTAGGCAATATTGGTGGGGTAGCAACGGCTATTGCATTGGGTGGAGAAGGTGCAGTATTCTGGATGTGGGTGACTGCATTTATTGGTATGTCAAGTGCTTTTGCTGAATCAACCTTGGCACAATTATTTAAAGTTCAAGATAAAGATGGCTCATTTCGCGGTGGCCCCGCATACTACATTATTCAAGGATTACAATCACGTTGCATGGCAGTCTCATTTGCCGTGGCATTAATTTTTACCTTCGGTTTCGCATTTAATTCTGTTCAGGCTAATTCTATTGTTGAAGCAACTCAAAATGCTTGGAATTGGCAAGGTGAATACGTTGGTCTTGCATTAGTGATTTTAACTGCGCTTATTATTTTTGGTGGAATTAAGCGTATTGCAGTAATTTCAAGTAGCTTAGTCCCAATGATGGCACTTTTTTATCTCATTATGGCTGTGATCATTTTGGGAATGCATACAGAAATGATTCCCAGTGTTTTAAGTAATATTATTAAAAGTGCATTTAATTTTGATGCTGCAGCAGGAGGCATGTTTGGAGCATTAGTGTCAAAAGCTATGATGATGGGGATTAAACGTGGGTTATTTTCGAACGAAGCAGGAATGGGATCGGCACCAAATGCTGCAGCCGCAGCCCATGTAAAACACCCAGTTAGTCAAGGATTAGTTCAAATGCTGGGAGTGTTTGTTGATACCATGATTGTTTGTACTTGTACGGCAATTATTATTTTGCTTTCCAATAATTATGGTAATGAAACACTTAAAAGTATTTCTCTTACGCAAACGGCATTACAATATCATGTCGGTGAATTTGGCGTGCATTTTCTTGCTTTTATTTTATTGTTATTTGCTTATTCTTCCATTATTGGGAACTATGCCTATGCGGAGAGTAATATTCGTTTTATTAAGAATAAACCTTGGTTTATTTTTTTATTCCGATTAATGGTACTCTTTTTCGTTTATTTTGGTGCAGTGCGATCAGGAAATGTTGTTTGGAGTTTTGCGGATACTGTGATGGCGGTGATGGCTATTATTAATTTAGTGGCTATTTTAATGCTTTCTCCTATTGTATGGAAATTAATGAAAGACTATCAATGTCAACTTAGATCTGGAAAAACACCTGAATTTAATATCAGTAATTATCCAGAGTTAAGTAAGAGAGTATTAGATTATCGTATTTGGAAGTAAATATTTAAATGGCTACTCAATTAGGTAGTCATTTTTATTGTAAAAGATCTTATTTAGCACTAGAATGCTCGCCCTCAATTCGTAGTTCGCAAACCTCCTACATAAAAAAACTAGGTAAAATATGAATATTTCCAATCCAAATTATAATCGTAAAGCGATTGTTATCTTTTCTGGTGGGCAAGACTCCACCACCTGTTTGTTTCAAGCTATTGCTGAATATGGCAAAGAAAATGTTGAAACTATGACATTTCAGTATGGACAACGTCATTCAATTGAATTAGAAAAAGCAAAATGGATTGCACAAGATTTAGGCGTGAAACAAACATTTATTGATACTTCTGTTATTAAAGCTATCACTCACAATGCTTTAATGGATGAGAACATGCATATTGAACAAAAAGACAATAAATTACCCAATACTTTTGTTGATGGCCGTAATGCATTGTTTTTGCTTTATGCTGCAATTTATGCCAAGGGACAGGGTATTCAGGATATTATTACCGGTGTTTGTGAAACGGATTTTAGTGGTTATCCTGATTGTCGAGACGTGTTTATAAAGTCTATGAATGTCACATTAAATCTTGCAATGGATTATCAATTTAACATCAAAACGCCATTAATGTATCTCACCAAAGCACAGACTTGGCAACTTGCTGATGAATTAGGAGTGCTAGACTATGTGCGTAACTATACTCATACTTGTTATGAAGGTGTAGATGGAGGATGTAGTCAATGCCCAAGTTGTATTTTACGCGGTAAAGGTCTGAAGGAGTATTTGGCTCAGAAAGGTGGAAAAAATGTTTAAAATTTCCAAAGAATTTAGCTTTGATATGGCTCATTTATTAGATGGGCATGATGGGAAATGTCAAAATTTACATGGACACACATATAAATTACAAGTTGAAATTTCGGGTGATTTATATGAGTCTGGTGCAAAAAAAGCAATGGTCATTGATTTTTCAGATCTAAAGTCTATTGTGAAAAAAACTATTTTAGATCCGATGGATCATGCATTTATTTATGATCAAACCAGTGAGCGAGAAAGTCAAATTGCCGCGCTATTGCAAGAGTTAAACTCAAAAACCTTTGGTGTTCCTTTTAGAACAACGGCAGAAGAAATGGCTCGTTTTATTTTTAATCGTTTAAAACATGATGAACAACTGGCTATATCAGCCATTCGTTTATGGGAAACTCCAACTTCGTTTTGTGAGTATCAGGAGTAAGTGTTGGTGGAAAAATATCATGAGTTTGAACCGTACTTTAATATAGTTGAGATTTTTGAAAGTCTGCAAGGAGAAGGGTTCAATACGGGAATGCCAAGTATTTTTGTTCGATTTGGTAAATGTAATCTGGACTGTCCTTGGTGTGATACGCCTTATAATGATTTTAAACGCTGGTCTGCATCACAGATTTTGGAAAAAGTGCGGTCCTTTCCATCAAGAAATATTATCATCACTGGTGGTGAGCCAACAATTGTGCCAAAAATTGAATACTTACTTGAGCAATTTAAAGCAGATGGCTATTTTCTTGCAATTGAAACTAATGGTCTAAAGACAGTTCCTGCTCAAATAGATTATATTGCGGCGAGTCCTAAGAGCCTTTATGCGCATAAGTATGAAAAGCGCTGTATTCCATTTGCAAATGAAGTACGTATTGTCATGGATGGTAATGTATCATCATTTTGTGAATTGATTGAGAAAAAAATAAAAGCAGAGAATTACTATCTTTCACCTTGTGAAATTGCGGGGGAAATGAATTTACTTGAGACTATCACTTTACTTGGTCAGTTGAATCAACGCCCAAATAAACCTAAATGGCAGCTAAGTTTACAAACACATAAATTGATTGGTATTGAGTAATAGAAAGAAATATTATTTTTTTATTGATCGATATATAATTTAGTATATAATGATTCCTGTTTTAGATAGTAATCATAATCAAACCTGGCTAGCACACTTCCCCCACTCCTTTGTGCTAGCCATTTTTTTTGGAATTTTGTACCATATCTTATCTTTTTCCTATTTATATTAATTATGAATAACATTGAACTTGAGCAACTTCTTAACCTAAAACTTAATTCTGAAAAAATCACTGACTATGCGCCAAATGGTTTGCAAGTAGAAGGCAAAGCAAATGTTCATAAAATCATTACAGGAGTTACAGCAAGTCAAGCATTGATTAATTATGCCATTGAGCAAGATGCTGATGCTATTATTGTTCATCATGGCTATTTTTGGAAAAGCGAAAATCCTTGTATTCGAGGAATGAAAGGTAAACGAATAAAAAGTTTGCTTGTGAATGATATAAATTTATATAGCTATCATTTACCATTAGATATTCATTCTGAATTAGGAAATAACGCCCAGTTAGCAGAATTACTTGGTATTGAACAGTTACACCCACTAGAAAAGCCGCCGATGAGCATTCCTGTTTGGGGGGAATTGCGATCCCCTATGACGGGAGAAGAATTTGCAGAGAAAATAGAAAAAGTTTTGAATAGAAAGCCATTAATTTGTATTGAAAATGGTCCGTGCCTGATTCGAAAAGTAGGAATTTGTACAGGAGGAGGACAAGGTTATATTGATCTTGCTGCTGCGCAAGGCTGTGATGCATTTGTTACAGGTGAAGTATCTGAGCAAACTATTCATTCTGCACGTGAACAGGGCATTCATTTTTTTGCTGCTGGTCATCACGCAACAGAACGCTATGGTATAAAAATATTAGGAGAATGGCTTTCTAAAGCATATGGTTTTGATGTTGAGTTTAAGGATATAGATAATCCTGCTTAATATTATTCGAAAATGTTTTACCCTACTTTTGATATACCTACAAATCTTATTGTTTCAAAAGAGAAATAGGATTATAATAACTGTAAATTTGAACAGTTTAATTGTTATGGATATTTCTGAATTACTTGACGGACTTAACGATAAACAACGCGAAGCCGTAGCTGCTCCTCTTGGTAATCACTTAGTGCTATCAGGTGCAGGCTCTGGCAAAACGCGTGTATTGACACACCGTATCGCTTGGTTAATTGCGGTAGAAAATATTTCTGAAGGCAGCATTATGGCAGTAACGTTTACCAATAAAGCAGCAGCAGAAATGCGTCATCGTATTCAAGCTACCCTTGCTAAACACGCACAACATCAATTATTTGGTATGTGGATTGGCACCTTTCACAGCATTGCCCATCGTTTATTGCGAGCTCATCATTTAGATGTAGGATTGCCACAAGATTTCCAAATTTTGGATTCAGAAGATCAACTTCGTTTAATTAAACGGTTATTAAAATTACATAATTTTGATGAGAAAGCTTTTCCGCCGAAACAGGCTTGTTGGTACATCAATAACAAAAAAGATGAAGGCTTGCGACCAAACGACATTGAAGATTTTAATGATCGTCAAGAGCGTGAATGGATTAAAATTTATAAGATCTATCAAGACACTTGCGATCGTGCAGGATTGGTCGATTTTGCTGAATTATTAATTCGGGCCTATGAATTATTTGAGAAAAAACCATTAATTCTGCAACGTTATCAACAACGTTTTCAGCATATTTTGGTGGATGAATTTCAAGACACCAATAAAATTCAATATAAGTGGATTAAAATTCTTGCTGGAGAAACGGGCAAAGTCATGATAGTAGGCGATGACGATCAATCTATATACGGTTGGCGTGGCGCACAAATCGAAAATATTCAAAAATTCTTGAAAGATTTCAAAGCCGAAACAATCCGCCTTGAACAAAACTATCGTTCTACCGCCAATATCCTAAACAGCGCAAATGAATTAATTGCAAACAATACTGATCGTCTTGGTAAAAATTTATGGACAGAGGGTGAAAAAGGCGATCCTGTGGGCATCTATGCCGCCTTTAATGAATTGGACGAAGCAAAATTCGTTGCTTCACAAATTCAGGATTGGGTAGAACATGGTGGAAAACTTGATGATTGTGCTGTACTTTATCGTAGTAATAGCCAATCACGCGTTATTGAAGAAGCCTTAATTCGTTGTCAAATTCCATATCGTATTTATGGCGGTATGCGTTTCTTCGAACGTCAAGAAATTAAAGATGCTTTAGCCTATCTTCGTTTAATTAATAATCGTCAAGATGATGCTGCTTTTGAGCGTGTAATTAATACGCCAACCCGTGGTATTGGTGACCGCACTTTAGATATATTGCGCAACTTAACACGCGAACGTCAAATTACCTTATGGCAAGCAGTACAAATCGGGACACAAGAAAATATGTTGGCAGGGCGAGCCTCAACAGCATTATTGCGTTTCCAAGAATTAATTAATTCACTACAACGTGATACCGCAGAAATGCCGCTTTTCGCACAAACTGATTTTGTGATTAAACATTCGGGTTTATATGAAATGTATAAACAAGAAAAAGGTGAAAAAGGCGAAGTCCGTATTGAAAACTTGGAAGAATTGGTTACCGCAACCCGTGAATTCATCAAACCTGATGATGCAGAAGATATGACTGAGCTTACCGCCTTTTTAACTCACGCCTCTTTAGAAGCTGGTGAAGAACAAGCCTCTCCGCATCAATCTTGTGTAGAAATGATGACATTACACTCCGCTAAAGGCTTGGAATTTCCTCGTGTATTTATGGTTGGCGTAGAAGAAGGTTTATTCCCAAGTTTCCGTTCTTTTGAAGAACCTGGGCGTTTAGAAGAAGAACGTCGTTTAGCTTACGTCGGTATTACTCGCGCGAAGAAAAAACTGACCATCTCTTATGCGGAAAGCCGTCGATTATATGCCAAAGAAGAACGCCATTTACCATCACGTTTTATCGCCGAATTACCTAGAGAATGTATCCAAGAAATTCGTTTACGAGGAACTGTCACGCGCGCAATGAATCTAGCAAAAGTCGGTTCATTGTCTAATACAAGTGCGGTCGAAAATGAATGGAAAATGGGTCAAAAAGTCAAACATGAAAAATTCGGTTTTGGCACCGTCATTAATGTCGAAGGATCAGATAACAATACTCGCCTCCAAATTGCCTTCCAAGCGCAAGGCATTAAATGGCTCATTGCACATTTGGCAAAACTGGAAAAAGTGCGGTAGAATCCAAGAGAGTTTTACTTCTACCGATTAATTTCTTTGAAAAGTGCGGTGAATTTTAACTGCACTTTTTTTGTATTTGAGTGATTGAATGTTTAAATTTTTCTTCAAGCGTATCTTAATGGTAATTCCAACCTTTATTGCCATTACTTTTATCACTTTTGCCCTTGTGCATTTTATTCCTGGCGATCCAGTTGAGATAATGATGGGGGAACGTGGCTTAACACCTGAAATACATCAACAAATGATGCATCAATTAGGATTAGATCTTCCTTTGCATGAACAATATTTTCATTATATTGCTAAAGTGCTACAAGGTGATTTTGGGGCATCATTCCGCACTCAACAATCTGTTCTTACTGAATTTTTTACACTTTTCCCTGCCACAGCTGAATTAGCATTTTTTGCGTTATTTTGGTCGTTATTAGGCGGGGTGATTTTAGGGACGATTGCAGCAGTAAAAAAAGATAGTTGGATTTCTCACACGGTTACAGCTGCATCGCTCACAGGTTATTCTATGCCAATTTTCTGGTGGGGATTGATTTTAATTTTATACGTTTCACCACAACTCGGTTTACCGCAAGGCGGACGTTTAGATAATGAATTTTGGATCGATACACCAACAGGATTTATGCTCATTGACAGCTGGCTTTCTGGTATGCCAGGCGCCTTCGAAAATGCAGTTAAATCATTAATTCTTCCTGCAATCGTCCTAGGCACAGTTCCTTTGGCTATTATTACTCGTATGACACGCTCTGCGATGTTGGAAGTATTAGGCGAAGATTACATTCGCACGGCAAAAGCAAAAGGCCTAAGTTATACTCGAATCGTCATTGTTCATGCATTGCGTAATGCGTTAATTCCTGTTGTCACTGTGGTCGGATTAATCATTGGTCAATTGCTTTCCGGTGCCGTACTCACAGAAACCATTTTTTCATGGCCGGGAATTGGAAAATGGATTATTGATGCGATTCAAGCGCGCGATTATCCGGTATTACAAGGTTCTGTACTGATTATTGCGACAATTATTATTGTGGTGAATTTAACCGTCGATTTACTTTACGGCGTGGTCAATCCGCGTATCCGTCATTAATTGTGGGAGAGATTATGTCTGGCACGCCTTCAACTTTCGCGCCGAAAACGCCCTTACAAGAATTTTGGTTTTACTTCAAACAAAACCGAGGCGCGCTAATCGGTTTAACCTTTATTGTGATTGTTGCCTTAATCAGCATTTTCGCACCTTATATTGCGCCTTTTGATCCAACAGAACAAAATCGTACCGCACTTTTACTTCCTCCCTCTTGGTATGAAGGAGGCAATCCGGCCTATTTACTCGGCACAGATGATATTGGGCGAGATATCCTTTCTCGCATCATTTACGGAACGCGAATTTCTGTCTTTGCGGGATTTGTTATCGTATTGCTATCCTGCGCCTTTGGTACTAGCCTTGGCTTGATTTCTGGCTATTATGGCGGTGTGCTAGATACAATTATTATTCGCCTAATTGATATTATGCTCGCGATTCCAAACTTACTCTTGACGATTGTAGTCGTCTCTATTTTAGAGCCATCACTCGCCA
The DNA here is from genome assembly GCF_002998595.1 of Haemophilus sp. oral taxon 036. NCBI lineage: Bacteria > Pseudomonadati > Pseudomonadota > Gammaproteobacteria > Pasteurellales > Pasteurellaceae > Haemophilus > Haemophilus sp. oral taxon 036. Next base: position 1,289,661 of record NZ_CP027235.1, read on the forward strand.
ATGCCACTTTAGCGATCGCCGTTGTATCAATTCCTAGCTATGTGCGTTTAACTCGAGCAGCGGTGATGAATGAAAAAAATCGTGATTATGTCACCTCCTCTAAAGTCGCTGGCGCAGGTGTTCTTCGCCTCATGTTTATTGTGATTTTACCCAACTGTTTAGCACCCTTGATTGTGCAAATGACGATGGGGATTTCTAATGCAATCTTAGAACTCGCAACACTTGGTTTCTTAGGCATTGGAGCAAAACCACCGACACCTGAGCTTGGCACAATGCTTTCAGAAGCACGTGGTTTTATGCAAGCAGCAAACTGGTTGGTTACAATTCCTGGCTTAGTTATTTTATCTTTAGTGCTCGCCTTTAACTTAATGGGTGATGGCTTGCGTGATGCACTTGATCCGAAACTCAAACAATAGGAAAACAGAATGGCATTATTAGACGTAAAAGAACTTTCTGTTCACTTTGGCGATAAAAATACGCCATTTAAAGCAGTGGATCGCATCAGCTATCAAGTCGCACAAGGTGAAGTGCTTGGCATTGTGGGAGAATCGGGGTCAGGTAAATCTGTGAGTTCTCTCGCAATTATGGGGCTAATTGATCATCCAGGACGTGTATCTGCAGAATACTTGCAATTTGAAAACACAAATTTACTCACTTTAGAGAGTAAAGCTAAACGCCAGCTTATTGGTGCTGATGTAGCAATGATTTTCCAAGATCCGATGACAAGCTTGAATCCAGCTTATACTGTCGGTTTCCAAATTATGGAGGCGTTAAAAACTCATGAAGGCGGTACAAAAAAGGCAAGAAAAGACCGCACTTTAGAGCTTTTAAGATTGGTCGGTATCCCAGATCCTGAATCTCGGATTGATATTTATCCCCATCAGCTTTCTGGCGGAATGAGCCAGCGTGTAATGATTGCGATGGCAATTGCTTGCAGACCTAAATTATTGATTGCTGACGAGCCAACTACTGCATTGGACGTAACCATTCAAGCACAAATTATGGAGCTCTTACTCGAATTGCAGAAAAAAGAATGCATGTCGCTGATTTTGATTACCCATGATCTTGCGCTTGTTGCTGAAGCTGCAGATCGAATTATCGTGATGTATTCAGGACAAATCGTTGAAGAAGGCACCGCAAAAGATATTTTCCGCGAGCCAAAACACCCTTACACTCAAGCCTTATTACGTTCATTACCTGAATTCGCAGAAGGAAAATCTCGCTTAGAGTCATTACAAGGTGTGGTACCTGGAAAATACGATCGCCCAACAGGCTGCTTATTAAATCCTCGCTGTCCTTATGCAACCGAATACTGTCGCCAAGTCGAACCTCAATTGCACCATATCGGTTCGCGTAAAGTAAAATGCCATACTCCGCTGAACGAACAAGGCAATCCTGTTGAATATCAAGGAGCTTAATAATGACGAATGAAGGAAAAGAAAATACGCCATTATTAAATGCGATTGGCTTAAAAAAATATTACCCTGTAAAAAAAGGCTTGTTTGCAAAACCACAGCAAGTAAAAGCGTTAGATGGTGTCTCTTTTCAGCTTGAACGAGGTAAAACTTTAGCTGTCGTGGGAGAATCCGGTTGTGGTAAATCAACGCTAGGGCGTTTATTGACAATGATTGAAGAACCCAGCGAAGGCGAATTGTATTATAAAGGGCATAATTTTTTAGAAAATGCTCATGAAACAAAGGCTCTACGTCGTAAAAAAATTCAAATAGTTTTCCAAAATCCTTATGCGTCATTAAATCCACGCAAAAAAATTGGTTCAATTTTGGAAGAACCATTGATCATCAATACAAAACTTTCTGCCAAAGAACGTCGAGAAAAAGTTTTATCAATGATGGAAAAAGTGGGGTTGCGCGCTGAATTTTATGATCGTTATCCTCATATGTTTTCAGGCGGACAACGCCAGCGTATCGCCATTGCTCGTGGTTTAATGTTAGATCCCGATGTTGTTGTTGCCGATGAACCTGTTTCTGCATTAGATGTTTCCGTGCGTGCGCAAGTACTGAATTTAATGATGGATTTACAAGATGAATTAGGCTTGTCTTACGTTTTCATTTCGCACGATCTTTCCGTGGTAGAGCATATCGCCGATGAAGTGATGGTGATGTATCTAGGTCGTTGTGTTGAAAAAGGAACAAAAGAACAAATCTTCTCTAATCCTCAACATCCTTATACCAAAGCGTTACTTTCAGCGACCCCACGTTTGTCACCAAACTTGCGCCGTGAACGTATAAAGTTGACGGGTGAATTGCCAAGCCCGATTAATCCGCCAAAAGGCTGTGCATTTAATCCTCGTTGTTGGAAAGCAACAGAAAAATGCCGTGAAAATCAACCGCACTTGGAGCAACATATTGATGGCAAATTAATCGCTTGTTTCCATATTGATTAAATTTATTTTGTCAGACTGATAAATAGGCTCATTTTTTCTCTCGCCAATAGGTTGCAAATCGAGGTTTTCCACTATTCGTAAGGCCTCGATATTTATAAGTAATCATTGTTCCAATTGGAGGAGGATTTTCTCGTTCGTTTAAATTAAAACCCGAACCAATTTTAAATTCTCCCCGATGATTTTTACAAGTTAAAGCACCCATCACATTTTCAAATTGTCCTTTGCCTTTATGATGTGCAATGACCGTACATTCTTCATCTTGAGCCGTTTTTAATTTTAAAATTCGATGGCTACGTTTTCGTTCATAAGGTGCATAAGGATCTCGAACAACGACGCCTTCCCCCTTCAAAGACTCGATTTGACTAAGAAACTCATATAAATGCGCTTTATCTCTCACTGGGATTTGTTCAATAATTTCAATGTAAGTTGTTGGATGTTCAAGTAAATACGCTTTCAATTTAGCTAAACGATCAAATAAATTGCCTTCTGCATCAGGCACATCAAAAACATACAATTTCAGTTTTTCCCAACCATCGCCTTTAAAAGATTTTGTGATTGATGAAATTTCTTCAAAATGATTCCGCTCACTAAATAATTCACTATCAATCGCAAAAGGCGGAAAATCCTTAATGAAATAGGATGGCGGTGATAAACGTTGCCCCTGCCGGGTTAATAATTGCTTTCCATCCCAATAACCGCGTACACCATCTAATTTTTCAGACATCACCCAACCTTCTATTGGTTGATTATCGTAGGTATGAAGAAGCATTAAATCTGGGTTAGCCAAAGCGAAAGAGCTCACGAAGAAAAGTAACAAAGTGCGGTAAAATTTCATGATGTTTTTGTAAATTTAAGTGCTGGTCACTTTTCTCAGAATAAGTTTATCTAGAATAATCTAAAAGCACGCAAATTCACTATTACGATCTAAATCGCAAAAAATCATCACTTCATCGGGAAAAGATGAATTTTTATTTACTCTAGCGAAGAATGTTTATCTGCTATACAATGCCATCGCGATTTTATTCCCAACAAGGAGCAATCAATGTATTTAGAGCAAATCAAAGCAGAACTTGTGGAAGCACAAGATGTGTTAAACAAATTTATTTCTGATGAAAATAACATTAAATTAATTCAAGAAGCCGCATTATTAATTTCAAATAGCTTCAAACAAGGAGGCAAAGTGCTTTCTTGTGGTAATGGCGGTTCGCACTGTGATGCGATGCATTTTGCAGAAGAATTAACGGGTCGTTATCGTGAAAATCGTCCTGGCTACCCCGCTATTGCGATTTCAGATGTAAGTCATTTAAGCTGTGTAAGTAATGATTTTGGTTATGAATATGTCTTTTCACGCTATGTTGAAGCGGTGGGTCAAAAAGGTGATGTGTTATTCGGTTTATCAACCTCTGGCAATTCAAAAAACATTTTAAACGCCATTGAAGCTGCAAAAGCAAAAGGCATGAAAGTTATTGCGATGACAGGTAAAGACGGCGGAAAAATGGCTGGATTAGCAGATGTTGAAATCCGTGTACCACATTTCCGTTATGCAGATCGTATTCAAGAAATCCATATCAAAGTCATTCATATTTTAATGATGTTAATTGAGTTTGAAATGGCTAAAGAAGCTTAAAGTGCGGTTGATTTCAATCGAATTTCTAAAATCCCAAATTTTTTTGGGATTTTTTATTCACACCACTTGCATAATTATTCATAAAAATGTAATATTTTTTCATCTTAAAAGACGAGAAAATTGAAATGACTATTCGTGTTAAAAATCTAAATTTCTTTTACGGTTCATCTCAAGCATTATTTGATATTAATCTTGAAGCTAATGAGGGTGATACCGTTGTATTGCTTGGCCCAAGTGGCGCAGGTAAAAGCACATTGATTCGCACATTAAATTTATTAGAAGTACCAAAATCTGGCGAATTAAGTATTGCAAATAATGATTTTAATTTATCCAATGCAATGGCAAATCCCAAAGCAATCCGACAATTACGCCAAGATGTAGGAATGGTATTTCAACAATATCACCTTTGGCCGCACTTAACTGTTATTGAAAACTTAATTGAAGCGCCAATGAAAGTGCGTGGCGTAAGTGAAAATGAAGCCAAAGCAGATGCAATGGAGTTGTTAAAACGTTTACGTTTAGAACAATTTGCAGATCGCTTTCCGTTACACTTATCAGGCGGTCAGCAACAACGTGTTGCAATAGCCCGCGCACTGATGATGAAGCCACAAGTTCTACTATTTGATGAACCAACGGCTGCATTGGATCCTGAAATTACGGCACAAGTTGTAGATATTATTAAAGAATTACAAGAAACCAGCATTACTCAGGTGATTGTGACCCACGAAGTCAATGTTGCACAAAAAGTAGCAACGAAAGTAGTATATATGGAACAGGGAAAAATTGTCGAAATAGGCTCGGCAGATTGTTTTGAAAACCCGAAAACTGAACAATTTAAACAATATCTTTCTCACTAGAGAATAAGGATTTTATTATGAAAAAAACATTATTAACTGCAATTTTATTCGGCGCATCCGTAACAGCAAGCGCACAAGAGCTTACTTTTGCAATGGAACCTAGCTATCCACCATTTGAAACCACAAATGAAAAAGGCGAGATTATTGGTTTTGATGTCGATGTGGCGAATGCAATTTGTAAAGAAATCCAAGCAACCTGTAAATTCAAAGGCGAAGCTTTTGATGCATTAATTCCAAATTTAAAAGCAAAACGCTTTGATGCATCCATTTCCGCTATTGATATTACCGATGCAAGAGCAAAACAGGTTTTATTCTCTGATGCATATTACGATAGCACTGCAAGCTATGTAACCCTTAAAGGAAAAGCAACGTTAGAAAGTGCAAAAAATGTTGGCGTTCAAAATGGAACCACATTCCAACAATACACAGTAGCAGAAACCAAACAATATACAACTAAGGCTTATGCTAGCTTACAGAGCGCAATTTTAGACTTAAAGAGCGGTAGAATTGATATGATTTTTGGTGATACCGCAGTACTTGCAGATATGATTAGCAAAGAACCAGAAATGCAATTTGTAGGCGAAAAGGTAGCAAATAAAAAATATTTTGGTAATGGTTTAGGCATTGCAATGCATAAATCAAATAAAGAATTAGCGGAGCAATTAAACAAAGGTTTAGCTGCAATTAAAGCAAATGGTGAATACCAAAAAATCTATGATAAATGGATGACAAAATAATCTATGAGTTCTGATTTTCTTTCTTTAATGTTTACCGCAGCCCTAATGACTTTAGGGCTTGCGGTCTGTTCATTAATCCTAGGGTTATTTTTAAGCCTAATTTTTGCCGTACTTGAAGCAAATCGTTTTGTTGGAAAACCAACGGCAGTATTCATTGCCTTATTGCGTGGCTTACCTGAAATTCTCGTTGTATTACTCGTATATTTTGGTTCCACTGAATTAGTAGAAATGCTAACAGGAGAATACATTGAATTTGGGGCATTTGGCTGCGGTGTATTTGCGCTTTCTCTGATTTTTGCAGCTTATGCTTCACAAACATTACGTGGTGCAATTCAAGCTATTCCGAAAGGTCAATGGGAGTCTGGTGCGGCGTTAGGCTTAAGCAAAAGTTATACGTTCATCCACATTGTCATGCCACAAGTATGGCGTCATGCCTTACCAGGTTTAAGCAATCAATGGCTTGTATTACTAAAAGATACAGCATTGGTTTCATTGATTGGTGTGGACGATTTGATGCGCCAAGCGGATCTGATTAATACCAATACACATCAACCCTTTACTTGGTACGGTATTGCTGCGTTAATTTATTTAGCGGTAACATTAATTAGCCAAGTTGGTATTCGAAAATTAGAGCTACGTTTTACTCGTTTTGAAAGGGGCGTGAAATAATGTTTCAAGAATATTTAAGCGTGATCGCACAAGGGATTCCAACGAGTTTGTTGCTTACAGTCGTATCATTACTGATTGCCTTCTGTTTGGCATTATTTCTCACTTTTTTACTTTCAATGGAAAATAAATGGGTAAAAAGAGCGATTAATTTATACCTTACTTTATTCACTGGCACGCCACTGTTAGTTCAGTTCTTTTTAATTTATGCGGGGCCGGGCCAATTTCAGTGGATTATTGACAGCCCATTATGGTATCTCTTATCCAATGCCTGGTTCTGTGCAGCATTAGCTTTAGCGCTAAACAGTGCAGCCTACTCCACACAATTATTTCATGGTGCAGTGAAAGCCATTCCAAAAGGACAATGGGAAAGTTGTGCAGCATTAGGATTAAACCGCATACAAACTTTAAAAATTTTAATTCCTTATGCCTTAAAACGTGCTTTGCCGTCTTACAGTAACGAAATTATTTTGGTATTTAAAGGCACGGCATTAGCCTCCACTATTACAATTATGGACATTATGGGCTATGCTCGCCAACTTTATGGTACAGAATATGATGCACTGACAATTTACGGCATTGCGGGAGGCATCTATTTAATTATTACGGGTATTGCGACTTTATTGCTACGTAAATTAGAGAAAAAAGTATTGGCATTTGAACGTTTTGAAGTAAGCAAAGCATAAAGTGCGGTAGAATCTTTAGTCATTTTTAAATCCCAACCTAGGTTGGGATTTTTTAATTAAATTTATTTATAAGTCTTAAATTCATTGAAATTGAGAGCAAGCTTAAGTCTCAAAATAGTTACTCTGATATTAATTAGTAATACAGGGAGCCAGAATTCTTTATATTAATAGAGAAGAGGATTTTGAAAGTATTGTTGATTATTGTGGACAGTAAAAAAGAGGGGTGAGTAGAGCAAGAGAGAATGTTTGAACAATAATATAAATAATTTTAAATAGAAGCCGTTAAACATAATCAATTCATAATCTTTTTTTAGAAAGGATTTAATGATAAGACTCTTAGTTATAGAAGATAAATAGACACTAATAATTTGACGTATGGAAGAAGTATAGATTTAGATTTTAGAGATGTAATATGAGTGGTTATTTGGTGGGTCGTGAAGGATTCGAACCTTCGACCAACGGATTAAAAGTCCGCTGCTCTACCGACTGAGCTAACGACCCATAAAAATAAAGAGCGTCTATCATATCCAGTTTATTTTTATATGCAAGAATAAATTTATCTTTTTTCTATGAGTGAGTAAATTATAATCAGAAAATAAAACAGGGCCTATCATTTGATAGGCCCTGTTCCTTGTTAGTATTAAGAATACTAAAAATTAGTATGCTAACACTGCACGACGGTTTTTAGAGTATGCAGCTTCATCGTGACCTTGAACTGCTGGTTTTTCTTCACCGTAAGATACAGTGCTTAATTTACCTGCTTCTACGCCTTTACCTGCTAAGTAACCCTTAACAGCATCAGCACGACGTTGACCTAACGCAATATTGTACTCAGGAGTACCACGTTCGTCGGTGTTACCTTCAACTAATACTTTAGCTGATGGTGTTGCTGTTAAGTATGCTGCGTGTGCATCTAAGATTTGAACGTATTCACCTTCGATGTTGTATTTGTCAAAACCGAAATATACGGTGTTGTAACGTTGTTGAAGATCAGCAACAGAGTATCCACCGAAAGTTTGACCAGCACCATTGCCTGCAGCATCGTTGTTAGATGAGCTACAAGCTGCTAATGCAGCTACAGAACCTGCAACTAATAATGATTTAACAAATTTGTTCATTAGATTTCTCCTCAATGAGTTTTTTTATTTAGTTAAGTATGGCGACCAAGCTGGAAATTTTACTTGGCCATTACTTCCTGGAAGGCTCGCCTTAAAGCGACCATCTGCAGAAACCAATTGTAACACCTTTCCTAGGCCTTGTGTAGAGCTATAAATAATCATAATTCCATTTGGTGAAAGACTTGGACTTTCACCTAAGAATGATGTGCTGAGTACTTCAGAAGCTCCAGTTGTAAGATCTTGTTTAACTACATTATTGTTACCATTAATCATTACAAGGGTTTTACCATCAGCACTAATTTGTGCACTACCACGACCACCAACAGGCGTTGCACTACCACCATTCGCACTCATGCGATAAACTTGTGGTGAGCCCCCTCTATCAGAGGTAAAAAGAATTGAACTACCATCTGGTGACCAAGATGGTTCAGTATTATTACCTGCCCCACGAGTTAATTGAGTTGGTGTACCACCATGAGAATTCATCACATAAATATTTAATAGTCCATCTTGCGAAGAGGCAAACGCTAAACGTGAACCGTCCGGTGAAAATGCTGGTGCACCATTATGACCAGGGAAAGATGCTACCACTTTACGAGCACCAGAATTTAAATCTTGTACAACAAGTTGTGATTTTTTATTTTCAAAAGACACATAAGCTAAACGTTGACCATCTGGAGACCAAGCTGGTGACATAATTGGTTGAGAGCTACGATTTACGATAAATTGATTATAGCCATCGTAGTCTGCAACACGAACTTCATAGGGCTGTGAACCACCATTTTTTTGCACAACATAAGCGATACGAGTTCTAAATGCACCACGAATCGCAGTTAATTTTTCAAAAACTTCATCACTAACAGTATGAGCACCATAGCGTAACCATTTATTTGTCACTGTATAGCTATTTTGCATTAATACCGCTCCAGGCGTACCTGATGCACCAACGGTGTCAATTAATTGATAAGTAATACTATAACCATTACCAGATGGAACAACTTGTCCGACCACAATTGCGTCAATTCCAATATTAGACCAAGCTTCAGGATTTACCTCTGCTGCTGAAGTTGGACGTTGAGGCATCTGAGATACTGCAATAGGATTAAATTTACCGCTGTTACGTAAATCATCAGCAACAATTTTGCTAATATCTTCTGGTGCAGATCCAGCAAACGGCACAACAGCTATAGGACGTGCACCATCAACCCCTTCATCAATTACAATGCGAACTTCATCATCAGCGAATGCATTGTTTGCAACAGCAAGTACAATCGCTAATACGCTCACTAAACGTTTTAATAATTTCATTTTGTTACCTTTAAAATTTAACAATAAATTTTTATAAAGAATTATCGAATATCAAAGTCAATAATTGGCGATTTATATTTCTCATAAATAGCATCCGATGGAGCTGCAGGAACTTTTTTCGTTCTAGCCACCGCACTTAATGCTGCTGTACAAATATCATCAGGACCTGAAATTTTTTGATATCCCAAGATTGTTCCATCTCGACTCAATTGAATTTTAATACGACAAACTTTTCCTGCAAAACTTGGATCTTTTAAGAAACGACGTTGAATCTCTTTCTTAATTACTCCAGCGTATTGATCTCCTACTTTGCCACCATCGCCAGAACCAAGCGCAGCACCGCTACCTTGAGTTCCACCTTTGTTAGCATTTCCGCCTTTAGATGCACTACCGCCACCAATATCTCCGCCATTTAAGAAATCATCTAAACTGGCTTGGTCCGCTTTTCGTTTTGCTGCATCCGCTTTAGCTTTAGCATCGGCAGCAGCCTTAGCTTTCGCCTCTGCATCAGCTTTTGCTTTAGCATCAGCTGCGGCTTTAGCTTTTGCATCGGCTTCAGCTTTTGCTTTAGCATCGGCAGCGGCTTTAGCTTTTGCATCTGCTTCAGCTTTCGCTTTAGCCTCAGCTTTTGCTTTAGCTGCGGCTTCAGCTTTTGCCTTGGCTTCAGCCTCTTGTTTTGCTTTTTGTGCTGCAAGTTCTGCTGCTTTAGCTTTCGCCTCTTCTTCAGCTTGTTTTGCTGCTGCAGCTAAACGTTTAGCTTCTGCATCTGCTTTTAATTTTGCAGCTTCAGCAGCTTGTTTTGCTTTTGCCTCTTCAGCTTGTTTCTGTTTTTCCAACGCTTCTTGACGAGCTTGCTCTTGTTGTTTTTTTATTTCTTGCTGACGTTGCTGTTCTTGCTGACGTTTTAACTCTTCTTGTCGTTGAACTTCCTGTTGACGCTTAATCTCTTCTTGATTAGGTTGTGGCGGTTTTTCTTCAACAACGGGTTCTGGACGTTTCTGTTTATCCGCTTGCCCTTTTTTCTGTTGTTGAATTCTACCCCATTCTTGCGCTGCAGAGCCAGTATCGACCATTACTGCGCCCATAGCATCACCATCACCTTCGCCACCACCCATAATTTCAACTGTATGGTAGAAAGAGCTGACAATCAACAATCCAAACAAAACAAGGTGCATCACTATAGAAATAACAAATGCATTTGCGCCTTTTTTTTGTCGATTATTTTGCACGGTTACCTACTTAGTTAAATTGGGTTTGTCATTAAACCAACAGATTTAATTCCAGCAAGGTGGAGCAGATTAAGTGCTTTAATCACTTCTTCATAGGGAACTTCCTTAGCTCCACCCACTAAAAATAGTGTGTTATTATCTTTATCAAATTCTTGTCGAGATAACTGTGTCACCATTTCTTCCGTTAACCCTTCTTGACGTTTTCCGCCAATAGAAATCGCATATTGTCCAATCCCTGAAACCTCAAGAATTACCGGCACTTTATCTTCATTAGATACATTTTGACTTTGCACTGAATCCGGCAATTCCACTTGTACGCTTTGGCTAATAATTGGTGCTGTTGCCATGAAGATCAACACAAGCACTAACAATACATCCAAAAACGGTACAATATTAATTTCAGATTTAATATCTTTACGCTGACGACGAGCCATAATTCAAATCTCTCTTATTTTTCACCGCACTTAACGAAATAGTGCGGTGTATTTTTTCTATATTTTAGTGTGGTGCTTTGCCGAAAGCTTGGCGATGTAAAATCGTCGTAAATTCATCAATAAAGTTACCGTAATTCTGTTCGATAGCATTCACGCGTAAACTTAAACGGTTATAAGCCATTACAGCCGGAATCGCAGCAAACAACCCGATTGCAGTAGCAATCAAAGCCTCAGCGATACCAGGAGCAACCATTTGTAAAGTTGCTTGTTTAGCACCACTTAATGCCATAAAAGCGTGCATGATACCCCAAACAGTTCCGAATAAACCAATATAAGGACTAACAGAAGCTACTGTAGCCAAAAATGGTACGCGACTTTCAAGGCTTTCAACTTCACGATTCATTGTAAGATTCATTGCTCGCGTGGTTCCTTTAATAATCGCCTCAGGCGCATCAGGATTCACTTGTTTCAAGCGAGAAAACTCTTTGAAACCAACAAAGAAAATTTGTTCACTACCCGTTAAAATATCACGACGATTTGATAATCCTTCATATAGCTTATTCAAATCTTCACCAGACCAGAAACGGTCTTCAAAAGAATTCGCTTCTTTTAAAGCAGCCGTTAAAACTCGGCTACGTTGAATAATAATTGCCCAAGAAATAATTGAGAATGAAATCAAAATCACAATTACAAGTTGAACAACAATACTTGCTTTTAGAAAAAGATCTAAAAAATTCAATTCTGCAGTCATTGCATACTCCGAAAAGTTTATTTTAAGTTGTAAAACGCAGCTTTTACTTCTTTAGGAAGCGCTACAGGTTTCATATTGCCAAGATGAACACTGGCTACCTTGACTGTAGCCTTTGATAACATCACCGTATCACGCATAAGTCGTTGCTCAAAAAGGATTGTTGCACCTTTTATCTCTATGACATCTGTTTCTACCGTGAGTAAATCATCCAATTTTGCCGCAACGCAATAATCAATAGCGAGCGATTTGACAACAAACGCGAGTTGTTGTTCTTGTAATAAAGTTTGCTGCGTAAAATTTAACGCTCGCAAATATTCTGTTCTAGCCCGCTCAAAAAAATGCAAATAACGAGCATGATACACAACGCCACCAGCATCAGTATCTTCATAATATACTCGAACGGGAAGATAGAAGGTTTTTTTTGACATTATTAAGCTTTGCCCACCGCAATAGGTCGGATATTTTAGAACCTGTTTTTTAGATAAGCAATATGCCGAAGAAAAAAATCATCCTCGTAAATAAAAATGCTCTACAGCACTAATCAATATAATGATATAAGCGATATAAGGTAAGAAAATTAGTTTCCAAATTACGCTTTTAATTTCAAATCCTATTCCATGAATCCAAACTGTAATCAATCCCCAAAAGATCATCAAAATCCACCAAGGGGAATCATTTCGTAACAATGTTGAAAAATTATCAATATTAAAGAAAAATACGGCTGTTAGTCCTAGCGCTAAAATAAATGAAAGGGTTCGAAACGAACCCTTATTAATTAATTGATAGAGTGAATGAATCATATTACTCGTCAAATTTTCCTGCTTTTTCTTTGCCAATGGTTAATTTTGCACTGGCAAATATAGCTAATAACACACCCACTACCCAAATTACATATAACATATTAATCTCCTTAGTATAATGAGTGTTTATTTTCATCAATGAAATTCGCATCTAAGCGACCAAACATCTTCGAATAAGACCAAATGGTATAAACCAAAGAAATAGCCACAAAGATAAGTGCAAAAATCAACATTAACGTTAATGTTAATTCACTTGAAGTTGCATCCCACATTAACAAACTCTGTTCAGGGTGTGAGCTTGAAGGCATCACAAATGGGAACATAGATACTGCAGCAGTAATAATTACTCCAGCCATTGTTAATGCAGAGAAAAAGAATGCGAAACCACAACGATTAGCTTTAGAAAATGCCGCATTTAATAGCGCAGCAACTACTGCTAATGCAGGTAAAATCCAAAGAATTGGCATTTCATTGAAATTTCTAAACCACGCACCAGTTTCAACAGCAACTTCTTTATTCATTGGAGAAGATGGCGCGTAGTGATCCACAACACTAGTTACTACATAACCCTCTTTAAAGTATAACCATGCTCCAGCTAATACGAATGCAATTAAAGTCACAATAGCACCGATTTGGCTCACTGAACGAGCGCGATCACGCAATTCTTCTGTAGTTTTCATTTGTAACCAGTTCGCACCGTGAGTAACAAGCATTGATAAGCTAATAACACCACACAATAATGCAAATGGATTTAATAATTCAAAGAATGAACCGGTATAAGTTACTTGAGTCAATTCGTTGAAATGGAATGGAACGCCTTGTAATAAATTACCAAAAGCCACCCCAAATACTAATGATGGTACAAAACCACCTGCGAATAGTCCCCAATCCCAAACAGAACGCCAAGTCGGGTTATCAATTTTTGCACGATATTCAAAACCCAATGGGCGTAAGAATAACGCAGCTAAAACCAATACTAAAGCGATGTAGAAACCTGAGAATGAAACTGCATATACAATTGGCCATGCCGCAAATACTGCGCCGCCCGCAGTTAACAACCAAACTTGGTTACCATCCCAATGTGGGGCAATAGAGTTGATCATAATACGGCGTTCCACTTCTTTTTTGCCTGTTACAGGTAAAAGTGCGGTCACGCCCATATCGAATCCGTCGGTAACAGAAAAACCGATCAACAATACAATAACTAACACCCACCAAATAAAACGTAGAAATTCATAATCAATCATAATTCATCTCCTGCTTATTTAGATGATTGTTCAAAGTAGTATTTGCCGGTTTTTAACGCACTTGGACCCAAACGTGCATATTTAAACATCAAATACATCTCAACAATAATGAACGCAAGATAAAGCGCACAAATTAAACCAATAGAGAACCATAAATCGCCAGTACTTAACTGAGACGCTGATACCCCAACAGGTAAAACTTCATAGATTGCCCAAGGTTGACGACCAGACTCAGCTAAGAACCAACCAAATTCAATTGCTAAGATTGGCAATGGGATACACCAAAGCAATGCTTTAAGCAATAAGCGAGAAGAAGTGACTTTGTTACGTAAATTTTGAACAAATGCTCCGAAGGTCAGTAAAATAATTAAACCACCGGCTGCTAACATCCCACGGAATGCCCAGAAGTTAGGACCTACGTTTGGAATAGTATCGCGAGCAGCTTGTTTAATTTGTTCATCTGTTGCATCTACAACTTTATCTGTGTAACGTTTTAATAATAAACCAAAACCTAAATCACCTTTTACTTCATCAAATTTTGCTTTAGTTTCTGGATTTACGTGGCCTGCTGATTTTTTCTCTGCTTTTAATTGCGTGAATAAATCGTAAGCGACCATACCGTTACGAACACGACCTTCATTTTTCGCTTGAATATCTTTCAAACCAACAATTTCAGTATCTAAAGAACGCGTTGCAATTACCCCCCCCAAATATGGGATCTCAATCGCAAAATCATTTTTCATTTCTGCAGTATTTGGAATTGCAACTGGATGAAATGGCGCTGGCGCAGGATGAGTTTCAAACTCGGCTTCCATTGCCGCCAATTTCACTGGTTGTGCTTTACCAATGTCGTAACCTGATTCATCCCCCATAATTAACACCGCTGATGCCGCGATAAAACCAAAGGTTGCAGCAACAGAGAATGAACGTTTGGCAAAACCAATATCACGACCTTTTAATAAATAGAATGCACTAATACCTAATACAAACATTGCACCAGTCGAATAACCTGCTGTTAACGTGTGCAAGAATTTACTTTGGGCAACTGGATTTAGCCAAAGGTCTAAGAAGCTCGTCATTTCCATACGTACTGTCTCAAAATTAAATTCTGAGCCAGCTGGAGACTGCATCCAACCATTAGCAACTAAAATCCACATTGCAGATAAGTTCGAACCGAAAGCTACACAATATGTAGCAAGTAAGTGTTTACCTTTAGTTAAACGATCCCAACCAAAGAAGAATAACCCCACAAAAGTTGATTCTAAGAAAAAGGCTAGTAACGCTTCAATCGCTAATGGCGCACCAAAAATATCACCTACATAATGAGAATAATAAGACCAGTTAGTACCGAATTGGAATTCCATAATGATACCTGTGGTCACCCCAAGGGCGAAGTTAATACCAAATAACTTACCCCAGAATCTTGTCATATCTTTATAAACTTCTTTGCCTGTCGCCACATAAATAGTTTCCATAATCACAAGGACGAATGACAAACCTAATGTCAGCGGCACGAAAATGAAGTGATACAACGCAGTTAAAGCAAACTGCAAGCGAGAAAGGTCAACAACGTCCAACATTCTCAACTCCTCTGTATAAACAACATTAGTTCCAACAATGATTAAAAAGGCAAAGCCTTAAATAATCCCTAATCACTCAACTCCAATTAGCTAAGTTTAAATTGGTTTATCTACATAATCACTACACAACGATGAAAAATAGAAAATCACTACAAAGATAACCCAAATTGGTGGTTATTTTACTACTAAACGTAAGGATAAAAAATACTAAAAAACGTTATCTGGTTCATATTTTTGATGTAAGTTATGAAATACCTATTATTTGTTAAAGTTTGTAAAATTGATCTATATCAAATTTGTGACTTTTTCAAAAAAATATAGCTCTAGTTTAGATTCTATTATTAATTAGCATAGTAAAATCCGTTTAAGTCTGGACATATTGATTGTATTTTGTTATTTTCTTACTATCTTCAGTTTTGAAATTTTCTAGGATAAAGAGAAGAAAGGATCTAAAAATGAAAAAAACATTCCTTATTTTGACTGCATTTTTCTCTGTCATATCACCTACTGTTTTAGCTGTGCCTAACTCGGTTCCACAGCAATGTGAACAGTTGTTTAAAGAAACAGAAAGTTTAATAAATCAGGCCGAGAGACAGCCTGGTACACATATTCAGGTAAATAAAATTAAAAGTAAACTTAACCAGAGTAAACAACAAATTCTACAAATGGAACTTGCTACTCAATTGAAAAGCTGTGAGCTTGGTTTAGCAAAATTAAGTAATTTGAAAAGTTATAGTGAATAGTAAAAAGCCTTATTGAATACAATAAGGCTTTTTATATTGGAGTTTATTCCACTTGGTTAAAACTCGAGTAATTAGAATTTAAGGATTACATGATGAATAGAGCAATACCTTTGTTAGGGATTACTGGTTATAGCGGTAGTGGTAAAACAACATTATTAGAAAAACTTATCCCAGAACTTATCGCTCGCCACATTCGCGTTTCAGTGATTAAACATAGCCATCACAATATGCAAGTTGATAAGGAAGGAAAAGATAGTTGGCGTATGAAAGAGGCGGGTTCCTCTCAAGTCATTTTAGCGAATGATGAACGCTGGGCGATCATGACGGAAACACCCAAACCTGTTTCATTGGATTATTTAGCACAACAATTTGACCGCACTTTAACGGATTTAGTGTTGGTAGAAGGCTTTAAACAAGAGCCAATTCCAAAGATTTTGCTCCATCGTCAGGAAATGACAAAACCTTTACCCGAAATTGACGAATATGTGCTCGCAGTTGCAACGAATTATCCCCTTGAAATTGACCGCACTTTGTTGGATATTAACTGTATTCCGCAAATTGCCGATTTTATTGAAAATTGGTTGCACCATTTTCACGGAGCACGATGACTGAATCCAATGCTTATCGCGGTTTAGCTTGGGTAGCGGCAATGGCGCTTTTTATGCAGAGCCTAGATGCCACTATTCTTAATACCGCCTTACCGGCGATATCCTCCGATTTACATAAACCCGCCTTTGAAATGCAAATGGCGATTATTGCTTATTCTTTAGCCGTTGCATTATTTATTCCTCTTACCGCTTGGGCGGCTGCAAAATTTGGGACATTGACCGTTTTTCGCGCTGCAGTGTTGACTTTTATTTTAGGTTCTATTGCTTGTGCTGCTGCGCCTAATTTAGAAAGTTTAATCTTAGCCAGAGTGATTCAGGGGATGGGCGGTGCTTTTATGATGCCGGTGGCGCGTTTAGCTATTATTCAAGCTGTCCCGAAACAACAATTAGTGAATGCTTGGAATTTAATGGCAACTGCAGGTTTGATTGGGCCAATTCTAGGGCCTATTTTAGGGGGATGGTTAGTCATTCACGCCAGTTGGCACTGGATTTTTTTAATTAATATTCCAATTGGTGCACTAGGGATTTTGGCATCGGGCAGCGTGATGAGTAACATCAAAGGCGAAGCAGAGAAACTAGATTGGACAGGTTTTTTACTGTTTGCATTGGGGTTAGTTAGCATCACGCTTGGTTTGGATTTACTCGGTGAAAGCCAACATAGCCCAATTACAACCTATAGTGTGTTAGTTGTTGGCGTTCTGTTACTCGTGGCTTATTTTAGTTATGCTAAAAACAATGAAGATTCCATTTTACCTTTATCCCTTTTCCGCACTCGTACATTCAGATTAGGCATCATTGCCAATATTTTTATCCGATTATCTGCATCTGGCGTTCCCTTTTTATTACCTTTGATGTTCCAATTATCTTTCGGTTATAGTGCTGAAATGTCAGGCTGGCTATTAGCACCGATTGCGTTAATTTCTGTGATTTTGAAAATATTAATTGGACGAATTTTAAATCGTTGGGGATATAAAACAACGCTAATTTCATCCGCACTTTTGATGGCTGGCTCAGTGATTTCCATGGCTTGGTTGGATAAACAAAGTTCTCTGACTTGGATTATTTGTAATCTCATGTGGTATGGCGCTTGCATGTCGATAATTTTCACTTCAATCAATACGTTGACTGTAGGCGATCTTTCAAAACAACAGACAGGCACAGGTTCTACAGTATTAAGTATTGTGCAGCAAGTTGGGATTGGATTTGGTATTGCCATTTCATCGATAATTCTAAATCTTTATAGACATTTCTTTAGCGCGAGTGATGGTTTACAACAGGCATTTAGCTATACTTTCTTAACCTCATCACTTTTTGCAATCGCCTTAGTTTGGTCGCTTATGAAATTACATAAAAATGATGGGGATCATTTACGGAAGAATCCTTAGATTAATTTGTTATAATCCATAGAATTTTTTTATTTAAAAAAAGCGATATTTGCTTATATCTTATTAAACATTTATTTTAGATAGGATTTATCTAGCATTTTGGTATCACTATGCTCAAATAAATCTCTGCCAACAAAGTGAGGAACTATCATGAAGCTAAAAGCAACACTAACTCTTGCGGCTGCAACGCTTGTATTAGCAGCTTGCGATCAATCAGGTTCAGCAAATAAACCGACCGCACAAGCTGAAACTAAATCTGCATCTAACAATACTTTTGTTTACTGTACAGCAAAAGCACCTTTAGGATTTAGCCCTGCACTTGTGATGGAAGGGACGTCTTATAATGCAAGTTCACAACAAGTGTATAACCGCTTAGTTGAATTTAAAAAAGGCTCAACAGATATTGAACCTGCCCTAGCTGAAAGCTGGGAAATTAGCGATGATGGTTTAACTTACACATTCCATTTAAGAAAAGGTGTTAAATTCCATACAACAAAAGAATTTACCCCAACACGTGATTTTAATGCGGATGATGTTGTGTTTTCATTCCAACGTCAGTTAGATCCAAATCATCCATATCACAATGTATCTAAAGGGACTTATCCATATTTCAAAGCAATGAAATTCCCTGAGTTGTTGAAATCAGTGGAGAAAGTAGATGACAATACAATTCGTATTACCTTAAACAAGAAAGATGCGACTTTCTTGGCAAGTTTAGGCATGGATTTTATTTCTATTTATTCCGCAGAATATGCTGATGCAATGCTGAAAGCAGGTAAGCCAGAAACAATTGATAATCGTCCAGTGGGGACGGGGTCATTTGTGTTTGTTGATTACAAAACGGATCAAGCTGCCCAGTATGTAGCAAACGAAAACTATTGGAAGGGTAGAACACCATTGGATCGTTTAGTTATCAATATTGTGCCAGATGCGACAACACGTTATGCAAAATTACAGGCTGGCTCTTGTGATTTAATTTTATTCCCGAATGTAGCGGATTTAGCCAAAATGAAAACAGATCCAAAAGTACAACTTTTGGAACAAAAAGGTTTGAACGTAGCGTATATCGCATTCAATACCGAAAAAGCACCATTTGATAATGTCAAAGTTCGTCAAGCACTGAACTACGCAGTGGATAAAAAAGCGATTATTGAAGCGGTTTACCAAGGCGCGGGTACACCAGCTAAAAATCCACTTCCTCCAACAATTTGGAGTTACAACGATGAAGTTCAAGATTATCCGTACGATCCAGAAAAAGCAAAACAACTTTTAGCAGAAGCGGGTTACCCAAATGGTTTTGAAACTGATTTTTGGATTCAACCTGTTGTACGTGCGTCTAACCCAAATCCAAAACGTATGGCTGAACTTATCATGGCGGACTGGGCAAAAGTTGGTGTAAAAACTAACCCTGTTACCTATGAATGGGCGGATTACCAAAAACGTGCGAAAGCGGGTGAGTTAACTGCTGGTATCTTTGGTTGGTCTGGTGATAATGGTGATCCTGATAATTTCTTATCTCCATTATTGGCAAGTTCAAATGCGGGTAATTCCAATATGGCTCGTTTCAAAAATCCAGAATTTGATGCATTACTAAATAAAGCAATCGGATTAACAAATAAGGAAGAACGCACCGCACTTTATAAACAAGCGCAAGTTATCGTTCATAATCAAGCACCTTGGATTCCAGTGGCGCATTCTGTTGGTTTTGCACCACTTAGTACACGCGTAAAAGGCTATGTACAAAGCCCATTTGGTTATGATTCATTCTACGGTGTGAGTGTTGATAATAAGTAAGTAATATTTTAAAGCCTTAGTTTTATACTAAGGCTTTTATTTTGACGGAGGGAAAATGGATTTACATCATATTCGTGAAGAATATAGAAAACGTGTGTTATCACAACAAAATTGTCAAGATAATCCGATTTCGCAATTTGAATTGTGGATGAATGAAGCTATTAATAGCCAGGTTTGCGAACCGACAGCAATGAATATCTCGACAGTAGATAAAGAGGGGAGACCTAGTAGTCGAGTCGTCTTGTTGAAAGAAGTTAATTCAGATGGTTTTGTCTTTTTTACGAATTATCATAGTCATAAAGGACAAAATATAGCCAATAATCCCAATGTGGCAATTGCTTTTTTCTGGCCTGAGTTAGAACGTCAAGTTCGAATTGAAGGGAAAGCGGAAAAAATTCCTACAGAACAATCAGATGAGTATTTTGCT
Organism: Haemophilus sp. oral taxon 036; assembly: GCF_002998595.1. Lineage (NCBI taxonomy): Bacteria > Pseudomonadati > Pseudomonadota > Gammaproteobacteria > Pasteurellales > Pasteurellaceae > Haemophilus > Haemophilus sp. oral taxon 036. Next base: position 1,310,062 of record NZ_CP027235.1, read on the forward strand.
AGTCGTCCTTATACCAGCCAGATAGGGGCTTGGGCAAGTGAGCAAAGTACTGTTATTTCGGGCTATAAATTTTTATTAAGCAAAGCAGCATTAATTGCCGCTAGATATCCATTTCATGTACCTCGGCCGATGCATTGGGGAGGCTATTTAATTCGTCCAGAAATAGTTGAGTTTTGGCAAGGTCGTCCAAGTCGTTTACATGATCGGATTTATTATAGAAAAGTAAATGGCAATTGGATCCGTGAAAGGTTATCACCTTAAATTTTGAATTTGGTTGCTTTAAGAGAAATTAGGTTAAGTATAAAAATGCTTAACCTAATTAATATAAATAATTTTTGAGTAATTGTTTAACCAGAGATCATCCAAAGTCCACCTAACATATCAAGCATTAGGTTATTTAAGAACAATAAGATAAATACGACGACCATAGGGGAAAAATCAATCATGCCTAATGTTGGCAAGAATCGACGGATAGGTCTTAAAAGTGGTTCTGATAGTTGGTAAAACGCATAAATCACAGGGCTATTGCCACGATTAAACCAACTTAGAACAGCGCCAATAAAAAGCACATAAAAAATGGCTAAACCAATGCTTTTCAATACAGTTAATACACCCAATATTAAGAGAAAATTAACTGATAAACTAAAATAAAAAATACCTTTCAACATACCGATAATAAATACTAGCAGTAAAGCAGAAGTATCGATATTTTTCACAGTAGGCGCAATTTTACGCAGAGGTTTTAATACTGGATCAGTCATTTTTACTGCAAATGTTGAAACAGGATTGTAATAATCCACTCGAGCAAACTGTAACCAAGCTCGTAAGATTAATACAAGTGCATAAAGATTAATAATTGATCCAATAAATAATGCGGTTTGGGATAATTCCATCATAACCATCCTTTTCTTCTAAAATAAATATATGGCGTCAATGCTGCTGCGATCATTAATCCAATTGCCATTGGATAACCATATTTAAAATGTAATTCAGGCATAAAATCAAAGTTCATACCATAGGTAGATGCGACTAATGTTGCAGGAAGGAACATCACAGAAACAACTGAGAAGAATTTCATAATTTTGTTCTGTTCAATATTGATGTAACCCATTGCAGCTTGCATTAAAAAGTTTACTTTTTGGAACAAGGATTCATTATGCGGCTGTAAAGATTCAATATCTCGTAAGATTTCCCGTGCTTGTTCTAACTGATTAGTTGGTAAGCGAGTTTTGCGAACCAAGAAGCCTAATGCACGTTGGGTATCCATCAAGCACAAACGAACTTTTGAGCTAGTATCTTCTTGTTCCGTGAGCGTATTTAATGCTTCATCAAAGGCTTCATCTTGCTTTCCGTTTAAAATAACACGACTCAACTCTTCCAAATCTGCATAAACGTTTTCAATCACGTCTGCTAATTGCTCGATTTTCGTTTCAAATAAATCTAGCAAAACTTCATAAGAATTACATTCTAATAAACGCTGGCTACGTGAGCGCATACGATATAAACGGAATGCGGGTAGCTCACGATCACGCAACGTAAATAAACGACCATCACGAATAGTAAAAGCAACGCTAGCTAAATCAGCATAATTGTCTTCATCTTCGCAATAAAAAAATGAGTGAAGGTGCAGACCATCTTCATCTTCAAAGAAACGGGCGGAAGCTTCGATATCTTCCAATTCTAGAAAAGATGCTAAGCTCTGGCCTAAGCCTTCTTGTAGCATTTCACGTTCTTCGCCTGTCGGCTCAAGTAAATCAAGCCAAATGGCAGTATTGAGATCGGTTTGGTCTTCGTCAATGCGAATCAAGCGGGAATCATTGATAGCAAACGCGTTGATCATTTCATACTCCTTATAGGATTATGAACAGCTAACAGTGAACAAATTAAAGAAGAAACGAAAGTGCGGTGAAAAATCGCAAAGTTTTCGTTAGGAGATGCCGAAACAACGGTAAATTTACCGGCGAACGCGCGCCGATAATAAAAAGGCGGGCGTCTAGAGCGATATTCGGTATCGACTATGACTGTCCAAAGTGTGTGTCCTTCTCGTTAAAAAATCGGGCGAATGTTACGCTTGAAAGCGGTGTTCGTCAAGTTTTAATCTTAATAAAAAAAGGGCAAAATTGCCCTTATAATTAGTTTGTATATTGATTAATCGCAGCGGATACTTCTTGATCTTGATAAATGTTATTCACAATATCGTTAAATGTTTGAGACAGAACTTTTTGAATTTCGTCATTATCCGCGTTTAATGCGCCTTCTTGTGAACGAGTAGCATTAAATGCTTTGTTATATGAACCTTTTGCGCCTTGAACATAAACAGTTGCTTGAATTTTTGTATTAAGTTTATAACGAAGATTACCTTGTTCTACTTGCGTAGCAAATTCACGGACATCCACAGTTACCCACGCATTTGAACCATTGGATTGCCCAATTCTGAAACCTTTACTAATAAGATTTTGTTGCATCACTTGTTGGAATAATTGTGTAACACTTGGTGATGAATTTAATTTAATGAGTTCTCCACGTTTGGTATAGCTCGCGATATCTTGCGTTGTGCGGCTATCTTTCGTTGTCACATACACAATCGCATTTTGATTAATATTCATTGTGGCATTCGGTGCCGGTGGTGTGAACGTTAATGTATTTGATTGTGCTTGGCAGCCAGCAAGAAGCAGCGTAGCGGCTGCAATACTTACTGCTGATAATGTTTTGATTTTGTTTGATAATGTCATAATTTCCCCAATGAGCCAGTTAAAACTGTGTTATTCTTACAAACTTCATTGCTAATGTATAGCGTTTCATTGTGATTTTGTGGAGATTTATGATGTCTTTTCAACAAACTATCGAACAAAAAATTCAACTAGAATTTCAACCGCACTTTTTTAGTGTAGAAAATGAAAGCCACTTACATAGTTCTGGTCGTGGTGCAGAGTCTCATTTTAAATGTGTGATTGTGAGTAATGTTTTTGAAGGAATGCGTAAAGTACAGCGTCATCAACGTGTTTATCAATTGCTTTCAGATGAGCTTAATGGCGGTGTTCATGCGTTAGCATTGCACTTGTTTACCGTAGAGGAATGGCGCGAATTAAGTGAGAAAATTCCCGCTTCAACGAAATGCGCAGGCGTTGGACATTAATTTTTATGTTATGAAGATGTAACATTTTTTTGATATATCGCAAAAGGTTTTTACAAAAAACTAGGCGTTTAAGTAGCGAAAAAAGCAGATTTTCGCTAAAATAAGGCGTTTAATTTTATCCAAATTCAATTTCTCGATAAGGATGTTTATCGTGAAGTTAACCGATTTGAGTTTTTTATTTTTATGGCATTGATGCCTTTATTAAAGGTGTTTTGTCACGCTCAAACACGAGATTGCATTTAACTTGTTTATTTGCAATTGTATTTTTAACCTTGAAAAGTAGTGCAAACAGTATGATTACAATTAAGAAAGGCTTGGATCTCCCAATTGCGGGAAAACCAGCACAAGTAATCCACAACGGAAATGTTGTGAATCAAGTTGCGATTCTAGGTGAGGAGTATGTGGGGATGCGTCCTTCGATGAAGGTGCGCGAAGGCGATGTTGTAAAGAAAGGCCAAGTGCTTTTTGAAGACAAGAAAAATCCTGGTGTGATTTTTACAGCCCCTGCAAGTGGTACTATCACTGTAATCAATCGTGGTGAGAAGCGTGTATTACAATCTGTCGTAATTAATGTGGAAGGAAATGAGCAAATCACTTTCGCAAAATATAGTACAGAACAATTGAATACGCTTTCTTCTGAACAAGTAAAACAAAACCTTGTTGAATCAGGTTTATGGACTGCATTACGTACTCGTCCATTTAGCAAAGTACCTGCGATTGATAGTGAACCAGCCTCAATTTTCGTGAATGCAATGGATACCAATCCATTAGCCGCAGATCCTGCAATCGTGCTAAAAGAATTTTGGCAAGATTTCACGAATGGTTTAACAGTATTAAGTCGTTTATTCCCTTCAAAACCGTTACACTTGTGTAAAGCAGGTGATACCAATATCCCAACTGTTGATCTTGAAAATTTACAGATTCATGATTTTGGTGGCGTCCACCCAGCTGGTCTTGTTGGTACTCATATTCATTTTATTGATCCTGTTGGTGTAAATAAAACTGTATGGCACATCAATTATCAAGATGTGATTGCAGTGGGTAAATTATTTACAACAGGTGAGCTTTATGTTGAACGTGTAATTTCTCTTGCTGGTCCGCAAGTGAAAGAGCCTCGTTTAATTCGCACTGTAATTGGTGCTAATCTCTCTCAATTAACCCAAAATGAATTAAGTGCGGGTGAAAATCGCGTAATTTCTGGTTCAGTGCTTTGTGGACAAACTGCAAAAGGTGCGCATGACTATTTAAGTCGCTATGCATTGCAAGTCTCGGTAATCGCTGAAGGTAATGAGAAAGAATTCCTAGGCTGGATTACACCTCAATCAAATAAATATTCAATTACTCGTACAGTGTTAGGTCACTTCGGTAAGAAATTATTCAACTTCACTACGGCTGAAAATGGTGGTGAGCGTGCAATGGTTCCAATTGGTAGCTATGAGCGTGTTATGCCGTTGGATATTTTACCGACATTATTATTACGTGATTTAATCGTGGGTGATACCGATGGTGCGCAAGCGTTAGGTTGTCTTGAATTAGATGAAGAAGACTTAGCGTTATGTTCTTTCGTTTGCCCGGGCAAATATGAATACGGTTCAATCTTGCGTCAAGTATTAGATAAGATTGAGAAGGAAGGTTAAAAATGGGTTTAAAAAATCTTTTTGAAAAAATGGAACCCGCGTTTTTACCAGGTGGTAAATACAGCAAGCTTTATCCGATCTTTGAATCGATTTATACCTTGCTTTATACACCAGGTACGGTAACGCACAAAAATACTCACGTTCGTGATGCGTTAGACTCAAAACGTATGATGATTACGGTTTTCCTTGCGTTGTTCCCTGCGATTTTCTACGGGATGTACAATGTGGGTAACCAAGCGATTCCAGCCTTAAATCAATTAGGCAATTTAGATCAACTAATTGCTAACGATTGGCACTATGCACTTGCAAGTTCATTAGGTTTAGATTTAACTGCCAATGCAACTTGGGGCTCGAAAATGGCGCTGGGAGCGATCTTCTTCTTACCAATTTACTTAGTGGTTTTTACCGTTTGTACAATTTGGGAATTGTTGTTCTCAGTGGTGCGAGGTCATGAAGTAAATGAAGGGATGTTCGTTTCAACCATTTTATTTGCGTTAATCGTTCCACCAACATTGCCATTATGGCAAGCCGCATTAGGTATTACTTTTGGTATCGTTGTTGCAAAAGAAATTTTTGGTGGCGTTGGTCGTAACTTCATGAACCCTGCACTTGCAGGCCGAGCTTTCTTGTTCTTCGCCTATCCAGCTCAAATTTCAGGTGATACTGTTTGGACTGCTGCTGATGGTTTCTCTGGTGCAACCGCACTTTCACAATGGTCACAAGGTGGTCAGGGAGCATTACAACATACAGCCACTGGCGCTCCAATCACTTGGATGGATGCTTTTGTTGGTAACTTACCTGGTTCAATGGGTGAAGTTTCTACGCTTGCAATTTTAATCGGTGGCGCAGTGATTGTGTTCACTCGTATTGCTGCATGGCGCATCATTGCTGGTGTGATGATTGGTATGATTGCAACTTCAACTCTATTCAATTTAGTGGGTTCTGATACTAACCCAATGTTCTCAATGCCTTGGCATTGGCACCTTGTTTTAGGTGGATTTGCATTAGGTATGGTATTTATGGCAACAGACCCTGTTTCAGCATCCTTTACCAATGCAGGTAAGTGGTGGTACGGTGCATTAATTGGTGTAATGGCTGTATTAATTCGTACTGTAAACCCAGCTTATCCGGAGGGAATGATGTTAGCGATTTTATTTGCAAACTTATTTGCACCGATTTTCGACTACATCGTTGTTCAAGCAAATATCAAACGTCGGAGAGCAAGAACAAATGGCTAAGTTTAATAAAGACAGCGTTGGTGGTACAGTTACCGTTGTTGTATTGCTAAGTTTAGTGTGTTCTATCATTGTTTCCGGTGCCGCGGTGGCATTGAAATCGAAACAAGATGAGCAAAAAGCACTGGACGTTCAACGTAATATTTTAACGGTTGCTGGCTTAATGAAAGAAGATAATGCTTCCGTCATTAAAGACACTTATAACAAGTTTATTGAACCACGTTTAGTGGATTTGCAAAGTGGTGATTTTGTTCAAGCATCAAAAGAGGATGTAGAAAAATTTGATCCAAAAACAGCAGTAAAATCGACCGCACTTAGTCAAGCCATTCCGGTGGAACAAGATAAAGCCGGAATTAAAGTGCGTGCCAATCAAGCGCGAGTTTATCTTGTAAAAGATGAACAAGGTCAAGTCAATCAAGTCATATTGCCGATGTACGGTCGCGGTTTATGGTCAACAATGTACGGTTTTGTTGCGGTTGCCCCAGATGCCAATACCATCAAAGGCATTACTTACTATGATCAAGGTGAAACAGCAGGTCTTGGTGGTGAAATTGCCAATCCGCGTTGGCAAGCACTTTTCGTAGATAAAAAACTGTTTGATGATGATCAACGTGTGGCTATTCGTATTGCTAAAAATGCTTCTTCTAACAAAGAATACGGTGTTGATGCTTTATCAGGTGCAACTTTAACCTCAAATGGTGTGCAAGGTTCCTTTGATTATTGGTTTAGTCAAAACGGTTTTGGTCCATTCTTAGCAAAATTTAAAGCGGGGGCAAGATAATGGCTGATGCAAAAAGCAATTTAAAAGCACTTTTGCTTGATCCGATCGTAAAAAATAACCCGATTGCGCTGCAAATTTTGGGTATTTGTTCTGCATTAGCGGTCACAACTCAATTACAAACCGCGATCGTTATGGCCATTGCGGTAAGTTTAGTAACTGGTTTTTCCAGTATGTTTATTTCAATGATTCGTCATTACATTCCAAATAGTATTCGTATCATTGTACAACTGGCAATTATCGCTTCTTTGGTAATCTTAGTTGACCAAGTATTGAAAGCTTTTGCTTATGGTTTATCTAAGCAGCTCTCGGTATTTGTAGGCTTGATTATTACTAACTGTATCGTGATGGGCCGGGCAGAAGCTTTTGCGATGAAATCTCGTCCACTTGAGAGCTTTGTTGATGGTATCGGTAACGGTTTAGGTTACGGTGCAATTTTATTAATTGTTGCAACGTTACGTGAGTTAATCGGTTCTGGTCGTTTACTTGGCTTTCCAGTATTCCAAACCATTCAAGACGGTGGTTGGTATCAACCAAACGGCTTGTTCCTTCTTGCACCAAGTGCGTTCTTTATTATCGGCTTCATCATTTGGGGTTTAAGAACGTGGAAACCTGAGCAACAGGAGAAATAATCAATGGAACATTATATTAGCCTATTTGTGAAGGCGATCTTCATTGAAAATATGGCGCTTTCTTTCTTCTTAGGGATGTGTACTTTCCTTGCTGTATCAAAAAAAGTGTCAACCGCATTCGGCTTAGGGGTTGCAGTAACAGTTGTGCTTGGCATTTCTGTGCCAGCGAACCAATTTGTATTTGAACATGTGTTAAAAGATGGCGCCTTAGTTGAAGGGGTAGATTTATCCTTCTTAAGCTTTATTACGTTTATCGGTATTATCGCGGGTATCGTTCAAATTCTTGAAATGACGCTCGATAAATTCTTCCCAGCACTGTATAACGCATTGGGGATTTTCCTTCCGCTTATTGCCGTAAACTGTGCGATCTTTGGTGGCGTATCCTTTGCGATTCAACGTGAATATACCTTCGCAGAATCTGCCGTGTACGGTATTGGTGCAGGCTTGGGGTGGATGTTAGCAATTGTTGCGCTTGCAGGTTTAACTGAAAAAATGAAATATGCTGATGTACCAGCAGGCTTGAAAGGATTAGGAATAACCTTTATTTCTGCTGGATTGATGGCGCTTGGCTTTATGTCATTCTCTGGTATTCAATTATAAGGAGGCATAAATGAGCGAATCTTCAATTTTATTATTAGGTGTTGCAGCATTTACCGCTATTATTTTAGTACTCGTTGCGATTATCTTGTTTGCCAAGTCAAAACTAGTCGATTCTGGTGATATTACTATTGGTATCAATAACGATCCAGAGAAAGCGATTACATTACCTGCAGGTGGCAAATTATTAGGTGCTCTAGCGAGTAAAGGTATTTTCGTGTCTTCTGCTTGTGGTGGCGGCGGCTCTTGTGGTCAATGTGTGGTAAAAGTGAAAAATGGTGGCGGAGAAATTCTTCCAACCGAACTTTCTCACATTAACAAACGTGAAGCAAAAGAAGGTTATCGTCTAGCTTGTCAAGTTAACGTGAAAGGTAATATGGAAGTTGAACTTCCAGAAGAAATCTTCGGCGTGAAAAAATGGGAATGTACTGTTATTTCTAACGATAACAAAGCAACCTTTATCAAGGAGCTTAAATTGGCTATTCCTGAAGGCGAGGAAGTGCCATTCCGCGCGGGTGGATATATCCAAATCGAAGCTGATCCACACGTGGTGAACTATAAAGATTTCGATATTCCTGAAGAATACCACGAAGACTGGGATAAATATGATTTATGGCGTTATGTCTCTAAAGTTGACGAGCATATTATCCGTGCTTACTCAATGGCTTCATACCCAGAAGAGAAAGGCATTATTATGCTTAACGTTCGTATTGCAACGCCTCCTCCGCGTCAACCTGATGCACCTCCAGGTCAAATGTCTTCATACATTTGGTCATTAAAAGCGGGTGATAAAGTCACTATTTCTGGTCCATTTGGTGAATTCTTTGCGAAAGAAACTGATGCTGAAATGGTATTTATCGGTGGTGGTGCGGGTATGGCTCCAATGCGTTCTCATATTTTTGACCAGTTAAAACGTCTTCATTCTAAACGTAAAATGTCGTTCTGGTATGGTGCACGTTCTAAACGTGAAATCTTCTATCAAGAAGACTTTGACCAATTACAAGCTGAAAATCCAAACTTTGTATGGCATGTTGCATTATCGGACGCATTGCCTGAAGATAATTGGACCGGCTATACAGGCTTTATTCACAATGTGCTTTATGAAAACTACTTGAAAAATCATGAAGCACCAGAAGATTGTGAATACTATATGTGTGGACCTCCGGTGATGAATGCAGCTGTAATTAAAATGTTGAAAGATCTTGGTGTTGAAGATGAAAACATTTTATTAGATGACTTTGGTGGCTGATTTTAGTTAATCAATTCATCATAAAAACTGACCGCACTTTGTGATGAAGTGCGGTCAAAATTTAAGGTGTTTTTAGAAAATTTTCTATGATTACAGGTAAGTTTTGTTGAGTTTGCCAGTAATTCACAGATGTAGGAAATCCAGATGAAAAAATTAATAAGCGGTATCATGGCGGTAGCAATGGCATTAAGTCTTGCAGCCTGTCAAAAAGAAACAAAAGTTATCTCATTAAGTGGTAAAACAATGGGAACAACTTATCATGTTAAATACCTTGATGAAGGCTCAATGAAAGCAACATCTGAAAAGACGCATGAAGAAATTGAAGCAATCTTAAAAGATGTAAACGCGAAAATGTCCACTTACAAAAAAGATTCGGAACTGAGCCGTTTCAATCAAAATACCCAAGTGAATACACCGATTGAAATTTCAGCAGATTTTGCCAAAGTATTAGCTGAAGCGATTCGTTTAAACAAAGTGACTGAAGGTGCATTGGATGTAACTGTTGGTCCTGTTGTGAATTTATGGGGATTTGGTCCTGAAAAACGCCCAGAAAAACAACCTACGCCAGAACAATTAGCTGAACGCCAAGCTTGGGTTGGTATTGATAAAATTGCCCTCGATATGAGTGGTGCAAAACCGACATTAAGCAAAGCACTTCCTCAAGTTTATGTCGATTTGTCCTCGATTGCTAAAGGCTTTGGCGTTGATCAGGTGGCTGAAAAGTTAGAACAACTAAATACTCAGAATTATATGGTTGAAATCGGTGGTGAAATTCGTGCGAAAGGAAAAAATATTGAAGGCAAACCTTGGCAGATCGCAATCGAAAAACCAACTACAACAGGTGAAAGAGCGGTTGAAGCTGTAATTGGATTAGACAACATGGGAATGGCAAGTTCTGGCGATTATCGTATTTACTTTGAAGAAAATGGTAAACGCTTTGCTCATGAAATTGATCCGAAAACAGGTTACCCAATTCAGCATCATTTAGCCTCAATTACGGTCCTTGCGCCAACCTCAATGACTGCAGATGGCTTATCAACAGGTTTATTTGTGCTGGGTGAAGACAAGGCGTTAGAAGTGGCAGAGAAAAATAATATTGCCGTTTACTTAATCATTAAAACAGATAATGGTTTTATCACAAAATCATCCTCTGCTTTCAAAAAATTAACAGAAACAAAAGAATAGTTATGCAAACTTTATTTTTTACTTTAATCGCTTTTGTCGCAATTATATTGTTGATGTCTATCGGATTTATTATCAAAAAACAAAGTTTAAAAGGCAGCTGCGGTGGTTTATCTGCCCTTGGTATTGCCAAAGCTTGCGATTGTGATAAACCGTGTGACACGCTTCAATCAAAATTAGATGCGGGCGATGAACAAGCGAAAGCTGAATATGAGCAAAAATTTGCGAAAAAAGATGATGATTCGCAATTTTATGAAGTGAAATAACTTGCTCAAAAATGACCGCACTTTATGTGCAAAATAAAATTAACGGCAAAATTATTTTGCCGTTTTCTCATTCAATGACCAATGTGCTTCGCCTTAACCGAAGTTACGGGAGAACTATGTTAATTTCAAATACTTATAATCAACACTTTCCTCAACTGACGCAAGAGCAGCTTGCGAGAAATGCGACAAAAAAAGTGATTTGTGGTATGTCTGGCGGAGTGGATTCTTCTGTGTCAGCTTTTATTCTTCAACAGCAAGGCTATCAGGTGGAAGGCCTGTTTATGAAAAACTGGGAAGAAGATGATGATACGGATTACTGCACTGCAGCAGCTGATCTTGCAGATGCTCAGGCTGTATGTGATAAGTTGGGTATTAAACTACATAAAATTAATTTTGCGGCAGAATATTGGGATAATGTCTTTGAGCATTTTCTGACTGAATATAAAGCAGGGCGCACGCCGAACCCAGATATTTTGTGTAATAAAGAAATTAAATTTAAAGCATTTTTAGAATATGCAGCTGAAGATCTTGGTGCCCATTACATTGCAACAGGACATTATGTACGTAGAGCTGGTGATGATGAAAATGTAAAATTATTACGTGGTCTAGACGCCAATAAAGATCAAAGTTATTTTCTTTATACCTTAAGCCATAAACAAGTAGGGCAAAGTTTATTCCCCGTTGGTGAAATCGAGAAGCCCATTGTTCGCGCTATTGCTGAAGATCTTGGTTTAATTACAGCGAAGAAAAAAGACTCTACAGGTATTTGTTTTATTGGTGAGCGTAAATTTAAGGATTTCTTAGCTCGTTACTTACCTGCTCAACCTGGCGATATTCGTACTGTTGATGGTGAAATTATTGGTCGCCATGATGGTTTGATGTATCACACGTTGGGACAGCGCAAAGGATTAGGCATTGGTGGTTTGAAAAATGCGGGTGATGAGGCTTGGTATGTGGTAGATAAGGATGTGGAAAATAATGAACTTATTGTCGCTCAGGGGCATGACCATCCTCGTTTATTTTCAAAAGGTTTGATTGCTAGCCAATTACATTGGGTTGATCGTGAACCAATTCGAGAGTTATTACGTTGCACGGTGAAAACACGTTATCGCCAACAAGATATTTCTTGTGTGATTGAACCGATTGATGATGAAACTATTCGAGTGATTTTCGATGAACCTCAATCAGCCGTCACACCAGGGCAATCTGCCGTATTTTACCTTGGTGAGGTTTGTTTGGGCGGCGGGATTATCGAAGAACGGATTAAATAACCTAACAAAAAAGGCTTGGAATTCCAAGCCTTTTTCTTTGCGAAATTATTCGCCCAAACGCTCTTTAATACGAGCAGATTTACCTGAACGTTCACGTAAGTAGTAAAGTTTAGCTTTACGTACTGCACCTTTACGTTTAACAGCGATAGAATCTACAGCTGGAGAGTGAGTTTGGAATACACGCTCAACGCCTACGCCGTTAGATACTTTACGTAAAGTAAATGCTGAGTGCAAGCCACGGTTACGAATTGCAATAACCACGCCTTCGAATGCTTGCAAACGACGTTTGCTACCTTCAACTACCCATACTTTAACTTCTAAAGTATCACCAGGGCGGAAGCTAGGTACGTTTTGTTTTAATTGTTCTTGTTCAAGTTGTTTGATAATGTTAGACATTGTTTGATCCTTTATTGATCCTAGATGTAACTGAAACTAACTGCTATGCTCGGCTTGCGCCTCTTTTAACAGTTTACGTTGTTCGTCAGTCAGAGCTAGGCCCTCTAAGAGCTCAGGGCGTCGGAGCCACGTTCTTTTTAGCGATTGTTTTAATCGCCATTTCCGAATTTCTTCGTGGTGTCCCGACATCAGCACGGGTGGTACAGTTAATCCTTCTAACACTTCCGGTCTGGTGTAATGCGGGCAATCTAATAAACCATCTGCAAAAGAATCTTCTTCTGCGGAGGCTTGCTTGCCTAGTACACCGGGAATAAAACGCGCAACAGCATCAATTAATGTCATTGCCGGCAACTCCCCACCGGTCAGAACGTAATCGCCGATTGACCATTCTTCATCGATTTCAGTTTGAATCAATCGCTCATCAATACCTTCGTAACGTCCACATAACAAAATCAATTTCTGATTTTGAGCAAGCTCGGTTACGCCGCCTTGATCGAGTTTACGTCCTTGTGGCGAAAGGTAAATCACCTTTGCGCCTTCTCCTGCAGCTGCTTTCGCAGCATGAATCGCATCCCGTAAAGGTTGCACCATCATCAGCATTCCCGGGCCACCACCATAAGGGCGATCATCCACGGTTTTATGCTTGTCGAATGTAAAATCTCTTGGATTCCAACATTCCACTTGCAGAAGATTATGTTTTACAGCTCTAGCTGTAACCCCAAATTCCGTAATCGCTTTAAACATTTCGGGGAATAATGAAATCACCCCTATCCACATAAAAAGCCTACTACATTACGTTTGTGCATACTTGAGATTAGAAACCAGCGTCCCAATCCACTTCAATTGTTTTCGTGGTGAGATCGACTCTTTTAACTACTTGTTCATACAAAAACGGAATTAACCGCTCTTGTTTTCCAAAAGCATCTTTCGTATTGGCTTTAACTACTAACACGTCATTAGAACCGGTTTCCATCATTTCTGTTACCGTTCCCATTGTATAACCTTCTAGGTTTACGACTGAGCAACCAATTAAATCGTGCCAGTAATAATCACCCTCTTCTAGTTCTGGGAAAACAGATAAATCCACACCAATTTCAACATTTGCTAAAATTTGTGCGACTTCACGATCATCAACGCCTTTTAATTTCACGATGATTTCGTGGTTATGATGACGCCAGTTTTCTAATTCTGTTGGCTGCCACTCACCTTTGATTTTTAAAAACCAAGGCTGATACTCAAAAATGCTTTCAGCTTGTTCTGTTGATGAATAAATACGTAACCACCCACGGATACCGTAGGTTGAGCCTAATTTGCCCACAACTTCAATACGTTGTTGTTCCATATTTCTCACCTATCTTAGTTTAAGAACTAAATCAAAAAGCAAAACTATGCTGCTTTTTGAGCTTCTTTTACCAAGCTCGCAACACGATCAGAAAGTGATGCACCTTGACCAACCCAGTGGTTAACACGGTCTAGGTCGATACGAACACGTTCTGCGTTACCTTGTGCGATTGGGTTGAAGAAACCTACACGCTCAATGAAACGACCGTCACGTGGTGAACGGCTGTCAGCTACTACGATTTGATAAAATGGGCGTTTTTTAGCTCCGCCACGAGATAAACGAATGGTTACCATAACCTTCCTCTAAATGTTTAATTACTAAAAGAATATTCCCAAACTCGAAAGCGATTTAAGAATATAGCTTACTTTTTTCTCTGTATATATAGACAAAAAGCTTAAAGATTTTATACTTTTTGAACAAAATTGCAAGTTTTGGATGACCATTATAATAGGTACGTTATTTTCTCTTGAAAAGGTAAATATTATCATTCACATACAATTTTGTTTTACGTATAATCTAAGAAACTCTCAAGCAGTTTTAGGTCAAGTTTACGCGTTAAGCGGTATTTCACATTGATAAAATATCAGTTAAATGAGGTTTATTATGAAAATCGGTTTTCATTCAGTGTTACTTGGATTAGCGTCATGTATTGGCATTCAACAATCTGTGGTAGCGAGTCCTCCTTCGTCTTCTCAACAATCAGTATCTGCTGAGTCACCTGAAGCTTTAAAGCAACAATTTTCAATCGCTTTAGCCAAACAAGAAAAGCAACAAGTTTCGATTTTACAGAAAAAACTCACCGCGCTTTTTTCTTTACCTCCTCAATTCCTAGATAATCAGATCCAAATAAGCGAAAAAATCCTCACTCGCATTTTTAAAACAGATAAAAATCTCACCCCTAAATTTCTTGATTATTTATACTTTGAACCGATAAATACTGGCGATGCTAATTTAATTCAGGAAATGAAGAAAAACTTGCTAGTGTCTTTTTTGGCGAATGAGCAGGCAAAAATTTATATTCGTCAAACAGATAATTCGGAGCAATTTGTTCAGGCTTTGCTAGAACGGGGAGCCAAACCAGATCAAATCATATTATTGTCTTTGGATGCTAAAGGCATATTTCAAAAAATTATTGAACAGATACATCAAGATTTTCCTAATCAAACAACTTTTTCTATTACTGAGAATCGAGTGAGTTTGATAACCCCATCTTCTGAAATTAAGCCCCGCCTCGCTCTAGCTAATATGATGTTTGCTCGCCAATTTAAAGGGGTGGAGGTTGATGATTTTTCGTATTTAGATCAAGCGCGTGAAAATCTTCAACACAATAACTATACTATTCGTTATAAGACTTTCCAAGCAATGCTTGAAGGCTTAAATTAATCCGTTTACTCATAAGGAGCCATTATGTTTTTATCTAAAAAATCAGTTACCTTTGCAGTTAGTGCATTAGCAATGCTTTGCTCAGGCACAACCTTTGCTAAAGAAGTGCCGCAAGCACATAAAGCTGTGGAGTTAAGTATCTTGCATATTAATGACCATCATTCTTACTTGGAACCGCACGAAGCGAGAATTAATTTAAATGGTCAACAAACAAAAGTGGATATTGGTGGTTTTTCTGCTGTGAATGGAAAACTTTATGAGTTACGCAAAAAGTATAAAAATCCATTAGTGCTACATGCTGGTGATGCGATTACTGGTACGCTGTATTTCACCCTTTTTGGTGGTTCCGCTGATGCGGCTGTCATGAATGCAGGTAATTTTGATTATTTTACTTTGGGTAATCATGAATTTGATGCGGGTAATGAAGGTTTATTAAAACTACTCGAGCCATTAAAAATCCCAGTACTTTCAGCTAATGTTATTCCTGATAAAAATTCAATTTTATATAACAAATGGAAACCTTACGATATTTTCACTGTGGATGGAGAAAAAATTGCTATTATCGGTTTAGACACCGTGAATAAAACGGTTAATTCCTCTTCACCAGGTAAAGATGTGAAGTTCTATGATGAAATTGCTACCGCACAAATTATGGCAAATGCGCTAAAACAACAAGGTATTAATAAAATCATCCTACTTTCACACGCAGGTAGTGAAAAAAATATCGAAATCGCGCAAAAAGTTAATGATATTGATGTGATCGTTACTGGCGATTCGCATTATTTATACGGAAATGATGAATTACGTGGTTTAAAATTACCAGTAATCTATGAATATCCGCTTGAATTTAAAAATCCGAATGGCGAACCGGTGTTTGTAATGGAGGGTTGGGCTTATTCTGCTGTTGTGGGGGATTTAGGTGTTAAATTCAGTCCTGAAGGTATTGCGTCTATTACTCGTAAAATTCCTCACGTGTTAATGAGTTCTCATAAACTTCAAGTGAAAAATGCGGAGGGTAAATGGACTGAATTAACTGGCGATGAACGTAAAAAAGCACTTGATACTTTAAAATCAATGAAGAGTATTTCACTTGATGATCATGATGCAAAAACAGACATGCTTATTTCAAAATATAAAAGTGAAAAAGATCGCTTAGCACAAGAAATTGTTGGTGTTATCACTGGTTCTGCAATGCCGGGTGGTTCAGCAAACCGTATCCCAAATAAAGCAGGCTCAAATCCAGAAGGTTCTATCGCAACGCGTTTTATTGCAGAAACAATGTATAACGAACTCAAAACAGTGGATTTAACCATTCAAAATGCAGGTGGTGTGCGTGCGGATATTTTACCGGGCAATGTGACTTTTAATGATGCTTATACTTTCTTGCCTTTCGGTAATACGTTATATACCTATAAAATGGAAGGTTCGTTAGTGAAACAAGTGCTTGAAGATGCGATGCAATTTGCTTTAGTTGATGGTTCTACAGGGGCATTCCCTTATGGAGCAGGTATTCGTTACGAAGCGAATGAAACACCAAATGCGGAAGGTAAACGCTTAGTGAGTGTGGAAGTCTTGAATAAACAAACCCAACAATGGGAACCAATTGATGATAATAAACGTTATCTTGTTGGTACCAATGCTTATGTAGCTAGCGGTAAAGATGGTTACAAAACTTTTGGTAAATTATTTAATGATCCAAAATATGAAGGCGTTGATACATACTTGCCTGATGCGGAAAGTTTCATTAAATTTATGAAAAAACATCCGCACTTTGAGGCTTACACTTCATCAAATGTAAAATTTAATGCTTCGACTGATGCGTTACCTAAAAAATAAAATTTAAAAATAGCGTGTATTTAACACTCGATTTTATACCTCAGGCAAACCCACTTTATAGACCATCTGGTATAAAGGTGGGTTTTGTCTCTTTCTATTACATTTCACTTTAGATTGCCATTCAAGCAGTCAGTTTCGTAGAGTTTTTCCCTTGCTCCGATGACTTAACTGTATCGACGTTTTCTATCGTAGCTTGATAAGTGTGTCAGGTAATCAGCCTTTCGGTTTTTTGATTTTGCTCGGGCGATGATAATCAAATACACTAATAACCTCTCGGCGAGCCAAGCTTTCTGTGATAGGGGCGGTAAAATAGTCAGCATCAAGCCTGACGGCTTTTTTGGGAGGAGCTGAAAGCGTTATGTCGAGGAATTAAGGTGAGCAATATAGGGTTAGTTGTCATTGATATTACCTGCCCGAGGCAAAGGTATTTAAAATAATCCTATGCTTGCCTTGATGTCTTTGATTTCTGCCACTTTTTCACTCGCTTTTAACGGCTTCTTTCCTTTTTTCGTATTTTCACCACATCTTGGGTGAGCATATCAATATACTGACTGACTTGTACCTTATACTTTTTATTATGTTTTTCGTTCTTATTAGCGCTAGCTTTAAATGGGTACTGTCTGTAAACGGATACTTGCCCCCATCAAGCCTTTTTCAATTGCTTTCCATACGATACAAGTAAAAAATATGCTCAAATACATCCGCACCATTAAAACGACGAAGATTATTTTGGCTAAGTGTGCTGGTGTCAATCACTTTTTTGTTAAGGACATCCCTAAAACCAGTGGTAAACCACATTGGCTTATCCATTGCCGTTCACTTTTAATACCAAAGAGATAGCCCAACAGTATTATTTTAAACTATCAAATAGGGTCAACAGCTGGATGACCGTTATCCTGACAATAAAGATGAGCGCCCTCATCATGGATAAATTCAAAATCAATGGATCTCGCTACTTTGTGAACAAGATGGTCTTGTTGAACCAATTGCTAAAGACTTATCATCTTGAGTTCATATAGAGGAGGGGCAGTATTTTTAAGCATAGGCATTTTCTTGTTTGATATGTCTATTAGATCAAACTTCTAGAGCTATGTTAGCGGTCTAAAATAACACGTATTTAACGCGCTATTTCTGTTTTAAAGTAGCCTCTTAGTAATTAATATTTAGATGTTATTAGAAATAACAAAATGCTATATAGCAAGAATTCAGTAATTTTAGGATTCAATCAAAAGAAAATCATTATCAATTCATTTTTTTGTGTATAATTACCTCGTTTTTATTACTGGAGGACATGTCATGAAAAAATTATTAAAAACAACTCTCACTTCTGTATTGTTAATGGCATCTACTTTCGCCGGTGCAGTAACGGTAAAAGATGCTAATGGTGAGTTTACCCTTGATAAAACCCCAACCAGAGTGGTGGCATTAGAGTATTCTTTCGTAGATGCCCTAGCACAAGTGGGGGTAAGTCCTGTGGGAGTGGCTGACGATAATAAAGTTGAGCGTATTTTGCCGCAAGTACGCGAAAAAATTGCTGCATGGCAATCCGTTGGTACGCGTTCTCAACCGAGTCTTGAAGTGATTGCTTCTCTCAAACCAGATTTAATTATTGCTGATCCTTCCCGTCACACAGCGGTGTTTGAAGAATTGAAAAAAATTGCGCCAACAGTGATGTTCGATTCTCGTCATGAAAGTTATCAAGAAAATCTTGAAACTGCGCAAAAAATTGGTGATTTAGTGGGTAAAAGTGCTGAAATGAAAGCAAAAATTACCGAACACAATGATTATATTGCGAATATTGCGAAACATTTGGGAGTAAAGGATAAGAAAGCATCATTCGGTACATCACGAGAAGATAAATTTAATATTCAAAGTTCAAATGGTTATGTCGGTAGTTTCTTAACTGCTCTTGGATTTGCCCCAACTAAACTTGATGGAAATAAATCGTTAGTAGAAATTAACCTTGAACAATTAGTAATAGAAAAACCGGAATATCTCTTTATTGCTCATTACCGTGATGAAAGTATTGCGCGAAAATGGGAAGCTGAGCCACTTTGGAAAGCCATTCCTGCCGTAAAAGCAAACCATGTTTACAGCGTTGATGCCGACATGTGGGCTCGCGGTCGTGGCTTAGAAGCGAGCAAAATTATGGCAAAACAAATTGAAGGTTTCGTGAAACAAAAATAATGATGAAGTCCACTTTCCGTTGGGGACTTCCCCTTATCATTCTGGCTTTACTATTATGGGGAAGCCTGTTTTTGTATTATCCCATCGAAATTCGACCGCTTGCAGCTTTACAAGCGCTCCTCCCCGATGGCGATGAAATTGCCAAAATTACGGTAACCGATTTACGCTTACCGCGCGCATTAGTTGGCATGATTTTAGGTGCCAATCTTGCGGTGGCAGGTGCGTTGTTACAAACCATTACGCGCAATCCACTAGCCTCCCCTACATTACTCAGCGTGAACTCAGGAGCCAGTCTTTCCATGGTGACCGCCAGTGCGTTTAGCCCCTTAATTCTTTCTGGTTATAGCATTGCTTTAGTGGCTAGTATCGGTGGCGGTCTGAGTTGGCTTGTGGTGATGCTGATCAGCAACGGATGGAAAGACAACAGCGGGGATCGTAGCCGGGTGATTTTAGCGGGGATTGCCGTATCACTACTTTGTGCCGCGCTCACGAAATTGGTGCTGATTATCGCGGAAGATCATGCCTTCGGTATTATGAGCTGGCTAGCTGGTGGCATTGCACATGCCCGTTGGAATGAATTATTGATATTATTTCCGTTCTTTATTTTGACCGCACTTTTCTGCCTGTTTTTTGCCAGCCGTTTAAATTTACTCAATTTAAGCGATGAATCCGCTCGTTCACTAGGCATCAATCTCTTCCGTTTACGTTGGTATGCTAACATCATGGCGTTATTGATTGTAGGTTCAAGCGTAAGTGTTGCCGGCCCCGTGGCCTTTATTGGCTTACTAGTGCCCCATCTTGCCCGCTATTGGATTGGTTATGACTTGCGAAAATCGCTCCCCATGGCGATGCTACTCGGCGCAATTTTAATGCTCGCTGCAGATACCATTGCCCGCGCGGTCAACTTCCCTAGTGAAGTGCCTGCCGGTGCGGTGCTTGCCTTAATCGGTGCCCCAGTTTTTGTATTATTTGCCAGAGGAAGACACTAATGCGAACCTCTCATGTATCTTTTCGTGTTATCGGCTTTTATGTCGTCACGCTCAGTCTGATGGTACTACTCTTTGGATTGAGTATTCGCCTTGGCACTTATACGCTTTCCTTTGAGGAAATTTGGGTGGCCTTTCAGCCTGATGATAAAAACTATTTTACCTTGATGGAATATCGCCTCCCCCGTGCTGTGTTAGCCATTTTATTAGGCGGAGCCTTAGCAATTTCTGGTGTATTAGTACAAAGTGTGGTGCGCAATCCACTTGCCTCTCCCGATATTTTAGGGATTAACAATGCGGCAGGGTTGGTTGCCGTTTCGGTATTGATGTTCTTGCCAAACTTAGCATTTTACTGGATGCCAATTTTTGCCTTTTTAGGCGGTGTACTCTCTTTTGTCATTTTATGGGTCGTGTGCGGTTTTAACTTCCGCCCTATCAAAATGGCAATTATTGGGGTCGCACTATCCGCGTTATGGGCAGCCATTAGTCATTATCTGATGCTTACTAATCCAGTCGAGATCAATACGGCAATGTTATGGCTCACAGGAAGCCTGTGGGGGCGCAGCTGGTCTTATTTAAATGTGGTATTACCATGGTTAGTAGTGTTGCTACCCTTGCCATTTATTTTCTGTCGCGATCTCGATACCCTTGGTTTAGGTGAAAACAAAGCTTCCACCTTGGGGGTGACCGTAAATAAAGTGCAAATTAGCGTTTTAGTGCTAGCGGTAGCCCTTTCTACTACAGCCGTGGCAATTTGTGGTCCGATTGCCTTTTTAGGCTTAGTTGCTCCGCATCTTGCTCGCCGTTTAGTCGGTGGCAGGCATCGCACCCTATTACCGGCAGCCTTGATTATTGGCGCCCTCTTATTACAACTTTCGGATATTTTGGCGCGGGTAATTGACCCACCAACTGAACTCCCAGCGGGTATTCTGACTGCAATTATCGGTGCGCCATATTTCTTCTACTTATTGATGAGAACTAAATAATGAGCATTGAAATCAATAATTTATCTTTGGGTTATCAAGATAAACTCGTGGTTAAAAATCTGTCGCTAAAATTCCCGAAAAATAAAGTGATTGCATTAATCGGCCCAAATGGTTGCTGTAAGTCCACCACATTAAAAGCGGTGGCTCGCTTGCTCAAACCGAAGCAAGGTTCAATCACCCATAAAGGTCAGGATATTTGGCAAAAAAGCCCTAAAGAATATGCCCAAGAATTGGCTTTTCTCCCGCAGCAACACCTGGTACCAGAAGGGATTAAAGTGCGAGAATTGATCGCCTACGGGCGTTCGCCTTACTTAAATCTCTGGGGCAAACTCAGCCAAAAAGATGAAGAATTGGTCACTTGGGCGATGGATCAAACACAAACTGCCGAACTTGCCGAACAGTTGGTTTCTGATTTATCTGGTGGTCAGCAACAACGCGTCTTCTTAGCCATGACTCTTGCGCAAGATGCTGAATTAGTGCTACTCGATGAGCCTACCACTTATCTGGATTTAAACCGCCAAGCTGAACTCATGGGCATGATGCGACAAATGCAGCAGAATGGAAAAACAGTGATTACTGTATTGCATGATCTTAATCAAGCTTGTCGTTATTGCGATTATTTAATTGTGATGAAAAGAGGTGCTGTAATGGCACAGGGAGCCCCGGATGAAGTGATGACAGAGGATTTGTTAAAAGAAGTGTTTGATTTGGACGTCATTATTCACCGTGATCCAATCAGTGATACGCCGATGTTTATATTAAAATAAATCGAAATTTGGTTGTACTTATGATAAAGCCATTTAGTATTAACTAAATGGCTTCTTTTAATTGGTTATTGTCTTGTTTGGACTTTGTTATCTATATAATCAACAATGACTTGTCCTGGCAATAAGTGACCTGATAATATTTCCTGAGCTAAACCATTTTCAATTTCTTGTTGAATTGCACGTTTCAATGGACGTGCACCATAAATTGGGTCGTAACCCACTTCACCAATGAAATCTAATAAAGCGTCAGTAAACACCAATTCATAGCCGCGAGTTTCCATACGTTTTGCTAAGCGCTCTAATTGAATATTTGCAATCGCACGAATATTCTCTTTACCAAGCGGATGGAATACCACTGTCTCATCAATACGGTTGATAAATTCCGGACGGAAATGTTGGCTAACAACCGACATCACTAAGGACTTCATTTCGCTATAGCTTTCCTCTTTGTTACCTTGGATTAAATCAGAACCTAAGTTAGAGGTCATGATCACCACGGTATTACGGAAGTCCACGGTACGACCTTGCCCATCAGTTAAACGGCCATCATCCAATACTTGTAACAAGATATTGAATACATCCGTATGGGCTTTTTCTACTTCATCTAACAAGATCACTGAATACGGACGACGGCGAACAGCTTCAGTTAAATAACCACCTTCTTCATAACCAACATAACCTGGAGGTGCCCCGACTAAGCGAGAGACACTGTGTTTTTCCATAAACTCAGACATATCAATGCGCACCATGGCATCTTCACTATCAAACAAGAATTTAGCCAAAGTTTTGCAAAGCTCTGTTTTACCTACACCTGTCGGACCGAGGAACAAGAAAGAACCAATTGGGCGGTTAGGATCGGAAAGACCAGCACGACTACGACGAATCGCGTTTGCGACGGCATCAACTGCTTCTTCTTGGCCAATCACTCGTTTATGTAGTTCATCTTCCATGCGCAAGAGTTTTTCTTTCTCGCCTTCCATCATTTTTGATACTGGAATGCCTGTAGCTTTAGAAAGCACTTCTGCGATTTCTTCATCCGTGACGCGATAGCGTAAAAGCGTCATTTCTTTTCCTTCACTGGTTTCAGCTTGCTCGAGTTGCTTTTCAAGAGCAGGGATGCGGCCATATTGCAACTCAGACATTTTAGCTAAATCACCCGCACGACGAGCTTGTTCTAGTTCGGTTTTTGCAGTATCTAATTCTTGTTTAATATGTTGAGAGCCAGAAAGCGTTGCTTTTTCAGATTTCCACACTTCTTCAAGTTCAGCATATTCACGTTCTTTTTCGGTCAATTCTTTCTCTAACATTTCTAAACGTTTGCGACTTGCTTCGTCTTCTTCTTTTTGTAACGCCTGTTGTTCCAATTTTAGTTGGATAATACGACGTTCAAGACGATCAAGCGGTTCAGGTTTAGAATCTATTTCCATACGAATGCTAGACGCCGCTTCATCGATCAAATCAATGGCTTTATCAGGTAACTGACGATCAGAAATATAACGGTGTGAAAGCGTTGCTGCAGCGACAATCGCAGGGTCAGTAATATCTACATGGTGGTGAATTTCATAACGTTCTTTCAAACCACGTAAGATCGCAATAGTATCTTCTACACTTGGTTCGTCCACAAAGACTTTTTGGAAACGACGCTCAAGTGCGGCATCTTTTTCGATATATTGACGATATTCGTCTAACGTTGTTGCACCCACACAATGTAATTCACCACGCGCTAAACTTGGTTTTAATAAGTTACCCGCATCCATCGCACCATCGGTTTTACCCGCGCCGACCATAGTATGAATTTCATCAATAAAGAGGATAACGCGACCTTCTTCTTTCGAAAGTTCATTGAGAACCGCTTTTAAACGCTCTTCAAATTCACCACGATATTTCGCACCAGCAATCAACGCCCCCATATCTAATGAAAGTACGCGTTTATTTTTCAAACCTTCTGGAACTTCACCATTTACAATGCGTTGTGCCAAACCTTCCACGATAGCGGTTTTACCTACACCCGGTTCACCAATTAACACAGGGTTGTTTTTGGTACGACGTTGTAATACTTGAATCGCTCGACGGATTTCTTCATCACGCCCAATCACAGGATCAAGCTTGCCACTTTCTGCACGAGCAGTTAAATCAATCGTATATTTTTCTAATGCTTGTCTGCTTTCTTCTGCATTTTGATCATTCACGTTTTGTCCCCCTCTAATTTGCTGGATGGCTTGCGAAATTTGTTCTTTTTTCGCACCGCACTTTTTCAAAATATCGCTGAGCGCTCCTCGTTCTTCTAAAGCTGCAAGCAAAAATAATTCGCTTGAAATAAATTTATCTTGGTTTTGTTGTGCAAATTTATCGCATAGATTGAGTAAATTAATGAGCTGGCGTGAAAGTTGTACATCACCGCCATTGCCAATCACTTGCGGCAATTTATTTAGTTCAGTCTTTAACTCATTACGCAATAAAGTTACATTTACGCCACTTGCAGTTAAAATTGGTGCAATTGAGCCGCCCTGTTGATTTAAAAGTGCGGTCAATAAATGCACGGGTTCAATAAATTGATTATCTTTTCCGATAGCAAGTGATTGTGCTTCGCTTAAAGCTTCTTGGAACTTTGTTGTAAATTTTTCAATGTTCATATACTTTCCTCAATTTGGTTTTGGCTTTCGCCGTTTGCCTAAATTAAGTAAGATCGTTTAAAGGGATTTCAAGAGAAAAATTGAAATATTTTTGATTTTATCTATCAATAAAAATTTGATGATAGGTTTCAACCCACCAAAATATCGAATAGTGGGACATCCCAATGCTCAGTGGGAAGATTTTCTACTTGCTGACATTGATGTGCTAAACCTACCGGAATAAAAGATTTATCTTGCCAATTCTGTAACGTGCGATCATAAAACCCACCGCCCATGCCAAGGCGATTTCCCTGTTTATCAAAAGCCACTAATGGCGTGAATAAAATATCCAGTTCATTTAATGGTAAAACATTTTGAACATTCAGCTTCGGCTCCCAAATACCAAACTGATTTTGTTTCATTGGCGTATTAGGTAAATAGTGTAAAAACAATAAATGATGTTGAGTAAAAGGATGTAAAACAGGCAAATACACATTTTTGTTTTGTATCCAAAGGGATTGTATTAAGGTTTTTGTCGAAATTTCACCATCAAAAGAAAAATATAATGCAATATTTTTGGCTTGTCGTTGATCGATAAGATTTAACGCCTGTTGAGTCACTGATTGTTCAGCTTGTTGCTGTTGAAGTGCGGTTAAATTTGCTCGTATTTTTCGAATTTCAGAGCGGATTTGCTGGCGTTTTTGAATATTCATAGAAATGAAAGGAGAAGATAGGACCCAGAGTGCCGCTGCGGGCAGTAGTCCTTGAACCCGACGGTTCAAGGAAATCAGTTGATACCGTTTTCAGGTTTCTTAGCCCAATGAACGAGTCAAAGGTTAAGCCTACACACCAACGATAGGAAACCAATTTATAAGATTTAAAGTATCGGCTCAGGGACATAGCCCACTGACGAACACCCCAGGTAATTCTTATGGGATTATACTAGCCCAATTTTATTAGCTTGACTAGCATTTATTTTTTTATGTTGTAGAGTTGGTTATAAAATGAACCTTGGTGTTTGTGATAGTTTCAAAAAAGACCAAATCATTGTCTGCCTCAGACTATTAACTTATGCTAAAATACCGAGGATTATCTCTGATAAAAGGATGACTATGTTAGCTATTATTTCTCCCGCTAAAACTCTTGATTTTGAAAGTGCGGTAAAAAATTTTTCTGTTTCTCAACCGCACTTTACTGATTACAGCGAACAGCTTATTGAAGTTTGTCGTAAACTTTCTCCGCAAGATCTTTCATCACTTATGTCTATCAGCGATAAGTTAGCCGGTCTAAATGTTGCACGCTTTGCTGAATGGACAAAAATTCACAATGAAAACAATTCCCGTGCTGCATTATTTGCATTTAAAGGAGATGTTTATACTGGTTTAGATGCTGATTCACTTTCTGAGGATGATGTTGCCTTTGCACAATCCCATTTACGTATGCTTTCTGGCCTTTATGGACTTTTAAAACCGCTTGATTTAATGCAACCTTACCGATTAGAAATGGGCACAAAATTAGTCAATCCAAAAGGAAAAGATCTGTACGCCTTTTGGGGAAATGTGATTACCCAAGCGGTTCAACAAGCTATTGATGAACAAGGTGATAATATTCTGATAAATTTAGCCTCAGATGAATATTATAAATCGGTTAAAGAAAACCATCTTAATGCCCAAATTATTAAGCCTGTTTTCTTAGACAATAAAAATGGCAAATACAAAGTAATTAGCTTTTATGCTAAAAAAGCTCGAGGCTTAATGTGCCGTTATCTTATTCAAAATCGTTTAACCGAAATTGAACAATTAAAAGAATTTGATTTAGGTGGTTATTGGTTTGATTCAACATCATCAACTGAAACCGAATTTGTATTTAAGCGAGATATCAATGAATAAAATTTTTATCATATTGACCGCACTTTTACTTTCAGGCTGTGCAACTAAATTAACACAACTTAATATTCCTACCCAAATTGAGCATAATGGAAAAAATTATGTACTTGCGGGTAGTCAAGATTTAGATACGATAGCTCGATATGTTTATGTTGCGAAGCCAGATACCTTAGAAAATTGGCAGTCACAAATAGAAGTGCTTTTTGATCGTAATCATCCTCCGCGTTCAATAACATCGCGTATTGCGTTACGTGAGCGTATTTATCGCAATACGGGGGTAAAGCATTTTCATTTTGATATTGTTCCTGACAAATCTCCTAATGCGACTGAACTAGAGGGGTATGTTGTGTATTCACCAACAAAAGAAAATCCCTCTTGGCAGGTAAATATGATGAGGGGCCGTGATTTGCCTCAGTGTGGTTTTGTGCAGTTTCAATATGCTCAAAAAGTACAACAACCTTATCTTTCAGCTCGTTTTTCTGATGAAAAAGTACGTAAATATATCCAAAAATATATTGTCGAAAAAGAGATTAAGCATTTGCAAGATCTAGAATGGTTATGGGATTGTAAGCATTAATATAAGTGTTACACATAATCAAAATCTTGTAAGATTTCACTAGAGTAGATACCTCAAATGGTGTAATCTTAACAGCATTTTCAATTGAGATTAGAAGTAGAAAATTATGATTAAAAAAATTGCAGTATTAACAAGTGGAGGCGATGCGCCAGGTATGAATGCAGCAATCAGAGGGGTTGTTCGTTCAGCACTTGCCGAAGGCTTGGAAGTGTTTGGAATATATGATGGTTATCAAGGTTTATTTAATAATAAAATTAAACAACTAAACCGTTATAGTGTTTCTGATATTATTAATCGAGGCGGTACGTTTTTAGGTTCCGCCCGTTTTCCTGAATTTAAAGATTCTACTGTAAGAGCAAAATGTGCGGAAATTTTGCGTTCTCATGATATTGATGCATTAGTTGTTATTGGTGGTGATGGATCTTATATGGGGGCAAAATTATTAACAGAAGAGCATGGTTTTCCTTGTGTTGGTTTGCCTGGTACGATTGATAATGATGTAGCGGGTACTGATTATACAATTGGTTATCAAACTGCTTTGCAAACAGCTGTTGATGCTATCGACCGCTTACGTGATACATCAAGTTCTCATCAACGTATTTCAATTGTAGAGATTATGGGACGCCATTGTAGTGACTTAACAATTTCTGCGGGGATTGCGGGCGGATGTGAATATATTGTGGCGTCAGAAGTTGAATTTAATCGAGAAGAACTTATTCAACAAATAGAACGTAGTATTATCCGTGGTAAACGTCACGCAATTATTGCGATTACAGAACTATTAACTGATGTGCATTCTCTTGCGAAAGAAATCGAAGCGCGTGTAGGGCATGAAACTCGTGCAACCGTATTAGGTCACATTCAGCGTGGTGGTTCACCTTGTGCATTTGATAGAATACTTGCATCTCGTATGGGCGCATATGCCGTTGATTTGTTACTTCAAGGCAAAGGTGGTTATTGCGTGGGAATTCAAAATGAACGACTTGTTCATCATGATATCATTGATGCTATTAACAATATGCAACGTGAGTTTAAAGCTGATTGGTTAGAAGTAGCAAAACGTTTAGAATAATCTTTTATTTTATCTTGAGCAGGCGCATATTGTGCCTGTTTTTTTATATTTCAGGGTTAATAATAGAATTTGATTAGTCTATTCTATCTACTTAGAACTTTTATAAAGTTCAATCGCTTTCGGCAATAAACGTCTCAAATTTTCTTGTCGAGACTCATCAGTAGGATGCGTTGATGACAGTGCTGCCAATACACCACCTGTATGGTCAGATGCCGTTTTCATTTTATCCCATAGCCCTGGCGCAGCCTGAGGATTAAAACCTGATTTAGCCATTAACATTAATCCAACTTCATCTGCTTCTGTTTCTGCACTACGTGAATAAGGTTTATCTAAAGCGTAATCTTTTACTAATCCGACAGCCAATCCGCTAGCCTCTTCTCCAATGGTTGTTGAAAGAGCTACATGAGTAAGCTGTGCAGCAATATTGGTGACTATTCCAAAATTTGTTTGAGATTTACCATGTTCTTTTAATGCATGTGCCATTTCATGTCCCATAACAGTCGCGATTTCATCATTAGTAAGTTTTAAACGATCCACTAATCCTGTATAGAATGCCATTTTTCCACCAGGCATTGCCCATGCATTGAGTTGATCCGATTTAATAACATTTATTTGCCATTTGAAAGGCAGATTAGTGTGATTTTCACGATCCGCATAAGGCACCATTTTTTCAAAGATTGAGTGAATACGTTTTGCTGTTGTGGAGCTATAGTCTATTTTACCTCTTACTTTCATTTTATTAATTTCTTGAGTGTAGTTGTGTTCTGATTGTTGGTTAACTTCAGCTGAACTTACGCAAGCAGCAAGAACAAAAGAGTTGAGAAGGATAAAAAACGGCTTTTTATAGTCTTTAAGCATATTGAATAATCTTATAAAAATATCTAGTAAACAATATAGATTGATTATAGGGATATTGTAACCATTTTACGAGAGATAAAATATTGCGTTTTATCATTGCACTACTATAATAGTGCGAATTTTTATTTTGAGAAAAGATTATGACACAAAAAAAACATCCTTCTTTGCTTGGTGGAGCGATGATTATTGCCGGAACAGCAATTGGTGCAGGTATGTTAGCCAATCCAACTTCAACAGCTGGTGTATGGTTTATTGGTTCCATTTTAGCTTTGATTTATACCTGGTTTTGTATGACTACGTCAGGATTAATGATTCTAGAGGCTAACTTGCATTATCCGACGGGCGCAAGCTTTGATACGATTGTGAAAGATTTGCTAGGCAAGGGATGGAATCTTATAAATGGCTTATCGGTTGCTTTTGTTCTTTATATTTTAACTTATGCCTATATAACTTCTGGTGGTGGTATTACGCAAAGTTTATTAAATCAATTTTTGAGATCACCAGAAAGTGCGGTAGAAATTGGGCGTACTTCAGGTTCCTTAATTTTTTGTGTTGTTTTGGCTGTATTCGTTTGGTTTTCTACAAAAGCCGTAGATCGATTTACGACGGTTTTAATTGCGGGAATGGTTGTTGCTTTTTTTCTTTCAACGACGGGATTGCTTAGTTCGGTAAAAACAGAGGTGTTATTGAATACCGTAAGCTCTGGTGAACAGCAATATTTACCTTATATATTGACCGCACTTCCTGTGTGTTTAGTCTCTTTTGGATTTCATGGCAATGTACCAAGCTTAGTGAAATATTATAATCGAGATGCTCAGCGAGTAATGAGAGCGATTTTTATTGGAACCAGTTTAGCGCTCGTTATTTATATTTTATGGCAATTAGCGATTCAAGGTAATTTACCGCGTACAGAATTTGCACCAGTAATAGAAAAAGGCGGTGATGTATCTGCTTTACTGGAAGCGTTACATAAATATATTGAAACTGATTATATCGCGATTATTCTGAATTTTTTTGCTTATATGGCGATTGCAAGTTCATTTTTAGGGGTAACATTAGGGTTATTTGATTATATTGCTGATTTATTAAAGTTTGATGATAGCTTTCTCGGACGAACAAAAACAACAATAGTGACATTTATTCCGCCTTTGTTGTTAAGCCTCCAATTTCCCTATGGATTTGTGATTGCGATTGGTTATGCTGGGCTTGCTGCAACAATTTGGGCTGCTATTGTGCCTGCCTTATTGGTTCGTGCAAGTCGTAAAAAATTTCCAATGGCAGATTATAAAGTCTATGGGGGAGGTATGATGATTGGTTTTATTATTTTGTTTGGATTATTAAATATAATTGCTCAAGTTGGTATAAATTTGGGATGGTTATCTAGCTTTACAGGCTAGTATTAAAAGGTATTAGAATTAAATAAAATGGTCGATAATTTTGTTTATCGACCATATAAATTTTTAATAGAGTGATATTAACGGCTTACACGTTAAAACGGAAGTGCATTACATCGCCATCTTGTACGATGTAATCTTTGCCTTCTAAACGCCATTTACCCGCTTCTTTTGCACCATTTTCACCGTTGAATTGGATAAAGTCTTCATAAGCGATAACTTCTGCTCGGATAAAGCCTTTTTCAAAGTCGGTGTGGATTACTGCTGCTGCTTTTGGTGCGGTTGCTCCAACTGAAACTGTCCAAGCTCGTACTTCTTTTACGCCAGCAGTAAAATAAGTTTGAAGATTTAAAAGTGCGTAACCCGCACGAATTACGCGGTTCAATCCCGGTTCTTCAATGCCTAAATCTTGTAAAAATTCGACTTTTTCTTCATCATCAAGTTCCGCAATTTCAGATTCAATCGCCGCACATACTGGAACAACAACTGCACCTTCTTTTGCAGCAATTTCACGAACGCGATCTAAGTATGGATTATTTTCAAAACCATCTTCATTTACGTTTGCGATATACATTGTTGGTTTTAAAGTTAAGAAGTTGTAACTCTTGATTGCTTGCAATTCTTCTTTATCTAACCCAACAGAGCGAATCATTCCCGCATTTTCAAGTACAGGAAGGATTTTTTCCATAACGGAAAGTTCAAATTTAGCCTCTTTGTCGCCACCTTTGGCACGTTTTTGTAAACGTTGGATCGCGCGTTCGCAGCTGTCTAAGTCTGCTAAGGCTAATTCGGTATTTATGGTATCAATGTCATCTTGTGGGTCAATTTTCCCCGCAACATGCACGATATCGTCATTTTCAAAGCAACGAACGACGTGACCAATCGCATCGGTTTCACGAATATTAGCGAGGAATTTGTTACCTAAGCCTTCACCTTTACTTGCTCCCGCAACTAAGCCTGCGATGTCCACGAATTCCATCGTGGTGGGTAATACACGTTCAGGTTTAACGATTTCTGCCAATGCATCTAAACGCGGATCTGGCATTGGTACGACACCAGTATTTGGCTCGATAGTACAGAATGGATAGTTTGCGGCTTCAATACCAGCTTTAGTGAGCGCGTTAAAAAGAGTAGATTTGCCCACATTTGGCAATCCCACAATACCACATTTGAATCCCATAATTTTTCCTTATTTTGAGTAAAACGGTTGTAAAACTAACCGCACTTTTAAATTTTAAAACTGTTTAAACGGTTGGTCGCTTTGACCACTCCATCTTTGAAAATCATTTCTACACAATCAGTCGCTTCATCTAGCACTTTTTCAAGTGCATCGCGATCTGCCGGTGAGGGTTTATTTAAGACGTAACCTGCCACTAAATCACGATGGCCTGGATGCCCAATGCCAATACGTAAACGGTAGAAATTATTGTTATTGCCTAGTTGAGCCACAATATCTTTTAAGCCGTTGTGTCCACCGTGCCCGCCACCTTGTTTGAGTTTTGCTGTGCCTGGCGGTAAATCTAATTCATCATGAATCACTAAAATTTCTTCAGGTTTAATACGGTAAAAACTTGCCAATGCCCCAACCGCTTTACCACTTAAATTCATAAAAGTTGTCGGTACTAAAAGGCGCACTTCTTTTCCATTCACTAAAGTGCGGGCAGTTTTTCCGAAGAATTTACTTTCTGGATTTAGCAAAACGTTAAAACGACGTGCCAAGCGTTCAATAAGCCATTCGCCCGCATTGTGGCGTGTATCGGTATATTTATCGCCAGGATTTCCTAAACCAACAATAAGTTTTATTTCTGACATTTTTATTTGATGATGTAAAAAATAGTGGCGTATTGTAGCGAAAAAGAGAATGTTTTGAAAGGATAGTCTGTATTGGTAAAGACTGTTATATCAAAGAAAACCCGCTCAAGTGAGCGGGAGATTTGATTAATGGCGACGTTTTAAAAAGAAGAGGGCAATAGTGGAAATTAAGAGGACAAATCCAACACCAATATATAAATTTTGTTTTTCCCAACCACTATCTAAAAGTTTACCTGCAACAGTAGGGGCTAAAATTGCGCCAATACGCCCAACACCGATCGACCAACCTACACCAGTACCACGAATATCAGCATCATAGGTGAGCGGATTTAATGTATATAATCCGCTAATACATCCATTCATTAATGCACCAACAAGAATGCCGAATACCATTGCTAACCATAAAATAGAGGCTGAACCAATAAATAACATCACCGATGCAGAAGATAATAGGGTAAATAAAATTAATACAGAACGGGCCGTCCAACGACTTGCAAGTAAGCCATAAATTAATGCGCCACAGGTTCCGCCTAGTGAGATCATCATGCCTACACTAACACTTTGTTCGGTGGTCATTCCAGCCTCTTTTAGTAGGGCGGGTGTCCATGAGCTGACAAAATAGAAGCTGAACATAATGGCAAAGAACGAAGTCCAAATTAATAAGGTTGAACGCAAGTATTTTTCGCTGAATAACTGAGTAATAGGTAATTTAGTTTTTGTTTTTTCTATTTTAGATGGTAATACCCATCCTTCACCTAAACCAATTTTTTGGGCTATCATATTTAAGCGTATTTCTGCATTTCTAGGCTGCTTGTTCGTTAAGAAATCAATTGATTCAGGTAACCAAATAAGCAAAATAAGAAAGCATAAGGCGGTTAAAATCGCTCCTGCTAAAAAGACGGAGCGCCAGCCATACTCACTTTGTAGCATAACGGAAAACATTCCACCCAATACGGCACCAATACCAAAACCCGCAGCGTATACACTAATGGCAAAACTACGCCATTTTTTTGATGAATATTCACTGGTAATCACATTGGTTCCAACTAAAATTCCACCTACACCAAGGCCTGTAATGACTCGCCAGAAACCGAGCATTTCATATTGGGCAATAAATGCTGAACCTAACATACCAACAGCTGATAAAAATACCGCAATTAAAAGTAATGGACGGCGACCGATTTTATCTGCTAGTGGAGCAAGGAAAAGTGATCCCGCCGTCATGCCAAATAAACCCGCACTTAATAAATAACCTAACTCTATGCCAGATAGACTAAATTCGCCACGAATGGCCGTTGCAGTAAAGGCAAGTGCTAGGACATCAAAGCCATCTAATAAGTTCATAATGGCAGCCATCACGACAATTAACCATTGATAACCGCTCATAGGGCTTTGTTCAATTTTTTCTCGAAGAGAAAGAGAAGGTTGTGTCATTATTGTTCCTTTTTGTTGTTATAAAAAATCATGTGCATATTGCTATATTAAAGGTGCGCAGCGGTAAGTTTTTGCAGTTTTCGCAAAATCATATTTAGCACGATGCCATAAGCTGGCACAAATAGCATAATACCGACAAATAGCTTAAATAAATAATCGACAAAACCAAGTTGAGCCCAGTGTTCAGCCATAAATGGATCGGCACTTTCATAGAATGCAACGCTGAAGAAGACGAACGTATCAGCCATGGAGCCAAATGTCATTGAGCTAGTTGGTGCTATCCACCATGTTTTTAATTGGCGTAAACGGTTGAATACAATGACGTCTAATAATTGTCCAACAACATAAGCGGCAAAGCTAGCAATTGCGATGCGAAATACAAATATATTAAATTGGGTTAATGCGTTAAAGCCTTGGAATTGGCTTTCAGAAAATAAAACAGAGATAACATAACTGACAATTAATGCCGGAAACATAACAACGAAAATAATTTTCCGCGCATCTTTTGCACCAAATACGCGCACTGTGAGATCTGTTGCTAAAAATATAAAAGGAAAAGTGAGGGTTCCCCAGGTGCTATGAAAAGAAAAATCATTGGCTGCACCAAGTGCGGTTAATTTTAACGTTATTTCGAAAGGAATCTGCACAAAATAATTGCTGGCTGCAATGATCAGAATATGAAAAAAACTCAGCCAAATAACGGCTCGATATTTTTGTTGTGCATTAAAGATTGGTGTATTTAATTTCATTTTATACCTTTTTAACCTAAGAATCGGGGTGAGGGAACCCGAGATGTTCAAATGAGGCGGTAGATAATACGCAGATTTATTTGGATTGCAAGATAGTATCAGCGAAATAGCATGACAAAAATTTTCATTTTTTCTATGAAATTTATTACTTGACAGAAAATACAAAAAAAAACGATAATTTTTATCAATTATTAACTTAAGGAAATAATATGAAAAAAACTAAATTTGCATTACTGCCTTTATCTGTTTTTATTGCAACTGTTAGCTATGCAAATCAGACCGAATCTTTAGATGAAATTAAAATTACTGCTGAGAATCAGGTAAAACAATCACTTGGTTCTTCTCTTGTCACTGCAAAAGATTTAGAGAAACGCCCTGCGACAAATGATATTTCTGAAGTATTACGTACCATGCCTGGTGTGAATTTAACGGGTAACTCTTCCACCGGACAACGTGGTAATAAACGTCAAATTGATATTCGTGGTATGGGGCCTGAAAATACATTGATTTTAGTGGACGGAAAACCTGTCACCTCTCGTAATGCAGAACGTTATGGTGTGCGTGGTGAACGTAATTCCCGTGGCGACAGCAACTGGGTACCGGTTGAAGCAATTGAAAAAATTGAAGTATTACGTGGTCCTTCAGCAGCACGCTATGGCTCAGGTGCAATGGGTGGGGTAGTTAATATCATCACTAAACCTGTTACCAATGATTTACACGGTAGCTTAAGCTATTACACTAACCAGCCGGAAGATAGCGACGAAGGCGCGACGAATCGTGTTGGTTTTAATCTAAGCGGGGCATTAATTAAAGATGTATTGCAATTCCGTTTATATGGTAACTGGAACAAAACTCAAGCGGATGAAGTCGGTATTAATGGCAATCCTGCGATTGCTGGTCGTGAAGGTGTACGTAATAAAGACATTAATGGCCGTTTAGTGTGGAATATCAATGAGAAAAATAAATTAACCTTGGATTCTGGCTTTAGTCGCCAAGGTAATATTTATAACGGTGATACACAAAATAGTGCGACTGATCTTTACAATAGTATTAAAGCACCTTATACCAGACAACTTGCTAGCTCAAAGGCGGAAACTGCTCGTTTATACCGACAAAATTATGCGTTAACTTATGAAGGTAAGTTTGATCATTTTGATAACAAAACTTACATTGCATTTGATAAGACTAAAAATAGCCGATTACCTGAAGGATTAGCCGGTGGTCCAGAAGGAAGTTATACCAGCACTACAGGTTTTACTAACTCAATTTTAAAAAATACGCGTTTAAGCTCAGAATTCTATATTCCATTTACACTTGGTGTAGAACACATGGTTACCTTGGGATTTGAAGGTACACATAGCACCTTAGATGATAAGCAGTCAATGACACAAAATCTTGGAGAACAAGTGATTTTTGTGACAGATGCTAATGGGAAAAGAAACAGAATAGTAAAAAAAGACCCAACAGAATCATTCCCAGGTATTACAAAAAATCGCGGTGGTTATTCTAGCCAGATCGAATGGGCTATCTTCCTAGAAGATAATATTTCGGTGAATGATAAGCTTATTTTAACACCTTCAGCTCGTTATGATCATAATAGTTATTCGGGATCAAATGTGAGTGGTGGACTTAATTTTCTTTATGCAGTCACAGATAATGTGAATGTAAAAGGTGGGATTGCTAGAGCTTATAAAGCACCAAATCTTTATCAAACTAATCCAAACTACTTACTTTATACACGTGGACAAGGTTGCCCAACCGCAGGTGATTATGCGTGTTATTTCCAAGGTAATGAAGATTTAAAACCAGAAACCAGTTGGAATAAAGAGATTGGTGTGGAATACAATAAAGATGGTTATCTTGCATCTCTTACATATTTCCGTAATGATTACCGTAACAAAATTGTTCCATCAGATAAGCTCATTGGTGTGACTTCTAATAAAAATGAAGTATACCAATGGAGTAATGCGAATCGAGCACTTGTTGAAGGTCTAGAGGGAAATTTAACCTTACCATTAATCGAGAATAAATTATCTTGGGTGAATAACTTCACTTATATGCACAAAACCAAAAATAAAGATACTGGCAATCCGCTTTCTATTGTGCCGAAATATACGTTAAATTCTAGCTTGAGCTATCAGATTACAGATGGTTTTGATGCAATGCTGACTTATACACAATATGGTAAACAAGTAGGTCGTAAAGTAAAAGAGATTAGAATGGAAAATGCGGTAGCATTGGCTAACTCAACTGAAATCGGTAGTTATGCTGTTTGGGGATTAAGTGCAGGCTATAACTGGAAAGATACGATTAGTGTACGTATTGGTGTGAGCAACTTATTTGATAAACGCATTTATCGCGAAAATAATGGGGCAAGCACTTACAATGAGCCAGGTCGAGCTTATTACGCAACGGTAAAATATACTTTCTAATTAAGAATAGATGATTGAAGCCCTGTTTATACAGGGCTTTTTTATGTGTAGCCAACTTAGATCACAAAAACGCAAAGAGATTTTGATTTAATACACAAAATAAATAACAAATATTATCGAAGCCACAGCCAACGTGCAGGTGTGTCAACATTGCCTGAATCTGGTCGTGATATTCGCTTTAATGTAAATTATACATTCTAGATTAATTATTCAATACTTATAAATATCTGCACCTCAAGAGCCTGAACTTAGGAAACTTTTGAGGTGCAGATTTTTTATTATTGAAGCATAAAAATTTTATCGCAAACGTTTGCTTAACCTGTTAAAATCAATTTAGATTTTATTTCTCCAATATCTCAATAGGAAAAAATAGTGAGTAAACCATCATTAAGCTATAAAGATGCCGGTGTAGATATTAATGCTGGCAATGCCTTGGTTGACCGAATTAAACCGGAAGTAAAACGCACAACACGGCCAGAAGTCATTGGTGGATTAGGTGGGTTCGGTGCCCTATGTTCAATTCCAAGTAAATATAAAGAACCTATTTTAGTTTCTGGCACGGATGGAGTTGGTACGAAGTTACGTTTAGCCATTGATTTAAAAAAACACGATACTATTGGTGTAGATTTAGTTGCTATGTGTGTGAATGATTTAGTTGTGCAAGGTGCCGAACCGCTGTTTTTCTTAGATTATTATGCCACGGGTAAACTTGAAGTAAATATAGCTACTGATGTTGTGAAAGGTATTGCAGATGGTTGTGTAGAGGCTGGTTGTGCTTTAGTGGGAGGGGAAACGGCTGAAATGCCTGGCATGTATCACGAAGGTGATTATGATTTGGCTGGCTTCTGCGTAGGTGTAGTGGAAAGATCTGAAATAATTGATGGTAGTCAAGTACGTCATGGAGATGCTTTAATTGCATTAGGCTCTAGTGGACCACATTCCAATGGGTATTCTTTGGTACGTAAAGTTATTGAGGTTGCAGATGTTAATCCAGCGACAACGCTGCTTGAAGGAAAGCCATTGAGTGAACATTTACTTGCTCCAACCAAAATCTATGTGAAATCAGTATTAGCTTTAGTTAAACAAGTCAATGTTCATGCTATTGCGCATTTAACTGGTGGAGGCTTTTGGGAAAATATTCCTCGTGTTTTGCCCAAAAATGCTAAAGCGGTCATCAGCGAAAAAAGTTGGCAATGGCCTGCAATCTTTAAATGGTTACAAGAAAAGGGCAATATTGATACCTATGAAATGTACCGCACTTTTAATTGTGGTGTTGGAATGGTAATAGCTTTACCTCAAGATCAAATTGATACAGCATTGGCAATATTAAAACAAGCTGGTGAGAATGCGTGGTTAATTGGCCACATAGAAGATGCTAAAGAAAATGATGAAAAGGTTGTGATCTTATAGCATATTATTATTCGGGTTTAGGGGCAGATTTTATATCTGCCCTTATGTTTTAGATATTAAAACTGAAACTTTATACTATTTTATCGATAATATTATGAAAAAAATCGCCGTTCTAATTTCTGGTCAAGGTAATAATTTACAAGCGATAATTGATGTTTGCCAAACACAGCAAATACCCGCGGAAATTGTTTGTGTTATAAGCAATAAAGAAAATGCTTTTGGTTTAATTCGGGCTCAAAGTGCGGGTATTTTTTCACGTGTTTTTTTACGCAATAATTTTGAGAGCAATTTGGCAATGGATCAATCTATTGCTGATGAGTTGGATAAATTTGATGTTGATTTAATTGTGCTGGCTGGTTATATGAAAATCCTGACACCTGAGTTTATACAACGTTTTGAGGGAAAGATTATTAATATTCATCCTTCACTTTTACCTAAATATCCGGGCTTGAATACTTATCAAAGAGCTTTAGACGCATGCGATAGAGAGCATGGTACGACAGTACATTTTGTCAATGAGGAAGTTGATAATGGTGCAATTATATTACAAGCCAAGGTGCCTATTTTTGATAATGATACGGTGGAAGTTATTGAAGCTCGTACTCGTGAACAGGAATATCGTATTTATCCGATCGTGGTGAAATGGTTTGTGGAAAATCGTTTAAAGCTTCAAAATGGTGTGGCTTATTTGGATGATATTCCTTTACCAGAGCAAGGCTATGCAAATCAATAATTAAAAACGACAGGGTTTATTCTGTCGTTTTATGTATTAATAGCCTTCTTCTTGCATATTAGGTAAAAATTGAGCTTCTTGGATACGCTTTACTTGAGTGTAAATTGAACCATTTTCGTGTAGCTCAATTTCACGCCAACCTGGTTGTAGATTATCCAGTGTAAAATGATGGCTATCTGGTTTAAACTGGATACTTGTGGCAGGTGTTGCCATTACTTGGTAGCCATTCCAAAGAGCATTAACTTCTTGATGAATATGCCCATACAAAATACCTTTTACATTGCTAAATTTCCCAAGTACTTCTGCCAGTTCATGTGAATTGCGCAAGTTATGTTGATCAAGCCAAGCAGAATTTGTTGGTAATAAGTGGTGATGTAGGACTACCAACGTATAGCGATTAGGATGTTGTGCAAGTTTTTCTTCTAATAAATTTAATTGGTGTTGGCTGAGCTGACCATGAGGAACACCATAAACTTGACTATCCAATAATAATGCTTGCCAATATTTACCCAACAAAAGATGCTTTGCACTTTCTATTGGTGTTTTGTTTAGGTGTTCTACCATTTTAGGTTGAAAATCATGGTTACCTGGTATCCAAAAAATAGGTTTATTTAGAGGTGTCACCATTTCTACAAAACGGCGGTATCCCTCATCACTTCCATCTTGAACCAGATCACCAGTAGCAAGGATAATATCAAATGTATTATTTTCTTGTTGGATTTCTTTTAATACTTGAGTGAAGCTTGCTTGTGTATTTACACCCAAAAGTGCAGTTTCTTTTTCTTTGAATAAATGCGGATCAGTAATTTGTAATAATTTTATGATAGATTTCTCTGTTTGATAGACAAAGGTATTTTTCATCGATGCCACCTAATTACGTAACCAACGTTTTTGTAATTGAGCATAATTTAATTGAAGCCACTGCAATCCAATGACCGCAATGCCGTTATCAATTTTCCCCTCGCACATCCATTGATACGCTTGCTCGCGCTTTACAACATGTACGCGAATGTCTTCATTCTCATCAGCCAAGCCGTGAATGCCTTTTGCCTGTGAGCTATCTACCTTTCCAACAAATAAATGAAGCCTTTCTACCGTGCCACCTGGGCTATCCCAAACACTTAAGCAATGAGTTAAATTTTTTACGGTTATTCCTGCTTCTTCTTTGCTTTCACGTAAAGCGACTTCCTCTGGTTTTTCATCTTTCTCCACCATGCCCGCAATTAATTCGAGCAACCAAGGTGAACGCATGGGTTCAGGGTGATAAGCTGCACCAATACGTACTTGTTCAACTAAAACGACAGAATCAGCTTTAGGATCATAGGCAATAACTGCAGAAGCTGCACCTTTAATGAGTAACTCTCGCGTGACAATCTCGCTTTCACCACCAGCAAATAGCTTATGTTTAAATTGAATTTGTTTTAGCGTGAAAAAGCCTTTATATAGCGTTTTTTCCGCCACAATTTCCATATCTTCTTGACTAAATTGTTGAATGTCAGACATCTTTTTCTCCAATACTTCTCTGGAGATAATACGCTTAAAAGATGATAAAAAAAATAGAACGGGCTTACTTTTTACTGAAAGTTTGAAGTGAGTCACAAAATATTATTAGGTATTGAGCAGAAAATATTCATTGATAATCACGTTTCCTGTTTTTAGCCGTTATCTAGAACAGTCAGTAAAATTCAGACTATAGAATGTGGTAAAGTGTGATAGATAGTGATAGAATCAGACGTGCTATGCAGCTTTTTTCTCGGTGTATGTTTTTTTATTGTCTATTTCGTGGTGCGACCAGCCTATAAAATAGTTGCAAGTTGATAAAAAATACATACACTAACCGCTCTTTTATGAGTTAAAACCAACAAAATAGGAAAAACAAATGAGTATTGAAGAACGCGTGAAAAAAATCATCGTTGAACAATTAGGTGTTAAAGAAGAAGATGTTAAATCTGAAGCTTCTTTCGTTGAAGATTTAGGTGCGGACTCTTTAGACACAGTTGAATTAGTAATGGCTTTAGAAGAAGAATTCGATATCGAAATTCCAGATGAAGAAGCTGAAAAAATCACAACTGTTCAATCTGCGATTGACTACGTGCAAAACAATCAATAATTTCAAGTTGGGCGACTTTTAAGTCGCCTAATTTTTTTCAAAAATTTCTTTTTAACATCACCGCACTTTTCTCTTATTCCTACATTGTAAAATTGATCTGAGTTACCTTTTCATTAAATTCTTGCTCTAAAATTTAAAAAATATTTAGCTTTATGCCTCAAAAAGGGTATTATTTTTACAGTTTTTTTATTTTTGAGGTACTTATGCTTTATTTAGAATTTTTATTCTTATTATTAATGCTTTATATGGGAAGCCGTTACGGTGGTATAGGATTAGGTGTTGTGTCTGGTATCGGTCTTGCTATCGAAGTTTTCGTATTCCGTATGCCAGTAGGGAAAGCACCGATTGATGTAATGCTCATCATTCTTGCAGTAGTGACTTGTGCATCCGTACTTGAAGCTGCAGGCGGTTTGAAATTTATGTTACAAATTGCTGAACGCATTCTCCGTAAAAATCCAAAACGTGTCACTTTACTAGGCCCATTAGTCGTGTATTTATTAACATTTATGCTTGGTACTGGTCACTCTGTTTACACAATAATGCCAATCATCGGTGATGTTGCATTGAAAAACAAAATCCGTCCCGAACGCCCAATGGCAGCGTCTTCCGTAGCGTCTCAATTAGCCATTACATCTAGTCCACTCTCTGCTGCAGTTGTATTTTATCTAGGTAAAATTACTGCAATGCCTGGTTTTGAGCATATTAGTTTGTTAGATATTATTTGTGTGACGGTTCCTGCAACCTTAGCGGGTACGATAGCGCTTTCTTTATATAGTATGCGTCGTGGTAAAGAGTTAGAACAAGATCCTGAATATCAACGTCGCTTACAAGATCCCGTATGGAGCGAACGAATTTTAAATACCACAAGCACAACATTGAATGAAGCCCTTCCACAAGGTGCTAAAAAATCAGTTTATTTGTTCTTATTAGCATTAGTGGTGATTGTTGCGATTGCGATGATTCCTGAAATTCGTACTATCGGTAGCGGAAAAGCGATTTCCATGTCGCTAATCATCCAAATGATGATGCTTTGCTTTGGTGGTGTGATTTTACTCGCAACGAAAACAAATCCTCAAATTGTGCCAAATGGCGTGGTATTTAAGTCTGGTATGGTGGCCGCTATTGCGATTTATGGTATTGCTTGGATGAGCGATACTTACTTCCAATATGCAATGCCAGAATTTAAAGCCGCGATTACTGATATGGTTCAAACTTATCCTTGGACATTCGCGTTAGCATTATTTGCAGTTTCTGTCGTAATTAACAGCCAAGCAGCAACAGCCGTAATGTTATTGCCTGTGGGGATTGGCTTAGGTATTCCAGCACCAATCTTGGTTGGTTTAATGCCAGCAACTTATGCCTATTTCTTTATTCCAAATTATCCATCAGACATTGCAACAGTAAACTTTGATGTAACAGGTA
The DNA here is from genome assembly GCF_002998595.1 of Haemophilus sp. oral taxon 036. Lineage (NCBI taxonomy): Bacteria > Pseudomonadati > Pseudomonadota > Gammaproteobacteria > Pasteurellales > Pasteurellaceae > Haemophilus > Haemophilus sp. oral taxon 036. The sequence goes on from NZ_CP027235.1 coordinate 1,352,429, forward strand.
CAACGAAAATTGGTAAATATTATTTTAACCACAGTTTCATGGTGCCAGGTTTAATTGGGGTTGTTGTTGCTTGCTTGGTCGGTGTTTCTGTGGCGGAATTAGTGATTCACTAATTTACACATAAACTAAATCCTTTTAATATAAAAGCACCTTTGAATGGTGCTTTTATTTTTATGACAACCTACATCGCCTACGGCAATATAAATCAACCTTTTTCTTTGGAATCCTTACCCGATGCACTGATTCCAGAAAATCTATATCAAATTGAAACGGATAGCTCGCGTGTTTTTCAGCGTCATCAGTGTCGTCGGCTTGCTCATTTATTACTTTTTCAACTTCTAAAAATATCAGGAAAGTCCACCGCACTTTTATCCCAAATTCAACGTACCGAAAGTGGCAGACCCTATTTTCTTGATGAGCGAATAGATTTTAATATTAGCCATTCTGGTGATTGGGTGGCGGTAATATTAGATATTAGAAATGAAGAAAAAAGTGTGGTGGGAATTGATATTGAATTTCCTAAAATAAGAAATTTTACGGCGTTGATGGAACATATTGCACCAAAAGAAGAAATTGATTGGTTTCATCATCAGCAGGATTCTTTGAAGGCTTTTTATCGTTGTTGGTGTTTGCGAGAAGCTGTATTGAAATCTCAAGGATTTGGGATCGTAAAATTATCCAATGTTCGTCATTTTCCTGAACAACAAAAAATTTTTTCAGATTATTGTCCGCAGGGGCAGTTGTGGTTTACTGATGAACTCCCTGTTTATTTATCCGCTTTTGTCAATCATCAAGAAAAATTACCGCACTTTTATGCGTGGAGTGGGGAACGATTGCAACTTAAAATACTACAAGAATTCAGTTTTTATCATGTGAACTAGAGGGACTATTATTATATTAAAACCTCACCGTAACAAGCTGTCCAGATAGTGACTAAGTGCAAGAAATCAGTAAACAAATTAGCCTCATTAAAAAAGGGATTAATGATGCTTATGGCATTGACGGCGAAAGCGAATGGCACCACAGCAGAACAAGGGGGGAATTTCCTTGCTGCGACTTCTGGGGCGGAGACGGTTAAAAGGTCGGTGGAGAATAATTATGTGATGGCTATAACTAGTGCTAGCGCGCTAGTTTGTTCCTGAGCCTGTATCTAAGCCATTGAAGCTGACTTAGGCATTTCACTAGGTGTCGCTCTCACCACAGATGAGGAGAAAGCAGCATTTTTAGCTGGGATGTCACAAGATCCTGAAAAAATTAGTAGATTAAGTAAAGAACAAGTTGATTATCTTAATAGACAAATTTTATCTAAATGCCTGCTATTTGATAATTCAAGCATGCTTGGTTCTCATGTGTGGATCCATAATGCAGATGGTGGTTTTACACCGATTGACCCGAGCTTAGTGACAACAACCTATGGCGGAAAACAGGTTATTGACCCAAGGATTTTTGTAAATCATACAGGCGGCGTTGAAGATCCAGCAGATTATAATTTGCCGACTCACACTGGTGGACATCAAACAGTAACGAATGATAAAGACAGCCAGATGTTGATGGTCATAATGTTTCCGATGGTTGGAAAATTTTTGATCGAAGAGGAAATAGGCTTGGTACTTATGACAAGGATTTAAAAAGAATTAAGGATTAGTAATGTTTGGTATTTTCTTTAAAGATACATCTTTTGATAATGGATATGGAATGCATATTTTGGCTTCGATCTCTTTAGGTGAATATGTAGAAGAATTACATATTCCAATAGACTATTGGGGTATTGAAGAATATAAAAATAGCTGGGCTACATCTATAGCTGATGGGATAGAAAAAAGAAACATTCAGTACTTATTACATCTATAAATGAGCCAGAATCTTTAAATTTCATTTCTATATGGATTATTTATTATGATGGGGAAATTTCTTATGTTCAAAATAAGATCATATTTGTAGATGATTTCCCAGAGTTTGATGCGTCTAAAATCAATGAATATGTAAATAAACGAGAGGTCTTAAATGAAGATGGTTTTAAGATATCTGAATGGATAGTAAAAACAAAAGATGTAATTGCTTCTAATAAAAAAGCATTATCACTGTAAGTTTAGATTCTTTAAAAGGTTATGTAGTAACTGGATAGCTAGTGGGAAAAACTGAAATTGGGTTTCCCTGTTCTAAAGAAAGGGTGAATTTCAATAAAAATATCGGTATTTATATTGATCCTGTTACAGGAGATCGAACTCCAATAACTATGGGGATTATTCATTATAGTAAAAATGGATATCATGTAGTTCTGGCTAAACCAAAGGAATAATAGTCTATGAATAATGACATTATAAGATTAAGAATTGTTACCCAAAATGCCTTGATAGGCAAAATTACCAAAGAGGTTAGAGGTGTTTATATAAGAATCAATGAAAATTGTATAAGTATTTATGTTGTTATTGATGGCGATATCTCTAACTATTGGAGTGAAGTAATTTATGAAATAGGTACAGATATTATTTCTAATTTTGGTGAAGATTATACTATTGATGAGAATTTAGTTAGGATTGATTACCCTAAATATTTATCTTTTGATAATTATATATGTGTATATAAGCGCCATGAAAAGTATGAATAAGATTGGAACATAAATGAGTATGAACCAACAATAAAGATGATATTCCAAAAACGATGTTTACCCCAGACAACACTCGTCTCTTGATGCGTGCTTATATCTAACTAAAAATAAACAAAATGAAGTTGTTAATGAAAATAGTTAAAATCTGAATCAAACGAAATTTATGTTTTAGGTCCGCGTCAGTAGACGCACGTCATAGAGGTTGAATAAGAATTTGTTAGATCAAAAAATACTAAAAGATAAGGTGTATGCACAAAAAGAAGGGGGTAAATAATGAAATATTTTATTGTTTATTTATTTTCCTGCTTATTATGTTTTATTGTTTTTGAATTGATTATAGGTGTGTTTGATTATTTTATTTATGGACAGTTTACAGGGGGGGTCATACAGGCCGCAATTGTATCTATCATCGTTTCTGTTATAGCTATGCTTATTCATTTGATTTTTGGTATGAAGAAGTAAATTATTATTTTGTGATAATAACAAGGTGGAGTATCAATAATTTGCCATTCATTAAATATTCACGTACTGTACCGTTAGATTTTGGGAAGCTTTTAAGTTTTTTGATACTTGAAAAGTATGAAATATAAAAGTGTAAAGTACAGTCAATTTTCAAAGAGTTTTAAAACTTCTCAAAAATTGACCGCACTTTTTGTATTTTCAATTATGCTTGTGTTAAGTAAACCTTATAACTTTACATCCAATCTAGTATAAGCACACCCGACTTTTTCTACGGAAATATCACGATAGAGCAAGACACCTGAGCTGCGATGAGAATTAACATCGCTTTTTCTGAAAATGTGCATATTGCTATTAAAGGCAATCTTAATTTAAAAATCTGTTAAAGCTGTAACTGCTACGATAGCAAACAGTAAAAGCTATCTAACGCTAACGGAAAAAATCTCCGCTCCTAAGGGGGATAACTTGAAAGTGCGGCGAAATTAATGGTTATCCCCTCTTGCATTTTCATAGACGCGCCCCATTTATTTAGCTAAACTCTTAACAATTTTTTGACAAATGGAGAATGAAATGTCACAGAACGGTTCAGATCGCGATCCTTGGAGTAAACCAGGGCAAAGCAACGACCAACAGCCGGGAAATTCATCCAATAATAATGGATGGAATAACAATCAAAATCGTGGGAATCAAGAACAATCTCCGCCAGATATTGAGGAGATTTTTAATAACCTTCTCAGAAAATTAGGTGGTGGAAATAAAAAGAGCGGTCAAAATAATGGTAGTTCTCAAAACAGTACGCCATTTAATTTTGGAAAAGTGGTTCCGCTTGCTGTTGCCATTGGTGCGATTATTTGGGGCGTAAGTGGTTTCTACACCATTAAAGAGGCTGAGCGTGGTGTGGTGCTTCGTTTTGGTGAATTACATTCTATTGTTCAACCAGGTTTAAACTGGAAACCAACATTTGTAGATAAAGTATTGCCAGTGAATGTTGAGCAGGTTAAAGAACTTCGCACACAAGGTTCAATGCTGACTAAAGATGAAAATATGGTTCGTGTAGAAATGACCGTGCAATATCGCGTGCAAGATCCTGCAAAATATCGTTTTAGCGTGACGAATGCGGATGACAGTTTAGGTCAAGCGACTGACAGTGCATTGCGTTATGTGATCGGCCATATGTCAATGAATGATATTTTAACAACAGGCCGTGGGGTTGTTCGTGAAGATACGTGGAAAGCATTAAATGACATTATCAAATCCTATGATATGGGACTTGAGGTTATTGATGTGAACTTCCAATCTGCGCGCCCACCTGAAGAAGTAAAAGATGCGTTTGATGATGCGATTAAAGCGCAGGAAGATGAACAGCGTTTCATTCGTGAAGCGGAGGCCTATGTCCGCGAGAAAGAGCCGATCGCGCGTGGTGATGCACAACGTATTATTGAAGAAGCAACAGCTTATAAAGATCGTATCGTGTTAGATGCACGAGGCGAAGTGGAACGTTTACAGCGTTTGTTGCCTGAATTTAAAGCTGCGCCAGATTTACTGCGTGAGCGTTTATATATTCAAACCATGGAAAAAGTCATGGCAAATACGCCAAAAGTGATGCTTGATGGCAATAATGGTAACAATTTAACCGTGTTACCGTTAGAACAAATCATGGGTAAAAAAGTATCAGCTAAAGCGCCAGCCGTAACAGAAAGAGCGGTAGAATCTGCGCCTGTTTTATCGCAGCCAGAGCGTATTAATCATTCTTCAAGCCAACTACCAAGCACTGTTGAGCCGATTCGCCAAGGGAGATTTAACTAATGCGTAAATTTTTATTACCAGCTATTTTTGCTATTGCGGCAGTGGTGTATTCCAGTGTCGTGGTCGTAACTGAAGGTACTCGCGGTATTATGTTGAGATTCAATAAAGTACAACGTGATGCAGATAACAAAGTGGTTGTCTATGAACCAGGCTTGTATTTTAAAGTGCCTTTGATTGATAGCATTAAAGTTTTAGATGCGCGTATTCGTACTTTAGATGGTTCGGCAACACGTTTTGTTACTGTTGAGAAAAAAGACTTGCTAGTCGATTCTTATGTGAAATGGAAAATTAGTGATTTTGGTCGATTCTACACATCTACTGGTGGTGGCGATTATACCCAAGCTTCAAGCTTGTTAAGCCGTAAAGTAAATGACCGTTTGCGTTCTGAAATTGGTACAAGAACCATTAAAGATATCGTTTCTGGTACGCGTGGTGAATTAATGGAAGGGGCAAAAAAAGCTTTAAATTCAGGGCAAGATAGTACGGCAGAATTAGGGATTGAAGTGATTGATGTGCGTGTAAAGCAAATTAATTTACCGGACGAAGTATCTTCTTCAATTTATCAACGTATGCGTGCAGAACGTGATGCAGTCGCGCGTGAACACCGTTCTCAAGGTAAAGAACAAGCTGCATTTAAACAAGCAGAAGTAGATCGTAAAGTGACGTTGATTCTTGCTAATGCAAATAAAACTGCACAAGAATTACGAGGCTCAGGCGATGCAGCGGCGGCAAAATTATATTCAGATGCTTTTGCTCAAGAACCACAATTCTTTAGTTTTGTGCGTAGCTTAAAAGCCTATGAAGCGAGTTTTGCAAATTCTGACAATATGATGATTTTAAAACCAGATAGTGATTTCTTCCGCTTTATGCAGGCACCGAAGAAATAGATTTTAAATTGATAAAAACACCTTCCTTGTGAAGGTGTTTTTTTATAGCCATCGTCTTACTTTTTGTTTGTAACGACGATATTCATCGCCAAATTTACTTTCCAAATAGGCTTCTTCGCGGGCTATTTGAAAGCGATTCATAACTAGTATAAAGACAATCACGCCTAACCAAGCCAAACTATTACCCAACCAAAGAGACCAAGCAATTAACATTAACAGCAAGCTTAAATACATTGGATTACGGCTAAATTGAAATATACCTGTAGAAACTAATTGTGTTGTGTGTTTAAAATCATGAGGATTGATGGTCGTTTTGCGTATAAAAAATTGAAGCATACTGTCCCCAGCAATTAAAAATGAAAGAGTGATGGTAAAGGCAATAACTGCAAAATGGACAGAATAACTCGCTACTTTTGGCAAAAAATACATTGCTGTGCCAATTAATAAACAGAGTAGTGGTGGTGGAATAAATAACATCGTTACATCTCATTAATAAAAATGCCGCCTAGTGATAGACGGCATGTAAAGTGCGGTCAAAATTTATTTTAATTTTGCTTTAATCGCTTCTGCCACAAGTTCAGCTTCAGGCCCTAAAATGACTTGTAATCCATCATTACCTAATTTTACATTACCTTTTGAACCAAGCGCTTTAAGTTGATCTTCATGAATATTGTGATGATCAACTAAAGTTAAGCGTAAACGAGTGATACAAGCATCCACAGTTTTGAAGTTTTCTGAACCACCTAAAGCCGCAATAAATTTCACCGCTCTTTCTTCACGAGATTGGTTGCTTTGTGTTGGGGCTGCTGTTGTTTCTGCTTTATCTTCACGTCCCAGTGTTTTGAGATTAAAGGCATTAATTGCAAAACGGAACACAAAATAATAGATAGCAAAGAATACAATACCTTGTACAAGTAACATATACCAGCTAACGGCAAGTGGGTTGCGGCTAGAAAGTACCATATCCACTAAACCAGCACTAAAGCCGAATCCTGCAATCCAGTGCATTGTGGCTGCAATGAATACAGAGATACCTGTTAATAATGCATGCAATACATAAAGTACAGGTGCAACAAACATGAATGAGAATTCAAGTGGTTCGGTGATCCCTGTAAAGAAAGAGGCTAACGCACCCGCAAGCATAATTGAGGCAACTTGTATTTTTTGATTTGGTTTTGCGCAGTGATAAATTGCAAGAGCAGCACCTGGTAAACCAAACATCATCACTGGGAAGAAACCAGCTTGATACATACCCGTTACACCTACAGTTGCAGTGCCTTCGGCAATAGATTTAGCACCCCCCAAGAAGTTTGGAATATCATTGATACCCGCTACATCAAACCAGAAGACAGAGTTCAAGGCATGGTGTAAGCCAACAGGAATTAATAAGCGGTTGAAGAAACCGTAGATACCCGCACCTACCGCACCTAAATCTTTGATGGATTCACCAAATGAAACGAGCGCGTTAAAAATATGAGGCCAAATATAGAGTAAGGCAAATGATACAGCGATCATCACGAAAGAAACCAAAATTGGGACGAGGCGTTTTCCGCCAAAGAACGAAAGTGCCTTTGGTAATTCAACTTGATAGAAACGGTTGTAAAGTTCAGCTGAAATGACACCAATTAAAATCCCGATAAATTGGTTATTGATTTTTTTGAATGCGGCAGGCACTTCACTAATATCAATGTGTTGTAATTGTGCTACACCAGCAGGGGAAAGTAGGGTGGTTACCACGTAGAAACCCACAAGACCAGAAAGTGCGGCGGAACCGTGTTTGTCTTTTGCAAGACCAAACGCGACACCCACAGCGAAGAGTAAGCCCATGTTGTCAATAATTGCTGCGCCAGATTTAATTAATAATGCCGCTAATTGACTGTTTGCCCCCCAACCATCCGGGTCGATCCAATAGCCAATACCCATTAATAATGCTGCAGCAGGTAGGGCTGCCACTGGCACCATTAAGGCTTGACCGATTTTTTGTGCGTAACTAAGTACACTCATATAATCTCCTTAATTTTTATATTTTGATGAAATCAAAAGGCTTGAGCCCATTCTTGCCTCAAGCCTTATACATTATTCTATGCCAAATTATTCAACGGTCAATTTTTTACCATCGTAGCTAATGGCTTTGACGCTGGTTAATGCTTTACCACCGTCTGTTTCACCACCGATGAGCAATACTTTATTGTTGTAAGACACAGAGAAGCCATAGCCAATATTCATTGGTAATTCACCAACGATACTCCATTTACCGTTATTTAAAGTGTAAACTTCGTTATGCCATGTTTTGGTTAAACCTTTATGTGCATGAAGTTTACCTTCTTTGAATTGTTTAATTGAACCAGGGAAGTTAGCTCCACCCGTGACTAAATAATGGCCATGGCTATAGCCTGCGAGAGCACCAGCTAAACCATCTTGTGATTTACCTTTTGGCGCAGGTAAGTCAGGTAAGTTTTTCCATTGCACACCTTTAGCAGTGAATTTACCTTGATGCGTTTCTGCGGTACGAAGACCTGGTTTAATTTCACCATTGACCACCACTAAGTCATTACCTTGGATGGTGAATGCCGCACCAGCACGACCAGAGAATGGAATACGACCTTCATTGCGCCATTTATTGGTTGATGGTTCATAGCTCAATAATTCTGTTGTGAAGAAATAATCTTCTGGGCGTTGATCAAAATAAGCTGCTGCGATTTCATCTTTTTTCGCTTTATCTTCGCCTGCTGCCACGGTGTCTTGAAAGAAACCATTAAATATAGAGAGGTTAGAACCACCTAAAATATAAACTTTATCACCATGAGATGCACTGCTTGAGCCCACTAAACCACGCGGAGAGCGAGTAGGAAGTTTCACCCAAGTATTATCAGCTGGATTGTAGCTGTAAGCGTCATTAACAAGTTGGAGTTCGCCCTTTTCATTTTTTTGCAAGCCACCGAATACATAAAGTTTTCCATCTACGGCTGCTGCAACAGGTTGGTTACGTTCACCACCAGGGAATGCAGCAATTTCTTTCCATTGTGCAGCAGGATCTTTTAAGTCTAAAGAATAGAATTTATTGCCACCAGAACCTAAGCCTACATATACGGTATCACCGATGAGTGCACCTGTTCCGCTTTTGATACCTACTGGTAAATCTGGATAGGCTTGTGCGCTAGCTGAAAATGCAACAGTTGCAAAAAGTGCGGCGCATAATGCTGTTTTTGTCAATGTCATAATAAACCTCATTTATTAAGTTATGTTTATGCTTTGCTATTCATAAAACTGCATTGAATAGGATTTATTTTATAAAAAAAGTGCGGTTATAAAAGCCTTGCTTTTTTTAACCGCACTTTAGTGTTAAGACATCAATAGATTTGGTACAAAAGTAATGATTTGTGGGAAAATCGTAATTAATACTAATGTTAAGAATATTGGTATTAAGAACGGCAATACACCTTTAGTCACAGTGGATACTGACATATTACCCACACGCGCCACCACAAACAGAGCCATACCCATTGGTGGTGTTAAGATACCGATCATCATATTCAAGGTAGTCATTACACCGAAGAATACTAAGTCGATATTAAATTGCATTGCGATTGGAATTAACATTGGTAACACTAAGAATTGCAATGCTAATGCATCAATGAACATACCCAAGAAGAGCAAGAGGGCATTGATCATGACTAATACCATAAGTGGAGAATCAGCTACGGCAACGAATACATCTGCAATACGCATTGCAACTTGTTCACGTGCGATCATATCTCCGAAGAAGGTCACAGTCATAATCATTAATGCAACCACACCAGTAATTGCCATCGCTTCAACACAGCTATTAAAGAGCATTTTCATAGTTAATTCTTTATAAACGAATTTACCAATGATGACGGAATAAGTCGCAGCAACAACGGCAGATTCTGTTGGGCTAAATAAGCCAGAGAAGATACCACCGATGATGAGCAATGGGGTTAAAATTGCCCAGAACGCTCTTTTGAATGATGTGCAAAGTTCTTCACGAGTTGCTTTTGGTGTTCTTGGATAGCCACGTTTTTTCGATACGTAGTAGTTCATGATCATCAAAGCAATTGTTACAAGTATGCCTGGTACAAAACCTGCAACGAAGAGTTTCGCAATAGATTCGTTGGCAATTACACCGTAAATAATCATGGCGATACTTGGTGGAACTAATGGACCGATGATACAAGATGCTGCAGTGATACCACCACAAATATCATCATCATAGCCTGCATCGCGCATAGCCTTGATTTCTAACTGACCTAAGCCACCCGCATCAGCAAGTGCAGAACCTGACATACCTGAGAACAATAAACTTGCGCCAATATTTACATGCCCCATACCACCAGTGTAGTGACCGAGTAAGGCTTTTGCGAAGTTAAAGATACGTTCTGTGATACCGCCAGTATTCATTAAAATACCCGTTAGAATATAGAACGGCACAGCAAGTAATGAGAAACTATCTAAACTCATGGTCAGTTTTTCAGCCGCTGCGTTTACTACGTTCCATCTGGTCATAGAGAAATAAAGCAATGTAGTGATAAATAATGACCAACCTACTGGCACACCGAGGAACATAATAACCAGCCAGAATATTAGCGCAACATATACAGAGTTAGAACCAAATTTCACATATTCTGTGATGCGTAATACTTTATACCACTCTGGGAACGTAAATAAAATGCCTAATAAAATGACCGCACTTATAATGAAGAACGTCGCCGGTAAATAGCTTTTATCTTCTTTAAAATTGTCTGCTTGTGCTTGGAAGAAGCGCACTAACATTAGGATAGAAATGATTGGCAGAGAAGCATAAATCCATTTCTCTGAAATTCCGCCTAATGCGTCAATAGGGAAATCTGCACTAAGGAACGTTTTAATACCAAAATGGATAAAGAAAATAATGCCGAGGAAAATCACTAACTGTACAAAAGAGTTTGTTACTTTTTTGACAGATGCAGGCATTAAATTGGTTAAGAAGTCGATGTAAACGTGTTCTTGTTTGCGGATAGCCACACTAATACCGAGCATACCTACATATACAAACAATAATTTAGCGAGTTCTTCACTCCAAATTAATGGTGATTGGAAAGCTTGGCGAAATAGGATTTGAGCAATAAGAATACCGAAGATGGCAAGGAATAGCGCGCCGCCAATCCATTCTTCAAGTTTGTTAAAAAATTTCATACTTCACTCCGAGAGATTGTGGAGAACGAAAACGAATGCGCCAACTAAATTGCTGGCGCATATAATAGGCGGTTATTTAATCGCTTGGATTTCTTTTAATGCTTTTTCACCTTTCTCACCAGTTTGTTTCACAAACTCAGCATAGAATGGTTTCATCGCATCTTTGAATGGCGCTAAATCCGGATGGGTTACTTTTACACCTTGTTTTTCAAAGAATTTCACCAAATCTTTTTCGCCATCTACGAATAATTTAGTGTGGTATTTTGCTGCATTTTCAGCGGCGTCTTTGACTACTTTTTGAAGATCTTCCGGTAATTCTTTATAAGTTTCGTTACTCACTAAATAAAGTTGGTCATTCAAGATGTGGTTAGTCATCGCTAAGAATTTTTGCACTTCATAGAATTTTTGTGCTTGTACGGTCGCTAATGGGTTTTCTTGACCATCGACAGAGTTAGTTTGAAGTGCAAGATATACCTCAGAGAATGCCATAGGTGTTGGCGATGCACCTACATATTTTGCGTATGCTAAGTTAGTTGCGGCATTGGGTACACGAAGTTTTAAACCTTTCATATCAGCAATGCTATTGATTGCTCTATTTGAAGTTGTTTGGCGAGTCCCATTATAGGCCTGAGAAAGTAGCGTGATGCCAAGCTCTTTATTCATTTTTTGAACTAAATCTTTACCAAATGCGGTTTCTTGTAATGCTTTTTGTGCAACGTTGTAGTCGGTAATGACATATGGTAACGCGAACACTGCTGCTTCAGGATAGAATAATTGGAAACGAGCTGATTCAGCAAAAGTGAAGTCAAGAGAACCGTCTTTTAATTGTTTTAACATTGCACGGTCGTCACCAAGTTGTGAACTCGGATAAAGTGAAACTTCAATTTTACCATGTGATTTTTCTTTTACTTCTTTCGCAAACATTTCAGCTGCTTTGTACTCATTAGATGAAGTACCTGCATTCATACCAAATTTTAAGTCATAATCTGCGGCAAAAACGGCTGAAGAAACGCCTAATGTGATAGCAGTTGTAAGGAAAAGTTTAGTAAATTTCATAATGTTCGCTCCTGTGTGAACCTATGTTGATATAAGCCATAATTGGCTTGGATTGAAAGTGAATGCCCGATGTTTTAGACATCAAAAAAACTACTCGGACGCTATTCTAAAGTAAAAAAATACTTTTTGAACTGCCCTTTGAAGTTTTATTTCAAAATTGAGAGGTGGATCACATTTGTAAAAAATACTTCAAAAAAACTTTTAAAATGGAGTTATGTTTTTATATAATGCTGAGCACTGACGAAAATGCAGGCTCAGTTATATTTTTGAGGATAATTGAGTCTAAATAATGCTAACGCCTAGATGGCTTGTAATAAAGCATTTGAGCATTATCGGCCTCAATATATTTAGGAGTGATATTATGTCGAAATTATCTCATCAAGATGTGCTTTCTCAAATTCAATATGGTCTCATTGCTTCTTGCCAACCTGTTGATGATGGCCCAATGGATAAACCAGAAATTGTTTCTGCTATGGCCCAAGCTTCCGTTGCTGGTGGCGCATCAGGTTTACGTATTGAAGGTGTAGATAACCTTAAAGCGACACGTCCTTTCGTAAACATTCCAATTATCGGTATTGTAAAACGTGACTTACCTGATAGTCCGATTCGTATTACGCCATTTCTGCAAGATATTGAAGATCTTGCCAATGCAGGGGCAGATATTATTGCGGTAGATGGCACTAGCCGCCCTCGTCCAGTTGATATTGAAAGTGCGGTGAAAAAAATCCATGAAATGGGCTGCTTGGCAATGGCAGATTGCTCTAATTTAGAAGAAGGCTTGTATTGTCAAAAACTCGGTTTTGATATTGTGGGCAGTACAATGTCTGGTTATACAGGTGGTCCAGTTCCTGAAGAACCTGATTATCAATTAGTAAAAGATTTAAAAGCTGCAGGTTGTTTTGTGATGGCAGAAGGTCGCTATAACACCCCTGAATTGGCAAAAGTGGCGATTGAAATTGGCGCAGATTGCGTAACCGTTGGTTCAGCCTTAACTCGCCTTGAGCATATCGTGAGTTGGTTTGCTAATTCTGTGAAATCTGCAAGATAGTCGTAAGACGTGTGAGAAAATACTTCATACTATTAAGGATAAGTTATGCGTTGTTTAGCTCTAGACATTGGCGGTACAAAAATCGCAGCGGCTATCGTAAAAAATGGCGAAGTTGAACAACGCCAACAAATTCATACGCCGCGTGAAAATGTGGTAGAAGGAATGCATCAAGCATTAGAACAACTTCTTACTCATTATGCGGGGCAATTTGATTATGTGGCGGTGGCTTCAACAGGCATTATAAATGACGGTGTTTTAACCGCACTTAATCCTAAAAATTTGGGTGGTTTGAATCAATTTCCACTAAAAGAAAGTATTGCTAAACACACGGATAAACCAATTGGCTTATTAAATGATGCGCAAGCCGCAACCTATGCGGAATACCAACTCCAAGATTCAGAAAAAGTATCAAACTTTGTTTTTATTACAGTTTCTACTGGCGTCGGTGGCGGCCTCATATTAAACCAACAATTACAAACTGGTCCAAAGGGAATCGCGGGGCATATCGGGCATACATTAGCGGATCCTAATGGTCCAATGTGTGGTTGTGGTCGTCGTGGTTGTGTAGAAGCCGTTGCTGCTGGTCGAGCTATTGAAGCGGTGTCTTCTCAATGGGACGATCCTTGCGAACCAAGAGAAGTTTTTGAACGTTTTAGAAAAAATGATGAAAAAGCTACCGCACTTATAGAACGTTCAGCCCAAGCCATTGCCAATTTAGTGGCGGATTTAGTGATTGGATTGGATGTGCAAAAAGTTGTTGTAGGTGGTAGTGTCGGGTTGGCTGAAGGTTATTTATCATTAGTCAAACGTTTCTTACAGGATATGCCTGCTGTATATAGCTGTGACATTGAATCAGCTAAATTTGGTCAAGATGCAGGATTAGTCGGCGCAGCTTATTGGGTGAAAGATGTTCTGCTTGATAAACCAAAAGGAACAATTTATGGCTAAATCCGGAAATGTGTTAAATACCATTAGTTCGCTTTACCACAGCCTCACCAAGTCAGAGAAAAAAATTGCTGATACGATTTTACGTTCGCCTGATTTGGTGTCTCAATGTCCCCTTTCAGAAATCGCTAAACATTTGGAAGTTGGAGAAGCTACGCTCGTCCGTTTTTGTCGAACCATTGGTTTTAAAGGTTTCAGCGATTTTAAATTAGAACTTTCCATTGAGCTTGCTACGAAAGATAACAATGATGAAACTGTGCTCGAAACAGAAATTATGCCGAGCGATGATTCTTTAACGATTGCACAAAAGTTGCAAGCGGCAGTTTCTAATGTAATGGAAGAAACGGTTAATTTATTAGATTTGAAACAGCTTGAGCAAGTGGTTAAAGCCATTAAAAAAGCACGTCGTATCTTTTTATTTGGCGTTGGGTCATCAGGTGTGACAGCTGAAGATGCGAAAAATAAATTGATGCGTATTGGTTTCCAAGTGGATGCAACAGGTAATAATCATTTTATGTATATGCAGGCGGCATTACTTACGCCTTCTGATGTGGCAATTGGTTTAAGTCATTCAGGATATTCCGCCGAAACAGCACATACACTCAAAATTGCTAAACAAAATGGCGCAACGACAGTGGCATTAACTCATAGTTTGCGTTCCCCCGTTACAGAATATGCTGATTATGTTTTGGTAAATGGTAATAAACAAGGGAAGCTACAAGGTGACTCCATTGGTACCAAAATTGCACAGCTTTTTGTATTAGATTTAATTTATGCTTTGTTAGTACAGGGCGAAGAAGAGCTTGCAGCTCAAACCAAGCAAAAAACTCTCAATGTGATTCTTGAACAACGTATAAAATAGGAGAAAACTTATGCGTGATTTAAAAGGTATTTTCAGTGCATTATTAGTGTCATTTAATGAAGATGGCACAATTAATGAAAAAGGTTTACGTCAAATTATCCGCCACAATATCGACAAAATGAAAGTTGATGGTTTATATGTGGGTGGTTCAACAGGCGAAAACTTTATGCTTTCAACTGAAGAGAAAAAAGAAATCTTCCGTATTGCAAAAGATGAAGCAAAAGATCAAATCGCGCTAATTGCTCAAGTGGGCAGCGTAAACTTAAAAGAAGCGGTGGAATTAGGTAAATATGCGACAGAATTAGGCTACGATAGCTTATCTGCAGTTACTCCGTTCTACTACAAATTTAGTTTCCCTGAAATCAAACATTATTACGACACCATTATTGCAGAAACGGGCAATAATATGATCGTGTATTCTATTCCGTTCTTAACTGGCGTGAATATGGGAATTGAACAATTTGGTGAACTTTACAAAAACCCGAAAGTATTAGGGGTAAAATTCACAGCAGGTGACTTCTATTTATTAGAACGTTTGAAAAAAGCTTATCCAAACCACTTAATTTGGGCAGGTTTCGATGAAATGATGTTACCTGCGGCCGCACTTGGTGTAGATGGTGCAATCGGTTCAACTTTCAACGTAAACGGCGTTCGTGCTCGTCAAATTTTTGAATTAACCAAAGCGGGTAAATTAGCCGAAGCGTTAGAAATTCAACACGTAACCAACGATTTAATCGAAGGCATTTTAGCGAACGGTTTATATTTAACCATCAAAGAATTGCTTAAATTAGAAGGTGTGGATGCGGGTTATTGCCGTGAGCCAATGACAGCAAAAGCAACAGATGCTCAGCTTGCAAAAGCAAAAGAGTTGAAAGCGAAATTTTTATAATTAATGGAATATCGTGAGAACCTAGGGGAGTGATTTCCCTAGGTTACTCATAATTTATCCCTATTGGGGTAGCAATTCTCGTTTCCTGCTTCTCAGTTTTTCTATTTCGTAGTGGGGAACCATTATGTTTGACCGTTGGTTTGTTTGTCCACGGTATTAAAAATAAAGGAAGTATAGTATGCGTCTTATCCCTCTACACAACGAACACCAGGTGAGTCGTTGGGCTGCACGCCATATTGTTGATCGTATCAATCATTTTAATCCTACGGTTGAACGTCCATTCGTTCTCGGCTTACCAACTGGTGGCACACCATTAAAAACTTACCAAGAATTAATCGCACTTTGTAAAGCGGGAGAGGTGAGCTTTAAGCATGTGGTAACATTCAATATGGACGAATATGTGGGTTTACCAGAGGAACATCCTGAAAGTTATCATAGTTTTATGTATAACAATTTTTTCAATCATATCGATATTCATCCAGAAAATATCAATATTCTTAATGGCAACACGGATGATCATGATGCAGAATGTCGCCGTTATGAAGAAAAAATTAAATCTTACGGAAAAATTAATTTATTTATGGGCGGAGTGGGCAATGATGGTCATATTGCCTTTAATGAACCTGCCTCATCATTAAGTTCCCGTACTCGTATTAAAACGTTAACTCAAGACACGCTGATCGCAAATTCACGCTTTTTTGATAATGATGTAAATAAAGTGCCAAAGTATGCTTTAACTATTGGTGTAGGCACATTATTAGATGCCGAAGAAGTGATGATCCTTGCGACAGGACATCATAAGGCACTTGCTGTTCAAGCTGCTGTAGAAGGTGGTGTGAACCATATGTGGACAGTGAGTGCACTTCAATTACATCGCCATTTTGTGTTAGTTTGTGATGAACCTGCACAGCAAGAATTGAAAGTAAAAACGGTTAAATATTTTACTGAATTAGAACAACGCGCCATTCATAGCGTGTTATAAGATCCTGCCGCTCAAAAGAGTGGTAATTTTTCTGATTATTTTATTTAAGGACAAAAAATGAGATATGCATTAACAAATTGTGTGATTTACACAAAACATGATGTTTTACGTGATTTTGCTGTAATTATTAACGGTGAAATTATTGAAGCGGTAGTTCCACAAGCTGAATTAGAAACTGGTATCAAAACCATTGATTTGCAAGGTAATAATTTAACGGCTGGTTTTATTGATCTTCAATTAAATGGCTGCGGTGGCGTGATGTTTAACGATCAAACTAGCGTTGAAACCTTGGAAATTATGCAGGAAACTAACTTGAAATCAGGTTGTACAAGTTTCCTTCCTACTTTTATCACGGCACCAGATGAAAACATAAAAAGTGCGGTGAAAATTATGCGTGAATATTTAAACAAGCATAAAAACCAAGCTCTTGGTTTACATATTGAAGGGCCGTTTATCAGTGTTGAGAAAAAAGGGGTACACCGTCCTGAATATATTCGTGAAATTACGCCTGAAATGAAGGATTTCCTCTGTGAAAATGGTGATGTCATTACAAAAATTACCATTGCCGCAGAAAACCCAACCATTAACTATACGCCTGATTTTGTGAAAGCGGGCATTATTGTCTCTGTAGGGCATTCTAATGCGACTTATGAAGTCGCTAAAGCTGCATTCCACAAAGGCGCAACTTTTGCGACGCACTTGCATAATGCAATGTCGCCAATTAGTTCTGGACGTGCAATGGGCGTAGTGGGTGCAGTACTAGATTCTGATGTTTACACTGGTATTATCGTGGATGGTGTGCATATCAATTACGGCAATGTTCGCATTGATAAAAAAATCAAAGGTGACAAACTTTGTATTGTGACGGACTCTCTTGCTGCAGCAGGTGCGCCACCTGAATTGGAAACCTTCACCTTCGTAGGAAAAACCATTTATATCCGAGATGGCCGCTGTTTTGATGCGAACGGTACGATCGCTGGTGCATCAATTACCATGATAGAATCTATTAAGAATGCAGTAGAGTTTGTAGAAATTCCACTTGTTGAAGCAATTCGAATGAGTAACCTTTATCCAGCACGAGCAATTGGTGTGGATGATCGTTTAGGTTCGGTAGAAAAAGGAAAAATCGCGAATTTAGCCGTGTTTACGTCAGATTATAAAGTGACAGCAACCGTGCTCAATGGTGAATGGAAACCTAATTGATTTAAAGTGCTGTAAATTTTTCTGATCTTTTATAGCCCAACCAATCGGTTGGGTTATTTTTTGCTTTACTACTTTAATAAGAATAATTTTCATCTATAATATAAAAACCAAGTTAATTACTAGGAGATAGATATGGCAAAAGATGAAGTAGGGCATAATTTTCTTGCACGTTTAGGTAAAACTCGTTTGCGTCCAGGCGGTAAAAAAGCGACAGATTGGTTAATTGCCAATGGCGATTTTAGCCAAGATAAAAAAGTGTTAGAGGTTGCCTGTAATATGGGAACGACAGCCATTGGATTGGCGAAACAATTTGGTTGTCATATTGAAGGTGTTGATTTAGACGAACATGCGTTAGAAAAAGCACAAGCAAATATTGAAGCAAATGGCTTGCAAGAAAAAATTCATGTACAGCGTGCGAATGCGATGAAGTTGCCTTTCGAGGATGAAAGTTTTGATATTGTCATCAATGAAGCGATGCTCACGATGTTACCCGTGGAAGCGAAGAAAAAAGCCATTGCAGAATATTTTCGAGTGTTAAAACCGAATGGTTTATTGCTTACTCACGATGTTATGCTAGTGGGGAATGATCATCAAACTATTCTAGAAAATATGCGCAAAGCGATTAACGTGACGGTTACGCCATTAACGAAAGATGGCTGGAAAGGAATATTCCAAGAAAGTGGCTTTAGAAATGTTGATACTTTCTCTGGTGAGATGACCTTACTTTCACCAAAAGGAATGATTTATGATGAGGGAATTCTTGGGACGTTAAAAATCATCCGTAATGCTATGAAAGCGGAAAATCGTGAGCAATTTAAAAGAATGTTCAAAACCTTTAATGATCCTGAACATAAATTACATTTTATTGCTGTATGTAGCCAAAAATAATATAAAAAACAAAGGCCTAGTTTTCTAGGCCTTTATCTTTCATTATTTAGCACAATTACATTCTGAATGGGCTATTTTTTGTTCAAAACGTTCTGCAACGAAATCCCAGTTTACCACGTTCCAGAATTCTTTAATGTAGTCTGGACGACGGTTTTGGAATTTTAAGTAGTAAGCGTGTTCCCAAACGTCTAAACCTAAAAGTGGGAAACCTTCACAACCTGCCACTTCTTTACCCATTAATGGGTTATCTTGGTTTGCTGTTGATACCACGGCTAATTTACCTTCAGCAGTTAATACTAACCACGCCCAACCTGAACCAAAACGAGTTGCGGCTGCTTTTTCAAATTCAGCTTTAAATGTTTCTACAGAACCGAAATCACGTTCAATCGCATCTTTTAATGTACCTTGTAAAGTAGTACCTTTTTTCAAACTTTTCCAAAATAAACTGTGGTTTGTGTGACCGCCTGCATTATTGCGTAATGCACCACGTTTTTCTGCAGGGATTTTGTCAAGGTTAGAAACTAATTGACCTGGGCACATTTCCACTAATTCAGCGGGTAAACCTTCTAATGCAGCGTTTGCATTGTTTACATAAGCTTGATGGTGTTTGCTGTGGTGGATTTCCATTGTTTGCGCATCGAAATGTGGTTCTAATGCATCGTAGGCGTAGCCTAATTCAGGTAGAGTGTAAGCCATAATTTATTCCTTCTATGTAAAGACAAATTTCGTTGAGGGTTTTGGTCTATAACCAAAAGTGAGCAAATAATAGCAAAAAATTTGATTTAGATCATTAAATGTTTTTCCTTTTGCATTAATAGACGAATTTATTAAACCTTGTTTTAAATCAATAAACCTATCGATCTACACCTAAATAGTTATTTGTTTTGAGGGCTAAAATCTCGTCAAATATTTCCCTTGTGATAGAATATCGCCACTTTTTATTTTCCCTTTGCAATTATGTTTGAACCACACAAGTTATCTCTGCAAAATTTATCCTGCCAACGTGGTGAGCGAGTACTTTTTCGTGCTTTGACTTGCGATTTTAATAGCGGTGATTTTGTGCAAATTGAAGGGCATAACGGCATAGGTAAAACCAGTTTATTACGTATTCTTGCGGGTTTAGCCCAACCTTTAGAAGGCGAAGTGCGGTGGGATGCTGAAGCAATTTCTAAACAACGTGAACAGTATCATCAGAATTTGCTTTATTTAGGTCATCTTTCGGGCGTAAAACCAGAGTTAACCGCATGGGAAAATTTGCAGTTTTATCAACGAATTAGCCAAGCGGAACAAAATACTGATATTTTGTGGGATTTGCTTGAGAAAGTGGGATTGTTAGGTCGTGAAGATTTGCCAGCTGCACAACTTTCTGCAGGACAACAAAAGCGTATCGCATTAGGTCGCTTATGGCTGTCTCAAGCGCCCTTATGGATTTTAGATGAGCCGTTTACTGCGATTGATAAAAAAGGCGTGGAAATTCTAACCGTACTTTTTGATGAGCATGCTCAACGAGGTGGTATTGTGTTGTTAACCAGCCACCAAGAAGTGCCAAGTTCTCATCTGCAAAAATTGAATTTAGCGGCTTATAAAGCGGAATAACTTAATGATTTTTTTAGAAATAATTAAACGAGAACTTCAAATTGCGATGCGCAAAAATGCGGAAATTTTAAATCCGCTATGGTTCTTTTTGCTTGTGATTACTTTGTTTCCGCTTGTTATTGGGCCAGATCCAAAATTGCTTTCCCGTATCGCACCGGGTATTGCATGGGTAGCAGCATTACTTTCAGCATTGCTTTCTTTTGAACGTTTATTCCGTGATGATTTTATTGATGGTTCTCTTGAACAATTAATGTTAATTGCACAGCCCTTGCCTATGACGGCTTTAGCCAAGGTAGTTGCTCATTGGTTGCTCACTGGTTTGCCACTTATTTTGCTATCACCCATTGCCGCTTTGTTGCTTTCTCTTGAGGTCAATATTTGGTGGGCATTGGTTTTGACATTGTTACTGGGCACCCCAGTATTGAGTTGTATTGGTGCAATTGGCGTGGCTTTAACGGTGGGATTGCGAAAAGGGGGCGTGTTGTTGAGTTTGCTTGTTGTTCCGTTGTTTATTCCTGTTTTAATTTTTGCCTCATCAGTATTAGAGGCAGCAGGACTAAATGTGCCTTATGGGGGGCAACTGGCGATTTTAGGTGCCATGATGGTTGGCGCAGTAACGCTTTCGCCTTTTGCCATCGCCGCGGCACTGCGAATTAGTTTAGATAATTAATTTCATTTCACCGTATAAAAGTGCGGTGGTTTTTCTCTTTAATTTTTAAGGATCTTTTTTATGTGGAAGTGGTTACATCCTTATGCAAAACCTGAAACTCAGTATCATATCTGCGGTAAATTGAGTCCGTTATTTGCATTTTTAACGCTTATTTTACTCGGTGTTGGCATTGTATGGGGCTTAGCATTCGCCCCAGCAGATTACCAACAGGGTAATAGTTTCCGAATTATGTATGTTCATGTGCCGACAGCGATTTGGTCAATGGGAGTGTACGGTTCAATGGCGATTGCGGCTGTGGTTGCCCTTGTGTGGCAAATTAAGCAAGCTCACCTCGCCATGATTGCAATGGCACCAATTGGAGCATTGTTTACTTTCTTATCGCTTGTTACGGGCGCAATTTGGGGTAAACCAATGTGGGGCACTTGGTGGGTGTGGGATGCTCGCTTAACTGCAGAATTGATTTTATTCTTTCTTTATCTTGGTATTTTAGCGCTTTATTCTGCTTTTTCAGATCGTAATGTAGGGGCAAAAGCAGCCGGAATTTTATGCATTACAACGGTCGTGATTTTACCGATTATTCATTTTTCTGTGGAATGGTGGAACACGCTACATCAAGGTGCGAGTATCACTAAACTGGAAAAACCATCCATTGCAATTCCAATGTTGGTTCCATTAATTTTGTGTATCTTCGGTTTTTTAACCTTGTATATTTGGCTTACTTTAGTGCGTTATCGTGTGGAATTATTGAAAGAAGATGCGAAACGTCCTTGGGTTAAAGCATTGGCTCAAACACTGAAATAAAGTGCGGTTAGTTTTTTAGCGATTTTTTATAAGGAATATTTTATGTTTTTCCAGACTTGGAGTGATTTTTTTAATATGGGTGGCTACGGTTTTTACGTATGGTTATCCTATGCAATAAGTTTAGTGGCAGTTATTGCCTTAATTGTTCAAAGTGTAAAACAACGCAAGACCGTGTTACAAAATGTATTGCGTGAGCAACAACGCGAAGAACGTTTACAACAAGCAAATAAAGGGAACACACTATGAATCCAAGACGTAAATCCAGATTTAAATTAGTCATTTTTGTTGTGCTCGGCATTGCTATTGCAAGTGGGTTGATGCTGTATGCGTTGCGTCAAAATATCGACTTGTTTTATACGCCATCTGAAGTGATTCAAGGTAAGGATAATAACCCGAATCAAAAACCCGAAGTGGGACAACGTATTCGTGTTGGCGGTATGGTGGTTGAAGGCTCAGTAGTGCGTGATCCAAAAAGCTTGAAAGTGCGATTCGATTTGAATGATATTGGCCCTGCGATCACTGTGGAATATGAAGGCATTTTGCCGGATCTTTTCCGTGAAGGACAAGGTATTGTGGCTCAAGGTGTATTAACTCAGCCAACCGTTTTAACCGCGACAGAAGTATTGGCTAAACACGATGAAAATTATGTGCCACCAGAACTTGGTGAAAAAATGCAAAAAGTGCATAAACCAATGGGGATTGGTGATGCTGATTTAAAAGGCGAAAGCACACGTGATCGTCAAGAAAAAGAAGGCGCAAAATGATTGCTGAATTAGGAAATTATGCGCTGGCTTTAAGTTTGGCCGTATCGCTTATGTTGGCGATTTTCCCTTTGTGGGGGGCAGAAAAGGGCAATGTACAATTAATGGCATTAGCTCGCCCAATGACTTATGGTTTATTGGCAAGTTTAAGCATTGCTTTTGCTGCATTATTTTATTTATTCGCAGTAAATGATTTTAGTGTTCAGTATGTCGTGAATAACTCTAATACGGCTTTACCTATTTATTATCGTTTGTCTGCCGTATGGGGTTCTCATGAAGGTTCTTTATTACTGTGGATTTGGTTACTGGCCGTTTGGTCATCTGCTGTTGCTTTATTGAGTAAACATTTACCTCAAGAAGCGGTTGCTCGTGTACTTGGTATAATGGGGATTATTAGCGTCGGTTTTGTGTTGTTCGTCTTGTTCACCTCAAATCCTTTTACGCGTACTTTCCCAGATTTCCCAGTGGACGGAAAAGAACTTAATCCAATGTTGCAAGATGTAGGATTAATTTTCCATCCGCCATTACTTTATATGGGCTATGTTGGTTTTTCTGTGGCATTTGCGTTTTCGATCTCATCCTTAATGACCGGAAAATTAGATTCAGCTTGGGCGCGTTGGTCACGTCCTTGGACGCTTGCTGCTTGGGTGTTTTTGACTTTAGGTATCGTACTCGGTTCTTGGTGGGCTTATTATGAGCTTGGCTGGGGCGGCTGGTGGTTCTGGGATCCAGTTGAAAACTCCTCGTTTATGCCTTGGCTTGCTGGTACTGCATTGATTCACTCTCTTTCTGTGACAGAAAAACGAGGTTCTTTCAAAGCTTGGACGGTATTACTTGCGATTTTAGCCTTTTCACTTTGTCTGCTCGGCACGTTCTTAGTTCGTTCTGGCATCTTAGTTTCAGTTCACGCATTTGCATCGGATCCAACTCGCGGTTTGTATATTTTAGCTTACCTTGTTGTGGTGATCGGTGGTTCGCTTGCGCTCTATGCGTATAAAGGAAGTCAAATTCGCTCCCGTGATAATGCAGAACGCTATTCACGTGAAAGTATGTTGTTATTAAATAATATCTTATTAATGACCGCACTTTGCGTTGTATTCTTAGGAACGTTGTTACCACTTGTTCACAAACAACTTGGTTTAGGTTCTATTTCTATTGGTGCGCCATTCTTTGATCAAATGTTCTTAATTATTATGACACCATTTGCATTATTGCTTGGTATTGGACCTTTGGTGAAATGGCGTAGAGACCAATTTTCTGCAATTCGTACGCCTGTTGTTATCAGCGTATTTGTTATGCTGATTGCAGGTTTTGCGTTACCTTACTTCTTGCAAGATAAAATTACCATAAGTTCGGTGCTGGGTTCAATGATGACTGTAATTATTGCGTTACTTGCGCTTTATGAATTGCAACAACGTGCGACGCATCGTGAATCATTCTTTGTTGGCGTACGCAAACTATCTCGTTCTCATTGGGGAATGATGTTAGCTCACTTAGGCGTAGCAATGACTGTGTGGGGGATCGCCTTTAGCCAAAACTTCAGCGTAGAACGTGATGTTCGAATGAAGGTCGGCGAGAGTGCACAAATCGGTCGTTACGATTTTAAATTCGCTGGTGTGACGGATGCAAATGGCCCAAACTATATTGGTGG
The DNA here is from genome assembly GCF_002998595.1 of Haemophilus sp. oral taxon 036. Lineage (NCBI taxonomy): Bacteria > Pseudomonadati > Pseudomonadota > Gammaproteobacteria > Pasteurellales > Pasteurellaceae > Haemophilus > Haemophilus sp. oral taxon 036. Next base: position 1,376,734 of record NZ_CP027235.1, read on the forward strand.
AAAAGCTCAAATTGATATTTCAAAAGATGGGAAACCAGAAGCAAGCTTATTTGCAGAAAAACGTTTTTACACAGTAAGTCGGATGTCTATGACGGAAGCCGCTATTGCTGGTGGTTTAACTCGTGACCTCTATGTGGCTCTCGGTGAAAAGATTGATGATAATTCTTGGGCGTTACGCTTATATTACAAGCCGTTTATTCGCTGGATTTGGATTGGCGGCTTGTTTATGGCGTTAGGTGGATTGTTGTGTATGTTCGATCGACGCTATCGATTTAACGCTTTATTGAAAAAATAATATGACGGCGCACCTTGATTAAGGTGTGCCTTAACTTTTAATTAGCTTATGTGAACAATGCGGGCTTTTATAAAAGTCTACTTTAGTTTTTTATATTTAAAGTGCGGTAAAAAATGAAAAAAAAATTACTCGTTCCTCTTATTCTCTTTTTATCGATAACAATTGCATTTTTAGTGCAATTAAAACGCAATGCGCAAGGTGAAGATATTAAAGCACTAGAATCTGCTTTGGTTGGAAAGCCTGTGCCGGCAAAAAATTTAACGGAGCTTTTTGAAAATAAAGCTTACACGAATGAGTTGTTTCAACAAGGTAAGCCAGTTTTGCTTAATGTCTGGGCGACGTGGTGTCCGACTTGTTATGCCGAACATCAATATTTAAACAAACTTGCTAAAGACGGTGTGCGAATTATCGGTTTAGATTATAAAGATGAATCACCTAAAGCAATGAAGTGGTTAAAAGATCTTGGCAATCCTTATAAAGTTGTTTTAAAAGATGAAAAAGGTTCTTTCGGTTTGGATTTAGGAGTATATGGGGCACCAGAAACTTTCATTGTAGATGGAAAAGGTGTGATTCATTATCGTTATGCTGGAGATGTAAACGAAAAAGTTTGGACTCAGACTTTAAAACCAATTTATGACAAACTTTCGGAGCAACAATAATGAAAAAAACATGGCTATTTTTGACCGCACTTTTGTTTAGCTCAGTGGCGTTTTCAGCTATTGACGCATTAAATTTTAGTTCTCCACAGCAAGAGAGTGATTACCACCAATTAACACAATCTTTGCGTTGCCCTCAATGTCAAAATAACAATATTGCGGATTCTAACGCAACTATTGCTGTGGATATGCGAGGCAAAGTATTTGAGCTTTTACAAGAAGGCAAATCGAAAAATGATGTAGTGGATTATATGGTGGCACGCTACGGCAATTTTGTAACTTACGATCCCCCTATGACAGCGAGTACATTAGTGCTATGGATTGCGCCATTATTGCTTGTGTTGTTAGGTGTGGTATTTTTATTAAGACGTAAACCAAAAGCTCAAAACGCGGTGAAATCCCAAGATGTTTTAACTGATGAAGATAATACGCGTTTGGCAGAATTATTAAACAAGGATAAATAGATGAATTTTGCATTAATTTTTATATTAACCACTTTAGTTGTGGCGTTAATTTGTTTTTATCCTTTATTGCGTCAATTCAAAGCGAAACATGGGCAAAAACGTGATGATTTAAATAAGGCCTTATATTTCTCACGCTTGGAAGAAATTGAGCAAGATAATTCCCAAGGTTTAGTTGAAAATGTTGAGCAGCTCAAACAAGAATTACAGAAAACTTTGCTTGATGATGTGCCGAGCAAGGTTCAAGAGAATGTGGATTCTTCAGGCAAATCTTATGGAAAAGTGTGGTTTGTATCTGGCGTGTTGGCGCTAGGAATTATCGCGGGCTCTTCTTATTTTATGGTTGGCTCTTGGCAAGCTGAGTCTATGTTAGAGCAAACTTATGAGAAATTGCCCTATTTCTTTGATCGAATGAAAGATGAAGATAAAAATCCATTTTCTGATGCAGAAATGCAGCAATTTTCTACCGCACTTCGAATCGATTTGCAGAAAAATCCAACTGATGCAAAAAAATGGTGGATGCTCGGTCAGATTGGAATGAATTTAGGTGATGTACGTTTAGCATTTGATAGTTATCAGAAGGCCAACAAGTTAGAACCAGATAATGTGCAATATAAATTAGGCTATGCTCGCGTGTTGATGTTCTCTGATGATGCGACTGATAAACTAAAAGGTGGCGATTTATTACGTGAAGTGATTCGTCAAGATCATACTAACGTTGAGGCCCTAAGTTTGCTCGCATTCCGTTATTTTGAAACGGAAGATTATAAAATGGCAGCAGTGACTTGGGCGATGATGCTGCGCTTAATGCCGAAAGATGATGAGAGGGTTCCATTAATTGAAAAAAGTATTCGTGCCGCGCGTGATGCTTTAGAAGCGCAAAACGAAGAAAAATCAAAAAGTATTACCCCTGAAAAATAACCTAGAGCATTGTAGTACTTTCTGATATAGTGCGGTAAAAATGATTATTGGTGATGAACCTATTTATTAGGTTTTCATTATGTTACTATCATAATTAATACAAATTAATTCGAACAGATAATTTATCGCTTGAAATGTTACTCTTTTTTAAGCCTGATGGTTTGAGGTTAGAGCGATATCAATATAGTAAAGACTAAGGAAAAAATAAACATGAAGCATCAATCTTATATTTCGGTTCCGTTATTTTTTCTTATGGTTAGCAGCCTTGTTATTGCTCGGGTTTCTATTGCAAGTAATATTACTTATGTTGATTCGACAGATCAAAAAAGCTTTTCGTCTGAAATTTCAGATAATGATGTACAGCTTTTGGGGCAGAGTATTGAATTAAAAGTTTATAAAATGGATGAGATGAGTTCATCTCAAACTATTTATGAATCTCCAGCTGGGATTTGTAAAGGGTTTAAGGCTAGAGGTGTAAACTATACAAATTCAACCCACAATTATCTTTCACCCAATGATAAAACAGAATATTATGGCAGCGTAACTGGCGCTACAATTTATGGTGGGAAGAATACGCAAAATTTAAGTTATGTACCCGTTTATTCTATTTCTGATAAAAAAGTATCTGATCGCATTCAAATTATAGAAAATAAGAAATTGAAGGAAAAGGCTGTTAATAATGTATCAGAAGGGAAAGCGGTGTTAACAGAAGTAATTTGTAAATAGAGGTGGATATGAAAAAAAATATTTTAGTATTAGGTATAACATGTTTATTAGTCGCATGTTCTTCTGATAATAAGCCAGATAATGGCATTTATGATATGAAAACAGTTCAGGAATATAACGCCCGAGTGCAGAGTGGAAATACTGTTGTGGCCTCACAAAAAGCTCGGGTCTCTAAACAAGAAGAAACACCACTAAAAATGAATGCGAGTGATGAGAAAGCGAAAGTAAGAATTATTAGCCCTACTCTTCCTGTGGTCCCCGCTGTTGGTGTCGGTTATTATCATTATCATAATTGGTAATAGAAATTTGTGAATTTAGACAGCTATATTTTTATAGCTGTTTTTTTTTGATTGTAAGGGTTAGAAAGGACGATAATTTTATAGCAAAAAGCGAGCTTAAGCTCGCTTTTTTATAATGAATCTAGCTCTTATAGACTCGTTACCGCAAATAACACCCAAACGGTATAAATTGTGGCTAAACCATAAAAGATAAATCCACCAGCTGGCACATGCACTTTAAGATCATGCATACCGTGGTGAATACGGTGTAAACCACACCACATTGGGAAAATAGTAAGCACTAAAATAACTAATTTACCAATCCAAGAATAAGCAAAAGTAATTAAATTATGTGCATCAACTAAACCAAATGGTAATAACAAACCGATGATTAAAATAACGACAGGGAAGAAAATTGCACTCACTGTGCCGCCTGCACCGAACATTAACCATACTGGCGGTTCGCCGGAGCGTTTTGGATTTTGATCAACCATTTTTTCTCTCCCTTAAATATAAACTAAAACTAAAGCAATCACGCTAACTAATGCGGTTACCGTCCAAAGTGCATTTCTTACAACAGTGTGTGGTAAGCGTTCATTTTTCACAATGATATTCATTACTTTTGGTGTCATTAAGAAATATGTTACCGTATGGTAAAGCGTTGCGATAAGCGTAATAATATTTAAGAACACCACAATTGGGTTTCTTAAAAACTCAATAAAACTCAAGATGCCTAAGCCTGGCATTGGATTGCTTGCGAGGCAAAGAACACCATAAAGCAACACGATACAAAACCATACAGCAAAGATTGAAGTCGCTTCACGTAGCATATAAGCTTTGTAGAAGTCCAATTTTTGCCACCAAGTCGCTGTCATTGGACGAATATATTTTTTACGTTTACTAACTGTTACTGACATTCCTTCCCCCTTAGCTTTTTGGTTTTAGCATAGAGATAACATAATCTTTGGCGCTTTCCACTTTTCCTTGGTTAATTGCAGAAGCAGGATCCACATGTTTTGGACAAACTTCTGAGCAATAGCCAACGAAAGTACAACTCCAAACCCCATTTTTACCATTTAATAATGACATACGTTTTGCTTTACCATGGTCACGGTTATCAAGATTATAACGATGAGCCATAGTAATAGCTGCAGGGCCTAAGAATTCAGGATTTAAACCAAATTGAGGGCAAGCGGCATAGCATAAACCACAGTTGATACACATTGAGAATTGACGATATTTCTCAAGCTGTGCTGGCGTTTGTTTAGTACGGCTTACTTGCAATTCTTTTGATGGATGTGGTTTACCATCTAATGCAGGTGCTTCGTTACCAATAATATAAGGTTTAATTGCCTCTAAACTTTCGATAAAGTGGCTTAAATCAACCACCAAGTCGCGTTCAATTGGGAAGTTTGCTAACGGCTCAATACGCATATGGCCGCTGTAATCACGTAAGAACGTTTTACAAGCCAATTTCGGTTTGTTATTCACCATCATCCCACAGGAACCGCAGATCGCCATGCGGCAAGACCAACGATAAGAAAGAGAGGGTTCAAGTTTATCCTTAATATAACCTAACGCATCAAGCAAGGAGGTTTGGTTATCATAAGGTACTTGATACGTACTTAGATGTGGCTCTTGATCGATTTCAGGATTGTAGCGTAATACTTCAACATTCATTACTGGTGAATTAGCCATTTGCTTGCTCCTTAGCTTTCGCAGCGGCTTCTTGAGCTTCTGCTTCCGCACCGTAAACACGTTTTGCAGGTTGAGATTTAGTAATTTTCACCGGGCTGTATTCGATGCGCGGTGCACTATTCTCATTGTAGAAAGCAAGTGTGTGTTTTAAATAATTTACATCATCACGTTCAGTGTAATCTAAGCGTTGGTGAGCCCCACGAGATTCTTTACGTTCAATCGCTGAATTTGCAATAGATTGTGCAACATCTAGGATGTAGCCTAACTCAACTGTATAAAGTACATCTGTATTGAACACGCTTGAGTTATCTGCTACACGAATACGTTTGTAACGTTCTTTTAATTCTGCAATTTTATCTACTGATTTTTGCATGCTTGCTTGGTCACGGTAAATACCACAGCCTTCTTCCATTACAGAACCCATTTCGTCACGGATTTCAGACCAAGATTCATTACCTTCTTGTTTATGAAGTGCTTCTAAACGAGCAACAACATCTTTTGCTTGAGCATCAACCGCACTTTGATTTACAGATTGAGCCTCTACAGCACGTTGTGCCGCATATTCGCCAGCAACACGACCTAACACAACAAGTTCAGCTAAAGAGTTAGATCCTAAACGGTTTGCACCATGTAAACCTGAAGATGCACACTCACCTACAGCAAATAAACCTTTGATACGAGTTTCGCTATTGAAATCAACTTCAATACCGCCCATCGTATAGTGAACAACTGGACGAACAGGGATTGGCTCATTCACTGGATTTACACCTTCATAAGCACTTGCTAATTCACAAATGAATGGCAGACGTTCATGTAAATATTTTTCACCAAGATGACGTAAATCTAAATGCACAACATCTACGCCTTTCGCAGTTTTTAAGGTATTACCTTTTTTCCATTCTTGCCAGAATGCTTGAGAAACTTTATCGCGAGGACCAAGTTCCATATATTTATTTTGTGGTTTGCCAATTGGTGTTTCTGGTCCTAGACCGTAATCTTGAAGATAGCGATAACCATCTTTATTCACTAAGATACCGCCTTCACCACGACAACCTTCTGTCATTAAAATACCAGTATTCGGTAAACCTGTTGGGTGATATTGAACAAACTCCATATCACGAAGTGGTACGCCATGACGATACGCCATAGATAAGCCGTCACCTGTTACAATACCGCCGTTGGTATTGAATTTAAATGCACGACAGCCACCACCCGTTGCAATCACAACCGCATTTGCATTAATTTGAACAAGGGAACCTTCCATCATGTTCATTGCAACCATACCACGAGCATGGCCATCATCAACAAGAATATCTAATACGAAGTGTTCATCAAAACGTTGGATTTGTGGATATTGAATAGAAGTTTGGAAAAGCGTGTGTAATAAGTGAAAACCTGTTTTATCAGCGGCGAACCAAGTACGCTCAATTTTCATTCCACCGAAACGACGTACGTTTACATCGCCATCAGCTTTACGGCTCCAAGGACATCCCCAACGTTCTAATTGAGTCATTTCTACTGGTGAATGTTGTACGAAATATTCGACAACATCCTGTTCGCAAAGCCAGTCACCACCTGCAACGGTATCTTGGAAGTGTTTATCGTAAGAATCTTCCTCTTTGATAACTGCCGCTGCGCCACCTTCTGCTGCCACGGTATGGCTACGCATTGGGTACACTTTTGAAACTAATGCAATTTTTAAGTTAGGATTTGCTTCTGCTGCTGCAATCGCTGCACGTAAACCGCCGCCACCAGCGCCAACAATCGCAATATCGACATTAACTGTTTGCACGATATCCTCCAATAAATGTAGAAAGTAAAAAATAGAAATCACCCTAAAAGGGTAATCTAGTGAGTCCATTCTGCCATTTTTTGTTACAAATTAATAACGTTTTTTATGTAGGGAAAGGGGAAAAGAACGATTTTGTGATCTACCTCAAAAAAGCTTAGATTGAGTTGAGAAGGGCTCTCGTTTACAATGATGCAAATTTAAAAATGGGAATAAAAATGACCGCACTTACTCATTGGCAACCTTCTGCCGATATAAAAAATCTTCTTAAACGTGCAAAAATTATTGCTGAAATTCGTCAATTTTTTACAGAGCGAGGATTGCTTGAAGTTGAGACGCCAGTTCTGAGTGAATTTGGCGTTACTGATTTGCACCTTTCCACATTTAGCACAGAATTTTTTGCACCTTTTGGCGAACAATCGAAAACACTTTGGCTTTCTACAAGCCCTGAATATCACATGAAACGCTTGCTTGCCGCAGGCAGTGGACCGATATTTCAAATTAGTAAAGTGTTCCGTAATGAAGAAGCCGGTAATCGCCACAATCCAGAATTTACTATGTTGGAATGGTATCGACCGCACTTTAATATGCATCGTTTAATTAATGAAGTAGATGATTTACTCCAACAAATTTTAGATTGCCCATCTGCAGAAAGTTTAAGCTACCAATTTGTTTTCCAAGAATATGTAGGTTTAGATCCTTTATCTGCAGAACGTTCAGAATTAATCGAAGCGGCGCGTAAACATAACTTTATGGCTGAAGATAATGAAGAGCGCGATACTTTATTACAGTTCTTATTTAGTGAAGTCGTTGAACCTCAAATAGGAAAAGATCGACCTGTTGCGGTTTATCATTTTCCTTCAACACAAGCCGCCCTAGCACAAGTTAGCCCAGAAGATCAGCGAGTTGCAGAACGCTTTGAGTTTTATTACAAAGGATTAGAACTGGCAAATGGTTTCCATGAATTGACAGATGCACGAGAACAAAGACATCGTTTTGAATTAGATAATCAGCAAAGGAAGAAACATGGATTGCCAATTCGAGACGTTGACGAACGTTTTCTAGCTGCATTAGAAGCAGGTTTACCAAACTCTTCTGGCGTGGCGCTGGGAGTCGATCGCCTAATTATGGTTGCGTTAGGTTGTGAGAAAATTAATGAAGTGATTTCTTTTTCCGTGGATAATGCCTAGACGAGAAGTGCGGTAAAAAATCTACCGCACTTTTGATTTTTAGTGACTGATCCATAATGGCAATCGTATAGTAACAGCAAGCCCGCCTAGTGGACTTTTTTCCGCCCAAACTTTACCCTGATGCTCTTTAATAACATTAGATACAATCGCCAGTCCCAGCCCTGTGCCACCAGTCGTCCTAGTTCGTGTTTCATCAACTCGATAAAACGGTTTGAAGATTTTTTCAAATTCATCTGGATGGACTCCAGATCCGTTGTCATCTATACGGATCCTGAGAAATTCTTCTTCTTCTTCTTCTTCTTCTTCTTGTATAAAAATATGAAGTTCGATCTTATCCTTGGTGTATTTAAGTGCATTTGTCACAATATTTTCAACCGCACTTTCCAGCAATCTAAAATTGCCGTTAAGTTGTAATTCATTTTTGGGTAAACGAATATTTGTGAGAAACGTTATACCACGTTGCTCTGCCTCAAATTTTGCATCGTTGATAATATCAGTCCAAAGCGTATTAGCATAAAAAATATCCCGTTCCATTTGGCTATTCATTTGCTGGCGTGAAAGTAGGAGCAATTCACTAATCATTTTATCCATTCGCCCAATTTCTCTTTCAATGCGTTTTACGCTATCTGTTTCACCACATTCATGGCGAACAAGCGCTGTAGCTAGTTGTAAACGTGCTAGTGGTGTTTTAAGCTCATGTGAAATGGAAGACAGTAAAGATTGTTGATTGGAGATAAGATTGTCAATCGCCGTTGACATTCTATTAAAACTTCTTCCAACTTGTCGAAGCTCAAGAGGGCCTGATAGGGATAAGTTACGATCAATTTTAAAGTTCCCTAAGGCGACAGAATTTGCGGCTTCTTGTAAACGAGATATTGGGTTGACAATGGTTTTTGTGAACCACCAGAGTAATGGTGTAGTAATTAATAAGATTAAGAAACCAAGCATAGCTGGGTTATCAAATAAATAATTTAAAATTGCTTGTTGTGGATTTATATGATTAATGAAGAATAAAGCATATTTGTCAGGTTTATCACTAAGATAAATTTGGAATGGGCCAACAATTTGTAAATCATTGAAAGTTTTTTGTTTGGGATGAGAAAAATCATCAGAAACAACAGAGAATGCTAAAATCGCATCACGCTCTTCCGGTAATTCACCTAATATATTTTGGGTTTGTAAATTGACTAAAACAGGACGATATGGGTTGTATTTATCTGTTGGCAATACGGGGGCCTCTACGAGTAGATTACTAAGTTGTTTATTCCGTATTGTATCCATAATTCTTTTCTGGTAGTTGATTACTTCAGATTCTTTTAAAGGAGTATAAATTCGAAGATCAAAATAAGGCATGATAACAATAAGTGTCATCATGGCAAAGAATGCTATCCAGAAAACTGAAAATGTACGTATGGCTAATTGGTTAATATTAAAAATCTTAGTGAGTTTCATTATTCTATGGCACTAAAAGATATCCACGTCCACGTAATGTTCTAAACCAAGGTAGATCATTCTCTCGGAGAGGGAGTTTTTTACGTAGATTTGACATATGCATATCAATGGAACGGTCAAAGGGAGTAAGAGGCTTGCCCAATACTTTCTCACTGAGTTCATCTCTGGTTGCGCTACCATTTGGAGATTGAATTAATTGGTAAAATAGTAAAAATTCGGTGCTAGTTAAATTTAAATCTTTACCTTGATAAATAGCTCGTTGAGAAATTGGATGTAATTCAATCCCGTGAAAGGATATTACTGAATTTTCATTTTCAGAATTTTTTGTAGATTCCCCGTTTTCTGTTTTGAGGAGGACGCTACGGCGTAAAATAGCTTTTATACGGGCAATAAGTTCACGATCATTAAATGGTTTAGGCAAATAATCATCCGCACCCAATTCTAAACCAAGCACGCGATCAATGTCTTCGCCTCTTGCAGTGAGCATCATCACTGGCACATTAGAGACTTTACGAATTTCTTTTAATGTATCAAGACCATTTAACTTCGGCATCATCACATCAAGTAAAACCAACTCATGGCTTTCATCAAGTTTTTGTAATGCCTCTAATCCATTATTTGCTGTTTGAACATCAAACCCTTCTAGCGTTAAAAGGGATGAAAGCAATTCTGTCAATTCAACGTCATCATCAACGAGCAAGAGTTTTGACATTGGGGATTCCTTTTTATCAATCGTTCTTGTTGTAGTGCGGTGAAAATAGAAAGATTATTTCCAGAATTGCCACCAGCTTGATTTTGGTTGCTCACCAGTTTGAATAATGGTGTTGTTCTCGCCTTGTTGCGAAACTTCTGGCAAAGGTTTATCAAGATTGGTTTCTGTCACAATACCACGTTGATCAAATTTTACAGTGAAAGTATGTTGAACAGGTGTTTCATAAGCACGTTGTTGTAAGAACACATAATACCAAGTCTGACTATCATAAGGATCGATTAATACTGGTGTACCCAACAAATATTGTACTTGTTGAGCAGTCATGCCTTCTTTAACTTGAGCAACTGTAGTCGCTTCTAAATAGTTGCCTTGCGGTACATCAATTCGATATACAACTTTTTCAACGGTGGAACAAGAAGCGACGCTTAATGCTAAAAAGGTTGCGCCTAAAAGTGTTTTAACTTGCATTTTCTTTACCTTATTTGTGCAAAAGTACTGTCAAATAATACCCAAGTTTGAGCATATTTCCAAATTAATTCTCTGATTTTAAAGCCTTTTGTAATTGATCTTTTAAATTCGGCGGTAAACCCTTGATAGTAAGTGTATCCGTCATCGGTTCCCATTGAATTCGAGTATTTAATAAATCAGCATCGAAACTAATACTCACCCCCTTTCCTGAACCCGTGAATTTCGTTAGGGATTTTAAGGTTGAACGTACTGGCGGAATGCTGTCTTCCAAGCCATAATTCTGTTCTCCCGCAAAGGTAACAAAAGGCTGTTCGTTTAGAGTGGGTAAGGAATCAGAAAGTTCCTGTAATTCAATTTCATCACCGCCAGCAAGTTGAGCTTTGCAATATTCAAACACTTGTTTTTTCACCGCTTGAGTTTGCTCTTTGTTAAGTTCACCTTGATCACAATAATCACTCACTGCTTGCAATAAACATTGGTTTTGGACTTGTGGATTTAATCCTTCTTCGGCACCTAAAAAATCCATGAAAAAATCACTAATTTTGCGACCGACACGGCCTTTTATGAAAGTTAAATAACGATTAGAGTTTGCATTCACCTGCAAATCCGTCAAATTCACTCTTGCCGCAATATCAAACTGAGTAATATCAAGATATTCTGTACGGCGAATATCTAAATACTCATCGACTAACATACTACGACGGCTATCAAGCAATGCAATAAACAAATAATCTGTCGCTAAGAAATTATATTGACATAAAATCAAAGTACCACTTTCAGCAAAATTATATTTACCTAGCTCATCTGCAAGCAATTTTGTTGAATATTGACTAAAACCTAAAAACTCAATTTCTTGTTCCAATAAACGATTTAAATGTTGTGCAAAGATAGACTTTTCCTGAAACACGCCAAAAGCCTTAGCTTTATTTTGATAGCCTTGATGAAGTTGCAACATCATTTGTTCTACTTCTGGCGTAATTGACAACAACTCATCGCGTAATACGCTTTCCATTTTTATGCTGTCGCCATCCACATTTTTGACTAACTGATGCAAAACAATTTGATTAACGGTAATACTCATTTTTGTCACCTTTGAAAAACTTGCTGCAAATTATAACCGCACTTTTTAAGCAAGAAAAAAGAAATTATTTAGGTTCTACCAAATAATCAGGTATCATAAGCCAAATTTTTTGTTTTATTTTTAACATTATGGCTCAACATTCTAAATATTCTGATGCTCAATTAAGTGCGATTGTAAACGATATGATCGCAGTGCTAGAAAAGCATAAAGCCCCTGTAGATCTCTCCTTAATCGCACTTGGGAACATGGCAAGTAATTTATTAACCACCAGTGTGCCACAAACTCAACGCGAACCATTAGCTCAAGCGTTTTCTAATTCCTTAATTAATGCGGTAAAAACACGTTAATATGAAATGGATTAAAAAAGGCACCTTCAGCGGCAAACAATACCGCGATGACGTTTCACGAAAAATTTCGTGGGGCCATTGGTTTGCCTTTTTTAATATTATTGTTGCTATTCTTATTGGCACTCGTTATGCCTTTATCATTGACTGGCCGGATACTCTCGCAGGAAAACTTTATTTCTTTGTGAGTTTGCTCGGGCATTTCAGTTTCAACGTTTTTGCGTTGTACTTACTCGTTGTCTTTCCACTGAGTTTCATTGTTAAAAATCACCGCACTTTTCGCGGATTAACCGTGATATTTTCCACGATTTGTACAACCTTATTATTATTTGATACCGCCGTTTTCAATCGTTTTAATCTGCATTTATCCTCTGTTGTATGGAATTTGCTGGTCAACCCAGAAAATGGTGAAATGTCACGCGATTGGCAAATTTTCTTTGCACCAATGCCAATAATTTTACTGGCACAAATGTTATTTTCTCGCTGGAGTTGGGAAAAATTACGCAGTCTTGAACGCCAAAAATGGCTAAAAGGCACTGGTATATTCTTAACCGCAACGTTCATTGCGACGCATTTAATTTATGCTTGGGCGGATGCTTATTTGTATCGCCCGATCACCATGCAACGCTCTAATTTCCCTTTATCTTATCCAATGACAGCTCGTTCTTTTTTAGAAAAACACGGTTTCTTGGATGGAGAAGAATATACGCAAAAATTGGCGCAAGAAGGCCGTTTAGATGCCTTAAAAATTGATTATCCGAAAAAAGAACTCACTTATGCACCAATTACGCATAAACCTAATATTCTGATCGTAACGGTTTCGGGTTTACGCCATGATGCGATTTCTAATGAAAAGATGCCAAAACTTGCTGAATTTGCAACAAGTTCAACGGAATTTACTAATCATTACAGCACAGGCAACAGTAATAACGCAGGCTTAATTGGGTTATTTTACGGGCTAAATGCAAATTACACCGATAGCATTTTAAGCAATCATACCCAATCTGTTTTAATCAAAAAATTACGTGCTGAAAATTATCAATTGGGTTTATTTTCTGCTACGAATTTCAAAGATAGCGTATTCCGCCAAGCATTATTTCGTGAAATGAAACTTTCATCGAATAAAACCAACAAACCAAATAATGAAAGTGCGGTAAAAAATCTCAATGATTTTATTAAAGCACAAAAAACTGACTCACCTTGGTTTGCTTATTTGGATTTAGCCTTGGAGGCTAAAAAACCATCAGACTATGACCGCACTTTGCAGGATATTGATTCTCTTTTAGCAAAAGCGTTAGAAGCTACACCGCTTGAAAATACATTAGTCATTATCACGTCAGAGCATGGTTTAACCTTTAATGAAATTAATGAAAAAGAGCGAGAAAACTACTTTGGGCGCGATGAAGTTCAAGTGCCATTGCTTGTATATTGGAAAGATTTACCAGTAGGCAAACAAAATGGATTAAGCAGTCATACCGATATTTTACCTGCATTGATGAGACAAATTTTCCATGTAGAAAATAGATTAATGGATTATACACAAGGGTCTAATTTATTTGACCTGAGCGGGCGTGATTGGGTTCAAGCGTCTAATTTCAATTGGAATGTAATTATTCAATCAGATGGCACTCAATATCATATTAATCGTAAAGGTAACTACAAAAAATTTAACCCTAACTATGAGGAGCAATCTTCGGATAGACCGCCGTTAGGCTTATTCTTGGAAACGTTTCAACTTGAAAATCAATTTTTTGAAAAATAGATAGATAAAATAATATGAACGATGAACAGCAAAATTTAAACCAATCTGAAAATACGAAAAAACCTTTTTTCCAATCTTTATTTGGTCGTTTTTTTCAAGGTGAACTAAAAAATCGTGAAGAACTTGTGGAAGTAATTCGCGATTCAGAACAAAACGATTTAATTGATCAAAATACTCGTGAAATGATTGAAGGCGTGATGGAAATCGCGGAGCTTCGTGTTCGCGATATTATGATTCCTCGTTCACAAATTATTTTTATTGAAGATCAACAAGATTTAAATACTTGTTTAAACACAATTATTGAATCCGCTCATTCTCGTTTCCCTGTGATTGCCGATGCGGATGATCGCGATAATATCGTAGGTATTTTACATGCGAAAGATTTATTGAAATTTTTACGTGAAGATGCCGAAGAGTTTGATTTATCTTCATTATTGCGCCCCGTCGTGATTGTGCCAGAAAGCAAAAGAGTGGATCGTATGTTGAAAGATTTCCGCTCTGAGCGTTTCCATATGGCTATTGTGGTGGACGAATTTGGTGCGGTATCAGGCCTTGTTACCATTGAAGATATTTTGGAACAAATTGTTGGCGATATTGAAGATGAGTTTGATGAAGAAGAAGTCGCGGATATTCGTCAGCTTTCTCGTCATACCTATGCTGTGCGTGCGCTCACAGATATTGATGATTTCAATGCGCAATTTAATACAGATTTTGATGATGAAGAAGTCGATACCATTGGTGGGCTGATTATGCAAACTTTTGGTTATTTACCAAAACGTGGTGAAGAAATTACGTTGGAAAATCTTCAATTTAAAGTCACCTCGGCAGATAGTCGCCGATTGATTCAACTTCGAGTCACAGTGCCAGATGAACATTTGGCAGAAATGGATGATGTGGAAGAAAAAGCCGAATAGCATTTTATCATCCTCAATGATGGCGCGCGTTTTCTAACGCGTGCTTTTTATTTACTTGAAATGGGATTTCAAATTCCAATACAAAAGATGCTCGTAAGGGCGTGCAAAATATATTGAATTTATGAATAAATATTTTACTTATCTTATTGCGATTATATCTGGTTTAGTCGGTGTTTTTGCTTTTTCGCCATTTGATTATTGGCCTTTAGCCTATGTTTCTTTACTCGGTTTACTTTATGTCGCTAAAAATCCTAAAAAATCCACCGCACTTTTAGCGACGTTTTTGTGGTCGATGGGATTTTTCTGCTTTGGGGTAAGTTGGCTTAATGTCAGTATTCACCAATTTGGCGGCGCGTCTTTAGGTGTGAGTTATTTCCTTGTCGGTTTACTTGCGGCTTATCTTGCACTATACCCGATGCTCTTTACCTATTTGGTTCAGCATTTCCAAGTTCAAAGTGCGGTAATTTTTGCCGTGATTTGGACATTTACAGAGTTTTTACGTGGTTGGATTTTTACTGGTTTTCCTTGGCTTCAGTTTGGTTATACACAAATTGACAGCCCATTTTATGGCATCGCCCCGATTTTTGGGGTAACAGGATTGACGTTCTTTAGCGTTTGGGCAAGTGCGGTAATTTTTAATCTCGTTTCGTCTTTGTTTAAAACGAGAAATCTTAAATTAGTCTTGGCGAACGTTTTGTTATTGATCATAGTGGGAGGGGGGAGTGCTTATTCATCCCGAATTCACTTTGTAAAATCTGTTAAAGATAAGGCAATTTCAGTCACGCTTGCTCAAGGAAATATTGAACAAAATCTCAAATGGGATCCAGCTTATTTTTATTCTACTTTGGAGATTTATCAAAAATTAATCGCAGAAAATCTTGGTAAAACAGATTTAATTATTTTGCCTGAATCCGCATTGCCAACTCTTGAAAATGCGATTACGCCATTTTTTGAAGAATTAGATCGAGTTGCTAAAGAAACGAAAACGGAGATAATGGTTGGAACGGTATTCCAAGATATGAAATCTGGTAAATTGCTTAATTCCATTATGACCGCTGGAAACCCAGACTTTCCTTATCAGCCAGATACGTCAAATCGTTATAGTAAGCATCATCTAGTGCCTTTCGGTGAATATGTTCCGCTAGAAAGTATTTTGCGACCACTTAATTCAGTGTTTAATTTACCGATGTCTGCATTTCAAAGCGGGGATGCGATTCAGCCATCTTTAATGGCAAAAAAACGCACTTTTTCGCCAGCAATTTGCTATGAGATTATTTTTGGTGAACAAGTGCGGCAAAATTTGAAACAAGATACAGATTATTTGCTCACAATTTCTAATGACGCTTGGTTTGGTGATTCGATTGGACCTTGGCAACATTTACAGATGGCAAGAATGCGCGCTTTAGAATTGGGGAAACCGCTTATTCGTGCAACGAATACGGGGATTTCAGTCTTTGTTGATGCACAAGGTAAGGTGTTAGCGCAGGCACCGCAGTTTATTGAAACAACGTTGACGCATAAAATTGCACCTGCGGAAGGTAAAACGCCTTATTCTGTGTTGGGAAATATGCCTTTATATGCTTTATCATTGTTGTTTTTAGTATTACACGGCATGATGGCGTTTGTTCGTCGTAAGATGAACCTTTCACAAAAACGCTAGTCAAAACGACCGCACTTTTTATTTATAAACGAGATTTTAATGAATCAAAATCTAATTGAAGTTAAGGATCTCACCTTTAAACGCGGTGAACGCGTGATTTACGATAACCTGAATTTGCAAGTAAAAAAGGGAAAAATCACTGCGATCATGGGGCCGTCGGGGATTGGTAAAACCACCTTACTTAAATTGATCGGTGGGCAGTTAATACCAGAACAAGGTGAAATTTTGTTTGATGGGCAAGATATTTGTCGCCTATCTAATAGTGAACTGTACGAAGTACGCAAGCGGATGGGGATGTTATTTCAATCCGGTGCGCTTTTTACGGATATTTCTACTTTTGATAATGTCGCCTTTCCAATTCGTGAACATACGAATTTGCCTGAAAGTTTAATTCGTCAAATTGTGTTGATGAAATTAGAGGCGGTTGGGTTGCGAGGCGCTGCCGCATTGATACCTTCAGAACTTTCTGGTGGTATGGCTCGTCGAGCTGCATTAGCACGCGCTATTGCTCTTGATCCAGATTTAATTATGTTTGATGAGCCATTTACAGGGCAAGATCCGATCAGTATGGGCGTAATTTTGAGCCTAATTAAACGATTAAATGAAGCGTTAAATTTGACTTCTATCGTAGTGTCACACGATGTGGAGGAAGTATTGAGTATTGCAGATTATGCCTATATTATTGCAGACCAAAAAGTCATCGCAGAAGGGACATCTGAGCAGCTTTTACAAAGCCAAGATCCGCGAGTGGTGCAATTCTTAAAAGGTGAATCTGATGGTCCAGTGCGCTTTAAGTACCCAGCGCAAGATTATGTGAAGGAATTGTTTGAATGATCGTCAATTTTATTTCTGCTTTAGGAAAACAGGTGATCGACTTTTTCCGTGCATTAGGGCGAGCAGGTTTTATGTTATTTGGCGCATTGATCGGCAAGCCACAAATTCGTAAGCATTTTCCTTTGCTTGTGAAGCAAATGCATGTTTTAGGTGTTCAATCGTTACTCATTATTTTGTTGTCTGGTTTATTTATTGGAATGGTATTAGGACTACAAGGTTATGTCGTGTTAGTCGATTTTTCTGCTGAAACAAGTCTGGGGCAGCTTGTAGCACTTTCTCTTTTGAGAGAATTAGGCCCTGTTGTTACCGCACTTTTATTTGCTGGTCGAGCGGGGTCTGCATTGACGGCTGAAATAGGCTTAATGAAAGCCACTGAACAACTTTCTAGTCTTGAAATGATGGCTGTTGATCCTTTACGTCGAGTGATTGCACCTCGTTTTTGGGCAGGCGTTATTTCCATGCCAATTTTGTCAATCTTGTTTATCACGATTGGTATTTGGGGTGGTTCCTTAGTTGGTGTGGATTGGAAAGGTGTTGATTCAGGCAGCTTTTGGTCTGTGATGCAAAATTCTGTGAGTTGGAGCTATGATATTTTAAATGGTTTTATTAAAGCGGTTTTCTTTGCGGTAGCCGTAACTTGGATTGCGCTGTTCAATGGTTATGATTGTATGCCAACATCAGAAGGTATCAGCCAAGCTACAACACGAACAGTTGTGCATGCCTCTCTTGTTGTTCTAGGATTAGATTTTATTTTGACTGCTATTATGTTTGGAGCAGGTTAAGGATTTTTTATGAGACAAACAATTAAATATGAATTTTGGGTCGGGTTATTTTTATTACTTGGTATTGGCGCCTTAGTTTTTTTAGGTTTACGCGTAGCCAACGTACAAGGTTTTGGTGAGACGAAATCTTATACTGTGACGGCAACTTTTGATAATATTGGTGGACTAAAAGTACGTGCACCATTAAAAGTCGGTGGGGTCGTTATTGGGCGAGTGAGTGCTATTACGCTTGATGAAAAAAGCTATTTACCAAAAGTTAGTATTGCGATTAACCAAGAATATAATGAAATCCCAGAAAACAGTTCTTTATCAATTAAGACATCTGGCTTATTGGGTGAGCAATATATTGCATTGACAATGGGATTTGATGATGGTGAATCGGCTATGCTTAAAGAAGGTAGCCAAATTCAAGATACAAAATCTGCAATGGTGTTGGAGGATTTAATCGGCCAATTCCTTTACGGCGATAAAAAATCTGATGGTAACAGTGAAAAGACTGAGCCTACAGTACAATAACAACTAACATTTATTTAGGAGATTTATGATGAAATTTTTCCAAGTGAAAAAATGGTTTGCAATTTTAACCTTAGTATTTACCGCACTTTTTGCTGCAGGTACTGCTATGGCTGAAACAAATCCTTATGTATTAATGCAACAAGCGTCAGATAAATTGTTTTCTGATATTCAGGCAAATCAAAGCCAGATTAAAAAGAATCCAAATTATTTACGTACTATCGTTCGTAATGATTTACTGCCTTATGTTCAAGTCAATTATGCAGGTTCTTTAGTTTTAGGTTCTCATTTCAAATCTACTACGCCTGAACAACGTGAAAAATTCTTTAAAGCTTTTGGTGATTTTATTGAACAAGCTTATGCACAAGTATTAACGGCATATTCAAATCAACAAATCCAAATTGAGCCAGAAAAAGCATTAGGTGATAAAAACTTAGTAAATATTCGTGTGAATATTATTCAAACCAATGGTGCAGCACCAATTAAATTAGATTTTAAATGGCGTAAGAATGGTAAAACGGGTGAATGGTTAGCTTATGACATGGTTGCTGAGGGCGTGAGTATGGTTGTAACAAAACAACAAGAATGGAGTAGTATCTTACGTCAACAGGGTATTGATGCATTAACGGCTCAAGTACAAAAATCAGCCGCTCAACCTGTAACATTCAGCAAATAATTTTGTTGCCATGTTAAATTGGGATTTAAAGAAAAATGATGATAAGATAGCGCTCCTTTTGTCAGGGGAGCTATCTCGCAACACGTTGTTGCCTATGTGGCAGCAACGTGACGTTTTTTTATCTGCTAATGCGTTGGATAAAACAGTTGTTGAATGGGATTTGTCTGGTATTCAACATATTGATTCAGCCGGTTTTGCAGCGCTTTGTGATTTTTTAAGAGAGTGTCAAATGCTTAACAAAACAGTGCGATTAGTTTATCCACCAAAACAATTATTAACCCTTGCAGATCTTGTTGGTTTGTCTGATTGGATCGCAAATTTTACAGATATTAATTAAACGGAAATTTGATGGAACTTCAAGAAATTGAACGAATTTTAAAAGATGCGCTAAACGTAGAAGAGGTTTATGCTCAAGGTGAAAATGCGCATTTTGGCGTGATTGTAGTGAGTGATGAAATTGCTGCACTGTCTCGCGTAAAACAACAACAAACAATTTATGCTCCGTTAATGGCTTATTTTACCACTGGCGAAATTCACGCGTTAACAATTAAAACTTATACCACTGAAAAGTGGAAACGTGATCGTGCATTAAACCAACTTAATTAAGGATTCAAAAATGGAAAAATTTCGTGTTTATGGGCAATCTCGTTTAAGTGGAACCGTGAATATTTCAGGTGCAAAAAATGCCGCACTTCCAATTCTTTTTGCCGCTATTTTAGCAACAGAACCAGTTAAACTCACGAACGTTCCTGCGCTTAAAGATATTGAGACCACGTTGAAAATTTTACGTAAATTAGGCGTGGTGATAGATCGTGATGAAACTGGCGCAGTTTTATTAGATGCATCAAATATCGATCATTTCACCGCACCTTATGAATTGGTTAAAACCATGCGTGCTTCGATTTGGGCATTGGCGCCTTTAGTCGCTCGTTTTCATCAAGGCCAAGTATCTTTGCCTGGTGGTTGCTCTATCGGTGCTCGTCCAGTTGATCTCCATATTAGTGGTTTAGAAAAATTAGGCGCGGACATCGTTCTTGAAGAAGGCTATGTAAAAGCACAAGTATTAGATCGTCTTGTGGGAACTCGCATTGTAATGGAAAAAGTGAGCGTAGGTGCAACTTTATCTATTATGATGGCAGCAACGCTTGCGAAAGGAACCACCGTAATTGAAAACGCGGCTCGTGAGCCTGAAATTGTAGATACCGCTGATTTCCTCAATAAGATGGGCGCGAAAATATCTGGTGCAGGTTCTGATCACATTACGATTGAAGGTGTTGAACGTTTAACTGGTTGTGAACATAGTGTCGTACCAGATCGTATTGAAACGGGTACATTCTTAATTGCCGCAGCAATTTCGGGCGGTCGTGTTGTTTGTCAAAATACTAAGGCTGATACTTTAGATGCAGTGATCGATAAACTTCGTGAAGCTGGCGCTCAAGTTGATGTTACTGAGAATAGTATCACTTTAGATATGCTTGGAAATCGCCCTAAAGCAGTGAATATTCGTACTGCACCACATCCAGGTTTCCCTACTGATATGCAGGCGCAATTCACCTTATTAAATATGGTAGCAGAGGGCACAAGTATTATTACTGAAACGATTTTTGAAAATCGCTTTATGCATATTCCTGAATTAATTCGCATGGGCGGAAAAGCTGAAATTGAAGGAAATACTGCCGTATGTCATGGTGTTGAACAGTTATCTGGTGCAGAAGTGATGGCGACAGATTTACGCGCATCAATCAGTTTGGTTCTTGCAGGTTGTATCGCAACAGGTGAAACCATAGTAGATCGTATTTATCATATCGATCGTGGTTATGAACATATAGAAGAGAAACTTCGTTGTTTAGGTGCTAGAATTGAACGTTTCTCTGGAGAGAGCTAAGTTTAATAAAATAAACTAACTATTAGATTCATTTAATATAGGGGCTAATTTCGAGTTTTTCAGAAATTAGCCCTCTGTTTATCAGTAATTATTACTTTTTAAAAAACTTAAACTCCGTCCATTGATAATATCGCTCGCCTGCTTTTTGAATTCCGCCGTAATTTTGCCATTCAGGATGATTAGTCGTGTCAGGTAAACATTGAGTTTCCAGTGCTACGCCAGAAAAATCAGCATATTTTCCGCCGTTTCTCGTTGGTGTACCGGCAAGATAATTACCCGTATAAACCTGCAATGCGGCTTGCGAGGTTCTTACTTCTAAACTTAAATCACCAGTTGGAGAAGTCAGTAACACGCAAGGCTTTTGCCAAGCTTTGTTGACAATAAACGAATGATCGTAACCTTTTGTTGCTTGCTGATCCCCTTGCAAAAAATCTTGTTTGATGGGTTTAGCAATACGGAAGTCAAAACTCGTATTCACTACGTGCTTTAATGGAGAATTAGGAATCCCATCATTATCTACAGGCAGATAAAAATCACCATTTAAACGTAATGTATGTTCACGCACGTCACTGCCTTGCTCTGCATTTTCTAAATTGAAATAAGCATGGTTCGTTAGGTTCAATGCGGTATCCTTATCACACATCCCTGCATATTCAATTTTTACGCTATTATCATCTGTTATCGTATAGGTTACAGATACATCCACATTACCAGGAAAACCTTGATCACCATCCACTGAATATAATGAAAAACACACAAAATTCTCACCGCACTCTTGAATTTTCCAACGGCGTTTATCAAAGCCCTCTCCACCGTGAAGCTGGTGTTTTCCTTGATTACTTCTCAATTGAATGAGTTCACCATTCAATTCAAATTGTGCATTTGCAATACGATTTGCGTAACGCCCAACACTTGCGCCTAAATAGCTTTGATGAGTGGGATAATCCTCTACCTTACAACCCAATAAAACTTCGCGTAAAGTGCCATTTACTGGCACTTTACAGGAAAGCCAAGTTGCGCCCCAATCCATAAATTGAACACGCATCCCATTTTCATTTTGCAGTGTTACAAGCTGATAAGGTGCACCATCAGGCGCATTAAAAGTGGTTTGTTCTAACATCATTTTCTCTTAAATCACTCGAACACCTTGTGATGCAGTGCACACATAAAAAGTTTCTTTTAAACCAGTCGTTTTCTCGTAATTATCCGCAATAATTTTACGAACTGCATCGACTTTATCATGTGGTGCAAGTGCTACAATACAACCACCAAAACCGCCGCCCGTCATACGTGCCCCGCCACCTTTGCCAATAACAAGTTGGGCCAATTCAACTAAATAATCAATTTGTGGCACGGTGATTTCAAAATCATCACGCATTGAATCATGAGATTCCACCATTAACTCACCTAAACGGGTCAAATCATTCTTCTTCAATGCTTCCACTGCATCGAGTACTCGTTGATTTTCTGTGACGACATGACGAGCACGTTTTGCTGCTAATGGTGAAAGTGCGGTCAATTCTGCTTCTCTTTTTCGGAATTGTTCAACTGAAACATCACGCAATGCTTTTACTCCAAAAAATTTTGCTGCGTCTTCACATTGCTGACGGCGAGTATTGTATTCACCCGTTACCAAATCGTGCGGTACGTTTGAGTTCACAATAATAACGGCGACATCTTGTGGCACGGGTGTTGGAATGGTTTCAAGACTACGACAATCGATCATCAGTAAGTGATTTTCCTGCCCAAGTGCGGAAATTAACTGATCCATATTGCCACAATTTGCGCCAACAAATTGGTTTTCCGCTTTTTGCCCATTCAATGCAATATCCGTGTGAGAAAGTGGTAAATCGCCAAGTTGTTGGCAAAATTTACCCACCGCAACTTCTAACGCTGCAGATGAACTTAATCCAGAAGAAAGCGGCACATTTCCAGAAATCACTAAATTTGCACCTTGTTGAAAGTGCGGGTAACGTTCTTGGATAAATTTTACAACCCCACGCACGTAATTAGCCCACTTGTGTTCACTCTTAGGAATTTCAGTATTGAGAGAAAATTCATCAGTTTCATCAAGATCCGCTGCATAAACATTCCAAATATGATCATCTCGTTTTGTACCAGAAACGGCCGTACCAAAATTAATCGCACAAGGCATAACAAAGCCGTCGTTGTAGTCGGTATGTTCGCCGATGATATTTACTCGGCCAGGTGCATAGATGGTAATTTCTGGCAAATTTTTATTCTGTTTATTGAAAATTTGTTGAGCATTTTGGATTGGGGTCATATTTCTATCCTTTATATTAAATCTGTACTCGATCTACCCCCTCTTTTGTAAAGAGAGGGACTGGCTATATTATTTAGTTCTTTCTTTATAATGAACTTCACTCAAAGCACATAATCGCTCTGCGGCCTGTTCCGCCGTTAAATCGCGTTGGCTTTCGCCTAACATTTCATATCCCACCATAAATTTACGCACGGTTGCTGAGCGTAAAAGAGGAGGGTAAAAATGAGCATGTAGCTGCCAATGTTCGTTATCTTCGCCATTAAATGGTGCGGCATGGAATCCCATTGAATATGGGAAAGAGGTCTCAAATAGATTGTCGTATTTGGTCGTCAATTTTTTCAAAATAACCGCAAGATCTTTTGATTGTTCGTCACTTAATTCAGTTAAACGTTTTACATGAGCTTTTGGTAAAAGCAATGTTTCAAATGGCCAAACAGCCCAATAAGGCACTAAAGCTACCCAATGCTCAGTTTCAACGACAATACGTTCCTGTAACTCCAGTTCTCGTTTCACATAATCAACCAACATTACAGAACCATGTTCTAGTAAATAATCACGTTGTGTGCGATCTTCACGAGCAACTTCATTTGGTAAGAAACTGTTCGCCCAGATTTGGCCATGCGGATGTGGGTTCGAACAACCCATTGCCGCCCCTTTGTTTTCAAAAATTTGCACCCATTGGTATTTCGCGCCAAGTTCACGAAGTTGCTCTTGCCATACTTTAATCACTTCTTCAATCTCAAGTGCGGTCAATAATGGCAATGTTTTACTATGATCTGGAGAGAAACAAATGACTCGACTTTCACCACGAGCTTGAGAACTCTGGAAAAGTGGATCTGAGGATTTTTCAGGGGCTGGCGTATCTTCTAAAAGCGCGGAAAAATCATTTTTAAACACATAAGGTTTACGATAATCTGGATTTAATTCACCTGTAATACGCTTATTACTCGGGCAAAGATAACAAGTTGGATCATAACTTGGTTTTTGTTCTTCATTCACTTTTTCTTGTTGCCCTTGCCATGGACGCTTAGCACGATGTGGTGATACCAAAACCCATTGATCAATTAACGGATTATAGCGACGATGTGGATGCTCTGTTGGTTCAAAAATATCACTCATAATTGGCTCCCTTTCTAAATTGTAAACGATTACACAAAATACTGCGCATAAGATAGCAAATTCAAAAAAATAAACCGTGATCAGTATCACATAATGGGAAAATCTCTGAAAGTTTTTTGTGATCTCGGTTACAAATCAGAAAGTAACCGCTTTCAATTTTATTTAGAAAGAACATAATAAGAAACGTGATTTCATTATGGAGAGCATTCTATGAGCACCATTCATGATGTAGCCGAATTAGCCCATGTATCTATTGCTACTGTTTCTCGCGTTGTAAATCAACATCCCTCAGTGAGTGAAGATACCCGCCTTGCCGTAAGACAAGCAATTGAGCAACTTAATTATCAACCAAATGCAAATGCTAAAGCCCTTGCAATACAAAACACCGATACGATTGGTGTGGTTGTTACCGATGTAACAGACTCGTTTTTTGCTATTTTAGTGAAAGCCGTAGATAAAGTTGCAGAAGCACACCGTAAAACAATCTTGATTGGTATTGGCTATCACCATGCAGAGAAGGAACGTGAAGCTATTGATACTTTACTTCGCAAGCGTTGTAGTTGTTTAGTTGTGCATTCCAAAGCATTATCTGATGATGAACTTAGCCATTATTTGAAAACAGTACCAGGAATGGTGATTATCAACCGAGTGATTCAAGGCTATGAAAATCGTTGCGTAAGTTTAGACAATAAAAAAGGAACCTACTTAGCAACGGAAATGCTTATCCGTTGTGGTCATAAACATATCGCATATATTGGATCTAACCATGCAATTTTCGATGAAATTGAGCGTCGAGATGGTTATCTGACTGCATTAAAAGATCACAATTATCCAATTATTGAGCATGCCATCACGCACAATTCACCAGACTTCGAAGGTGGAGAAAAAGCTATGATTGATTTGCTTAGTTATAACAAAGATCTCACTGCAGTTGTGGCTTATAATGATTCGATGGCTGCGGGAGCCATTTCAGTTCTCAATGAAAACAATATTAGTGTACCAAGCCAATTTTCAATCATTGGTTTTGACGATATGCCAATTGCTCGTTATTTAATTCCTAAATTGACGACTATTCGCTATCCTATTGATTTAATGGCAACTTATGCAGCTAATCTAGCATTAAGCCTTGTCGATAATGAGGTGAGAACGCCATCAACAATTCAGTTTAACCCAACATTAGTACGTCGTTTTTCTGTGAAATCTATCTAAATTTGAAGATAAACACACTCATAAAATGTGATAGTGATCACAAATCCGAATTTTTAATGTAATCGTTTTCATTTTATGTGAGTTTGATCACAGATTCCGAGTAAATTATTCGCTAATATGGCATCAATTGCAGAATGTCATGCAATATTTATCTCTAACATCAACATTCCAAAATAGGAGCGTTATTATGAAAAAAACAGCAGTATTAAGTGCGGTTGCTTTGGCTATCGGTTTAGGAGCAGTATCTTCAAGTTTTGCAGCTGATAGTAAAATCGGCGTCACTATTTACAAATATGATGATAATTTTATGTCATTAATGCGTAAAGAAATCGACAAAGAGGCTAAAGCAGTTGGCGGTATTAAACTTTTAATGAATGACTCCCAAAATGCACAATCAATTCAAAATGACCAAGTTGATGTATTACTTTCCAAAGGTGTGAAAGCTCTTGCAATTAACTTAGTTGACCCAGCTGCAGCACCAACCATTATTGGCAAAGCAAAACCAGATAACATTCCTGTTGTATTCTTTAATAAAGACCCAGGTGCAAAAGCTATCGGTTCTTATGAACACGCTTACTATGTAGGTACTGATCCAAAAGAATCAGGCTTAATTCAAGGGGATTTAATTGCAAAACAATGGAAAGCGAATCCAGCCCTAGACTTAAATAAAGATGGTAAAATCCAATTCGTATTATTAAAAGGTGAACCAGGTCACCCAGATGCTGAAGCGCGTACAAAATTTGTAGTTGAAGAACTTAATGCGAAAGGTATCCAAACTGAACAATTATTTATTGATACTGGTATGTGGGATGCTGCAATGGCGAAAGATAAAGTAGATGCTTGGTTATCTAGCTCTAAAGCGAACGACATTGAAGTAATTATTTCTAACAACGATGGTATGGCACTAGGCGCATTAGAAGCAACCAAAGCACATGGTAAAAAACTACCTATCTTCGGTGTGGACGCATTACCAGAAGCATTACAACTAATCAAAAAAGGGGAGCTTGCTGGTACTGTGTTAAACGATGGTGTGAACCAAGGTAAAGCAGTTGTTCAATTATCTAACAACTTAGCACAAGGCAAAGCAGCTACTGAAGGCACAAAATGGGAATTAAAAGATCGTGTTGTACGTATCCCTTATGTTGGTGTAGATAAAGACAACTTAGGCGACTTCTTAAAATAATTTCTCATCAATTTTTGTTGTAATCCAAGGGGAAGTTGCCCTTCCCCTTTTTAACGAGGTTGGATATGACATCTCAAACTCAAAGCCAAGACAGCCAAGTGCTGCTCACAATGACCAATGTCTGCAAGTCCTTTCCTGGCGTAAAAGCCTTAGATAACGCAAACTTAACGGTTCGTTCACATTCTGTTCATGCTTTAATGGGTGAGAACGGCGCGGGCAAATCTACATTGCTAAAATGCTTATTCGGCATTTATGCCAAAGATGAAGGTGAAATCCTTTTCTTAGGTCAACCTGTCAATTTTAAAACATCTAAAGAAGCCCTTGAGAATGGTATTTCAATGGTGCACCAAGAACTCAACCTCGTGCGCCAAACTAGCGTAATGGATAACTTGTGGCTTGGACGCTATCCACTTAAAGGACCTTTTGTCGATCACGCAAAAATGTACCGTGATACTAAAGCGATTTTTGATGAATTGGATATTGATGTAGATCCTAAAGAAAAAGTCGCCAAACTTTCAGTTTCTCAAATGCAGATGATCGAAATTGCGAAGGCGTTCTCGTATAACGCTAAAATCGTAATCATGGATGAACCCACATCCTCGCTTTCTGAAAAAGAAGTTGAGCATCTGTTTAAAATTATCGACAAATTAAAACAACGCGGTTGCGGCATTATTTATATTTCTCACAAAATGGATGAAATCTTCAAAATCTGTGATGAAATTACTATTCTACGCGACGGTAAATGGATCAACACGGTAAACGTGAAAGAATCCAGCATGGAACAAATTGTCGGAATGATGGTAGGGCGTGAATTAACACAGCGTTTCCCTGAAAAAACAAATACGCCAAAAGAAGTAATTTTACAGGTGGAAAATCTTACCGCTAAAAATCAACCATCCATTCAAGACGTATCTTTTGAATTACGAAAAGGTGAAATTCTCGGTATTGCAGGCCTTGTGGGGGCTAAACGTACTGATATTGTTGAAGCTGTTTTTGGCGTACGTGAATTAACCGAAGGAACTATCAAGTTACACGGAAAAACCGTAAAAAATCATACCGCACTTGAAGCGATTAATAATGGCTTTGCATTAGTAACTGAAGAGCGTCGCTCAACTGGTATTTACTCTAATTTAAGCATTGAATTTAACTCATTGATTTCAAATATGAAATCTTATCTCACCCCATGGAAATTACTTAGCACGAAGAAAATGAAAAGTGATACCCAGTGGGTAATTGATTCAATGAATGTTAAAACGCCATCACATAGAACAACAATTGGTTCTCTTTCTGGCGGTAACCAACAAAAGGTCATTATCGGTCGTTGGCTTTTAACTCAACCTGAAATTCTGATGCTTGATGAGCCGACTCGCGGTATCGACATTGGAGCAAAATTTGAAATTTACCAACTCATTCAAGAGCTCGCTAAAAAAGATAAAGGCATTATTATGATTTCATCAGAAATGCCTGAATTACTAGGTGTAACTGACCGTATTTTAGTGATGAGTAACGGTAAATTGGCGGGTATTGTAGAAACTGCAAAAACTTCACAAGAAGAAATTTTGCAACTCGCTGCGAAATATTTATAACAAAAGGAACAGATTATGAGTGCCTTACAAAAAAACAAATCCTTTGATTTCTTAAAGCAAAATGCCATTTATTTTGTGCTATTGATTTTGCTCGGTATTATTATTGCGCAAGATCCAACATTCTTAAATTTGATGAACTTTAGTAATATTTTAACTCAATCTTCAGTTCGTTTAATTATTGCACTTGGGGTTGCTGGTTTATTAATTACACAAGGAACGGACTTATCTGCTGGTCGTCAAGTAGGTTTGGCTGCAGTTATCTCTGCAACTATGTTGCAATCAATGGAAAATATGAACCGCGTATTTCCTGAAATGGGTGAAATTCCAATCCCAGTTGTTATTCTTGCCGTTTGTGCTGTAGGAGCAATTATTGGTTTAATAAATGGATTGGTTATTGCTTACTTAAATGTAACACCGTTTATTGCAACTATGGGAACCATGATTATCGTATATGGTTTCAACTCACTATACTATGATGCTGTAGGTGGATCGCCAATCGCTGGTTTTAGTGAAAATTTCTCAACATTTGCTCAAGGCTTTTTCCGAATTGGGAGTTTCAAACTTTCTTATATTACTATTTATGCTGCAATTGCTTCATTTTTGGTATGGATAATGTGGAACAAAACCCGTTTTGGTAAAAATATCTTTGCTATTGGTGGAAATCCGGAAGCAGCAAAAGTTTCAGGCGTGAATGTTGCACGTAATTTAGTTGTGATTTATATGATCGCCGGTGTGTTTTATGCCTTTGGTGGTATGCTCGAAGCGGGCCGTATCGGTTCTGCAACTAACAACTTAGGTTTTATGTATGAATTAGATGCGATTGCCGCTTGCGTAGTGGGTGGCGTATCCTTCGCGGGTGGTGTAGGTACCGTAATTGGTGTAATCACAGGTGTTATCATCTTTACAGTTATCAACTACGGCTTAACTTATATCGGTGTAAACCCTTACTGGCAATACATCATCAAAGGTAGCATTATTATTTTAGCGGTAGCCATTGACTCATTAAAATATGCGAAGAAGAAATAATTATTCTAGATAAAAAGAGTAGAGAAAATAACCGCACTTTGTAAAGTGCGGTTATTTTTTTGGGAATATTTTATATAATATTCATTATATAAAATAAACATCTATATTTAGAAAAACTAAACCTAGCTAATTTTATGGTTAATTAAAAGGTTACATTAAGATTTGTCCATAAGCGACGACCATCTTCAACAGTCCAGCTCCCCCCATTTGTATTTACTCTTTCACCTATTTCATTACCAATATTCAGAATAGCAATACTTAATGAGACGTTTGGATTAAATTTATAAGTAGAACCTAAATCTATAGTAGTATAAGCTCCACGAGTACGATATTGATGTTTGTTGTCGCCATTTCGAGGGTTTGCCCAAATTTGTTTACCTTTGTAAGCAACTCGTGTATAAGCACTAAAGGAATCATTTATTTCCCAATTTAATTTTGCACTGGCTGAATGTTTTGGGGTGTTATCAAGCGGTAACCCTCGCAAACTTATTTTAGAGGCTGAGATATCTTCATCTGATTGACGTTTAGAATCTTGATAAGTATAAGTTAAATCAGCATTCCAATAAGAATTAAATGGAATATGAGATGAAATCTCTATACCTTTAATATTAGCACGCCCAACATTAGCATATTTATAGAGTTTTGCTCCAGTTGCGGTATCTTGTAATCCGCTATAATAGCTTGTAAGTTTATTTTTGAAATCTGTATTAAATAATGTTATACCTGCGTTATATCCATTTTCATTGCTGTAAAGTAATGCGACTTCTTCATTTAAGCTAGTTTCTGGTTTTAAATTTTTGTTTCCGTAAATGACTCCAGCCCCAGCTTCAGTGGATGTTACATAACTTTCACTAATTTCTCGAATACTAGGTGCTTTAAAGGCTTTACCTAATCCACCTTTAATACTGAAATTATCATTAATGTGATATACCATATAAGCACGAGGACTCCAATAAGAACCATATTTTTCATGGTGATCTAAGCGAGAACCTAAAGTTAATAAAAAATCTTTGCTTAAATCAATGCGATCTTCTAAGAAAATTGCAGATTGTTTTATACTATTTTTACTACCTTCAAAAACTGCTCTTGAGGATTTTTTACCATTTGGTAATGATTTAATTTTTACTTGTGTGACCGAATCATCTTGTAATTTTGATTGCTGTACTTGCCCTCCAAAAACAAAGAAATGATTCGATAGCGGTAGCATAAATTTAGCATCAAAAACATTATTTTTAATTTCTGGTTTACGGCTATTTGTTACATTATTTGTACTTACTTCACGTTTTGCTATTTCCTGTAAGAAGCTTAATTCAGATGTTATAAACTCCCAGTCAGCTTGATGGGTTAATGACCAATGACTACGAGTAGCATGAGTTGAAGTAGGGTTATTTTTTGTAATGCTTGTGCCACGTGTTGTTGTTAAATCAATAGTTTTACCTGGAGTTTCATCTTTTTCTAAACTATGGCGTCCACCTTCTAAAATAAAGGTTTGTTTATTTACTGGGGTAAATGTAATTTTGGTATTGAGATTTTGATCTTTATTTTTATTAGATGCACCAATTAAATTATCTTCTTGGCGATAGTTACCTCCACCATAAATTTGAATGCCTAAAATATCTTTCATGATTGGGCCAGATACAAAAAAATTACCTTGGTAACCATTTCCAAAATCTGATTTATCATGAGCTGTAAACCCTGTTGAAATGGATCCTATCCATTTACTTGTTGCATTTTTGGTAATAATATTTACTACACCACCCATTGCATCTGAGCCGTAAAGTGATGACATTGGCCCCCTCACGATCTCAATACGTTCAATAGCATTAACAGGTGGAATAAAGCCTCCTTCAAAACCACCATTACCGTTTGGACGAGATTCTCGGGTATTTTGGCGATGTCCATCTACCATAATTAATGTGTAATCAGCAGGTAAGCCTCGAATTGAAATATCTGTTCTATTGGCATTGCTACCGCTTAAATTTACGCCAGGAATATCTTGTAAAGCATTTTCTAACCGATAAGATGGACGTTTTTTGAGTTGTTCTTGGTTAATTACGCTGATACTAGCGGGTGCATCACGAAATTCTTGAGATGAGCCTGATGCAGTTACAACAATTGGAGCAAGTATTTCTGTTTTTTGCTCGCTTGCGATTGCGGCTGTAGTTAGAAATGTAAGAATTGCTAGGTTCAAGGGTGATAGTTTCATTGTTATTGATTTCATGGGTTATCCTTAAATAGTTTATTGTTTCAAGCATGATACCTTTTAAGTAAAATTAAAAGTGCCAATCGAATTTCATCATAACTGTACGTGGACGACCATAGAAATTATTCATACCACGTGTTCTATTATAATTGTTCTCGAAATAAGTTTTATCAGTTAGATTTATGCCAATAAGGCTAAGATTAGCATTAGCTCCCAATGAATATTGGATATTGGCATCCCATAATGTATATCCAGCTTGCTCTATGTTATATAGACTACTTGTTGAACTTTGAGCTGATATTCCTCCTCCAATAGTCCATTTAGAGTTAGGAATTCGATATGATGTCGCTAATCGGAACATTTGTATCGGTGTGAAGTTACTGAAGTTATAAGGGTTAGCTTTTGAATTTTTAGCTAATCGTTCAGCATTAATTTCTTGTGCATTTTTATATTTACTTTTATTGTAAGTATAGCCTAGAAAGATTTGCCAATTCTCAGTAAGATTACCTGCAGTTTCAATTTCAAACCCTTTACTAACCACTCGACCAATTGGTTTCGCAATAGTTTCAAATGAGCCAAGTTTCCCTGATTTTCCAGGTATATAAGCAAAATCTACTACAGTTCGGTTTTTTTGTTCAATATGGAAGAATGCTATAGAACTATTTAAACGTTCTTCAAAGAAAGAGCCTTTCCATCCTATCTCAGTATTAGTTCCCATTAATGGAGGAAGAGCAGTTTTACTAGTAACATCGACATTGTCTTGTTGTTTAAAGATTTTTGTATAGCTCGCATATAGGCTCTGGTTATCTGTAAGATCATAAGTTATACCAAAGTAAGGAGTAAATTTATGCCCTTTAGCTCGTGCAGTATAATGCTCATGATCTTGTGCTAAACTAGATTGTGTTTGAAATGTACTTGCTGGTTTACCGTCATAAACGAGCATATCTTTGCTTTGTAATGTTGAGAAATGAGTAAATTGTAAACCTGTTAATAAATGCCATTTATCAGTAACATTAAAACGTGAACTCATTACTATTGAATGTGTACGGTTTTTGTTAAGATATTTAGAGTAATTGTAATTAGCAAGTTGCATATTATCTGGTTCTTGAACGTGTTTGTATAACTTGCGTCTACCATATTCGGTTGTACCGATTACTATTTTATTTCCATGTTCATCAACTTCATCAACTGGATCATAAATTGGCTCATGAGTTTCAGGATCTCTTGCTACAGTCCCGTCAGCATTATGTCTTAATACTAATTTATCTTTTTTGGAATCCTTGCAGCCAGACATATATACTTTATGATTACCTTTTTCATCATAAAGCCCCCAATTAGGTTCAGGAGTATTTTTTGTAAATGGTGATTTTTCACGCCCATTAGGATCTGGTTCACAAATACCTGCTAGATGCGCATGCACTCCTTCTGCTTCACTCTTAGGTTTTGCTCGATATGGAGTTTGAAAAATTTCAACATAATCAGATTCAATAGATTCGTTATTAAAACCATAACTCATATAAAAATCATGGGTACGATCTAATAATTGATAGTTACCTGAGAGATTTAGTTTAATTGCATATTGCTCATCTTTTTTACGATAATGAATAGGAGTTAAAGAGAATTTTCTATTCGTAGTACCTTTGGAATTAAGGGCAGAACCATACATCCAATTAGCAAACCTAGAATTAGCATCATTTGATATTCCAGATTCTTGCAATTTTTTGTCGACATAATCATTTTTATCTTGCTCAATACCAGGATCGAGCCAATCACTACATAAAAAATCTAGACCAACATCAGACATACATTGTTTAAATCCCTGTTTACGGGATTCGATACGCATATTTCTATAGTTAGTAAAATCTTTTTCATCAAGATGATGTTGAATATATTCTAATTTTTGTTTTTTATATTCAGCCTGAGCTTCATCACGGTAAGATTTTAATTTTTCTAATGCTTTATCTTTAGGCTCAAAAGGAATAACTTCCCCTTTTTCGGTTAAAAAGCCCGTAGCATCTTCTCCAGATAAACCAGCGGCATGTTCATCCTTAATAAAGTATTGGCCAATTTTCGCATCAGAATTATTTTGGGTATAAGATGCCTCAATACTAAATTCCCAATTATTATCTAGAAAGAATTTCGTTTCTGAAAAGAGATTGTATTTATCTCCTTTTAAGCGTGACCAACTTTCACCTAGGTAAGTATTTCTTGGTAAGACAATAGGATGATTACAAGCCGGACGAGAAGAAAAAGGAGCTATCTTAGGATCTTTACAAGGTAATATAACACCTGCAAAATCGGGAACTTCATCTGTTTTTTGATACATACCACCTAATGTAAACAAACCTTTATCATGAATATTGGTTTCAAGTACACCATAAATCAATTTTTTTCGGCTTTTTACATTATCTTTAAAGGAGTTTGTTTTTTCATCCACTCCAACTAAGCGTCCACGCACGCTTTTTTCAGTATTCATGGGACCCGATATATCAAGCATTGTTCTAATGCTTCCTCGTTGATCTGTTGTGAATTCTCCTAAATGTTGAAATTTTTCAGTTGGGCGTTTTCGGATAAGATTAATAGTTCCACCAGGCTCTGAATTAGATTGAGTCAATCCAGTTGCCCCACGTACAACTTCAATATGATCATAAACAGCTAAATCCGTACTTGGTAGGACATCAATTTTAGCTGTATAACCAGAGCGACCACCAACATTAGTTGTAATATTATCTTCTGCAATTTGATCTACATAGAATCCACGAGAAAGAAAACGAGTTTGTAAGCCTGAATCACGAACAACATTGATACCGGTAGCATTTCTCATAGCTTCTTCAAGAGAATGAATTGCACGATCATCAAGTTGTTTTCTTGTAATAACGCTAACTGATTGAGGTGTATTTTTCCCTGAAATATGTAATCCAGTTGCTGTATTCATTGATTTAATTGAATATCCTTTACTTCCAGATGTCGAATTAACAGGGCTTTCATCTACAACATTAATTTGTTCTAAAGATTCAGCAAAAGCAGAAATATGAAAAGAAAAAATTGCTAAAGATATAAGACTCATTGAAAAGACTGGAACATGGTTATTTTTTTGTTGATTTTGGGGTTTATTAAACATTGCATTATTCAACATAATTTACTCCTGTTATTTTTGTATCCATTACAATCCCTTTTAATTTTAATGATAACAATTATCAAAATCAATATTTTAATTACAAAAAGTAGAGAGACGTTTTAGATTTAGAAAAATAAAGCGACTTACTTTTACATAAGTCGCTTTCAGGAAGGGCTAATTAATGTTTAGGTCTGAAGAAAATCATTGTAAAGATTTGCCAGAAGAAGGCTAGTGCACCGAAGATGAATACCACATCACCGCCTAGACGTACCCAACGTAAGGTATCGAATAATGGCTGTTGCATAAATTCTTCACTACGTGCATACCATAAGCCTTCTGAGATACTTGCATATCCTTGGATAACGCCGATAGGTAGTAAGCTTGATACGATCATAAGCACTAAACCGCCGTTTAATAACCAGAAGCCCCATTTCATTAACTTATCGTTAAATGGTGTATCTGGACGTAAATAACGAGCAATTAAGAAGACGAAGCCTAATGCTAAGAAACCATATACCCCGAATAATGCGGCGTGAGCATGAACGGCAGTGGTATTTAAGCCTTGAACATAGTAGAGTGAAATTGGAGGGTTGATTAAGAAACCAAATACGCCAGCACCTAACATATTCCAGAATGCGACGGCTACGAAGCAGTAAAGAGGCCATTTTAAGCGTTCCATCCAAGGTGCTTTTTGTTTCATTGCCCAATGTTCCCACGCTTCGTGACCTAATAATACTAAAGGTACTACCTCAAGTGCAGAGAATGATGCACCCACAGCAATAATTGGAGTGGTTGCACCCGCGAAGTATAAGTGGTGGAAGGTACCAGGAATACCGCCGATTAAGAACAATGCTGCTTCAGTAATGGTTGCCACAGTTGCAGTACGACGTGAAACTAAACCTAAACTTACGAAGATGAATGAGAGTGCCGCTACAGAGAATACTTCGAAGAATCCTTCTACCCATAGGTGAACTACCCACCAACGCCAGTATTCCATCACAGAAATATGAGTGTGCTCGCCGTAGAATAATGCTGGACCATAGAATAACCCGATCGCAATGACGGAAGCGAAGAACAATGCTAATAAGTTTTTATCACCGGGTTGTTTGAATGCATTCACTGTGCCGCGAAGCATTAAGACTAACCAGAACAAGATGCCTGCGAATTTCACTGCTTGCCAGAAACGACCTAAGTCAATGAATTCGTAACCTTGGTGACCGAACATAAAGCTCCATTCTTCAGGAAGAATATGCGCAATCGCTAAGTAGCTACCAGTAAATGAACCCACTACTAATACCACTAATGCCCAGTAGAGAACATCTACACCCAATTTTTGGAATTTCGGATCTTTACCACCATTGATGATTGGTGCAAGGAATAAACCGCCAGCTAAGAATGCCATTGCAATCCAGAATAATGCTGCTTGAATATGCCATGTACGCACTAATGAATAAGGTAAGTATTGAGAAATATCAATACCATAGAATTCTTGACCTTCAACGGTATAGTGAGCAACAATCGCCCCTAAGTTCACTTGCAGTAAGAATAATGCAAGCACCGTAAAGAGATATTTGCCTAATGCGCGTTGAGAAGGGGTAAGTTGTAATTTTGTAAGCGGATCGAATTCAGGTGTTGCTGGTTCTTTTTCATCTTCACGTTTTTTGAATGACCAAATCCATACCACGAAACCAATACCTGCAATGAGGAATACGACACTTGCAATAGACCAAATGACGTTTTCTGGTGTTGGTACGTTGTTGATTAACGGCTCATGTGGCCAGTTGTTGGTGTAACTTGCGTGAGTATTTGGACGTTCAGCTGAGGCAGTCCACGCTGTCCAGAAGAAGAATTTAGCTAAGTCTTTACGAGCTTGTAAATCAGGAAGAGTATTATCCTTCATCGCAAAGTGTTCACGAGTCACTTTAGTTGCAGGATCATCACTATATAAAGAGATGTAGTATTGTGCCGTTTTTTCCATTGCTGCTAAACGGGTGTTAGAAAGCACAACGGTACCGTTTTCAACTTTACTACCACGATATTCTTTGGTTAAACGCGCTTTTAATAAAGTTTGTTGTTCATCATTTAAATCAGCGAAGTTTTTACCAAACTCTTGATTCGCTGTAATGTCCAACCAGTTGGTTAGTTCACGGTGAAGCCAATCCGCTGTCCAGTCTGGTGCTTGATATGCACCATGACCCCAAACTGACCCCACTTGCATACCGCCTGTAGTTTGCCAAGCGGTTTGACCATGTAAAATATCATCGTGTGTAATCACTTTTTCACCAGATTCAGAAACATATTGTTGCGGAATCGGCGGTGCTTCACGATATACTTCGAACCCGTAGTAGCCTAAAATTGAGAATGACCCAATCAATACGGCAACTAATAGGTACCAGAACTTTTTATACTGTCCCATTTTATCACTCCTAGGTTATTGAAAAATTAACTTCCTATTTAAAATCATAGGTAAATATTTTACATAAAGCAAAATACCCGACTAATTATATCGGGTATTATGGCGTTAAAATAATACCCCAAACAAAGTAATTGACTAAATTAGTAGGTTATTTTGATTGGAATCAAAAAAAGTGTGATTAAAAAATGATTTAACCACACTTAAATGTTTAGTAATCAGATGCTTATTCAAAATTAAAATTGGAGTGATTGGCGAGATTAAAATTGGTTTGTGTAATTCTAATACAAAGAGCGGTGAAATATCACCGCTCTTTTATCTTTAAAGTTAATTAACGTTCATTCCAACGTTTAATAGACTCACGAATCACTTCTTTCGCTTCTTCTACATTGCCCCAATGCGTTACTTTCGTTGAGCCAGGTTTCTTAAGCGCTTTATAGTTATTGAAATGGAACTCAATTTGTTTAATTAAGTTTGCCGGTAAATCTGCTAATGAATTGTATGCATTGCCTGTATCACGATCATCTGCAGGAACACAAACGATTTTGTCATCCACTTCACCATCATCAACAAATTTCATGACACCAATTACTTTAGCCTCAAGGAATACACCTGTTGCTAATGGTTGACGAGTGATTAATAACACATCTAACTCATCGCCATCTTCATCTAAAGTTTGTGGAATGAAACCATAGTTAGTTGGTTTTGCAAAAATTGCAGGCTCAACACGATCTAATTGGAATGCCGCAACTTTACGATTCCATTCAATTTTATGGCAGCTACCTTCTGGAATTTCGTTTACTACATTGATAATGCCAGCATCTACATCGCCTGGCGTTAAAATTTGATTAAAATCAGCCATTTTGTTTCCTTCATTTTATCAAGTTAAAAAACGTGACAAGTATAGCAGTTTTTCTGCTGACTCGCAGTCTCATTTGTAGAGAAAATCAGCAAATAGATTATTTCATAACTATTCATAATTTTGACCACACTTTATTCTAAACAAAACTAACGCAAACGTTTACTTCTCATTTTTATGATGTAAAATAGCGCGCCTTATTCACTTCAATTTTTCACTCAACTTTAAGGAACACTATGCCAACTTTAGAAAAAACATTTGAGCTCAAGCAACGTGGTTCAACTGTTCGTCAAGAAATTATCGCGGGTTTAACCACGTTCTTAGCAATGGTTTATTCTGTAATCGTGGTACCCAATATGCTAGGTGCTGCAGGTTTTCCGGCGGAATCTGTCTTTATTGCCACCTGCTTAGTTGCAGGATTAGGGTCTATCTTAATCGGCTTATGGGCAAATGCACCAATGGCAATTGGTTGTGCAATTTCTCTTACAGCTTTTACAGCATTTAGCCTAGTAATTGGTCAAAAGGTTGCCATTCCTGTTGCGCTAGGCGCAGTATTCTTAATGGGGGTTGTGTTTACCTTAATTTCTGCCACGGGTATTCGTGCATGGATCTTGCGTAATTTACCATCCAGTATCGCTCACGGAGCAGGCATTGGTATCGGACTCTTTTTACTTTTAATTGCGGCAAACGGCGTTGGTTTAGTCGTCAGCAACCAAGCTGGCTTACCAGTAAAATTAGGCGATTTCACCTCATTCCCAGTCATGATGTCCTTAATTGGTTTGGCGCTCATTATCGGCCTTGAAAAAATGAAAATTAAAGGCGGTATTTTATGGGTAATTATCGCTATTACTATCGTAGGTTTAATTTTTGATCCAAATGTAAAATTTGGCGGAGAGATTTTCAAAATGCCAACATTTGGTGAAAATTCTCTTTTCTTACAATTAGACTTTATGGGCGCACTACAACCAGCAATCTTGCCTGTCGTATTTGCTTTGGTGATGACCGCCGTATTTGATGCAACGGGTACAATTCGCGCAGTTGCAGGTCAAGCAGACTTGCTTGATAAGGATGGTCAAATTATCAATGGCGGTAAAGCTTTAACTTCAGACTCAATCAGTAGCTTATTCTCAGGCTTATTCGGTACAGCACCAGCTGCTGTTTATATTGAATCAGCAGCAGGAACAGCAGCAGGCGGTAAAACAGGTATTACTGCAATCGTTGTTGGTGTGTTATTCCTATTAATGCTTTTCTTTCAACCATTAGCTTTCTTAGTGCCTGGATACGCAACTGCCCCAGCATTAATGTATGTTGGTTTATTAATGTTAAGCAATGTAAGCAAATTAGATTTCGATGATTTCGTTGGCGCGATGAGCGGATTAATCTGCGCAGTATTTATCGTACTTACCGCAAACATCGTAACAGGCATTATGTTAGGTTTTGCGGCATTAGTGATTGGAAGAATCGTGAGTGGCGATATTAAACGCTTAAATGTAGGGACTGTGATTATTGCAATCGTACTCGTTGCATTCTATGCAGGCGGTTGGGCATTGTCATAATTAAATAACAAAAGGGAGTATCTCATTTGCTACTCCCTTTGCTTATTGATGTAAATGACAAATATTA
This sequence comes from Haemophilus sp. oral taxon 036, assembly GCF_002998595.1. Classification (NCBI taxonomy): domain Bacteria; kingdom Pseudomonadati; phylum Pseudomonadota; class Gammaproteobacteria; order Pasteurellales; family Pasteurellaceae; genus Haemophilus; species Haemophilus sp. oral taxon 036. Next base: position 1,416,454 of record NZ_CP027235.1, read on the forward strand.
TATAACTTTACTGATAATTCTTCCGTCTTTAACTTGCGTCGTGATACATTCACCTTTCTTCACATCTTGAGTACTTATTATTGCTTTTCCTTGAGCATTTTCCGCAATGGAATAACCTCTTGCCAATACCTTCAACGGGCTTAAACCATCCAATTTTCCGCATAACGTTGCCAGTTTATTTTGACGTTCCGTCACTTGGCGATTTACGAAAAAATTTAACCGCACTTGTAACTGCTCTAAGCGTTGTTGGTGACGTTGCACTCGATATGGCAATGGATTTTGTTTCAAACGAGAAGAAAGTGCGGTGAATTTTTGTTGTGTATTTTCAAACTGACGTAACATAGCAAGTTGCAAGCGATGCGTAAGCTGTTCATTTTTCGCTTGTTGAGTGCGTAACTGATTCTGTGGATGTTGATTTTGCAATCGTAAGGTTAGTTGTTTCAAACGCTGGCTTTTTCGCGTAAATAAACGATCAAATGCCATATCTAAACGTTGTTGTTGATGGCGAAGTTGTTGCAATAATTCATCTTGATTACGACTCACTAATTCAGCCGCAGCAGAAGGAGTCGGCGCACGAAGATCTGCCACAAAATCTGCAATCGTTACATCCGTTTCATGACCTACCGCACTGATAATGGGTAAGGTTGAACGAAAAATCGCTCTCGCCACTTCTTCTTCATTAAAACACCAAAGATCTTCTAATGAACCACCACCACGTCCAACAATTAATACATCCACTTCTTGTCGCAGATTGGCAAGTTCAATCATTTGCACAATTTCTGCGATCGCCTCTTTACCCTGAACCGCAGTGGGATAAATAACAACTTTTAAACTTGGATCACGGCGTGCCAAGATATGCAAAATATCTTGCAATGCCGCACCTGTAGAAGACGTAATAATCCCAACCGCTTTACTAAAGTGCGGTAGATTTTTCTTAAGATTTTGAGAAAACAATCCTTCCGCAGCCAACTTCATTTTTAATGCTTCAAACTGCTGTTGCAACAGGCCTTCACCAGCTGGATGCATGGAATCAATAATAAGCTGATAATCACCACGAGGCTCATATAAACTCACATTGGCACGCACAAGCACTTGCATCCCATTTTGTGGACGAAAAGCAACACGCAAATTCTTCATACGAAACATTGCACAACGCACCTGTGCATTTTCATCTTTCAGGGTTAAATACCAATGCCCAGACACGGGTTGCGTAAAATTAGAAATTTCACCCGTTAGCCAAATTTGTGAAAAATTCCCTTCGAGCATCTGGCGCGCAGCAGAGTTGAGTTGAGAGACGGAATAAATATTGTCTGACATGTTATTCAATTAACGCCCAACCATCATCAACCCAGTTACAAATTGAATCCAACAGTAAATCCATTGAGGTTTCAGGATCTTCGGTTTCATTAACTAAATTAGATAGAAATGCCCAATCCAAACTTTCACCATCAGATAAGCGTTTCAATACTTCAGTCTCAATCACATTAAGTTCATCTAACCACTCACCATTAGCATAAATTCGCAGTGGATTTTCGGTGTAAAGCAATTTACAATTGTTGTCTTGAGAAAGGAATGCCCCATCCTCTTCTAAAATTGACCGCACTTCATCAGGATCACACATTTCATCAGAGACTAATAACTCGTAACGACGAGAACTCACTGCACTTGCTACGGCTTGCTTAAACAATGCATCAAAAGCTTCTGAATGAGCCAATTTATCTAATAAAAGCTGTTTCATCGCTTGAATATTTTCATCCGTAAGTTTACCTGTACGTTGTTCAGACTGTCTTAAACGTAGCGGCAAATCAAACTCGCTTAAATTCAAATCAGGATCTTGATGACAAAAACCTTTACTTATACCATCAATTAAATTGCTTAAATTTGGATAACGCAAACCAAAAGAAAAGGTTAAACAATCATCTTCAGCCACACCATAATGCGCCATACGCGCTGGAATATAGAGAATATCGCCCGGATTCATGACTTCATCAATCACCAATTCACCCATATCATCAAAAATTCGGATTGGCTGATTGGGTTTAAATTCGGTACTTGGATCACACCATTTACCTAATTGCCAACGACGATGACCATATCCTTGCACCAGGAATACATCATACTCATCATAATGTTTACCAACAGAGCCACCTTTCGGCGCGTAAGACACCATAATGTCGTCACGTTGCCACTGAGGAATAAAGCCAAATTTGTTCCAAAGCTGTCCTAATTCAGGCGACCATTGCTCCAAATTTTGAACTAACACCGACCATTTTTCAGGTAATTTTTGAAAATCCTTGTCGCTTAAAGGGCTAAAAAAAACTTTCCAATCATCATCAGAAAATGTCTTCACTAAACGAGCAGTAACATCTTCATTTTGTGCAAGCTCAATAATATCTTGTGGCTCAAACTGCCCAACAATTTCAGGCAAACCGTTACGAATCACAAGTGGCTTTTTCTGCCAATAATCGCGTAGAAAAATTTCTGGTGTGATATGTTCAGGTAAACAAAAATCAACAGATGAAAGTGCGGTCATTTTTAAGCTCCTTTTTCTTTGTCTTTGGCTGCTGCAGCTTGCTCTGCTGCACGTTTACGGCGAATTTCTTTCGGATCAGCAAGTAATGGACGGTAAATTTCAATACGATCGCCCTCTTTTAATACATCAGTCAATTTAATTGGACGACTGAAAATCCCAATTTTATTTGTGCTCAAATCAATATCAGGAAATTGGCTTAAAATCCCTGATTGTGTAATCGCCGTTTGCACGGTGATTCCTTCATCAACTTGAAAAGATTTCAAATAATAACGCTCCGGCAAAGCATAAGCGATTTCAATGTTAATCTGATTCATTTTTACTTCTTCATAAAAAAAATTTCCGTTATTATAGCGGAAAAGTATAGCGAATTTTAGGGGCTGTGGGTAAATAAGGAAAGAGTATGAATTGGGTATTTTTTGCGATAGGTTCTGCATTTTTTGCAGGGCTCACGGCGATCTTAGGCAAGCTTGGCGTAGAAGGGATGAATAGTAATCTTGCCACCTTTATTCGAACTCTTGTCATTTTATTTGTGACGGCAGGCATTCTATCTGCTCGTAACGAGTGGCAATTGCCACAGCATATTGCAGTAAAACCGTTTAGTTTTCTGATTTTATCAGGTATTGCAACTGGGTTGTCTTGGCTTTGTTATTATCGCGCGCTCCAACTTGCTCCTGCCTCTTGGGTTGCTCCGATTGATAAATTAAGTGTAGTTATTGCAATTATTCTAGGGGTTGTCATTTTAGGTGAGCCACTCAGCCTAAAATTAATTATCGGTAGTATTTTAATTCTATCAGGCGTGCTTGTTTTAGCGCTATAGTGAAAATATGATAAATCAAATCAGTGTTTACGATAAGGAAAATTTCTTTGAGCTTTACCAAAAGCTTCGTTCTAATCCTATTAGTTTAAATGAAGTTGTTGAGAAACCGACAATGCTTTCACTTTTGCCAGACTTACAAGGAAAAAAAATACTTGATCTTGGGTGTGGGGCTGGTGAACATTTAGCACTTTATTTATCAAGAGGCGCTAAATACGTAGTTGGAATCGATCTGTCCGCAAATATGTTAAAGCAAGCTAAAATTGATTTAGAAAAGTGCGGTGAATTTAAAGATTGTTTTTCTCTTTATCAATTATCTATGGAAAAACTTATTGAATTGCCAGAAGATAATTTTGATGTAATTACGAGTTCTTTTGCTTTTCATTATGTAAAAGAATTTCCTCAATTGTTATCTGCAATTTTTAATAAGTTGAAAGCAAATGGTGTGCTTGTTTTTTCTCAAGAACATCCTATCACGACCTGCCATAAGACAGGGGAACGTTGGGAAAAAAATGAGAATAAACAGCAAATTGCTTACCGTTTGAATCATTATCGAGATGAAGGAGAAAGAGAACGGAGTTGGTTTAAGCAGACTTTTAAGACTTATCATCGTACGACTGCAACGATTATTAATAATTTGATTAAAGTAGGTTTTCAAATTGAGCAAATGGAAGAACCTATGTTAGCAGATCAGGTTCAATGGCATCATGAATTTAAAGATTTACAGCATCGCCCCGTTTTGCTTTTTATACTTGCTAGGAAGGTTGTGTGATTTTGTGGCTAAAAAGATAAGAAATACCCGCATCTTGATGCGGGTATTATTTTTTAAAGATTGTTTAATTTCATTTTGGCCATTTGTTGTTCTAATTGGCTACCACTTTGTTGTGCTTGCTCAAAGCTGTTTTTAGCCGCAACTTTATCTCCTTTGGCGACTTGGATATCGCCAGTTAAAATCGCTTTACGAGCATTAAAACTTTCACCTTTCACTTGATTTAAGCTGGTTAACGCATTATCTAATTGACCTAATTGAAATTGCACCGCACTCAGACGTAATGCAACAATAGATGTTAATACTTCATCTTGAGACTGAGTTAATGCTTGATTTAAATTTGCTTCTGCTGCAGCAAAGTCTTGTTTTTCAGTCTCTTTTTTCGCTTCATCTAATAAAGCAAAGACAGCGTATGCCGTTTTACTGTTAGCTTGCACAAATTGTTCTATATTTGCTTTTTTAGCTTGTTCATCTTGTTGTGCAGAATAGATTAACGCATCATACTGTGCAGAAGCTTGAGCGATTTGTTCTGCTTGGTGGGCTTGCCAATAACGCCATCCAAACATACCACCAACACCTAAGATAAAAGCGACAATAATTGTTTTGCCATTTTCTTTCCACCAGTCTTTTAACTGGTTAATCTCTTGTTCTTCTTCAATGGAATAAGCCATGTTTTTCCCCTTTTAAATTAAAATTGAGTTTGAATATAGTCGATTACATTCACTAAATCTAAGGTTTGCTGATCTGAGCCACCTTGCAAGTGTTTAATAACGACTTGTTTATTTTGTACTTCGTTTTCTCCGATAACTAATGCTAATGTTGCTCCTGATTTATCTGCACGTTTGAATTGTTTTTTGAAATTACCGCCAGAGCAGTGCAACATGGTATTTAAGTGCGGTAATTCTGAGCGTACTTTTTCTGCTAATTCAAAAGCGGCTAATGTTGTGCCTTCACCTTGATAAACAACATAAATATCTACCGCACTTTTAACAGGAACATTTGGATTCACTTCTTGTACTAACAATACTAAACGTTCTAATCCCATCGCAAATCCGATGCTTGGCGTTGCGTGCCCGCCAAGTTGTTCTACTAAACCGTCATAACGACCGCCGCCACACACGGTACCTTGTGCACCAAGAGCGGAGGTTACCCATTCAAATACAGTTTTATTGTAATAATCTAAGCCACGAACGAGTTTAGGATTAATTTCATATTGAATACCCACTGCATCTAATAATGAACATAATTGTTCAAAATGCTCACGGCTTTCATCATCTAAATAATCAAGTAATTTTGGCGCGTTATCTAATACTTTTTGTAATTCTGGATTTTTGGTATCTAAAATACGAAGCGGATTTTTTACCAAGCGATCTTTTTCTTCATCGCTCATTAAATCTTGATGGTTTTCTAAGAATCCAACCAAAGCTGAGCGATAATTTGCTCGTGCTTCTAAAGAGCCAATTGAGTTAAGTTGAAGTGTCACATCTTGATCGATACCTAACGCTTTCCATAAACGATAGGTAAGCATGATTAATTCTGCATCGATTTCTGGATTCGCAATACCGAATACCTCAACACCTGCTTGATGGAATTGACGGTAACGACCTTTTTGTGGACGTTCATGACGGAACATTGGTCCCATATACCACAAGCGTTGTTCATTGTTATAGATCCAACCGTGTTCAATGGCAGCACGCACGCAACCTGCAGTGCCTTCAGGGCGTAAGGTTAATTGTTCATCGTTATCCCAAAATGTGTACATTTCTTTTGAAACAACATCGGTTACTTCACCGATTGCACGAGCAAATAATGGCGTGCTTTCTACAACTGGCATACGCACTTCGGAATAACCGTAATTGTTTAATACCTGGCGTACTTGCGCTTCAATCCATTGCCATAATGGAGATTCAGTAGGGGAGCAATCGTTCATTCCGCGAATTGCTTGAATAGTTTTAGCCACGAGCTTTCCTTAAATAATTCTGTTTTTAGGATCTTGTTGTGCGACTTTTGCACGAATTTTTGCTTCTAATTGGTTAACAATATCTTCGTTATCGAAGCGTTCTTTTTGGCGTTCGCCATTAAGATAATAACCGCTTTTTTTGTTACCACCAGTTACCCCGAGATCAGATACGAGCGCTTCGCCAGGACCATTCACTACGCAACCGATAATTGATACATCCATTGGTGTAATAATATCTTCAAGGCGTTGTTCTAACGCATTTACTGTACCGATTACATCAAACTCTTGGCGAGAGCACGTTGGGCACGCAATAAAATTAATGCCACGAGAGCGAATTCGTAAAGATTTAAGAATATCAAAACCTACTTTAATTTCCTCTACAGGATCGGCTGCTAATGATACACGTAATGTGTCACCAATACCCTCGGCAAGTAACATACCTAAACCTATTGCAGATTTAACCGCACCTGCACGTGCGCCCCCCGCCTCTGTAATACCTAAATGTAATGGCTGCTTGATAGATTTGGCAAGTAAACGATAAGCTTCTACCGCTAAGAACACATCAGAGGCTTTTACACTCACTTTAAATTGATCGAAATTAAGACGGTCCAGAATTTCTACATGACGTAATGCTGATTCTAATAATGCTTCTGGTGTTGGCTCGCTGTATTTTTCTTGCAGATCTTTTTCTAAAGAGCCAGCGTTTACGCCGATACGAATCGGAATATTTTTGTCACGAGCACAATCAACAACGGCACGGATGCGATCTTCACGACCAATATTGCCTGGATTGATACGTAAACAATCTACTCCATATTCTGCGACTTTTAGCGCGATACGATAGTCGAAATGAATATCTGCCACGAGCGGGACATTCACTTGTTGTTTAATTTGTTTAAATGCTTCTGCGGCATCCATTGTTGGAACAGATACGCGAACGATATCTGCGCCAACACGTTCTAATGATTTAATTTGAGCAACAGTCGCCTCCACATCAGTGGTGCGAGTATTTGTCATTGATTGCACGGCAATTGGTGCATCACCACCAACGGGTACATTTCCTACATAAATTTTTGTCGATTCACGACGCTTAATGCTTGGTTGAAAAGCTGACATCTTTTTCCTTATTAAGGCTGTGAAAGTTTGAATTTTGCAATGCGGCCATCCACTTTTAATGGATAATTTTCACCTTTATAGGTGATACGCACATTACTTGGTGCGCCAACAATTAATGAAAACTCATCTCCATTAAAAGTTAATACTTCACCTTTTTTGTACTCTTTTTGTGCTAATACTCGGCGATTTTTATCTTTTACGCTGAGCCAGCTCGTATTATTTAAAATTTCTACAATCAAGTCTCCTTTTACAGTAGGAGCTGCTGGAGAAATTGATGGATTTTCTACCGCACTTTGAGTGTCAGAAACTGATTTTTCATCGTTTTTTGTTTGTGGAACGGCATTTTCTTGTGCTATTTCTGGTAACACATTATTTGTTATTTCTACTGGTTGTGAGACTGCTGCGGTTGTTTCTGGTGCAGTTTTATTACTTTCTTCTGTCGTCACAAGAGCTGTGACTGGCTGATTGTTTTCGGTAGAGGCAACATAGCTTTGTACTAAGTCATCACGTTCTTGGTTATTTTGCTGATAACTTTGCCACCACCAAAGTCCAGTCATGCCAAGGACTAAAATAAGTACAATGATAGATAAACGCCCGACCCAACGAGAGTGGGAAGAATATTGATTTACTTCACGAGTTGAACGAGCATTTTTACTCAGATCGTTTTTATCGTTCTCTGCAAATGTAATATTTTCCCATACAGAATCAGGTAAGCGTAAGAATTTGGCATAACTACGCACGTAACCTTTTACAAAGATTGTAGGGGTAGATTTTTGAATAAATTCGTTGTTTTCAAGTTGTTGTAATATGGAGGGACGCAGCGAAATTTCTTTGGCGACGTCTTCGAGAGAAAGATTCAAGTTTTCACGTGCTTGGCGAAAAATCTCACCTGGTGAAAGTTCTTGCTCAGTTGTTGGATTCATAAATTCAATTAAATAATATGCGATAAATAAAGACTAAATTTTAAAGTCCAACGCTTGATTTGGCAATGCTTTATTTAAAGGTATTAAATTTTTCCGCTCGTTTACTATCTGTTTGTCGCAATTTTTGTAATGCTTGTTGATAAATATCCATTTTTTTAGCGGAATAAGCACAAAGGGCCATATTTTCAAATGTATCTGCTTGATGATAATAATTAGGTGAATTCAGTGCGAGTTGAAATTGCTGCTGAGCTTGTTCAAATTGCTTTTGACGACATAAAAATGTGCCAAAATTATTATGTAAATCCCCCTGTTGATTATTGAGCTTTAAAGCTATTTCATATTCACGATGTGCATTCTCTATTTCCCCTTGTCGCTGATAATAATGTGCAAGAGCTGAATGCACGAGATAGTAATCTTTATCGTGTTGAAGTGCTTTATCTAAGTTGATTTTAGCGAGTTGAGGATTATTTTGTTGAAGGTAACCGAGGGCAAGTTCTACGCGAGCTTTCGCTGCAGATTGTTGATTGAAATCTTGAATGGTTGATTGAGAAACGCAAGCAGAAAAAATGAAAGGGGAAATAACCGCACTGAGTTGTTTACTTATTTTTTGCATTTTTTCTCCTTTTAAGAGGGCAGGAAGAAATATTTAATATGCTTTAATTTGTATGAAAACATAGGGCATGTGAACTTGATTAATTCACATGCCTAGAATATTAATTAACTTCTGTCACCCCAATATTTTGTCCAAATTGGCGTTTCATTGCCGTACGTTTAGTACGATCGATAACATCTCCTGCTAACTGTCCGCAAGCTGCATCAATGTCATCTCCTCGCGTTTTACGAATAATCACGGTAAAGCCATATTCCATTAAGGTTTTTTGGAATCGGTCAATACGTGTATTCGAGCTTTTTGCATAAGGCGCTTCAGGGAACGGATTCCACGGAATTAAATTAATTTTACAAGGCGTATTTTTTAATACTTCTGCAAGTTGATGAGCATGTTCTACGCTATCATTTACATGATCGAGCATGACATATTCAATTGTCACTTTGCCGTGATTCGCATTTGATACACTCAAATAACGATTTACTGAGTCAATCAAAGTTTTGATATTATATTTTTTGTTGATTGGCACAATTTCATCACGTAATTCATCGTTTGGCGCATGTAATGATATAGCCAAAGCCACATCGATCATTTTGCTTAAATTATCCAATGCCGGCACAACGCCAGAAGTCGATAAAGTGACACGACGTTTTGATAAACCATAAGCAAAGTCATCTAACATAATTTCCATTGCGGGGACAACATTAGCAACATTTAATAAGGGTTCACCCATTCCCATCATTACCACATTTGTAATTGGTCTAATGCCAGTCACTCCAAAGTTGCCAATAATTTTAGAGGCTCTCCAAACTTGGCCGATAATTTCTGAAACCGTCAAATTTCGATTAAATCCTTGTTGTGCTGTTGAACAGAATGTACAAGCTAAGGCACAGCCAACTTGGGAAGATACACAAAGCGTAGCGCGATCTGCTTCGGGAATATACACGGTTTCAACTTGCTGTTCGCCCACTTGCATTGCCCATTTTATCGTGCCATCGGCTGAACGCTGTTCAACGGCAACTTCTGGGGCTTTAATTTCTGCAACAGCCTTAAGTTTTTCACGTAATTTTTTATTAATGTTTGTCATATTGTCGAAGTTATCTTCGCCAAAATGATAAATCCATTTTACTAACTGATCTGCTCGGAATGGTTTTTCGCCGAGTTCTTTAAAAAATTCGCGCATTTGTTGGCGCGTTAAATCCATTAGATTAATTTTTTTAGCTGGTGCATCTGATTGCACAGACAATAATTCTGACATTTTAGCCTCGTTATTACACATTGTGGCGATAGCGTTGTGTTGGTGTTTTATCAAAAAACTCACAACGAAAAATTCGCAATTAAAAAATGAACGGCGATTGTACAGATTTGTCACCGCATAATCTAGCGGAATTGAAAAACGATAGAAAATATCACCGCACTTTTTTGCGATCTAGATCGCAAATATTTCCAATTACAGCGTAAAAAGTGCGGTAAAATGTAAGCCTATTTTCTAAGGTGACCAATAATGTTTAAAAAAGCTTTATTTATTTTATCTTTGTGTCCTTCTTTTGCGGGGGCACAGTCTTATGTTGTGTATGATTTTACGCATAATCGAGTGTTGGAAAGCCATGCGCCTGATAGCGTTCAGCCCATTGCTTCTGTAACGAAATTAATGACGGCGAACGTTTTTCTAGAGAATAATACAAATCCTAATTGTACCATTGCGATAACCAGTGACGATCGTGATTACATTAAAGGTACAAGCACCAAGTTGCCGATGAATGTTCCGATGGCTTGCAGAGAATTATTAAAGGCGATGCTTGTGCATTCTGATAACTATGCCGCTCATGCGCTTTCTCGTGCTGCAGGAATGAGCAGAATACAATTTATTCATAAAATGAATGAAAAAGCTCGCCAATTAGGCATGTATTCTACTCGTTTTCATGATAGTTCTGGTTTATCGAGTAGCAATATTTCCAGTCCTATGGATTTAGTTAAACTTGCTAAACATTCTTTAAATAAGCCTGAAATTCGACAATTATCTAACATCAGCGCTACGAATATTCAAGCTGGAAGACATAGCGTATTAATGAAAAATACAAATAAATTAGTGCGTGATGAAATTTTTGATGCGGTAGTAAATAAGACAGGCTACATTCGAGAATCTGGTTATAACCTTGTTTTTATCAATAAACACCCATGTAAAAGTTCCACCATTGGTGTAATTAGTCTCAATAATTCTTCTTCTGCATATCGTTCTAGCTTTACTAAAAACAAATTAGAAAAATATGGTTGTACGGCATTGAATGGACGAACCATTCATGATGTTGAAGGTGAGGCACAATATGAAGATGGCTATGATGAAGAAGGCTTAAATGACCTAATAAAGAAAGTATCAGGCTAATAGAATAACCATTGAACACATAGGGAAAATCTATCACATTTTTTGTTATTCTCTATGTAATTAAAAATAATCACATAATTTGATAATTATTTTCATTTGAAAAACGTAATAAAAATAGTACTATTACCCATGATGAATAATTGTTGAGCAGTTGAGCGATTATTCAGGCATCCAACCTCTATACTTTTTTATAAGGACATATTATGCGTAATTCATTAAAAATTATGACCGCACTTGCACTTGGTTTGTTTGCAATGCAGGCTAATGCAAAATTCAAAGTCGTCACCACCTTCACTGTGATTCAAGATATCGCACAAAATGTGGCGGGTAATGCGGCTACAGTGGAATCTATCACCAAACCAGGTGCTGAAATTCATGAATATGAACCTACTCCAAAAGATATTGTGAAAGCACAGTCTGCCGATTTAATTCTATGGAACGGCTTAAATTTGGAACGTTGGTTTGAACGTTTCTTCCAAAATATTAAAGACAAACCAGCAGTAGTGGTGACTGAAGGTATTCAACCATTGTCTATTTATGAAGGCCCGTATAAAGATGCGCCTAATCCACATGCGTGGATGTCGCCATCTAATGCATTAATTTATATTGAAAATATTAAAAATGCATTGGTGAAATACGATCCACAAAATGCAGCAGTGTACGAAAAAAATGCCGCTGATTATGCTCAAAAAATCAAACAACTTGATGAACCACTTCGTGCAAAATTGGCACAAATTCCAGAAGCTCAACGCTGGCTTGTGACAAGTGAAGGTGCTTTCAGTTATTTGGCGAAAGATTACAACTTAAAAGAAGGTTATTTATGGCCAATCAATGCTGAACAACAAGGCACACCACAACAAGTGCGTAAAGTGATTGATTTAGTTCGTAAAAACAATATTCCTGTTGTGTTTAGTGAAAGTACAATTTCAGCAAAACCAGCACAACAAGTAGCGAAAGAAAGTGGCGCAAAATACGGTGGCGTGTTGTACGTTGATTCACTTTCTGCGAAAAAAGGCCCTGTGCCAACTTATATTGATTTGCTTAACGTAACTGTATCAACCATTGTTAAAGGATTCGGAAAATAATGGACTCTTTCTCGACATCAATTTGGGTTAATGATGTAACTGTTCGTTACAACAATGGCCACACAGCTATTCACAATATGACGTTCTCATTAAACAGTGGAACTATTTGTGCATTAGTGGGTGTGAATGGCAGTGGTAAATCCACGTTATTTAAAAGCATAATGGGGCTTGTGAAGCCACAACAAGGTGAAATCAAACTTTGTGATCTGCCAATTTCCCAAGCACTGAAACGTAATTTGGTTGCTTATGTTCCACAATCTGAAGAAGTAGACTGGCAATTTCCTGTGTCAGTGTATGATGTCGTGATGATGGGGCGTTATGGGTACATGAATTTCCTTCGTATCCCCAAAGCGATTGATAAACAAAAAGTTCAAGAGGCGATGCAGCGAGTGAACATTGAACATCTCGCGCATCGTCAAATCGGTGAGTTATCTGGCGGGCAGAAAAAACGCGTGTTTTTGGCCCGCGCTTTAGCACAACAAAGTCCAATTATTTTATTGGATGAACCTTTCACTGGCGTTGATGTAAAAACTGAAAATGCCATTGTTGATCTTCTCCAACAGCTTCGAGAAGAAGGCCATCTTATTCTTGTTTCAACCCATAACTTAGGGTCTGTCCCAGATTTCTGTGATCAAGTAGTGATGATTAATCGTACGGTGATTGCAGCAGGGAAAACGGAAGATACCTTTAACCAACATAATTTGGAAATTGTGTTTGGTGGGGTATTACGCCATATTAAATTGTTGGGTGAGGATTTACATAACGATGAAGATAAACGTGCGGTTACTGTCTTAACGGATGATGAAAAAGCCGTTGTATTCTATGGCGAAACTAAGCAAGATCCTCCAGCGCCAACAACACAGGATTGTCATTTTGAAGACTGTCCTTGTAAAAGTGCGGTCAAAAAAGAGAAGGATTAAGGCATGTTAGCATTATTATTAGAACCTTTCTCCTATGATTATATGCTCAAGGCGATGATCTTGAGTACCGCAGTTGGTGGGATTTGTGCTTTTCTGTCTTCGTATTTAATGCTTAAAGGCTGGTCTTTGATTGGCGATGCACTTTCTCATTCTGTTGTGCCTGGTGTCGCGATAGCTTATGCCTTTTCTTTGCCTTATGCACTTGGTGCATTTTTTGCCGGGATTTTAGCCGCACTTTCCATTCTTTGGATTAAATCCATTTCTAAACTGAAAGAAGATGCTGTTATCGGGTTTATTTTTAGCACTTTCTTTGCATTAGGTCTATTGATCATTTCTTTAAATCCAACCGCAGTAAATGTGCAAAGTATCATTTTAGGCAATATTTTAGGCATTGCTGACGAAGACATTTACCAAGTGGCAATTATCATCGGAGTTTGTTTAGTATTGCTTTTATTATTTTGGAAGGATTTATTGCTGATTTTTTTTGATGAAACACAAGCGATTACAGTCGGTCTTTCTCCATTATTTTATAAAATTTTATTTTTCACATTATTGAGTGCTTGTGTGGTTGCTGCCTTGCAAACTGTAGGCGCGATTTTAGTGATTGCGATGGTCGTTACCCCAGGTGCGACAGCATATTTACTCACAGATAAATTCAAAACCTTGTCAATCATCGCTATTATTTTAGGGGCGGTGACAAGTTTTGTTGGGGTCTATATTAGCTATTATTTAGATGGTGCCACTGGCGGTGTGATTGTCACATTGCAAACCATATTGTTTTTAGCTGCTTTTTTATTTTCACCAAAATATGGCTTACTTACTCGCAATAAAAAGGCGGTAGAAAATGTTTGATTGGCTTTTAGAACCGCTACAATTTGAGTTTATGCAAAATGCTTTGTTGACCGCATTTATTGTTTCAATTATTTGTGCGTTGCTTTCTTGCTATTTAGTCTTGAAAGGTTGGTCATTAATGGGCGATGCGATTTCCCATGCGGTGTTGCCTGGTATTGTGCTTGCGTATTTGGCAGGAATTCCTTTAGCGATTGGCGCATTTTTCTCAGGCATTTTTTGCTCGCTTGGCGTGGGATATTTGAAAGAAAATAGTCGCATAAAAGAAGATACCGCAATGGGCATTGTATTTTCTGGAATGTTTGCTATTGGTCTTGTTATGTTCACCAAAATTCAAACAGAGCAGCATTTAACGCATATTTTGTTTGGTAATGTGTTGGGCGTAAGTCATCAAGAGCTTATTCAAAGTGCGGTTATTTCTGCGATAATTTTTTGTATGATTGTCTTTAAACGTAAAGACTTTTTGCTTTATTGTTTTGACCCAAGTCATGCTCGTGTTGCAGGACTTTCTCCTAAAATTTTACATTATGGATTATTAATGCTGCTTGCTTTAACCATTGTAAGCACGATGCAAGTGGTAGGCGTTATTTTGGTGGTGGCAATGTTAATTGCACCAGGAATTACCGCACTTACGCTCACAAAATCTTTTGATAAAATGTTATGGATTGCTATTGTCAGTTCCATTACATCAAGCCTAATTGGTGTAATATTGAGCTATCATTTTGATGCGTCAACTGGTGCTTGTATTATTTTATTACAAGCGATATTTTTCATAGGAGCATTATTTTTGAGTCGCATAAAGCAAAAAACGTACTAAGTTTTTATTACTTAACTTATTATTCAAAATGGTTTTTGAAATTTATTTCTTATTTTGTTAGAATTCATGCGCTTTTTATCTCTTATATAGGAATGAAAAGTGAGTTCGGATGAAGGTAGCTGGAGAGTGGGGAATTGACCCCACACCGACGATGTAAAATCTTTCAGGTGCGATGGCAGGGACTGTTACTGGACGAACCCTTGGAGAGATCCATTTTAGAAATGGACGCCGAAGGCGCAAAAGAGCGGTTAATTTTTCAATCGTTTTTCAAACGCTCAGGCAAAAGGACAGGGGCAAAAGACAATCTATCGTAAGTGTGGAAATTATCTATCTTTTCACCGCACTTTCTTTTCCATTGTATCTTTTCGTCTTCTTGTCGTGTTTATTTTTGATTTAAACGACGAGGAATCACATGACAATTGAGTCAATTCTTTCAGCTATTGATAGCTTTATTTGGGGCGCACCGCTACTCATACTCTTATCGGGAACGGGGCTCTATTTAACGCTACGTTTAGGCTTTATTCAAGTTCGCTATTTACCACGAGCGCTAGGTTATTTATTTAAAAAAGATAAAGGTGGAAAAGGGGATGTATCATCTTTTGCCGCACTTTGTACTGCATTAGCCGCAACAATTGGAACAGGGAATATTGTAGGCGTTGCAACTGCTGTACAAGCAGGTGGACCTGGCGCTATTTTTTGGATGTGGTTGGTCGCCTTGTTAGGAATGGCAACAAAATATGCCGAATGTTTACTCGCAGTTAAATATCGTGTTCGTGATAAAAATGGCTTTATGGCTGGCGGTCCAATGTATTACATTGAACGCGGTCTAGGTATCAAGTGGCTAGCAAAATTATTTGCATTATTTGGTGTAATGGTGGCCTTTTTCGGGATCGGTACATTCCCACAGGTCAATGCGATTACCCATGCAATGCAAGATACTTTTAATATTCCTGTTTTAGTTACCGCAATTATTGTAACGCTTTTAGTCGGTTTAATCATTCTTGGTGGTGTAAAACGTATCGCAACCGCATCATCGGTAATTGTGCCGTTTATGGCGATTTTATACGTTACAACTTCACTGGTTATTATCCTTTTAAATATAGAAAAAGTACCAGATGCGATCTCATTAATTATTTATAGTGCTTTTGATCCGCAAGCTGCGCTAGGCGGGGTTGTTGGCTTTACCGTAATGAAGGCTATTCAATCAGGCGTCGCTCGAGGTATTTTCTCCAATGAATCAGGTTTAGGAAGTGCACCAATTGCAGCCGCAGCGGCACAAACTCGTGAACCTGTCCGACAAGGCTTAATTTCCATGACAGGTACATTCTTGGATACCATCATCGTTTGTACAATGACAGGTATTGTATTAGTGTTAACAGGCGCTTGGAATAACCCTGAGTTAGCGGGTGCAACAGTAACAAACTACGCCTTTGCACAAGGTTTAGGGACATCAATTGGCGCAACAATTGTAACTGTCGGTTTATTATTTTTTGCATTCACAACTATTTTAGGCTGGTGTTACTATGGTGAACGTTGTTTTGTTTATCTCGTTGGTATTCGTGGCGTAAAACTATATCGTTTAGCTTATATTGTGTTGGTGGGGTTAGGCTCATTCTTACACTTAAATTTAATATGGATTATCTCCGATATCGTAAATGGTTTAATGGCCTTTCCAAATCTCATCGCTCTCATTGGATTGCGAAAAATTGTGATTGAAGAAACAAAAGATTATTTCCAACGCTTGAAAATAAATCATCACGATCAAGATGAAATCGTAGAATAATCAAATAAAAAAAAGGTGTGGATACAGTCAATATCCACACCTTTTTCTTATCACAATTTCTCATCTTAACAACTTATCTTAGAAAGAAAAGCAGCTTTTTTCAGAAATTAGACATAGATCATATTTTTAAAAATTACTTTGAGATTTCCTCTTAAAACCCTTGAAAACCCGAATTAAGAAAGCTATTTTGTAGTTAAAGAAAACTATAAATCACGCAACAAAGAGGTAAATGCTATGACACTTAATATCACCAGCAAACAAATGGAAATCACCCCTGCAATTCGTGAACACGTGGAGGAAAGACTCGCGAAATTAGGTAAATGGCAAACACAGTTAATTACCCCCCATTTTGTTTTAAACAAAGTACCGAATGGATTTACTGTAGAGGCATCTATTGGCACGCCACTGGGCAATTTATTGGCAAGTGCAACCTCAGATGATATGTATAAAGCAATTAATGAAGTTGAAGAAAAATTAGAGCGCCAGCTTAATAAACTTCAACATAAAAGTGAATCTCGCCGAGCAGATGAACGCTTAAAAGATTCGTTTGAAAGTTAATATTGAAAATAAACTAAAGAAAGAAAAGCAAAAGAGCGGTGAAATTTCACCGCTCTTTTTTCTTACTAGGATTAGATTTGTGTTAAATCTACATTTTTGGTTTCTTTTGATGCTAATAATGCCAATAGCGTCATGAGGGCATTGATTGCTAAATAAATACCTACGCCCATCACACCAAATGATGCATTAATTTTTAAAGAAATCATCGCTGCAATCGTTGCACCAATAATGGATGCTAAATTATAGGCGAGAGATGCGCCTGAATAACGGACTTCTGTTGGGAATAATTCTGGTAATAGCGCAGCCATTGGGCCAAATGTCATCCCCATGATCGCCATACCAATTACTAAAAATGCAAATACACTCATTGGAGTACCATTTTCTAAGAAGAATGGCATGGTTAAACCGAGCACACCAACAGCAACAGTCACCCAAATCAACCATTTACGGCGACCGATTTTATCGGCATAAACACCAGAAATACTGATAAAAATACCAAATACAATAGCACTAATTAATAACAAGCCAGTAAATGTATTTGCTGGGATGCCTAAGCCAAGCGCATAACCTGCTTCAGAAATCTTTGGTGCGGTTCGAGAATATGCCTGAGCAAAAGCCGTCATAATGTAAAATAGAGAATAAGTTGCAACCATGATAAATGTGCCAATAATCATTGGTTTTAAGTGTTTAGTAAAAACAACACTCACTGGTGCATTCAATTTTTTCCCTTTTTGCTCCGCTTCCACAAATACATGGCTTTCATGTAAAGTTAAGCGAACATATAAGCCAACCGCAACTAATAAAACGGAAGATACAAACGGAATACGCCATGCCCATTCCACAAGAGCATCTTGCCCGAGGAAATAGCTAACTAAGAAGAATGTTGCATTCGCTACAAATAAGCCAATTGGCGCACCTAATTGAGGGAAAGTACCGTACCAAGCTCGTTTGCCTTCTGGCGCATTTTCTGTTGCGACTAAAGCTGCACCGCCCCATTCACCACCAAGTCCAATTCCTTGGCCAACACGGCATACGCAAAGCAAAATTGGCGCCCAGATACCGATTTGAGCATAGTTAGGAAGTAAGCCAATTACTACTGTTGAACCACCCATTAAAACAAGGGAGGCAACCAAGGTTTTTTTACGACCGATTTTATCGCCAAAGTGACCAAATAATGCAGAACCAATAGGACGTGCAAAAAATGCTAAAGCAAGCGTAGAAAGAGAAAGTAAATCATTAGAAAGCGGATCATCGCTATGGAAGAATTGCGTATTGAAAACTAATACAGCGGCAGCTGCATAGATATAATAATCAAAGAATTCGATTGCCGTACCGACCATCGAGGCTAACGCCACTTTCATCGGATTATTACGAAGTTGTGTAGACATTGTGTTTCCTTAGTAGTTTCTTATAAAGATAAAGGATCGAATCCTAGCATTTTAACTAAGGTCTAGCAATTTTTAATACGCAACTTTCTATTCTTTTAGAGAAATATTTTGAATTTTCTAAATGTGAGTTATGCCCAGCGGAAGGAATGGTTACTAAATCTATTTGATTTTCTTTGGCTAGAACCTGGAACTTATGATCTCGTTCCCCACAAAAATAAAAAAATGGCAAAGAACTTAACCGCACTTTTTCACTAAAATCAGGTTGTTTGGATAGACTTGTCGCCATCAGCATCTTGCCAATATTTTCACCGCAATTTGATTTTCGTTTTTCAACTAACTGCAGTCTTTCTTCTGCAGTCAAATGAGAAAATACGGGCTGTTGATACCAATCATTTAATACATTTTCTGGCGATTCTTGTACAAAACGTTGCGCCCAAGCAAAATCCTGCTGAAAACGAGCCTGCTTTTCTTCGTCTGTTTTTAAACCTAGATTCGCCCCTTCTAAAATAACACCTTGCAAATTAGATCTTTCCACCTGAGCCTGCAGCACATAATACAAAGCGATCCGTCCACCTAGAGAATACCCAACAAGAAAATACGGTTTATTTTTCACCGCACTTTTAATTTGTTGAGCCAAATACTCCGCCGTTTCTTCAAAATTTGTGACTTCAATATCTTTAGCTTGCCCGTGAAAAGGCAAATCTAGCGCAATACAATTAAAGTGCGGTAGATTTTCAATGACTTTTTGCCAGTCCTCTTTTGTACCAAGAAGTCCGTGAAGAAAAATGATGTTTATCATTGAAGGGATTATTGATAGAAATAATAAAATATGGCGGACTAAAGCCCGCCTACAGAATACTTAAGCACCAATCACTGCGTGGCTAATTTGCTCGATTAAGCGTTTATACAAACTGCTACCATCACTCGGATTCGTTTTAATTTCAATTAACGTTGCCTTGCGACGACTATAAGCCTGTTTAACAACAGAATTAAGATCTGCCCAAGTATAAGGATGAGCGTATTTAAGATCGAACATTGCCGCGATTTGAGAAAAATCGCCATTATGCGGTAATCGATAGAACTGATCTTTGACTTGTTCATCCACTGGTAACATATCAAAAATCGCGCCACCATTATTATTGATCACAAAGATTACCGTTGGTTGCGTAACATTTTTGAATAATGCGAAAGAATTTAGATCATATAAAGTGGACGTATCGCCAATCACCGCAACAACAGGTTTATTTGAACCAATACCAATTCCAGCAGCCGTAGCCAACAAACCATCAATTCCACTCGCGCCACGATTGGTATAAACAGGATAACTTTCTGGTAATTGCGTTAGCGCATCAACCAGACGAACAAGTAAACTATTACCTAAAAATAAAACACCGTTATAAGGTAAAAGTGTTGGTAAACGTAATGCAAGTGAAGCTTCCGTTAAATTTCCGCCTACTTGCTGTTCAATAAAGGTCGCACAGAACTTAGATAAAGCTAACGGCTCAAGCAACCAAGGCTTTTGGCGTAAAGGTGGATGCGCACGCAACCAATGATGTGCTTTAGCATTGAATCTTGTCAATGAATGATGGTAAGGATCCAATGCTTTACCGCTTTGTTCAACCAACCAAAATTCACCTTTAAACGCTTGTAAGAATTGATTAATTCGTTTACTAATAAAGCGTGCACCAAATTGAATCACAATATCAGCTTGCAGAAGTTTTTCACGAACAGTTTGGTTTGCGAGCCAAATATCTTCATAAGGCGTCGTTGGAACAACACCAGATTGAATATCCGTCAGTAACACCCAGCCCATAGCGCTTGCCCAAGAATTAATGCCCATCGCTTGTTCTGCAGGTAATTGACCAACCACAACGACACCACGTTTGGTACGCCAATGATCCCAGTTTTCATGCATTAATACTTCGTTCTGTTGAGCTTCCACATTCATCCAAGGCTTAGTTTGAATTAACCAGCGTTGTAACGGCAGCAGCCAAAGGTGAGAATCTACTTCCTCATCAGTTGCATCATAAAGTGGCTCGGCAAATGGCACATTAATATGAACAACACCACCTTGTTGTTTTTGTTGAAAGGCAGCCTGTTCAAGTAGAGAAATCAACCATTGCGCAGAATAATCCTCGTTCGGTTTAGGTAAATTAACATTTGCAACCGGATACTGACCAAACATATTTTGCTGCAAAATAGCCTGATTTGCACCGCACTCCCAAAGTTCTGGTGGACGATCAGCAGTTAAAACAAATAGATTAACACCAGTTTGGCGTGCTTCAATAATTGCGGGATAAAGGTTTGCAGTTGCCGTGCCTGATGTCACAATAATGGCAACAGGTGATTGAGTTGCCTTAGCAATACCCAAGGCAAAAAAACCTAAACCACGTTCATCAAAATGCGTATGACAAGTGACTGAACCCGCATTTTGCAAACGTACGGCTTCAAGAGTTAAAGGTGTCGAACGCGAACCTGGCGCGATACAAACGTGAGAAACGCCTTGGCGTACCAAGGTTTCTAAAATCACTTTCGACCAACAACGATTAAATACGCTTACCGACATTTTTTTCTCCGTTATCATTTTCTTCTGCAAACAAGGAAATCAACCCTGCTGCTTTACGTTCAATTTCTTTCCATTCTTCCAATGGCTGCGAGCCCGCCACAATGCCAGCGCCAGCAAATACTCGGATACGATGACCTTCAATAAAGGCAGAACGAATCGCCACACAAAACTCTGAACATACATCACTCATCACCCCCAATGTTCCCGCATACCAGCCTCGATCAAAGGTTTCAATTTCTGACAAACTCATTTTGGCTTGTTGCTGTGGCAAACCAGATACCGCAGCTGTAGGATGAATCGCTTTTAATATATTTACATCTGCATAATGTGCGGACAAATTTGCACGAATTTTACGAATCAAATGTTGTACTTTACGTAACAGTTTCAATTCCACATTGCTTACGTCAAAACTTTCTACTTGCTTACGTAAATTCTGCGAAATATCTTCTACGACCAACCAATTTTCTTTTAAATTTTTCTCGTCATTTAACAACCAATTGGCTTGAGATTGCGTTTCTTCCTCACTTTCAGAAACCGATGCAGTCCCCGCCAAAGCTTCGGTTAGCAACAAGTTATACTCACGAGCAAATAGGCGTTCTGGCGTAGAACCGACAAAAACTGAATGAGGATGTTCAGCCCACAAAAAATGATAACAACCTTGATTTTGTTTTTCGCTTTCTGCTAAAAAATCGTACGCATTAATCGCTTGCTTTAAATGAAAAGTGGTTTCATTGGCTAATACAATTTTTGTCAATTCCCCACTTTTAATTTCTACCAAAGCCTGATTTACCCAATCGCACCAAGTTCTTTCATTCGCTCGAGGCTCTGTATGCAAAGGAATTTGTTTTGGCAAAGCAGAAAGTGCGGTGAGATTTTCAAAAGTTTTGAGGTGGGCTAAAGTATCATTCGCACTTTGTTCATCTTTCACAAAAAATGATACCAATGCGCCTTTCTCATCCTGTTCAACAAGAATTTTTGGTAATACAAATTGTGCGGTACCTTGAAATTGCAAACCGCCTACTAGTGGGAAACCACTTTCTTCAATAAACTCTTGTGCTAAATTTAACTGTGAAAATGACCGAGCTTCACCAAGGGCAGCCAATGCTTTTGGTTCATCACGAAAATGTAAATAAAATTGTGGATACGCAGATTGACCTTTCAGCCACGCCAACAAATCGACCTTGTCCAGTTTCACCTGAAAACGGACAAGTTCATTCGTTGATTGCTGTAAATATGCGTGAATTTGCGATTTTAACTCGCCTATTGCCTGCGCTAAATAACTCATTAGATTTTGTTTTAAATACACAAAAAATTAGCCGTATTCTACCGCAGATTGTTAATGACAAAAAATTTTTTTACAAAATCTTTTCAATATTGAAAATTCAGCGTAAATTAACCGCACTTTTCTCGAAAAATTTATTAGAAACAAAAGGATTTCACTATGCGATTATTCCCAAAATCCGACAAATTAGAACACGTGTGTTATGACATTCGCGGCCCCGTGCACAAAGAAGCACTACGCTTAGAAGAAGAAGGCAATAAAATTTTAAAACTTAATATCGGCAATCCCGCACCTTTCGGCTTTGAAGCACCCGATGAAATTTTGGTGGATGTATTACGTAATTTGCCGTCAGCGCAAGGCTACTGTGATTCAAAAGGTTTATATTCTGCTCGTAAAGCCATTGTTCAATATTATCAATCAAAAGGGATTCATGGCGCGACCGTCAATGATGTGTATATTGGTAACGGCGTCTCTGAGCTTATTACAATGGCTATGCAAGCATTACTCAATGATGGTGATGAAGTACTCGTGCCGATGCCTGATTATCCCCTTTGGACTGCTGCGGTAACACTTTCTGGCGGTAAAGCTGTTCATTACCTTTGTGATGAAGAAGCAAATTGGTTCCCCGCTATTGATGATATTAAAGCCAAGGTGAATGCGAAAACTAAAGCGATTGTCATCATCAACCCGAACAACCCAACGGGTGCAGTGTATAGCAAAGAATTATTACAAGAAATTGTAGAAATCGCTCGCCAAAATAATTTGATTATCTTCGCCGACGAAATCTACGACAAAATTTTATATGATGGCGCAGTACATCATCACATTGCCGCGCTTGCTCCTGATTTATTAACCGTTACGCTGAATGGTTTATCAAAAGCTTATCGAGTTGCGGGCTTCCGCCAAGGTTGGATGATTTTAAATGGCCCAAAACATAATGCGAAAGGTTATATTGAAGGCTTGGATATGCTGGCATCAATGCGTTTATGCGCTAACGTACCAATGCAACATGCAATTCAAACCGCACTAGGTGGCTATCAAAGTATTAATGAATTTATTTTACCGGGCGGCCGATTACTTGAGCAACGTAACAAAGCCTATGATCTCATCACTCAAATTCCAGGCATTACTTGCGTGAAACCAATGGGAGCAATGTATATGTTCCCGAAAATTGATGTGAAAAAATTCAATATTCACAGTGATGAAAAAATGGTGCTGGATTTGCTCCGCCAAGAAAAAGTGCTACTTGTGCACGGTAAAGGATTTAATTGGCATTCACCTGATCACTTCCGTGTTGTTACCCTTCCTTATGTGAATCAACTTGAAGAAGCCATTACAAAATTAGGAAGATTTTTGGAAAGTTATCATCAGTAATGATGGGGTTGAACGGGATTTAAAAAGGGGGAGGACTAGAATCATTCCCCTTTTTATATTATAAGCCGTTGAGATATTCGGTACCTAAATTTCTCATTTGACGCAATATCCATGCTTGTTTTTTACGTATTAAAGCACTTGGTTTATTCGCATTATAAATAATCGGGTTAGGTAAAATAGCTGCAAGAAGCGCAGCTTCATTTGAGGTTAAATTTTTTGCTGCCTTTTTGAAATAATAGTGACTTGCCGCTTCAATACCGAATATTCCATTACCAAACTCAGCAATATTTAAATAGACTTCTAAAATTCTTTTTTTAGACCAAGTGATTTCAAGTAGTAGGGTTGCAGGAACTTCTAATCCTTTACGTAACCAATTTTGCCCATGCCAAAGAATGAGATTTTTTGCAGTTTGCTGAGAGATTGTAGAGGCACCACGAACCCTTTTAGGGAATTTTTCGTTGTATTTTATGGCTCGTTGAATCGCCTCGAAATCAAAACCAAAGTGATCAGGAAAGCGTTGATCTTCAGATGCAATAACAGCGAGTTGAACAGAGGGAGATATGTTTTCTAAATTAACCCAATCATATTGCGTTTTATAACGAAAATCACCTTGTAGAATATGCCCAATTTTTTGTTGTACCATATAGGCTGAAAATGGGATAGGCAGAAAACGAAAAATGAATAAAAAAATAAAAATGGTGAGGAAAAATAGAAAGGCAACGCGTTGCCAATTTTTTTGCCACCAGTGGGGAAGAGATAAGTGAGACAGTGCGGTAAAAATCCGTTTACTTTTTTTCAATGTTATCAAGATGTTCTTTCACCCATTTCATAAAATCTGAATCCATTATTTTTATCATATTAGAACCACGTGTAATAGTGGCGGCACTTGTATTCAAATTTTGTTGAATTTCACGTTGAGAAAGATTTTTATCTAATAATTGTGAAACAATTTGTAGGCGTAATCCCACTGCGTCGCGTTCGTCAGCAGTTAATAACAAGGTTAGCAATTCTTGAGCTTTGTTTTCTTTAAAAGCAGTCTGTAGCATGGACAAAAATGCATTCCATTGTTCTAAATTGCGACTAATATACATGTTATCACCTTATACTATTAAACTAGTGCGTTTAGTATAGCCGATCCCATTCTTCTTGGCTAAACATTTGTGGATTTTCTTTTTGTTGTAAAATTTGATAGTAAAAATCGTAGACAATAGTATTTTGAACATAATCACGAGTTTCATAAAACGGAATTGATGCGACAAATTCATCTAATGTTAGCTTATTATTGGCACGGTAGAGCCATTGATTTACTCGATTTGTACCAGCATTGTAAGATGCGGCAATTAATATTCTATTATTGGGATATAGGTTATTAAGGTCATTCAAATGTGCCGTGCCGAGCAAAATATTATTTAATGGCTTAAATAAATCTTGTTCATTTAAATATGGAATTTGATTATTTTCAGCGGTTAATTTAGCGGTTGCTGGTAAAAGTTGCATGAGTCCTTTGGCATTTGCTGATGATAGAGCCATTGGATTCCAAGCGCTTTCCTGACGAGCAATCGCCATAGAAAAGGTTTTACTGATGTTTAAGTTCTTTAACGCAATATCAAAATAATCAGAATAAGCATTCGGCAGACGCAAATTAAGATAATCCCAAGCTTTAGCGACAATGGTACTATCAACTGACAATTCATACCATTGTTGTTCTTGTGCATATTTTGCAAGTTTTAGCTGTGTATTGAAATCAGTATTATCTAATAATACTCGCCAATGTTGTTTGGCTAATCCGTATCGCCCCAGCTCACGTAATTCAGAAATTATATTAAATGCGCTCTCAAATGATTTTTGTTCTTCTATGCTAAGATTAGGTGAGTGAGGGATGTCAATTTTATAAATTTTTTTTAATTGAGCTGCCGCCAACATAGGATAAAAACCACGTTCTTGAGAAAGCGCGGTAAGTTTTTCTGTTATATTTTGTTGATCATTTTTGGCTATCCAGTAACGCCATTCTTGTTTTTCTTTTGCTGTATCAGAAAGTAAAGAAAGCCAGGGTGTGAGGTTATTTTTTTGCCAAATAGCCATTCGTAAACGACGTTCAGTAAGATTATCGGTTTTTAATTGGGCTATTTGTGTATCACGCCATGCTTGGAAATCAGTATTTTCATTATCAAAAAAACGTGTCAAAAATGCGATTTTCCATTGTTTTACCTCATCTTCTGAAAGTTGCCAAATTTCAGCCCATTGTTGATAAGGTACAAAACTTGGGTTCTGTATTTTTTCTGGACGTGTTTTTAGATACCGAGGGAAGGCCTCAAGTAAAACATCTTTTTTTAAGGTAGAGGGATCGCTATTTTCTATAATTTCAGGTAACTTAGCCGGATCCTCTATTTGAACCACTTTATCCTGTAAATCTTTATCTTGTATAGTTTTATCTGAAATATCTTTGGAATCACTGATAAGATTTTTCAATTTTTGTTTTAACTCTTTCAATGATTTGGTTATAAATAGGGGATTTTGAGCGATAAGTTTGTCGAGTTCATTGTTTGCCAGAGATATATTTTTTTCATCATTAGATTTCAAAAATCGAATTTTTGTTTCCCAAAAACGTAAAATGAGATCCATTTGTAAAGGATACTCTGGGATTGATCTAATTAAATTCTTCGTAAGCTCTTGGGTGTTTTCAGAAAATTGTTGATTTCTAACCGCACTTTTTAATAGGTTTTCAATTTGTAAGAAAGTCTCACGTTGCGCTAAGTGAGTCAAATACGATTGGTGTTGTGTTTGTTTCCAAATTTGCTTTTCTTGTTCTAGATTAATAACGGAGGGATTATTGGTTATAGTAGGCTCTTCAGCCAATGTGGAAAGTATAGTAAAAACAGTGAGGAAAATAAGAACTTGTTTTTTCATAGAATGAAATGTTTTTTATTCATGGAATCGTATATGAGAGTGTGAAATATACTGATTTCACACACATTTTTATTTTTGGATAAGCCTTTCGAATTCACATATCTAGAAATGCTAAAACACTTTTTTGAATGGTTTTATAATTACTTCACCGTATACGCCTGCTTCCACATAAGGATCTTGCGCAGCCCAATTTTTGGCTGCTTGCAGGTTTTCAAATTGTGCAATGACTGTTGAACCTGTAAAACCTGCTTCACCAGGATTTTCATCATCAATTGCTGGATTTGGGCCAGCAATGAGCAGACGATTTTCTTTTTGAAGTTGTTTTAAGCGGGCTAAATGTTGCTCACGCACGGCAAGACGTTTTTCTAACGTATTTGGAATATCTTGAGCAAAAATAACGTAGTACATAATGGCTCCTTTTATTGATTAGTTTGTTCAGATTCAAGTTCTGCAATCAAAGCTAGTGCTTTTTCTAATTCATGATTATTTTCACGCGGAATTGTACGTGATTTACCATTGCTATCGACAGCAACAAAAGTAAATACTGCATCTGTCACGCAATAGCGTTCACCAATAGGTTCACTAGCAACTTTTTTTACCCAAACTTCTACTTTTATTTTAATGGATGAGCGGCCTATTTTTAGACATTGCCCGTAACAACAAACGACATCTCCAACTGAAATAGGTTTGATGAAATTCATACTTTCAACAGCAACGGTTACGACTCGACCATGAGCTATTTCTTTAGCTAAAATGGCTCCCCCCATATCCATTTGAGACATAATCCAACCGCCGAATATATCACCATTGGCGTTAGTGTTTGATGGCATTGCAAGTGTTCTTAATAAGAGAACACCTTTTGACTGTCGACCGTTTTTATCAATAAGAAAATTAGAAGACATTATTTTTCTCCGTCTTTTGAATGCGTTTTATCTTTGGGTAAATAGCGATAAATATATGCACCTGAAATAAGAGTCGCAACCACAGTCATTCCAAGAATACCAAAAGATTTGAAATCTACCCATGCCTCTTCTGACATATTATGGCTAATATAAATATTTACCAACATACAAATAATAAAAAATAGTGCCCAGCCGAGATTTAGATTATTCCATACTTTATCTGGTAATTGCACTTCTTTTCCTAGTAACTTTTTTACTAAGGGTATTTTAAATTGGAATTGTGCAATTAATAAAATAATAGCAAATAATGCATTAATAATTGTTACTTTCCATTGAAGATAGCGAATTTCATTGAAATATGCAGTTAATAAACCGAAGAAAATAACTGAACCAGCCATGATTTTTTGTTGTTTTTCAATTTTGCTATATTTCCATTTCAAAACAATTAGCTGAATAATGGTTGCGATCACAAGTACAATGGCTGCATCGCGTACGCCGGCAAGTTTGTATGTAACAAAAAATAGTACTAAAGGGATAAATTCAAGTAGTTGTTTCATCTTTATTCTTCCTTTATAAATAAACTATAAAAGCGATAAGTTATTACTAACATAAAAACATTTAATACGGCGCTAAGGATGCTGATTACCATATCAAATAATACATTATTTGAAAATGTAGTAAGTTGGAAAACTAGGATAGGAGCTAGGAAATAAACCAATAGTGTATAAATAAATAATACATTCTTACGAGAACTTCCTTTAATCCAAATTTTTTGGATTGTTTGTTTTATATCATCTTGGGTTGAAAGGTAGTGTACTGCAGTTAAATTTAAGCGTACAAAGAACCATATTCCTACGAGCATTGCGATAAGTGATATTATTGATGGAGAGGATTTTGTTAATAATGCAGCGAATGCCTCACTTAATCCAAGTAGCATTGGGGCTGTCATGATTAAATTAAGTACAATAACACCAAGAAAACGACGTAATGCGAGAGTAAACGCTTTAGTTAAAGTTTGGTAGTTTTGCTGGCTAATACTATGGATTGAAATGAGTCCCCATGCAGAGATAAAACTTGTTAAAAGTTGTGTGATAGCAATAGAAAAGGCTATGTTTTCAATATTTATATTGGCTAGTTCACTTAAATTATTATGGGATTCATTATTGAGTGGGGAGCTTAATAGTGCTCCTACATTTTGTGAAATAAATAAAATTAAGACAAATTGAAACATGACTTTTTGTTGGTTTCTAAAAAAATTCCAACTATCTTGTAATATGTGGGTAAAGTTGATTTGCATGGGGGGTTCTCTATAAAAATATGTGGTGATTATACAGGGTTTGTTTGGGATTGTCTTAAATTGTAAAAATTACCATATTCGTTTATCTTAAACTATAATCAAGCTTACAGGCGAAAAGATGGCTTACGAAATGTAAAAATCCCTAAGACTTTCGACTTAGGGATTATTCAATTCTGATGGCGGAGGAATAGGGATTCGAACCCTAGGAGGGCGTAAACCCTCGCCGGTTTTCAAGACCGGTGCCTTCAACCACTCGACCATTCCTCCGTGATTGATGGGCGTAGTATAATGAATATTTTATTGATGTAAACAGAAATCTCATGATTTAAGTTTAGGTGATGATAATTTATTCATTTTGATGAAATTAATTCTATCAATACCATTGACTTTTTTCCCCCTAACCCTTACTTTACAAGAGACTTTTTACTTATTTTACAAGGAGCTTTTATGCAATCACGTCTTATTGTGGATGCGCAGCAGGAATCGCTACTCAGCACACATAAAGTGTTGCGTAACACGTATTTTTTATTGGGATTAACCATGGCATTTTCAGCGGTTGTTGCGTTTATTTCAATGAGTCTAAGCTTGCCATATCCAAATATTATTGTGTTATTAGTGGGGTTTTATGGCTTACTTTTCTTAACAAATAAATTAGCTGATCGCCCTGCTGGTATTTTGGCTGTCTTTGCTTTCACTGGATTTATGGGATACACCATCGGGCCAATTTTAAATATGTATGTGGCACGTGGAATGGAAGATTTGATTATGCTTGCATTTGCAGGAACTGCAATTGTGTTCTTCGCATGTTCAGCCTATGTATTAACCACGAAAAAAGATATGTCATTCTTATCAAGCGCAATGTTCGCATTATTTATTGTGCTATTACTTGGTATGATGGCAAGTTTCTTCTTCCAAATTCCTGCGTTATCAGTCGCAATTAGTGCATTATTTGTTGTGTTCTCTACAATGACTATTTTGTACGAAACGAGTAATATCATCCATGGTGGTGAAACGAATTACATTCGCGCAACCGTGAATATTTATGTTTCAATCTACAATTTATTCTTGAGTTTATTAAGATTACTTTCTATCTTCTCAAGCGATGAATAATGATTGAATTTTGACGTTGTGACCCCACTTTTCAGTGGGGTTATTTTTTGGAATAGGCAATGGAAAAACAAATTTTTGAACATGCAGTCAACCTTGAGGAAGAACAATATCAGCCTAAGCAAGAGTTTCATCATGTAGAAACAAAGCTGGATGAACCCTTGGAAGGGGAATTACTTGATGCTCAACTTGAACAGGCATTGAAACCAAAATCAGGTTTTGGAAAAACTTTATTAAAATTTACCGCACTTTTATTTAGTGCGGCGACAGTTGCTCAATCTGTCCAGTGGATTTGGGATAGCTATCAACAACATCAATGGATTTATCTTGCTTTTGCTTTAGTCAGTTTAATTGTCATTTTATTGGGTATTAAAGAGATTATTGGTGAGTGGCGACGTTTAGTTCGTTTAAAAAAACGTGAGCAATTGCAACAACAAAGTCAGCAAATTTGGTTAGAGAGTGCGGTAAAAAATGGTGATGTTTTTTCTGTTCAGAGCGCAGAAAAAAGTAAAGTTCTTTGCTTAGATATTGCAAAATCTCTACGTTTGGAAAATGATTCTCCCGCGGTAATTCAATGGCAACATCAATTAAATGAAGTTTATTCAGCGCAAGAAATTGCTCATTTATTCAGCCGTAATGTTTTGTCTTCTTTTGATTCACAAGCTAAAAAATTGATTAGTAAAATGGCAGCTGAATCAGCGGTGATTGTTGCGATTAGTCCACTTGCTGTGGTGGATATGTTTTTTATTGCGTGGAGAAATCTTCGATTAATGAATAAGATTGCTGAGATTTATGGAATTGAATTAGGGTATTTTTCACGTATTCGATTGTTAAGAATGGTATTGGTCAATATTGCTTTTGCTGGAGCAACCGAAGTGGCACAAGATATTGGAATGGATTGGCTTTCTCAAGATGTAACAGCAAAACTTTCTGCGCGCATAGCTCAAGGAATCGGCGTGGGATTGCTCACTGCTAGATTAGGCGTGAAAGCAATGGAGCTTTGTCGCCCATTAGCATTTCAATTAAATGAAAAACCAAAGCTCTCACATATTCAACAGGAATTACTTAGCTCGGTGAAAGATATTGTTCTCGGTAAAAATAAAATTTACAAAAAGGAGCAAGTCTGATGAAAATCGAGGTTGTTTATCAACATAGCGATTTTATTATTATCAACAAGCCGGAAGGTATTAGCGTTCATAAAGATCAAGCAGAACAAGGTTTAACAGAACTTGTTGCAAAACAACTGAATGTGCCTCAAGTCTGGTTAGTTCATCGCTTGGATAAAGTTACATCGGGTTTATTGATTTTGGCATTGAATACTGAAAGTGCGGCTGAATTTTCACGACTTTTTTCTGAACACAAAATTCATAAAACTTATTTGGCATTAAGTAACCAAAAGCCTAAAAAGAAACAAGGTTTGATTATCGGGGATATGAAGAAAGCTCGAGATGGCGCATGGAAACTTTGTCAAACAAAAGAAAACCCCGCAATTACGCGTTTTGAAAGTGTAAGCTGTGAGCCTAATTTACGTTTATTTATTTTAAAACCACAAACAGGGAAAACGCATCAATTACGTGTTGCGATGAAAAGTTTAGGTAGTCCGATTTTGGGTGATGGACTTTATGCTAAAAACACTGAAAAAATTGACCGCACTTATTTGCATGC
This sequence comes from Haemophilus sp. oral taxon 036, assembly GCF_002998595.1. Taxonomy (NCBI): domain Bacteria; kingdom Pseudomonadati; phylum Pseudomonadota; class Gammaproteobacteria; order Pasteurellales; family Pasteurellaceae; genus Haemophilus; species Haemophilus sp. oral taxon 036. Next base: position 1,448,059 of record NZ_CP027235.1, read on the forward strand.
TGCCCAATTGGAATTTGATTATTTGAATGATTTTATTTCGGTAACTTATTTACCCTCTCAAGGTCAATTTTGGATTAAATCCAGTGTGTTTGAGCAAATTAAGGCTTATCTGGCAAAGCCGTTTTTATCAAAATAGAAATCTCTATATAATAAAGCCAATTTTACTCTTTAATAGGAACAAAAATGAAATTTATCTCTTTTAATATAAATGGTTTACGTGCTCGTCCACATCAACTTGAAGCTATTATTGAAAGATATCAGCCAGATGTAATCGGCTTGCAAGAAATTAAAGTCGCTGATGAGGCTTTTCCTTATGAAATTACAGAAAACTTAGGTTATCACGTATTTCATCACGGACAGAAAGGTCACTATGGCGTAGCATTATTGACTAAACAAGAACCTAAAGCGGTTCGTCGTGGTTTTCCAACAGACAATGAAGATGCGCAGAAACGCATTATTATGGCTGATCTTGAAACTAATTTTGGTTTGTTGACTGTCATTAATGGCTATTTTCCTCAGGGGGAGAGCCGTGCGCACGAGACTAAATTTCCAGCTAAAGAGAAATTTTATGCAGATCTTCAACAGTATTTAGAAAAAGAACACGACAAATCGAATCCTATTTTAATTATGGGTGATATGAATATTAGCCCAAGTGATTTAGATATTGGTATCGGAGATGAAAATCGTAAACGTTGGTTACGCACAGGTAAATGTTCTTTTTTACCTGAAGAACGAGCGTGGTATCAACATTTGTACGATTACGGATTAGAAGATAGTTTCCGTAAGCTGAACCCGACAGCAAATGATAAATTCTCGTGGTTTGATTACCGTTCTAAAGGTTTTGATGATAATCGAGGTTTACGAATTGATCATATTTTAGTAAGTCAAAAATTAGCTGAACGCTGTGTCGATGTGGGCATTGCGTTGGATATTCGAGCAATGGAAAAACCTTCTGATCACGCACCGATTTGGGCTGAATTTAAATAGGAAAGCGAAATGGATATGGCAAATTGGCAGAATTATCGTTCTACCGTGAATGGTATGCCTGCCGTGTTTACTGCAAATATTGAAGATGTTGAAAAATATCACGGTAAAGATCTCGATAAAATAGTGCAATTCACTATCGCTTATAAAGCAGATGATGAAACCGGTTTGCCTTCAGAAGTTGAATACGATAAGTTAATTAATCGGGTATTTAAAATTCTGGCGCAATTAACCGCACTTCCGAATGTATTTTTTGCGGGACATTTTATTTGTAATTCCCAAGCTAAAATGCATTTTTACTGTGAGCATGAAAATCTTGTTGTAGAAACTTTACAACAAATTGATTTTGTTAAAGATATTAATGTGCAAAAGGATTTAAGTTGGGATACTTATTTTGACTTTTTGCTCGCTTCACCATTAGAGATTAAGTTAAATGCAACGGAAGAGTTGCTTGATTTATTGAAAAATAAAGGTCGTAATTTAAGTGATACCTATCTGGTAGAACATAGTTTTCATTTTGATGAAGAAGAAAAAATGTTTCCTTTTATGGATGAGCTCAGTTTAGGGGATTATTCTTTCACGACGTTACAATATTCTGCGCAAGCGATTCAGTTTAATGAAGATGATGAGCCTTATTTCTTGGTGAAATTAGAGCAAGAAATTTCATTAGATAATGGTGAAATTTTTGAACAAGTAGAACGTTTTGAAAAACTTGCTGGTCAATTTTCGGGAGAGTATATTGGCTGGGAATGTGATTCTTTAATGGATGCGAACAAGCAGTTGAATTAGGTGTTTGTATATTCACAACTCATAAAAAAGAGAGATATTTATCTCTCTTTTTTAATGTAATTTAACTTTTCGGCGCATTTTACGCATTAATAAAAATACCCATGGCCATAATATTCCAGAGGCCAATGCGCCAAAGATTTCTTGCCAGTTAAAAAATGCGGTATGCAGGGAGAATTCGACTAAAAAAATAGATAATCTAACAATAAACACAAACGCAATCACTAAAAGACTTTGAAACCAAAGCGATAAATTTCTGAGTACGAGATAATTTTTTGCCACAAAATAAATTGTCACAGAAAGGACTAAAGCATGAATGCCTAATGTAGAACCTAGGATTAAATCCCATACAAGTCCTAATAAAAATGTCCATCCAATACTGACTTTATTTGGAATAGCCAGAACCCAGTAAAGTAAAACGAGAACTAACCAAGCAGGCTTAAATGCCTGAAAACCAAGTGGCCAGGGTGCGAGTTCTAGCACTAATGCCACGACAAAGAAGCTTAAAATTGTGAGCCATTGTAAAATAAAGCGAGTTTGCATTAGTCTTCTTCCCTATGTTCTTGTTGTTCTGACGGTACAGCTTCTTCATTTTGTGGTGCATCGGTTGGAATTTCAGGTTCAACCGTTGATTTATCCTTATTTTCTTGAAGATTATCGTCTGTTAACGGGGCTTTTTTTACTTTGTAATCAGCTTCATTCGCTTGGCTTTCTAAACGTTTTTGTACTAAATTACGCACCTCTTCTGGAGACATCGATTTTACTTTAGACATATCTAAATTGCTTGGCCAAAGTAGTAATACATAACGTAAGCGTTCAAGGGCAGCGAGAGGTTTAGCTTTGACCGTCGCAAAGTAATTGGAACCATCGCGCGAAACGCTTTGTACAATCGCTACTGGATAGCCTTCAAGGAAACGACCACCAAGACCAGACGTTACAAGTAAGTCACCTTTTTCAATATCCACAGAACGAGGTACATTATCAAGAGTTAGCTCATCGGTATGCCCTGTACCACTCGCAATGACGCGAACATCGTTACGTAGAACTTGTACTGGAATAGAATGAGTGACATCAGTTAAGAGTAGTACTCGGCTAGTGTTCTCGCCCACAGAAATAATTTGACCAATAACGCCTTTTTCATCAATTACAGGCTGACCAACATAAGCACCGTCTTTTTCGCCTTGGTTAATAACAATTTGTTGACGATAAATGTCAGTTTCTGCAGTTAAAATTTCCGCAATCTTTTTGTATTCATCGGTGCGTAAAGGAGAGTTTAACAATAAACGTAAACGCTGATTCTCGACTTTGAGTTGATCTAGTAAGAGTAAATCTGCATTTTTTTCACGTAATTGTTCGCGTAACACTTTATTTTCGATTTGTAATTTACTGGTATCCACTAAATTATCTGATACCCCATCTAATACTGTACGAGGGCTATTGGCAAGATAATAGAGGCCACCCACTGCAGTTTCCATGGCACTGCGCGCTTTAGTCATGGAATTCGTTTGACCATCAGCTAAGATTAAAGAAAGGGAAGCCGCTACAGCTAATAATAATCGAATGCCAAGCGGGGGGGCTTTACCGAAAATAGGCTTCATTAAGCGTCCTACGTTGAGATAAAAAGATTAAAAGGAAAAGTGCGGTCATTTTTAACCGCACTTTTTATTTTTGGTCTAAATTAAATTTCGTCACTAAAAATGTCGCCACCGTGCATATCGATCATTTCTAACGCTTCACCACCACCGCGAGCAACACAGGTTAATGGATCTTCAGCAATGATGACTGGCACTCCCGATTCTTTAGAAAGGAGAATATCGATATTGCGTAGTAGTGCACCACCACCAGTTAATACCATACCACGTTCAAAAATGTCTGCTGCATGTTCTGGCTGACATTCTTCAAGTGCGGTTCGAACGGCTGCAACAATACCATTTAAGGGCTGTTGAATAGCTTCTAACACATCACGTGAGGTTAAGGTGAATGAACGAGGCGCACCTTCAGCAAGGTTATGACCATGCACTTCCATTTCTTTAATTTCATCACCTTCTTGAATGTAGGCTGTACCGATTTCCTGTTTGATACGTTCTGCTGTTGGTTCACCGATAACAGAACCAAAAGTGCGGCGAACATAAGAAATAATCGCCTCATCAAAACGGTCACCACCGATACGAACTGAAGAAGAATATACGATACCGTTTAAGGAAATAACAGCGACTTCAGTTGTACCGCCACCGATATCAATTACCATAGAACCAACTGCAGTAGAAACAGGTAATTTAGCGCCGATTGCGGCTGCCATTGGTTCTTCAATTAAATACACTTCACGCGCACCAGCCCCGATTGCAGATTCTTTAATTGCGCGACGTTCTACTTGAGTTGCTCCAGCAGGTACACAGACCAGTACACGAGGGCTTGGACGCATAAAATTACCGCTGTGAACTTGTTTAATAAAGTATTGCAACATTTTTTCTGTAACAAAGAAGTCTGCGATTACGCCATCTTTCATTGGGCGAATGGCAGCGATGCTTTTCGGTGTACGTCCAAGCATTAATTTTGCTTCTTTACCTACAGCCGCGATGCTTTTTAGTGAACCAACGCGATCTTGTCGAATGGCAACAACCGAAGGCTCATCTAAGACAATACCTTGACCTTTCACATAAATTAACGTGTTTGCAGTACCTAAGTCGATAGAAAGATCGTTTGAGAAAAGTCCACGAATTTTTTTAAATAACATAATTATCCTATTCTAAAATCAGAGTTAATTTTGCTTGGCTGAAAATGTGAAATTATCTCATTGCCAAGCACGCAAAAAATTGTGCTAAATGTACCAAAAAATGTGTTGAAATTACAGTTGTTTTTCGTGTTTTTTACATTAGTTGCCACTGGCCTTTCTCTTGCAGAGTCAGTTGTTGTTGATGTAAAGCTTTCAGCGTTGAACGGTGGCCAACACTGATTAGCGTGGTTTTTGGTAGCTCTTGTTTTAATAGTTGATACATCGCAAATTCTAAACCTTCATCCATACTTGCTGTGGCTTCATCTAAGAAGGCTACGGCAGGTTTGTGTAGAATCAAACGAGCAAATGCTAAACGCTGTTGCTCACCAAGCGAAAGAATACGCGTCCAGTCTTGTTCTTTTTCTAATTGTTCAGCCAGGTGTCCTAGTTGCACTTTATTTAATATTTCTATCGCTTGCGTATGTGAAATATTGTCTGGCTTATTGGGATAAGTTAATGCCGACATCAAATTTCCTTGTGGCACATAGGGTTTTTGCGATAAGAAAAGTTGACTGTTTGTTGGACAACTTACTTCACCTTCTGCGTAGCTCCAGAGTCCAGCGATTGTTCGTAAAAGTGTCGTTTTCCCTGCACCAGATTTTCCTTGAATGAGTAAACTCGTTCCTTGCGGTAGCGTAATGTTGAGATTTTCTACCAGAGTGTGACCTAATGGATTTTTAACACTTAAGTTTTTGAAAATCACATCTGTAGGGTGATTGTGGATTTGTGCTTGCGATTCATGATTCACCATTTCAATGATATAGCTGAAACCGGTTAAACGATCGAGCGTCGCTTTATATCCAGCAAAACTGTCGTAAGTATTACGGAAAAATGAAAGATTGCTGTGCAATTTTCCAAATACTTGTAAAGTTTGCATTAAATCACCGAGTTTTATTTGTTTTTCAAAGTAACGACCAACTTGAATTAACAATGGAAAAACAACAGAAACTTGGCTTACTATTAAGTTAAATCCTGAAAATTTTAGCGTTCTAAATACTATTACCCACATGTTATGGATGACAGCATTGAATTGGTGGTAAAGCTGATTTTTTTCTACCTTTTCACCTGCGTAAAAAGCAATGCTTTCGGCATATTCTTTTATGCGAATTAAAGAATAACGGTAGTTTGCGTTTAAGCGTTCATTAATAAAATTCAAAGAGATTAATGGACGACCGAGCCAAAATGCGATGAGGGTGGTGAAAATGACATAGCCAAACACTAAGAACACCATCATATGTGGAATTTCCACGCCAAGTACCATCATTGGACCCGCTAATCCCCATAACAAAATCGTGTAAGAGATCATCGAGGTAACCGCATCAATGACTCCAGTACTTAAAGAAAGCGTGGTTTTTACATAAGATTGGACATCTTGTTGAATTCGTTGATCGGGGTTATCTAGGTTTTCTGATAAATACTGTGTTTTGTAATAGGCGCGATGTGCCATCCATTTATCAACAAGTTGTTCGTTAAGCCACTCAATCCAGTTGATGACGAAACGTTGCTCTAAATAATAGCTTACTAATGCCGCAGAAACAGAACTTGCGGCAATGACGCAGAACAAGCCCATTTGTTGCCAAAATACATGTTCATTAAATTCTTGCAATGATGTATACATATTTTTGTACCACTCAGAATGTACAAGGCTGATACGCACACTGAGTAATGTCATCGCAACAATAAGCAGAAAGAATAGGATAGGTTTTATGCTGCGTTTAGGTGAAAGATAGCCACCTGCAAACATCCAAAATTGTTTTCCCCATTGGGTAAAACGTACCAAAAGAAAAATCCCAAAACTAAAGACGACTGAGGTGATGGCTAGCGTTTGTAAAATCCAAATAAGAGAAGTAATGGCTTCTTGGCCGTAATCCATAAATATTCCATCCGAGATAAAAGTGCGGTGAAAAATAACCGCACTTTTTGTAAAAGGGTCAAAAATTTTCGGTATTGTAGAGTCTATGCTCAATTTCGCAAGAAAAAATGTGATGAACGTAGCATTTTTTGAGTTTGGTTAAGGTTTTCAAAAAACAACTTGGATATAATCCGAAGGAGTTAGATTTCATTTTTAAGGGGTCAATATGAGTGATATTGCAATCACGATTAGTCTTCTTGCCCTCGTTGCCGTAATCGGTTTATGGATCGGGCATTGGAAGATCCGTGGGGTTGGACTTGGCATCGGTGGTGTGCTGTTTGGTGGTATCATTGTGGCTCATTTCACCAATCAATATGGTTTGCAACTAGATGCGCGTACGTTGCATTTTGTGCAGGAATTTGGCTTGATTTTGTTCGTTTATACGATTGGAATTCAAGTTGGGCCTGGCTTTTTTGCATCTTTAAGAAAATCAGGTTTAAAACTCAATGCTTTTGCCATTTTAATCGTTGTACTTGGTTCTGTTGCTGCGGTAATAGTGCATAAGGTTGCGGATGTTCCGTTAGATATCGCTCTTGGTATTTACGCAGGGGCGGTAACTAATACGCCAGCCCTTGGTGCTGGTCAGCAAATTTTGACTGAACTTGGTGTGCAACAAACTACAGTAACAATGGGGATGTCTTATGCGATGGCTTACCCATTCGGGATTTGTGGTATTTTGCTTGCAATGTGGTTAATCCGCTTATTTTTTAAAGTCAAAGTAGACGATGAAGCCGCTCGTTTTAATGCAGAGAGCGGTCAAGAAAAAGAAAGTTTACACAATATTTCTTTAAAAGTGACGAACCAAAATCTGGATGGTCTTACGTTAATTCAAATTCCAGGATTTAGTGATGAAGAAGTCGTATGTTCACGTTTAAAACGCGATGATATGGAAATCGTTCCAAAGGCAAGTACTGAGATTCGTACCAACGATATTTTACAACTAGTTGGGGATGATAATTCGCTTGCCAAAATGCGTTTGATTCTCGGGCACGAAGTTGATGCACCAACCGTTGCCTATAGTGTCGAAATTCGTTCCGAGCGAGTGGTAGTGACGAACGAAAAAGTATTGGGCAAAAAGATCCGTGCGTTAGGCATTCATCAAAAATATGGGGTGGTTATTTCACGCTTAAATCGTGCGGGGATTGAGTTGGTTCCAACTGGAAATACTACGCTGCAATTTGGCGATGTGCTACATATGGTCGGACGTACCGATGTACTAAATCAAGCCATTTCAGTGATTGGTAACGCACAACAAAAATTGCTTCAAGTGCAGATGTTACCTGTGTTTATCGGTATTGGTTTAGGTGTGCTTGTTGGTTCGATTCCATTCTATATTCCGGGTTTCCCAGTTGCGTTAAAATTAGGGCTTGCTGGCGGGCCATTGGTGGTTGCGTTGATCTTAGCGAGAATTGGTACGATTGGTAAACTTTACTGGTTTATGCCACCTAGTGCTAACTTGGCATTGCGTGAAATAGGGATTGTTCTTTTCTTGGCAGTGGTAGGTTTAAAATCAGGTGGAAGTTTCTTTGATACCTTATTGAATGGCTCAGGCCTTGAATGGATGGGATACGGTATTTTTATCACCTTTATTCCATTAATGATTACCGGTATTTTGGCTCGTCTATATGGCAAACTGAATTACCTTACAATCTGTGGTTTACTTGCTGGATCAATGACAGATCCACCAGCTTTAGCATTTGCTAATGAAATTAAAGAAGATAACGGTGCAGCAGCACTTTCTTATGCCACTGTGTATCCATTGGTGATGTTCTTGCGGATAATGTCGCCACAGTTATTGGCTGTGTTATTGTGGGCAGCATAGTCCAAATTAGTTCAATTTATACAAACAAAAGCGCGGTTAATTTCGCGCTTATTTTTTGCGTGGATTTTGCGCGAGAGGGTATTCAATGATAGAATCTCGCACTTTTATTGCGAAGCGAGAACAAAATGGCATTAGTTGAATTTTTGATGGAAACCTTAGATGGGTTAAAGGGAACAGATATTGTACATTTTGATGTACGTGGAAAATCCTCGATTACGGATAATATGATTATTTGCACGGGTACATCGAGCCGCCAAGTTTCTGCAATGGCAGATAATTTAATTACAGAATGTAAAAAAGCAGGTTTTGAAACTTTTGGTGAAGAAGGTAAAAATACTGCAGATTGGATTGTGGTGGACCTTGGTCAAGCAATCGTACATATCATGCAACGTGACGCGCGTGAAATGTATCAATTAGAGAAACTTTGGGCGTAAATTTTAGTAAAGTGCGGTGAAAAATAACCGCACTTTTTAGATAAGGATGACTTGTGAAAATCACGTTAATTGCTGTTGGAACAAAAATGCCTTCTTGGGTTACAACGGGTTTTGAGGAATATCAACGCCGTTTCCCAAAAGATATGCCTTTTGAACTGATTGAAATCCCAGCAGGTAAGCGTGGAAAAAATGCTGATATTAAACGTATTTTAGAGCAAGAAGGTAAGGCGATGTTAGCCGCCTGTGGAAAAGGCAAAGTCGTGACGTTAGATATTCCAGGTAAACCTTGGACCACACCACAGTTAGCCGAGCAACTAGAAGCCTGGAAAAACGATGGCCGTGATGTATGTTTGTTGATCGGTGGGCCAGAGGGGCTTTCGCCAGAATGTAAAGCAGCCGCAGAGCAAAGTTGGTCGCTTTCACCATTGACATTACCTCACCCGCTTGTTCGTGTTGTGGTAGCTGAAAGTTTGTATCGTGCGTGGTCGCTCACGACTAATCATCCTTATCATCGAGAATAGTAAATCCTCATTTTAGTCAGATGAATTTAAAACGATTCTTCAATACGCCAACTCATGAGCCGTTCCGCGATAAAAAAGCGGAGCGTAACCTTTTTGCACGCCGAACTTTAGTGGCTTTTTTAGGGATTTTGCTACTAACAGGCGTGTTATTCGCCAATATTTATCAGCTACAGATTGTTAATTTCGATACTTACCAAACGCGTTCTAATGGTAACCGAATTAAATTATTACCTTTACCTCCAACGCGTGGCTTAATCTATGATCGTTACGGTAAATTATTAGCCGAAAATCTTACTTTTTTTGGTTTATACATTGTGCCAGAAAAAACTGAAAATTTAGACCGCACTTTAGATGAATTACGCTACATTGTGGGATTAACGGATAATGACATTGAAAATTTTAAAAAGGAACGTCGCCGCGGAACGCGTTACACGCCTATTTTATTGAAACCCAACTTAACAGAAGAACAAATCGCACGTTTTGCAGTGAGTAGCTATCAATATCCGAGTTTAGATGTACGTCCTTATTTCAAACGAAATTATTTATATGGTGAAACTATGAGCCATATTCTGGGATATGTGGGAAAAATTAATGATAAAGATGTAGAGCGCCTGAAGAAAGAGGAAAAATTTGCTAATTACTCTGGAACGAGTGATATGGGAAAATTAGGTATTGAGCGTTATTATGAAGATAGTTTACATGGTGTAACGGGATTTGAAGAGGTTGAAATTAATAACCGTGGAAAGGTAATTCGTAAATTACGAGAACAACCAGCTGTAGCAGGAAAAAGTATTCATCTCACCATTGATTTAGAATTACAGCGCTATATTACGGAGCTTTTATCTGGGCAAAAAGGTGCAATTATTGTTCTAGATCCAAAAGATAGTGGCGTGTTAGCAATGGTCTCGACACCGAGTTATGATAATAATCTTTTTGTGGATGGCATTTCATCTGAAGATTATAAACGTTTATTAAATGATCCAGCTCGTCCATTGTATAGCCGGGCTACACAGGGTGTATATCCCCCCGCTTCTACAGTGAAACCTTTTATTTCCGTAGCCGCACAAACTGAAAATGTGATTACGCAAAATACAACCATTTTTGACCCAGGTTATTGGATTTTACCGAATACCTCAAAACGTTTTCGCGATTGGAAAAAATCAGGTCATGGCTATACGGATTTAAATAAGGCGATTACAGAATCATCCGATACTTATTTTTATCAAGTTGCTCATAATATGGGGATAGACCGTCTTTCGGAATGGATGAAACGCTTTGGTTTCGGCATGCCAACAGGCATTGAAATTCAGGAAGAAGCGGCTGCCAATATGCCAAGTCGTGAATGGAAACAAAAACGCTATAAACGTCCTTGGGTATTGGGTGATACGATTTCAGTTGGTATTGGGCAAGGTTATTGGACTGCTACGCCGTTACAAGTAGCAAAAGCAACAGCAATATTAGTCAATAACGGTAAAGTAAATACACCACATTTAATGAAAGCTATTGAAGGTGCGGAATTATCACTTTATAAAGATCCATTGATTTATCCTGATATTAGTGAGCCAAAACAAAATTATTGGGATGCAGCAAAACGTGGAATGTATAATGTTGTTAATTCTGCTGCAGGCACTGGACGAAAGGCATTTGCCGGTGCTAATTATAGAGTTGCGGGTAAGTCTGGTACGGCACAAGTTTTTAGTCTCAAAGAAAATGAAAAATACAATGCGGCTGGATTGAAAAAAGAATTGCACGATCACGCATGGTTTACCGCATATGCACCTTATGAAAACCCTAGATTGGTTGTGACAGTTATTTTAGAGAATGCGGGTGGTGGTTCAAGTAATGCCGCACCGTTAGCGCGTAAAGTGATGGATTACTATTTAAATCAGCGTTTACCACAAGTTGAAAAATATAATGCAAATATTCAGCAAAAAGAAGATTTACCACAAGAGAGCGAGCAGATAAATGGAAGATAAAATCCCTTTCTGGTTGCGTGTATGGCAACGTTTGCATATTGATTTTTGGCTTTTTATTGGCTTAGTTACAATAACAGCCTATGGCATGCTTGTGCTTTATAGCGCCACTGGTGCGAGTGAAACCATGTTCCAAAACCGTATTATACAGGTGACGCTTGGATTTATGGTCATGCTGATTATTGCGCAATTTCCGCCTAAGTTTTATCAACGTATTGCGCCATATTTATATCTAATTGGATTTGCAATGTTAGTTTTAGTGGATGCGATTGGTACGACAAGTAAAGGAGCTCAACGTTGGCTCGATCTTGGTTTTATTCGTTTCCAACCCTCTGAAATTGTGAAGCTTGCAGTGCCATTAATGGTCGCTGTGTATTTAGGTAATCGTCCACTTCCACCTAAATTAAGTGAAACATTTATTGCGATTGCAATGATTATGATTCCGACTTTACTTGTAGCTATACAACCAGATTTAGGTACATCAATTTTGGTAAGTGCGTCAGGTTTATTTGTAGTATTTTTAGCTGGAATGAGTTGGTGGTTGATTTTAGCTGCAGTGATTGGCTTAGCTGGATTTATTCCGATCATGTGGCTATATCTAATGCACGATTATCAACGCACTCGCGTTCTCACATTATTGGACCCAGAAAAAGACCCTCTCGGTGCTGGCTATCATATTTTACAATCAAAAATTGCGATTGGGTCTGGTGGCCTTTGGGGAAAAGGCTGGATGCAGGGTACGCAATCTCAGCTTGAGTTTTTACCCGAACCTCATACAGATTTTATTTTTGCTGTAATGAGTGAAGAACATGGAATGGTTGGTTTTCTTATTTTGATCTCCATTTATATGTTTATTATTGTACGTGGTTTGATTATTGCCGTGAATGCTCAAACTTCTTTTGGGCGAATTCTTGCTGGTGCAACGACGTTAATTTTCTTTGTTTATGTGTTTGTTAACATAGGCATGGTAAGTGGTATTTTGCCTGTAGTGGGGGTGCCATTACCTTTATTCAGCTATGGCGGAACGTCTTACGTTGCTATTATGGCTGCTTTTGGCTTGGTGATGTCAGTTCATACACATCAAGTAAAATTTATGAAAGGGAACTAATTTCATTTTTGCTTTTCTTAAAAGAGTAAATAAATGAAAATAGTCAACGCTTATGAAATTAAAAACATTATTAAATCTGACCGCACTTGTTTTGTTTGCTATAATTACTAGCTTTTCAGCACATGCGGACACTCACAAAATGTATGGTATCCAAGGGGATAAACTTTCGATTATAACCACAGTACCTGCCCCTAGTACTTATTCCGTGAAAGGGCAAACTTATACGACCAAAACTGAAGACGATGCTAAAGCCTATACGAAAGAAGGGATGGCAAGTTACTATCATCTCAAATTTAATGGGCGTAGAACTGCAAGTGGTGATGTTTATAATTCAACGCAATTTACTGCGGCACATAAAACATTGCCAATAAATTCTTATGCTTTGGTAACCAATTTGCATAACAATCGTAAAGTTATCGTACGTATTAATGATCGTGGGCCTTTTAGTGATAAACGTTTAATTGATCTTTCTCATGCGGCGGCGAAAGAAATAGGATTAATTTCTCGCGGTATGGGGCAAGTTAGAATTGAAGCCTTACATGTTGCAAAAAATGGACAACTATCTGGCGCAGCGACGAAAACGTTAGAAAAGCATGCTAAAACACAAGAAGCGATGGATCGTTTAGTGGTAAAAAAAGATGCTTCGACAATAAAAAATACAAACGTGGTAAATAGCCAAAAAGGGAGGGATAGTTATAGATTGAAAATGCTTGAACTGGCTTCACATAGTCAAGCAGATAAATTTATTACTCAGTTGGCTTTAGATAACGTTACCGCTGAAGTTAATCGAACAGGCGAAAAATACGAAATTCATATTGGACCTTTTGATACAAAAGAGAAGATGGTTCAAGTAAGAAATCAATTACAAAAAATGGCAGTAAACAAGCCACTAATTGTTTACACATATAAAAATTAATTGTAGGAACACACTATGTTGAAAAGAACAACAAAAATCGCATTTTTATCAAGTTTTGTGGCACTTAGTGCTTTTTCGGTATCTGCAGAGGATATGCAGTTTGGCGTAACTCCACCTCAAATTACTGCTCAAACTTATGTATTGATGGATTACAATTCAGGCGCAATTTTAGCCGCACTTAATCCTGACGAGCGTCAATATCCTGCATCTTTAACTAAAATGATGACAAGTTATGTGGTAGGGAGCGCTTTAAAACAGGGTAAAATTCACAATACCGATATGGTAACCATTGGTGAGAGTGCTTGGGGGCGTAATTTCCCAGACTCATCAAAAATGTTTTTAGATTTAAATACACAAGTATCTGTAGCAGATTTGAATCGTGGTGTGATTGTTGTTTCTGGTAATGATGCGACAGTGGCATTAGCTGAACACATTTCTGGCAATGTACCGAACTTTGTAGAAACAATGAACAAATATGTTCAACAATTTGGTTTGAAAAACACGAATTTCACCACGCCGCATGGTTTAGACGATCCTAATCAATATTCTTCTGCTCGTGATATGGCGCTTATTGGTGCACATATTATTCGTGATTTACCTGAAGAATATAAAATTTACTCCGAAAAAGATTTTACATTTAATAAAATCAAACAGCCTAATCGTAATGGTTTATTATGGGATAAAACCATTAATGTTGATGGAATGAAAACAGGCCATACTAGCCAAGCTGGATATAACTTAGTTGCTTCAGCGACTACACCAAACAATATGCGTTTAATTTCTGTAGTAATGGGTGTTCCAACTTACAAAGGCCGTGAAGTAGAAAGTAAAAAACTTTTACAATGGGGTTTTGCTAATTTCGAAACATTTAAAACTTTAGAGGCTGGCAAAGAAATTTCAGAACAACCTGTTTATTATGGTAATAAAGGTAGTGTGAAATTAGGAACGTTACAAGATAGCTTTATCACAGTTCCGAAAGGCAAACAAAATGAGCTTAAAGCTCGATATGAGTTAGAAAGTAAAAACTTACAAGCGCCTTTAGCAAAAGGCCAAGTCGTAGGTAAAGTGATTTATCAATTAGAAGGTAAAGATATTGCAGCGGTAAACTTACAAGTGATGGATGAAGTGGGTGAAGCGAGTATTTTCGGAAAAGCTTGGGATTGGCTCGTGCTCACTGTAAAAGGCTTATTTGCATAAAATATGCCAGAAACTTACCGCACTTTTTTCATTTTTAACTGAGGCATTCGTAATGTGTGGGGGGGTATCATCCACACATCATTTTTATTATTGGGAAATAATATGACAACAGAAAACGATTACGCAAAACTTAAAGAATTAATGGAATTTCCAGCAAAAATGACATTTAAAGTTGCTGGAATTAATCGCGAGGGGTTAGCGCAAGATCTAATTCAGGTCGTCCAAAAATATGTTAAAGGCGATTATATTCCTAAGGAAAAACGGAGTAGTAAAGGTACCTATAATTCGGTTTCAATCGACATTATTGCTGAAAACTTTGAGCAGGTAGAAACACTTTATAAAGAACTTGCTAAAGTTGAAGGCGTAAAAATGGTTATCTAGCATGAATAATTCCCTTATCGTTCGCCAGTTAGGGTTGCAAGATTACCAAGAAATTTGGCATAAAATGCAGAATTTTACAGATAGCCGCACCGTGGAAACGCAAGACGAAATTTGGTTAGTGCAACATCCTCCTGTATTTACCCAAGGGCAAGCAGGTAAACCTGAGCATCTTTTACAACGTAGTGAAATACCTGTAGTGCAGTCGGATCGTGGTGGGCAAATAACCTATCATGCACCCGGTCAGCAAGTGATGTATGTGCTCATTGATATTAAGCGTCATGAGAATTTAAATGTACGTCAATTAGTTACCGCACTTGAACAAACGGTGGTAAAAACTTTAGCTGAATATGGTATTGAAAGTTATCCAAAACCTGATGCACCAGGCGTGTATGTGGATGGAAAAAAGATTTGTTCTCTTGGACTGCGTATTCGTCGTGGGTGCTCTTTTCACGGGTTAGCATTGAATATCAATATGGATCTGAATCCATTTCATTATATTAATCCATGTGGCTATGTTGGTCTTGAAATGTGTCAATTAGCGGATTTTGTTAATCAAGATGAAGCTAATTGCGATAAGGTTTCACCAAAATTAATTAAACACTTTGCTGAGCTTTTAGGCTATAATGTAACAAATTTGTAATATTTAATGATCAAAAATGCCCTGTTTGGGCATTTTTATTTAGGAACGCTTATGTCAACGCATTTCAAAATGGAACGCGGTGTAAAATATCGCGATGCGGCAAAAACGTCGATTATTCCAGTAAAAAATATTGATCCAAACCAAGAGCTATTGAAAAAGCCTGAATGGATGAAAATTAAACTTCCGGCAAATTCACTTAAAATTGAAAGCATCAAAAATGGAATGCGTCGTCATGGTTTGCATTCTGTGTGTGAAGAAGCTTCTTGTCCAAATTTACACGAATGTTTTAATCATGGAACAGCAACTTTTATGATTTTAGGTGCAATTTGTACGCGCCGTTGTCCATTCTGTGATGTCGCGCATGGGAAGCCATTACCACCCGATCCTGAAGAACCACAAAAATTAGCTGAAACAATTCAAGATATGAAACTTAAATATGTGGTGATTACATCGGTGGATCGCGATGATTTGCCTGATCGTGGCGCAGGTCATTTTGCAGAATGTGTAAAAGCTGTGCGCGAACTTAATCCTGACATTAAGATTGAAATTTTAGTGCCCGATTTCCGTGGTCGCATTACACAGGCATTGGAAAAATTAAAAGATAATCCGCCAGATGTTTTTAACCATAATTTAGAAAATGTCCCGCGCCTATATAAAGAGATTCGTCCTGGGGCAGATTACGAATGGTCACTTAAATTATTGCGTGAATTTAAAGAAATGTTCCCGAATATCCCAACTAAATCTGGTTTAATGGTGGGATTAGGTGAAACTAACGAGGAAATTTTAAAAGTCATGCAAGATTTACGTGATAATGGTGTGACAATGCTCACGTTGGGGCAATATCTTCAACCTAGCCGCCATCATTTGCCTGTTGCGCGTTATGTACCGCCAGCTGAATTTGATGAATTCCGTGAAAAAGCCAATGCAATGGGATTTGAACATGCGGCTTGTGGGCCATTTGTTCGTTCTTCTTATCATGCTGATTTACAAGCCAGTGGCGGATTAGTGAAATAATTTAAAACTGCTCTGAATTAAGCCGCACTTTTTGCTTGTCACGAAAGTGCGGTTTATTTTTGATGTTTTTTTTCACCGAATATTTACTAGCCAGAATTATTGCAAGCCTGTAAAATAGCCGACCGCTTTATTCAACTAATTATTTATAACACCTGACGATATTGTAGAAAATGACTCAAAAATTACATATTAAAACTTGGGGCTGCCAGATGAATGAATACGATTCATCTAAAATGGCAGATCTTTTATTAAGTACTCATGGATTAGAACTTACCGAAATTCCTGAAGAAGCAGACGTATTATTATTGAATACCTGTTCTATTCGTGAAAAAGCACAAGAAAAAGTTTTCCACCAACTTGGTCGTTGGAAAGAGTTAAAGAAAAATAATCCAAATTTAGTGATTGGCGTGGGCGGCTGTGTGGCTTCTCAAGAAGGGGAACATATTCGTCATCGTGCGCCTTATGTAGATATTATTTTTGGTCCACAAACTTTGCACCGTCTGCCCGAAATGATTAACCAAATTCGTGGTGGTAAGAGTTCTGTTGTAGATGTAAGTTTCCCTGAAATTGAGAAATTTGACCGCTTACCTGAACCTCGAGCAGAAGGTCCAACGGCATTTGTTTCGATTATGGAAGGCTGTAATAAATACTGTACTTTCTGTGTTGTACCTTATACACGCGGTGAAGAAGTCAGCCGTCCTGTGGATGATGTCTTATTTGAAATTGCGCAACTTGCGGATCAAGGTGTGCGTGAGGTTAACTTACTTGGTCAAAACGTGAATGCTTACCGTGGTCCGACACATGATGGTCAAATTTGTAGCTTTGCTGAGTTGCTTCGTCTCGTGGCCTCTATCGATGGTATTGACCGTTTACGTTTCACAACTAGCCATCCAATAGAATTTACAGATGATATTATTGATGTATATCGTGATACGCCTGAATTGGTGAGTTTTTTACATCTCCCAGTCCAAGCAGGTTCTGACCGTGTATTAACGATGATGAAACGTGGTCATACAGCATTAGAATATAAATCTATTATTCGTAAACTTCGTGCTGTGCGCCCAGATATTCAAATCAGCTCTGACTTTATTGTTGGTTTCCCGGGTGAAACGGCGGAAGATTTTGAGCAAACTATGAATTTGATTGCACAAGTGAACTTTGATATGAGTTTCAGTTTTGTGTACTCAGCCCGACCAGGTACGCCAGCTGCAGATATGCCAGATGATGTAACGGAAGATGAAAAGAAACAGCGCCTTTATGTGTTACAGGAGCGTATTAATCAACAAGCCGCACAATTTAGCCGTCGCATGCTTGGCACAGAACAACGCGTATTAGTTGAAGGGCCATCGAAGAAAGATATCATGGAATTAACGGGACGCACTGAAACGAACCGTATTGTCAATTTCCAAGGTTCTCCAGAAATGATTGGAAAATTTGTGGACGTGAAAATCACTGATGTTTATACCAATTCTCTACGTGGCGAAGTGGTGCGTACTGAAGATGAAATGGGATTACGTATTGCACAGTCTCCACAAGAAGTGATGAATCGTACACGTAAAGAAGATGAATTAGGTGTAGGGCGTTATCACGGCTAATTAAAATCTTGAAATATTTAACCGCACTTTGAGAAATTAAAGTGCGGTTATTTTTTGTTGAATATTCAGGGCTTCAATTATTTAGAGAGAAATGTATGACGATATTTTAAATGTGACCCAATAAAAAGAATAAGGCTACATAATCCTAACATTGCGCCAATATAGCCAATTTTGTCTAGCCCTATATGGGTTGCTACAAGATTTCCAAATAATGCCCCAGTGCCGATACCTGCATTATAAATACCAGAGTAAATAGCCGTAGCCACATCTGTTGCATCAGGTGCAAGTCTTAATACGCGTATTTGTAAAGCAAGACCAATACAACCAACACCAATACCCCAAAGAAAAGAAAGGGTAAGCATTGTGATGATATATTTTGTTGAAAGGAGTAATAGTAAGAGAGAAAGGCTTTGTAAAGCCATTGCGACAACAACAAATTTAGTAGGGCCAAAACGGTGTAGTCGATTGAATAAAAGGCTAGCTAAAATGCCAGATATACCAAAAATAAGAAGTACAAAAGTTGCAAAATTTGGATCCAAATGGCCTATTTCAATCATAAAAGGCTCAATATAAGTATAAGCCGTAAAATGTGCGGCAACAATCAGCATTGTGGCGATATAAAGCCCAATGAGTAACGGACGCTTAGCGAGCATTGGTAAGCTTGCAATAGAACCAGCGTTTTTACTTGGTAGTTTTGGTAAGAGTTGAATTATTAGTAGCATAACGAAGAATGCTAAAAGTGCAATAATTCCGAAAGTAACACGCCAGCCTACGAGTTGTCCTATAATTCTTCCAATAGGCAACCCTAAAATTGTTGCAAGGGATGTTCCTATAGCAAGCATTCCTAGCGCTTGTGTCTTTTTATCTTTTGGTGCGATTCGCATCACAAGCGAAGCCGTAATAGACCAGAATACAGAATGGGCAATAGCAATACAAACTCGAGCAATAAGTAGAATCCAGAAATTCCATGCTATAACAGATAAAATATGCCCTATGATGAAAATAATAAAGAGCTTGATAAGTAAATTTTTCCGCTCCATTTCACCTGTTAGAAGCATTGCTGGAAGAGATACAATAAGTACTGTCCAGGCATATACTGTCATCATTAGTCCTGTATCGGCAGTTTGCATATCAAAACTGGTTGCTATATCACTTAACATTGCAACAGGGACGAATTCAGTTGTATTAAAAATAAACCCTGCAAATGCCATTAATAGGACTCGCCATGATTGAATTTTTCTTATATTTAGTGGTGACATTAATGTAGCTTCTCTTTTATGATGTCTATGAGTTGATGACGAAATTCTCTTGTAAAATTAAATTTATATTGAGGTGAATAACAATCCCCAAAGAATCGGATTGGTAAGATAAGATTTTGATAATTTTTATTTGTAGAACGTACTGTAAGATTTATATCACATTGCATTTGATTTAATGAGACGACACCCGTACCACTTCCCAAAAGTGCGGGGGTTTTTAATTCAAATTTTTCAGCATTTAATTGATCTTTTAACAGTGAGAGTTGTATTTGAAATTGTTCAAACTGTGTATTTAATTCTTTATTCGCTAATAAATCATTGCTGTAATTAATTGGGAAATATTGTGAGACAATATCTAACAAATTTACACCGATAATTTCGCCATTTTTTGCCTGAAAATTGAATTTTCCTTGTGTTATTTCAGAATTCTTAAAACCTAAATTGATTTTAAAATCAGTGTAACCACTCAAGGCTTCAGGAAAGCTCAATAGGCTAAGCAATGGCTTGACTGGAAATTCCTTACCAGAAAAATTGATCATGCTTTGATCACCCACACTCTGATAATTAACTACAGCTAAACAATTATTATCACATTGTGGTTTGATATAGGTAACAAGCCGTTTTAATGGCTTGTTAAAATCACCATGAGCTTCAATATAACCAAGTGATTGATTATTTAATTTGGCATTGACAAACTGGATGAGAGATGATTTTTCATTAGAGAGGTTAATATTAGCTTTAGTAAAAGTAAAATCAAAGGTTTTATTTTTCCCATAAAATGGTTTTTCTAACTTAATAGATATTTGATTATTACCATTTAAAATTATTTTTTTTGCCAATAATTGCGTTAAAGAAAGCGCTGAAAAATGCATTTTTATATCGGCTATATTTTGTGCTTTATTGCTTAATTTGAGCTGTTTAAGTTGAAGTGAGGAAAGGTTAATATTACCGTAAAAAAGTGGCAAAAGGTTGAATTGACTTTCGATCTTTTGCACAGAAAATTGTTCAGACTGAACTTTCTCGAGAGAAAGTGCGGGTGGAAATAGAGATAGATTGACTGATTGAACCGCAATGTTTTGTTGTGCTAGTTGTGCAGCGATAGAACTTTGTGCTCGATAAAGTTGGATATACAAAAAAGAAAAGATCGCCAAAGCGACGATCCCTACGCCAAGCGCGAACTTTTTCATCGATTATTCCTTGTCTTCGTCAATTCGACTCGCAACCGCACTTTGTTGATTTTTATATTTTGCATCTTTGCGACTACTGTATGGTCGTTTCGCTTCGCCACTTAATATTTCAAAGCTTAATGCGCCAATCACCATGTTTGGACGTAATGCTAATGGTAATTTCCCTGAATTATAAAATTCCAATACGATTTTTCCTTCCCAACCTGGATCAATACGGTGTGCTGTGACGTGTACCATTAAGCCTAAACGTGCTAAAGAAGAGCGACCATCTAACCAACCGATAATATTGGCGGGTAATTTTACGGATTCAAGTGTGGTTGCTAACGCTAAAGTACCGGGATGTAGGAAAAATGCTTCGCCTTCAGGCACAATAATTTCATCGCTCATTACCGATTCGAGCTGGGCGGATACTTCTTCTTTCGGGCCGCTTAAATCAATGAAAGGCGCTGAATGCTCACGAAATACGCGGAAAGAATTACCCAAGCGAACATCAATCGTCGCACCGTTGATTTTGTCATTACTTGGACGAGGCGTTAAAGAAATAATGCCATCATCGAGATAGCGTTCAATATCAGTATCGCAAAGACGCATAAGATTTCCTATTTTTGATTCAATAAATGAAGGATTTGAGCTTTTAACATATTGATTGCAATACGGTTTTTACCTCCGCGAGGAATGACAATATCCGCATATTGTTTAGATGGCTCAATAAATTGTAAGAACATTGGGCGCACGGTTGCACGATATTGATCAATAACCGATTGTAGGGAACGACCGCGTTCTTCCATATCACGTTGTAAACGACGAATAAAACAAATGTCTAATGGTGTGTCCACGAATACGGAAATATCCGCAAGTTGACGAACGCGTTCATCCGTAAGCAGTAAAATCCCTTCTAAAATCACAATACGTTTTGGTGTAAATGTTGTGGTTTCACCCGTACGAGTATGTTCAACATAGCTATAAACAGGCACATTAACTGCTTTTCCTGATTTTAAATCTTTTAAATGTTGAATGAGCAAATCGCGATCCATTGAGCTTGGATGGTCGTAATTTGTTTTTATGCGTTCGCTCATTTCTAAATGGCTTTGATCTTTGTAGTAACTGTCTTCTGCAATAATACCAATTTCTTGGCAGCCTAATTCATTACAGAGTTCTTTGTGAACGGTAGAGGCGATAGAACTTTTTCCTGATGCGGATGCGCCAGTGATGGCGATGATGATACAAGAATCTGACATAGTTTTGCGAGGTATAGAAAAATTTGATGAATTATAAAGAAAAGTGCGGTGAATTTCACGTTTATTTTTTTACTTGAATTTTTAAAACTGTGAACTTCATCACGGTATTACTTCCTCTTTTCGAGTAGGATTCAAACATTCTATCCAATAAGGAGTATTTATTATGAAGTTCAACAAAATTTCTCTTTCTGTTTCTGCCACACTTTTAGCGGCTGGCTTAGCAATTTCTGGTTCGGCTAGTGCAAAGGGGAGATTGGTAGTGTATTGTAGTGCAACAAATGCGCTATGCGAAGCAACAACGAAGGCATTTGGTGAAAAATATGATGTGAAAACATCCTTTATTCGTAATGGTTCAGGCAGTACTTTTGCCAAAGTTGAAGCTGAAAAAAATAATCCTCAAGCGGATGTTTGGTTTGGTGGTACCTTTGACCCTCAAGCACAAGCGGCTGAATTAGGGTTAATTGAGCCTTATAAATCTAAACACATTGATGAAATCGTTGAACGTTTCCGTGATCCTGCGAAAACAAAAGGTCACTATGTTTCCTCAATTTATATGGGGATCTTAGGTTTTGGTGTGAATACTGAACGTTTGGCAAAATTAGGCATTAAAGAAGTGCCGAAATGCTGGAAAGACCTAACAGATCCTCGCTTAAAAGGCGAAGTTCAAATTGCAGACCCTCAAAGTGCGGGTACAGCTTACACGGCATTGGCAACTTTTGTTCAATTATGGGGCGAAAAAGAGGCATTCGATTTCCTAAAAGCATTACATCCTAACGTTTCTCAATATACTAAATCGGGTATCACGCCATCACGTAACTCTGCGCGCGGTGAAGCGACAATTGGGATAGGTTTCTTACATGATTATGCATTAGAAAAACGCAATGGTGCACCGTTAGAATTAGTCGTGCCTTGCGAAGGAACAGGTTATGAGTTAGGTGGCGTGAGTATCTTAAAGGGTGCGCGTAATATTGATAATGCAAAATTATTCGTCGATTGGGCTTTATCAAAAGAAGGCCAAGAATTAGCTTGGAAACAAGGGGATTCTTTACAAATCTTAACTAACACGACCGCAGAACAATCACCAACTGCATTTGATCCAAATAAACTTAAATTAATCAATTATGACTTTGAAAAATACGGTGCAACAGAACAACGTAAAGCTTTAATTGAAAAATGGGTACAAGAAGTTAAATTAGCGAAATAGCGCTGAATAAGTGCGGCAAAAAATACTGAAGTTTTTGACCGCACTTTTTTGTATTTTTAATGTGATTTCGTTTTCCCTCTAAGAGATTGCAAAATTTTCATTCATAAGGGAGTTATAATCAGATGAAACTATCAAAAATCGCAGTAACCCTGTCTGGTGTGATGCTAAGTGGATTAGTGTTAAGTAACCCATCTTTTGCAAAAGGACGTCTAGTCATTTATTGCAGCGCGCAAAATACGATGTGCGAGCAAGAAGCGATGGCATTTGAGAAAAAATTTGATGTTAAAACAAGTTTTATTCGTGGTGGCACGGGAACCATTTTAGCGAAAATTGATGCTGAAAAAGATAATCCGCAAGGTGATGTTTGGTATGGTGGAACGATGGATCCTCATTCTCAAGCAGGGGAAATGGGGTTATTAGAACCTTATAAATCATCCAATCTTCCTCAGATCGTAGAAAAATTCCGTGATCCAGCCAAAATGAAAGGGAATTATTCTTCAGCGATTTATTTAGGTGTGTTAGGTTTTGGCGTGAATCCAGAACGTTTGAAAAAATTGAATTTACCTATTCCAAAATGCTGGAAGGATTTAGCTAACCCAATTTACAAAAATGAAATTCAAGCCGCAGATCCACAAAGTTCTGGTACGGGTTACACTCAGCTAGCAACTTATATGCAACTTTGGGGAGAAGACGAAGCGTTTAAATTCTTAAAAGAGTTGAATAAAAACGTATCGCAATATACCAAATCTGGTAATACGGCAACACGTAATACAGCTCGTGGAGAAACGGCAATTGGCATTGGTTTCTTACATGAATATTCTTTAGAAAAAGCGAAAGGCGCACCAGTAGAATTAGTTGTACCTTGTGAAGGTACTGGCTATGAAATTGGCGGTGTGAGTGTCATTAAAGGTGCGCGTAATTTAGATAATGCGAAACTTTTTGTTGATTGGGCGTTATCCAAAGAGGCGCAAGAACTAACTTGGCAAAAAGGTGAAGCGTATTCCATTTTAACCAACACCACTGCACAACAATCGCCTTATGCGTTAGATTTTAAATCTATTAATTTAATTAACTATGATTTTGATAAATACGGTGCGACTGATTTACGTAAACGCTTAATCACAAAATGGGTTGATGAAGTAAAATTAGCTAAATAATGATGTCACTAACGAAGTGATATGTCGCATATCGCTTCGTTTTTTTACCTTATGCGAGGTTGTATGAACGCAAAAAAACTTTCCATAATGCATTCTGCTTATTTTTGGATTATTTTATCCTTATTGGCGTTTGCACTTCTGCCTTCCAATGCACTTGATTACGGTTTGTTTGAAAGTACTTCAGATGAATATTTAGATGCAATGGGCTGGGCTTCTTTCAATTTAACTTGGGTTTGGTTCCTGCCTGTTATTGTGTATGGTGCTTTGCCGTTATTGAGATTGCCACAGCAAACCCAAGCAAAAACAGAGCTATTTTTGACCGCACTTTCTGTACTGTTTATGTTTATCAGTGCGACGCTGTACAAAATTAGTATGGGCTATTCTGTGATCGTGTTGCTTGTAGGATATACCGCATTGGCGACGCTTTCATTGGCCAAACTTAAAGTAATGCAAGGGGATAAGTTTATTATCGCTTCTTTACTTTGCATTATTTTGCTTATTTTCTTCTTTATCGTTTATCCAACATTGGCGATTTTCGTTTCAATGTTTTATGACGGTGATACGTTTGCGCCACAACAAGTGATGCGTATTTTAACGCAGAGCTATATTGTTCGCGTGATTACTAATTCTCTTTTCTTATCGGGCTTTGTGGGCGTCGTTTCGACTGTATTTGGTTTAGCCTTTGCGCTTTATACCACGCGTATCGCTCGTAGAACGGCATTTATCGGAAAAATTTTCTCTATTTTGCCAATTGTTACGCCACCATTTGTTGTGGGATTAGGGGTAACTTTGATGCTCGGCCGTTCTGGTTATGTAACCGAATTTTTAAGTACGAATTTTGGTTTCACCAATCATAACTGGCTTTATGGTTTTAATGGGATTGCGATTGCTCAAATTCTCGCATTTGCCCCTATTTCTTTTATGATTTTAGATGGCGCATTAAAATCCGTACATCCTTCTATTGAAGAAGCCTCTTATACGTTACGAGCCAATCGCTATCAAACTTTTTATAACATCATTTTCCCATTGTTACGCCCCGCATTGGCGAACTCATTTTTAATTGTATTTATCCAATCCCTTGCAGATTTTAGTAACCCATTGGTATTGGGTGGTAGCTTTGATGTGATTGCAACACAGATTTATTTCTATATTGCGGGTTCTCAATTAGATTACGCGTCAGCAAGTACCTTAGGTTCAATATTATTAATTTTCTCTCTAGCGATTTTTATCATTCAATACATTTGGATTGGTAACCGCTCTTATGTCACCGTTTCAGGTAAATCTTATCGTGGTGATGTGCAAGATCTTCCAACTGGTTTGAAATATACCATCATTGGTATGCTTGGATTCTGGGTAATCTTTAATATGGCGCTTTATGGAAGTATTTTCTACGGAAGCTTCACGGTAAACTGGGGCGTAGATTACACTTTAACCTTGAAAAACTATGGCATGTTATTCGGGCAAGGATTGAGCGATGGAGCGTGGCCGTCACTAATCAATACCTTAATTTATGCAGGTATTGCCGCACCATTAACCGCATTGTTTGGATTATTGATTGCGTACATTGTGGTGCGTAAAGATTTCCAAGGTAAAAAATCCCTTGAGTTCTTAACCATGCTTTGTTTTGCCGTGCCGGGTACAGTGGCGGGCGTGTCTTACATTTTAGCCTTCAACAATGCACCGCTTTATATTACGGGTACTGGCATTATCGTGATTATTTCAATGGTTATGCGTGACTTACCAATTGGTATGCGAGCAGCGATTGCGGGGTTAGGTCAGCTTGATAAATCTCTTGATGAAGCATCGCTTTCTTTAAAAGGGAGTTCGTGGAAAACCTTATGGTATATCGTCTTGCCATTATTAAAACCCGCATTGCTTTCAGCGCTTGTTACCAGTTTCGTTCGTGCAATGACGACGGTGAGCGCAATTATATTCTTAGTGACAGCAGATACTCGGGTCGCAACAGCTTATATCCTAAATCGCGTTGAAGATGGTGAATACGGTGTTGCTATTGCATACGGTTCAATCCTAATTGTTGTCATGATGGCAATTATTTTATTCTTCGACTGGATTGTAGGTGATACACGTATCTCTCGTTCTAAAGCGAAAAAAATGAATTAACTCGTTAAGTTGTAGGTAAATATTATGAGTAATAATGATTTCTTAGTATTAAAAAATATCACCAAAGCATTTGGTAAAGCTGTCGTCATTGATAATTTAGATTTAACGATCAAACGTGGCACGATGGTGACATTGTTAGGGCCATCAGGTTGCGGCAAAACTACCGTGTTGCGTTTAGTCGCGGGGTTAGAAAATCCAACATCAGGACAAATTTTTATTGATGGAGAAGATGTAACAAAATCATCTATTCAAAATCGAGATATTTGTATTGTTTTCCAATCTTATGCGCTTTTCCCGCATATGAGCATTGGCGATAACGTAGGCTACGGCTTAAAAATGCAAGGCATTGGCAAAGAAGAACGTGCTCAACGTGTAAAAGAAGCATTAGAATTAGTGGACTTAGCAGGATTCGAAGACCGCTTTGTAGATCAAATTTCGGGTGGTCAACAACAACGTGTTGCATTGGCTCGTGCTTTGGTATTGAAACCAAAAGTTCTATTGTTTGATGAACCATTAAGTAATTTGGATGCAAATTTACGTCGTTCAATGCGTGAAAAAATCCGTGAATTGCAACAACGTTTAGGCATTACCTCGCTTTATGTGACACACGACCAAACAGAGGCCTTTGCGGTATCTGATGAAGTTATCGTTATGCATAAAGGTAAAATTATGCAAAAAGCGCCAGCGAAAGAGCTTTATCTCCGACCAAATTCCTTGTTCTTAGCTAACTTTATGGGGGAATCCAGTATTTTCGATGGAAAATTAGAAAATAGCGTGGTGGATATTAATGGCTATCATGTGTCTTTAAAAGATGCTGCACAGTTTAATTTACCCGATGGTGAATGCTTAGTAGGTATTCGCCCAGAAGCAATTTATCTTGCTGCAGAGGGCAGTGATGCTCAGCGTTGCGAGATTAAAAGTGCGGTCTATATGGGCAACCATTGGGAAGTGGTCGCAAATTGGGTTGGAAAGGATTTATTGGTGAATTGTAAGCCAGAAGATTTTAATGCCGATTTAAAACAAGCTTATGTCAATTTATCTGATCACGGTATTTTCTTATTGAAGAAAGAGTAGTACAGCGCATAAAAGTACGGTGAATAATAGCCATACTTTTTTATTATCGTGCGAACTGACTAAGACATAATATGATGAAGTACTTCAGGATATGTTAGTTGAATAAAAATGCGTTCTTACATCGCCTATCCTAACAATCGGATAGGCGAGAGTAAGGATTATTTTGAAAGGAATAAGGCGGCCGCACCACGCACACCACCAGAATCCCCGTGTTTGGCTTTTTTAATCGGCGAAACTTGAGCCGAACGCATAAGGTAGGTTGGTAATGCTTTAGGAAGTGCTTGATAAAGGTAATCAAAATTAGATAACCCACCACCTAACACAATCATGTGTGGATCAAATGCCGTAATGATATTGCCAATAGAAATCGCTGCCAATTCAACAAAAAGATTCACAAAATCTACCGCACTTTCATTGCCGTGATAGAACAAATCAATAATTTCACGAGCAGATAATGTTTTGCCTTTCAAATCTCGATAAAGCATTTCAAAACCGCGACCAGACAGATAATTATCCAAACAAGCTTTATTGCCACAACCACATTGATAAATGGGGGCTTTATCCCATCCCAATAATTTCAAGGCATGATAATTTAGTTGTAAATGACCAAGCTCTCCCGCCATTCCCACTTGACCTGAATGAACTTTACCATTTAAGACAAAGCCACCACCAAAACCAGTTCCAAGAATTAAACCAAGTACAGTCGGATATTGTTGATTTTCCGCATCCCACGCTTCAGATAACGCAAAACAATTTGCATCATTTTCTGCCCGCACTTCACGCCCTAAACGTGCAGACAGATCGCGTAAAATTGGTTTATTATCTGCCACACGAATATTGGTAATTTCGGCTAATCCAGTTTGTTGATTTACAAAACCTGGTATGCCCAAACCTACGGTGCCTATCTCACCAAACTTTTCATCAGCACGATTCACTAAATCCACAATCGTGTTAAGCCATTCTTCATAGTCGGTTTTAGGTGTTGGCACTCGTTCAGAATATAATTTTTCTAATTTTTCATTGAATACGGCAAGCTCTATTTTTGTGCCACCAATATCTAAACCATAATACATAGTCTGCTCCTTTATAAAGAAGTGCGGTTAAAATTAGGAAAAATTTTAACCGCACTTAAATCATGATTTAGTGGCAAAAATTGCCTTTTTCTTTAAAAAAGCAAAAATAATGCTATTAATCAACCATGCCAGCAATGTCGCCACGAATAAATCTATTGGGTAATGCATGCCTAATCGCACGCGACTAATCAACATTAACAAGCCCCACACTGCAATACCCGCCACCAGCAATTTTGCTTTAAAAGAACGGTTACCCAATAATTGGGTAAAGCCAACAGCAAGCATTAGCCAAGTTGCCGCAAAAATCGTATGTCCAGAAGGGAACGAATAACCCGTTTCATTTTCATAATGATGAACTAACCAAGCTGGCGTGATAGCATCCATCGAATAAAAATTCTTAGCTATTTCTGCACGCAAAGTGCGGTCATTTTTATAAAAGTTTTCAGGCGTTGAATGAGTTTGCTCAGCTAGATAAACGGTGAACGGACGAGGCTCTTCAAACAATGCTTTTGCCCCCGTTTTTGCGGCTTGAGTGGCAATAACTGAAATCCCCATCACAATTACGCCTAATATCCATTGTTTTGGATTTTTGAATAAAAACGCAAACAAAAGCGCAAATAACACACAGGTGATCAATGCATAAGGTACACTTCCTGTTTCAGTGAGTAAATAAAGCCAATAATCAGCTTCAGTTAATTGGCTATTGCCATGCCACTGATAGGAAATACCCCAGATAAAAAATGGTACAAGACAAAGTAATAACGTATATAATGACAGCCTTTTGAACATGCTCGCCCCTTGAGAATAAAAAATAACGCGCGCATTTTAGCAGAAATGATGACGAATAAGGATCACTTTATGGCAAAAATTCAGTTAGTTACGCAAGCCAATTTACCCACTGAATACGGTCTTTTCAGAATGGTGGGGTTTGAATTTCCAGATACTAAAAAAGAGCACATAGCCTTAGTGATGGGCGATATTTCTAATGCGGATGAACCTGTATTAGCGCGCATCCATTCTGAATGTTTAACTGGCGATGCACTCCATAGCTTAAAATGCGATTGTGGTTTCCAACTAGCGACAGCATTGAAACAAATTCAAGAAGAGGGTCGCGGTGTCTTAATTTATCATCGTGAAGAAGGTCGCGGAATTGGTTTGATTAATAAAATCCGCGCTTATTCTTTACAAGATAAAGGAATGGATACGATTGAAGCCAATCTTGCTTTAGGTTTCAAAGCAGATGAACGTAACTTCGAAGTCTGTGCCGATATGTTCGAATTACTTGGGGTAAAAAAAGTTCGCTTGATGACCAACAACCCAGAAAAAGTAGAAACCATGAAAAAAGCAGGTATCAACGTGGTTGAACGAGTTCCTCTTAATGTGGGCGAAAACCGCTACAACACAAAATATCTTGATACAAAAGCGAAAAAAATGGGGCATTACATTGTGCATAACAATGATGAACAACATTTAATGAGCTGTCCACATTGCCAAGAAGAGATTATTTAATAAAATAATACATGTAAAAAAAGCCATACTGTTATATTGAACAGTGTGGCTTTTTTATTTAAACTTTATGTCATGGAATAATCAAAAGATTTTTTAGCATATTGCTAAAAACGAGAAACCCCGTCTCGTATTCCAAAGATCGGGGCTTATCAGGAGTAAGTAAAATGAAAAAAAACGCTCTTTTTCATTTTCTTGATTATCTGTTGTTTAGTTAGCTGTTCTGGTACAGTTATCTAAGATAATCGCTACGGGGACGATGTCGGAGTTGTCCCCAATGCTTCCAATCTTAAAGAATTCTTTCCTTGATTGCAAGCGTGATTACTAATTTTTAACCTTTCGCCATAAATCTTTACTATAAATGGTTCCAACAGAATTTACTTGCGCGCCCATTATACTTGGCGCGAGATAAACGGGCGTACTATATTGAAAAATGGGTAACACTAAATATTCTTGTTGAACTATCCCTTTTAATTTCGCGTAATTTTCTAACCGCATTTTTTCGGATGTCGTCGTCATTGCTCTTTCAAATAAACGATCAAATTCTGCATTTTTATAGCCATTTTTGTTATCAGGGCTTTTTGAATAGAACAAATTTAAGAAAGCGACGGGATCATTAAAATCAGCACACCAGCCAGAACGAATTAATTGAAAATCCCCTTTTGTGCGAGCTGTTTGCAATTCTTGCCAACCCATCCCTTGATTTTCAACTCGTAATAAATCTGATTGAGATAATTGGTGATTTAATCGCGTTGCAATAGTTTGATTCAGAGACGAATCATCATAACGAATGCGTAATTTTAATGGGTGAGTTTCACTAATTTGGTTTTGAGAAAAAAGCTGTTCTGCAACAACGGGCTCCCAAACAGATTCTTGCTCACCGAGCATAGATTTAGGTAAAAAAGTATTACTTGGATGAAGATGAGCAATATCTGCAACCAAATTTTTCGTAGAAATCATCGAAGCTATCGCTTTTCTTACCGCACTTTTTTGTAATATAGGATCGGCAAGATTAAATTCATAGAAGTAAGTACAAAGCTGCGGATAATCTTGGATATTCTGATCAGTTTTTTTCGGATTCAATACCACATCAAAATCAGATAAATCTGCATCTGCTGCAATTTTTTGATACTTCACTTGCTGAAATATCACTTTTTCTTTTGCCCAATAATAAGGATTGGCAGTTAAAACGTACTGATTTTCAGCCTGACTTTGTAATTGATAAGCACCATTGCTGATAAACGTTTCAGTCGATTTCGTATAGCGAGGCAAAAGGCTGACGTGCGCCAGCATAGAAGGTAAATATGGTGATGCTTTATCTAATTCAATGCGTAAAGTGCGGTCATTTTCGGCAAATAATCCAAGCGATTTCACAGCTTGTGTTTTTTCCAATACTGCCTTCGCATTTTTCACATTCATGAAAGCCAAATAATTTTTAAGTGGGCTTTCAGATTGAGAAAGTGCTTGCCAAGATTGCACAAAATCAGATGCGGTTACGGCTTCACCATTTGACCATTTGGCATTTTCACGCAAAGTAAAAATCCACGTTTTATTATCTTTAGTTTGCCAGCTTTCTGCTACGGCAGGAACAAGATTACCTTGCACATCATAAGCCGTTAAGCCTTCAAAAAGATCGCGTAATAATTGGGTTTGTTCTTCGTTTTTTGCTTGCCAAGGTTGCAAAGTCAAATCGCCATAAACGCCACGTTTTAATTCAACACGGTTAGATTCCAATTGAGGATTTTTCGGTGCCTCAACTTGTGGCGAAACAGGCTTGGGATTATCCAATTTATCACAAGCCACCACCGTAAAAATAATGGAAAAAATAACCGCACTTCGCTGGCACAAAGTTAGAAAATTATTCATTCTCGGTTTTAACCCAAAATAAAAAGAACCAAAATTTAATACAAATCAATGCCGCAATAACGCTACGCCCCATTACGCTTGGCGTGAAATAAAAACCAATAAGCAACATAGTGGTCGCAAAACTCAAAATGCAAATTTTAGTATTTTTCTTTAATGTACGATTTTCATTAAAAGACTTAAGATGTTTTTGATAAATACTTGTGCCTAAAAACCATTGTTCTAAGCGTTTTGAACCTTTTGCAAAGAAAAATAAAGTAAGTAATAAAAAAGGCGTGGTCGGTAAAATAGGAAGGAAAATTCCAATGATGCCAAGTGCAAGAGAAAGAAAACCTAAAACAATGTAAATAAACTTCATAATGTTCCTAATAAAAAGAAAATGCGAACCATTATTGCTGATTTTTTAGATTTTTCAACCTTGATATTATAGAATTTGCCGTCACATAAAAAGTAGTTTTCAAAAAAGGAACATTTATGTCTATGTCAAATCCATTACTTAACATTCAAGGCTTACCGCCATTTTCACAAATCAAGCCAGAACATATTCAACCGGCTATTGAAAAATTAATTCAAGATTGTCGCGATACGATAGAACAAGTGTTAAAACAACCGCACTTTACTTGGGAAAATTTCATTTTACCTTTAACGGAAACCAATGATCGCTTAAATCGTGC
Source organism: Haemophilus sp. oral taxon 036 (assembly GCF_002998595.1). NCBI lineage: Bacteria > Pseudomonadati > Pseudomonadota > Gammaproteobacteria > Pasteurellales > Pasteurellaceae > Haemophilus > Haemophilus sp. oral taxon 036. Next base: position 1,480,471 of record NZ_CP027235.1, read on the forward strand.
TTGGTCACCCGTTTCTCATCTCAATTCAGTAAAAAATAGTGCTGAATTACGTGAAGCCTATCAAGCGTGCTTGCCTTTACTTTCTGAATACAGCACTTGGGTTGGTCAGCATAAAGGGCTTTATAATGCCTATTTAGCGTTAAAAAACAGTGCTGAATTTGCGGACTATTCTATTGCGCAAAAGAAAGCCATTGAAAATGCACTGCGTGATTTTGAACTTTCAGGTATCGGGCTTTCCGAAGAAAAACAACAACGCTACGGTGAAATTGTCGCGCGCTTATCGGAATTAAATTCACAATTTAGCAATAACGTATTAGATGCCACAATGGGTTGGGAAAAACTCATTGAAAACGAAGCTGAACTTGTAGGCTTACCAGAATCCGCACTGCAAGCAGCACAACAATCTGCCGAAAGTAAAGGATTAAAAGGTTATCGTTTTACATTAGAAATCCCAAGTTATTTACCTGTAATGACTTACTGTGAAAATCGTGCATTGCGTGAAGAAATGTACCGTGCTTATGCAACACGCGCCTCTGAACAAGGTCCTAACGCAGGCAAATGGGACAACAGTAAAGTGATGGAAGAAATTCTTACGTTACGCGTGGAATTGGCAAAATTACTCGGTTTTCATACTTACACCGAACTTTCACTTGCTACCAAAATGGCAGAAAATCCACAACAAGTGCTTGATTTCTTAGATCATCTTGCCGAACGTGCCAAACCACAAGGCGAAAAAGAGTTACAAGAATTGAAAGATTACTGCGAAAAAGAATTTGGTGTCACTGAACTTGCACCTTGGGATATTGGTTTTTACAGCGAAAAACAAAAACAACATTTATACGCCATTAATGATGAAGAACTTCGCCCATATTTCCCTGAAAATCGCGTAATTTCGGGACTTTTTGAATTGATTAAACGCATTTTCAATATTCGTGCAGTTGAACGCAAAGGCGTGGATACTTGGCATAAAGATGTGCGCTTCTTTGATTTAATTGATGAAAACGATCAACTCCGTGGCAGTTTCTATCTTGATTTATATGCACGCGAACACAAACGTGGTGGTGCGTGGATGGATGATTGTATTGGGCGCAAACGTAAACTGGATGGCAGCATTCAAACCCCAGTGGCGTATTTAACTTGCAACTTCAACGCACCGATAGGGAATAAGCCAGCGTTATTTACGCACGATGAAGTTACCACGCTATTCCACGAATTTGGTCACGGCATTCATCATATGCTTACGCAAATTGATGTCTCCGATGTCGCGGGTATTAACGGTGTGCCTTGGGATGCTGTAGAATTACCAAGTCAATTTATGGAAAACTGGTGCTGGGAAGAAGAGGCATTAGCGTTTATTTCAGGACATTACGAAACAGGCGAGCCGTTGCCAAAAGAAAAACTCACGCAATTGTTAAAAGCGAAAAATTTCCAAGCCGCGATGTTTATTTTACGTCAGCTTGAATTTGGTATTTTTGATTTCCGTTTACATCACACCTTTGATGTGGAAAAAACCAATCAAATTTTGGATACACTTAAATCAGTGAAATCACAAGTTGCCGTCATAAAAGGCGTGGATTGGGCAAGAACCCCTCACAGTTTCAGCCATATTTTTGCTGGGGGCTACGCTGCAGGTTATTACAGCTATTTATGGGCTGAAGTCTTATCGGCTGATGCTTATTCACGCTTTGAAGAAGAAGGTATTTTCAACCCAATCACCGGCAAATCATTCTTAGATGAAATTCTCACCCGTGGCGGCTCAGAAGAACCAATGGAACTCTTCAAACGCTTCCGAGGCCGAGAACCGCAATTAGATGCCTTGTTAAGACATAAAGGCATAGCCAATCATTAATCATTAGGCGGACTTAAGTCCGCCTTTTTGTTCCACTTATTTTTATTTGCTATAAAAATAATCAATATTGTTTAAATATTTTACAGTCTTTTTTATTTAATTTACGTGCTTAATCATGTTGGTAATGCCAGTTAGAAAAAGGGATTTTATGCTGAATTGTGATTGCCGATGGAACAGCGGAATGTAAATGTAATGTAAAGAATTGTAAATTTACTTTATTCCCTTAAAAAAAACACTATAATTCACGCGTCTTTAGATTAATCAGGAATAATGTATGGTTATTTGGTTATCTAAAGAACTTTTAGAACCATATTTAACCATCATCGATTTAACTATTTTAGGATAAAACAAATGAATCGAATTTATAAAACTATCTGGAATGCTGCTACTCAATCATGGACTGTGGCAGGAGAATTAGCATCTGCAAAAGGCAAAAGTGCATCAAAAACAGTTTCAACATTAGCCGCACTTTCTGTGGCATCTGTATTAGGCGTATCAAGTGCAATGGCAGCAGATAATGCAGTGCCAAAATTAACATCTGTCGAACAGACTCCTGCTACTAATATTGTTACTAAAGATGGAAAAACGATTATTATAATTAATAACGATAGTACAAATGGAGTTACGACTGAAACAAATAGTAAGGATGGTATTCCTAAACATATTATTGTAGTTGGTTCACAAAATAAGCAAGTTTATGATGGGCAAATTTTAATTGGTTATGAAATCAATAGCCCAGCTGAAGTTTATGGTAAAAATGGGAAATCAGCAGGTAAAGCAGGGGACGTTGCTATCGGTCATCACATTACCTTAGGTGGTTCTGATGGTACAACTGCTGGTGATACAGCTAAAAATGTTCAAGATTCATTTAGTACTGCGGTAGGTTATGGTTCTCAGGCTGTAGGCCCTGTTGTAGCAATGGGGGTTGGTGCTCGTTCAGATATGCGAGCATACCAAGGTTGGGATTCAGTTAAAGAAGGTATTGTTGCAGTCGGACCTTTCGCTTTGGCCGCAGATAATAAAAATGGCACTACTGCTATAGGTGCACTTTCGGCTGCAAACTATGATAATTCTGTTGCTATAGGTGCACTTTCTGGCGCAGCAGCGGATTGGGAAGATCGCGGTATTGGTGAACAATTTAATCCTGGAATTGATCAAGCAGGTAAAGATAAAGCTAAATATCAAATTTTAGAAAGTTATGGTCCAAGTAATGTCCGTCAAGGTCTCACTTCGGTTGGTTATAAAGCTGGTGCGCGTGGTGGTGCTTCAACAGCTTTAGGTTTTGAAGCCGTAACTGGTGCTGCAAACATGACGGTAGGTCAAAACTCAACGGCTGTCGGTGTACGTGCACACGCTGTAAAAGATAACTCCCTTGCGATAGGTGATAATGCGCTTGCAGGTGGTTTAACTAAGGCTGAAGCCGATCAACTGCAAAAGAAAAATGATGGTGAAATTGCTCGTTTACAAGCATTGTGGGAGAGAGCTAAAGACGTATTAGATAAGGCTCAAGATCGTCTAAAAGATGATGGCTCTGCTGAAAATAAATTCAAAGTAGCTTCTGCGACAGCTACATTGGAAAGAATCAATCTAGCAATCGAACGAGCGAAGAAAGATGCAACTCGTCTTTCCAATAAAGATAGTAATACTCAATTTTCTATAGCGATTGGTTCTAGCGCTCATGCTAACAACTATCAAACAACGGCAATTGGTCGCTTAGCAAAAGCTTACGGAGCAGGTTCAAATGCTGTTGGTTATGAGGCTAGAGCTGAAGGTGATCGCTCAAATGCTATAGGTTATAAAACAATTGTTGGTAAAACATTCGGTAACACACGTACAGACAGCACTGCTATCGGTACAAATAATATTGTAGATACCAAAGAAGTGATGGTTTTAGGTAACAATGTTGAAATTGATAATAACGGTAAAACACGTAACGGAGCAGTAGTATTAGGTCATAATAGTACAGGTAAAGAACATACTGTTAAAGCTGTGAATTCAGCAACAGTTGGTAAAACTACTTACTCAGGGTTTAAGGGTAATTTAGGTGGTGAAGATAAAGATGGTAAACCTGCTGATGCCGCTGGAGATAAACAAGGTCGCTTTGTTTCTATTGGTAAAAAAGGTGAGGAACGTCAAATCAAACACGTTGCAGCTGGTTGGATTGATGCAGACTCAACCGATGCAATCAATGGTTCGCAGCTTTATGGTATGACATCTGCGCTTGACACTCGTGTGACTAAAAATGAGGACGATATTAAAAATCTTGATGGTCGTGTAACTAAAAATGAAGGTGATATTGCAAATATTAATACTAAGTTAGGTGATATCAATACAAACGTCACGGCTCTTGGCAACCGTGCATGGACTATCTCTGATGGTAAAAATGAAAACCCAATTAAAGATGATAAAGTCACATTTAAAGGTGAAAATGGTGTAACAGTAAGCTTAGGTAAAGATAACACTGTAACTATTAAAGGTGGTTTAACTGATGCCGATAAGCAAAATATTGCAAATGATATCAGCAATAATATTGAGAATGTATTGAATAATAAGGATGTTGGTTTTGCAATTAAACAAAATGGCAAAAACACCTTAGATGCTAACGGCAATCCATTAACCAAAACAGAAAAAGTCACCCCGAAAGATACCGTTAACTTCAAAAATGGTAACGGCACAACGGTGAAAGCGGTAACGAAAAAAGGTGCAACACCAACTGCATCTGATGAAACCTCAATTTCTGTTGATGTAGATGGCATTAAATTCACGGATAAAAATGGTAACAATGTTGTTCGTGATGATAATGGCAATTACGTAAAAGCGGATGCTAACGGCAACCCAACAGGCGAAAAAGTGGATAACAAAGATGTTATAATGAACATTAATAACCCTGCTGGTGGAAATACTGTGATCAATAACCTTCAAGTAAATGGCGGTAAAGTTGAAGCAGGATCGAAAGATGCAGTAAATGGTGATCAATTACATAAAGTTGCTCAGCAAGTAAATAAAAATACTCAAGCAATCGATCATATTAACAATCGTTTAGGTGATATTGATGGTAAAATGGGTAAATTGAACAACAAAATTGATGGTGTGGATAAACGCGCAAGCCGTGGTATCGCGACTGCTGGTGCAATGGGTATGTTACCGCAGCCACATATTTCAGGTCGTTCAATGGTTTCTGCGGCAACGACAAGCTATCGTGGTCAGCAATCTTTAGCGGTGGGTTATTCTCGCTTATCTGATAATGGTAAACACATTATCAAATTCAGCGGTGCATCTAACCTTTCTGGTAAAAAAGATGCGATGGTTGGTGCCGCATACGGATACCAATGGTAATCTAATAACAATAATAAATCTCTAAAGTAAGTGAAGCGCCCGGCAAATGCTGGGCGCTTTTTTATCTACAATATGTTAAAGAAATGATGGTTCATGATAAAATCTGGGAATAAGGTTTAGATGAAACTTGGAGTAATATAAATGAGCAAAATTCTAGCCGTGAAAGCCGCCAAAGCGAGCGTGCTCACATTATCTGATGGTAAACAAATTACAACGGCTATTCGTAAACATTCGGTATCGCACATTCGGGTTGAACGTTTGGGCCCTGTTGGGGATGAAGTGGCGAACATTAAACATCATGGTGGGGTTGATAAAGCTATTTTTTTCAATGGACAAAAAAGTTTAGAAAAACTGACCGCACTTTTGGCTTTGTCGTATGATTATTTACAAGATTCACGTTTTGGCGAAAATTTTGTGGTGTCTGATTTGGATGAAAATAATGTTTGTATTGGCGATCAGTTTCGTATTGGCGAAGCGTTAATTGAAGTTTGCCAACCCCGCAAGCCGTGTAATACGTTATCTCAAAATACGAATGTACCAGAAACACGAAAAGTGGTGGTAGAAATGGGGTTGGTGGGATGGTATGCGCGTGTATTAGAGGCAGGTGAAATTCATCAAGATGATGAACTGGTCTTGGTTAAACGTCCTTATCCAGCATTAACTGTGATGGCAGTGCATGAACTGCTTTCAAAACCAGCCAATACTTTAAATAAAGCCTTTTTAGAACAAACCTTACAGTGTGATGTGTTAGCGGAGGGTTATAAAACCACTTTGCGTAAGCAAGCAGATAGACTGGCTCAAGATTCTTCACTAAGTGCCTTTTTTAATACACCTGAATTTTAATGAGGGTAGAAAGTCAGGCAAAGTTTAAATCTATGCTATAATTTTTCCATCATTCAATTTTCAATAAAGGATAAATCATGAAAAAATGGTTGTTAGTGGTCGCTGCTGCATTAGTTGTTTCAGCTTGTGCGAATAAAGATGTGTATTTTAATGGGGCGGAAGGTTCGCATTCTGGAATCAAATTTGATAAAAATACACGTCATTGGGGAATGAACCCATAAAGCGCGGTAGGTTTTAGCCCTATTTTCATTCATAAAAAAGCGCTGGTTTCCCAGCGCTTATTTTTATTTGCATTTATTATTTATATTGAACCGCAATATCGCTTTCGCTGACGCTATCACCATAAACTGGCAATAATGTTTTTTCATAGGCTTGTTTTAATACGCCTTCTTTAGAAAGTTTCACAATTTCAGTATTTAACCAATTGAGTAAATCTGGCGCATCTTTGCGTACTGCAGGGGCAATAACATCTTGATCGCCAAAACTTTTTACGCCTACTGTGTAGCCTGGGTTTTGTTTTGCCCAAGCAAATAAGAAGGTGTTGTCATTAGAAAGTGCATCACCACGTCCGTCACGTAATGCTTCAAAGGTTTCAGTATTTTGTTCAAATTTAAGTAATTTGATGTTGGGATAATTTTTGGTAAAGAAAATATCCGCGGTAGTCCCTTTATCCACAATCAGGGTTTTATCTTTTAATTGTTCAAGGTTTGTGATGACTTCACCATTTTTAGACACCACGCCAAGTGCAACTTTCATATAAGGGTTAGCAAAATCGACCACTTCTTTACGTGCTGCGGTGACAGTAAAATTCGCTAGAATAATATCTACTTTCTTGGAAAGTAAATATTCAGCGCGGTTTGCCGCATCTACAAGCACAAATTCCACTTTATTTTCATCGCCTAATAGATCCTTCGTAATCGCTTTACCGATTTCCACATCAAAACCTTGGCTTTTTCCTTGGGTATCTACATAGCCAAATGGCGGTTTATCACTGAATACGCCAATGCGTACTTTGCCTGCTTGTTTGATTTGTTCAATTGCAGAAGCTTGTTTCGTTTCTTTGACCTGTTCTTTATCGTTACAGGCCGATAATCCAAAAGCAAGTGCTGCCGTGGCAAAAAGTGCGGTTAATTTTTTAAATGTTTTCTTCATAGTTTGTCCCTCTTGGTTCATAGTTTAAGATGTTTAAGAATGTTTTCGCCCGATCCGTGGTCGGATTCGTGAAGAAATCTTCAGGCTTGGCTTGTTCGATAATTTGACCTTTATCCATAAATACAATGCGATGTGCGACTTGACGTGCAAAATTCATTTCATGTGTCACAATCAACATTGTCATGCCATCTTTGGCTAGACCTAAAATAACATCGAGTACTTCGCGTACCATTTCTGGATCCAATGCAGCGGTCACTTCATCAAATAGAATAATTTCAGGATTCATACATAGGGTACGCACAATGGCTATGCGTTGCTTTTGCCCACCTGAAAGCTCGCGTGGATAGGCATTTTTACGCTCATATAATCCCACTCGTTTGAGTAATTCATCTGCTTGTTTTTCTGCTTCAGCACGATCGCGTTTTTGTACTTTTAATGGTCCAAGTAGAATGTTGTCGATCACCGATAAATGAGCAAATAATTCATAACTTTGAAACACCATACCAATACGTTGGCGCGCTTTTACCCAACTGATGTCTTTGCCAAGTAGGCCTGCATTTTGCAGTAATAATTGACCACTCTTTATTGGTTCTAAGCCATTTAGTGTGCGTAAAAAAGTGCTTTTCCCACAGCCAGATGGCCCTAAAATTACGACAACTTCCCCTTTTTCGACAGAAAGACTTATTCCTTTTAATGCTTCTACATCGCCATAATTTTTAACAAGATTTTTGATTTCTAATAATGCCATTTTGGTTCCTTAATTTTCCCAACGCGTTTCTAAATAACGAGAAAATAATGAAAGTGGATAACAAATTACAAAATATAAACAGAAAATTACACCGTATATCCAAAGGGCAGCGGACTGATTAGTGAAAAGAGAATGTTCAATAATTTGTTGACCAACTTTGATAACTTCAACCACACCAATTAACATGGCAAGTGAACTGGTTTTTATCATACGTGTGAATAAGTTAATCATACTTGGTGTCACTCGTTTTAGGCTTTGAGGAAGTAAAATATAAATGAACGTTTGCAAGGGCGTTAAGCCTAGGGCGTAAGCCGATTCAATTTGGTGCTTTTCAATGGAGGTGAGCGCACCACGCACGAGATCCCCCATTTCTGCAGTTCCCCAAAAAATAAAGACAAGAATACAGACGGTGACACTATCTAAATGGATATCAAACCATTTTGCTAATCCAAAATAGGCAAGAAACAACAACACTAATAATGGGATAAGGCGTACAAATTCAAGATAAAAGCCTGTAATTGCTTTGATAATATTATTTTTACTTGTCATCAGTACGCCTAAAATAATCCCGAAGAAGCAAGCAAAAAATACTGAAATAAATGCAATTTCAGCGGTAATCCAAAGCCCATGGAGTAAGCGGTTTAATTGGTTACCTTGGAATAATAATTCAAGCCCCATATTTTGCTCTCCGAGTACGTTTTTCTAAATAGCGAATCAAAATTGACATCGGTAATAAAATAATTAGATAAAATACAACCAATAAAAATAAGGACTCATTTGTTTTGTAATCCATACCAATGATTTCTTTTGCAATAAACATTAATTCTGCGACAGCAACTGCGCTGATAACGGAGGTTTCTTTCATTAAAAATAAACAGTTTGCTCCAATAGCTGGCATGGAAATAGCAAAGGCTTGAGGTAAAATCACATAGCGGAAAGCCTGAAAAGGCGTTAAACCGATGCTGAGTGCAGATTCTATTTGCCCTTTTGAGACTGCTTCTAATCCCCCGCGAATGGCCTCAGCCATATAGCTCCCACCTAAAAAAGCCAATCCAATTACACCACAAGTGAACCCATCTAATTTAATGCCAACTTTAGATAAGCCAAAATAAAGGAAAAACACTTGAATTAAAAGTGGGGTATTACGAGAAAGCTCAATGTAGCTTTTAACTAGCCAACTTAATGATTTCACTTGGTAAGTACTTATCACTGCACAAATAGTACCGATAATCAGCGAAAGTAAGATTCCCCAAAAGGAGAGAGCAAGTGTCATTAATGTTGCATCTACAAATCGCGGAAAAACGTTAATGATATAATCCCAGTTCATTTTCTTTTTATGAAAGCATTGTTTGTAAAAAGATAATAAAAGAGATTTTTTATGTTGAGAAAGAATTGAAATGAATGATTTATAGCGAAATGGAATAAGATGAGATAAAGAAAATGCGGTGAAAAGTCACCGCACTTATTTATTATTCTACTTTCACAATCCATCCTTCAGGCGCTTCGACATCACCGAACTGGATGCCTGTGAGCTCTTCATAAAGGCGACGTGTTACTGGGCCAACTTCAGTTTCAGAATAGAACACATGGAATTTACCTTTATGTTGGATTCCGCCAACGGGTGAAATGACCGCTGCAGTGCCACAGGCACCCGCTTCAGCAAATTGATCTAGCTGATCGATATAAACATCGCCTTCAATTGCTTCCATACCTAAACGCTCTTTTGCGATATGTAAAAGAGAGTATTTGGTGATACTTGGTAAAATAGATTCTGATTTTGGTGTGATGAATTTATTATCTTTTGTGATTCCAAAGAAGTTTGCCGCACCGACTTCTTCAATTTTAGTGTGAGTCTTTGGATCTAAATAAATGGCATCAGCAAATTTACGTTCTGGCGTACCTTGTTCTGCTGCTAATACGTGTGGAAGAAGGCTTGCAGCGTAGTTACCACCCACTTTTACGCCACCGGTTCCCATTGGTGCAGCGCGATCGTATTCGGTGGTAATAAAGTTAGATGGTGTTAAACCACCTTTGAAATAGGCACCAACTGGGCAGCAGAATACAGAGAAAATAAATTCTGGCGCAGCTTTTACACCAATATTTTCACCCACACCAATTAAAAATGGGCGTAAGTATAGAGTTGCACCAGAACCGTAAGGTCCGACCCATTCTTCGTTTGCTTTCACTACTTCTTTACATGCACGGATGAATAATTCTGTTGGCACTTGTGGCATGAGTAAACGATCTGAAGTATGCTGCATGCGTTTTGCATTTTCTTGTGGACGGAATAAGTTGATTGAGCCGTCTTTGCAACGATAAGCTTTTAAGCCCTCAAAGCATTGTTGGCCGTAGTGAAGTGCGGTAGAACCTTCGTGAATATGTAAGGTATTGTCTGTGGTGAGTTTGCCTTCGTCCCATTTTCCATCTTTCCAGTGAGCGATGAAACGGTAATCTGTTTTGATATAACTAAAACCAAGGTTATTCCAGTCTAAGTCTTTCATTTTGCTTCCTTAATTTATTTTTATGAATGAAATAGGGGTTAATCTACATCATTATTATGGGAATTTGAATCTTAAATTTTCAAAATTGGTTAATTTTTAGAAAATTAACTAATAATTGTGAAATTTGTGAAGTCGATCAGAAAATCAAGATGTAACTGTGATAGAATCAGGAAGAAAAAAACGCCACTCAAGAAGAGTAGCGTTTAACCAATAAGGTTTAAATATACAGGAAGTAAATGAGTAACTTGATTTTGTTACTCAAGTTCGGTTACCCGAACTATATGCAAACACAACATCATACTTAAGTCCGAAACTCATTAACTAGTAAGGAATTACCAATCATTAAGTATGGCTGTATTGTAAGGAAAAAGGGTAGAAAAGGACAAATGACGTTTTTTTATCTGAAGTATTAGAAAAACTAATCCGAATTAAATCTTGTCTATTATAGACAAAAATTTTATGAATGGAAATACTTATGTATAAACGTTTGCCACCGTTGAATTCGCTAAAAGCTTTTGAGTCAGCTGCTCGCTATTTAAGTTTTACTAAAGCGGCAGATGAGCTTTGTGTGACACAAGCGGCAGTTAGTCATCAAATTAAATTATTAGAAGAGTTCTTAGGAATTGAATTATTTAAGCGAAAGAATCGTTCTTTAGAATTAACAGAGCTTGGAAAAGCTTATTTTGTTGATATTAATAAAATTCTACGTCGTTTAAATGAAGCAACAGAGCGATTGTTAACGTTAAAAACGGATCCGCATTTAAATATTAGTGTGCCACAAACTTTTGGTATCCAATGGCTCGTGCCACATTTAAGTGAATTTAATCAGCTTTATCCGCAAATTGAGGTTCGTTTAACTGGTGTGGATCAAGATGAAGGCTTGTTAAATAAAGAAATTGATCTTGCTATTTATTATGGTTTGGGTAATTGGCAGAATCTTCAAGTGGATCGTCTTGGCGGAGAAAATTTATTGATTTTGGCGTCGCCTGAATTGTTAGCAGAAAATCCAATTATTCAGCCTGAAGATTTAAAAAAACACACATTAATTCATATTCATACGCGTGATAATTGGCAAGCGATGGCAAATCATTTACAGTTAGACGATTTAAATATTCAGCAAGGGCCGTTATTTAGCCATACATTTATGGCGTTACAGGCGGCTATTCATGGGCAAGGCATTGTATTAGCTAATCGCTTATTAGCCTTGCAAGAAATTGAAAATGGCTTATTAAAAGTGGTGTTGCCAACTAATTTGCCTGATCCAAAATCATTTTATGTGGTCAATCACCTTGATCGCCTTGATGACCAAAAAATTCAAGCATTCCGTCAGTGGATTATTAACTCAATTAAACAAGAAGAAAATGAATAAACTCGCATTATATTGTCGCCCAGGTTTTGAGAAAGAAGTCGCCGCAGAGATCACCGATCAAGCAAGTAATTTAGGTGTATTTGGTTTTGCACGAGTACAAGATAATTCGGGCTATGTCATTTTTGAATGTTATCAACCTGATGAGGCTGATCGCCTTGCCCGAGATATTCCTTTTAATCGTTTGATTTTTGCTCGTCAGATGATGGTTATTTCCGACTTATTGGAAGATTTAGATCCCGCTGATCGTATTAGTCCCATCGTCGCGGCGTTTGAAGAATTATCACAACAAATTAATTTTGCTCAATCTAGCGAGCTTTTTGTAGAAACTGCAGATACAAATGAAGCGAAGGAGCTTTCCACTTTTTGTCGTAAATTTACCGTGCCTTTACGTCAGGCATTGAAAAAACAAGGTTGGCTTTCGGCAAAGGCGAGTCAAAAGAGCGGTGAATTTTTACATTGTTTTTTTGTGAAACCGAATTGCTGTTATGTGGGATATTCTTATGTAGATAATCATTCTCCTCATTTTATGGGAATCCCTCGTTTAAAATTTCCGGCAGATGCGCCGAGTCGATCTACGTTAAAACTGGAAGAAGCTATTTTGACTTTTATTCCGCGTAAAGAAGAGAATAAACGTTTAAATGAAAATATGATTGGCGTTGATTTAGGGGCTTGCCCTGGCGGTTGGACGTATCAATTAGTCAAACGCGGTTTATTTGTTTATGCAGTTGATCACGGAAAAATGGCAGCGAGTTTGCATGATACGGGACGCATTGAACATTGTGCGGAAGATGGGTTTAGATTTCAGCCTCCTAAAAGGAAAAAAGTGGATTGGTTAGTCTGCGATATGGTGGAACAACCAAGCCGTATTTCTTTATTAATTGGCAAATGGTTGTTGAATGGTTGGTGCCGAGAAACGATCTTCAATTTAAAATTACCCATGAAAAAACGTTATCAAGAAGTGATATTATGTTTAGAAAACTTAGCTGTGATGTTGGCGGAGCAGAATTTAAATTTTGATCTTCAAGCAAAACATTTATATCACGATCGTGAAGAAATCACGGTACATATAGCATTAAAACCTTGAGTGAATTGTTTTCATAACCAAAAAGGACGTCGCGAATGAATTTACACGAATACCAAGCAAAACAACTATTTGAGCATTATAGATTACCTGTAAAAAATGGGGCAGTCTGTCAATCTGTTGATGAAGTAGATTTGGTACTGGCTCAACTTTCTGGCGATAAGTGGGCGGCGAAATGCCAAGTTCATGCTGGTGGGCGTGGTAAAGCGGGTGGCGTAAAATTGGTACATGATATAGAGGAAGCAAGAGCTTTTGCAGAAAAATGGCTGGGACAACGTTTAGTCACTTTTCAAACGGATAAATCGGGTCAGCCAGTAAACCAGATTTATTTTGAAGAAACTTGCGATATTGATAAAGAATTTTACTTAAGTGCGGTCGTTGATCGCGCTTCTCAAAAAGTGGTGTTTATTGCTTCTCCTGCTGGTGGAATGAATATTGAAGAAATCGCGCAAAATTCACCGCACTTACTTCACAAAGTCACCATTGATCCTTTATTTGGAGGATTGCCTTATCAAGGGCGTGAATTAGCGTTTAAATTAGGATTAAGTGGTGCGCAAAACAAACAGTTTACCGATATTTTTATGGGATTATCTCGGTTGTTTCTAGAAAAAGATTTATCTTTAGTGGAAGTCAATCCGCTTGTTCTGACTAAACAAGGCAATTTGGTTTGTCTCGATGCCAAAATATCAGTTGATGATAACGCTTTATTTCGTCATAAAGATTTATTGGCACTGCAAGATTTAACTCAAAATGATGCTCGTGAAGCAGAAGCTGAAAAATTCCAGTTAAACTATGTGGCTTTAGAGGGCGACATTGGTTGTATGGTAAACGGGGCAGGGCTTGCAATGGGAACTATGGATATTGTGAAACTCTATGGTGGGAAGCCTGCGAATTTTCTTGATGTCGGTGGTGGTGCAACGAAAGAGCGGGTTGCTGAAGCATTCAAAATCATTTTAACCGATCCTTCTGTGAAGGTGATTTTAGTGAATATTTTTGGTGGCATTGTTCGTTGTGATTTGATTGCTGAAGGCGTGATTGCTGCAGTAAATGAAGTGGGCGTGAGAGTGCCTGTGGTTGTGCGATTAGAAGGAACGAATGCTGAAATCGGTCGCCAAATTTTAGCGGAAAGCGACGTTAATATTCTTACCGCACAGAGTTTACAACAAGCCGCAGAATTAGCCGTGAATGCAGCAAAAGGAGAACACTAATGGCGATTTTAATTGATAAAAATACCAAAGTGATTTGCCAAGGTTTTACTGGTGGACAAGGGACTTTTCATTCTGAACAAGCATTAGCCTATGGAACGCAATTAGTCGGTGGCGTATCACCAAATAAAGGTGGAAGCACTCATCTTGGTTTGCCTGTATTTAATACGGTTCGTGAAGCTGTCGAAAATACGGGGGCAACAGCGACAGTCATTTATGTACCAGCACCATTTTGTAAAGATGCCATAATTGAAGCCATTGATGCAGGGATTAAGTTAATTGTCTGCATTACTGAGGGCATTCCTACATTGGATATGCTTAAGGTAAAACAAAAATTAAATGAAACTGGCGTTGTAATGATTGGGCCAAATTGCCCAGGTGTGATTACGCCTGATGAGTGTAAAATCGGCATCATGCCAGGACACATACATAAAAAAGGCAAAGTGGGGATTGTTTCTCGTTCTGGTACTTTAACGTATGAAGCGGTAAAACAAACTACAGATGAAGGCTTTGGTCAATCTACTTGTGTGGGTATCGGTGGCGATCCCATTCTAGGTTCTAGTTTTATTGATATTCTCGAAAGATTTCAACAAGATCTCGAAACAGAAGCCATTGTGATGATTGGTGAGATCGGCGGTTCCGCAGAGGAAGAAGCGGCAACCTTCATTAAGGATAACGTCACCAAACCCGTGGTTACCTATATTGCGGGTATCACTGCACCAAAAGGTAAACGGATGGGACATGCGGGGGCGATTATTAGTGGCGGAAAAGGTACTGCCGAAGAAAAAATTGCAGCGCTTGAGGCCGCAGGTGTGACTTGTGTAAAAAGCCTAGCTGAAATTGGTGCAGCCTTGAGAAAGGTATTAAAATAATTTCAGAAAATTAACCACACTTTAGTTTGATAAGGCGTAGATTGACTCTCTACGCCTTTATTTTTATATGCTCGCCATTATAAAGTGAGCGCAAAACTGCTATAATCAGCGCACACTTTTTAAGGAAGAAACAGATGAGCCAATTTTTTTATATCCACCCTGAAAATCCACAAGCGCGCTTGATTAATCAAGCCGTAGAGATTTTACAAAAAGGCGGTGTGATTGTGTATCCGACGGATTCGGGATATGCCTTAGGCTGTATGATGGGCGATAAACATGCAATGGATCGCATTGTAGCAATTCGTAAATTGCCAGAAGGACATAATTTTACGTTGGTGTGTAGTGATTTATCGGAGCTTTCAACTTATGCAACGGTAAGTAATACTGCGTATCGTTTGATTAAAAATAATACGCCAGGGCGTTATACTTTTATTCTTACAGCAACGAAAGAATTACCGCGTCGTTTAATGACATCAAAACGTAAAACCATTGGTTTACGCGTACCAGATAATAAAATCGCTTTAGATTTACTTTCAGCCTTAGGTGAGCCGATTTTATCTTGTTCGTTAATGTTGCCAGGTGAAGAACATACCACTCAATCTGATCCTGAGGAAATTCGAGATCGTTTAGAGCACCAAGTCGATTTAATTATTCATGGTGGATATTTAGGGCAAGAGCCTACAACAGTGGTGGATTTAACGGAAGAATCTCCAGTGATTTTGCGCGAAGGAAGTGGAAGTACCGCTCCTTTTATTTAACTTATAGACGCTTGTGAAAGCGACCTTTCCATTATTTAAGGAAAACAATGAAACCTAGTCAAAAACAAACTCAAAGACAACCGCACTTTTCCAAAGATTCAGCAAAGAAAAGTGATTTTTCAACTAAAAATGATAGACGTTCAGTGTCTCGTACTGCTCGCGTAGAAACAGCAAATACGAAAAAAAGTGCGGTTAATGCTGACAACAAATTTTTATCTAAGCCAAAAGCAAAACCTGTTGTAAAAGCCTCTAATCAACCTAAAGCAGAGGGCGAAAAATTACAGAAAGTTTTAGCGCGTGCTGGACAAGGATCTCGTCGTGAAATTGAAACGATGATTGCCGCCGGCCGAGTGAGTGTAGAGGGTAAAATTGCGACTTTAGGTGATCGTATTGACGTACATTCTGGCATGAAAGTGCGTATTGATGGCCAAATCATTAATCTTAGCCACGCACAAAAAGAAATTTGCCGCGTGTTAATGTATTACAAACCTGAAGGTGAACTTTGTACTCGTAGTGACCCAGAAGGGCGCGCGACCGTGTTTGACCGTTTGCCACGTTTAACCGGCTCTCGTTGGATTGCTGTGGGGCGTTTAGATATTAATACATCGGGTTTGTTGCTTTTCACTACTGATGGTGAGCTAGCAAATCGCCTAATGCACCCAAGCCGTGAAGTTGAACGTGAATATTCGGTGCGTGTATTTGGTCAAGTTGATGATGCAATGTTAGCGCGTTTACGCAAGGGCGTTCAGCTTGAAGATGGCCCTGCCAACTTTAAAGAAATTAAATTTACAGGCGGTGTGGGTATTAACCAATGGTATGACGTAACCTTGATGGAAGGACGTAACCGTGAGGTTCGCCGTTTGTGGGAATCCCAAGGGATCCAAGTCAGCCGTCTGATTCGTATTCGTTACGGCAATATCAAACTGATGAAAGGTTTGCCTCGTGGTGGCTGGGAAGAAATGGATCTTGAAAACGTCAATTACTTGCGTGAACTTGTGGGATTACCGGTTGAAACTGAAACGAAATTAGATGTTACACAGCCACGTCGCCGTCCAAAATCAGGACAAATTCGTAAAGCGGTAAAACGTTATTCTGAATTGAGCAAACGTTATAAAAAATAAGGACTTTTTTTATGAAAATGCAGCAACTGCGCTATATTGTTGAGATTGTAAATCAACATTTGAGTGTCACAGAAGCCGCGAATGCGCTTTATACCTCTCAGCCCGGTATAAGTAAGCAAGTGCGTCTGTTAGAGGATGAACTTGGACTTGAGATTTTTGAGCGAAATGGCAAACATATTAAGGCAGTGACACCTGCTGGCAAGAAAATTGTTGCGATTGCGCGTGAATTATTAGTGAAAGCCCAGGGGATTCGTGCGGTAGCAGATGAATATACGCAACCTAATCATGGGGTACTACGTATTGCGACAACGAATACGCAGGCTCGTTATATGCTACCTGCAGTTGTTGAACGTTTTTCTAAACAATATCCAGATGTGAGTTTACATATTCATCAAGGTTCACCAACACAAATTCACGATGCGTTAATGTCCGGTGAGGTGGATCTGGCGATTACAACTGAAGCGCCACATTTGTATGATGATTTAATTCAATTACCTTGTTATTGGTGGAACCGTTCCGTCATTGTAAAACCAGATCACCCTTTAGTTAATGCAGAAAAACTAACGATTGAAGCACTAGGAAAATATCCTCTTGTTACTTACACCTTTGGTTTTACAGGCGTATCCGATCTAGATTATGCTTTTAATAGCGCAGGAATATTGCCTAATATTGTATTCACAGCTACTGATGCGGATGTCATTAAGACTTATGTTCGCTTAGGATTAGGTGTGGGTATTATGGCATCTATGGCGCATACTGAGCTTGACAAGGATCTTGTTGCAATTGATGCGAGTCATTTATTCCGTGCCAGTATGACAAATATTGCTTTTAAACATAGTACGTTTTTACGTAATTATATGTATGATTTTATGGAATATTTTTCGCCACACTTAACGCGTCCTGTTGTTGAAAAGGCGGAACATTTGCGTGATAACAATGCCGTGAAGCGATTATTTGAAGGCATTGAATTAGAAGTGAAATAATTTTATTTATATGGTGTAAAGTGCGGTTGAAATTTAATAAGAATTTCAACCGCACTTTTTTATACTAAAAATAGAACTGGAACAAGGTTCATCACACCAACTGTCGCGATGGAAAGCAATAATCTTGACGCGCCAAAAATAAAACCACGATTAGTGCCATTATCAAATTTTACTAATAAGTTTGCCATCGCTGTGAGGGCATATACTTCAATGATGGTAAAAATGACAAGATAGGCATAGGCGGAAAATACGGAAAGATAACGTAAGGTGATAAACCAAGGCACGATAATTCCAATAGCCAACAGAGGGGCAACCCATGCGGCTTGTTTGATCGTTAAATTAATTTTTCGGGAAAAATAGCTTTGTAATAGTACGGTAAGTAAGCCATTGCCAAATAATGCTATCGGCGAATGTTCAGGCATGCCAAGTTTATTGTTAAATAAAAATGGGAAAATGACAAAGAAAGAGCTCGCAATGGTAAGAGGTAAAAAGAGCATTAAATGCACCATAAGAAATTCTTTTGTAATAATTTCTTTAATTTGAGTAAAACGAAATTTCACTAACGTTTGCAAGGTTTGAATTTGATAGAAAGGCTTCACCATTAAGGCGAATAATACGGCTTCCATTGAAAAGCAGACCCAAATGAGCAAGTCGATATGTTCGTATTTAATAAATGGGATGACTAAAAGCGGCGCAAACATGGATGACATGGAGGTCACTTTTAGATATTTCCCTTGTAAGCGCGTTTTTTCTTTGTATTCATCTCCAGCCAACACAAGCAAACACGCTTTGGCATTGGTTCCAAATAAACAACTGCCTAAACCAAAACAAGTGGTCGCAATAAGAAGTAATAAATAATTATCTGCTGCGAGAAAGAAAATATAAGCTATCACATCTAAAAAACAGCCGAGCAACATCATTTTGGCTAAACCATAACGATCGCCCCAAATACCAGCAAGAATAGAAAGGGCTTGGTTTGAGAAAAAGAGCAGTGATAAGGAAAAGGCGATTTCGCTGTTGCTCAATCCTTTACTTTGTAGATAAATCAGAAATACCGTTTGCACAGAAAAAAATGCAAGGGTGGAAAAGAAACGCCGAGTAAGTAAAAGTTTTTGTAAATTCATAGAGTCAAATGATAAAAAAGAAAAGCACGCGTTGGATAACGCGCGCCATAAGTTTTATAAGTGCGGTTGAAATTGATATTAAAATTTTACCGCACTTGAAAGATTAAAACAGATCGTGATATTTCACTAAATCCTTACGCTGAATAGCAAATACGCCTAGTCCGCCATTTTTAAGTTCTACCCATTCAAACGGAACATCTGGATATTGCTCAATTAAGCTCACCATGCTATTGCCCACTTCACACACCAATACACCATTTTCGGTTAAGTAATCTGGCGCTTGTTTTAAAATTTGTTTGGTAATGTTTAAGCCATCATAGCCAGAACCCAAGGCTAACTCCGGTTCAAAATGGAATTCTTCTGGCATATCGGCGAGATCTTCTTCGTCCACATAAGGTGGATTGGTCACGATAAGATCGTATTTTTGTCCTAAAATATTTTCAAATAAGTTTGACTGAATCGGGAATACGCGATGCTCTAATTGATGACGTGAAATATTGATCTCCGCGACATTAAGTGCATCAACTGATAAATCGACTGCATCCACTTCCGCATTCGGGAAAGCATAAGCACAAGCAATGGCAATACAACCGCTACCTGTGCATAGATCGAGAATATGATTCGGCTCTTGTGAAATTAAATCTTCAAAGCGATCTTGAATTAACGCACTAATTGGAGAACGTGGAATAATGGTTCGTTCATCTACATAAAATTCGTGACCGCAGAACCAAGCACTATTTGTTAAATATGCCACTGGTACGCGTTGTTCGATTCGGGTTAATACAAGTTGAACTAAGGTTTCTTTTTCAGATGGGGTTAATCGACTGTTAAATAATTCAGTAGGTAAATCAATGGGTAAATGTAAGCCACTTAAAACGAGTTGCAGGCTTTCATCCCAAGGATTATCGTGCCCTTGCCCGAAGTAAATATCAGATCGATTGAGAATGCTATACGTCCAACGCAGAAAATCTTGGATGGTTTGCAGTTCGTTTGCAACATTATCTTCCAAGATAGTTGCAACTAATTCTTGGTTATGTGAGGTTTCCATCGCATTTCTCCATAAAAGTGAGTAGAAAAGTTAGCATAAAATTCGGTATGAAAATTTGGCGTAGTTATACCACAGATGAGAATGTAGAACTATGATATGATACGCAAAATTTGAAATTAATGAGAAAAAATGCAAGACGAATTTGATTTATTCCGTGCGGAAACTAAAGGCATTAAGCCAATTAAACAAGATACTTTTGTTGCTCCTCGCCAAAAACGTGATCAGAAAAAAATAGAATTGAAAGAATTACGAGCGAAAGAAGATACATTGTTCTATTTTTCTGATGAATATGAGCCGTTACTGAATGAGCATGATGGTGTTGTGAAATATTTACGTGATGGGGAAGATTCCCATTTATTAAAACAGCTTCGTCGCGGAGATTTTTCGCCAGAATTGTTTTTAGATTTACATGGTTTAACCCGTGAACAAGCTAAGCAAGAATTAGCCGCACTTTTACTGGCTTGTGAAAATGAGTATGTTGATTGTGCCAGTATCATGACAGGCTATGGCACCTTTACATTGAAAAAACAAATTCCACGTTGGCTAGTTCAACATCCCAAAGTGCGGGCATTACATCAAGCGCCAAGAGAATGGGGCGGTGAGGCGGCAATTTTGATTTTAGTGGATGTGTAAAATATTAAGAAAATTGACCGCACTTTTATCATATCCCCTAGTTTTTGCAAATAGGGGATATTTTAATTAGCTAATGTAAGTTATAGCACAGCCAAAGCCGCATCATAATTCGGCTCATTTTTAATTTCAGAGACTAATTCGCTGTGTATGACATTATTATTTTCATCAAGAATAATGACTGCACGCGCAGTTAATCCTGCAATTGGACCTGTAGTGATATTAACGCCTAACGTATCATGTACGGATTTATGACGGAAGGTTGATAGTGTTTGTACATTTTTAATTCCTTCGGCACCGCAAAAGCGTGCTTGTGCAAAAGGGAGATCAGCTGAAATACAGAGTACGACAGTATTTTCTAATGTGGCTGCTCTTTGATTAAATACTCGTACAGACGTTGCACATACACCAGTATCAATACTTGGGAAAATATTAAGGACTTTACGTTTACCAGAAAAATCCCTTAAGCTTACATCAGCTAGATCTTTATTTGTAAAGTGTACATTTTCTACTTTTTCGCCTTTTTGTGGAAAATGGCCTTTTACTTCAATGGGATTACCCATCATTGTTACTTTTGTCATAAAAGCTCCTATTTTATGAGAGGGAGATGTAGCACCTTAGAAAGTGCGGTGAAAAATCGATCATTTTCTTTTGGTAAACCAATACTTATACGAAGATGATTTGGCATTCCATAGCCTGCTATTGGACGAACAATCACACCTTCATGCAATAAGGAATCATAAATTGGTGCAGCAGGTTGTTTAAAATTAATCGTAATAAAATTTCCTTTTGAAGGAATATATTCTAAGTTGTGCTTTTGGCAGAATGTTTCGTAGCGAATCATTTCTGAGCGGTTATTTTCCGCCACTTTTTCAACAAAATGATCATCATTCATCACGGCAACTGCTGCAGTTAATGCTAATGCATTACAGTTAAAAGGTTGACGAACACGATTTAATAAATCGGCAATTTCGGGATTAGATACTGCGTAACCGATACGTAATCCAGCCAATCCGTAAGCTTTAGAAAGTGAGCGAGAAACAATAAGATTAGGGTATTTTTTTAAAAGACTAAAAGAATCTATTCGCTCTTCTTTTTGGGTAAATTCTGTGTAAGCCTCATCTAACACAACAATGACAGTTTCAGGAATTTGCGCTAAAAAAACATCGATTTCTTGCTCAGTTAAAAAGTTACCTGTGGGATTGTTTGGGTTCGCAATATAAATAAGTTTCGTTTTATCAGAAAGAGCGGCTAAAAATCCGTTTAAATCATGTCCCCAATTTTTAGCGGGAATTTCTTTTGCTACTGCATTAATTGCTTTAGTGACTAGTGGATAGACAATAAAGGCATATTGTGAATAAATGACTTCATCATGTTCACTAGCAAAAGTATGGGCAAAGAGTTCCAATAAATCATTTGATCCGTTTCCAAGCGTAATTTGGTTAGGTTGAACACCAAATTTTTGAGCAATAGTTTGTTTGAGTTCAAAACCATTGGCATCAGGATAACGTGTGAGTTGATTTAGTTGTGCATTTATAGCGCGTTTAGCACTTTCGGGAAAGCCAAATGGATTTTCATTTGAGGCGAGTTTAATAATATTTGAAATGCCGAGCTCACGTTCGAGTTCTTCTATTGGCTTTCCTGCTTGGTAAGGTGAAAGGGATTTCACCCCTTGATTGGCGATGTTAATGTACTGCATTGTTTTTATACGTTTTTTTATTAATATTGTGGATATTATAGAAACAGGCGTTAAGCCTGTTCTGATTAGCTATTTTCTGCTTCAAATTTTTTCATAAATTTAATCAGCGCTTCTACCCCTTCTAATGGCATGGCGTTGTAAATAGATGCACGCATTCCTCCAAGGACTTTGTGTCCTTTTAATGCTTGTAAGCCTGCTGCAGTTGATTCAGCTACAAATTTTGCATCTAGTTCAGCATTACCAGTGATAAAAGTCACATTCATAGTTGAGCGATTTTCTTTTGCAACAACATTTCTATATAGTTTGCTTGAATCAATGTAATTATAAAGCGTTTGTGCTTTTAATGTGTTGCGTTTAGCAATAATGTCTAAGCCACCTATTGATTGAATATGTTTAAATACTAGAGAACATAAATACCATGCAAAGGTTGGTGGCGTATTTATCATTGAATCGGCATCACGCTGCACTGCATAGTTCCAAATAGAGGGAGTGTCTTTGCGGGCATGATCAATTAAATCGTCACGAATAATGACTAATGTAATCCCTGCTGGGCCAAGATTTTTTTGTGCACCGGCATAAATCACCCCAAATTTGCTGATATCTATTTGGCGAGAGAGGATATTTGATGACATATCTGCAACTAATACAGCATCTCCTACTTTAGGAATATCAAAAATTTCAACTCCGCTAATAGTTTCATTCGGACAATAGTGAACATAGTCATATTTTTCCGCAATATCACTAAAATCGAGTTGAGTAATACGCGTTTTGTCTCCGTTTTCTACAATTGTAATTTCATCAATTTCTCCGAAATTACGTGCTTCTTTTGCTGCTGTGGCAGACCAATGTCCACTATTTAAATAAAGTGCTTTCCCTTTTTTCCCAATTAAATTCATTGGGATTGCGGCAAATTGACCACGAGCACCACCTTGTAAGAAAAGTACACGGTAGTTATCAGGAATATGATAAATATTACGCAAATCTTTTTCAGCTTGAGTGATAAGCTCCATAAAGTATTTGCCACGATGACTGACTTCCATGACAGATACCCCTTGATCAAGCCAATTTGTGAGCTCACTTTGTGCTTTATGAAGAACTTCTGGGAAAATCATTGCAGGACCTGCACTAAAATTAAAGACTTGTGACATTGTGTTTCCTTATTTTTATGAATGATATTGGTCTCTTTTTATCACTACAAAAGCGGATAATCAACGCTTTTTAAATAAATCAATCAATTTTGGGGAATGTTGTTAAAAGTTATTGGTAAGGTTTTGACGAATAGATGAAAAAAAGCTAAATTAGTGAAGTTCACTTTGTCTATTTAAAAGAGAGTTATTATGGAAAATGTAAATAAGCAATCTTTCCAGGATGTGTTGGAGTATGTCCGAATGTATCGTTTAAAGAATAAGATTAAACGTGATATGGAAGACAACAACCGTAAAATTCGTGATAACCAAAAACGAGTATTATTGTTAGATAATTTGAATCAATATATTCGTGACGATATGAGCATTGAAGAAGTGCGCGGAATTATTGAAAGTATGCGAGATGATTATGAAGGACGAGTGGATGATTATACTATTCGTAATGCAGAGCTTTCAAAGCAGCGTCGAGAAACAAGTGCTAAGATGAAAGAACAGAAAAAAGCACATGCTGAATTGATGAAATCAGGTGGAATCGCTTAAATGATAAACCGATTCTGAATAAGAATCGGTTTATTTTTTTATTAAGCTTTTTTCAAAAATTCAGATTTAAGCATAATTTTGCCGCAATCTACGTTGTGATCGCCATTAACTAGGCGAATATTTTTGAATTTTGTTCCTTTTTTTAATACTTCTGATGAGCCTTTTAATTTTAGATCTTTAATGAGTAGCACATCATCACCATCGGTAAGTAAATTACCATTACTATCTTTGACGATGAGTTGATCATCATCAGTTTCAATTTGTTCATTACTATTCCATTCATTACCACAATCAGGGCATACAAAATTAACCGTGTCGTGATAAACATATTCACTTTGGCATTTTGGACAAGCAGGCATTTGATCCATTGGGTTTTCCTTCTTGGTTAGCATATAATAGGCGCGCGAGTATAGCAAAAAATGTCAAGTTCGCCAAAATAAACAAAGGTGGGCTTTTTTTCGATAAAGTTTTGGGAGAAATTACGTGAAAAAAAATTTTTTAGTGCTGGGATTGGGGTTAGCGATGTTGAGCAGTTCTACGTTTGCACATAATTTACAAATAGATCAATTGTTACCTGCTGTGAAAGTATCTGATTATGGGGAAATTGTGTTAAATGGAAAGGATATTGCATTCCAATCTTGGACATCTTCTACGCTACCTGGAAAAGTGAGAATCGTGCATCATTTAGCGGGAAGAACTTCAGCAAAAGAGAAAAATCAAGCAATGATTGATGCAATTAAGGCGTCACATTTTAATCCTGTAAAATATCAAACAACAACAATTATTAATGCTGATGATGCTATTGTTGGTACAGGAATGTTTGTGAAAAGTAGTGCGGAGAAAGGCAAAGTAGAGAATCCACATAGCCAAGTCGTGTTAGATGATAAAAGTGCGGTAAAAAATGCATGGGCTTTAAATGCCAAAGAAAGTGCGATTATCGTATTAGATAAAAATGGTAAAGTAAAATTTGTAAAGGAAGGCCAGTTGTCGGCCTCTGATATTCAAACAGTGCTTTCATTAGTAAGAGAATTTACTCATTAATGATAAAGGCGGAAAAAATCCGCCTTTATTGTAGTTAATTTCTAACTGAATACACTTTAAATTTTCCTGTTTGAGCAACAACTTCGTAATCACCGAAATGTTGTCTAAGTAATTCGGGATAAGGCAAGAATGCATTGGCGACAATGCGTAATTCTCCACCTTGATTGAGGTGCCATTTTGCTTGCGTGATGAGTTCTGTCACTGCTCGATAGGCGGTATCAATACCATCATGGAATGGTGGATTCGAAATAATCAAATCAAATTTTCCTTCTATATTAGAAAAGACATCACTGGCGTAAACCTCGCCTTGTAATTGATTTTCAGAAAGTGTTTTTCGTGCTGATTCTAACGCCATCGCATGAATATCAGTCATTGTAATTTGTGCGTTAGGCGCGCGTTTTTTGATCATAGAGCCAATTACTCCCGCCCCACAGCCAAGATCGAGTACTTTTCCTTTTATTTTATTATCAATGGTTGAAAGTAACAGTTCTGTGCCTGTATCTAATTCCGCTGCACTAAATACACCAGGTAAACTATATATAGTTAAGTCTTGTATCGTAGGATGTTGGTAGGTTTTCCAGAAATTTTTAAGTTCAAAGTGCGGTTTGTTTTTTAGTGAAAAATGATATAACCCACAACGACGAGCAGAGTCAATTTTCGATATTTCACCATAGGGTGCTAATGTTTTTTCTACTGAACGCACACCACAACGGTTTTCGCCAATAATTAATATTTCTTGGCCAATAGGCGCCTGAGCTAATAGTTGAAGTAGTTGGAAATTGACTTCTTGTTTGTTTTTAGTCCAATAATAAACGATTAAATCAGCTTTACCTTGAAATTCAACAGAAAAATTGACCGCACTTTGCGTTCTTGCATAGTCAAAATAGCAACTCCAAATTTGGATTGATTGGCATTTAGAGGCTAATGTTTGAGGAAAATTATCAGAAATACCGCCAGCAAATAATACCGATCTTCCATCAAAAAATGAAAAATGTCGTTCTAAAACTTGGCTTTCTAGAGAAATCACGCTTTGAAATCCTGTAGGTTATTAGTTAAAATTACGCGCTATTTTAGCAAAATTATTAATAAAAATTGATTAAAACTATTTTAGGAAAATCCTTTATGAAAAAAATTCTCTCTGCAGCCTTAATGGCAACGTTACTATCTGGATGTCAAGTTCTCGACCTTGTTCAAGGTACGCCTCAAAAGGCATCTAAAATATCGAAGCCGGTATTAACGCCAGCTCAAACTGAAGTATTACAAAAGTTAGATGCGCAGTTTCAGCGTATTTCAGCTAAAGGCATCGAAATTGAATTCAATGGCGAGAAATATGTGAAACAAACACAAGCAGTAAAAGGTGACGATCCTCGTTTTGTGAGTCTAGCATTAAGTAAAAATAGTGAGTCACGTAAAGCCGTGTTAAGTGATACATTCTATTTAACTGATGTTTCTCATGAGAAAGCTATTACGGAACGTTATTTTGCAAAAAATAAAGAGACCTGCCAGTTACAGGCTGTGAAATCAGATATTCATGATTATTATGCTTGTGCCAGTGATAAATTTAAACGTTATGTTGTTTTAGTGCATAAAGATAAAAATATTATTGCTTATCGTAGTTATACCTCATATCAAGTAGAACCTACACAGGCTGAAGAACGTGCGATTATTAAGGCATTAGTCGATTATCCATTTGATAGTATTGCTCGTTAATATGAATAGACGCGATCTTCTTTTACAAGAAATGGGCATTTCTCAGTGGATGTTATATCGTCCAGAGGTGCTACAAGGTTCAGTAGGAATTAGTGTTGCTGAGAATATCCGCTTTATCACTGTTTCTGATGAAAATATAAGTGGCTCGCCTTTGTTGGCGGATGTGCTACTCAGCCTTGATCTTAAAAAAGAAGATTGCTTATGTTTGAATTACGATCAAATCCAGCATATCGAATGTAAGCAGCCTATTCGTTATTGGTTATTATCAGAAAATAGCGACAAAATTGACCGCACTTTATCATTTTGTATGCAGGCTGAGCGTGTTTATCGCTCGCCAAGTTGGCAACAATTTCAATCTAATCACCAAGCCAAACGAGAGTTGTGGCAACAAATTCAGCAGCCTTAATTATGTCTATTATTTCTCAAATTGAAGCCAGTGATTTCGACCGATTGTATGAAATCGAGCAGCAAACACATCTTGTGCCTTGGTCGCGGGGGACGTTAAAAAATAATCAAGGGGAGCGTTATATCAATTTAAAATTAATAGAGAATAATCAGATTATTGGTTTTGCTATTTGCCAAACAGTATTGGATGAAGCGACTTTGTTTAATATTGCTATTTTACCGTCCCATCAAGGTAATGGATTGGGGAAATTATTGTTGAATGAGTTAATCGCTCGCTTGAAAGAAAAAGGTGTACAGACCCTATGGCTAGAAGTCAGAGAGTCTAACCCCGCTCGTTTCTTGTATGAAAAAATTGGTTTTAATGAAGTCGATATTCGAAAAAATTATTATCCAAAACCCAGTGGTGGACGAGAAAATGCCGTAGTAATGGCCTGTTATTTATAGATACAAATGATATAGCCTAGAATGTTTATCCTAGGCTATATTTTTTTATGCTTCTTCTGCAGGAAAAACAAAGGGATTTAATCCGCTGCGTGCGAGACCTTTTTCTTCCATTTCAATATCTAAGAAAATAGAAGCCAAATCGTCGGCTACTGGTTCTACATGAGGATCTTTTTCTTGGAACATGATTTTCAAGTAACTTTCACAGTTGCCACAGGTTTCGGCACGAACAAGTGCGAGCTCTTCATTTAATGACCACATTTCGAGTTTGTCGTGGCTATTACAGTTGGTGCATTGTGCGCGAACTAAATTCCATTCACTTTCACATAAATTACAATGTAAGTAGCGTAAACCTTGTGATGTACCAATTTGTACAATACTCGCAACAGGTAATGAGCCACAAACAGGGCAGTGATGGAGATTTTCAGTATTTTCCAGTTGGCTATTATGTGGAATTTGTTGAGTGAGTTGTAACCAATAGAGAGACAGGGCTGCCCAAATGAAAACAGACTTATTACTACTTACTAAGTTAAATTCTTGAGTAAGAAGTTTAGTTGCCATATCTTCTAATTCTGAAGATGATGCTTTTTCAAGCTGTTCAATGGTTGCTAATACTTGTTCATTAGCTTTAGGTTTTATTTCGTGAATAATTTCTGCGAGATATTCTCTCCAAATATTATTTCGTTGAAAAGTTTTTGCATTTAAGGGCTCAATTTCATTTAACTGTTTAAATGGATGAGTAGGTAAAGGATTTTTTTCTAATGTAGAAAGTTGGCTTTCTACAATATCTGCAGCAAAATTTAAGTAATCGCTTAGTAGATGATTTTTCGCTAAATCACGTAGACGTTTTGCACGACGCTGGTAAAGGTTTTTAGGATTCGCAAATAAAACAGGTGGAACATCATAAGCGTTCTTTTTTTGTTTAATTTCATCCTCTGAAAGAATTTTAATGCTCATAAGATACTCTTGATTGTCACTAATAAAAAGTGCGGTTATTTAACCGCACTTTTTCATACTAGGGGGTTATTTTCCAAAGCCTTTAAATAATACTTTGGTTTTCCCACCTTTGTCATTTTTTTCGTTAATAAGGTCATTCTCTAGTGCTTCTAACACCTCTTCACGATACCATTTTGGATGGTGTTTTTTCGCCCAGCGAACAGTTACCCATCCTTCAACAATACCACGAATAGAGCCCTTGATCCAAAATGCCATATACATATGTACTAGGATGCCAGTGAATAGCATGAAAGCACTTAATGAGTGAAGCAAAATTGCAATACGCAATACTGGAATTGAGAAGTAATGTGAGAAGTATTGGCGCCACATAATGATGCCTGTTACTAATAATGTCACCATAGCTAAATTTAATGTCCAAAATAACATTTTTTGGCCAAAGTTATATTTACCATTATCAGCTACAGCATGCTCATTACCTTTTAATACTTCTAATATGCCTTTTGCCCAGCGAATATCATTTTTTTCTGGAATATTATGATCCCAGTATAATAAAGCTAAGTAAATAAAAGCAAAGAACATTAATATCCCCGTGAACGGGTGAACTGCACGTGCAATTTGTGGTGTTCCCAAAATTTCTGTTAACCACGCAAAATCTGGGAAGAAAAAGGCAACCCCAGTGAACATTGTCATAAAAAAGCAAATTACCAACATCCAGTGGCTGATACGCGCAGGCGTTCTATGGCGGATAACGCGAGTATCGTTGCTAATTTCAATTTTACTCATGGTTTTCCCCCTTAGTTGATTTTTCTTCTTCAAATTCGTGGTGATGATCTTCCACATCTTCTTCTACATTTGGACCAACAGTTAAGTAGTGTGCGATTTCTGCAAGGGCTAAACCACCCATTGCCACTGCCGCAACTGGTTTTAACACATCTTTCCATAAAGTAACGCTTGGATCAATACTTGGGTTTTTCGGAAGACCTGAATAAAGTTCAGGTTTATCTGCATGGTGTAATACATACATTACATGCGTACCACCAACACCTTCAGGATCGTAAAGCCCCGCATTTTCATAACCACGTGCTTTTAATTCAGCAATGCGTTGTTCTGCGTATACTTTCATTTCTTCCTTAGAACCGAAACGAATTGCACCAGTTGGACAGGTTTTCACGCAAGCAGGCTCTTGACCTACAGATACGCGATCCACGCAAAGGGTACATTTGTATACTCGATTATCTTCAGGATTCATTCGAGGAATATTGAATGGACATCCCGCGATACAATAGCCACAACCAATACATTTATCAGATTGGAAATCTACAATACCATTGGCGTATTGGATGATTGCGCCCGGTGATGGACAAGCTTTCAAACAGCCTGGTTCAGCACAGTGCATACAACCATCTTTACGAATTAACCATTCTAAACGATCGTTTTCTTCTACTTCGTTAAAACGCATTACTGTCCATGCTTTTGCATTGAGATCAACAGGGTTATCATAGATCCCGACACACTGAGCATTGACATCAGAGCGGATATCATTCCACTCTGAACAGCCTACCTGACAAGCTTTACAGCCAATACAGGTAGTAACATCGATTAATTTTGCGACTTCAACTTTATGATCTCGCGCGTGTGGTGCAGGTGTTAAGCCTGAAGTTGCGGAGATTTTAATAACGTCTTGCGTTTGAACGCCTTGAGCAGTTCCTGCCATATTATGCCTCCCCAACTTTTTCAATATTCACCAAGAATGTTTTGTATTCTGGTGTTTGCGTGTTTGCCTCACCCCAAGATGGTGTTAAGGTATTAGTAGCAAATCCACGATTACCTTTACCATTTAAGGCTTTCATATTCCAGTGAATTGGAAGACCTACATGGTGTACGGTACGTCCATCAATTTCGAGATCTTTAAGACGTTTCGTAACTACGGCAACAGCTTTAATATAGCCACGACGAGAAGTAATTTTTACCATATCGCCTTTTTGGATGCCTTTTTCTGCCGCTAATTTTTCACCGATTTCCACAAATTGTTGTGGTTGTGCGATGATATTTAATGCAGATTGTGCAGTCCAACTATGGAAGTGTTCCGTTAATCGGTAAGTTGTTGCCACGAATGGGAACTCTTTATTTGAACCGATAAATTCTTTATCTTCAGGATAAATACGTACTGTAGGATCACTTACCACTGCAGCGTGTAATGGGTTAGTATCTATTGGGCTTTCAACTGGTTCATAGTGTTCAGGCATCGGACCATTTGCAATTTTATCAACTGCAAACAAACGACCTACACCTTCAGCAGACATAATAAATGGTCCAGTATCAGAACCTGGTGGTTGTGTACCATAGTCTGCTACATCATGCCAGTTCCAGTTTTTACCATTCCATTTGATTAATTGGCGGTTTTTATCCCAAGGATTACCATTGATATCTAATGATGCGCGGCTATAAAGTACACGACGGTTTGCAGGCCATGCAAAGCCCCAACCAATGGTGCAACCTAAACCTGATGGGTCTGAGTTATCACGATTTGCGGTTTGGTTACCTTTTTCTGTCCATTGACCAACGTATAACCAGTTACCAGATGTTGTTGTACCATCATCACGTAAATGTGCGAATCCATTGAGTAATTGACCTTTTTTGTACATCAAGTTACCGTTTGGATCATAAAGATCTTCAAGCGCATAACCATTTAATTCTTTAGCTAATTCTACCGCACTTGGTGAGTGTGGTTGAGCATAGTCCCAAGTCATTGCTTCAAAGGATTCAATACCGCGACCACCTTCTTTTTGATAAAGATGATGCATTTCTTCACGAATCATAGAAAGAATTTCAACATCTGGTAATGCTTCACCTGGCTGATCACAACCTTTCCAGTGCCATTGCGCCCAACGTCCTGAGTTTACAATTGAACCATCTTCTTCTGCGAAACAGGTTGTTGGTAGGCGGAAGACTTCAGTTTGAATTTCTGAAGAATTCACGTTGTTTGATTCACCAAAGTTTTTCCAGAATTCAGAGGATTCAGTTTGAAGCGGATCCATCACGATTAAGAATTTTAACTTACTCATTCCTGCAACAGTTTTGTTTTTGTTCGGTAATGAGTTTAACACGTTAAAGCCTTGTAAAATCCAACCGTGTAATTTGCCTTCATTCATCAATTTAACGTGAGTAATCGGGTCATATAAGCGATCTGCTTTTGGTAAGAAATCAAACCCCCAACCATTTTCTTTGGTTGCTTTATCACCGTAGAAGGTTTTCATCATACTAACAAAGAATTTTGAAGTATGACGATAATAGTTCACTTGGTTTGGAACAATATCTTTTGGTGTAATCGCGTTGATGTATTGCTCATAAGAGGTATCTTTATCGTTTGGTAAACGCATGTAACCAGGTAAAGACATTGGCAATAGGCCCATATCTGTTGTACCTTGCACATTGGAGTGACCACGTAATGCATTAATACCACCACCAGGCATACCCATATTACCTAAAAGTAATTGGATCATTGCCATTGAGCGAATATTTTGTGTACCGATTGAATGCTCAGTAAAACCTAACGCATATAGGTGCGTCATCGTTTTATTTGGGGCTGCGGTTTTACCAATTTCTTCACAGATTTGTAAGAAGAGTTTTTGTTTTACACCCGTGATACGTTCAACCATTTCTGGGGTATAACGTGAAACATGATCTTTTAAGATATTAATGACACAACGAGGGTGTTGTAAGGTCATATCACGTTTAGCATTCCCGTTCTCATCAAATTGATAGTTCCATTTAGATTTATCGTAGTTACGTTTTTCTTCGTTATAACCTACAAATAAACCATCTTCAAATTTGAAACCTTCGTCAACTAAGAATGAAGCATTAGTATAGTGTTTAACGTATTCATGTTGAATTTGGTTTGTTTCCAATAAGTAACGGATAACACCCATTAAAAATGCGATATCTGAACCAGAACGAATTGGCGCATGTAAATCTGCAACAGAGGCTGTACGGTTAAAGCGTGGATCGATAACGATAAGTTTCGCACCGTTTTTCTTTGCTTCAATTGCCCAACGGAAGCCAACAGGGTGAGCTTCTGCAGGGTTACCGCCTTGAACAATGATAAGGTTGGCATTTTTAATATCAACCCAGTTATTTGTCATCGCACCGCGACCAAATGATGGAGCAAGACTTGCTACCGTTGGTCCGTGTCAAGTATTCGCTTGGTTACACATCGGTACCATACCCAACATCCGCACCCATTTATGAGTCAGTAGTGCGGCTTCGTTGCTTATGGCTGATGCAGTCATAATACCTGTAGTTGTCCAACGGTTCACGGTTTTGCCACTTGCATCTTTTTCAACGAAGTTAGCATCACGATCGTCTTTCAGTAAGCGAGCAATGCGTTTAATTGCATCTTGCCAAGAAATTCGTTCCCATTTATCAGAACCAGGTGCACGATATTGAGGATATAAGGAACGGCTTTCACTATTTACATAGTCTAATGCACCAGCACCTTTAGGGCAAAGTGCACCACGACTTACTGGATGATCTGGATCACCTTCAAGGTGAAATAATTTAGAACGAGTATTTGTGCTGGTGTGGCCACTTAATGTATCAGCAGGTTTTCCAGTGCTATATAACAACATACCGCAGCTTACGGCACAATATGTACAGGTGTTACGAGATTCGAATGCGCGTAATAATTTATATTCACGCGGTGCAGCCAATGCACTTGTAGGCGCAAAGCCCAACATTGCGGCTGAAGTTCCCGCCATACCACCTGCACAGACCTTAAAGAATTTTCTTCTTGAGATCTGCATAATCACTCCTTTACATTAACAGTGAGCGTTAATGTGTTTTAGATTTTTAGATAGTAAAAAATTCGCTTAGATAATTTGATTGATTTCGATAAAATAGCCTTATCGAAAGGTAACATAAAAAGGCGATAGCAAAAAACACCAATTTAAGCGGGCCTAAGGATAACGATTTTTTAACCATAAATCTATAATCAAATTACATTAGATTGCTAAAAATAAGTGATCTAGATCATAAAAATGAAACAAATTTAACAAAATTGTTACATGCGTGTAATGGATATAACAAGAAATGAACTGGCTTTTACGACACTCAATCTATTTGTTTAGAACAAATAAAAAAGAAGAAAAAATTACCGCACTTTTAACCGAGAAAGAGGATGATCTTGCTGTTGAAATCCCCGTTTCTCTTGTTTATAACGATATTTCTCATGCCGTGATGATGTGCTCACCAAAGAATTTAGAAGATTTTGCATTGGGGTTTTCTCTAACAGAGGGAATTATTGATAAACCTTCGGATATTTATGGTATTGACGTGATAGAAGCCTGTAATGGTATAGAAGTTCAAATTGAACTTTCTAGTCGAAAATTTATGGCATTAAAAGAACATCGTCGAAACCTTACTGGGAGAACTGGTTGTGGTATTTGTGGTACAGAGCAGCTTAATCAAGTTTATAAACACTTCCCAAAATTAGAGCAAACCTTTCAGTTTGATATTAATCGGTTAGATAGTTGCTTAACTACATTACAAATTCATCAACAACTTGCTCAACAAACAGGAGCGACACACGCTTGTGCTTTTTTTGATTTACAAGGCAATATGCTTGCAATTCGTGAGGATGTAGGGCGACATGTTGCACTAGATAAGCTACTTGGTTGGTATGCAAAAACTGATAAACCTCAGGGATTTATTTTAGCCTCTAGTCGCGCGAGTTATGAAATGGTTCAAAAAACAATAGCTTGCGGTATAGAGATGTTAATGACAATTTCTGCGGCTACAGATTTGGCGGTGAAAATGGCGAATGAGCATAATTTAACCCTAATTGGGTTTGCGAGAGAAGGGCGGGGGAATATTTACTGTGGTAAAGAGCGGTTGAAATTTTAGTGAATATAAAACAGGAAATAGGGTAATGTGCCTCTTCTATTTCCTGTTTTGTTTAGGGATATTTAACCTCTTTCTTTAATGTCTGATATCCATTGTTGAATCAAGCGTTTACCTTCTTTATCAGATCCAAATTTTATAAAATTCATATCTATAAGCTTAAGTTTGTCTGCGGGTGTAAAGCCTGGTGCTGGTTGGGCATAAATATTGGTCGGTAACTGATAAGAATCGCCAAATCGCCAAGGAATTTCTTGAGCTTCTTTGCTTAACACGAAATCAATAAATAATTTTGCGTTATCTAAATTACGCGCCCCTTTAATAATGCTTGCAGCCCCTAATGCGTATCCAACACCTTCACAAGGTAAAACACCTTCAACGGGTGCGCCTTTATTCTTTTCTTTAGCATAATTGAGCATGAAACCTATATCAATTGCGACATCACCCGTTGCCAAATAACTAGTTGCGAGCCCACTTTTTGTATATTGGGAAACATTGTGATCCAAGGCTTTTAAGTAATCATTCGTTTTTTCTTCACCCCATAGAGAAATGAGCGTGCTTAATAACGAATAACCGGTTCCTGAAACACGTGGGTCTGCGTATTGAATTTCATTTTTGAATTCAGGTTTGGTTAAATCGGCGAAACATTTTGGTGGCGTAATCCCCAATGAGGCTAGTTTTTTAGTGTTAATGCCAATTCCCATTTCCATTAGGTAAATAACAGATGTGAAATCACCGCGCTGAGCCATTAAGGATTTGAATTCGGGCATAATCTGTTTTTGTATTGGGGAGCGGTATTTTTCAAGCAAGTTCAACTCGGCTGCTTGTAAATGCGGTTCAATAGTGCCCCCATACCAAACATCTGCTTGAGGATTTTCTTTTTCAGACTTGATTTTACCTAAAATGGTCCCTGTGCTATTACGAATGAACTGTGTTTCTATTTGATATTTTTGAGCAAATGCTTTTGTCACTTGTTCACAAGTTGTATTTTGAACACTGCAATAGACGGTAAGTTTACCTGCAGCTTGAGCGGTAGAGGTAGCACTTAGTACAGCTAGTCCAAGAAGTGAAGTGAGTTTTAATGATGTTTGGAGAGGTTGTGCCATATTTTTCCTTATGATTATAGTGTCATGTTAAGCCAAGTCGCTAGGCAATATAAAATTTTAAAAAAATTTTGTAAAGAGAGGTAATACCCGTTTTAGAGCGTATTCATTGCATTAATGATTTTAATTTCATCAAAATTGACAATATCTTCTTGGAATATTGTGCGTTCTTGAATTTTCCCCTCTTGTAATAATTTTTCTCGTTGTGTGCCTAAAAGCAATGGCGTGTCTGGTGTGTACCATTTTTTCTCTTGGCGGAAAATTAAATTACCAATAGAACAATCTGTTACTTTTCCATTTTTGATAATAATAATTTCATCACAAGCACCACGTTGAGCAAATAATGTATTAATTAAACTGCGATCGGAATATTTCAAGCTATATTCGATATCGTCATAAATTACAGGTTGAAAAGTGCGGTAAATTTTTCGATGGTATTCAAAATATTGAATTTGTGTGATTTCGGCATTGTAATCAATGCGGCAGCGAACTACTCTATTTTGTAAGGGCGCAGGAAGTTGAATGAGTGAAAAAAGATTAAAAATTTTCACCGCACTTTTGCCATAATATTCACGTAAACTACGTTCATATCGCGCTTGGTGTAAATCGATATTTTGAATTTTCCCGTTTTTAATACAAAGGGTTTCAAATAGAGGATACATTAATCAGCACCTTCAATCGGTAAATAGACTTTTTCTAACAATTCTTCATATTCATCTTGCACATTGCTATGAATGGTAATTCCACCTCCACTATGAAAATAAAATTTTTCATCTATTTGAGAAATAAATCGAATTGCCACCGCACTTTGTAGTGTTTTACCATCAAATATGCCAAAGATTCCTGTGTAATAACCGCGTTTTTGTTTTTCTGCGTGCTGAATAATTTGTATGGTTTTTTCTTTTGGTGCGCCACTAATAGACCCAGCAGGCAAGAGTTTCGCTAAAATATCGCCAATTTGATTTTGCCAGTTTTTATTCAATTTTCCGTAAATTTCAGAACTGGTTTGTAGTATTTCGCCTTTTTGTGTTTTGATGCGATCGATATAACGAAATTTTTTAACACGAATGTTTTCTGCGACCATTGATAAATCATTACGCATCAAATCAACAATCGTGTAATGTTCGCGTTGTTCTTTTTCATTTGTGAGTAACTGATTTTCTGCATCGGGCAGAGATGCATTAATAGTCCCTTTCATGGGATAAGTAAAAATGCGGTTGTCATGAATATTGACAAAACATTCTGGTGAGAAGCAAACAAATTGATCTTGTAACCACAATTTATAAGGTGCATTGGTTTGATGAAAAATTTGTTCAAGTGAAAGATTGCCTGAAATTTCAGTAGGATAAGTTAGATTCAATAAATAAGAATTGCCTTTCTGTAATTCACTTTGAACAAGTTTAAAACCTTGTTGATAACGCGAGAAGGGCATTGGATGTTTGGTAAAATTAAGAGGGATAGATTGTGGAGAAATTGTGTGATTTCTTTTCCCTAAAATATCAAAATAAATGCCTTGTTGTGCGCAATTTTTTAGAGGATAAATCAATGGTTTTTCTTTTTCAAAATCAATGAGAAAGAAAAATGGCGTACGTTGTTTGCCATAATGATTAGCCTGTTCAATAAAATGTTGCATTGTGCTTTGTGTCATTTTGCGTAAAATTGCCCGATTATAACGAATGCCGAGCGGTTATGAAATTACTTATCATTAATAATCACGATTCTTTTACTTTTAACTTGGTGGATTTAATTCGAAAATTAAATGTGCCTTATGATGTTTTAAACGTGGAAGATTTAAAGGAAAGTACTGCGGAAAAATATAGTCATATATTGATTTCACCAGGGCCTGATGTACCACAAGTTTATTCTCAACTTTTTTCCATGTTGGAAAAATATCATCAGAAAAAATCTATTTTAGGTGTGTGTTTAGGGCATCAAACCTTATGTGAATTTTTTGGTGGTACATTGTATAACTTAGAGAAAGTCCGTCATGGCCAGAAACGAATTTTAAAAGTGCGGTCAAATTCTCCATTATTTTTTAGCCTTCCAAGCGAATTTAATATCGGGCTATATCATTCTTGGGGCGTACAGAAAAAAGATTTTCCTAGTTGCCTAGAAGTTACCGCACTTTGTGATGAAGGCGTGGTCATGGCTATGCAGCATAAATCTTTACCAATTTATGGCGTTCAGTTTCACCCAGAGTCTTATATGTCAGACTTCGGTGAGCAAATTTTGCGTAATTGGTTGAATATTCCTGCTGCGATTAATCAATAATAGCGCTTGCTTATTAAGCTAAAATACGTATTATAGACGTCTATACGTCAATACATCCAAATTTAAAAGAAAAAGAGAGAAAATATGTCTAGCTATTTATTTACATCTGAATCTGTATCTGAAGGGCATCCAGATAAAATTGCCGATCAAATTTCTGATGCGGTACTTGATGAAATCCTAAAACAAGATCCAAAAGCACGAGTAGCTTGTGAGACCTATGTAAAAACCGGTATGGCATTAGTTGGTGGCGAAATTACCACATCAGCATGGGTCGATATTGAGAATTTAACGCGTAAAGTGATTTGTGATATTGGTTATGAACATTCTGAAATGGGGTTTGATGGTCATTCTTGTGCGGTGCTTAATGCGATTGGTAAACAATCTGCAGATATTAATCAAGGTGTTGATCGTGAAAATCCATTAGATCAAGGCGCAGGCGACCAAGGTATCATGTTTGGTTATGCCACCAATGAAACGGATGTATTAATGCCAGCAGCTATTACTTATGCTCATCGTTTAATGGAAAAACAAGCTGAAGTGCGTAAAAGCGGTAAATTAGCATGGTTACGCCCAGATGCGAAAAGCCAAGTAACGTTAAAATATGAAGATAATAAAATTGTTGGTGTGGATGCGGTTGTGCTTTCTACTCAACATTCTGAAGAAGTTAGCCAAAAAGATTTGCATGAAGGTGTGATGGAAGAAATTATCAAACCGGTATTACCAAGTGAATGGCTTTCTAAAGAAACAAAATTCTTCATTAACCCGACTGGTCGTTTTGTTATTGGTGGACCGATGGGGGATTGTGGTTTAACTGGTCGTAAAATTATTGTAGATACTTACGGTGGTGCTGCTCGTCACGGTGGTGGCGCATTCTCAGGAAAAGATCCATCTAAAGTTGACCGTTCAGCAGCTTATGCTGCACGCTATGTCGCAAAAAATATTGTGGCAGCTGGTTTGGCAGATCGTTGTGAAATCCAACTTTCTTATGCGATTGGTGTGGCTGATCCAACATCTATCATGGTCGAAACCTTTGGAACTGGAAAAGTTGCGAATGAATTATTAGTGTCGTTAGTTCGTGAATTCTTTGATTTACGCCCTTATGGCTTAATTAAAATGTTAGATTTAATTCAACCAATCTATCGTGAAACGGCAGCTTATGGTCATTTCGGTCGTGAGCAATTCCCTTGGGAAAAAGTGGATCGTGCAGCAGAATTACGTGTTGCAGCAGGATTAAAATAATCTTATTTTTTAATTTAGTAAATTATATAAAAGCCGCTTATCTAGCGGTTTTTTCTTTTCAATCATGACATCAATAGAGCAAATTCCATTTCGTCATTTAAAAATGCAAGTGCAACGTAAATTGAATCAGTCTTTGTCGCTTGCAGAGGCTTATTTTAAGCGAAAATTTACAATGCCTGAGGTAAATTATGAGTTGCGTGGCATAAAGGCGGGAGTAGCTTACCTACAAAAAAATGAAATAAAATTTAACCGCACTTTGTTATTAGAAAATGCGGATGAATTTATTCGACAAGTCGTGCCACATGAGCTTGCGCATTTGATTGTGTATCAAATGGTTGGTCGTGTAAAACCTCATGGGAAAGAGTGGCAGCTTGTAATGAATGAAATTTTTAAGCTTTCTGCGGATACTTGTCATCAGTTTGATATAAAAAATGTGCAAGGTAAAAATTTTGAATATCGTTGTGCGTGCCAAACACATTTTCTAAGTATTCGCCGACATAATAGAATAGTAAAAGAAAAGATTGAATATTTATGTAGAAAATGTAAAGGAAAATTAGTTTTTGTCGATGAAACAGAATAATTTTTGTGATATATTCTTCCAGTTTATTCAATAAATAAAGGAGTTATCCAATGAAAAAATCTTTATTAGCCGTTATTGTTGGTGCATTTGCCTTTGCTTCTGCCGCAAATGCGAATATCTATGCTGAAGGCGATATCGGTTTATCTCAAACTCAAGCAAACGGTAGTAATAATACTCGAGTTGAACCTCGTGTAGCGGTTGGTTATAAATTAGGAAATACGCGTGTTGCGGGTGATTATACTCATCATGGAAAAGTTGATGGTGCGAAAATTCACGGTTTAGGTGCATCAGTATTATATGATTTTGATACAAATTCTAAAGTTGAACCTTATGTAGGCGCGCGTGTTGCAGCTAACCAATTCAGATATGATAATAGAGCTAACCAAGTATATAAAAGTTCTTCTGAAACTAAAATTGGCTATGGTGTTGTAGCAGGTGCTAAATATAAATTAGATGGTAACTGGTATGCAAATGGCGGTGTTGAGTATAACCGTCTAGGTAGTTTTGATAATACCAAAGTTAATAACTATGGTGCGAAAGTTGGTGTGGGTTACGGATTCTAATTTTTAGAGTACCCAAAACCTCCTTAAGAAAACACTTTTGGTTTAACGGTGATTGCTTATGGTGATCACCGTTATTCATTTCTAGATATTTTAGGAAAATGTTTGAATAAAATACGGTGAAAATTCACCGCACTTTGCTTTTCCCCTTGAAATCTTTCTTTTTATTCTTATATCTGTGACGTTCAATTTTTATCTTTATGAAGGAAAAAATTATGTCACAAAATCAAGAAACTCGCGGCTTCCAATCTGAAGTCAAACAACTACTCCAATTAATGATTCAT
This sequence comes from Haemophilus sp. oral taxon 036, assembly GCF_002998595.1. NCBI lineage: Bacteria > Pseudomonadati > Pseudomonadota > Gammaproteobacteria > Pasteurellales > Pasteurellaceae > Haemophilus > Haemophilus sp. oral taxon 036. Next base: position 1,520,961 of record NZ_CP027235.1, read on the forward strand.
TCTTTGTATTCCAACAAAGAAATTTTCTTACGTGAATTAATTTCTAATGCCTCTGATGCAGCAGATAAATTACGCTTTAAAGCACTTTCCAACCCTGCTTTATATGAAGGTGATGGCGACTTGCGTGTGCGCGTGAGCGTTGATGCGGATAAAGGCACTATCACAATTAGTGATAACGGCATAGGTATGACTCGCGAGCAAGTCATCGATCATTTGGGGACGATTGCAAAATCAGGAACAAAAGAATTTTTAACCGCACTTGGCCAAGACCAAGCAAAAAACAGCCAGCTTATTGGGCAATTTGGTGTGGGTTTTTATTCAGCTTTTATTGTGGCAGATAAAGTGACTGTAAAAACTAGAGCGGCTGGCGAAGAGGCGGATAAAGCCGTACTTTGGGAATCTGCGGGTGAAGGTGAATATTCTGTGGCGGATATTGAGAAAAAATCCCGTGGCACAGATGTGATTTTACAGTTACGCGAAGATGAAAAAGAATTTTTAAACGAATGGCGTTTGCGTGAAATTATCGGTAAATATTCTGACCATATTGGCTTGCCAGTGGAAATGCTGACGAAAGAATATGATGATGAAGGCAAAGAGTGCGGTGAAAAATGGGAGAAAATTAATAAATCCGATGCACTTTGGACGCGTTCTAAAAATGATGTTTCCGATGAGGAATATAAAGAGTTTTACAAACACTTAAGCCATGATTTTGCTGATCCTGTCACTTGGGCGCATAACAAAGTTGAAGGAAATCAATCATATACTAGTTTGCTTTATGTGCCAGCTAAAGCACCTTGGGATTTATTTAATCGCGAACATAAACATGGCTTAAAACTTTATGTTCAACGCGTATTTATTATGGATGATGCTGAACAATTTATGCCGAATTATCTACGTTTTATGCGTGGTTTAATCGATAGCAATGACTTGCCATTAAATGTATCTCGTGAAATTTTGCAAGATAACAAAATTACTGCGGCATTACGCAAAGCATTAACTAAGCGTTCATTACAAATGCTAGAAAAATTAGCAAAAGATGATGCAGAAAAATATCTTCAATTCTGGAAAGAGTTTGGTTTAGTCTTGAAAGAAGGCCCTGCAGAAGATTTTGCTAACAAAGAAACTGTCGCGAAGTTATTGCGTTTTGCTTCGACACATAATGATAGCAGCGAACAAACTGTCTCTTTAGAAGATTACATCTCGCGTATGAAAGAGGGGCAAAAAGCTATCTATTACATTACAGCGGATAGTTATGTTGCAGCGAAAAATAGCCCACACTTGGAATTATTCAATAAAAAAAGCATTGAGGTTTTGTTGCTTTCCGATCGCATTGATGAATGGATGTTAAGCTATTTAACTGAATTCGACGGTAAACAATTACAAAGTATCACGAAAGCAGATTTGGATTTAGGCGATTTAGCCGATAAAGAGTCTGAAACACAAAAACAACAAGATGAAGCCTTTGGTAGTTTTATTGAGCGTGTGAAAAACTTGCTTGGCGAACGTGTGAAAATGGTGCGTTTAACTCACAATTTAACAGATACACCAGCGGTGGTTTCTACGGATAATGATCAAATGACGACCCAAATGGCGAAATTGTTTGCCGCCGCAGGGCAACCTGTACCAGAAGTAAAATACACCTTTGAACTTAATCCAGAACACCACTTAGTGAAAAAAGTGGCTGATATTGCAGATGAAACTGAATTTTCTGATTGGGTGGAATTGCTGCTCGAACAAGCTATGTTAGCAGAGCGCGGATCTTTGGAAAACCCAGCTGTGTTTATTAAGCGCATAAATAAATTATTAGGCTAACTAAAAATCAATAAGCCCGATTAAATCGGGCTTATTTATTGGGATAGTATTTAGGATAATCCTCAATCCATTTTTTCATTGTTTTTTGTTGCTTGAGTGTATTCGCAAAATTAAATGTTTTTCGTTTATTATTAAATTTAGCACCTAAAATAATGACTTTTCTTTCGTCTTCGGCCACTTCATATAAAAAATAGATATTATTGATTGTAATATATTTATAGCCTGTCTTTCCCCAGAATGGTCTAAGTTGCGGGATATTCATTAAAATCATTTTTAGTTTATCAAGATCGTCTTGAGTTAGATAAGTCACGATAAATTGTTTTAGAAGATTTTTTTAAGACAATCCCCGGATGTTTCGGCGATATAAACATCGTATGTTGGCGGCATAATTAACTCTATTTTTTAAAATCGAATGGCTCAATTTTATTATTTAAAATAGCTTGCCAAGTTTCCGCACTTGCTTTTGCAGCTAATTGTCGTTCTTCCAAACTAAAAGCATATTCTTCCTTGTCTTTTTTTTTCGTTTTGAGTAAATCAGAAATTTGTTCAAAAGTGAGTTCCATTTGAGACTCCTTACTGTGAATATTGACAATATTATGCCTGACTAATCGAATTTTTTCATCTGTTTTTTCATCGAATTATTGGCCGTTTTTCAGGTATAATGCTGTAATTAAATGGCGAGAAAAGAGAGAAAAATATGATTACAGTTTACGGCATTAAAAATTGCGATACAGTAAAAAAAGCATTGAAATGGTTGGCGGATCACAATATTGAACACAAACTGCACGACTACCGTGTTGATGGTTTAGATTCGAATTTTTTAGTTCAAGCGGAAGCTCAATTTGGCTGGGATGTGTTGGTGAATAAACGTAGTACAACTTGGCGTAATTTGGATGAGCAAGTTAAAAATTCCCTTGATAAAACGACCGCACTTTCCGTGTTGGCAGAGAATCCAACTTTAATTAAACGCCCAATTATTTTACAAGATGGGAAGGCACTAATTGGATTTAATGAAAAGGAATATCAGGTTGCTTTTGCCTAGAGTGCGGTTATTTTCTTAGGAGTTTTTATGAGAGAAAAAGTGGTTTCGTTGGCGCAAGATTTAATTCGTCGCCCATCTATTAGCCCTAATGACGAAGGTTGTCAGCAAATTATTTCAGAACGTTTAGAAAAGTTAGGTTTTCAAATTGAATGGATGCCTTTTAGTGATACGCTGAATTTTTGGGCAAAACACGGAACGGGTGAGCCAGTTATTGCTTTTGCAGGTCATACGGATGTTGTGCCTACTGGTGATGAAAATCAGTGGTCGTTTCCGCCGTTTTCTGCTGAGATTATTGATGGCATGCTTTATGGTCGTGGTGCGGCGGATATGAAAGGCTCCCTTGCTGCAATGATTGTGGCGGCAGAAGAATATGTAAAAGCAAATCCTAATCATAAAGGCACAATTGCATTATTGATTACGTCTGATGAAGAGGCCGCCGCAAAAGATGGTACTGTGCGTGTGGTTGAGACTTTAATGGCGCGTGATGAAAAAATTACTTATTGTATGGTTGGTGAGCCATCGAGTGCTAAAAACTTAGGCGATGTTGTCAAAAATGGTCGCCGCGGCTCAATTACAGGAAACCTTTATATTCAGGGGATTCAAGGACACGTGGCATATCCGCATTTAGCCGAAAATCCAATCCATAAAGCAGCCCCATTCTTGCAAGAATTAACGACCTATCAATGGGATGAAGGTAATGAGTTTTTCCCTCCAACAAGCCTACAAATTGCTAATATTCACGCAGGTACGGGAAGCAATAATGTGATTCCAGGCGAGTTATATATTCAGTTCAATTTGCGTTATTGCACAGAAGTAACGGATGAAATCATCAAGCAAAAAGTGGCTGAAATGCTAGAAAAACATAATTTGAAATATCGTATTGAATGGAATTTATCAGGTAAACCGTTTTTAACAAAACCAGGTAAATTATTAGATTCGATAACTAGCGCAATTGAGGAAATCACAGGCATAACGCCAAAGGCTGAAACAGGTGGTGGCACCTCAGACGGTCGTTTTATTGCATTGATGGGCGCAGAAGTAGTGGAATTTGGGCCACTTAACGCAACAATTCATAAAGTCAACGAATGTGTCAGTGTAGAAGATCTTGGCAAGTGCGGTGAGATTTATCACAAAATGTTAGTGAATTTATTGGATAGCTAAAATGAAATTAACGCCAGAAATACTTACAGGAAAGTCTCGTGAGCATTTAGTCAATTTACCGGCAACTCATTCATCAAATCATTTTTTGCAGACACAAGCTGTGCAAGCATTTCAAGGTTTGCAACAAAGTGCGGAGAAAAATGGCTTTAATTTACAGCCTGCGAGCAGTTTTCGTGATTTTGAACGCCAACAGCTTATTTGGAACAGCAAATTTAAGGGCGAGAGAAAAGTCCATGATGACGCAGGCAAAGCATTAGAGTTGAGCCAATTAGATGACTGGCAAAAATGTCAGGCAATTTTACGTTGGTCTGCATTGCCAGGGGCTAGCCGTCATCATTGGGGAACGGAAGTGGATATTTTCGATCCTGATCTTTTGCCATCGGGGCAATCTTTACAACTGGAGCCTTGGGAATATGAAAAAGGCGGCTATTTCTTTGAATTGAGTGAATTTCTTACCGAAAATTTACCGCACTTTGATTTTGCTTTACCTTTTATAAATATGCAGTCCAATAAGAAAGTGGGGCGGGAGCCTTGGCATATCAGTTATTTTCCGTTAGCTGAATTGGCAAGCCAGCAATTTTCTCCAGACATTTTGCAACAGGCATGGAAAGAGGAAAATATTTTAGGCGCAGACTGTTTAATATCAAATCTTGAACAAATTTTTTCAGAATATATTGTTTAAAAATAAAGCCTTATCGTGAAGATAAGGCTTTATTCTTAGGCGTAGAACAGCCCTTTTCCATGCAAATAAATTGGCAGCTCATCGCCAATAGATAAATCGGGGAAAATGATGTTCTCAATCCATATTGCGTAGCCATTAATTTCAATTTGAATAGTGGTAATTTTCCCTTTAAATTCGATTTGTTTTACTTGCCCTTTAAAAAGTGCGGTTGGATTTTCTGATGTTTTAAACAGGCTAAATTGTTCTGGACGAAGCAAAATCTTACCTTGTTTCAGCGAGATTGATTTGTTTTTTACAGGAATATTACCTAATTGGCATTGAACTGTGTTTTCATCAATCAGATTCGCCGACAACAGGATGTTGTCACCAATAAAACTTGCGGTTTCAATATGATTAGGTGACCAATAAAGTGTACGAGGCGTGTCGATTTGTAAAATTTTTCCTTGTTGGATAACCGCGATTTTATCCGCATAACGTAATGCTTCATCACGATCATGGGTGACGAAAATCGCAGATGCCCCACTTTGACGCAGTGCTTTTAGCATATCATGACGAATTTGCTGGCGAAGATGTTCATCTAAGGCACTAAAAGGTTCGTCTAATAAAATCAGTTCTGGATTCGGCGCTAGTGCTCGAGCTAGCGCCACGCGTTGTTGTTGTCCGCCTGAGAGTTGGTGAGGAAAACGTTCTGCCAGTTCACTAATTCCAGTGAGTTGCATTGCCTGCTCAATCCGTATTTTCTCTTCATCTGTTTTCCCTTTTCCATTCCCCAATCCGTAAGCAATGTTGCGATAGACATTTAAGTGAGGGAAAAGCACACCTTCTTGCACCACATAACCTAGATGGCGCTGTTGCGTTGGTACATTAGCATTCTCGCCAAAAATTAACCGCTCTTTTAGCCAAATTTCGCCCGTATTGGGTTGCTCAAATCCTGCGATCGCTCGCAATAACGTTGTTTTTCCACAACCAGAAGCGCCAAGCAAAAAGAGGATTTCACCTCGTTGCAAGGTAAAGGAAATATCGTGAAGAACTTGTTGTTCATTAAAAAATTTATTGAGATTTTTAACGGCTAATAACGGATTATTTATCATTTTATTTAAATGCATATTTTTTCAATAAAAACACAGGAATCCCTGAAAAGAGAACGAGCATTAAGGCATAAGGCGTTGCCGCAGCGTATTGTGCATCACTAGTATATTCCCAAACGGCAATCGAAAGGGTTTTGATGTCGTTTGGCGTGAGCAAAAGTGTTGCAGTAAGCTCTTTCATTAAATTCAAAAATACTAGAGAGAATGCCGCCGCAATGCCTGGTAGCATTGCTGGTAATGTTAAAGTTCGGAAAATATAGAATGGGCTTCGCCCTAGGCTTTGTCCGACTTTCTCAATATTATCAGAAAGTTGCTCAAGTGAGGCTCTAAGTGTGGTTTGTGCCATTGGTAAATAGAGCATAAAGTAAGCTACGATAATAACTAAAAAGGTTTGATATAAGCTGTTAGCATAGTTGATCGTAAAGTAGATCAGCGATAATGCGATAACTAAGCCAGGTACGGCGTGTAATAGGTAAGGTAAGCGATCGATCCAAACGGTTAATTTGCTACGATAACGTACGGCGGCCCAAACTAATGGCAAGGCACAAATTACAGTAAGCAATGCGCCTAAGCCTGAAATGATAAATGAATTGCTGAATGCCGATAAAAATTCTGAAAAATCACCCGCACTTTCGAGTGAAGTTCCCACAATAAGCCAGTAAATTAACATAATTACAGGCACGCCAATGCTTAAGATGAATATGCTAGAGAAAAAACCGAAAGTTAAACATTGTTTGCCAAAAGAAAGCGTTTTTACTGGATAAGGACGAGTGACGCCTTTGCCACTGTTGTAAAGCGTTTGTTTACCGCGGAAAAATGTTTCTCCCAGAACAATAATGCTACAAATTGCCATTAATACAGCGGAAAGTAGTGCAGCGGTGCTGTTATTAAAAGACATTTCATATTCTTGGAAAATAGCTGTGGTGAATGTTTGGTAATTTAAAATAGAAACCGCACCGAAATCCACGAGCATATGTAATGCTATTAGTAATAAACTACTACCGATAGCCGGTTTTAATTGCGGAAAAATAGCGTACCAAAAAGTGTAAGTTTGGCTTTTTCCTAATGAAAGGCTTACTTCTTCAAGAGAGCGATCTAGTCGTTTAAGTGTGGCTGAAATAGGCAAGTAAGCGAGTGGGAAAGAACTTAATGTCATGATGCCAATTGTTCCCCAAAAACCTTCTACTCGAAAGGTTAGACTGATCCAAGTAAAACAGCTCACAAAGGCAGGAATACAAAGCGGCAAACTCATCGCCACTTCAAAAAATGATTTGCCGAAAAAACGGTAGCGTTCAAGTAAAAATGCACAAAGCGTACCGAGAAAAATGGATCCAATAGTTACGCAGACCATGAGAAGCATTGTGTTGCTCAGTAATTCCGCCATTCTCGGGCGAATAAGAAGCTCAAGGCTACGACCTAATCCGACTTCAATCGCACGGAAAAGAATATATAGAAATGGTAATAAGAGCGGTAAACCAATAAGTAAAATAATGATGGTGAGCCAAAGTGGGGGAGTTCGGGTCAAAAGATAGTCCTTTATATGTGGCAACTGTATCTCCACTTTGGGTGAAAATACAGTTGCGACGTTAGCGGGCTTATTTTAAACCAGCTTCTTCAATTAATTTATTTGCTTGTTCTTTATCTTGAGCAGTAGTTGCTGAAACTACTGGTGCTTGCAATTTAGCATAAGGTTCCATATTGAATGGAGAAGTCACATCTGTACGTAATGGATATTCTGCACGTACAGCAACTAAGGCTTCTTGACCTTTTTTGCTTGCTAAGAAGTCCACGAATTTTTTCGCTTCTTCTTTATTTTTAGATGATTTTAAGATTGCAGCACCTGAGTAAGTAACTAACGCACCAGGGTCTTTATGACGAATAAAGTACAAGCGAGTTTTTAAGTTTTCTGCGCCTTTTTCTTTTGCTAATGCATACCAGTAGTAGTTATTAATTAAGGCTGCAGGTACTTCGCCATTTTCAACAGCTTGTAATGCAACACTGTTTTTCGCGTAAAGTTTACCATTTTCTTTTAAGCCTTTTAACCAATTAAGCGCAACTTTCTCGCCTTTTAGTTTAACAATGGCTACAACTTGTTCTAAGAATGCACCAGAGGTTGGTACATAACCGATTTTATCTTTCCATTTTGGTGTCGCGTAATCAAGTACTGATTTTTCCATATCTTTTTCAGATAATTTAGTGTGATCATAAACCACAACACGAGAACGACCACTTAATGCAATCCAATCTTTTTTAGGCGCAACTGGTACACCTTGGTGAGAGGTTTGTTTGATTGTATTGGCTGAAAGTGGTTCTAATAAACCAGCTTCAGAAAGTGCGGCGAATGGGGATGTTTGTTCTGAATAGAATACATCGGCTGGGCTTTTATCACCTTCTTCTTTAAGTTGACCAGCTAACTGTTCGCTTTTAGCACTATTTAAAGTGACTTTAATGCCGGTTTCTTGCGTAAATGCATCAGCTACGGCTTTTGCTGCTTCTTTATGTTGGCCGTTGTAAACGGTAATGTCGGCAAAGCTACTTGCTGAGAATGTAAGTGCGGCGGCGAGTGTCGCAATTTTGAATGATTTTAATGTCATTGAAAACTCCTTGTTTTTGAGAATAGATCTTAATTTATATTGAATTGGCTTCATTCTATTTCTAAAATTCAATAAATGCAAATGGTTTTCAATTTTAGTTTTGCGATTGGGACAAAAAAAGGAGATCTAATCGATCTCCCTTAGAATGTTATTTGCTTTCAATTTTACTTTTTGCTTATAGTGTAGCAGGTTGAATGTAACCTAAGTCTGCTAATACTGTACAAATAGAATTACATAACCCTGAACAATCAAACCCTTCATCAATGAGTTTCTCGTTATTGTTCATATCTTTGTAGCCATTTTCAATTAAATATGCTTTAAGTGACGAATTAAGCGTTGCTTTAGTTATTGGTTTTTCCATTTGAGACATCATATATAGATGGAGTTCATTTAAATTTTCAACTCCTCCATTATACATATTACCTGCACCGATATATTGATCTGCACCTTCTAATAAAGTTTTTACATATTGAGTAAATCGTTTTGGTATGTAGGTTTTGTTATCTTCAAATGTATATGTTTGATAAGGTGTGAGAAAAACATTGATATATCCTAGAACGGCAGCTAGCAATACAGAAGAGTAAATTTTATCCTCTGTGAGGCTTGCAAATTCTTTATGTTCAGCAACGTAATTAATTAATGATTGAATAGTGAAATGACCTACTTGATGGATAAAGTATTCAAGTAATTTTTCTACGTCTTTATTATTGAATATATGGCTCAGATTATTTTCTTTGTTCTGTCCAATAAAAGTTAATTTATTTAATAATGCTTTATCAATAGTTTCTGTACGATTAATTTTATCTTGTAAATGAGCATGGCATAGTAAACTTCTTCTAAATGCTACATCGTAAAGATAATCGAGGCATTGCTCACGTGCAACATAATCTGTTTCGGATAATTGATTGATCATGTCACGTAAATGTTGTGGCATCCAAGAAATATATGAAAGTTGAAAATCCGTATCGCCAATATAAGCCAATTGATGTTGATGTAGGCTATCCACAAATTGATTCAAATAGAGAGGGTGGTTGTGATATTCGAGATATTCATGTGCGATGTAATGATCACCTTTAGTTTGAATACTATCGAAGTTATTGATTCGGCTCTTATTATTGTTTTTTTCAGACTCAATCGATTTAATTGCATCTGAGAATAACTGAACAACGGCTTTACCACGACGAGTTTGTTCAGAGAGCGGTAAATCCTGAGTGTATTTATTCGCATAAAGCATAATATCCCGTGCAACTTCGCGGCTTTTCCAACCGGGATAGGTGTTGTAAGAAATATAAGCAATACCGTTAGGGGTTAAATTCTCACGGCAAACCTCAAGAATTTTATCTTTGACATTATCAGGTACCCAAGAATAAATACCATGCACGATGATGTAGTCAAACATACCAAATTCAGGCGTAATATCGAGAATATTTTTTGTTTCTAAACGAACGTTTGTTAATCCCATTGATTGAATAATTTCATTACCTTGAGTAATTTGACTATCTGATAAATCAATGCCTACAAATTCAGTATCTGGATAATAAACCGCTTGAGAAATTAAGTTTCCACCAAAAGAAGAACCTAATTCTAATACTTTAGCGCCTTTGAGTGCTGGAGGGGTTAATCCCCATAATGTTGCATTCCCTTCTAAAAGCGCAATGCTCGTATAAGAAAATGGTTTTGAGTAGTATCTAAGTTCGTCGTAAGGGTTATTTTGTTCAGTCATAATATATCCAGCTTGTCACATAATTAAGAATGTATATTATAGAGAGGATATGGGGGAAAACAAAGCGATGATTATTTCCCATGAAGTTTTAATTACGCTAGAATAACTGCAATTTTCACCAGCTTAGTATCCTCATGCTTTCATTTACTCTCGAACCTCAAGATAATGCACGTTTGCAATCTTTATGCGGTGCATTTGATGATCATCTAAAACTTATCGAAAAAGAATTTAACCTTGTCATTGCTCGTCATAATTTCACTTTTAATATTGATACTGTGGAAGAGGATCCAAAACCTTATCATGTAAAATTGATAAAAAGTGCGGTGAAATTAATCCAAGATTTATATGTTGAAACTGCGCCCGTAAAAGGTAAAGTGAAAGAGTTAGATTTGGAAGATGTGCATATGGCTTTGCAAGAAAGTCGCATGCTATCTCAAGTTGAATCGAACCGTGCTGAAAATAATATTTTCAGTACAACGATTAAAACTAAACGAGGTGTGATTAAACCTCGAGGCGAAAATCAAGTTCAATATTTGCATAATATTTTAACTCACGATATTAGTTTTGGTATTGGCCCAGCAGGAACGGGGAAAACATTCTTAGCGGTTGCTGCGGCAGTTGAGGCCTTAGAACGTCAAGAAATTCGTCGCGTTTTACTTACTCGCCCTGCGGTGGAAGCGGGCGAAAAGCTAGGTTTTTTACCAGGGGATTTAGGTCAGAAAATCGAACCTTATTTACGTCCGCTTTATGATGCTTTGTTTGAAATGTTAGGTTTTGAGCGAGTGCAAAAATTAATGGAACGTAATGTTATTGAAATTGCCCCTTTGGCTTATATGCGAGGGCGTACGCTCAATGATAGTTTTATTATTTTAGATGAAAGCCAAAACACGACAGTTGAGCAAATGAAAATGTTTTTAACCCGTATTGGTTTTAATTCTAAAGCCGTGATTACGGGCGATATTACGCAAATTGATTTACCTCGTAGCACAAAATCTGGTTTACGCCATGCGATTGAAGTGTTGGAAAAAGTACCAGAATTAAGTTTTAACTATTTTGATAGCAAAGATATTGTGCGCCATCCGGTGGTGGCTAAAGTCGTGCAAGCATACGAAGAATGGGAAGTGCAAGATGAAATTCGTCGAAAAGAATTAGTGGAGCTTCGTAAAGCCGAACGTGAAAAAGAACGGTCAGAAATTGAAAAGAATTTAGGAGAGTAAAATGGGAAGTATATTCGTTGATCTGCAAATTGCCACAGAAAATATAGAGGGTTTGCCAACAGAAGAACAGATTGTGCAGTGGGCAACAGCTGCAGTTCAACCGGAAGGGGATGAAGTTGAAATGACGGTTCGTATTGTGGATGAAGCCGAAAGCCATGAATTAAATTTAACTTATCGTGGCAAGGATCGCCCGACTAACGTGCTTTCATTTCCGTTTGAATGCCCCGATGAGGTGGAGTTGCCATTGTTAGGGGATCTTGTCATTTGTCGTCAAGTTGTGGAGCGAGAAGCTGCAGAACAAGAGAAAGCATTAATAGCACATTGGGCGCATATGGTTGTGCATGGTAGCTTACATTTACTCGGTTACGATCATATTGAAGACGATGAAGCTGAAGAAATGGAAAGTTTAGAAACCCAAATTATGCAAGGATTAGGCTTTGATGATCCTTATCTAGCAGAGAAATAATCTTTATTCGGAGTAATGATGTATGATGTATAAAGCGGTATTTAGTGATTTTGATGGCACCTTATTAACTCCTCAACATACTATTTCCCCTCGAACTGTTGCAGCAATTAAGCGTTTAACGGCAAATGGTATTCCTTTTGTGCCAATTTCGGCACGTTCTCCTTTAGGTATTTTGCCTTATTGGAAACAGCTTGAAACGAATAATGTGCTTGTTGCATTTAGTGGCGCACTTATTTTGAATCAACGCCTTGAACTAATTTATAGCGTACAAATTGATCCAAAGGATATTTTAGATATTAATACCGTTTTGGCGGATCACCCTTTGCTTGGTGTGAATTATTATACAAATAATGACTGCCATGCTCGCGATGTAGAAAATAAATGGGTGATTTATGAACGCAGCGTCACCAAAATTGAAATTCACCCTTTTGATGAAGTAGCGGCTCGTTCGCCACATAAAATTCAAATTATTGGGGAAGCAGAAGAAATCATTGAGATTGAAATTATTTTAAAGGAAAAATTTCCACATCTGAGTATTTGTCGTTCTCATGCTAATTTTTTAGAGGTGATGCACAAGAGTGCAACCAAAGGAAGTGCGGTGCGTTTTTTGGAAGATTATTTTGGCGTAAAAGACGATGAAGTGATTGCGTTTGGTGATAATTTTAATGATTTGGATATGCTAGAACATGTCGGGCTTGGGGTGGCAATGGGAAATGCACCTGATGAAATTAAACAAGCTGCAAATGTAGTCACCGCGACCAATAATGAAGATGGGTTAGCATTAATTTTAGAAGAAAAATTTCCTGAATAATTGGCAAGAAAAAGGCTCTCAAACGAGAGCCTTTTAGTTATGAATTTTTTGATTCTTTTGAATTATACATATCTTCAATTTGCTTACGATAACGTTCTAAAATCACTTTTCTACGCAATTTTAATGTTGGTGTAATTTCACCCAATTTAATGCTAAAGGCTTGAGAAAGTAACGTGAATTTTTTTACTTGCTCGAAATGAGCCAGTTCTTTTTGCACCGCATTAATACGCTGCTCAAACATTTTTAGAATTTCAGAATTTTTTAATAATTCTAAACGGTCGTGATATTTAATATTGAGCTGCTTAGCGTACTCTTCCAAACTATCAAAGCAAGGCACAATAAGTGCAGATACATATTTTTTCGCATCGGCGATGATCGCAATTTGTTCGATAAATTTATCTTTACCGATTTTGCTTTCGATATATTGCGGCGCGATATATTTGCCGTTTGAGGTTTTCATTAATTCTTTAATACGATCGGTAATAAATAAATTACCCTGTTCATCAAACTCTCCCGCATCGCCAGTTTTTAAGAAACCATCTTCTGTAAAGGCTTGAGCCGTTTCTTCAGGCTTTTTGTAATAGCCTTTCATCACCATTCCGCCACGCACGAGGATTTCATTATTTTCCCCAATTTTCACTTCCGCTTTTGGCATGAGTGTGCCGATTGAATTTGGGTTAAATTGGAAATCATGCCAGCAAGAAACGGTCGCAGTTGTTTCTGTCATGCCATAGCCTAATTTGATGTTGATACCAATAGCATGGAAAAATAGCCCAATAGCAGGTTCTAATTTTGCTCCTCCGCAAGGCATCATTTTTATACGCCCCCCCAATAATTGGCGAAGTTTTGAGAGCACTAATTTATCTGCCAAAGCAAATTGTTTTTTCAATAAGAACGGAATAGCTTTGTTATTTGCACGTAAATCAAAATGTTTCCGTCCTACAGAAATTGCCCAATGGAACATTATTTGGCGAAGTTTTGGTGCTTTTTGAACTTTATCCAATACGGCGGCATAAATTTTTTCGTAAAAACGTGGTACGGCACACATTAAAGTTGGGCGAATTTCTGTTAAAGCTGATCGCACTTGATTGGTGTCTTCTAAATAGCAAAGTATTGCACCTCTATGAAGAATATAAGCCGCCCATGCCCGTTCAAAAATATGAGAGAATGGTAAAAAAGAAAGTGAAATATCCTGATCTGTCACATTAAGTGAAAGATCATGAGCTTCTAATTGGTGAGCGAGATTAGCGTAATCTAACATGACACCTTTAGGCTCTCCCGTTGTACCTGAGGTATAAATAATCGTAAATAAATCCGATAATTGTTTTTGGTTTAAGCGTTGGGTTAGTTCATCTTGTTGGGCGTTTGAACCTGTTTCAATAAAACTTTCCCAAGTGCAAGAAAGAGGATCTTGTTGTAATTGAATGGTTGATTTCATTGCCACGATTTTTTGTAATTGTGGACAATGATGAGCAATTTCCAATGCTTGATCGTATTGCTCTTGATCGCCGACGAATAGAATTTTTGCATCGGCGTGATTTAGGATAAATTCTGCTTGCTGGGCTGTATTGGTTACGTAAATAGGTACTGTGATTGCTCGAATTTGTAAGGTAGCAATATCAGCGATTGTCCAACGTTCCATATTATGGGCAAAAATGGCGATTTTATCTTGCACACCAATATTGTGAGCAAGCAATGCTCGAGAAAGTTGATTGAGTTGCTCTTGAAAGTTTTTCCAAGAAATGTCTCTCCACAAGCCGTGTTCTTTATAGCGAAGTGCGGTCATATTTGCACGAGTTTTGGCTTGTTGTTGAATACGATGAACAAAATGGAGATCGAGATTCATATTAACCCTATTTTTGATTTTTTATTGAGCGAACAGTTGTGCGCTAATATAATCTTAAATAGGAATAAAAGCTAGAAGAATATTGATTGTTTTAAATTATTTTTAGTGATCCATTGTTCATTTTTAGATCGTAAATTAAATTCTAGATAATAAAAAACCGCTCCGAAGAGCGGTTAATTTTTTCAAAGTTTTAATTAGCCTTTGTAGTTGTAAATGTGAGCTACTAAGTCTAATACTTTGTTTGAGTAACCAGTTTCGTTATCGTACCAAGATACTAATTTAACGAAAGAATCAGTTAATGCGATACCAGCATCTGCATCAAATACAGAAGTTAAAGCACAACCGTTGAAGTCAGTAGAAACAACTGCATCTTCAGTGTAACCTAATACGCCTTTTAATTCGCCATTGAAAGTTTTACCTTCAGCTGCATCTTTGATTGCTTGTTTGATTGCATCGTAAGAAGCTGGTTTTTCAAGGTTAACAGTTAAGTCAACAACAGATACGTTTGGAGTTGGAACACGGAAAGCCATACCAGTTAATTTACCGTTTAATGCAGGTAATACTTTACCTACTGCTTTCGCTGCACCTGTTGAAGATGGAATGATGTTTTGTGATGCACCGCGGCCTCCGCGCCAGTCTTTAGCAGATGGGCCATCCACAGTTTTTTGAGTTGCAGTTGTTGCGTGAACAGTGGTCATTAAACCATCTTTGATACCGAAAGTTTCATGAACAACACGTGCTAAAGGAGCTAAACAGTTTGTTGTACAAGATGCGTTAGAAACGATATCTTGACCTGCGTATGCGTTGAAGTTTACACCACGAACGAACATAGGGGTTGCATCTTTAGATGGACCAGTTAATACAACTTTTTTCGCGCCTGCAGTGATGTGTTTACGAGCAGTTTCATCAGTTAAGAATAAACCAGTCGCTTCAACAGCGATATCAACACCGATTGCACCCCAGTTTAAGTTTGCTGGATCACGTTCTGCAGTTACACGGATAGTTTTACCATTAACCACTAAGTTACCATCTTTCACTTCAACAGTGCCGTCGAAACTACCGTGAGTTGAATCATATTTCAACATATAAGCCATGTATTCAACGTCGATTAAGTCGTTAATACCTACAACTTCGATGTCATCACGGTGTTGTGCTGCACGGAATACGATACGGCCGATACGACCAAAACCATTGATACCAATTTTAATTGCCATAAGATTTTCACCTTTTATTTAAGTTAAACAAATCTGTTTGCTTTGAGTAATACTGCTCACTCAGTAAGACAGCGCACAGAGTATAGCACGAGCATTTTTATAAAACTATAAACCCTACTACTTTTTTGTGATCTATATCAAATCATCATTAGAATGAAAAAGTGCTGTAAAAAATCACCGCACTTTTGATGATTTTTTATAGAGAAATCTGCATAATAGACTGAAATTGTTAGAGAAGGTTAAATGATCTATGTCCCAAGGTAATCTTTATATTTTATCTGCACCAAGTGGTGCGGGAAAATCTTCGTTAATTTCAGCATTATTGGCATCAGATAGTTCAACTCAAAAAATGGTGTCTGTGTCACATACGACCCGTGCCTCACGTCCAGGTGAAGTTGAAGGCGTACACTATTATTTTGTATCAAAAGAAGAGTTTGAATCACTCATTGAGCAAGATTTATTTTTAGAATATGCCAAAGTTTTTGGTGGAAATTATTATGGAACCTCTTTACCTGCGATTGAAGAAAATTTAGCAAAAGGCATTGATGTATTTTTAGATATTGATTGGCAGGGCGCTCAACAAATCCGTAAAAAAGTGCCTTCAGTAAAAAGCATTTTTATTTTACCGCCTTCATTGCCTGAATTAGAACGTCGTTTAATTGGTCGTGGGCAAGATAGTGAAGAGGTTATCGCTGAACGAATGTCAAAAGCGATAAGTGAAATTTCGCATTATGACGAATATGATTATGTCATTGTGAATGATGATTTTGAGAAAGCATTAAAAGATTTGCAAAGTATTTTGCAATCGGAACGCTTAACTAAAGATTATCAACAAAAACAAAATGCAATGTTAATTCAACAGCTACTAGCAAAATAGGGCGAAATTGAGTATTATAACGCCCTTTCAATAGAGTAATTTTTGACAAATCGGAGTAAATTATGGCTCGTGTTACTGTGCAAGATGCAGTAGAAAAAATTGGTAACCGTTTTGATTTAATTTTAACGGCTGCGCGTCGTGCAAGACAATTACAACTTAACCAAAGTGCGCCGTTAGTGCCGGAAGATAATGACAAACCAACAGTAATCGCATTGCGTGAAATCGAAAAAGGTTTGATTAATCAAGATATTATGGATGCACAAGAATTCCAAGAAATGGCTAAAGTGCAAGAAACAGAAGAAGCAGCTGTTGCATTAATTACAGAGTAATCTTTTAAAAGTGCGGTAAAAAATCACGATATTTTAACCGCACTTTCTCTTTCAATAATAAGTAGGTCTCCTTTGGAACTGTTTGCGGATTTAGATCGAATTATTCAAGGGTATTTGCCCGCAGATAAAATTGAACTCATCAAGCGTGCGTTTGTGATTGCAAGAGATGCGCATGAAGGACAATTTCGCTCCAGTGGCGAACCTTACATTACCCATCCTGTTGCAGTAGCCTCCATTATTGCTCAACTACATTTAGATCACGAAGCGGTAATGGCTGCGCTTTTGCACGATGTTATTGAAGATACACCTTATACGGAAGAACAACTGAAAGAAGAGTTCGGTGCTAGTGTGGCTGAAATTGTGGATGGTGTATCAAAACTCGATAAGTTGAAATTTCGTACTCGCCAAGAAGCACAAGTCGAGAATTTTCGCAAAATGATTTTGGCGATGACGCGTGATATTCGCGTTGTGTTAATCAAGCTTGCTGACCGCACGCATAATATGCGCACGCTTGGTTCGTTACGACCAGATAAACGCCGCCGTATTGCGAAAGAAACGCTTGAAATCTATTGTCCGCTTGCTCATCGTTTAGGTATTGAGCATATCAAAAATGAATTAGAAGACTTATCTTTTCAAGCAATGCATCCACATCGTTATGAAGTGTTGAAAAAACTAATTGATGTGGCGCGGAGTAACCGACAAGATTTAATCGAACGTATTTCACAAGAGATTAAAGTGCGGTTAGAAAATGCGGGGATTTTTGCTCGTGTCTGGGGACGTGAAAAACACCTTTACAAGATTTATCAAAAAATGCGCATAAAGGATCAAGAATTCCACTCTATTATGGATATTTATGCGTTCCGTGTGATTGTAAAAAATGTGGATGATTGTTATCGCGTTTTGGGGCAAATGCATAATCTTTATAAGCCACGCCCTGGTCGAGTAAAGGATTATATCGCGGTACCTAAAGCAAATGGCTATCAATCTTTGCAAACTTCAATGATTGGGCCGAAAGGAGTTTCCGTAGAAGTTCATATCCATACAGAGGATATGGAACAAGTCGCCGAAATGGGCATTACGGCGCATTGGGTTTATAAAGAAAATGGTAAAAACGACAGTACAACTGCACAAATTCGCGCACAACGCTGGTTGCAAAGTTTGGTCGAAATTCAACAAAGTGTAGGTAATTCGTTTGAGTTTATTGAGAATGTAAAATCAGAGTTTTTCCCGAAAGAAATTTATGTTTTTACACCAAAAGGTCGAATTGTTGAATTGCCAATGGGCGCAACGGCAGTGGATTTCGCTTATGCCGTGCATTCAGATGTGGGGAATACTTGTGTTGGCGTGACTGTTGAGCATAAACCTTATCCGCTTTCGCAAGCCCTTGAGTCTGGTCAAACGGTCAATATCATCACCGATCCAAATGCACATCCTGAAGCCGCATGGTTAAATTTCGTGGTAACGGCTCGTGCGAAAACACGGATTCGCCATTATCTCAAACAGCGTTGTGAAGAGGATGCGGTGAAATTAGGGGAAGTTGAGCTTAATGCAGCATTACAGCCTCATAATTTAGGTGATTTTTCTATTCAACAAATTAGAACTGTATTAGATTCTTTAGCACTTTCTTCTTTAGATGAATTATTACGAGAAATTGGTTTGGGTAATCAGTCTGCCTCCATCATTGCGCATCAATTTGTGGGTGTGCCGTTAGAATCTGCTAATACTCAGAATTTTGAATTTGAATCAAAAATACTCACTATTGCACCAATGCAAGTGGGTAAAACACAATTTGCTCAATGTTGCCATCCAATTCCGGGCGATCCTATTGTGGGATGTCGTACCGAAGAAAACACCGTTGTTGTACACCATCAACATTGTGCCAGTTTGAAAAATGCTTGTCGCCAATCGTTGGCTAAATGGGATAACGTTCAAAGCTCGGTGAATTTTGAGGCTGAATTACAAATAGAAATATTGAATGAGCAGAATGCCTTGCTTAGTTTAATGACTGCAATTTCTGCGAGCGAAAGCAGTCTTCAAAATATTTGGACGGAAGAATTAGAGAACAATTTATTGCTTGTGATTTTGCAGGTTTGTGTAAAAGATATCAAACACCTTGCCAATATCGTTCATCGCATTAAAGGCATCACTGGCGTCGTTAATGTCAAACGCAATATTAATGAGCTATGAGCCTTGAACTTCTTGATGCCGTACCTTTGACCAGCCTCTCTGGTGTTGGTGCGGCCATTTCTAATAAACTGGCTAAAATCGGCATTCATAACCTGCAAGATTTACTCTTTCATTTACCTATTCGCTATGAAGATCGTACGCGAATTACGCCAATCGGTCATCTTCGTCCCGAACAATATTTTACCATTGAAGGAATTGTCCAAACCAGTGAGGTCGCTTTTGGCCGTCGCCCGATTCTGTCTGTGAGTTTGTCAGATGGTACATCGAAAATTATGTTACGTTTTTTCAATTTTAATGCGGGAATGCGTAATAGTTTTCAAGCAGGTGTGCGGGTAAAGGCCTTTGGCGAAGTGAAACGTGGGCGTCATATGCCAGAAATTCATCATCCAGAATATCAAATTGTGCGAGATAATGCGCCTATTGTATTGGAAGAAACGCTAACGCCGATTTATTCCACGACGGAAGGGCTCAAACAAAATTCATTACGAAAATTAACGGATCAGGCTTTGGCATTGCTCGACAAAGTTCAGATTGCAGAAATTTTGCCTAATGAATTTAATCCACATCAATATAGCTTAAAAGAGGCATTGCGATTGTTGCATCGTCCGCCGCCTGATATTTCATTAGAAATGTTAGAGCAAGGTAAGCATCCTGCACAACAGCGCTTAATCTTTGAAGAGCTGCTGGCACATAATTTAGCTATGCAAAAAGTGCGGTTAGGAACGCAGCAATTTTCTGCCTTACCGCTACATTATCAAACAGATTTGAAACAGCGATTTTTATCCACCTTGCCATTTCAACCCACTAATGCGCAAAAGCGAGTTGTGTCGGATATTGAACAAGATCTTATTAAAGATTATCCGATGATGCGCTTAGTGCAAGGGGATGTCGGCTCGGGAAAAACATTGGTTGCCGCATTGGCTGCTTTAATGGCAATTGATAATGGCAAACAAGTCGCCTTAATGGCGCCAACAGAAATTCTTGCAGAACAGCACGCGAATAATTTTCGACGTTGGTTTGAGCCTTTAGGCATTGAAGTAGGTTGGTTAGCTGGTAAAGTAAAAGGAAAATCAAGACAAGCAGAGCTTGAAAAAATTAAAACTGGAGCAGTGCAAATGGTGGTGGGGACGCACGCTTTATTCCAAGAAGAAGTGGAGTTTTCCGACTTAGCATTAGTGATTATTGATGAACAACACCGTTTTGGGGTGCATCAACGATTAATGTTGCGAGAGAAGGGCGAAAAAGCAGGATTTTATCCCCATCAGTTAATTATGACGGCCACGCCGATACCAAGAACGTTGGCAATGACCGTCTATGCCGATTTGGATACATCAATTATTGATGAATTGCCTCCAGGACGTACGCCGATAACAACCGTAGTGGTTTCTGAAGAACGTCGGGCTGAAATTGTGATGCGTGTAAAAAACGCTTGTGTTAATGAAAAACGCCAAGCTTATTGGGTGTGTACGTTAATTGATGAATCAGAGGTTTTAGAAGCTCAAGCTGCTGAAGCGATTTGGGAAGATTTAACGAAAGCATTACCTATGTTAAATATTGGGCTAGTGCACGGGCGCATGAAACCACAAGAAAAACAAGATGTCATGATGCGTTTTAAAAATGCAGAATTGGATTTATTGGTGGCAACGACAGTAATTGAAGTAGGTGTTGATGTTCCGAATGCGAGTTTGATGATTATTGAAAATGCAGAGCGTTTAGGTTTATCGCAACTTCATCAGTTACGAGGGCGAGTGGGTCGAGGCAGCACGGCTTCTTTTTGTGTACTAATGTATAAACCTCCGCTAGGCAAAGTTTCGCAAAAACGCCTGCAAGTGTTACGAGATAGCCAAGATGGGTTTGCTATTTCGGAAAAAGACTTAGAAATTCGTGGGCCAGGCGAAGTACTTGGAACGAAACAAACGGGCATTGCTGAATTGCGAGTAGCAAATTTAATGCGAGATAGAAAAATGATACCAACGGTGCAATTTTATGCAAAATCACTTATCCAAAAATACCCTGATCTAGCGGAAAGTCTTATTCGTCGTTGGTTAAATAATAAAGAGATTTACTCGAACGCTTAAAAGTGCGGTCAATTTTCAAAGAGATTTAAATGAATAAAAAAGAAAAACGCCCAACTGTGCTCTTTTTTGATTCTGGAGTGGGTGGATTTAGCGTATATCGCGAAGCCAAAAAATTATTACCAAATTGGCATTATCTCTATTGTTTTGATAATGCTGGTTTTCCTTATTCAGAACGAGAAGAAGAAAGTATTATTCAGCGTACTTTAGCGGTTTGCCAACTTATTAATCAACGTTATCCATTAGATGCAATCGTGATAGCTTGCAATACAGCGAGTACAGTTGTGCTTCCACCTTTGCGAGCTGCGTTTGATATTCCTATCGTTGGGACTGTACCCGCTATTAAACCTGCATCAGAAATGACAAAGACAAAACATATTGGTTTATTAGCTACAAAGGGTACAGTAAAGCGTCATTATGTCGATGATTTGATTGATAAATTTGCGCAAGATTGTGTTGTTGAGAGATTGGGAACCACAAAATTAGTAGAAATTGCGGAGCAAAAAATTCGTGGTCATTCCGTTGAGCTAATTGATTTAAAAGATGAGTTATCTCCATGGGCAGACATGGCAGATTTGGATACATTAGTTTTAGGTTGTACTCACTTTCCACTCATCAAAGATGAAATTCAGTTGTGCTTGCCACAAATTAAATATTTTATGGATCCTGGAGCGGCGATTGCTAAGCGGATAAAATATTTGCTCGATGGTAAAAGTGTACGTGCTCAAGGTGAAAAACATAATCAAATGTTTTGTACTGAACATTTTCCAGAAGAATCTCAATTTAAAAAAGCTTTACACCTATGGGGATTTGAATCTTTAGATGTAATAAAAATAGACTAAAATTGATATTAAATAGACCTTTTTGTATTAACTTTATCCAAAAGATCATTTTTTTAAATATTTTTACAAAAAAGTACTTGCAAGGGCTTTGAAAATCCCTATAATGCACCGCACACAACGACGCACTGTTGTGAAGTTTTTAAGTTTCCAAGTGCGTCGTTGTTTTTTGCTCTTTAACAATATATCAGACAATCTGTGTGGGCACTTGTTGATTGACTTGTTTTAAAATATTTTTAATTTTGAAGTCTTAATAGGTGCTTAACTGAAAATTCATAATTACTTTTTAAGTAGTGTTTTATTTATAGCTAAGCAGTTTATTGAGCGATTGAACTTGAATTGAAGAGTTTGATCATGGCTCAGATTGAACGCTGGCGGCAGGCTTAACACATGCAAGTCGAACGGTAGCAGGAGGAAGCTTGCTTTCTTGCTGACGAGTGGCGGACGGGTGAGTAATGCTTGGGAATCTGGCTTATGGAGGGGGATAACTACGGGAAACTGTAGCTAATACCGCGTAGTATCGGAAGATGAAAGTGCGGGACCGCAAGGCCGCATGCCATGAGATGAGCCCAAGTGGGATTAGGTAGTTGGTGGGGTAAAGGCCTACCAAGCCTGCGATCTCTAGCTGGTCTGAGAGGATGGCCAGCCACACTGGAACTGAGACACGGTCCAGACTCCTACGGGAGGCAGCAGTGGGGAATATTGCGCAATGGGGGGAACCCTGACGCAGCCATGCCGCGTGAATGAAGAAGGCCTTCGGGTTGTAAAGTTCTTTCGGTATTGAGGAAGGAGTGTATGTTAATAGCATACATTATTGACGTTAAATACAGAAGAAGCACCGGCTAACTCCGTGCCAGCAGCCGCGGTAATACGGAGGGTGCGAGCGTTAATCGGAATAACTGGGCGTAAAGGGCACGCAGGCGGTTATTTAAGTGAGGTGTGAAAGCCCCGGGCTTAACCTGGGAATTGCATTTCAGACTGGGTAACTAGAGTACTTTAGGGAGGGGTGGAATTCCACGTGTAGCGGTGAAATGCGTAGAGATGTGGAGGAATACCGAAGGCGAAGGCAGCCCCTTGGGAATGTACTGACGCTCATGTGCGAAAGCGTGGGGAGCAAACAGGATTAGATACCCTGGTAGTCCACGCTGTAAACGCTGTCGATTTGGGGATTGGGCTTAAAGCTTGGTGCCCGTAGCTAACGTGATAAATCGACCGCCTGGGGAGTACGGCCGCAAGGTTAAAACTCAAATGAATTGACGGGGGCCCGCACAAGCGGTGGAGCATGTGGTTTAATTCGATGCAACGCGAAGAACCTTACCTACTCTTGACATCCATGGAATCCTGTAGAGATACGGGAGTGCCTTCGGGAACCATGAGACAGGTGCTGCATGGCTGTCGTCAGCTCGTGTTGTGAAATGTTGGGTTAAGTCCCGCAACGAGCGCAACCCTTATCCTTTGTTGCCAGCGATTCGGTCGGGAACTCAAAGGAGACTGCCAGTGATAAACTGGAGGAAGGTGGGGATGACGTCAAGTCATCATGGCCCTTACGAGTAGGGCTACACACGTGCTACAATGGCGTATACAGAGGGTGGCGATGCCGCGAGGTGGAGCGAATCTCAGAAAGTACGTCTAAGTCCGGATTGGAGTCTGCAACTCGACTCCATGAAGTCGGAATCGCTAGTAATCGCGAATCAGAATGTCGCGGTGAATACGTTCCCGGGCCTTGTACACACCGCCCGTCACACCATGGGAGTGGGTTGTACCAGAAGTAGATAGCTTAACCTTTTGGAGGGCGTTTACCACGGTATGATTCATGACTGGGGTGAAGTCGTAACAAGGTAACCGTAGGGGAACCTGCGGTTGGATCACCTCCTTACCAAAGACGAGAGACAGCGAGTGCTCACACAGATTGACTGATAGTTGTAGACAAATGAGCAGAAGAAAACATTACCCTTGGGTCTGTAGCTCAGGTGGTTAGAGCGCACCCCTGATAAGGGTGAGGTCGGTGGTTCAAGTCCACTCAGACCCACCACTCTGAGAGTGAGTGATGTAAAGGAGTAATGATTTATGATGAAATGGGGATATAGCTCAGCTGGGAGAGCGCCTGCCTTGCACGCAGGAGGTCAGCGGTTCGATCCCGCTTATCTCCACCACTTATCATCGTTAAGTAAATTTATTCATTTAGTTTATTTAACGATGATAACTGAGAAGTTTTATCAACTGTTCTTTAAAAAATTGGAAACAAGCTGAAAACAAGAGATTTTCGAGAGAAAGTCTGAGTAGGCAAGATAGGAAAGTGAAAAAGAGGGAACTGAGAAGGAAACTCTGAAAGCAAACCTGTTTTGTGATAAATCTTGATTGAACAAAAGCAATCAAGTGTTTAGTTGAATGAAAATACGCATCAAATTGACCGCACTTTGAAGTAAAAACTTAAAGTGATTGAAAACATTTGAGGTTGTATAGTTAAGTGACTAAGCGTACAAGGTGGATGCCTTGGCAATCAGAGGCGAAGAAGGACGTGCTAATCTGCGAAAAGCTTGGATGAGTCGATAAGAGGCGTTTAATCCAAGATATCCGAATGGGGAAACCCAGTGGGTGAAGAATCCACTATCAACAAGTGAATACATAGCTTGTTGAGGCAAACCGGGAGAACTGAAACATCTAAGTACCCCGAGGAAAAGAAATCAACCGAGATTTCGTCAGTAGCGGCGAGCGAAAGCGAAAGAGCCTGTTAATGATAACAGTAGAGATAGAGGAATAAGCTGGGAAGCTTAGCGACACAGGGTGATAGCCCCGTACTCAAAATCCAGGCTGTGGTACTAAGTTAACGAGAAGTAGGGCGGGACACGTGATATCCTGTTTGAAGATGGGGGGACCATCCTCCAAGGCTAAATACTCCTGATTGACCGATAGTGAACCAGTACTGTGAAGGAAAGGCGAAAAGAACCCCGGTGAGGGGAGTGAAATAGAACCTGAAACCTTGTACGTACAAGCAGTGGGAGCCCGCAAGGGTGACTGCGTACCTTTTGTATAATGGGTCAGCGACTTATATTTTGTAGCGAGGTTAACCGAATAGGGGAGCCGAAGGGAAACCGAGTCTTAACTGGGCGACTAGTTGCAAGGTATAGACCCGAAACCCGGTGATCTAGCCATGGGCAGGTTGAAGGTTGGGTAACACTAACTGGAGGACCGAACCGACTAATGTTGAAAAATTAGCGGATGACTTGTGGCTGGGGGTGAAAGGCCAATCAAACCGGGAGATAGCTGGTTCTCCCCGAAATCTATTTAGGTAGAGCCTTGAGCGGACACCTTTGGGGGTAGAGCACTGTTTCGGCTAGGGGTCCATCCCGGATTACCAACCCGATGCAAACTACGAATACCAAAGAGTGATACTCAGGAGACACACGGCGGGTGCTAACGTCCGTCGTGGAGAGGGAAACAACCCAGACCGCCAGCTAAGGTCCCAAAGTCTATATTAAGTGGGAAACGAAGTGGGAAGGCTTAGACAGCTAGGATGTTGGCTTAGAAGCAGCCATCATTTAAAGAAAGCGTAATAGCTCACTAGTCGAGTCGGCCTGCGCGGAAGATGTAACGGGGCTGAAATATAGCACCGAAGCTGCGGCATCAGACGTAAGTCTGTTGGGTAGGGGAGCGTTGTGTAAGCGGATGAAGGTGTGTTGAGAAGCATGCTGGACGTATCACAAGTGCGAATGCTGACATAAGTAACGATAAAACGGGTGAAAAACCCGTTCGCCGGAAGACCAAGGGTTCCTGTCCAACGTTAATCGGGGCAGGGTGAGTCGGCCCCTAAGGCGAGGCTGAAGAGCGTAGTCGATGGGAAACAGGTTAATATTCCTGTACTTGGTAAAGCTGCGATGTGGGGACGGAGTAGGTTAGGTTATCGCACTGTTGGATATGTGCGTTTAAGTTGGTAGGTGGGAAGTTTAGGCAAATCCGGACTTCCTTAACACTGAGAGATGATGACGAGGCTCTAAGGAGCTGAAGTAACTGATACCACACTTCCAGGAAAAGCCACTAAGCGAAAGGCTTTACTAAACCGTATTGAAAACCGACACAGGTGGTCAGGTAGAGAATACTCAGGCGCTTGAGAGAACTCGGGTGAAGGAACTAGGCAAAATAGCACCGTAACTTCGGGAGAAGGTGCGCCGGCGTAGATTGTAAGGGCTAGCCCCTGAAGGTTGAACCGGTCGAAGATACCAGCTGGCTGCAACTGTTTATTAAAAACACAGCACTCTGCAAACACGAAAGTGGACGTATAGGGTGTGATGCCTGCCCGGTGCTGGAAGGTTAATTGATGGTGTAATCGAAAGAGAAGCTCCTGATCGAAGCCCCAGTAAACGGCGGCCGTAACTATAACGGTCCTAAGGTAGCGAAATTCCTTGTCGGGTAAGTTCCGACCTGCACGAATGGCATAATGATGGCCAGGCTGTCTCCACCCGAGACTCAGTGAAATTGAAATCGCCGTGAAGATGCGGTGTACCCGCGGCTAGACGGAAAGACCCCGTGAACCTTTACTATAGCTTGACACTGAACATTGAATTTTGATGTGTAGGATAGGTGGGAGACTATGAAGATGATACGCCAGTATTGTTGGAGTCGACCTTGAAATACCACCCTTTAACGTTTGATGTTCTAACGAAGATTGCGGAACGCGGTCTCGGACAGTGTCTGGTGGGTAGTTTGACTGGGGCGGTCTCCTCCCAAAGAGTAACGGAGGAGCACGAAGGTTTGCTAATCACGGTCGGACATCGTGAGGTTAGTGCAATGGTATAAGCAAGCTTAACTGCGAGACAGACAAGTCGAGCAGGTACGAAAGTAGGTCATAGTGATCCGGTGGTTCTGAATGGAAGGGCCATCGCTCAACGGATAAAAGGTACTCCGGGGATAACAGGCTGATACCGCCCAAGAGTTCATATCGACGGCGGTGTTTGGCACCTCGATGTCGGCTCATCACATCCTGGGGCTGAAGTAGGTCCCAAGGGTATGGCTGTTCGCCATTTAAAGTGGTACGCGAGCTGGGTTTAGAACGTCGTGAGACAGTTCGGTCCCTATCTGCCGTGGGCGTTGGAGAATTGGTTGGGGCTGCTCCTAGTACGAGAGGACCGGAGTGGACGCACCACTGGTGTTCCGGTTGTGTCGCCAGACGCATTGCCGGGTAGCTAAGTGCGGAAGAGATAAGTGCTGAAAGCATCTAAGCACGAAACTTGCCAAGAGATGAGTTCTCCCAGGTTATAAACCTGTAAGGGTTGTTTAAGACTAAGACGTAGATAGGCAGGGTGTGTAAGTGATGTGAGTCATTGAGCTAACCTGTACTAATTGCCCGAGAGGCTTAACTATACAACGCTCAAGTGTTTTTGGAAAACAGAGTGAAAGAAAAAGAAATTAACTAAATGTTCAGCTTGTAGCCAATGAAGAACATAGATAGAAATTAGAATAAAAGTTATCAAAGAATTATCTGGCGGCGATAGTGCGGTGGAACCACCTGACACCATACCGAACTCAGAAGTGAAACGCTGTAATGCCGATGGTAGTGTGGGGCTTCCCCATGTGAGAGTAGGGCACCGCCAGGTTACCAAATACAAAGCTAAATTAAATAAAAACAGAAGAACCCCAGTCGAAAGGCTGGGGTTTTTGTTTTTTCTATAGAATATTAATTCGAATATTTTGTATTTTAAGGTATTATATCTATCATCTAATTTTCTATTTTGTATGAATATTTTTAATGAAACCAACCTTTCTAGAATTTAGACATCTTAAAACTTTATTGGCCTTAAAAGAGACGGGGAGCGTTTCTTTGGCTGCAAAGCGAGTGTATCTAACCCAATCAGCCCTTTCTCACCAAATTAAATTAATAGAAGAACAGTTTGGTTTACCTTTGTTTGAGCGTAAAAGTAATCCACTTCGTTTTACTTCTGCGGGAGAGCGTTTAATTCGTCTTGCTAATGAAGTGATGCCAAAAATCGTAGATGCTGAACGTGATCTTGCTCGAGTTAAACATGGCGATGCAGGTCAGCTTCGCATAGCTGTGGAATGTCATACTTGTTTTGATTGGTTAATGCCTGCCATGGACGAATTTCGTCGGCATTGGGGACTAGTTGAGTTGGATATTGTATCCGGTTTTCATACGGATCCTGTTGGTTTATTGCTTTCTCACCGAGCAGATTGGGCGATAGTATCAGAAGTAGAGCATAATGATGATGTAATTTTTAAACCGCTCTTTTCTTATGAGATGGTTGGAATTTGCTCAAAAGATCACCCTTTAGCAGAAAAAGAAATTTGGGATGCGGAAGATTTTGCAGATGAAACTTGGGTAACTTACCCGGTTCCTGATGATATGTTAGATCTATTGCGTAAAGTGCTTAAACCAAAAGGAATTAATCCTACTCGCCGCACAACAGAATTGACTATTGCTATGATTCAATTAGTTGCTAGTCGTCGTGGCATTGCAACTATCCCTTATTGGGCTGCATTGCCTTATTTAGAAAAGGGCTATGTCGTGGCAAGAAAAGTCACAAAAGAAGGTTTATATAGCAATCTATATGCGGCTATTCGTAAAGAAGATGAATCCCTTTCTTATTTAGAAGATTTTTATCAAACCGTAAAAGCTCAAAGTTTTTCAACTTTACCTGGGCTATCTGTTTTAGATTTATAGAAGTAATAAATGAATTTTTCTCAACAAAATCAGCAGCCTCACCTGATTAGTGTGGCGGCTAAAGCTGCTTTTCCTTATAGTGCGCCAATGATTGCAGGATTTTTATTTCTTGGTGTGGCATACGGTATTTATATGAAGGCACTAGGTTTCGGATTTTTATATCCTACTTTGATGGCTTTACTTATTTATGCCGGTTCTGTTGAGTTTATTGCTGCTGGAGCACTTATTGCACCTTTTTCTCCCATCAGTGTGTTATTAATTACCTTGATGATCAGTACTCGTCAGATTTTCTATGGCATATCAATGTTAGAAAAATATGGCGTACACATTGGTCATAAACGTTGGTATTTAATTACCACCCTTGTTGATGAATCTTTTTCTTTAAATTATATGGCCAAAATTCCACCGCACTTAGATAAAGGTTGGTATATGTTTTTTGTCAGCTTATATTTGCATATTTATTGGGTGGTTGGTGCTGCAATTGGTAACTTATTTGGCTCTGTTTTACCTTTTGATTTAAAAGGTGTGGAATTCTCTATGACCGCTCTTTTCTTAGTCATTTTTGCAGAAAATTGGATAAAGGAAAAATCCCATGAAAGCTCTCTCTTAGGTTTAGGGATTGCATTGGCTTTTTTACTGATTGTAGGCAAAGAATATTTCTTGATTCCAACATTAATTGGTATCTGGTTAATTCTAACTATGCGTGGACCTAAATTAGACACAAAATTGGAGTCGCTAAAATGACACTTGCAGAACAGATTATGACGATTGGAATTTGTGTGCTTACAGTACAATTTACGCGCTTATTTCCATTTTTTGTTTTCCCAGCTAATCGTCCGATTCCACAATATATTCGCTATCTTGGGAAAGTTTTACCTCCAGCTATGTTTGGTATGCTTGTAGTTTATTGCTATAAGAATATTGATGTTTTAACTGGTTATCATGGTATCCCTGATTTTCTTGCAGGCATACTGGTGCTAGGGTTGCATTTCTGGAAGAAAAATATGTTTCTATCTATTGCGGTTGGCACGCTTTTCTATATGGTTTTAGTACAACTTGTCTTCATTTAGAATAAAATCATAACTTTCATTTCTCTAGAATTCTCTTGAATCTAAAGTTACTTCATAGTTTATAATCAATCTAATTTCTAGAATAATAGAAATTGGAATTCTAGTTATTACAAAAGATAGAACCTCGTTTTATTAAATTCTTTTATTGTTCATAGTACGATCATCTAGATAACTAAAAGAATTTAGCCGGTGACAAAGTGCGGGTTGAGCTAGCTAATGTTATCCAATTCCCCCAAATTGGATAAGCTTCCCAAGATTTTAGATGTGCGCACTCGTCACCGGCTTTTTATGCACTAATGATTGTGAAAATACCTTTATTTTTCATAAGAAAAAATAATTTCATCTTGCAATCGGTTGCTTTTTTTTCTGATCTTTTCCTTGTTTTAAAAATCTTTTATCATGGCGCCCGTTTTTATTTTTAATCGAAGAGAACAGAATTATGGAATTGAATTTAGTTGAATTATTGGGTTATATCGCAACCTTTTTTGTTGCAATATCGTTTTTGTTTAAATCTATCGTACATCTACGCATAGTGAACAGCATTGGCGCAATTTTATTTGTCATCTATAGCGTAATTATCGCCGCTTATCCTGTAGCATTATTAAATGCATTTTTATCTGTTGTGAATGTTTATCAACTTTGGCGATTAAGACAAGAAAAAGTCTCTAAATAAAAGAAAAGCGTTGAATTAAATTTCAACGCTTTTTTTCTGGAAAAGTGCGGTGAAATTTCACCGCACTTTGTCGTTTTAATGTTCACGAGTTTTGTAAAAAACGACATCAGGATAACGTTCTTGAGCTAAATTCAGATTTACCATTGTTGGCGCAATATAGGTTAAGTTATCTCCACCATCTAAAGCTAAATTTTGCTCATTTTTGCGTTTAAATTCTTCGAATTTTTTCGCATCGGCACATTCCACCCAGCGTGCGGTTGCAACGTTCACATTTTCATAAACCGCTTCTACGTTATATTCAGTTTTTAGACGAGAAACCACCACATCAAACTGCAAGACACCCACAGCACCAACGATTAAATCGTTATTCATTAATGGGCGAAATACCTGAACAGCACCTTCTTCTGAAAGTTGTACTAAACCTTTAAGTAATTGCTTTTGTTTGAGAGGATCTCTCAAGCGAATACGGCGGAATAGCTCTGGCGCAAAGTTTGGAATCCCAGTAAATTTCAAGGTTTCGCCTTGCGTAAAGGTATCGCCAATTTGGATCGTACCATGATTATGTAAACCAATAATATCACCTGCGTAAGCTTCTTCGGCGTGAGCACGGTCGCCAGCCATAAAGGTGAGTGCGTCAGAAATCACCACATCTTTACCAATTCGAACATGTTTTAATTTCATGCCTTTTTCATATTTGCCCGAAACCACACGCATAAATGCAACTCGGTCGCGGTGTTTTGGATCCATATTAGCTTGAATTTTAAATACGAAACCACTGAATTTTTCTTCTGAACTTTCAACGGTTCTTGTATCTGCTTGACGAGATTGTGGTTTTGGCGCCCATTGTGTTAAACCATCAAGGAAATGATCCACGCCAAAATTACCTAATGCTGTTCCGAAAAATACAGGTGTAAGTTCACCTTTAATAAAGGCATCATGTTCAAATTCGTTACTTGCACCTTGCACTAATTCCAATTCATCGCGAAGTTGTTGTGCTAAATCATCGCCAACAGCGGCATCTAATTCAGGGCTATTTAAACCTTTCACAATGCGAACTTCTTGAATGGTTGAGCCTTGACCGGATTGATAAAGATAGGTTTCATCTTTAGCGATATGATAAACACCTTTAAATAATTTTCCGCAACCAATCGGCCATGTAATTGGCGCACAACGAATTTTCAGAATATTTTCCACTTCATCTAATAATTCCATCGGATCGCGAATATCGCGGTCGAGTTTGTTCATGAAGGTGATGATTGGCGTATCACGTAAGCGAGTTACTTCCATTAGTTTAATTGTGCGTTCCTCAACCCCTTTTGCGGAGTCGATAACCATTAAGCAGCTATCCACAGCAGTTAAAGTGCGGTAAGTATCTTCAGAGAAATCTTCGTGCCCCGGGGTATCAAGTAAGTTCACCAAGCAATCGTTATAAGGAAATTGCATTACGGAAGTGGTAATCGAAATTCCACGTTGTTTTTCCATTTCCATCCAGTCGGATTTGGCATGCGCAGTCGAGCCTTTGCCTTTTACAGAACCAGCTGTTTGAATCGCATTTCCGTATAAAAGTACTTTTTCGGTGATGGTTGTTTTACCTGCATCGGGGTGGGAAATAATTGCAAAAGTGCGACGTTTATTAACTTCTTCTAATGGATAACTCATTGTTTCTTCTTTATTCAATTAAAAATGTGGGCTATTTTCGCTGATTTTAGGTTTTTGCTCAAACGAATTTGTAAATAAAGTGCGGTTAGTTTTCTTAGAAAAATTGGTCTGCTTTGTACAAAGACAAATTTTCGCTTATACTACGCAAGTTTTTTACGCTAACAATATAGGAAAAATTATGGGTTTCTTAACAGGTAAACGCATTTTAGTAACTGGTCTTGCAAGCAATCGTTCTATCGCTTACGGGATCGCAAAATCAATGAAAGAACAAGGTGCAGAACTTGCTTTCACTTATTTAAATGATAAATTACAACCACGCGTAGAAGAATTTGCAAAAGAATTTGGTTCTGACATCGTCCTTCCTTTAGACGTAGCGACCGATGAAAGTATCCAAAACTGCTTTGCAGAATTAAGCAAACGTTGGGAAAATTTGATGGTTTCGTACACGCTATCGCATTCGCACCAGGCGACCAATTAGATGGCGATTACGTAAACGCAGCAACTCGTGAAGGCTACCGTATTGCTCACGACATCAGTGCATTCAGCTTTGTAGCAATGGCACAAGCGGCACGTCCTTACTTAAATCCAAACGCTGCATTATTAACCCTTTCTTACTTAGGTGCTGAGCGCGCAATTCCTAACTACAACGTCATGTGTTTAGCGAAAGCATCTCTTGAAGCGGCAACTCGCGTGATGGCGGCTGATTTAGGTAAAGAAGGTATTCGTGTAAATGCGATCTCTGCTGGTCCTATCCGTACCTTAGCAGCATCAGGTATTAAAAACTTAAAGAAAATGCTTTCTGCATTTGAGAAAACCGCAGCATTACGCCGCACTGTTACTATCGAAGATGTGGGTAACTCAGCAGCATTCTTATGCTCTGATTTAGCATCGGGTATTACTGGTGAAATCGTTCACGTAGATGCAGGTTTCAGCATCACCGCAATGGGCGAATTAGGCGAAGAATAATTTTTCTTACATTCTTTTTTAGGCAGGCTTTTCAGTCTGCCTTTTCTCTTTTTTAAAATATAACTATGTTTCAAGATAATCCTTTACTCGCACAGCTTAAACAACAAATCCACGACAGCAAAGAGCATGTAGAAGGCGTGGTAAAAAGCACAGATAAAGCCTATGGTTTTTTAGAGTGCGATAAGAAGACTTATTTCATTGCACCGCCTTCAATGAAAAAGGTGATGCACGGTGACAAAATCAAAGCCACTATTGAAAAGCAAGGCGATAAAGAGCAAGCTGAACCTGAAGAATTAATTGAGCCAATGCTCACGCGCTTTATTGCCAAAGTGCGGTTCAATAAAGACAAGAAATTGCAAGTTTTGGTTGATCATCCAAGTATCAACCAACCCATTGGTGCGCAACAAGCTAAATCCGTCAAAGAAGAATTACAAGAAGGCGACTGGGTCGTCGCAAATTTGAAAACGCACCCATTACGTGATGATCGCTTTTTCTATGCCACTATTAATCAGTTTATTTGCCGAGCCGATGATGAATTCGCTCCTTGGTGGGTAACATTGGCACGTCATGAGCAATCTCGTTATCCTGTTCAAGGCGCTGAAAGTTATGAAATGTTAGATCAACAAACTCGTGAAGATCTGACCGCACTTCATTTTGTGACGATTGACTCTGAAAGTACAATGGATATGGACGATGCCTTATATATCGAGCCTATCGAACAAAATGCAGTACAAACAGGTTGGGAATTAGTTGTTGCGATTGCGGATCCAACTGCCTATATTGCGTTAGATTCTCAAATTGAAAAAGATGCGAGACAGCGTTGTTTCACCAATTATTTGCCAGGCTTTAACATCCCAATGTTGCCACGCGAATTATCTGATGAATTATGTTCGTTAATCGCAAATGAAACGCGTCCAGCGCTTGTTTGTTATATCGAAACGGATCTTGAAGGCAATATTACGGCCAAACCGCATTTTGTTTCGGCTTATGTTCAATCTAAAGCGAAATTGGCTTATAACAAAGTGTCGGATTATTTAGAACAGGCAGACAATTCATGGCAACCCGAAACATCAGAAATTGCACAGCAAATTGATTGGTTACATCAATTTACTCAAGCACGTATTCAATGGCGTAAAACCCATTCCTTGTTATTTAAAGAGAAACCAGACTACTCTTTTATTCTCGCTGAAAATGGCAAAGTGAAAGAAATTAAAGCGGAATATCGCCGTATTGCAAATCAAATCGTGGAAGAATCCATGATCATTGCCAACATTTGTGCCGCCCAATTCTTAGCGGAGCATGCTAAAACCGGTATTTTCAATACACACACTGGTTTTGATAAAAAATTCTTAGAAAATGCACATAATTTCTTAATGGCAAATTTAGCCAATGAAGAAAATCAAGCTGAACTTGCTGAACGTTATTCGGTAGAAAATTTGGCAACCTTAAAAGGTTATTGCCAAATGCGTCATGATATTGAACCGATTGAAGGTGACTATTTAGAATTCCGTTTACGTCGTTATTTAACTTTCGCCGAATTTAAATCGGAATTAGCACCGCACTTTGGTCTTGGTTTAGAAGGGTATGCGACATGGACATCACCAATTCGTAAGTATTCTGATATGGTGAACCATCGTTTAATTAAAGCCGTATTGACACAACAAGCTTGTAATAAGCCACAAGATGAGGTGCTGGCTCGTTTACAAGAGGCTCGTCGCCAAAATCGCTTAGTAGAACGTGATATTGCAGATTGGTTATATTGCCGTTATCTTGCTGATAAAGTTGCATCAAATGCTGAATTTGAGGCGGAAGTGCAAGATGTGATGCGTGGTGGATTACGTGTGCAATTATTAGAAAATGGCGCCTCAATGTTTATACCTGCTTCAACTTTACATAATAATAAAGAAGAAATGCAGGTGAATTCTGATGAGATTGCCCTTTATATTAAAGGTGAGCGCATTTACAAAATAGGTGATATTGTGAAAGTGAAACTTACGGAAGTGAAAGAAGCAACTCGCAGTATTGTCGGTGAAATCGTTCAATAAAATTGTTCTTCTTTAAACCGATTTTCAGTGATTGAAAATCGGTTTTTTCTTTTTTAAAAACTTTCTTCGTTTATACCGCACTTTTTATCCAAAAGTTCTGAAGTGTAATTAAGCATAATGCACGCCAAATTATTCCGTTTGTAATGCCTTTTTGTGTTCTGAAAAATTGATGTATGTCAATTTTAATAGTAAAAGCACTAATTAATTTATCTGCTTATCAAAGCGATATTGTTAAAAACTATAAGTATTCAAATTTATCTGTTTTATAGTTAGTTGCGCAAACGTTTGCTTTTGTGTTTTTATCGTATTAGAATGCCTCGATCTTTTATTTGGGAGGAGATTATTTCATGAGTTCGGAAAATTTTAGTTTAAAACCCGTTCCTTTAAATGAACGAAAAGGTATGATTGCCTTAACATTTGTGATGTTAGGTTTAACATTCTTTTCAGCAAGTATGTGGACGGGGGGAACATTAGGTACGTCGTTAACTTATAATGATTTCTGGCTTGCCGTTATTCTAGGTAACTTAATGTTAGGTATTTATACTTCTTTTCTTGGGTATATCGGGGCTAAAACAGGATTAACTACGCATATTTTAGCGCGATATTCATTTGGTATTCGAGGATCTTGGTTACCCTCCTTATTGCTTGGCGGCACTCAAGTTGGTTGGTTTGGTGTTGGCGTGGCGATGTTTGCAATCCCAGTTAATAAAGTAACGGGTATTGATGTGAATTATTTAATTCTTGGCTCAGGTTTATTGATGACGATTACAGTCTTCTTTGGTATTTCAGCGCTGACGATTCTCTCCACTATTGCTGTACCAGCTATTGCCATATTAGGTTCTTACTCAGTTTATCTTGCCGTTACTAATGGCGGTGGTTTAGAAGTATTACAACATATTGTGCCAAAAGAAAGCATTCCACTCTCAATGGCGATCACATTAGTTGTAGGCTCTTTTATTAGTGCAGGCTCATTAACAGCCGATTTTGTCCGATTTGGTCGAAAAGCAAAGCAAGCAATCATTATTAGTATGATTGCTTTCTTTTTAGGTAACTCATTGATGTTTATTTTTGGTGCTGCAGGCGCGGCAGTGACTGGAATGGCAGATATTTCTGATGTGATGGTTGCTCAAGGCCTTATTATTCCAGCCATTATTGTGCTCGGTTTAAATATTTGGACAACAAATGATAACGCGCTTTATGCTTCGGGTTTAGGTTTTGCGAATATTACAGGATTAAGTAGCCGAATTTTATCCGTCGTCAATGGTATTATCGGAACCTTATGTGCCTTGTGGTTATATAATAATTTCGTCGGTTGGCTTACTTTCTTATCTTCAGCAATTCCTCCCGTTGGTGGTGTCATTATTGCTGATTATATTTTACGTCGTAAAGCTTATGAAAATTTTGAACAAGCTAGATTCTTAAATATAAATTGGACTGCTATTGTTTCAGTTATTGTTGGTGTGGCTTGTGGTAAATTATTACCAGGCATTATTCCTGTAAATGCAGTAATTGGTGGGGCTGTTACCTATTTTGTTTTAACACCATTACTCGGTAAAAAATTAGCGATGAAATAAGGAAAAAGAATGTTAGTTAAAAATGTACATATTCATAATCGCGAAGGGTTATGGCAGATTTTAATTGAAGAAGGAAAAATTAGTCGAATTTTTTCTCAAGATGAGGTTTTTAATTATTCAGGTGAGATACTCGATGGTGAAGAAGGGATTGTTTATCCTCCATTCGTCGAGCCTCATATTCATTTAGATGCGACACAAACCGCAGGGCAGCCAAATTGGAATCAATCGGGTACCTTATTTGAAGGGATTGAACGTTGGGCTGAGCGTAAATCATTATTAAGCCATGAAGATGTAAAATCTCGCGCATGGAAGACATTAAAATGGCAGATTGCAAATGGGGTTCAGTATGTCCGTACTCATGTTGATGTCTCTGATCCAACATTAACTGCGCTAAAAGCCATGCTTGAAGTCAAAAAAGAAATCGCACCTTGGGTGGATTTACAGATTGTAGCATTTCCACAAGAAGGTATTTTGTCTTATCCAAATGGTGAGAAATTATTAGATCAGGCTATGGAGATGGGCGCTGATGTTGTTGGCGGTATCCCTCATTTTGAATTTACCCGTGAGTATGGTGTAGAGTCGATGCATATCGCTTTTGATATTGCTAGCAAGTACAACAAGCAGATTGATATTCATTGTGATGAGATTGATGATGAACAATCTCGTTTTGTTGAAACGGTTGCGGCATTAGCTTTGAAATATGACATGGGTGAAAAAGTGACAGCAAGCCATACAACAGCCATGCATTCATATAATAATGCTTATGCATCACGCCTTTTCCGATTACTAAAAATGTCAAAAATTCATTTCGTGGCAAATCCATTAGTGAATATTCATCTTCAAGGACGCTTTGATACCTATCCAAAACGTCGTGGTGTAACACGAGTAAAAGAGATGCTCAAAAATAATATCAATGTTTGTTTTGGGCATGATGATGTGTTTGATCCTTGGTATCCACTCGGTACAGCGAATATGCTACAGGTATTACACATGGGATTACATGTTTGCCAGTTAATGGGATATGGTCAAATTAATGATGGTTTGAAACTGGTCACTGAAAATAGTGCGAAAGCATTAGGTTTAACGGATTATGGAATCCAAGAAGGTAACAGTGCAAACTTTATTGTATTACCTGCAGAAAATGGCTTTGATGCCGTACGCCGCCAAGTTCCTACACGCTATTCTATTCGTCATGGTAAGGTGATTTCTGAGACACAGCTGGCAAAAACTACCATTCATTTATCCGATAGTGAACAAGTGAACTATCGTTAGCCACTGCAAGTGCGGTCAAAATTTAAGAGAAATTTGAACCGCACTTTTATCTTATTTCTTACCTAATTGTGGCAATACTGAATCTTTAATTGCGCTTAATAAACCTGTTTGTGCATAGATACCAAGTTTGCCTCGGGTGTCAGATACATCTAAATTACGCATTGTTAATTGACCGATACGATCACTTGGATCAAATGGAGCATCTTCCACTTTTTCCATACTTAAACGCTCTGCTTCGTAGGTTAAGTTCGGTGATTCGGTATTTAAGATAGTGAAGTCGTTACCACGACGAAGTTCAAGTGTTACTGTACCCGTAATTGCTTTTGCCACCCAACGTTGTGCTGTTTCACGCAGCATTAATGCTTGTGGATCAAACCAACGGCCTTGGTATAACAAACGGCCTAAACGGATACCATTAATACGATATTGTTCGATGGTATCTTCATTGTGAATACCAGTTACTAAACGTTCGTAAGCGATATGCAATAATGCCATCCCCGGCGCTTCATAAATACCACGAGATTTTGCTTCAATAATACGATTTTCGATTTGGTCAGACATCCCTAAACCATGACGGCCACCGACACGATTGGCTTCTAGAATAATATCAACTGCATTATCAAAGCGTTTACCATTTAATGCGACAGGGATGCCTTCTTCAAAAGTGACAGTGACTGTTTCTGGTTTAATTTCTACATTGTCATCCCAAAATGCTACACCCATAATTGGTTTAACAATTTTCATGCCTGTGCTTAATTGCTCCAAGTCTTTTGCTTCATGAGTTGCACCCAGCATATTGGAATCTGTCGAGTATGCTTTTTCAACTGACATTTTATAGTCAAAACCATTTTCGATAAGAAATTGAGACATTTCAAAGCGGCCACCAAGTTCTTCAATAAATTGCGCATCTAACCAAGGTTTATAGATTTTTAAATTCGGGTTTGTTAATAAACCATAACGATAGAAACGTTCGATGTCATTCCCTTTGAATGTTGAGCCATCCCCCCAAATATTTACATCGTCTTCTTTCATTGCTGCAACGAGCATCGTTCCGGTTACAGCGCGACCAAGTGGCGTCGTATTGAAGTAAGGAATTCCGCCTGTAGAAATATGGAATGCACCGCATTGAATTGCCGCAATGCCTTCATGAGCAAGCTGAGCACGACAATCAATTAATCGCGCATTTTCAGCACCATACGCCATTGCTTTTTTAGGGATTGCGCTGTAATCATCTTCATCAGGT
Organism: Haemophilus sp. oral taxon 036; assembly: GCF_002998595.1. Classification (NCBI taxonomy): domain Bacteria; kingdom Pseudomonadati; phylum Pseudomonadota; class Gammaproteobacteria; order Pasteurellales; family Pasteurellaceae; genus Haemophilus; species Haemophilus sp. oral taxon 036. The sequence goes on from NZ_CP027235.1 coordinate 1,560,099, forward strand.
TGACCTAAATTAGCGGTGTATGCATAAGGCACTGCACCTTTTTGACGCATCCAAAGTAATGCTGCACTAGTGTCTAGTCCGCCAGAAAAAGCGATACCGACTTTTTGCCCTTCAGGTAAATGTTGTAGAATTGTATTTGACATATCTTTTCCTTGTTTATAATTTAGATTGAATAATTAATCATTTTATTTGAATAAAAAGTCATTTAAATATAACCGCACTTTTTATGTTTGTCTAGCCTTTTATGTATTTAGACTAAAAATCTTTAGTTGTCATCATGCATAAAAATCCCCGCTGTAAATAGCAGGGATTTTGATCTCTATTTTGTTAATAAATCCAGCGCTTCCTGATATTTATCAACAGTTTTCTGAATAATATTTTCTGGTACTTTCGGTGCAGGCGCTTGTTTATTCCAGCCGCTATTTTCTAACCAATCGCGTACAAATTGTTTATCGAATGAGGGAGGATTAATCCCTTCTTGATAAGTATCGATAGACCAAAAACGGCTAGAGTCAGGTGTTAATACTTCATCCATTAAGGTGAGCGTACCATTTTCATCTAAACCAAATTCAAATTTTGTATCGCAAATAATAATGCCTTTAGTCAGTGCATATTCTGCAGCTGCAGTATAAAGTGCGATAGCTTTTTCTTTTACTTGTGCGGCTAAATCAGCCCCGATGAGTTTTTCACATTCAGCATAGCTGATATTTATATCGTGATTGCCTACGGCTTCTTTACTTGATGGGGTGAAAATAGGTTCTGGTAATTTACTGGCTTCAACTAAGCCTTCAGGTAATTTTAATCCGCAGATGGTTCCAGTTTGTTTGTAATCTTTTAAACCACTGCCAGTTAAATAGCCACGTACGATAGATTCAATTTTAATGGGATTCAAACGTTTACACACTACAGCTCGATCTTTGATTAAATCGGCTTCTTCTTTTGGCAACACATCATAAACACTCTCGCCAGTGAAATGATTCGGCATAATGTGAGCAAGTTTGTTAAACCAAAAATTGGAAATTTGGGTCAGGATTTCACCTTTTCGTGGAATGGGATCATCTAAAATAACATCAAACGCAGATAAGCGGTCAGAAGCAACCATTAGCATGCGTTTATCATCGATTTCATAGAGATCACGTACTTTACCTGAATAGATTTTTTTTAGACTTAGAGTAGGGAGTTGTTGTGTCATCGTTTTGCACCTGTATGAAAGTAAAAACTGGCGCGTATTGTACCGCACTTTTAAAGCAAACGTTTGCTATTTTTTTAAAGAAATAAAAAAATCCCCTGAAATTTCAGGGGATGTGTAGTTTTTTCGCTTCAAAATATTTGCTTACTATTAGAAATATACCGCGATTAATTATTGTGCGGGTGGATTTGGGTTATCCAATACATCCCAGACGCTTTCTTGTCGAGGAGCAATTTCTGTTTCAGCTGGTGGAGTAGCTGGCGATGTAGAAGCATTTGGTGTGCCTCCACAGAAATTTTGCCCATTATTCACCCAAACTGGGATCACTCGATTGCTGTCACAATCCCAGCTGCCATGTTGGGTAATACCAACCCATTTCATATTCGCAGGTTTATTTAGCTTCAATTTCTCAATATAAGTATGGCTTAAATAATCTTTATAAATCTGTAATGCGCCTGATGCGCCAGTAAGTTTTGTTTCACCATTATCATCGCGACCAAGCCAAACCGTGCTGATATTTTTTCCATCGATCCCCACGAACCAAGTATCACGCGCATCATTTGTTGTCCCTGTTTTACCGGCTAAACGTAAATCCGCATAATCATTTTGCAAGCTACGAGCTGTACCACGTTCAACAGTTTGTTGCATCGCAAATAACGTTTGGAATGCGGCTTCTTGCGGCACCACTTGTTTTGCGGTTTTATCATGTTGATAAATGATATTTCCTTGGCGATCTGCAATGGTATCGACGGTTGTGAGCTCAATCCGTCCACCTTGATTCGCAATAGTTTGATAAAGTTTTGTGACATCATAAGGTGAGATAGTATAAGCCCCGAGCAACATAGCGGGCACTTTTGGAATTTCCACATTATCCCATCCCATTGCTTTTTGTGTATCAATGACTTTGCTCAAGCCGACTTTCATCCCAATATTCACAGTTGGAATATTTAAAGAACGCGCTAAGGCATCCATTAACATCACTGAACCACTATATTTTTTGTCATAGTTGCGCGGTTGCCACGGTGGGCTACCTTTGACATTAATCGTAATTGGCTGGTTATTAATTGGGGTATTCAAACGGAACTGTTCAGGATTCGAAAGTGCGGTCAAATAAATTGATGGTTTGACTAAAGAACCAATCTGACGTTTTGCCATTAATGCACGATTAAAGCCTGCATATTGCGTTTGCAAACCACCTACTACCGCACGAATTTCACCCACACGGTAATCCGCAACAATCATGGCTCCTTCTAAATATGGATTTTTAGTTTTCAGTTGTAGTTGTGAAACTGTATTCACCACTGCATTTTCTGCTTGGGCTTGTTGTTTTAAATCCATTGTGGTGAAAATACGTGCGCCAAGTAAACTGGATATTTTATGTTCGCCTAGTTCACGACGTAAATCCGCCTGTAAAGTCTGAATAAATGACGGATATTTACGGGAGATTTGTCCTTTTTGTTGAACACCTAAAGGTCGTTGGCTTAATAATTGGTAAAGTTCATCGCCGATCATTTTATGTTCAAGCATGAGCTTTAAAACAATATTACGACGCTCTAAGGCATTCTGAGGATTACGCCAAGGATTATAAAGTGAAGGACCTTTGACCATCCCGACTAAAAGTGCAATTTGATCTAAGCTGATTTCACGAATTGAACGACCAAAATAGAATTGGCTAGCTAATTCAAAACCGTGAATTTGCGTATCGCCATTTTGTCCGAGATAAATTTCATTGAGATAGGTTTCGAGAATGCGGTTTTTATCATAACGCCAATCTAACACCAATGACATCAAGGCTTCGTTCGCTTTACGGGTAATCGTACGTTCGCTTGATAAAAATAAATTTTTTACGAGTTGTTGAGTGAGCGTACTACCACCTTGTACCGTTTGCCCCGCACGGATATTGGTAATTAATGCTCGTATAATCCCCACTGGGTTTATACCATGATGATCATAAAAACGGCGATCTTCCGTTAAAATTAAGGCGTCAATCAATAAGCGCGGGTAATTTTGTAAAGGAATTGCAAGGCGATCTTCATTATCAGATTCCAACATTGCAATCAATTTTGGTGCAAGGCGAAATTCATCGATTGCTTTTACGGAAACGAGATCTTCAATTCGATTGAGTTTGTTATCGACAAAACGTAAACGTAAAACTCGTTGTGGTTCTGGTTTATCAGGGAAAGGGAACGCGCGGCGAAGAACCACAATGGTATCATCTTCTAATTTGAAATCGCCTGGTGCGGCTACCATGGTCGTTTGGCGATATTCGTTATCTAATAAAATTTGAATCACTTCATCGAAAGCGAGATTATCTGAAATTTTCACACTTTCAATGCGGCTATACACTTCAGCGGGCAAACGCCAAATTTGCCCGTCCATTTTTGAACGGATTTGCCAATCTAAATATCCGCCATAAAATACAGTTAATACCGCACCAGTAAACGCTACTTTTAATAGAAAGCTTTTGAAAGAACGGCGTTTTTTAGGTGTTTTTTCTTCGGGATTTTTTTGAACGTTTTCGGTGGTCATAGTCGGTTAAGAGATAAAATCAACGTAAGCTTCGAGGAAATGGATAAAATCTTTCGTGCCACAAAAAGCAATGCTTTCTTCATCATAATAATGAAAATCGTCTTCCAGAATTTCATCGGTTTCAATGGCGAGATTATTCGCTCGTACCATTATTTCATCAGCATCTAAAAACAATGTATATTCTGCGCCGATTAAGATCTCTTCTTGATTTTCAGAGAGGGATTGCGCAGTAGAAAGTGCGGTCAAAATCGCCTTTGGATTTGACCGCACTTCAGTATTGAACCAGTTAGCAAGGGCAATGTGTTCCATCGAACATTTTACGGATACATTGCCTTGATAATGTGTAAATTGAAAATCCATCTTAGATACTAAAGGATGAACCACAGCCACAAGTGCTGGTAGCATTTGGATTATTTACAGTAAAGCGTGAACCTTCTAAACCTTCAGTGTAATCGACGGTACCACCGATTAAATACTGTAAACTCATTGGGTCAATCACAAGTTGAACCCCTGATTTTTCAATTGTTAAATCGCCTTCATTCACTTTTTCATCAAAAGTAAAACCATATTGGAAACCGCTGCAACCGCCTCCCGTGATATATACGCGTAATTTCAAATTAGTGTTTTCTTCTTCGCTGATTAAACTTTTTACTTTATTCGCTGCTGCATCAGTAAATGTCAATGGTACTGCAATGTTATCTGTCATAATTATTTCCCGCTTCCCGAAAATTTGAATTTCGTTATTATCTAATAACCATTTACTCCATTCAAGTGTAATCCAGTTTTTTCCTAGAAATCGTGCTATAATCTCGCAAAAATTTTTTCAAAAAAGGTGAAATAAAATGGCTATTCCAATTAGAACAGAAAAAGAAATTGTAAAACTACGTGAGGCCTGTAAATTGGCTTCGGATGTGCTGGTGATGATTGAACCTTACGTAAAAGCAGGGGTAACTACAGGCGAACTTGATCGAATTTGCCATGAATATATGGTGAATGAACAAAAGGTTATCCCTGCGTGTTTGAATTATCACGGTTTCCCAAAGGCGACCTGTATTTCCATTAACGAAGTTGTCTGTCACGGTATTCCAAGTGACGATAAAGTGCTTAAAAATGGCGATATTGTGAATATTGATGTCACGGTGATTAAAGACGGTTATTTTGGCGATAACTCAAAAATGTATATCGTGGGCGGTGAAACGAATATTCGTAGTAAAAAGTTAGTGGAAGCGGCACAAGAAGCCCTATACGTGGGATTGCGCACAGTAAAACCAGGTATTCGTTTAAATGAAATAGGTAAAGCCGTGCAAAAATATACTGAAAGTCAAACTTTCAGCGTTGTGCGTGAATATTGCGGACATGGTGTTGGTACAGAATTTCACTGCGAACCTCAAGTATTGCATTATTACGCAGATGATGGTGGTGTAATTTTAAAACCAGGTATGGTGTTCACGATTGAACCAATGATTAATGCGGGCAAAAAAGAGGTGCGCGTTATGGGAGATGGTTGGACAGTAAAAACCAAAGATCGTAGCCATTCAGCACAATACGAACATCAACTTGTTGTCACAGAAACTGGTTGTGAAGTGATGACTATCCGCGATGAAGAAATTGCAGAAGGTCGAATTTCACGCATTATGGTGAATGTGTAATTGACATTAAATGATAAGATAAGGGCGTAGATATACGCCCTTTTTGTTTTTCTTTATAATAAAGCGATTTCGATTTAACAAAAGACAATTAATATGCTGTTTTCTCCGACACTATCTTCTCCTTTAACGCCAAGTGCGGTCAAAATTGAACGAGAAAATCTTAAGCAATTTGAGCTAGAGAATTTTTCTCGTTATTCCATTTTTGAGCTTATTGAAAATCGCAGTGATTTTTATGATGCCTTATTGATTCAACTTTGGCAGGAAATGGGATTAAGTGAATTGCAGGGGATTGCTTTAATTGCAGTGGGCGGTTATGGACGGCGTGAGATGTTTCCTTTGTCGGATCTCGATTTTTTAATTTTGGTGAAGCAAATACCTAGCCAAGATATTGAAGAAAAGATCACCCAATTTATCCAATTTTTATGGGATTGTGGCTTTGAGGTGGGAAATAGTGTTCGAACCTTAGAACAATGCGAGTCGGAAGGAAAACAAGATATTACGATCGCCACCAATTTATTAGAAGCCAGATTTCTTGTTGGAAATCGACCGCACTTTGATGCGCTAAATGAATTGGTAAAGCGTGCTGATTTTTGGTCGAAAGAAGATTTTTTTAATGCCAAAGTGCAAGAGCAAATAGAACGTTATCAGCGTTATCACAATACGGCTTATAACCTTGAGCCAGATATTAAGTACAGCCCTGGTGGTTTGCGTGATTTGCATTTGTTGTATTGGGTGGCTTTGCGCCATTCGGGGGCGCTGACCCTTGAGGCCATTTTACAAAGCGGTTTTATTTATCCTCAAGAATATCAGCAACTACAAGAAAGTCGTGCATTTTTATTTAAAGTTCGGTTCGCTTTGCATTTGATTTTGAAACGCTACGATAATCGCCTGTTGTTTGATCGTCAAATTAAAGTCAGCGAATTGTTGGGTTTCCGAGGGGAAGGGAATCAATCTGTGGAAAAAATGATGAAATGTTTTTTCCAAGCATTGCACCGAATTTCGCTTATTAGTAATTTGCTGATTCAGCATTATCGAGAAAATGTGCTTTCATCAAATCAGGACAGCATGATTCATCAGTTAGACGATGATTTTCAACTGATTAACCAATGCTTGTGTTTGCGTAATAGTCTTGTTTTTCAAGAAAAACCAGAACGAATTTTAGATCTATTCTTTTATTTAACGCAGTACGAACAGGCCAATATTCATTCTGATACTTTGCGTCAATTACAAATTTCCTTAGATCAACTACCACAAAAATTATGTGAAATTCCTGAGGCTCGAGAAAAATTTCTACGTTTGTTTAATCAACCTAATGCGATTAAGCGTGCGTTTATGCCGATGCACCAATATGGCGTATTAACTACGTATCTTCCGCAATGGCAAGCCATTGAGGGTTTAATGCAATTTGATTTATTCCATATTTATACGGTGGATGAGCATACATTGCGAGTGATGTTGAAATTGGAAAGTTTTCTGTCACAGGAAAGTGCGCAAGAACATCCCATTGTCCATCGAATTTTTAGCCAACTTTCTGACCGCACTTTGCTTTATATTGCAGCGTTATTCCACGATATTGCAAAAGGGCGGGGTGGTGATCATGCAGAACTTGGCGCAGAAGACGTAGCAGACTTTGCGCAATTACATGGTTTAGATCGTCGAGAAATTGATACCCTTGCTTGGTTAGTTCAATCTCATTTGCTGATGTCAATTACTGCGCAACGCCGTGATATTCATGATCCTGAAGTCGTCATGAATTTTGCGGAAGCCGTGCAAAATCAAGTTCGGCTAGATTATCTCACCTGTTTAACGGTAGCGGATATTTGTGCAACCAATGGTAATTTATGGAATAGTTGGAAACGTTCGCTTTTTGCCTCTTTATATGAATTTACCGAACAGCAATTTGCACAAGGCATGAAAGAATTACTTGATTACTCTGAAAAATCGGAAGAAAACCGAAAACTTGCACAACAAATTTTAACGCAGGATTATTTAGATATTGCACCAATCTCGATTGAGCAATTATGGGCTCGTTGTCCTGAAGATTATTTTGTGCGTAATACGCCAAAGCAAATCGCGTGGCATACAAGTTTGCTGGTGGACTTCGCTGAGGCATTATTAGTGAAAATTAGTAATCGCTTTTCACTTGGTGGCACGGAAGTGTTTATTTATTGCCAAGATCAACCGCACTTATTTAATAAAGTGGTGAGTACCATTGGCGCCAAAAAATTCAGTATCCATGATGCACAGATTATTACGACACAAGATGGTTATGTTTTTGATAGCTTTATCATCACGGAACTTAACGGTGAATTAGTGGAATTTGATCGTCGCCGAGAACTAGAGCAAGCCCTAACAGTAGCCCTTCAAAGTGAAAAATTGCCTGCGCTTTCTATTGCGCCTAATCGCCAGCTTCAACATTTTACTGTGCAAACAGACGTGCGTTTTTTACATGAAAACAAAAAAGAGCATACTGAAATGGAACTGGTTGCGTTGGATAAACCGGGGTTATTAGCGCAAGTGAGCCAGATTTTTAGTGAGTTAAATCTCAATTTATTGAATGCGAAAATTACCACTGTGGGCGAGAAAGCCGAGGACTTTTTTATTTTGACGAATCAATTAGGGAAAGCTCTTGCAAGAGAGGAGAGAGAAAACTTGCGCCATGTGATTATCCAAGATGTTACATCATAAGCCAAAATGCGGTGGAACACACCGCATTTTAACACTAAGCAATCGCTGAAAAAGCAATATCTGCAGCCGAAAGCGTTCTCTCTATATCTTCATCGGTGTGGGCGAGCGACATAAATCCTGCCTCAAAAGCAGATGGCGCAAGGTATATCCCCTGTTCTAACATTTTATGGAAGAAAATTTTAAATTTCTCGGTGTCGCATTTCATGACTTCAGCATAGGATGTTATTTCCTGTTGTTCAGTGAAGAAAATACCAAACATACCGCCTACATAGTTTACGACAAAAGGTACATGATGTTTTTCGGCAAGGGATTTTAATCCTAGACAAAGTTTCTCTGTTTTTATTGCAAGTTGTTGTTCATTGCCTGGTTTTTTCAATTCGTTTAAGCAAGCTAAACCTGCCGCCATTGCAATAGGATTACCAGAAAGTGTTCCTGCTTGATATACTGGACCGGTTGGGGCAAGATATTCCATGATAGCTTTTTTACCCCCTACCGCACCGACAGGCATTCCACCACCGATAACTTTACCTAGAGTTGTAAGATCAGGTGTTACACCATAATAAGATTGTGCTCCAGCAAGTGCCACACGAAAACCTGTCATAACCTCATCAATGATGAAAAGTGCGCCATATTTGTCGCAAAGTTCTCGTATTCCTTGTAAAAATCCCGATTTTGGTGGAACACAATTCATATTGCCAGCTACAGGCTCGATGATGACACAAGAAATACTATCAGGATATTGTTCAAATAGAGCTTTTACTGAGTCAAGATTATTGTATTCTGCCGTTAATGTATATTTCGCAAAATCTTCAGGTACGCCTGGAGAGCTTGGTTGACCAAGTGTTAATGCGCCCGAGCCTGCTTTTACAAGCAATGAGTCTGAATGACCATGGTAACAACCTTCAAATTTTAAGATTTTATCACGACCAGTATAACCACGAGCAAGGCGAATTGCCGTCATCGTTGCTTCGGTGCCTGAACTTACCATACGCACCATTTCAATAGAAGGGACAATATTACAGACCAGTTCTGCTAAATCAATTTCAGAAGGGGTGGGAGCACCAAAACTTAAACCATTTTCAGCCGCTTTAAGTACAGCATTTAAGATCGATGGATGATTATGGCCTAAAATCATTGGCCCCCAAGAACCAACATAGTCAACATATTGTTTTCCATTAGTATCATAAATATAGGCACCTTGCGCTTTTTGAATGAATACGGGGGTACCACCAACGCCTTTAAAGGCGCGTACAGGGGAATTTACTCCACCTGGAATAAAGGACTGTGCACGAGAAAAAAGTGCGGTTGAATCTGTCATTGTTTTTTCCTTTCTTATAAAAATGACGGTATTGTACTGAAAAATAGACTCTTTGTTAAAAATATCTTTATTGGTAAATTTCCCTTATGTTATCCTTTACAAAAAATTTTAGGGTCAAATTATGTTGAGTCTTTTAGTTGCGTTTTTAGGCGCATTTATTACGCTTATCGTAATGCGTCCAATTGCAAATAAAATTGGATTAGTTGATAAACCAAATTATCGCAAACGCCACCAGGGCGCAATTCCGCTAATCGGTGGCGTATCGCTTTTTGTTGGAAATCTTTGCTATTACCTGATGGAATGGGATCAACTTCGATTACCGTATCTTTATTTGTTCAGTATTTTTGTTTTATTGGCGATAGGGATTTTAGATGATCGCTTTGATATCAGTCCTTTCTTAAGAGCGGGGATTCAAGCAATTCTGGCGATTTTAATGATCGATCTTGGGAATGTTTATCTGGATCATCTAGGTCAGATTTTAGGACCTTTCCAGTTAACGCTTGGTTCAATTGGTTTGATTATTACCGTATTTGCCACTATCGCGATTATTAATGCCTTTAATATGATTGATGGTATTGATGGATTGCTCGGTGGGCTTTCTTGCGTTTCTTTTGCCGCGATTGGTTTCTTGATGTATCGAGATGGGCAAATGGATATGGCGCATTGGAGTTTTGCTTTAATTGCGTCGATTTTACCTTATTTGATGCTAAATCTAGGGATTCCATTTGGACCGAAATATAAGGTGTTTATGGGCGATGCAGGGAGTACATTAATTGGTTTTACCATTATTTGGATTTTGTTATTGAGTACGCAAGGAAAAGGGCATCCGATGAATCCTGTAACCGCACTTTGGATTATTGCGATTCCTTTGATTGACATGGTTGCGATTATTTATCGCCGTGTACGTAAAGGTAAAAGCCCATTCCGCCCAGATCGTTTACATGTCCATCATTTAATGGTGAGAGCGGGTTTGACATCAAGACAAGCCTTTTTATTGATTACGTTTGTTTCTGCAGTTTGTGCAACGATTGGTATTTTAGGGGAAATTTATTATGTGAATGAGTGGGCGATGTTTGTTGGCTTTTTCATTTTATTTTTCCTTTATGTCTATTCAATTACGCGTGCATGGCGAATTACCCGTTGGGTAAGAAGAATGAAACGTCGCGCAAAACGGTTGAAGAAAGCATAAAAAATAAAGGTTTGTGTTATTAAATCGCAAGCCTTTATTTTTTGAGAAAATTCACCGCACTTTAGAATTTGGGCGATATGTTTTGTAGATAGAAAAAATCCCCAGCCTTTTGGCTAGGGATTGAAATTTGGAGCGGGAAACGAGGCTCGAACTCGCGACCCCGACCTTGGCAAGGTCGTGCTCTACCAACTGAGCTATTCCCGCAGTTCACATCAGTGAATGAGCCCGCATTATACAAATATTTTTAGGGCTTGCAAGGGCAATTTCATAAAAAGAAATTTTTTGTTGAAGTTTTCGTCAATCTAATTTCATGAAATGTTCGCGATAATAAGCTAGCTCTTTAATCGATTCTCGAATGTCATCTAGCGCCAAATGTGTATTCTCTTTTTTAAAGCCTTCTAAAATTTCAGGTTTCCAACGTGCTGCAAGTTCTTTTAATGTGCTCACGTCTAAATGACGATAATGAAAATAATCGGCTAAATCAGGCATATATTTCACTAAGAAGCGCTTATCTTGGGCAATACTGTTACCGCAAATTGGCGACGCACCTTTCGGCACCCATTTTTTTAAAAAGTCTAAGGTTTGTAATTCTGCTGCACGTTCGGTGAGTTTGCTGGCTTTTACGCGTTCAATTAAGCCGTTTTCACTATGTGTTTTTTGGCACCAATCATTCATTTTATTGAGTAATTCATCAGACTGATGAACAGCCAATACAGGGCCTTCAGCCAAAATATTCAAATTTTTATCTGTCACAATAGTCGCAATTTCAATAATACGTTCTTTTTCCGGATCTAAACCGGTCATTTCTAAATCAATCCAAATAAGATTTTGTTTATCGAATGGCATAATATCAGGTATCCTATGCAAAAATTTTTTTCATTTTACCAAAAACAAGGGAAAAAACGACCGCACTTTTATGGCTAAACGTAAATTAACTCAGAACCAAACCAGAAGAATTCAATCGAATAATGCGAAAACATTACATCGCCATAAGAAAAAAGAGATTGAATGGTCAGATGAAATGCTTGGCGAATCACAAGAAGGTGTTGTGGTCACGCGTTATTCGATTCATGCTGATGTCGAAAATAAACAAGGCGAAATTTATCGTTGTAATTTGCGCCGTACCTTGTCGAGTTTGGTGGTGGGAGATAAAGTCGTTTGGCGTAAAGGCAATGAACAATTACAAGGTGTGAGTGGTGTGATTGAGGCAATTCACCCTCGAGAAAATGAAATTTCCCGCCCTGACTATTATGATGGTTTGAAACCCATTGCGGCGAATATTGATCGTATTATTATTGTATCAGCAGTATTACCAACGCTTTCCTTAAATATTATCGATCGTTATCTTGTTGTGTGTGAAATTGCGGGAATCACGCCTCTCATTGTTTTGAATAAAGTGGATTTATTGGCGCAAGAACAGCGTCAAGAAATTGAAGACCAACTCAAAATTTACCAAGATATTGGCTATGAAATTTTAATGATTTCAGCAAAGAGCGGTGAAAATATGGAAAAATTAACCGCACTTTTGGCACAAGGCACGGCGATTTTTGTTGGGCAATCGGGTGTCGGTAAATCGAGTTTAATTAATCATATTTTGCCTAGCGTAAACGCTCAAGTAGGTGATGTTAGTGAAACATCAGGATTAGGGCAGCATACGACGACATCATCGCGTCTTTATCATTTGCCACAAGGTGGTAATTTAATTGATTCGCCAGGAATTAGAGAATTTGGGCTTTGGCATTTAGATGCGGAGCAAATCACAAAAGGGTATCGAGAATTTCAATATGTTTTGGGAACCTGTAAATTCCGTGATTGTAAACATTTGAGCGATCCAGGATGTGCATTACGTGAAGCGGTCGAGCAAGGGAAAATTTCACCAGTGCGTTATGATAATTATCATCGATTAATTGAAAGTTTAAGTGAAACCAAATCACAACGTCATTTTTCAGCAGTTTAACGATTGCGTGAAGCGGCTAAAAAATAGGCATATTTGTTGTTTTTTCACGATTTAGTTCAAGTTTTTTGTGTTTATTGTTGATTATTTTGCTTTGAACAAGGATACTAAGGTGATTTCTTAGTTTTTATTTTTTAACTATTATTTAGTAGAGGTAGCATTATGTACTCAAAAGATGTCGAAATCACTGCGCCAAATGGCTTACATACTCGCCCAGCTGCGCAATTTGTGAAAGAAGCAAAGGCATTTTTATCTGATATTACTGTGACTTCAGCAGGAAAAAGCGCAAGTGCGAAAAGTTTATTTAAGCTACAGACGTTAGGTTTAACACAAGGAACTGTGATCACCATTTCTGCAGAAGGTGAAGATGAGCAACAGGCTGTAGACCATTTAGTTGCTTTAATTCCAACCTTAGAATAATACTGACTTAGCCATAAAATTGAGAATTTTATGGCTATTGTTTATCTATCTCTTTTTTAATTATTTCGGAAGGTATCTATGATTTCTGGCATTCTCGCATCCCCAGGTATTGCCTTTGGTAAGGCACTTGTTCTTAAAGAAGAAAAGATTGTTCTTGATACGCAAAAAATTACTGATGATCAAATTGATGCAGAAGTCGATCGATTTTATGAAGGTCGTGCATTGGCGGTGGAACAACTTAATTCAATCAGAGAGCGTGCATTAATTTCTTTAGGCGAAGAAAAAGCCGCGATCTTTGAAGGTCACTTGATGATTCTTGAGGATGAAGAATTAGAAGAAGAAATACTTGATTATCTTCGTTCAAATAAAGTCAATGCCGCAGTTGCAGCGAGCAAAATTATTGATCAACAAGTCACAATGTTGTCGGAGATCGATGATGAATATTTAAAAGAGCGTGCTGGTGATATTCGTGATATTGGTAACCGTTTAATTAAAAATATTTTGGGCATGTACATAATAGATCTTGGCGATATTCAAGAAGAATCAATTCTTGTCGCTTATGATCTGACTCCTTCAGAAACAGCTCAACTTAATCTTGAAAAAGTATTAGGGGTTGTCACTGATATTGGTGGTAGAACCTCTCATACTTCTATTATGGCGCGTTCTTTAGAATTACCAGCAATTGTAGGCACAAATAATGTGACCGAATTGGTGAATACTGGTGATTACTTAATTTTAGATGCCATAAATAATCAAGTTTATATCAATCCAACACAATCTCAGATTGATGAATTAAAAACACTTGAAGCTAAAATTTCTGAGGAAAAAGCAGAGTTAGCTAAATTAAAAGATCTCCCCGCAATCACATTGGATGGACACAAGGTTGATGTGGTCGCGAATATCGGAACAATCCGTGATTGTGAAGGAGCAGATCGCAATGGCGCGGAAGGTATTGGTTTATACCGAACGGAATTCTTATTTATGGATCGTGAACAGCTTCCGACGGAAGAAGAGCAATTCATCGCCTATAAAGAAGTCGTAGAAGCAATGAACGGGCGTTTAACTGTGCTTCGTACTATGGATATTGGTGGCGATAAGGAGCTTCCATATTTAGATTTACCAAAAGAAATGAATCCATTCTTAGGATGGCGTGCGATTCGCATTGCGTTAGATCGCCGTGAAATTTTAAATGCACAATTACGCGCAGTATTACGAGCTTCAGCGTTTGGTAAATTAGCGGTGATGTTCCCGATGATTATTTCTGTAGAAGAAATTCGAGAATTAAAAGCGGTTATTGAAGCATTAAAAGTGGAATTACGTGCAGAAGGCAAAGCTTTTGATGAGCATATCCAAGTGGGTGTCATGGTTGAAACACCGTCAGCTGCTGTAAATGCAAAATTCTTAGCAAAAGAAGTCGATTTCTTCAGTATCGGTACTAACGATTTAACCCAATATACTTTGGCGGTGGATCGAGGCAATGAGTTAATTTCACATCTTTATAATCCGATGCAGCCATCTGTGCTTGGTTTAATTAAACAAGTAATTGATGCTTCTCACGCAGAGGGTAAATGGACGGGAATGTGCGGTGAATTAGCGGGTGATGAACGTGCAACCTTATTGTTACTTGGTATGGGATTAGATGAATTTAGTATGAGTGCTATTTCTGTACCTAGAATTAAAAAATTAATCCGTAATGTGAATTTCCAAGATGCAAAAGCTCTTGCTAATGCCGCATTACAAAAACCGACTGCTTCGGAAATTGAGCAGTTAATCGAAGAATTTTTGGCGGAAAATGCATTAAATTAGACAAAATTGTTTGATTTTACGTTAAAATAACAGCCATCTATGAATTGATAGGAGATTAAAATGGGCTTATTTGACAAGTTATTCGGTTCAAAAGAAAACAAATCTGTGGAAGTTGAAATTTATGCACCTATCTCTGGTGAGATTGTAAATATTGAAGATGTTCCCGATGTAGTTTTCTCTGAAAAAATCGTGGGTGATGGTGTTGCTATTCGTCCTACCGGTAACAAAATCGTTGCGCCAGTGGATGGTGTGATTGGTAAAATTTTTGAAACCAATCATGCTTTCTCAATGGAATCAAAAGAAGGTGTAGAATTATTTGTACACTTTGGCATTGATACCGTTGAGTTGAAAGGTGAAGGCTTTACTCGTATTGCGCAAGAAGGTCAATCTGTTAAGCGTGGAGATACCGTGATTGAATTTGATCTTCCTTTATTAGAATCAAAAGCAAAATCTGTATTAACCCCCGTTGTTATTTCCAATATGGATGAAATTTCTTGCATCGTGAAAAAATCAGGTGAAGTCGTCGCTGGAGAGTCAGTGGTATTAAGCTTAACTAAATAATTTCTTTACGATAAAAAAGTCCGCCTTTGTGCGGATTTTTTATTTATGTAAATAAAACTGTGGTGTAGATAGGATTCAAGGGAAAAATTAAAAATGATCTATAAACTTACTGGCTCACTCCAAAATTACGTATGGGGAGGGCATCAATATATTCCTCAATTACTAAATATTCCTGCGGAAGAAAATCAATATTATGCTGAATGGTGGTTGGGCGCTCATAATTCTTCGCCTTCAACCATTGAAGTTGATGGTAAAAATTTGTTACTTACTGAATTTTTACAAAAAAATCCTACCGCACTTGGTGCACAAAGCCGAGCAAGTTTTGGTGATGAATTACCCTATTTATTAAAAATTCTTGATGTCGCCCAACCTCTTTCTATTCAACTTCATCCAACGAAAACACAAGCTGAGATAGGTTTTGCGGAAGAAAATGCGAAAGGCATTGATTTAAAAGCATCAACACGTACTTATAAAGATAACAATTATAAACCTGAAATGATGATCGCTTTATCTGATTTCTGGTTGTTGCATGGTTTTAAAAATAAATCGGATATTATCGAAGCTTTAGAGGCACGCTCATCTTTAGCCCCGCTTGCAAAAAAATTACATAAACAAGATTTACATGCTTTCTATGCCGATATTATGCAAGCAGAACAAGCTCAGCTACACCAATGGCTTTCTCCAATTCTGTTGGAAAATCAAACTGCTTATGAGGCTAATAATCTGGATTTAACTAATCCAGATTATTGGGTGCTTTATACCATTGATGCAATGAATATTTCTTTAGATAAATTAGATGCAGGTTTAATTTGCTTCTATTTGTTTAATATTGTGCACCTCAAAAAAGGTGAGGGAATTTACCAAGATGCTGGCATTCCGCATGCTTATTTACGCGGGCAAAATATTGAACTGATGGCTTGTTCAGATAATGTGATTCGAGGTGGTTTAACGCCTAAATATGTGGATATTCCAGAATTGCTTAAAATTATAGATTGTCGTGAAGTGGAGCCTAAAATTATCCCGTCGGCACCTCAAGACGCGCGTATATTTACTTATGCTACGCCGGCACAAGATTTCGCTTTGCAAAATATTCAATATGAATGTGGTGAAACTCATCATTTAAAAGCACAAAGTGCGAGTATTTTATTGGTGATGAATGGCCAGTTGAATTTACGCTCAGAAACGACCGCACTTTCTTTGAAACAAGGTGAGGCAGCTTTCATTACTGCGAATGCTTCTTATGAGGTGGAAGGTTTAATTGAAGGCTATGCAGTAGTGGCAAAATTGCCTTAATTTTATACAAAATAGGCTATAAAAGTGCGGGTGGATTTGATAGACTTTTTTCATTAAATCTACCCTAATAAAGGAGAAAAAATATGCTTGATGGATTCGCTATTTCCACATTAATTTTTGTGATATTAGTCGCATTAATTTTGTTTTCTACAGTAAAAACCGTACCACAAGGTTATAACTGGACAATCGAACGTTTTGGTCGTTACACAAGAACATTAATGCCAGGGCTAAATTTAGTGGTGCCTTTTGTTGATCGTATTGGTCGTAAAATTAATATGATGGAACAAGTTTTAGACATTCCTTCCCAAGAAGTGATTTCTAAAGATAACGCCAATGTTTCTATTGACGCGGTTTGTTTTGTCCAAGTGATTGATGCCCGAAGTGCGGCTTATGAAGTAAACCATTTGGAACAAGCTATCATCAATTTAACCATGACAAATATTCGAACCGTGCTTGGCTCGATGGAGCTTGATGAAATGCTTTCCCAACGTGATTCTATTAATAGTCGATTATTGGCTATTGTGGATGAAGCGACAAATCCATGGGGGATTAAAGTAACCCGTATTGAAATTCGTGATGTTCGTCCGCCTCGTGAATTGATTGATTCTATGAATGCTCAAATGAAAGCGGAACGAAATAAACGTGCTGAAGTATTAGAGGCTGAGGGGATTCGTCAGGCTCAGATTCTTCGTGCTGAAGGTGAAAAACAAGCTAGAATTTTAAAAGCGGAAGGGGAGCGACAAGAAGCCTTTTTACAAGCTGAAGCTCGAGAACGAGCAGCAGAAGCTGAAGCAAAAGCAACGCAAATGGTATCAGAAGCAATTACCAGCGGTGACACCAAAGCGATTAACTACTTTATTGCACAAAAATATACGGAAGCATTGAAAGAAATCGGAAGTTCAGGAAACAGTAAAGTCGTGCTTATGCCATTAGAAGCTGGCAATTTAATTGGTTCTGTTGCTGGTATTGCGGAGTTATTAAAGGGCGATAAGAAATCTTAATTTAGATAAAGTGCGGTGATTTTTTTAATCGTTTATCACCGCACTTTTGTAATAAAAAGCCTTTACAACAAATAGGAGAATCTATGGCGGATTGGTTAATAAATTGGACGCTTTGGCACTGGCTGATTTTAGGTTTTATTTTGCTTATTGGTGAAGTGCTTACACCTGGGATATTTTTGCTATGGTGGGGATTAGCAGCTTTAGTGACGGCATTTGTACAATTTCTTTTTCCCAGCCTTTCTCTTGCCTCACTTGCTATTTTTTACGCGCTATTAGCTTGCATACTTTCAGTGATTTGGTGGAAATATCAACATGGTAAAGATCGCCATGATCAATATCATTCAACATTAAATCAGCGAGATCATGCGTTACTTGGTAAACAAGGTGTTGTTCAAGAACTTGGCGTGAATGGAATTGGTTGAGGCGCGTTTGGCGACACAACTTGGCGCATTCAAGGTGATAATCTCACGGTTGGAGCATTGATTGAAGTTGAACGTGTGGATGGTATTACGCTGATTGTAAAAAATATTTCTAATTAGTTTAGGATTTTAATTAATAATAAACAAGACAGGCGCTAGGCCTGTCTTTTTTTGTATGATTAAAATGTTCTTCTAAAATTTACCGCACTTTGAGATTAACCTAGCGTAGCTAAAATAATTTGCTCTTGATCAATGTGAATCCAAACCTGTTGCCCGATTTGCCATTGATTTGGTTGGTGGAGCGTGGCACAAAATTCAATGTCGCTGTCAGCAAATTGAAGGATGGCTTCTTCTTCATTTAGTGATTTGATATTTACAGGGAACTGATTAGCCTGATTTTCTAGTGGTTTTTCACTAATTTTCACCCAAGGTGCTTTGAACATCAACATCACTTCTTTTTCCGTAATGAGTTTCAAACGAGCCGAGCTTTTAGTGGTAATAGAAACTTGCAATGGGGTTGGTAATCCTTGCACATTCACATCCACAACACAACGAGAGTCAATGATTCGTTGTTGTGCCACTCGTCCAAAAAATTGATTGCGTGCGCTACTTTGTAAAGAAAAACGTGCAGTTGCCGTGAGTAAACTATCTAACGGAACAGATTCATCTTGTAAAATATGAAAAGCGTGTTCTTGCGTACGTTCTAATAAATCATAAAGCTGCAGCAAACGCTCGGCATAAGAGGTAAGTGCCGTACCTCCGCCATTTTTTCCACCTGTATTTCGTTCAAGCAATGGGCGAGGGCTGATTTTATTCATCGCTTCTAAATGATCCCACGCACTTTTATAGCTCACTTTTGCATTTTTCGCTGCTTGATTAATCGAACCGCATTGTTGAATTTCTTTGAGTAAACGCACTCGTTTTGGATCGATAAAAAGTTCTTGTTGAAGTTTAATGGTGAGTAAGATCTCGGTATTTTTCATTTTTCTGTTCCTTATCACAATACGGACATTTTACTATGAAAATAGATGAGATAAAACGCTCTGGCGGATAAACTATCTTTGAATAATATTAATTAACTGTTTTTTTAAACAGTTGATTGTTGAAATATATTATGAACTTCAGTAAACTGTTCGTCAGTTTTTAAACAAGCATTAATGCGTTATTGATATTTATGAAAACGGCTTTTTTCCAACCTGATATTCCTACCCAACCCAATGATCACAAAATTTTAGGCAATGTATTACCCGGCGCTGATGCATTGGCGATTAGTGAAATTGCAGAGCAAAATCAAAATTTAACAGTAGTGGTGACACCAGATACGCGAAGTGCGGTGCGTTTATCACGTGTTTTATCGGAATTAATCAGCCAAAATGTATGCCTTTTTCCTGATTGGGAAACCTTACCTTACGATACCTTTTCTCCCCATCAAGAAATCATTTCCTCTCGTTTAAGTGCGCTTTTCCATTTACAAAATGCGAAAAAAGGCATTTTCTTATTGCCGATTTCGACATTAATGCAACGCCTTTGCCCGCCACAATATTTACAACACAATGTGCTTCTGATTAAAAAAGGCGATCGTTTGGTCATCGATAAAATGCGCTTACAATTGGAAGCCGCGGGCTATCGTGCTGTGGAGCAAGTATTGGAACATGGTGAATATGCGGTTCGTGGAGCCTTGTTGGATCTTTTTCCAATGGGAAGTGCGGTGCCTTTTCGTCTTGATTTTTTTGATGATGAAATTGATTCCATTCGCACTTTTGACGTGGATACGCAACGTACTCTTGATGAAATTAACTCAATTAATCTTTTGCCTGCTCACGAATTTCCAACGGATGACAAAGGGATTGAATTTTTCCGTGCGCAATTTCGTGAAACTTTTGGTGAAATTCGCCGAGATCCCGAACATATTTATCAGCAAATCAGTAAAGGTACCTTGATTTCTGGCATTGAATATTGGCAACCACTTTTCTTTTCTGAAATGGCGACTTTGTTTGATTATTTGCCAGAACAAACGCTGTTTGTGGATATGGAAAACAATCAAACGCAAGGAGAACGTTTTTATCAAGATGTAAAACAGCGTTATGAACAACGTAAAGTGGATCCGATGCGTCCCCTTTTATCGCCTGAAAAATTATGGCTTAATGTTGATGAAGTCAATCGCCGATTGAAATCTTATCCACGCATTACATTTAAAGCGGAAAAAGTGCGGTCATCGGTACGCCAGAAAAATTTACCTGTTGCTGCTTTACCAGAAGTGACCGTTCAATCCCAGCAAAAAGAACCATTGGGGCAATTACGCCAATTTATTGAGCATTTTAAAGGAAATATACTGTTTTCTGTGGAGACGGAAGGTCGCCGAGAGACTTTGCTTGATTTGCTTTCACCATTAAAACTCAAGCCAAAACAAATTCAATTCTTGGAACAGGCTGAAAATGAAAAATTTAGCTTGTTAGTCAGCTCTCTTGAACAAGGTTTTATTATTGAACAATCGCTTCCTGTCGCGATTCTTGGCGAAGCTAATTTACTTGGCGAACGTGTTCAACAACGTTCTAGAGATAAACGTAAAACGATTAATCCTGACACGCTTGTGCGCAATCTTGCCGAGCTGAAAATAGGGCAACCCGTTGTGCATCTTGATCATGGTGTGGGGCGTTATGGCGGTTTGGTCACCTTAGATACAGGTGGCATTAAAGCAGAATATTTGCTGCTAAATTATGCAAATGAATCAAAACTTTATGTGCCAGTCACTTCATTACATTTGATTAGCCGTTATGTCGGTGGTTCTGATGAAAGTGCGCCATTACATAAATTGGGTAACGAGGCTTGGGCGAAATCACGCCAAAAAGCAGCGGAGAAAATTCGTGATGTTGCGGCCGAGTTACTAGATGTTTACGCACAACGTGAAGCGAAGAAAGGCTTTGCCTTTAAATATGATCGTGAAGAATTTCAACAGTTTGCCGCAACTTTTCCTTTTGAAGAAACCTACGATCAGGAAATGGCAATTAATGCGGTAATTTCTGATATGTGTCAGCCAAAAGCAATGGATCGCCTTGTTTGCGGTGATGTAGGTTTTGGTAAAACTGAAGTGGCAATGCGTGCCGCATTTTTGGCTGTGATGAATCATAAGCAAGTTACAGTGCTAGTGCCAACTACACTGTTAGCCCAACAGCATTATGAGAATTTTAAGGATCGTTTTGCAAATTTGCCGGTGAACGTAGAAGTGTTATCCCGTTTTAAAACTGCAAAAGAACAAAAACAAATTCTGGAAAATCTTGCAGAAGGCAAAGTCGATATATTGATTGGTACCCATAAATTAATTCAATCAGATGTAAAATTTAATGATCTTGGTTTGTTGATTATTGATGAAGAACATCGTTTCGGTGTGGGCCAAAAAGAGAAAATTAAACAGCTCCGTGCGAATATCGATATTCTTACGCTAACGGCAACGCCAATTCCGCGTACGCTCAATATGGCGATGAATGGTATTCGTGATCTTTCCATTATTTCTACGCCACCTGCTCGCCGATTAAGTATTAAAACCTTTGTCCGCCAGAATGACGATCTTGTTGTACGAGAAGCAATTTTGCGTGAAATCTTACGTGGCGGGCAGGTTTATTATCTCCATAATGATGTCGCAAGTATTGAAAATACAGCAGAAAAACTCACCGCACTTGTACCTGAAGCACGAGTGATTGTGGGGCACGGACAAATGCGAGAACGTGAGTTAGAACGTGTGATGAGTGATTTTTATCATCAGCGTTATAACGTCTTAGTTTGTTCAACCATTATCGAAACGGGTATTGATGTGCCAACGGCAAATACCATTATTATTGAACGAGCAGATCATTTTGGTTTGGCTCAGTTGCATCAATTACGTGGACGAGTCGGGCGTTCACATCATCAGGCTTATGCTTATTTGCTTACGCCACCGCCAAAAATGATGACAAAAGATGCTGAACGCCGCCTAGATGCGTTAGAAAATCTTGATAACCTTGGGGCTGGTTTTATCTTGGCTACTCATGATTTAGAGATTCGTGGCGCAGGCGAATTACTTGGAAATGAACAAAGCGGACAAATTGAAAGCATCGGTTTTTCGCTTTATATGGAATTATTGGATGCGGCGGTTAAAGCATTAAAAGAAGGGCGTGAACCATCATTAGAAGAATTGACTCAACAACAAGCAGATATTGAATTGCGCGTGCCTGCTTTATTGCCAGATGATTATCTAGGTGATGTGAATATGCGTTTATCCTTTTATAAACGAATTGCCGCAGCAGAGAGTAAATCAGAATTGGATGAGTTAAAAGTTGAGTTGATAGATCGATTCGGATTATTGCCTGATGCGACAAAAAATCTACTGCAAATTGCAGAATTGCGTTTGTTGGTTGAGCCGTTGAAAGTTGTGCGAATTGATGCAGGAATGCAAGGCGGTTTTATTGAGTTTTCACCAAAAGCACAAGTGAATCCAGATAAATTTATTCAATTAATTCAAAAAGAACCTATTGTGTATCGATTTGATGGCCCATTGAAATTTAAGTTTATGAAAGACCTATCTGATAACAAAGTGCGGTTAGAATTTGTGGTAGATTTGTTGAAAGTAATTGCCTCATAAAAAAGAAGTCCGATCATCATGATCGGACTTTTTGTCTATATATTCGGTGGAAGAGTTATTGTACTAATAAGTAAAAATTGTTGTCTCCACGTAAAATATTTAAGGCCACAGCCGATGGCTCCTCATCAAGCGCTTTGCTTAATTCAGCCGTGTTTTCAACCTGCTGGCGGTTTATGCCAATAATAATATCGCCAGCTTTTAAACCACGTTGGGCTGCGAGGGAGTTCGGTTGAATTTTGGTGATTTCAATCCCTTTGATGCCTTTTGCATCATAGTTTTTCAATGTTGCTCCATCTAATGCTGGCAATTCCGTTTTAGAGGAAAGTTGATTTCCATCATCCGCTTGTAATTTCACTTTAACATCGTGAGATTTACCATCGCGTAAGTAAGTTAAACTGATCTCTTTTCCTGCACCAGAGGTGGCAATTTTTGCTCGCATTTCTGCGAAACTTGAGATTTTTTGACCATTCATCGCCGTGATAATATCCCCCGCTTTAATGCCAGCTTTTTCAGCAGCAGATTTCGGTAAAACTTCACTTACAAATGCGCCTTGTTGTGCGCTTACATTAAAGGCTTTGGCTAAATCAGCATTGAGTTCGCCACCTTTAATACCAAGCAATCCTCGGCGTACTTCACCAAATTCTAAAATTTGTTGCACTAAATTGTTTGCTTGATTACTTGGAATCGCAAAGGCAATTCCTGCATTGCCACCGCTTGGCGAAATAATCGCGGTGTTGATACCAATGAGTTCACCATTTAGGTTGACTAATGCACCACCTGAATTACCGCGGTTTACCGCAGCATCAGTTTGAATATAGTTTTCATAAGCACCGCTATCAGAGCCAGTTGAGCGACCTAATGCAGAAACAATACCAGATGTCACAGTTTGACCTAAACCAAATGGATTACCAATTGCAACAGTGAAATCGCCTACTCGTAATTTATCGGAATCAGCAAATTTGATTTCTGTTAAATTACTTGGTTTTTCAAGCTGTACTAACGCAATATCTGATTGCTCATCTTTACCCACTAATTTGGCTTTAAACTCACGGCCATCTTGTAATTGCACGGTAATTTTATCTGCCCCGTCAATAACATGATTATTCGTTAAAACATAGCCTTTATTTGCATTAATAATGACGCCAGAACCTAAACCACGGAAGTTACGTTTTGATTCACCGCCTCCACCAAATTGTTCAGCAAAACGATCACCGAAGAAGAATTTAAATTCTTCAGGAATATCGTCTTGAAAAGGAGAACGTGAGTCAACTTTTGCTTTTCCTTCAACAGAAAGTGTCACTACTGCAGGTTGAACTTTTTCTAACATGGGTGCCAAACTATTTTGCTCTGAAATAAAACTTGGTAAACCAGCTTGAGTCACAAATGGTGTAGTCAAGACACTTAATCCGAGAGCAATACTGCTTAATACAAAACGTGTTTTTTTCATAAAATACTCCAAAATAGATTTCAGATAACGTGCTCTATGAGACAAAGAAATAAAAAAAATGTTCAATCATGGATTTATTTCTCATATTTATTGAAAGTCTCTAAAGGAAATCGGAGCAGTACAAAAACGCCTTACAAGTAGCAAATTCTGCAAATTTATGGTCTAATACGCAGAATTTTCTAGTCAATAAAAAGGTCGAAAAATGAGCTGGATTAACCGAATTTTTAGTAAGAGTCCGTCTTCTTCTACTCGAAAAGCAAATGTGCCGGAAGGCGTGTGGACTAAATGTACTTCTTGTGAACAAGTACTTTATAGTGAAGAACTCAAACGTAATCTTTATGTTTGCCCTAAATGCGGTCATCATATGCGTATTGACGCACGTGAGCGTTTATTAAAATTATTGGACGAAGGTTCAAGCCAAGAAATTGCGGCAGATTTAGAACCAAAAGATATTTTAAAATTTAAAGATTCAAAGAAATATAAAGATCGTATCAGTGCGGCGCAAAAAGAAACAGGTGAAAAAGATGCGTTAATTACCATGACTGGTACACTTTATAATATGCCAATTGTTGTGGCTGCGTCGAACTTTGCTTTTATGGGCGGTTCAATGGGGTCTGTTGTGGGTGCAAAATTTGTTAAAGCGGCTGAAAAAGCTATGGAAATGAATTGTCCGTTTGTGTGTTTCTCTGCGAGTGGTGGTGCACGTATGCAGGAAGCATTATTCTCTTTAATGCAAATGGCAAAAACCAGTGCAGTACTTGCCCAAATGCGTGAAAAAGGCGTACCATTTATTTCAGTATTAACAGATCCAACTTTAGGCGGCGTATCAGCAAGTTTTGCGATGTTGGGTGATTTAAATATTGCCGAGCCAAAAGCTTTAATTGGGTTTGCGGGGCCTCGCGTTATTGAACAAACAGTACGTGAAAAATTGCCAGAAGGTTTCCAACGTAGTGAGTTTTTACTTGAGAAAGGGGCAATTGATATGATCGTGAAACGTTCAGAAATGCGTAAAACTTTAGCAAGTGTATTGAGTAAATTAACGAATCAACCTTCTCCTTTTGTAGAACCTGAACTCATTTCTGAAGATGAATAATATGCAACTTAAAGCCACTTCGCCACTCGCTGAGTGGCTTTCTTATTTAGAAAAAAGCCATTTTAAACCTATTGATCTTGGTTTAGATCGTATTAAATCCGTGGCAGAAAAATTGGATTTACTTCATCCCGCCCCTTATGTGATAACGGTGGGGGGGACGAATGGTAAAGGCACGACTTGCCGTTTGTTAGAAACGATTCTGCTTAATCACGGATTACGTGTGGGCGTGTATTCTTCGCCTCATTTACTACGTTATAACGAGCGAGTACGCATTCAAAATCAAGATTTACCAGATGAAGCACATACCGCCTCTTTTGCCTTTATTGATGAAAACAAAACAGAATCGCTGACTTATTTTGAATTTAGCACCCTTTCTGCATTGCATTTATTTAAGCAATCAAAATTAGATGTGGTGATTTTAGAAGTGGGGTTAGGTGGCCGTTTAGATGCGACCAATATTGTGGATAGCCATCTTGCGGTGATTACTAGCATCGATATTGATCACACCGATTTTCTTGGGGATACCAGAGAGGCCATTGCTTTTGAAAAAGCAGGAATTTTCCGCAAAAATTGCCCTGTCGTGATTGGCGAACCTAATGTGCCACAAACAATGTTAGATCAGGCTGGAAAATTACATTGCCAAGTTTCCCGACGTGATGTGGATTGGTCATTTGAGCAAAATGCTGAAAATTGGCAATGGCAAAATAAAAAAGTGCGGTTAGAAAATTTGCCGTTTTGTCAGATTCCATTGGCGAATGCTGCAACGGCTCTTGCAGCCGTTCAATGTTTACCTTTTGATATTTCGGAACAGACTTTGCGAAAATCTTTGCAAGAGGTAGAACTGGTTGGTCGTTTTCAAGCAATAAAAGCAGATAGACGTGAAAAATTAGCGGATTATCTTGGCGTACCAGTTGAAACCTTGCCAATAATCATCGTTGATGTGGGGCATAATCCTCATGCTGCAAAATATTTATCTGAAAAATTGGCCGCACTTAAACATAGCATAGAAGGCAAAATTATTGCCGTATGTGGGATGCTCAAAGACAAAGATGCAAATGGTGTATTTGCGCATTTAACGTCTATTATTGATGAATGGCATTGTGTCACCTTAGGCGGCTATCGCGGGCAGTCAGGCGATGAATTAGCTGATAAACTGAAAAGTCATTTCCCACATGTTCAAGCTACATCAGATAATTCTGTTATGGATGGTATGCGTACTGCACTCAAAAGTGCGGTAAAAAATGATGTTGTTTTAGTCTTTGGATCTTTCCACACCGTAGCCGAATTTTGGTCGGTTATAGAGTAAACATCAATTTACCTTATTTATAGGGGAGGGCAGTGGTTCTGGCTCTCCCAAAAAATAAGGCTCAACACCTAATATCAAATCCAAAACCGCTTTTATACGCGCAAAAACTTCTCTTATTCGAGTAGATAGAGGTAATTCAGGTTGTTTGGCTACAAAACAAATTGCATCAATATCATGTGCTTTAGCAATTAAAAGTGCGCGTTCGCAATGAAATTTTTGACTGACAATCGTAAATGCTTGTACTTGGAAAATTTTATCTGCGCGGATAACGGAATCTAGCGTACGAAAACCAGCAAAATCGCGGAACATAGAGGCTTCTGATACGCCCATTTTTCGTAAATCACGAAACATTGCTCTTGGTTCGTTATATTGGACAGTGCGATTGTCGCCACTTAGTAAAAGGTAATTGACTTTTTGATGATCGATCAACTCTTTTGCTGCGGCTAAACGATACTCGTAATAAGCATTAGGTTTTCCACCAATAATATATTTCGATGTGCCCAACACAAGAGCATATGCTCGAGGGGGGATTTCATCAATACTCGTGAATATCTTATCACGCACATAAAAACTTACGCCTTTATCGACAAGCAAGCAAAGCATAATCAGTGCAAAGATTGTATAGATCGATATACGAAAAAGTGCGGTTAATTTTGATGGTAATTTTTTTATTATCATGTCTGTAAACATAATGAAAAATTCCCCGCACTTCAAGGAGAATTTGATGGATTTTATGAATTGCATTGATGTGTGATAATTTAGCCGTTTAGACGGCTAAAATTTCTTGACAACCTAATCGACTTACTGATAGTTTAGGCGCCATTCTCATTATTACGATAGGTTTCCAATGTCTGTGCAAAATGTAGTGCTTTTTGACACACAGCCTTTAACCATGACGCTTGGTGGCAAGCTTTCCCATATCAATGTCGCGTATCAAACTTATGGTACGCTCAATGCCGAAAAAAATAATGCGGTATTAATTTGCCATGCTTTGACTGGCGATGCTGAGCCTTATTTCGATGATGGTCGCGATGGCTGGTGGCAGAATTTTATGGGCAAAGGTTTAGCATTGGATACGGATCGTTATTTTTTTATTAGCTCAAACGTATTAGGTGGTTGCAAGGGAACAACAGGGCCTTCATCAATTAATCCGCAAACGGGTAAACCTTATGGTAGCCAATTTCCTAATATTGTCTTGCAAGATATTGTCAAAGTACAAAAAGCCTTGCTTGATCATCTTGGCATTAGTCATTTAAAAGCCATTATTGGTGGATCTTTTGGCGGTATGCAAGCGAATCAATGGGCGATTGATTATCCTGATTTTATGGATAATATCGTGAATCTTTGCTCATCCATTTATTTTAGTGCGGAAGCCATAGGCTTTAACCATGTTATGCGTCAAGCGGTCATTAATGACCCTAATTTTAATGGTGGCGATTACTATGATGGTACACCGCCGGATCAAGGACTATCTATTGCTCGTATGCTAGGTATGTTGACTTACCGTACTGATTTACAGCTTGCAAAAGCGTTTGGACGAGCAACAAAATCAGATGGCAGCTTTTGGGGTGACTACTTTCAAGTTGAATCCTACCTTTCTTACCAAGGTAAAAAATTTTTAGAACGTTTTGATGCCAATAGTTATTTGCATTTGTTACGTGCGTTGGATATGTATGATCCAAGCATTGGGTATGAAAATGTCAAAGAGGCATTATCACGCATTAAAGCGCGTTATACGCTGGTTTCTGTGACAACGGACCAGCTCTTTAAGCCAGTTGACCTTTATAAAAGTAAACAGCTTTTAGAACAAAGTGGAGTCGATTTACATTTTTACGAATTCCCATCAGATTACGGACACGATGCGTTTTTAGTGGATTATGATCAGTTTGAAAAACGAATTAGGGATGGTTTAGCGGGTAATTAGATATAAAAAAGTGCGGTGAAATTTCACCGCACTTCTTCTTTTATAATAGGTTATTCTTCAGAACCGCTTTCTTCCAAGGAATCTTCTTCATCTGCATCACAAACACGTTCTAAACTTACTACGTGTTCATCATCTGCAGTACGAATTAAACGGACACCTTGAGTGTTACGGCCTACGATGCTTACCTCGCTTACGCGTGTGCGAACAAGGGTTCCAGCATCGGTAATCAACATAATTTGGTCTGTTTCTTCTACTTGAGTTGCGGCAACGACTTTACCATTGCGCTCACTCACTTTAATCGAAATCACACCTTTTGTATTACGTGATTTAGTTGGGTATTCACTTAATTGTGTGCGTTTTCCGTAGCCGTTTTGCGTTGCGGTTAAAATTGCACCTTCACCTTTTGGCACAACGAGAGAAACCACTTTATCGATATTTAAGTCTAATGATGCTTCGGCGTTGTCATCAGAAATATCTTCAATTTCTACCGTACTTTCATCGTCAGAAATATCGTTTGTTAAAGCTAGTTTAATACCGCGAACACCTGTCGCTAAACGACCCATTGCACGCACTGCATTTTCTGCAAAACGTACCACACGACCTTGTGATGAGAACAACATAATTTCGTTGCTACCATCGGTAATATCCACGCCGATTAATTCATCTTCGTCACGTAAATTTAATGCGATGATACCGTTTGAACGTGGACGGCTAAATTCGGTTAAGGCGATTTTCTTCACAATACCGCCAGCAGTTGCCATAACCACGAATTTATCTTCTTCGTAAGCAGAAACTGGCAAGATTGCAGTAATACGTTCGTTTTCTTGTAACGGAAGAATATTCACAATTGGACGACCGCGTGCGCCACGGCTTGCTTGTGGAAGTTGATATACTTTCAACCAATATAAACGACCACGGCTAGAGAAACAGAGGATCGTATCGTGAGTATTTGCCACCAGTAATTTTTCGATGAAATCTTCTTCTTTCATCTTCGTTGCAGATTTACCTTTACCGCCACGACGTTGTGCTTCATAGTCAGTTAGTGGTTGGTATTTCACATAACCTTCGTGAGAAAGCGTCACAACTACGTCTTCTTGTGCGATTAAATCTTCTAAATCAATATCGCCAGAAGCAGCGGTAATTTCAGTTAAACGATCATCACCGAATTGTGCTTTCACTTCTTCCAATTCTTCACGAATCACTTCCATTAAACGTTCTGCGCTACTTAAAATATGAAGAAGATCCGCAATTTTAACTAATAATTCCTCATATTCTTTTACAACTTCTTCAAAGGCAATGCCCGTTAAACGGTGTAAACGAAGTTCTAAAATTGCGTTTACTTGCGCTGGTGATAAGTAATATTGTTCACCTTGAATACCTAGATTTTCTTCTAAATCATCAGGACGAGCAGAAACATCAAGAAGATTAATAATGTCGCTATGTAACGTCCAAGAGCGTGAACTGATTGCTGTTGCAGCCTCTTCACGGTTTTTAGAGTTACGAATGATCGCAATCATTTCATCGATATTAGAACGAGCAACCGCTAAACCTTCCAAAATGTGCGTACGTTCACGCGCTTTGCGAAGCTCAAAGATAGAACGACGTGTAACCACTTCACGGCGGTGTAAAACGAAGGATTCAATGATTTCTTTAAGATTAAATAAACGTGGCTGACCGTGATCCAATGCCACCATATTGATACCAAAGGTCACTTGCATTTGGGTTAGCGAGTAAAGATGGTTTAATACCACTTCACCTACTGCATCACGTTTAATATCAATTTCAATACGGATCCCTTCTTTGTTTGAAAGGTCAGTAATATTGCTGATACCTTCGATTTTTTTCTCGCGAATTAATTCGGCGATTTTCTCGACTAATTTTGCTTTATTTACTTGGTATGGCAATTCAGACACGATAATTTGCTCGCGTCCTTTTTCGTTGGTTTCTACTGTTGCACGAGCACGAACATAAACTTTACCACGACCAGTGCGGTAGGCCTCTTCAATTCCTTTACGACCATTAATTAATGCCGCGGTTGGGAAGTCTGGGCCTGGAATATGTTGCATTAATTCATCAATGGTAATTTCATTGTTGTCGATATAAGCCAAACAACCATTTAATACTTCATTTAAGTTGTGAGGAGGAATGTTAGTTGCCATCCCCACTGCAATACCTGAAGATCCATTTGCTAAAAGTGCTGGAATACGAGTTGGCAATACATCTGGAATCATTAATTCGCCATCATAGTTTGGCGAGAAATTGACGGTTTCTTTATCCAAATCTGTGAGTAATGCTTGCGTAATTTTTTGCATACGCACTTCGGTATAACGCATTGCAGCTGGCGCATCACCATCAATTGAACCAAAGTTACCTTGTCCATCAACCAACATATAGCGAAGTGAGAATGGTTGTGCCATACGAACGATGGTATCGTACACAGCCGAGTCACCATGCGGGTGATATTTACCGATTACATCACCCACAACACGCGCTGATTTTACGTATTTTTTATTGGCGGTATTACCTTCGCGATCCATTGAGAACAATACGCGGCGGTGAACAGGTTTTAAACCATCTCGAACGTCAGGTAATGCACGCCCAACGATAACCGACATCGCGTAGTCAAGGTAGGAAGATTTGAGTTCTTCTTCGATATTGACAGGGGTGATAGATGATTGGATTGAATCCGTCATTGGTATTCCTTTTTTGATCAAAAATTGTGGCGGATTATAGCATAAAATTGTGGATATGTGGTTTTTGATATCAGGATTTCGCCTGATGGCGACCTACTTTTTCTTTGCCTTGCCAAAGAAAAAGTAGGCAAAAAGAAAGGCAACCCTGCTTTTCCTTATTTCCTTTGTTCCATTGAATTTGTTTCACGGAAATTTTCTGAACTCGCTGCGCTCAAACAGACGAAAATTTCCTACAAATTCAATTACACAAAGGCGGAAAAGAAGGGATTATTTTTAAGTGCGGGTAAAATATTTAAATATTTTTATAATGCTTAGATAAACTAAAGTCCCCATATAAATCGCCTTTGCGACTTTCAATTTTTAGGCAATTTTCGTCTGTTTGAGCGCAGCGAGTTTAGAAAATTGCCGTTAAGAAAATTGAAATAAAGCAAAGATTAGCGATTTAATTGGGGCGTGTTTTCTTTGCCTACTTTCTTTTACACGAGTAAAAGAAAGTAGGTAGTCGTCAGGCGAAATCCTGACCTAATTATTTCCAATTTTCTTTTTTGGCTTTCTGCAACTTCCCATAAGCCCCTAACAACGCCTGATGTTCCTTAAAGTTTTTTAAATTCTCATCACTTGCTGGAAGATTGTAGAACGGATTGCCACTTTCAGAGACAGCGGCCCAAGCTTGTTTAACCGCATCTTTACCATACATTTTCTCAAACACTGCACGATATTGTGCTGGGGCGCGATTTTGATCTAAATGTAATTCAATGATGGAAATTAATGCGCGGTAATAATTCACACGTTCTACAGTAAATACAGAACTATTCATATTCAGCGTCCAGTTTGCCCAATCTAATGCCTGTTCTAATTCGCCTAATGCCAGGTGAAGCATTGATTTTAATTCGCCCACGCGTAAGGTTGTCCAGCCGCTATTTTTAGGGGCAACGATGCCGATAAATTCACGCACGCGAGTTGCATCGTCAATATCTTGTCCGTCTAATTCGTCTAATAACTCTTGATAGGTTTCCGCATCGTGATGCCAATTTGGTAAATCCAGTAAAATTTCGCGCCAATCCATTCCCATATTGTTGTTGGCGTAAATTAAATCGTCTGCAGGATAAATATCAGAGATGCCTGGCACAATAATACGGCACGCATAGACATCCAAATGGTTGTAATCCATCACGTAAACTTCTTTTTCATCCGCACGGAAAATTGCCATTAAATTATTGTATTCTTCCTGCGTTGTACCACTGAAATCCCAATCAGCAAATTCATAATCGGGCGTTTGCTTAAATAAATCCCAAGAAATTAAACCGCTTGAGTCAATAAAGTGGGTTTCTAAATTAGCGTGTTCAGCCACATCATCGTTATTGAAAGATGGCGGTGAGAAAACATCTAAATCTTTCAAACTGCGACCTTGTAAAAGTTCCGTCACTGTACGTTCTAATGCCACTTGGAAATTTGGATGTGCGCCGAAAGAGGCAAAGCACGTGCCGTTATTTGGATTTAATAATACGACACAAATAACAGGGTATTTTCCGCCAAGTGAAGCATCAAAAGCATAAATTGGGAAGCCTTCTTCCTCTAATTTTGCAATGGAAGCCTGAATAGATGGATAGCGATCCATCACCGATTTTGGAATTTCTGGCAGACTGATCGCTTCGGCGATAATTTTGTTTTTCACATAACGCTCAAATACTTCTGACAAGCCTTGCACACGTGCTTCAAATTTCGTATTGCCTGCAGACATGCCATTTGAGACATAAAGGTTGGCAATAATACTTTGTGGAATGTAAACGATTTGTTCGTCTGATTGACGAACATAAGGCATCGCTACGATCCCGCGATCATAATTGCCAGATTGTAAATCTACCAATAATTCAGGCGTCAGCTCAGCATTAGGATCAAAATAATCCAATAAATAATCATCTAAAATGCCATTAGGCAGTAAGGCATCATCTTCAATCGGGAACCATTTTTCATTGGGATAATGCACAAAATTACCGTTTGCAATTTCTTGTCCTAAATAGAAATCAGCAAAGAAATAATTAGTGGAAAGACGCTCAAAATATTCGCCAAGGGCAGAAGCTAACGCCGCTTTTTTGCTTGCCCCTTTACCATTAGAAAAACACTGCGGGCAGTCTTTATCGCGAATATGCACAGACCACACATTTGGCACGGGATTCAGCCAAGATGCCTCTTCAATATTAAAACCAAGGGCGGTCAATTTTTGTTGAAATTTTGCAATGCTATCTTCTAATGCGGCATCTTTGCCAGGGATAAACGTTTGTTCTGTCATTTTTGTTCCTAAATAAGAAAAAAGTGCGGTGAATAATAGGGGAGTTTTAATAGCGGGGCAAGATTTTTTCGGCAAAAATAAACCCCGAAACACTTCGGGGTTTTTTACCGCACTTTTAACGTATATTTGATTGGCGTTAAAGTAACGTTGGATTGAACCGCACTTTCAACGCAATCGTAATGGTAGCGAAAATTTTTTCATCGTTGAGAGGAAAGTTTTCACGTAAAGTGCGGTGGGAATCAGTTATGTTTATTTGAGCTTGTGATAATTCATTTAATAAAATTGGGAGAGAAAGATTGAGTTGCTCAGCGATTTGTTGAATAGAAAAATGTTCGAAAGTCATCATCAAGCGATCCAAATTGCAATAAGAGGGCATGCGATTATGGGTGATGAGATCGGTAAATTGAGTGTTGATTTTTACCCATTTCTTCTTGCGGTTATAAAAATGTAGTAACAAACCAAATACGGTAAATCCAGCAAAGAAAAGATGAATGTCTAAGGCTTGAGTAAAAGGAAATCCTAGCCACATTGAAATGCCACTTACAACAACGAAAAGCAAACTTAAGGCTAATCCCCACACTAAGAAAAATTTATAAATCACTTCAAATTTCATTGAATTGTCCTTTTCTACAAAATAACCATAGGAAAATATAGAACACCTAATATTATAGAATCCTTTTATCTCATTTTACTACGCTATATTTGAATTAATATATCGATGCTGTAGAATTCGTTGTAATGTCTCATTTTTAAAATGAAAAAATTCTTACTATTTTAACCGCACTTCGCCCGAACTTTTACATCAACATTTGAATAACTACATTGAAAAATCACTATGACTATTTACGACATCAATTTTGCTGAACTGTATCAACAACACTTAATCGCTTGTAATCATTACAACTTGCCGCCAACAAAATGGGATAAAAAAGCCGTGAAAATGGCAGAGAACTTAGTCGGCAAGCCTTCTGCATATAATCAGCAATTATTGCAAGCTATGAATGTGCAAGCCGATGAAACAGTATTGGATGTTGGCTGTGGTCCCGGTACCTTGGCTGTGCCTCTCGCACAACAAGGCTCAACGGTATATGCCTTAGATTATAGCAATGGAATGTTAGATTGCTTGGCGCAATTCAAGCAGAAGTTTGGTTTGCATCATCTCACGACATTTCATAAATCTTGGGCGGATAATTGGGATGATGTGCCGCAAGCTGATGTGGTGTTGGCATCTCGTTCCACATTGGTAGACGATTTGGACGATATGATCGAAAAACTCTGTGCGAAAGCGAAAAAACGTGTGTTTTTGACTTCTGTCACACAACGTCATTTTTTAGATGAGGGCGTATTTGAGGCGATTGGCCGTGAAGATATTGGTTTCCCCACTTATATTTATTTACTCAATCGGTTGTATCAAAAAGGCATTCAGGCAAATTTGAATTTTATTGGAACCGAATCGGGTTGTTTTCAAGGTGAAAGCTACGAGGATTTATTAGCTTCGGTGGAATTTTCTTTAGGCGAACTTTCTGAAAAAGAAAAACAAGGTTTAAAAGCCTTTTACGATTGTAAACAAGCTAACAACGAACCCATTTATCACGGACAGAAAAAATGGGCGTTGATTTGGTGGAATGTGGAACGCGCCTAGCTTTTAAGCTTGAATGCATTTACTGGCTCTAAAAATACCGGTATTTTTGACCGCACTTTTTCTGGGTTAAGCGTCAGTGGATAGGTTCGTTTTTGCGCAATGATTAACGTGAGCGGCGAAAAGATTGTTGCGCGTTTATTCTTGGTTGCAATAGGGCATTTTTCAATCACTTCAAAATTGAGCAATGAAAGCCAATCAATGACTCGCCAAGCTGGGTAGTGACGCAATGGATAATCCCCCATTTTTCTTTTGAAAATCAGCGGACTTAATGGATTAAATAAAGCAATAAAAATCCAGCCATCGTCTGTCAGTATGCGATGAGATTCACGCAGAATTTGATGCGGATCTTGTGCAAAATTAAGCGTATTCATTAAAAACACGGCATTAATTTCTTTTTGAAGGCATGGCAATTCGGTGAGGCTTGCTTGAACTAAGCTAACTTTAGCATTGCAAAGTGCGGTGAGATTTTGCGTGATTTTTTCGCTCAAAATAATCTGGTGGTGCATAGGCAAATTTGTCGTAACTTCACCGCTTAACCCACCAATTTTCAAAACCTGATGACCTAAAATTTTGGGCATCCAAGGCATTAACGTTTGGCGTAAGGCTTGGCAATAATTATCCCCCTTTGGCAAATTTTGCCAACTTTCAGGCTGAATGAAAGGCTTGGTCGCTTTGGCATTCCAGTTTACAATCATTTTATTCCTCCATCACAAATGAAAAGGACGATTATGTTATTTGCTTTGCCTGCGCTGAATGATAACTACATTTGGCTTTATCAACGAGAAAATCAGCCTCTTATTATTGTCGATTTGCCTGAAACGGACAAGCTGTTTGCATGGCTAGATAAGCAAAACGCAACGGTTGAAGCGGTGTTGCTTACTCACGAACATGAGGATCATACACAAGGTGTGTCGGCATTTAAAAAACGTTATCCAACGGTGCCGATTTATGGGCCGAAAGAATGTGAGAACAAAGGTGCGACTCAAATTGTGAACGAAGGGAAGATCCTTACCGAACATTATCAAATTGATGTCATTCCGACGGGGGGACACACTAAACAGCACGTTAGTTTTTTAGTGGATAATCATTTATTTTGTGGTGATGCGTTATTTTCTGCAGGTTGCGGACGTGTTTTCACAGGTAATTATGCGCAGATGTTTGATAGTTTGCAGCGTTTGAATACATTGCCTGACGAGACGATCGTTTGCCCTGCTCATGAATACACCTTGGGGAATTTAGCATTTGCGGAAACTGTGCTGGTGGAGAAAAGTGCGGTAGAAAAAAGTGCGGTAGAAAAACAACGTATTTTTGTTGAAACACAACGGGCTGAAAATAAACCAAGCTTGCCAACAACCTTAAAACTAGAGCGAGAAATTAATCCGTTTTTACAAGCAAAAACACTTGAAGAATTTACCGCACTTCGCAAAGCAAAAGATATTTTTTAATCATTTGGCATGATTCTAATAAATTTATGATGTGTGAATTTGCTCAATGCGTCACAATTCATTAGAATAATACACCGTATTTTTATCATTAATATGTAGGCTGGATGGAAATAAGGTGTGGTGCTTAAAGTATCATATCTATGTTTTTGAAATTTTGCTTTCTACAGATTATTTTTTAATTATTTTATGACACTTCTTGTTCTCGGCATTAATCACAAAACCGCATCTGTTTCAGTGCGTGAAAAAGTCGCGTTTTCAAATGAGAAACGCGAGCTTGCCTTGCAACAAATTTATCGTCAAAACCTTGCTGAAGGTGCTGTGATTCTTTCTACGTGTAATCGCACGGAAGTGTATTTTCATCATCGACAAATTTCGCCACAAGAATGTGAAAAATGGTTGCATAATGCAGCGCAATGGTTTGCTGATATCCATCAACTTTCTTTAGCAGAGCTGAATCCGAGTATTTATACCTATCAAAATCAGCAAGCGGCAAATCACTTAATGCGTGTGGCTTGTGGATTAGATTCACTCATTTTAGGTGAGCCACAAATTTTAGGACAGGTAAAACAAGCATTTCAAATTACAGAAGATTATTATCAAGCTGCTAATTTACCTCTATCAACAGAGCTTTCTCGTTTATTTCAAAAAACATTTTCTACGGCAAAACGGGTCCGAACTGAAACCAATATTGGCGAAAGTGCGGTATCAGTGGCTTATGCTGCTTGTAGTCTTGCTCGTCAGATTTTTGAATCACTCCGAAACCTAAATATTTTACTGGTTGGTGCAGGGGAGACGATTGAACTCGTCAGCCGTCATTTATTGCGTCATGGTGTGAAAAAATTAATGATTGCAAATCGTACTCGAGAAAGAGCCGTGCAATTAGTTGAGAAATTAGCAACTGAGACGCAGATAGATGTATTTGGTTTAGATGAATTGCAATATGCATTGCATCAGGCTGATATTGTGATTAGCTCTACAGGTAGTCCAAATGTGTTGATCACTCAAGACATGGTGAAACAATCTCAAAAAGTGCGTCATTATGCGCCAGTATTATTGGTAGATATTGCGGTTCCTAGAGATATTGATGAAACGGTAGCAGAACTTGATAGTGTATATCATTATACCGTAGATGATTTGCAAGATATCATTCAACGTAATTTGAATCAGCGAGAACTAGCTTCTGAACAAGCACAAGAAATTATTTCTCAAGAATGTCATGATTTCTTTGAGTGGTTAAAGGTTCATCAATTCTCTAATTTAATTAAATATTATCGACAAGATGCGGAGCGAATTCGCCAAGAGCTACTTGAAAAAGCGCAATTAAGTTTACAAAATGGCGAGCTCGCCGAAGATATTTTGCAAGAGCTGAGTTATAAACTTATGAATAAATTGATTCACGTACCAACACAGACAATGCAAGCAATGATGAAAAGTAGTAATGCCGAAGGATTACATGCATTTTCTAACGCCTTACATTTGGATCATCCGTTGAATGAAAAATAAGGCAAATATTCAAAGAAGAAAGCAATATCACTCAGCGATAACTTACCTACGTTCTTTTTAATAATGTAAAAGAACGTAGATTTCCTCCAAGTAACACTTCATTTCAGCTACACATATTGAATATGTTTAGGAAAGCCAATCTCAATATTTAAAGATCGGTTTGTCACAATAACGTTTTCCCTATCTGCGATAAAAAATCTTGATGTCATGGTTTTTTCACCATTATTTAAGAAAATTTCTACAATAGAACGATCAAAGAAAATTTCGATAGTATGAAGTTCGTGTACTTTGCAGTAACGTTGCGATCCAAATTTTATCATTAACTCAGTTTGTGTGGATTGATGACGATCCAAGCAAATTAGGCCATTTTCATAAGATAAGCTTAGCTTTTCCTTAGCTTTATTGGAAAAGAAATCTAATGTAAAGGGGCGATTTTGCGCATCAAATTTCAAATAAGCCCGATCTAAATGTTCAACTTCCATTTTTCCTTTTAATGTGAGAAATGAAAGTGCGGTCATATTTTCATAGATTTTTTTAATCGGGCGCTGGAATAGCTGATTGTTTTTTAACTGAATTTTGCGTGGCATGGTAAGGGCTGAATGCCATTTGAATTGATTTGTTGGATAGGTTAAATCAGGTAAGCCTATCCAGCCTAGTAGAATAGTATTCTCTTTATTTTCTAAACCTGAAAAGGTTTGCGGTGCATAGAAATCAAAGCCTTGATCAAGTTCTGCAATATATTCTGCATCAAAAGTATACTGGTTTAATTGACCGATAGCATAAGTAGCATGATAGTTATTTTGGAACTGATTCGTTTCACGCGCTTTTCCTTGCGGTGACCAAATAAAAATATCTTTATTGCCTAATTTCGTCAAATCAGGGCATTCCCACATAAAAACCTGATGGTTATTAAATTTAGGGACGTCAAGTTCACCCAGTAAACGAGGCGTATCATCTAAATTATCCATTTCAAACAGGAGAGCGGTGCCTGTGAGATTTTGCCGTTGCGCACCACAGATAAAACGAATTTTACCTTCAGGAGTCAAGTAAGGTTTAGGATCCCGTACATGTTCTGTATAACCATTAGGCGCTTTTTCAATCAGCGGACGTTTACTGATAAGCATGCCGTTACAATCAAAAATAGCAAGGTTTTGGTAGGGGATTCGTTGATTATCAGTCAAACGGCGAGTATTTCCCGTATAGAATATTGCTAATTTATTATCGACTTTTAATGCCCCTCCAGAATAACAACCATGAGATTCAAATGGCTCACATGGGATTAAATCATCTGCATGTTGGAAGACTTGAAAGTCATTTGTAATAAAATGTTTCCAGTGCTTCATCCCATGTAATGCATCAAAGGGAAACCATTGATAAAAAAGATGATATTTTTCACCATCAAACACTAAACCATTCGGATCATTTAATAATCCTGTTGGTGGGGCAATGTGATAGGTCGGATAGAAATCTTTATCGCTTTCCACCGTTTGACGTATAGCGTTGAGCTCATCTGGTTCTGCTGCAAGAATACTTTTGTATTTACCGTTGTTAAAAATGATCATTATGGTGTTGTGCCTAAATTGAAATGTGCGAATTCAGTGAAAAAAGTGTGTGAACCTTTTATTCACACATTCAGCAACTAATTTTCTAAAAATTCAGTTAATTGATTTTTATTTGGCAGGGCGGACATCGCTCCTTTGGCTGTGGTTGTCAATGCGCCACAAGCATTTGCCTGACGAATAATACGAACGAGCACATCACTATCACGCCAATTTTCATGTTGAGAAAGTCCTGCTAATAAACCACCCACGAAAGCATCACCTGCACCGGTAGTATCAATTGGTTTTAATGCCTTACCTGCAACGACATCCTTTTCCCCTGCAAGGTGATACAATGCCCCATCTTTACCTAAGGTGACAATAATCAATTTCTCAGGATAAAGTGCGGTGATTTTTTCAAATGCTTTTTCAAGGCTGTCAGTATTGGTTAAAAGCGTTAATTCTTCTTCGGAGAATTTCAATACATCAGCGAGGGCTACCGCATCCATCACAACGCTTTTCATTTCATCTAAGCTTGCCCATAGTGATTCGCGTAAATTGGGATCAAAGGAAAAAAATCCTCCTGCAACTTTAATACGGCGAATTGCTTCAAAAGTTGCTTCACGTGATGGGTTATTAATGAGAGCAATAGAACAACAGTGTAACCATTCTCCAGATTTAAAATGAGGGAGATCATTGGTTTGTAAAAACTGATCCGCACTTGGATTAACCATAAAAGTGAAGCTACGTTCACCATTATCTAATCCCACCACTACCGTTGATGTACGATGTTGAGGATCGAGAATCATATGGGTTGTATCTACGTTTTCCGAATTAAGGGTTTCTTGCATAAATTGACCGAGAGGATCATTCCCCACTCTTCCGATAAATGCACTTTGTCCACCTAAACGCGCAACCCCCACTGCCACATTTGCAGGTGCGCCACCCGCACAACGTAAATAGTGATTTTTACCGTCTGGAATTAAATCGACTACAGCATCACCTGTTACCCAAATTTTTTGATTCATTTTACGTTCCTTTATACGACAAAATTGATTAAAAATAACCGCACTTTAAAGCGCGGTTATGTTATGTTTTTATTCTACCGTTATACGAGCAAATTTTCGTTTACCCACTTGGTAAACATTTGTACCTTTCGGAGCATTGTCTTTTACGTTATCGACTTTTTCACCATTGATTTTTACACCTCCTTGTTGAGCAGAGCGAATCGCTTCTGAAGTGGAAGGCACAAGTCCCGCTTCTTTTAATAAGGTGGCTAAACCCATTTCGCCAGAGAACGTAAATTCAGGCATTTCATCAGGCATTGCGCCTTTTTGGAAGCGATTAATGAATTCCTGTTCTGCAGAGTTTGCTGCCTCTTCATTGTGGAAACGTGCAATTAATTCTTTTGCTAGTAAGATTTTTACATCACGAGGATTTTTGCCGTTTTCTACTTCTGATTTTAATTGTGCAATTTCACTTAATGGACGGAATGAAAGAAGGTTATACCAATCCCACATGAGTTCATCTGAAATAGACATCACTTTACCGAACATATCGTTTGGTGCTTCTGTTACACCGATATAGTTGCCAAGTGATTTGGACATTTTTTTCTCGCCATCTAAGCCAACGAGCAATGGAAGTGTAATCGCAACCTGTGGTTTTTTACCTGCTGATTTTTGTAATTCGCGACCAACAAGTAAGTTGAATTTTTGGTCTGTACCGCCTAGCTCTATATCTGCATCTAATGCAACAGAATCATAGCCTTGTAGTAATGGATAAATAAATTCATGGATGGCAATAGGTTGATTGTTGCCAAAGCGTTTTTTGAAGTCATCACGTTCAAGCATACGCGCAACGGTGTAATTACTTGCAAGACGAATCATACCTTCTGTACCAAGTTTGCTTAACCATTCAGAGTTGAAGACGATTTTGGTTTTTTGTGGATCGAGAATTTTATAAATTTGCTCTTTATAGGTTTCCGCATTGCGCAATACATCTTCACGGCTGAGTGGAGGACGCGTGGCATTTTTACCTGATGGATCGCCCACCATTCCAGTGAAATCACCAATTAAGAAATAGACTTCATGACCGAGTTGTTGAAATTGACGTAATTTGTTTAATACAACGGTATGCCCTAAATGAATATCTGGTGCGGTTGGATCGGCGCCTAATTTTACTTTTAATGGGCGATTTTCTTTCAGTTTTTCGATTAAATCCGCTTCTGAAAGGATTTCATCAGTACCGCGCTTTAGTTCCGCGAGAACGGTATTAATGTCAGTCATTATTATTTCCTAATTATGTTTTTTGAAAGGTTTTATTATAGGGATTCTTGGCGATTTGTGAATAAAAAAAACGCCTATTTGTGGGGAAATAGGCGGGAATGTTGGAGTGATTATCTGTTGAACGCTTCAAATTAAGAAAACGCTCTGTTATTGTTGGAATGACTAGATGATAATTGTTATCAATAATATTGTCAACAAGAAAATGAAAATAATTCTCAAAAATATTATTTTATATAAGGCACCGATTCTGTTAAGGAAAGTGAGGTAGGAATTCCATTAGAAACCTCAAATTTACCCGCATAAGCATAGGCTTCAATGCCTTGTTCCATTGCTTCTTTTAATAAGCGATCATATTCGGGATCGATATATTCTGCGATCTTGAAACGATCAAAACCATTATGTAACCCAGCAAATAGCACTACTGC
This sequence comes from Haemophilus sp. oral taxon 036, assembly GCF_002998595.1. Lineage (NCBI taxonomy): Bacteria > Pseudomonadati > Pseudomonadota > Gammaproteobacteria > Pasteurellales > Pasteurellaceae > Haemophilus > Haemophilus sp. oral taxon 036. The sequence continues at coordinate 1,602,321 of NZ_CP027235.1, forward strand.
ACGATGACCTTGTTTTTTCATTGCCAGTAATTCACGGACATGTTTTTGCCCACGTGTAGTCACTGCATCGGGGAACATACCTAAATTTCCTTTCACTAGGGTGATGGATTTCACTTCCACATAACAATCGGGTAAGCCTTCACCTTTCAGTAGGAAATCAATTCGGCTATTTTCTTCACCATATTTCACTTCAGGATAAATTTCGTCGTACATTGCCAATTCTTTGATTTGCTTATTTTGCAGTGCTTCAAAGACAAGCTGATTAGAACGATGCGTATTGATACAACAAAGTTGTCCATTCGCAAGTTGAGTGAGTTCCCAAGAATGAGGATATTTGCGGGTTTGGCTATCGGAATGTGAATACCAAATTGTGTCGCCTTTTTCACCGCACCCCGTCATCGCGCCTGTATTGGCGCAATGAATTGTCATAACATCACCAGTCGGTAGTTCAATATCCGCAAGAAAGCGTTTATAACGACGAATTAATGTCGCTGATTGTAAAGCTGGAAGTTGCATAAAGTTCCTTATTTGAGTTTTTCTAAACGTTGTAAAATGGCGTTATCGGTCATGGCTTGCATTTTTTTCATTCTCAAAGAAAGTAAGATTGCTGCGAAAGTGAGTGAGACCACAAAGGCAATCCAGAAACCTTTCGCATCAATGTGAGGCACAAGCCAATCTGTACGACCGAGCGTATAACCAAGTGGCACACCAATTACCCAATAAGAGAAAAGGGTAATGTATAAAATGACTTTAGTATCTTTATAGCCCCGTAAAATGCCGCCAACCACCATTTGGATGGTATCTGAAAATTGATAAAGTGCGGCAAATAATAATAAATTTGCCGCCATGGCAATGACAATTTCATCGGTGACGAAAATAGAGGCAATTTCATAACGGAAGAAAATCGTAATTAATGCAGTAATGATTGTCACCGTTAGCCCTAATAATAATGCAGCATAACTCATTTTTTTCGCTTTTTGTGGTGAGCCAGTGCCCAATGCCTGTCCGACTAAAATCGTTGTTGCCATACCAATTGACATAGGGAACATAAAAATGAAAGAGCTGGTATTCAATGTAATTTGATGGCTCGCCACAACGGTTGAGCCTAGCGGAGAAAGCATTAAGGACGTAAGTGCAAATAACGCCACTTCGCAACAAAGTGCAATAGCAATGGGCAAGCCTAAACGCAGTAGTTTTTTAAGCGTTTTGGGATTCGGCATTTCAATTAATTGGCTAAATACTTTTAGCGAACGTTCTTGAGCATTCGTGTAGGAATAAAACATCATCATAAAGCACATTGCCCAGTTCACAATGGCTGTTGCAATACCACAGCCCACCGCACCAAAAGCAGGCATGCCAAATTTTCCATAAATAAAAATGTAATTAAGCGGAATATTTAGCAGTAAACCTAAAAAGGTAATGACCATCGCAGGCTTAGTTTTAGCAATCCCATCATTTAAACAACGAAAATTAATTAGCATCAAATAAGCAGGTAATCCCCACAACATCGCATGTAAATAATCGCGTGCTAAATCTGACATTTTGCTTTCCATTTGCATGTATTGCAGCGGAATCTCACAGAAATAAATCAGCAAACCTAAAGGAATACTCACGCCTAACACAAGCCAAATGCCTTGGCGAACTTGATGGGCAATGCGATGGCGTTGGTCTGAACCGTTTAGGTAAGAAATAGTCGGAGGCAGCGCTAATAATAAGCCTTGACCGAAAAGCACCAATGGCATCCAAATCGATGCTCCAACAGAAATTGCTGCCATATCAGTGGAACTCACGCGACCAGCCATAATAGTATCCGCTAATCCCATAGAGTTTTGTGCGATTTGCGCTAATAAAATGGGTAAAGAGATTTTAATTAATTTTTTAATATCAGCGTGATATTGGGATAAAAGACGAAAATTCATAAATTTGATATACTAAGAAAAATTTTTAGAAAAGGAGAAAATATGTTTACCGGAATTGTACAAGGCACTGCGCCTATTCATTCAATTACAGAAAAGGCTAATTTTAGAACACAAGTGGTAAAATTACCACCTGAAATGCGTAAAGACCTAGAAATTGGCGCATCGGTGGCAAATAACGGTGTATGTTTAACCGTGACTGAAGTCAATGGTGATCTCGTTAGCTTTGATCTCATGCAAGAAACCTTAAGAATTACGAATCTTGGCTTGTTGAAAGTAGGCGATAATGTCAATATCGAACGAGCAATGCAAATGGGAACAGAAATTGGCGGGCATTTATTATCTGGTCACGTCTATTGTACAGCAAAAATTTCAAACATTATCGCCAGTGAAAATAACCGACAAATTTGGTTTGAGCTGCCAAGCGCAGATGTAATGAAATACATTTTAACGAAAGGATTTGTTGCGGTAGATGGCATTAGCCTGACTATTGGCGAAGTAAAAGGCACGCAATTTTGTGTGAATTTAATCCCCGAAACTTTGCAACGAACCTTAATGGGGCAACGTAAAGTGGGCGATATTGTGAATATTGAAATAGATCCACAAACGCAAGCCATTGTGGATACAGTGGAAAATTATTTAAAAGCGAGAAATTTATAGTCCATTGAAATAAAAAGAGCGGTTAAAAAATACAGAATTTTTTAACCGCTCTTTTGGTTGATTACTTCGCTTATTTTTTCGATTTTTTCCATTTCCAGAAAAGGAATAGGGCAAGTAAAGCAATAAGCACATAAATCACCATTTGACCTTTTTCAATTTGAGCATGTAACCAGTCTAAATTTTTTGCGCCAAATTCGCCTAAATAAACCCAAATTGGCACAGAAATAATGGCAGCACAGAAATCAATCAAGACAAAACGTGTGTAACTTACTCGGCGAGTAATGCCAGAAACCATATAAATTGGAGCACGCAAGCCGGGTAAAAAACGTGCGACAAATAACACACGGTTGCCATATTGGCTGAATTTTTCACGCACCATTCTTAAACGTTGTAATGTCACGATTTTACGCATTGGGCGAAAACGTAAAATTTTTGTGCCATAAATACGACCAAGCCAATACATGGTGGAGTCACCCGCAAGCACGCCAAGCATACTGACGAGTAACATTAAATGTGAATTAACACTTTCAGGATAAAGTCCCGCAATAACACCACCAGAAACCAAGGTGATATCTTCAGGAATCGGTACACCAAATCCGCAAATAATTAAAACAAAAAGAACAGCCCAATAGCCGTAATCAGTAAAAAATCCAATCAGAAATTCCATAATCTTCCTACTTTATTTTTTAATGAATATCGTAAAAAACTGCTAAGCATTCTAATCTTTTCAGGGTAAAAAGCCTAGAAAAAGTTTGCTTTGAAAAGAGGGATATTCTATAATTCTCCCTCTCAAAGCATGGCTCAATGCTTGCCTTTGAGAACAATATTTGGAAAATTGCTGGGTCGCCTGCAATTTTCTTTCTTTTAACATTAATTTAAAGAGAACATTAAAATGGCATTTAAATTTAACGCTGAAGTTCGTACAGCGCAAGGTAAGGGTGCGAGCCGCCGCCTGCGTCATAATGGTCAAATTCCTGCAATCGTTTATGGTGGCAGCGAAGAGCCAGTTTCAATCATCTTAAACCATGATGAATTAAACAACGCGCAAGCACATGAATCTTTCTATTCTGAAGTGATTACTTTAGTGATCGGTGGTAAAGAGGTTGCAGTTAAAGTACAAGCAATGCAACGTCACCCATTCAAACCAAAATTGGTTCACATTGACTTCAAACGCGCGTAATTTGTATTAATACGGTTTTACGTAAGTTAAAAAAAGCTCGTCAAATTTGACGAGCTTTTTTGTTTTTATAAATAACTATTTTTCACAATATATTAGGATATAGCATGCAAACGTTTACATATGTAAATGAATGTAAATATATGTAAATTGGGGGCTGAATTGCTTGACTTATATTTTTTCGCTGTTACCATGCGCGGCGTATTTTTCAGGTAATAGGGCGGTTTATGATAAATAAGTCGCTCTTAATTTTTATAACCTTTTAACTTAATTTTTTAATATTTAATAGGAAAGATATTCATGAATCAAATTTTCCGTGTAATCTGGAATCGCGCAACACAATCTTGGATTGCTGTTTCTGAATTAACTAAAGCACATAAGAAAGCAAGTTCAAGTAATACTATTAAGACTCTCTTGGGGGGAACTGCACTTTTATTAAGCCTTAATGGGGCTGAGGCTGCGCTTGCTATAAGTGATGTTACCTCTGATGGGAAGGTTGTTTCTAATGGGGCAACTGCTAGTGGAAATACTGCTATTGCGATAGGTGTTTCAACCGTTTCTGGTTCAGGCTTTGGTGTCGCTATTGGGAAAAATGCAAGGGCTGAAAAAGGTGGCCAAAGTATTGCAATTGGTGGGGGAAATAATTCAGGAGAGGGAGCTGTGGCTAAAGGAAGCCAATCTATTGCAATTGGTGGTAATACGATAGCTGAAGGTGATTCTTCGATTGCAATTGGTGGTGATGATGTTGATGATGCAGTTAAAGCTACTGTTACATATACTAATCCTCAGAATGGAGCTTCTAAGACCGATACAATTAAGCAGGCATTTCAGGATTTAACTGGTGTAGATATTTTGAATCCAAGATGGACTCCGACTAAAGCCTATAATGCTGCAACAGCAATTGGTATGAAAGCAGAAGCAAAAGAGCTTGCTGTAAGTATGGGTACGTTAGCCCGAGCTCAGAAAGTGAATTCTGTGGCTTTAGGTTCCGGGGCTCTTGCTACACTTGATAATGCTATTGCTTTAGGTGCGGGCTCTAAAACAGATAAACAAGGTACTAAGCAAACTCAAACAACAGTTCAAGGGATAACTTATAATTGGGCTGGTGGCGATAAGACTTCTATCGGGGATGTTGTATCTGTAGGTTCTGCTGGCTTTGAGCGTCAAATAAAAAACGTTGCGGCAGGTGAGGTGAGCAATGCATCTACTGATGCAATTAATGGTTCACAACTTTATGGTGTTTTGAGTAATTTAACGACGGGCGCGTTCTTAAATTATGCGGGTGATAATGCAGTCCAACCAAATGTGGATGATACTAAGGTCATCAAACAAAGCATAGCTAACAATCGTTTAGATATTCGTGGTGGTGCAGATAAAGATGCTTTAACCGAAAAGAATATTGGTGTGAACAATGAAAATGGCAAATTGTGGGTTAAATTAGCTAAAGATTTAAAGGGTTTAAATAGCACTAATGTTGGCGGTATTGTAACCAATGCAGACGGCATTGATATGAGCAATAAACCAATCACAAATTTAGCAGCGGGAACAAATTCAACTGATGCGGTTAATAAATCACAGTTAGATAAAGTCGCAAATAATAATATTAAACTCGGTGGTGATTCCGGGAACACTGATGCTCAGCAGTTAGATAAAACTGGTGGTTTACAGTTTAATGTGAAAGGTACAAATGGCTTGACTACAACAGCCAGCGGTACGGATGTAACAGTTAAATTAGATGATGCCACGAAAGCAGCTGTAGATTCAATTGCGAATAAAATTGAAAATAACAAAATCAAACTATCCGCGACAAATGATTCAACTTCAACCTCTGAACAAGATTTAAATAAATCGGGAGGCATTGAGTTTAAGGTCAAAGGTGACAACGGATTAACAGCATCTGCGTCAGGTGATACTGTTACATTAAAATTGGATGATGCAACAAAAGCTAAAGTAGATTCAGTTGATAGTAAAATCGGCGACAATAACATCTCTTTAGGAAGTGATTCAGGAAGTACAGATACCCAGGCATTAACCAATGCAGGAGGGATGAAGTTTAATATCAAAGGTGAAAACGGCTTAACGACAACCGCGAGTGGTAAAGATGTAACCGTTAAATTGGATAATGCCACTAAAGATAAAATTGATAATGCAGCGGATAAGAATTTAAGCAATATTACCGATGCTGGTAAAAAACAAATCAAAGATCAGGTAACTTGGCAAGCGAAGGCTAATAATTCTGGAATCACCTTGACTGAAGATACGGTTGATGACGATAAGACCGCTGCAACTATTGGTGCAGACGGCGTGTTAACGTTAGATGCAGGTAAGAACCTACGTTTACAACGTAAAGGTAAAGTATTCACTTATGGATTAGAGTCTAATTTAACAGGCATTAACAGCATTACAGGTTTAGCTAACACCTTGCCAGTAACGAAAAATGATGCGGCAGCACCAACAAAAAATCAAACAGCTCCAACCGGTGTGGATGGAACTAAAGCTGCGTCTGTAAATGATATTTTAAATGCCGGTTGGAATTTAAAAGAAAATAATACAGACAAAGATTTTGTTAAAGCTTATGACACAGTGAAATTTGTTGATGGTACCGGTACCACTGCGAATGTAACAGTCACTGAAAATGGTGCAGTAAGTGCGGTTAAATTTGATGTGAAAAAGACAACCCTTACTGCAGATGCTGATAAAGGTACGGTATCAGCCGGTAATGCAGGGGATAGTTTTGCGACAGCAAATGATGTGGCGACAGCTATTAATAGTGCATTCTGGACTGCAACTTCTGAGAATGATGGTGGAGTATTAGAGGGTAATAAGACAGAAGAAAAAGTTAAAGCTGGCGATAAAGTCACATTTAAAGCAGGCGAAAACATCAAGTTAAAACAAGTTGGTAAGGATTTTACTTATTCTTTAAATCCTGTGTTAAGTAACATCACGAGCATTGGAGGTAATGGTACGACAATGACCTTTAAAGATGCTGGTGTAGATTTAGGTGGTAAAAAAATCACCAATATTGCCCCAGGGACAGATAGTACAGATGCGGTGAATAAATCACAATTAGATACAGCAGTACAAGAAGTGGCGGCGAAACCATTGTCATTTTCTGGTGATAATAAAGAAGCTGGAAAATTTGACCGCACTTTGGGTACTGAGGTTAAAGTTGTTGGCGGTGAAAAGGATGAATCTAAATTATCCGATAACAACATTGGTGTGATTGGGGATAAAACCGATACTTTAACGGTTAAATTAGCGAAGTCGTTAAAAGGCTTGAGTGATGTTGAAGTAAAAGATGATGCTGGCAATACCACGAATATTACTCCGAATGGGATCACTATTTCACAACCAGAGAAAGATGGTAAGAAACCTAACGATGTATCTTTGACAAAAGACGGTTTAAATAACGGTGGTCAAAACATTACTAATGTAGCGGGCAACTTGCCAGGTGCTAAAAAAGATACAAATGCACCAACTACAGCTTCTGAAGGTCCGTCTGCAGCAGATTTGCCAAACATTACAAATAATGCAGCTACTGTAGGGGATGTATTAAATGCAGGTTGGAACTTACAAAACAATGGCACAGCAAAAGATCTTGTAAAACCATATGACACTGTAAACTTTATCGATGGTGAAGGTACGACAGCGGTAGTAACTACTACAGATAATAAAGTATCCACTGTGAAATTCGATGTAAAACTTGGTACAGGTCTTAAAAAAGATGAACAAGGTAATATCGCTATAGATGCAGGTAATATTACTAATGAAAATGGTGCGCCAAAAGTAGCAGATGCAGATAAAGATAAAGTAGCCACTGCAGGTAATGTAGCAGATGCTATTAATAACTCTTACTGGACAGCATCTGCGGAAAAAGATGGCAAAGTAATCGGTCAAGACGATAACATCAAACCTAGCGGTAAAGTTACGTTTGATGCTGGTAAAAACATTGAAATTGATCACAGCACGCCAAATAAATTTACTTTCAAAACAGTAGATAACCCAGAGTTTAAAACTCTTGATTTAAATGATGGGGCTGGAAATAAAGTTAACTTAGCTCCAACAGCAGATGGCTTAAAATTAGGTAAAGGTGATAAGAATGAGCCTGCTAATATTACGAATGTAACATCTGGCTTGAAACCATATGGAGACGCGAAACCAGATGCTAAAGATTTGGTTAATTTAGACACTCCAAATGTATCTGATAATACTGCTGCTACAGTAGGTGATTTACGTAACATGGGTTGGGTTGTTGGCACACCAGAAAACAAATATGTTGATACTGTGAAAAATGCTAACAAAGTAGATTTCAAGGCTGGGGCTGGAATTTCTGTAACTGGTGAAACTAAAAACGGTGTTCGTGAAATTACTATTGGTATTAAAGATGGTGAAGTAGTTAAACCAAATGAAGATCCGTCTAAACCTAATAATGGTGTAGGCTATGTAACAGGTAATAAAGTAGCAACGGCTATTCAAAAATCTGGTTTTGTTGTTGGTAAGCAAGCAGAAAAATTATCTGCTGCAGACTTCAAAGATGAAGATGAAAAAGTGAATCCTGATGATGAACTTCGTTTTGCAGACGGCAACAACACGAAAGTTAAGTTGGCGACGAAAGAGTCTGTTGATAAAGACGGCAATAAAGTAACCACAACGACGGTAAAAGTCGATGTGACAGGCTTACCAGTTCAATATACTGATAAGAATGGCACGCCAGTGACTAAAGTCGGTGACGAATACTTTACGGTTGATAAGGATGGTAATCCAACAGCAACGAAAGTAGATCCTAAGGACTTAACTACTAAGATCGTTAATCCTGCAGCAAAACCGAATGAAAGTGGTACACCAACGACATTGGGTAATGTGAAATCTAATCTTCCGTCTGTCAATGATGCAGATAAGAACGCTAAAGATGTTGCTGGTAATCCTATTACAGGTAAAGATAATAAATCAGCACCAATGACGGCAGATGATGCAGCAGATATTGTAAACAATGCAGGTAATAATGCAGCAACGGTATCAGATGTATTGAATGCAGGTTGGAATTTACAAAATAATGGTGAGGCGAAGGATTTTGTAAAACCTTATGACACCGTAAACTTTGTAGATGGTAAAGGCACTAAAGCTGTCGTTGAAACTACGCTAAACGGCACAACAAGTAAGGTGAAGTTTGATGTTGATACAGGCACTGTTACAAGTAATAAAGATGGTTCTGTTTCAGGCCCAGTTACGCCTGAAATGCAGAAAGCCTTAGATGATGCTAAAAAAGTATTAGCGGATGCAACCACGCCTGAAGCGAAGAAAGTTGCACAAGATAAGGTTGATGCTGCACAGGCTAATATTGATAATGTTGGCAACCCAATTGCAACAGTTCAGAATATTGCGTATGCGATCAATAATTCAGGCTTTACTTTAACAACTTCAGAAAATGGTGGTAAGAAACTTTCTGGTAAAGATGAAATTATCAATCCAGGTAAGAAAGTTGATCTTGCAGCAGGCAAAAATATGACTGTGAAACAAGACCCTGAAGGTAAAGTCACTTATGCAACAGCGGATGAAGTAAACTTTAGTAGCGTTAAATTTGGTGATAATGGTCCGAAGATTAATGCTGAGGGTGACAACATCAATATTGGTGATAAAGACGGCAAGCCAACAAAAATTACTGGGGTTAAAGCAGGTGATATTTCTCCAACAAGTACAGATGCGGTAAATGGTGCTCAAATTTATGCATTAAGTCGTGGTAATGTACCAAATGTGGAAAACATCACGGTAACAAACCCTGATGGTTCAAAAACGACTTATAAAGATATTGTTGTTGATGAGAATGGTACACCAATCTTAAAAACCTATAATGTACAAGGTCAGAAAGAAATTATCACTAACTCTGTTGTTGAAGCAGTCCATAATATGAATGAACAAGGTATCAAGTTCTTCCACTCTAATGATGGTGTAAATCGTCCTAAAGTGGAAACTGCAAATAGCTTTGACTCAAGTGCAAGTGGTAAATTTGCGACAGCAATTGGTAAAAGCGCTGTTGCCCATGGTGATAACGCTGTTGCAATGGGGAATGGCTCTAAAGTATTAGGTAATGACTCTATTGCAATCGGTACAGGCAATATTGTTGAGGCTAATAACTCAGGTGCCTTTGGTGACCCTAACGTAATTAAAGCTGATGCAACGGGAAGCTATGCATTTGGTAACAATAACGTGATTACGACAAAAAATACATTTGTATTAGGTAATGATGTTAATAATGCAGGCAACTCGACTTCGAGAGAAGGCACCGTTGAAAACTCTGTATATTTAGGTAATAAATCAACAGCAACAGCTGGAGATGGAAGCCGTACAGCAAGTTTATATAACATTAAACAAGATGGCACGAAAGGCACAAGTACTACTGCGGGCTCTGTAGGTACGGTAACCACCGCAACGGTAGGTAATATGACTTATGGTGGTTTCCAAGGTGCAAAAGCAAATGGTGTTGTTTCAGTTGGTGCTGCAGGAGATGAACGTCGTATCCAAAATGTAGCAGCGGGTGAAATTTCATCAACTTCTACTGATGCAATCAACGGTAGCCAATTGTATAGCGTGGCGAAAGGTGTAGGTAATCGTATTAATAACTTACAAGGTCAGGTTAATAAATTAGGAAAACGTATGAATGCAGGTGTAGCTGGTGCGATGGCAGCCGCTAACTTAATGCAACCTCATAAACCAGGACAATCAGCTGCGATGGCGGCAGTGGGGCAGCACCGTGGAGAGGCGGCATTAGCAGTAGGTTATTCCCGTATTTCTGATAATGGTAAATATGGTATAAAATTATCTATGGGTGCAGATACACAGGGCCAAGTAAGCACAGGTGCCGGAGTATCTTATTTCTGGTAATTATTGTCTATAAGTAACTTTAAGCCTCCGTAAATACGGAGGCTTATTTTCTTATATTGATTTCATCTTAAGTTATCGTATTTATATGTGTGCACCAAGATTAAGTATAAGAATGAAAGTATTAAATGCAAACGTTTACAAATGTAAATGTTTGTAAAACTTGAGTAAATTACTGGACTTATTCATTTTTCGCTGTTAGTATGCGCGGCGTATTTTTCAGATGTAGAGCGGTTTATGAATAGTAAGTCGCTCTAATTTTTTATAATCCTTTAACTCTATAATAGGAAAGACATCTATGAATCAAATTTTCCGTGTAATCTGGAATCACGCAACACAATCTTGGGTAGCCGTTTCTGAACTGGCTTCAGCAAAGGGCAAAACAAAATCAAAAACAATTTCAAAATTAGCCGCACTTTCGTTAATTGCAGGGACTGCGCTTTCAATGGATGCCATAGCTGCATCTTCAACTATTACCGCAGTAAGCAAAACAAATGGTAATCTTGCAATTTTAACGAATAATCAAGATAGTATTAATGCCCGAACTACAGGCGAAGCTACACCTAAAAACGTTATTTATATTGGTAATGGGCGTGTTCCGTCATCAATTGGTGATGAGTTTGTCGCTATTGGTAATGATATGAACGGTAATTCATCTGGTAATGCTGGTGATACGTTAATCGGAAACCGAGTTAGAAGTGGCGGTGGTGGCCAAGATTCTTTTGGTACTGCTGTTGGTTATGCTGCACAAGTTTCTGGCCCTTCAGTGTCTATTGGTGTAGGGACCAGTTCTGATATTGGGTCTGATAGGGGATGGGAGGCTGTTAAATATAGCGGTATTGCTATCGGTGCATTTTCACGAGTGAGTGGCTCTGCAAATGGTGGCGTTGCTATGGGTGCTATTTCTTTTGCTGATCAAACTGGTTCTGTAGCAATTGGTCAATTATCTGGAGCTGCATCATTAATATATGATCGCGAAGTTGCTGGTAGCGGCGGTGGCGGCAAAGTGTATAAAACAAATGAAGCAACTGGTGGAAATTTAGTTTCTATTGGTGCTGAGGCTGGTGCGCGATCAACAAGTAGTGTCGCGATTGGTACTCAAGCAACAACCTCTAAAGGTAACGATTCTATTGCAATGGGTACCAATTCAGCGGCGATTAAAGATAACAGTATTGCAATTGGTCATGCAGCTATTGCAGGTGGTCATACTCAAGCAGACATAGATGCTTTAAATAAGAAAAAAATATTCCTTGAAGCAGAAAAAGTGAAGGCTGACGAACGCTTACTGGATAAAACAGCTGCAGCAGAGGCTAATCCTACTGCGGAAAATAAATTCCAATTATCTGCTGCAAAAGCAGCTGTAGAGCGTTTGGATTTAGCGATTAGACGTATTGATGCTGATCTTCAGCGTTTATCTGCAGAAAATGTCGATACTACAAATGCTATTGCAATCGGTAACCAAGCAAAAGCCACAAATCAAAGTGCATTAGCGCAAGGTGATCGTGCTACGGCAACAGGTAAACGTTCGATTGCGCAGGGGACACAAGCTAATTCAACTGGAGAAGATGCGATTGCGCAAGGTACTGAAACAAAAGCTACGGGCTCATATGCCATTGCTCAAGGTCGTAAAGCAGAGGCAACTGCAAACTTTACAATTGCTCAAGGTAATTCCGCAAATGCAAGTGCTCAATTTGCTATGGCATTAGGTAACCAAGCAAAAGCGAATATTGAGCATGGTGTGGCATTAGGTTCGAGCTCTGAAACAACCGTAGCAAAAGGGGTGACTGGATTTAATCCAACCGCTCAAGGTACTTCAGATATTCGTGCTAACGCTTACGCACCATTAAGTGGTAATTCGTTGACCTCTACTTTAGCGGGAGTTTCTGTTGGTAGTGCAACGAATACTCGCCAAATTAATCACGTGGCAGCTGGTACTGCGGATGATGATGCAGTAAATGTGGCACAGCTTCGTTCTGTAAACTTAAAAATTGCAGGTAATACTAACGGCGAAACAGAATCTGCAAAATCGGGTGATATGCGTAATACAGCGACTTCAAAAGCTGATGTATTGCTTGATAGCCAAACATTGAAAGTGGTAAGTAGCAATACCGATGTATTAACCACAGATGCGACGAATAACACCATTACTATCACGCCAAAAACTAAAAAAGTTGAAGTTGAGGAAGATAAAAATCACGCTGATGCAGGTAAGGCAAAAGTACCAACCACAAATGGCTTAGTAACGGCAACTGATTTAGCTGATACATTAAATAATATGTATTGGAAAATCGAAGCAGATAAAAATGCTAAAGGTAAGGTCAGTGGCAAATCAACAGAAGCTGTAAAAGCAGGGGATAAAGTGCGGTTGATTGCAGGTGAAGGAGTAAAAATTGAACAAAATGGTCGTGATTTTACGTTTTCTGTGAAGAATATTGTTCAACGTACTAATGCTGATGGTTCAAGTAGTTTCTTTAGAGCTGGCCCAAATATGGAAGTGGAGCTTAAAGGAGAAGGCAAAGATCAACACATTGAATATAAATTATCTCCAGATATTACTATTAATAGCGTGACAACCAATGGTGGTGCTAAATTGGAAGGTACAACGCTGTCTGGTCTAAGCCATCATTTAGTGCCGACTACACCAAATGAGACAGCAGGTACAAAACCCGCTGCGGCAGCTGGCGATCAACTAAACCAGGCCGCGACAGTGAATGATGTGTTAAATGCAGGTTGGAATTTAAAAGAAAACGGAAAGAATGTTGATTTCGTTAAGCCATATGACAATGTAAATTTTGTACATGGTGCAAATACCAAAGTGTCTGTTAAAACAGATGATCATTTAACGTCTAACATTCAAGTTAATGTAACAGGATTACCTATTGCTTTTACAGACAAAGATGGTACACCTGTTGTTAAAGTAGGGGATAAATACTTTAAAGCTGATAAGGATGGTAATCCAACAAATATTGAGGTTACTCCAAGTGCGGATGCACCATTAAGTACAAACTTAGTGAATCCAAACGTTTCAAATACTAATGCTTCGCCAAATGCACAAACAACTACTCCTACTCAGTTAGGTAATGTAGCAGCAGGTGCTAAAACCTTTGATGCACCAAAAGATGCATCAGGTAATCCATTGAAATTAGCAAATGATGGTAAATGGTATCCGGCTAATAAAGTAGGTCCAAATGGTAAACCAATGGAAGATGCGACGCCTGTAGCAAGCCCGATTACTGCGAATAACCCAACGGCAGGGCTAGTAGATTTTGCGAATTCTAAACCAAATAATGCAGCAACTGTGGGAGATTTACAAAATTTAGGCTGGGTTGTGAGTGCAAATGAAAATGGCTATACAGATCAAGTGAGAAATACGAATAAAGTTGATTTCCAAGGTAAAAATGGCATTTCAGTAACGGGTGAAACACGTCCTGATGGTACACGTCAAATCACAGTTTCTATTGCAAAAGGTGAAATTACTAATGTAGTTGATATTGTAGATAAAGATGGTAAGCCAGTGAAAAAAGCATATCGTAATGAAGCTGGTGATTTATTTGAACTTGATGAAAATGGAAAACCTGATACCTCTAAACCAATTATTGTGGATACGGATGCAGGACAAAAAGTGAGCAATCCAGGGGATGCGGTTGTAACGGGTAATGCAGTTGCAACGGCTATTCAAAAATCAGGCTGGAATATAGGTAAAGCAACGGCGGATGATGTGACCGACTCATCTGGTATCCCTGCTAAATTTAGTAAAGCATCGAAGGTTCATGATAAAGTGAATCCAGATGATGATGTTAAATTTGTTGATGGTAATAATACTGTTGTCAAAATGGTGACTGTGGATTCAAAAAATGAAGATGGAACTAAAAAGGCAACTACTTTTGTTAAAGTAGATGTATCAGGCATGCCTGTACAATACACGACAGCAGATGGTAAACCTGCAATAAAAGTGGGTGATAAATTCTATCCAGTAGATGAAAATGGTGATCCTATTACTAAAAATGCAGATGGTTCGTCTGCAGATCCTTTAGATCCTGCGGATATTATTACAAATCTAATCAACCCCGCTGCGAAACCAGATGAAAAAGGAAATACAACCACGCTTGGTAATATCAAAAATAATTTACCAACGGTAGATGATGCAAACAAAACTGCAGCTGATAAGAATGGGAAGCCTTTAGTTGGAAAAGATAATAAGGCAGCACCAATTACAGCGGAAGAGGCGGCTAATATTGCTAATTCAACATCAGGTAATAATGCTGCAACGGTATCAGATGTGTTGAACGCAGGCTGGAACTTACAAAATAATGGTGAGGCTCGTGATTTTGTAAAACCTTATGACACGGTAAACTTTGTAGATGGCAAAGGTACTAAAGTTGTGGTAGAAACGTCAAACGGTACAACAAGTAACGTGAAGTTTGACATTGATACGGGCAGCATCACCAATAATGCTGATGGTAGCGTTCAAGGTCCTGTTACGCAAGAAATGCAGAATGCATTAAAGGATGCAGAAGATGCATTAAATAGCTTACCACCTAATGCACCAGATGCGGTACGTAAGGCTGCTAAACAAGCTTTTGATGATGCTAAAAATAATATTGAAAATGTTAAAAATAAAGTGGCGACTGCAGAAGATGTCGCAAATGCAATTAACAAGTCAGGCTTTACATTAACCACTTCAGCAAATGGTGGAGAGAAAATTTCAGGTACGCCAGAAGTGATCAATCCAGGCAAAAAAGTTGAAATGGTTGCAGGTAAAAATATGACCGTGAAACAAGAGTCTAACGGTAAAGTGACTTACGCAACTGCTTCTAATGTAACCTTTGACAGTGTTCAGTTTGGTAATAATGGTCCTAAGATTACTAACAATGGTGGAAATATCAATGTTGGTACAGCGACAGGCGCACCAACTAAGATTACAGGCGTAGCACCTGGTGAAATTTCAGCAACTTCAAAAGATGCGGTAAATGGTAGCCAGTTATATGCGATGGGTAATAAGTTGCAAGGCCAAATTAATAAATTAGGCAACCGTATGAATGCGGGCATGGCGACTTCTGCAGCGATGGCAAACTTGTTACAACCGCATAAACCGGGTCAATCTGTCGCGACTGCAGGTATTGGTCAACATAAAAATCAATCTGCGGTAGCAGTGGGTTACTCTCGTATTTCTGATAACGGTAAATACGGTGTTCGCTTCTCAATGGGTGCTAACACTCAAGGTGAAGTGACCGGTGGTGCAGCAGTCGGATACTTCTGGTAATTTCACCGCACTCTTATAAATAAAACCGCTCCTTTGTTGGGGCGGTTTTTTGTTTATTGCGCCAATGCGTTTTTATTTAATGCCAACTTATCGCTCCATTGATATTGATTCCACACTTGATTTGCAATTAGCAGAAAGTTTAATTTCAAAAGAATTCTAAAAAATTGGCCGCATTTTGCGGCCTTTGTTTTTTGATAAGCCTATTTGCTTTTTCCCAATAAAAAACTCCCTAAAACTCACCGCACTTTTGGCTTACTTCTTGCGCAAAAAAAAGCAAACGTTTGCTATTGTTTTTCATTACACTTGATAAATGTAAATTATCGTAAAGATTATATTTTTAAATTGAATTTCATGACTAAATCTGTATAATTTTTCCATTTTATTTACGCCTAAGTTCTTTTATTAATTGAATAAGAGATTGAGGGTATTTTTAATTATCGTTAGAGAGACATTTATGAATAAAATCTTCCGTATCGTCTGGAGCCAAGCAACGCAATCTTGGGTGGTCGTTTCAGAATTAACCAAAGCACACAAAAAACAAAGTGCATCAAATTCACAAGGAAGTGCGGTTAAATTTTCAGGCAATTTTATTAAATCTTCAGCCATCGCCTTGGCTCTATTAAGCGGTCATTCGGCTTATGCAGCTGTTGCAACGAATCCAGCTGGTGAAGGGGGAGCTGATAATGTTGCTTTTGGAGCACAATCGAATGCAAGTGGAGCGGGCGCTGTAGCCTTGGGGAAAACGGCTACAGCTAGCCGTTCTGGTGCAGTAGCCTTGGGAACAGAAACAAAGGCTGAGCACAACAATGCTGTAGCCATAGGTAAAAAAGCACAATCTACAGGAGACAGTGCAATTGCCCTAGGTTTTGAATCTAAATCTACTGGTGACCAGTCGGTTGCTATTGGCTTGCAGACTAATGCAAGTAATAAGCAAGCAGTGGCAGTAGGTTATAAAAGTCAAGCAACTGGTGATACATCTGTAGCATTGGGAGGGGGAAGCAATGCAAGTGCGATTAACTCTATTTCTATAGGGAATACATCTGCTGCAAGCGGTAATAATAGTATTGCTTTAGGTTCTAACACAAAAGCAAAGGGTGCTACATCTGTAGCATTGGGATCTGGATCGAATGCGACAGGTAACGATAGTTATGCCATCGGATGGGGAAGTAGTGCAATTGCTGATTACACAATGGCTTTTGGTAATTCTAGTAAAGCAAATAAAGTAAATGATATTGCTTTAGGTAAAGAAGCTGAAACTCGAGATCAAGGTGCAGGTTATAGTGTAGCTATTGGAGCTGGAGCAACTTCTGGGAGTAATAAGGGTGTTTTAAATCGTAGCGGTGGCGATGCAGGCGGTGTAGCTATTGGTACTGGTGCTTTTACAGGAGTTAATAGAGACGGAGCGACTCCTATCAATTCTTCTGTGGCAGTAGGAGCCGGTGCTGGAGCAGGATTTAGAAGTTTAGATGCTAATAATAAAATGCCTGCGGGAAATGCGACAGATGTTGACTCTAATGAAGAAGTGCTAAAAAAAGCGTTTGGTGTTAAAGATGTTAATACTGATTTCCAAAGAATAGCTGGTGGAACAAACGGATATACAAATGTAGATATTAATGAAGCCACAGCGTTGGGTCGTAATGCACGTGCTATAGGAGACCAATCTGTGGCAATCGGGGCCCAAACAATTGCTGGTATGGGTGCGATAGCTTTAGGTGGAAATGATATCACTCAATTTGCAGATAAAAAGTATTACAAATCAACTAAAGAAAATTTTAAGGTTACAGAAACAGAAGATCATAATCAAGACGCAAACATATCTAATGACACAATTAGTGGTGCTTATGCACGTCTTGTTGGTACTCCTTTAGATAAAAAATATAAAGCAACTTATGCACAAGATGGTTCAGTAGTATTAGGGGCACAAGCTCACTCGGGTACACCATTAGGTACGGCTATCGGTACGAATGCTTTAGTGCGTAAAGGTGCATTTGGTGCAACAGCAATTGGTGCCGGTTCGCAAATTCAAGCAAATGCAGAAGCAGCAGTTGCAATAGGTATGGGAGCTTTGGCTAATGGTAAGTATGCAGTAGCAGCAGGTACAGCAGCGAAAGCAGAAGAATCAGCTGTGGCTGCAGGTTATAAAGCAAATGCTGATAAATCTGCGGTAGCGGTTGGTGATCATTCTAATGCGACAACCTCTTCTGTTGCAGTCGGTCAAGGGGCACAAGCAACAAAAGAGGCTGATATTGCAGTTGGTCAAGGGGCGAAAGCGTCTGGGGAACAAGGCGCTATTGCTATGGGTCTTGGTACACAGGCGCAAGGTGACTCCTCCATCATGATTGGTGGATCGGAAATTACCAAGGTAGCTAGTCAAAAAGTAAGTTATCAAAAAGAGAAAAAAGACGCACAAAAACGTACGGTCATCAAAACCACTAAAAAAATAGAGACCATTGGTGGAGAACAAGTTGAACGTACCATCCGTTCTGTAGAAATGGAAAATGCAACGGGTACTATTCAACAAGCCTATGGTGAGTTAACGAATGGCGCTACTTTAAATATTGATAAATTAGATTATTCTTTAGCTGCTAATAAAAACGGTCATGGTTCTATTTCCATGGGGATTCATTCCTTATCTACTGGAGATTTAGGTACGGCTATTGGTACTGGGGCACGTGTCACAAAATTAGGTGGTGTTGCCCTAGGAACAGGAGCTGTTTCCGAACTACAAAATGGGGTGGCTATCGGTACAGGTTCTAGAGCAGATGACAAATCTATTGGTACTCGTCAAACAGATATTTCCTATGATGAAGAGGGCCATATTGTACCATTTGATAGTAAAAAAGTAGCCTATACATTCTATTGGGCTGGTGGTACGAATACATCTGAAGGTGACGTAGTATCTTTTGGTACACCAGGGGCAGAACGTCAGTTGAAAAACGTGGCGGCGGGTCGTATCGCGGATGATTCTACAGATGCGATCAACGGTTCTCAGTTAAACTCCGTTACAAAGCGTATGTCCAGTGGTTGGGCAGTAGAAGCTGAAAAAGATAAGGACAGTTCTGGTGTGTTGAAACTAAAAGGTGCTGAAGCAACAGCAGGAACTGAAGTACATAGCGCTGATGGTAAAACAACGACAAGAGAAAATCCAGGTACGGCTACAGGTAAAGTAGATAAAGTTCGTCTTAATGATGAAGTGAAAATTCGCGTAGGTAATAACTTGGTATTAAATCAAGAAGATGCGACTAGAGATGCCTATGAAGATCCTGATAACCCTAATCGTAAAACAGGGACTCATGTTACTTCTAAATTCACATATTCTTTGAATCCAGTATTGAGTAACTTAACCAGCGCAGAGTTTAAAGGCACAGATGCAAATGCGCCGACAACCATGCTCACTAATGCAGGCGTAACCATTACTCCGGCAACCTCTACAGGTAAGAAACCCGTTTCATTGACTGAAAATGGCTTAAACAACGGCGGCAATCCGATTACCAACGTAGCTGGCAACCTTGATGGTGCGAAAACAGGTACAACTGAGCCGACAACTAAAGCAGACAAACCGAATAATGTAAATGACATCAAAAACAACGCTGCAACCGTGGGCGATGTGTTGAATGCAGGCTGGAATATACAAGGTAATAGCACAGCTGTAGATTTTGTAAAACCTTATGATACAGTGAACTTTGTCAATGGTGATGGTACAACAGCTACTGTAGAAAGCACAGATGGTAAAACATCTACAGTAAAATACAGTGTAAACCTTGGCAATGGACTAGAAAAAGATGCTAACAATAATATCACTGTAAAAGCAGCAGATAAGTCTTTAGAAGTAACAAATGAAGGCGTTAAAGTAAAAGCTGCCGACAACACCCTTACAACCGATAACAAGGGTTTAAAAGTTAATACCGGAGAAATTGAACCTGTTACAACTGGAACTAATCCTGGTACTGTAAAAGTAAAAGATAATGATGTTGGAAAAATTGCTACTGTAGATTCTGTGGTAAAAGCTGTGAATAGTGCAGCATGGACAGCGACATCAGCAGCAACAACTGCTGGTGAATTAGGTAAAGAAGCAACTAACCAACTTGTAAAAGCAGGCGACAAAGTTACATTCGAAGCTGATAAAAATATTAAGATTACCCAAGAAGCGGGTAAATTCACATTTGCTACGAAAGATAATGTAACGTTTACAACTGTACAAGTCGGTGGAGCGCAAGGTCCAAAATTATCTAAAACAGATGATGGATACTTGAAAGTATCTGGCCCTAATGATACAGATCCAGTAAAAGTTACCAATGTAAAAGATGGCGACATATCTGAAAATTCCAAAGATGCTATTAACGGTGGTCAATTCCATAAATTGGCGAATAATACAATTCAGTTAAAAGGACAAACAGGTACTGATGTCGCTACAAAAACTAACAAACAAGAGTTAAATAAAGAAGGTGGAATCGCTTTCACTGTTAAATCTAGCGATGGAACCTTGTTAGATGTAACTGCATCTGGAGATACCATCACATTAACTCCAAAAACTGGCACGATTACGACAGATACAAATGGAGTGCCAACAGCTAATACAACTGGTGGTAAATTGGTCACTGCGGATCAATTGGTGAATGCTTTAACAGAAATGGGCTGGAAAGCGACAGCAGATAAAGATGGCACTGGTACAGTAGAAGGTAACGCTGAAGAGTTAATCAAAGCTGGTAATACAGTAACTTTCAAAGCTGGCGATAATTTAGCGATTAAACAAGATGGTAAAAACTTTATCTATTCTTTACAAAAAGATTTGACTGGTTTAACGAGTGCGGAGTTTAAAAAAGGTGATGTAACCACCAAAATAGATGGCGACGGATTGACCATTCAGGCCCCGACTCCGGCAGGCGGCACAGCGCCTAAAGCCATAACCGTCAATAAAGACGGCATTAGTGCAGGTGATAAGGCGATTACGGATGTAAACAGCGGACTGACCAATTATGGCGGTACTGATGCCAAAAAAGATTTAATAAATTTAGGCAACCCAAGTACAGGTTCAAAAGTACCGAACAATAACGCCGCTACCGTAGGTGATTTACGTAACATGGGCTGGGTGGTGTCGTCTGACAAAACTACAGGCAATACAGAATCGCCATACAGCGAAGCAGTTAAAAATGCCGATGAAGTGAAGTTTGTAGGCAAAAACGCAGCCAAAGTATCGGGTAAAACCGAGAACGGCGTACGCACAATTACTATTGATGTGCCAGACGTTAAAACAGCCGAGCTTGTTTCAAGCAAAGACGGTTCTGTTATTGCGCCATCAACTAATCCTGAGCTTCAAAAAGCATTAAAAGATGCAAAAGATGCCTTGGCTGCATTACCTAAAGATGCGACTCCTGAAAAGAAAAAAGAGGCTGAGAATAAAGTAAAAGATGCTGAAACAGCATTAAATAACACTTTAGATAACAAAGGCGTTGCTACAGCTAAAAACGTTGCGGATATGATTAACGCATCTGGCTTTACGCTGAAAACTTCTAACGTGGATGGTGGTGAGAAAGTTTTAGGCGATGATGAAGTCATCAACCCAGGCAAAGCGGTTGAAATGATTGCAGGTAAAAACTTAACCGTGAAACAAGAAGCGAACGGTAAAGTAACCTATGCAACCAAAGACGATGTGTCATTCAATACTGTACAGGTAGGTGGCAGTGACGGTCCTAAACTTACGAAAACTGAGTCTGGAGATCTTAAATTATCCGATAAAGATGGAACTAAACCAGTTGCTATTACAAATGTAAAATCTAACCTTCCTGAAACAAAGAATGGTATTCCTGCAGAGGTAACAAAAGCACAGCCAGCACCAGAACCTAACCAAGTGAATGCAAGTAATGCAGCTACTGTAGGTGACGTATTAAATGCAGGTTGGAACTTACAAAACAACGGCGAAGCTCGTGACTTTGTGAAACCGTACGACACAGTGAATTTTGTAGATGGACTCAATACCAAAGCGGTAGTGACTACGGATGCAGAAGGAAAAGTAAGTAATGTACAAATAGATGTAAAAGACTTACCGATCGCATATACAAATGAAGCTGGAGATAAAGTAGTTAAAGCAGCAGATGGAAAATATTACAAAGAAAGCGATTTAGCTGGAAAAGTATATGATCCAAAAACTAAGAAGTTTAAAAATGCAGATGGAACAGCATTGGCTAATCAACCAACAGAAGTAGCTGGAGATACTGTAAAAACTAATTTAGTAAATCCAAATGCAGTAGTAGATAAGACAGCAACAACAGATCCAAGTACATTAGGAAATGTTAAGAGTGGATTAGATACTATAAAAGAAGCAGATAATAAAGCCGCAGCAGGTTTAATAAACTTAAATGAGAAAGATCCTGTAACTAATAAACCTAAAGTTTCTGATAATAATGCGGCTACAGTTGGTGATCTAAGAAATATGGGATGGGTAGTGTCATCTGATAAGACAACAGGTGGAACAGGAGAATACTCAGACCAAGTGAAGAATGCTAATGAAGTAAGGTTTGTAGGAAAAGGAACGGCTACAGTAAGTGGAAAAACTGATGATAAAGGTGTAAGAACAATAACAGTAGAAGTAAATGATCAAGTATCAACAAACAATGCTGTTACTCCAGTTGTATACACAAAAGCAGATGGAACAAAAGTATATCCAATAAAACAAGCAGATGGTACAACCAAGTTCTTTACTAATCCAGATGGAACAGGTGAGGAAGTACCAAATAAAGATGTAATTACATCAGTAAATGGTCCAGATGGTACGACAACTCCTACAGCATTAAAAAATGTAAAAGGAAACTTACCGCAAGTAAATGACCAAGATAAGACTGTAAATGGGCCAGATGGAAAACCTTATACAAAAGATGGAAATAATGTAATAGGAAATACAAAAGCACCAATTACAGCTAAAGAAGCTGCAGATATCGTCAATAACGCCGGTAACAATGCGGCAACTGTTTCTGACGTGTTGAATGCAGGTTGGAACCTGCAAGGCAACGGAAATGCGGTTGATTTTGTGAAACCTTTCGACACTGTAAACTTCCGTGATGGTGGTAATACAATTGTGACAGTAACTACAGATGATAACCTAACATCTCATGTACAAGTGAATGTAACAGGTCTTCCAGTCGCAAATACAATTACCGATCCAACAACAGGTAAAGAAGTACCAGTGGTGAAAGTTGGTGATACGTTCTACCCTGCAAATTCAGATGGCACACCTAATATCGTAAAAGATAAAGATGGTAACCCAACAAATGGATATGTACGTGCGAACGACGGTAAATTGTATCCTCGTGAAGATGTCACTGTGACTCCAAATGCACAAGATCCAAATGCGGCACCAACGATTACTCCAAAAGCTGATGCGAAACCAACTACAGTGAATACAAACTTGGCAAATCCAAATGTAGAGAATACAAAAGATAATCCAGGTAACAATGTAAACACTCCAAGTCAATTAGGTAACGTAGCGAACGGTGCAAATACGTTCAACGCTTTGGGTGAAGACGATAAAGAGTATGTAAAAGCTAACAATGGTAAATACTATGAGCCAAGCAAAGTGAATGAGGATGGATCCTTGAAAGAGGGTACAGATGCTGACGCTGATGCGAAAGATCCATTAGTATTAGCTAACGATGGTAAATGGTACAAATCTTCTGAAGTCGCACCGAATGGTACACCAGCTGACACAGCTACCCCTGTAGAGGTTCCTAAAAATGTGGATGCAGCAGGTCTCGTGGACTTCAGCAACTCTAATCCTAATAATGCAGCTACTGTAGGTGATTTACAAAACTTAGGTTGGATTGTATCCGCAGAGGGTAACAATTACTCTGATCAAGTACGTAATGCGAACGAAGTGAAATTTGTGGGTGCGGGTACAGCCACTGTGACTGGTGAAACAGATAAGAACGGTGTACGTACAATCACTGTAACTGTGGATGATCAAGTATCTACAAACAACGCAATCACTCCTGTGAACTATACAACAGCAGATGGTACAAAAGTGTATCCATTGGAAGATGAAGATGGCAATATCACATACCACACAACTCCAGATGGAACAGGTGATGGAGATAAAGAAATTGCGCCAGAGAATGTAATTACATCTCTTAATGGTCCAAAAGGTACTAAGGCACCAACTACATTATCTAATGTAGCAGGTAACTTGGATGGTGCTAAAGAAGGTACAACAGCGCCAACTACTGAACATGGTCCTGTTAATACAACAGATGCAAAAGGTCCTAACTATGTAAATCCTAACAATGCGGCTACTGTGGGTGACGTATTAAATGCAGGTTGGAACTTACAAAATAACGGCGATGCTCGTGACTTTGTGAAACCTTACGACACAGTAAATTTTGTAGATGGAATCAATACCAAAGCGGTAGTGACCACGGATGCAAAAGGAAAAGTAAGTAATGTACAAATAGATGTAAAAGACTTACCGATCGCATATACAAATGAAGCTGGAGATAAAGTAGTTAAAGCAGCAGATGGAAAATATTACAAAGAAAGCGATTTAGCTGGAAAAGTATATGATCCAAAAACTAAGCAGTTTAAAAATGCAGATGGAACAGCATTGGCTAATCAACCAACAGAAGTAGCTGGAAATACTGTAAAAACTAATTTAGTGAATCCAAATACAGAAGCAAACAAAGCTGGCAATGCAACACAATTAGGAAATGTTGCAAGCGGTGCAAATACGTTTGCTCCAGTAGAGGACAAGAAATTAGGTAATGATGGTAAATGGTATAATGCAGCGGACGTACTTCCAAATGGGCAACCGAAAGAGAATGTACAACCAGTAGCAAAACCAGATAATGTTGGCAAAGCAGGTTTAATTGACTTCAGCAAGTCTAACCCTAACAATGCAGCTACTGTAGGCGATTTACAAAACTTAGGTTGGATTGTAGGTGCTCCAACGAATGGCTATACAGACCAAGTGCGTAACACTAACAAAGTGAACTTTGTTGGAAAAGGAATTGCAACTGTTACAGGTGAAACTGATGCGAATGGTGTTCGTACGATTACTGTAAACGTATCAAATGGCTTAGTGGATGTTGCGAAGAATGAAGCAGGTACAGCAACGGGTGCGGTAACAGGGCCGAAGAAAGCAGCTGAAGATGCATTAAAAGCGGCTAAGGCTAAATTAGATAAGTTAAATAATAAGCCAACAGCAACAGAAGAGGAGAAAAAAGTTGCTCAAGACGCAGTAAATAAAGCTCAAAGTGCGGTAAATAATGCACCTAGTTTGATTGCAACTGCCGAAAATGTTGCGGATATGATTAACAAATCAGGCTTTACGCTGAAAGCAGATAAAACTGAGGGAGACAATTTAACCGCAGCTGATTTATCAAACGGTGAGATGATCAACCCAGGCGATACCATTACTATGAAAGCAGGCAAAAATATGTCTGTGAAACATGAGAAAGATGGTTCGATAACCTATGCAACGAAAGACAATGTTGAGTTCAACACAGTTAAAATTGCAAATCCAAATGGTGCGACTTATACCGATAAAAACAATAATCCTCTTGTGAAAGCGGATGATGGTAAGTTCTACCCAGCAGATCAAGTGGAAAATGGTAAGGTGAAAGATCCTGCTAAAGCAACACCAGTTGAAGCGGATAAAGTCACAACTAAAGCAGCGCCATCGGTTGAATTTAAAGCAGAAAAAGCAACCCCTGCGAGAAATAACACAGGTAAAGATAAAGATGGTAAAACTGTTGAACCTACAACAGCATTAAACATCTCATCTGATGATGGCAAACCGACTCAATTAAAAGGTGTGGGTTCTGTGTTGAATACTGCAGATGTTAAGACTTCAACAGGTGATCAACCTGATGAGAATGGCAATGTAACAACACCGGCTAAAGAAGCGAAAGACAAACTAGTTAACTTAGGCACTAACCCGAAAGAAGGTGATAAACCTTTAAGCGAAGAAACATTAAATTCTGCAGCAACTGTTCGTGATTTAGCGAATATGGGTTGGGTGGTATCTGCAAAAGATAACAACTACACCAATACCGTGAAAAACGCGAACAAAGTGGAATTCAAAGGTAAAAACGGTATTTCTGTAACTGGTAAAGATGTAACGCAAAAAGATGGCACGGTAACTCGTGAAATTACGGTGGCGATTGCAGAAGGTAGTGTGACTGATAAAGTGACAATTACTAAAGACGGTAAAGAAATCCCAGCGATTAAGATTGGCGATAACTACTATTCAGTAGATAAAGATGGTAAACCAGTTGGCTACGAGGTAGATGCAAATGGTAAACCAACTTCTAATAATCGACCGCTTGATGTAGCTGATGCAGAGATTACGAACAATGGTTCTGGTTTTGTAACAGGTAATACCGTGGCAACAGCAATCCAAGAGTCTGGTTGGAATATTGGTTTGGCTGATTCATCTAAAGCTAATAAAGCATTTGATGATAGTAGTAAAGCGTTATCAGCAGATAAACTTGAGAAAGTAAATCCAGATGACAATGTTCGTTTTGCCGATGGTAAAAATACCAAAGTTCAAGCTGCAACTGTGGATGAGGTAAATAAAGATGGTAAAAAAATCACAAATACTTATGTGAGATTTAATGTTGATTTACCAATTAGTCAAATTACCTCTGAAGATAAGGATGGTAATAAGGTTGCTAAAGCTGCTGATGGTAAATGGTACCCAGTTAAAGAGGGTAAACCTGATACAACCAAAGAAGCCTTAGAACCAAGTAACGTTCGTACATCAGCTTCAATGGATCCTGATGGCTTAGGAGATAAATATACCTCAACAACAAGTCGTGAAGAAGGTTTAACTCCAACTCAGCTTGGTGAATTGACGGGTAAACAAGAAGCTGCTGCAAAAGCCGCAGAAGAGAAGATTAAGGATTTATTGAAAGGTCAATCTAAGGATGTTGTTGAGGCCGCTTCTAAAGCTGCAGTGAATGCGGCAAAAGAAGAAGCTAAAGTACAATATCTAAAAGATAATGGCTTAGATAAAGGTACTGGCGGTACCGTCATCTCTAATGTTGCATGGGGTACGAAACCAAGTGATGCGGTGAATGTTGATCAATTACAAAATAGTGGCATCAATGTTCATTCTAGAACGGTAGAAGGTTCAACAGGTAAAGTCATTTCAGGCAATACTTCTCCAACTAAAGTTAAAATGGATGAGACGGTTAATGTTGATGCAGGTAACAATATTGAGATTACACGTAATGGTCGTGATATTGCGATTGCAACTTCAATGAACCCTCAATTTGATAGTGTCCAATTTGGTAAAGAAGGGCCGAAGATTACAGGTAAAGCAGCACAACCTGCAAAACCAGCAACAGCTACTAGCCCAGCTACACCAGCTCAGCCAGCTGAACTAAGTGTGAATGGTGCGAAAATTACTAATGTTGCACCTGGTCAAATTTCAGCAACTTCTAAAGATGCTATAAATGGTAGCCAGTTACATGCTGTAGCTGCAGGTATTGGGCATAAACTTGGTGACTTGGATAACAAGATCAACAAAGTTGGAAAACGTGGTGATGCAGGTACTGCAAGTGCATTGGCAGCGGCGAATATTCCGCAGGCTTATACACCAGGTAAGAGCTTAGTTGGTATTGCAGCGGGTAGTTACCAAGGTCAAAACGGTCTTGCAGTAGGTATGTCTCGTATCTCTGATAATGGTAAGATCATCATCCGTTTATCTGGTACGGCAAATAGCCAAGGTAAAACTGGCGTTGCAGCTGGCGTGGGTTACCAATGGTAATCAGCTGATAGCAAAAACATAATGAAAAAACACCGCACTTTGCGGTGTTTTTTTATTGGATGTAAAAATATGCTTTAATTAACATTAAAAGAGGGAAAAATATGCCTGTATTATGTCATGCCATTTCACTTGCAATGCTTTATTAAAGATTGTTTAATAAGATTGTTCTCATAATAAGCTTAAAAAAAACATAATGAACTAGTTTACTAGTACAAAAAATAAGTGTAGAGTAACAACATAATTAAACACAACATTTGAAAGCAAGAGAGTGATGTATGGCTAAAGAAAAAATTGAAATTGTCGTGGCAAACGATGATACGCGTATTGAGAAAGTCGATCAGGTTTTACCGCCCATTGCCTTATTAGAAAAATACCCCGCTAGTGAATATGCGGCTAAATTAGTAAAACAAACGCGTCATGAAGCACATAATATTATTCATGGTAAAGATGATCGTTTATTAGTGATTATTGGTCCTTGCTCTATTCATGATCCTAAAGCGGCAATTGAGTATGCAAACCGTTTAAAACCATTACGTGAAAAATATAAAGAGAGCCTTGAAATTATTATGCGTGTGTATTTTGAAAAACCACGCACAACGGTGGGTTGGAAAGGTTTAATTAACGATCCGTATTTAAATGATACTTATCGTTTAAATGATGGTTTACGCATTGCACGAAAATTACTTTCTGATATTAATGATTTAGGTGTGCCATCTGCCGGTGAATTTTTAGATATGATCACGCCACAATATGTTGCAGATTTTATGAGCTGGGGCGCAATTGGGGCACGCACGACTGAATCACAGGTTCACCGTGAGTTAGCTTCAGGTTTATCTTGTGCGGTTGGGTTTAAAAATGCAACTAATGGGGGCGTGAAAGTTGCTTTAGATGCAATTGGCGCAGCAGAAGCCCCTCATTATTTCTTATCTGTCACTAAATTTGGTCATTCTGCGATTGTTTCTACAAAAGGGAATGAAGATTGCCATATTATTTTACGGGGCGGTGATAAAGGACCAAACTATAACGCTGAAGATGTGGCAAAAGTTTGTGCGGATATTGAGAAGTCTGGTCGTATTCCACATGTTATGGTTGATTTCAGCCATGCAAATAGCTGTAAACAATTTAAAAAACAAATGGACGTTTGCCAAGATGTATGCAATCAGATTGCATCTGGTTCTAAACAAATCTTTGGCGTAATGGTGGAAAGTCATTTAGTGGAAGGCCGTCAAGATTTAGTTGATGGCAAAGCGCAAACTTACGGACAAAGTATTACGGATGCTTGCATTGGATGGGAAGATTCTGAAATTCTTCTTAAACAGCTTTCTGATGCGGTGATTGCTAGACGTAAAGTGACGAGTAATTAATTGAAATATAATCTAGATACTAGATAGAAGTGCGGTTGATTTTCACCGCACTTTTTTATTCGCCTTTAACTACGCAGCCCATTTCATTTTATCGCGACGTTTCATTTGATGAATCGTATTGGTTACGGTGCCGACAATGGGTAAATTCGACCAATCTTTTGTATTTATATTTGGTGTAGTGGAATCCAATGCCATGAAAAGGTAATTGCCGCTATGCGCCATAAATTCATAGACATGAAATTCGTTATTTTCTTCTAGCACAACAAGATCACCTGAATAAAGATCGTCATTTTTTTCGACGACTAGCATATCTCCACTTTCAATACCCCAAGCTAACATGTTTGGATTGGTGACATGAATAAAACAGGTTTGTTTGGGGCGTTTGACGCAATAAAGATTTAAGTCTAGTTTCTTGTTGAATTTAAGACTGTCATGCATATCACTGAAAAAAGGCAGTGGATTATAAGAAAAATCCATTTCATATTGTGCAGTCAATGTTTGGTTATTCATTCTCTTATCTCCTTTAGGATGATATGTATAAATTATCTGTTTTTATGTTTTTTTGTACAGTTTAATTGTACTGGTATTTCATACAGGGTGTCAATAGCTTAAATAAAAAATTTTTTTATAAGTATGTTTTTAAAAAATATCTAACAAATTTAGAAAAAAGTTCATTTATTGGATGACAAATAACAAAAAATATTTTCTTTCGATAAGAATTTACGCTATCTTTAATCTCCTCATAGGTGGATTGGCGACAATCTGAAGTTAAATTTATTAAAAAGAAAGATAAAAGTATGAACACATCTCGTTTATTTCGTCTGTTATTCCAGGGCAATTTAGTAAAAAGAATTGCAACTGGTTTAGTTCTAGGGATCATTATTGCGCTCGTTGGACCGGCACTTGAAGGTGCTTTAGGTTTTAATATCGCGGAAAAAGTAGGCGTTTTAGGTACCATCTTTGTTAAAGCGTTGCGTGCTGTTGCGCCAATTTTGATTTTCTTCCTTGTTATGGCTGCGCTTGCAAACCGTAAGATTGGTACGAAAAGCAATATGAAAGAAATCATTGTGCTTTACCTTCTCGGTACATTCTTAGCAGCGATTGTTGCAGTTATTGCGGGTTTCGTATTCCCAACGGAAGTGGTTCTTGCAACCAAAGAAGATGCAAGCTCTGCGCCGCAAGCTGTTGGCCAAGTTTTATTTACCCTTATTTTAAATGTGGTAGACAATCCATTAAATGCGATTTTCAAAGCAAACTTTATTGGTGTATTAGCATGGTCTATCGGTTTAGGTTTAGCATTACGTCATGCATCTGATGCAACGAAGAACGTATTATCTGATTTTGCAGAAGGTGTATCAAAAATTGTTCACGTCATTATTTCTTTTGCACCATTTGGTGTATTCGGTTTAGTGGCTGAAACCTTATCTGATAAAGGTTTAGTCGCATTAGGCGGTTATGCGCAGTTACTTGCAGTATTAATCGGTACAATGTTATTTACTGCTTTTGTTATTAACCCAGCATTAGTTTATTGGAAAATTCGTCGTAATCCGTACCCATTAGTATGGACTTGTGTACGCGAAAGTGGTGTAACAGCGTTCTTCACACGTAGTTCTGCGGCAAATATCCCAGTGAATATTGAATTAGCAAAACGTTTAAACCTTGATGAAGAAACTTATTCTGTTTCTATTCCATTGGGTGCGAATATCAATATGGCGGGCGCTGCAATCACAATCACAATTTTAACGTTAGCTGCGGTACACACATTAGGTGTGGAAGTCTCTTTTGTTAGTGCGATTTTATTAAGTATCGTGGCTTCTCTTTGTGCTTGCGGTGCATCTGGTGTGGCAGGTGGTTCATTATTATTAATCCCATTAGCATGTAGCTTATTTGGTATTTCTGATGATGTAGCAGCACAAATGATTGGTGTTGGTTTCATTATCGGTATTTTACAAGACTCAACTGAAACGGCATTAAACTCATCAACTGACGTATTATTTACTGCGGCAGTATGTATGGAAGAAGAACGTAAAAACGCAGCATAATGATGATGCAAATAACAGAGCGGGCTATGCCCGCTTTTTTTATGTGATTTTATATGCAAAGTGCGGTCTATTTTGATAGACTTCTGCCACGTTTTATTTCCCTACAAATAGGTAAGAAAAATGAACCACTTAATTATTTTTGCTCATCCTAATTCAGCGCATAGTTTTGGACGATCGATTGCCAATCGTATTGAGCAAATCAGTCAAGAGAAGGGTGTAAATGTATTTTTTCGTGATCTTTATGAAATAAATTTTAATCCAATTTTATCTCATGAAGAATTGCAGAATGCTAACAAAGGTATTATTCCAGAAGATATTCAGCAAGAGCATGATTTTATTCTTCAAGCGGATTTAATTACGTTGGTTTATCCCCTTTGGTGGATGGGATTTCCATCAATTTTGAAAGGCTATTTAGATCGCGTATTAAGCCATGGCTTTGCCTATAAAACGGAAAACGGCGAATCGGTTGGATTGCTCAAAAATAAGCAAATGCAGCAATTTATTACCATTGGTAGCAATCTCGATAAATATAGAGAATTTGGTGTGGATAAATCTCTCAATCATTGTTTAATTAATGGATTATTTAATTACTGTGGCATTGAAAATGTTGAGTTTGAATTATTCGGTAATATTCATTTAATTGATGATGAGGCGCGTAAAGCAATGATTGAATTTGCCGCTCAAAAAACAAAAGAAAAATTGACCGCACTTTTAAAGGAAAAAGCGTAATGTCTGAAAAACAAATTAATAATTTTTCATTAATTAGTCGATTATTCGGTAATCTTTTTTATCGTTCTCCTACCGATGAAGTACTTGCAGGCGCGTTTGCTTGGTTACAACAAAAAGGTTTGAGTCAAGTTTGGGCGTTAGATACTGATAAAGAAAGTGAATTAGCGCTGAATAGCCTACAAGCTAAAATTGATCTCGATTTATTGAACCAAGAGTATCAAAAATTATTTGCTACCAATGGTAAAGTTATGGCCTCTATTTCAACTTATGGCATTGATGTTGAAGAATTTATGAATTTTCGCCTTGTGCGCAATATGCCAGAGGTGGAAAGTGCGGATCATTTTGCTTTATTATTGCTCACAGCCTCTTGGCTTGAAGATAATTCGGATTCTTTAGTGGCTCAGCAAGAATTCTTTGAAACCTTTTTATTGCCTTGTGCAGCGAAGTTTTTAACTCAAGTAGAAAATCAAGCAACTTTGCCTTTTTATCGTGCATTAGCCCTTCTTACACGAGAAATATTGGCAGCGATGGCGGATGAATTAGAAGAAGAGTAGAGCAATATTTTGCCTTCCTCAGAGTTTCGAGGAAGGCAAGAAATGTTTTATAGATAGGTTACAAAATCTTTGGTATCGATAACTCGGCATTCGCGTTCTGCTTTCTCTATACCCGTGCCAATCATGACTAATGCAATCACACGATCTTGTTCACGACATCCGAAAGCTTCTCGTAATGCAGTGCCATTAATCCATTTCCCTGAAATCCACACATTATCAAATCCTTGTGCTTGTGCAGCCAACTGTATTCCGTAAGTTGCACAACCTGCACTTAGCATTTGTTCCCATCCTGGTACTTTTGCGATTGTAGGATCAACTTTTGCTACAACACCGATTACCATTGGGGCTCGATGGGCTAAATTTTCAGCTTTTTTTAATCGCTCTTCACCAAGATCAAATTCGATAACTGCAGCTTTAAGCAGCTTTTCCAATTTATTAAGTCCTTCATTTTCCATGACAACAAAGTGATAGGGTTTTAATTTGCCATGATCAGGTGCACGAATTGCTGCTTGAAAAATTTGTTCTAATTGTTCAGCATTGGGCGCTGGTGCGGTTAATTTTTTATTTGATTTTCTTGTGGTTAAGAGGGTAAGTGCATCCATTGTATTATTCTCTGTCAATAAAAGTGCGGTAGATTATAGCATAGTTTTTGACAAGGCTTTGTGATACGCTAGCGTAAATTTTTTAAAGGTAATTCGTATGTTTCGAGTATTAAAATTATGTTGGAAAGCGCTGTGTTTCATTCGTGATCTCGTGATGAATGTGGTGTTTCTAGGTTTTGTTCTATTGCTAATGGCGATTATTAGCTTTTCAAGTGGTGGAAAAAAATCTACAACATTAACAGAGGAAGGCGGCTTATTGCTAAATTTAGATGGTTATCTAGCGGATAATCGTGATGAAACACTTCGTTGGCAAGATGCGCTAAGTGAATTGAACGGTGAGTATGTACCAAGAAAAATTTCAACATTTGATGTTGTGTCAGCGATTGAGTATGCACAACAGGATCCTCAAATTAAAGGATTAGTGCTCGATCTTAATCATTTTGAAGGAGCTGATTTACCTGCTTTAGATTTTATTGGTGCAACGATTAATCGCTTTAAAGAAAGTGGAAAACCTGTTATTGCTTATGCAGATAATTATACACAGGGGCAATATTATCTAGCCAGCTTTGCGAACGAGATTTATCTTAATACAATTGGTCAGGTGGATATACATGGGCTGTCGCAAGAGAATTTATATTTTAAAGATATGCTCGATAAATTGGCTGTGACACCACATATTTTCCGCGTAGGAACTTATAAATCAGCGGTAGAACCTTTTATGCGCAACGATATGTCAGTTGAGGCAAAAACGAATATGCAGCGCTGGTTAAATTTAATGTGGAATCACTATACCTCAATGGTAAGCGAAAATCGTCATATTAAATCAAGTGATCTGTTGCCTGCGGCGAAACAATATTTAGCTGAATTGAAAACATTGAAAGGGGATTCGACACGCTATGCGCAAAAACGTGGTTTGGTGACCCATTTGGCAACACGTTTTGATTTAGAGAAAAAATTAACCACACTTTTTGGCAAAAATCCAGATGGGGAAGCTAATTTAGTCGCATTTGATGATTATTTAACACAATTCCCTGATCGTTTAACACCACAGGATAATTCGCCAAATAAAATTGCTGTAGTGAATGTGGAGGGTACGATTATTGATGGGGAAAGTGATGAAGAAAATGTCGGAGGAGATACTATTGCGCGTCTTTTACGAAAAGCTTATGACGATAAAGCTGTAAAAGCGGTAATTTTACGCGTTAATTCTCCAGGTGGAAGTGCATTCGCTTCGGAAATTATTCGACAAGAGGCTGAAAATTTACAGAAAATTGGTAAACCTGTTATCGTATCTATGGGAGCAATGGCCGCGTCGGGTGGTTATTGGATTTCATCTACTTCAGATTATATCATTGCCGATGCAAACACCATTACGGGTTCTATTGGTATTTTCGCGATGTTCCCGACTTTCGAAAATAGCATTAAGAAAATAGGCGTGAATGCTGATGGCGTTTCAACTACTGAATTAGCCAATACATCCGCTTTTTCTCCGTTAGCAAAACCAGTGCAAGATATTTATCAAACAGAAATTGAGCATGGTTATGACCGATTTTTAGAAATTGTCAGCAAAGGCCGTCAAATTTCAAAAACACAAGTAGATAAACTTGCTCAAGGTCAGGTTTGGTTAGGCAATGATGCATTCCAAAATGGTTTGGTAGATGAGATTGGTTCTTTTAATGAAGCAATCAATAAAGCTGAACAATTAGTGAATCAACGTCAAGAAAAAGCAATGGAATCTTTTAGCGTAGAATGGTTGATAGATGATGATAGCAATAGTTTTGTAAAGACATTATTACACGATACGAAAAAAACAACGCAACGTGCTTTTGCTAGCTGGATAGGGATCCCTGCTCCAATTCAAAAATTACAAAAGGAATTGAATGTATTAACTAAATTTAATGATCCTAAAGGACAATATTTGTATTGTTTGAATTGTGGAAGCGTGAAGTAAAATTTACGTTTATTATGTTAACAGCACAAGTTTAATA
This sequence comes from Haemophilus sp. oral taxon 036, assembly GCF_002998595.1. NCBI lineage: Bacteria > Pseudomonadati > Pseudomonadota > Gammaproteobacteria > Pasteurellales > Pasteurellaceae > Haemophilus > Haemophilus sp. oral taxon 036. Next base: position 1,637,250 of record NZ_CP027235.1, read on the forward strand.
CCTGTGCTGTTATTTTTTTGAAGTAAAATTATTCCACGATGCTTCCTTTCAACCACTTTCTCACCCAAGCTCGGTTAGCTGAAAGATTATGTAATATGGCTTCGCTTATTGGTAATGGCTCGCCATAAATGATTGAGGCTAAGGTTTCACCTAAGAGTGGAGCGGAGGTGAGACCTCGAGAACCTAAGGCGGCTGTTAAGAAAAGATTCTGAAAATTGGCCGCACTTTGAATAGGTTGTTTACGGCGGCGGAGGTTGAATAAATTGTAATAATCCGCTTGTTGCTCTTCAAAATGAGGTACGTTTCCAACCATTGGGGCAAGATCTCTTACGGAGCAGCGGATGCCTACACGAGCGAGATTACCTGATGTATCCACATCTTGAGTCCACGGTTGGGCGATATTTTGTTGGATTTTTTGTTGATTTTCTAGTTGTTCTTGTTCGCTAAAATGGCAATCAACATTATCACGAACATGGCTTGCGCCGATGCAATGTGAGGTTTTTAATTGATCGGCTGGGGTGAGATAACCATCATAACAAAGTACAGATTTTAGTTTGAGTAAGTTTTCCGATGTTGGGATTTGGCTGACTTGCCCGCGGATAGGGTAGAGCGGTAGCTTTTCTGTTTGAACAAAATCAGTAATTTTATATCCGTTCGCAAGAATCACGACTTCATGGTAGTATGTTTGGCCTTGCATATTTTCTAGTTCCCAACCTTTTTCTTGTTGAGAAAGTGCGGTAATTTTTTGTGAGGTTTTAATGATGACACCCTGCTTTTCAAGAAATGAAAAGGCATTTTGAACAAATTGTCTTGGTGCAAGCCAAGCCCCTTGTTCAATCCAACCGCCTTCGCAATTAAGCGGTAATCCTACTTTTTCACTGAGTTGTTCAGCATTCAGCATTTGGAAGATTTCGTTCGGCAAACCAAGCTGAGAAATCTTTGTTAATTTGACCGCACTTTTTTCGTTGTAAGCACATAGTGCCACGCCACAAAATTCGTGTTCAAACGCTATGTTTTGTGAGATTGCCCAATCAAGTAATTGGCGACCGTAACTGAAAGCGTGCAGGTAAAAATCAACGGTGAGCCCATTATCATCGCTAAGTTGAGGATAAAATGCGCCTTGTTTATTGCCTGAGGCATTGAGTGCTAGCGCTTCATCCTCACAATAAATAGTGACTTTTGCCCCACGTTTTACTAAGGAAATGGCAGCACAAAGAGAAGCAATACCACCGCCGATAATAGCGACATCTTGTTTTTCCATTTTTGCAGGCTGAGCAAGATACCAAGGTGTTGAAAGTGCGGTCGATTTTGATTCTATTTTTAGCCCACTTAAGCATTCTCGTTTCTTGCCGAAGCCTTTACGTTTTGTCACATTAAAGCCAGCGGATTCAAGTCCTTTTCTGACCGCACTTGCTGCGGTGAAGGTGGCAAAAGAACCATTGGGTTTCGTGAAACGAAACATCAGATTATAGAGATCATCATTCCACATTTCGGGATTTTTGCTTGGCGCAAAGCCATCTAAAAACCACGCATCAATACGTTCATTCATATAATCGCCAAGTTGTGGCAAGTTTTCTGATACATCACCAAACCATAAATCTAACGTTGTCTCTCCAAAATGAATACGATGGCAACCTAGAATCAATGAAGGCCAATAACGTTGCAAATGAGCGCTTAAATCTTCAAACTGTGGATAGGCAAGGTGCGCTTGCGAAAGTGCGGTTATTTTTAGCGGATATTTTTCAAAGGAAATAAAATTAAGGCGTTTTAAAGGATGATTCTCGTGTTGCTGGCGAAATTCACGGAATAATTGGGTTACCGCAAAGAAATTTAATCCTGTACCAAATCCCGTTTCAGCGATGACAAAATTAGCTTCTTTGTGTGTTATCCAACGTTCCCAAAGTTGATTACCTTGTAGAAAAACATAATCTGTTTCTGCTAATCCATTTTCGTTAGAAAAATAGACATCATCGAATTGATCAGAGATGGGAATATGGTTTTGATTGAAGTGAATCTCAGCATGTTGGACGCTAAAAGTCATTTTTTATTCCTTCCTTGCCTAATGAAATTTGCATATAATAACGCGATTTTCTGAACTGGTCGAACAAATGAATTATTGCTTGAAATATTTTTATTTCGTAGTAATTTTGAGCCGTTATTTTTATATATAAAACAATAAGGAAGAAGCAATGAGAAGAGCTGTAATTACAGGCTTTGGGATTATTTCAAGTATCGGTAACAACAAAGAAGAAGTATTGGCTTCATTAAAAGCAGGGAAATCAGGTATTGAAGTTGTGCCTGAGTTTGTGGAAATGAATATGCGTAGCCATGTTGCCGGAACAATCAAATTAAACCCAAGCGAGCACATTGATCGTAAAGTGTTCCGTTTTATGGGTGATGCAGCAGCTTATGCTTATCTTTCTATGCGTGAAGCGATTGAAGATTCTGGCTTAACAGAAGATCAAGTTTCTAATGATCGTACAGGTTTAGTGATTGGTGCGGGTACGGGTTCTGCACATAATCAGTTAGTGGCTTGTGATGCGGTACGTGGCCCTCGTGGTGTAAAAGCGATTGGTCCTTATGCGGTAACGAAAACAATGGCATCAAGTGTTTCAGCTTGTTTAGCAACACCTTATAAAATCCGTGGTGTGAACTATTCAATCAGTTCTGCTTGTGCAACCTCTGCACATTGTATTGGTCATGCGGTTGAGTTAATTCAATTAGGCAAACAAGATGTCGTTTTTGCGGGTGGTGCAGAAGAGTTATCTTGGGAATGTGCTACTGAGTTTGATGCAATGGGTGCAGTTTCAACTAAATACAATGAAACGCCAGAAAAAGCATCTCGTGCTTATGATGCAAACCGTGATGGTTTCGTTATTGCTGGTGGTGGTGCTGTTGTGGTTGTGGAAGAATTAGAGCACGCACTTGCTCGTGGTGCAAAAATCTACGCTGAAATTGTAGGTTATGGCGCAACTTCTGATGGTTACGATATGGTGGCACCAAGTGGTGAAGGTGCTGAGCGTTGTATGAAACAAGCAATGGCAACTGTCGATACCCCAATTGATTACATCAACGTACACGGTACATCTACACCAGTAGGTGACGTGAAAGAATTAGGTGCAATCAAAAATGTATTTGGTGATAAAATTCCAGCGATTTCTTCAACTAAATCAATGACTGGTCACTCTTTAGGCGCGGCGGGTGCACACGAAGCAATTTACACGTTATTAATGTTGGATAATGATTTTATTGCACCAAGTATTAATATCGAAACCTTAGATGAAGCCGCTGAAGGTTGCAACATCGTTACTGAGACGAAAGAAAATGCAGGATTGCAAACTGTCATGTCAAATAGCTTTGGTTTTGGTGGTACGAATGCAACATTAATTTTTAAGCGTTATAACGGTTAAAACGATTCTATGAAAAAAGCCACTTTCAATTGAAAGTGGCTTTTTTGTATAAATTAAAAAGAAAAGTTAAGCAACGATACCAAATTGTTCTTTCATTAATGCTTCAAAATCAGTGCAACCACCGATTGGTTTTTCATCAATAAAGATTTGAGGTACGGTTTCTACTGGTTTACCAACAGATTTTGATAAATCTTCTTTAGTAATGCCTTCTGCGTGAATATCCACATAACGATAGTCAAAATCAGCAACTTCGCCTTTTAATTTTTCAGCAAGGTTTTTTGCACGCACACAGTAAGGGCAGCCAGGACGACCAAAAATAACAACGAACATAATATTTCCTTTTTTGAGTTAAAAATTCTAGGCAATTCTACCTGATTTTTATCGTCTACATAAAGTGTTTTTATTCGTGTAATATACGGAACATCGTAGACAATGAGTTAAATATTATGAAATTACTAATGCTTTGCCGCGAACCTCGTCTTTACAGTTGCCAACGCTTAAAGGAAGCTGCTAAACGCCAAGGGCATGAGATGGATATTTTAGATCCGAATCGCTGTCTCTTAAAGCTCTCGCAAAATCCACGGCACTTTCAGATTTTTTATCAAGAAAATTCGGAGTCGAAACCTTATTTATTGCCTGATTATGATGCTGTTTTGCCTCGATTTGGCACAACGAGTACGCAAATGGGATGTTCAGTCTTACAGCATTTTGAAGGCAAAGGGACTTTTTGTTTAAATTCATCTCAGGCATTTTTAAATGCGCGTGATAAATGGAAAAGTTTGCAACTTTTGCTGAAGGCTGGTGTTCCTGTTCCCAATTCACTTTTAAGTGGCGGTGAAGTGCAAGCTCAGGCGACAATACCTCATATCAGTTCACCGACAATTTTAAAAACGTTAAATGGTTCACAAGGAATTGGGGTGATTTTGGCTGAAAAACCACAAAGTGCGGTGAGCATTATGGAAGCTTTTAAGCAAACCAATATATCTATGCTGCAGCAAGATTTTATCGAAGAAGCGGGCAATGCGGATATTCGTTGTTTTGTGATTGGCAATCAAGTTGTAGCAACGATGCAGAGAATTGGACAAGATGGTGAGTTTCGGGCAAATTGTCATCGTGGCGGAAAAACTGAAAAAATTACCCTAAGCGATGACGAGAAACAGATAGCCATTAGAGCAACAAAAGCCATCGGTTTAGATGTAGCTGGCGTGGATTTAATTCGTTCAAAAAATGGATTATTGGTTCTAGAAGTAAATGCAAGCCCAGGCTTAGAAATGATTGAAAAAACAAGCGGGGTTGATATTGCCACTCAGATAATTGCTTATGTCGAAACCGCTATAAGCTGTCATGTGAAATAGTATTACTGGTATATTTGATAATAAAAGCGCGTGTTTAGTATTCCACGCGTTTTTTATTAGTCAGATAAATTTGCGGCTATCATTGCTTGCCCTAAACTCAACCCGCCATCGCCCATAGGGTATTGATGGGCACTTAACACATTAAATTCTGCTAAATTTTCTTTTAATAGTTTGCGTAAGAGTTGATTATGCATCACGCCACCAGAAAGTACGATAGTTTTACAATGATGATATAGTGCTTGTTTCCGTGCTAATTCTGAAAAGCCTTGTGCTAAGGCATAATGGAAAGCAAAGGCTTTATTAGCTTTAGAAGTGTCGTAAGCAAGCCAGCTTTGCCAGAAAGTTGATAAATCTAATTGATTATCTTTAATTGCCATTTTAACGGGAATATTCATCGTGCTTTTGTTTTCTTTAATAAAATCAGATTGTGCAGCAAGCGCTTCTAAATGGCAAGCCGCCTCTCCTTCCCAAGAGAGTTTAGTCTCTGTAATCCCTAAACCATAGGCGACCGCATCAAATAATCTTCCTGCTGATGAGATGAGTGGTGAGTTAAGTTTTCGTTGAATAGCATTGGTGAGGGGCTCCCAAGGTAAATGAGAGCAAGTTTTTGTTGCAAATGTTTGGCAATGAGGAACAAATTGTTGTAAATGGGCGATCCAATTACGCCAAGGTTGAGTTGCTGCAAGATCACCGCCAGGTAACGCCACAGTAGGTAATCCACCAAGATGTTGGCAAGTTTCTCCCTCTACAAGCAAACATTCTCCGCCCCAAAGTTGTCCATTTGCGCCCATACCAATACCGTCTAATGCGATGCCAATAGCTTTTTCCTTGCAATGATGTTCGGCTAATACGGCTGTAATATGTGCATGATGATGTAAAACAGTGACATAAGGAATAGAAAATTTTTTTGCCAGATTTTTGCCTACTTTTGATGAAAAGTAGCCAGTATGAGCATCAATCGCAATTAAATCTGGTTTAAATTGATAAATTTGACAAAATAAATCAATATTATTTTCTAATTGTTGTTGTATCAGTTCATTCGCTGTGTCGCCAATATGTTGGCTGACAATGGCTTTATTTTGTTTGAGTAGGCAAAAGGTATTTTTAAGATCGGAACCCAATGCCAAAATATTTTTTTCAGTTTGGGTATTTAGGACAATTTCATCGGGTACATATCCTCTTGCTCTACGTAAGGTTTCCACACCGTCAAAGGCTACGCGAACTAAACTATCATCTGCGCGTTGTAAAATATCACGATTATGGCAAAGATAGAAATCAGCCAAATGACTTAATTTTTTTACCGCACTTTGGTTATCTAGTACGGGCGGTTCTCCACTTGGATTGGCAGACGTCATCACAAGTGGTTGATTTATCTCTCGTAAAAGTAAATGTTGTAATGGATTACTTGGTAACATAATGCCGATTTCATTTAGATTAGGGGCAATATTTTCTGCTAAATTCGGTACTTTATATTTATTTAATAAGACTATTGGTGCCGCTGTGCTAGTGAGTAATTTAATTTCAGCTGGCGTTAGGTTTTGTAGAAAATCTAAACTAGGCACCATTACGGCAAGTGGCTTGCTAGGTCGTTGTTTACGTTCACGTAATAATTGAACGGTATGAAAAGCTTGTGCATCACAGGCTAAATGGAAACCACCAATGCCTTTTATCGCAATAATTTTACCTTTTTTGAGTAAATCCGCAGTTTGTTTTAGCGCATTTTCATGCATTGAAAGTTGTTGATATTGATCTTGTAACCAAATGTGTGGTCCACAAACGTTACAAGCGTTAGGTTGGGCATGAAAACGACGATCTGCGGGATTTTTGTATTCATGCTCACAATCAGGGCAAAATGGAAAATCAGACATAGATGTATTTTTACGATCGTAAGGGATTTTTTTTATGATCGTAAAACGTGGGCCACAGTGAGTACAATTTGTAAAAGGGTAGTGATAGCGGCGATTTTGAGTGTCAAACAAATCAGCGATACAAGCAGAACAGGTTGCCGCATCAGGTACAATTTGGGTATCCATGTCATTATTTTCACTTTCACGGATAACAAATTCTGAAAAGTGTGGTAAATCCTCCCAATATTTTTCTTGCTGTTGGATATCCGTAATTAATGCTAAAGGAGGAAGTTTTGTCTGTAAGTCCTGTAGAAATGCAGTAAGAGTCTTTTCCTCTGGTTCGATAAAACGGATGAGTACACCTTGGCCATCATTATTGACATCGCCTTTTAATCCATATTCATTGGCTATAAGCCATACAAATGGGCGAAATCCCACGCCTTGTACTTTTCCTTTTATGCGTAATTCGATTCCTTTCATCATTTTTCCTGATGTGATATTAAGTATATTTATAGTAACTTGAAATAGAAAAGTGAAATCTGATCTTTGTCAAAATTTGTTATTTTTAAATCCACCACACCGGCAATGCTACCAAATCTTCTGCCAACCATAATTTTTGCGGATATTGATTAATAATCACGCCGTTCCCTATTTGGATTTCATCGGGCGGGAGATTATCTTTCAAAATACCAAAAGCTTTTGTCATTTTCTTGTTGGGGCTGGCAGTAGTCTTAATTTCGATAGGGTAGAGTGTGCGATTATGTTCAATCAAAAGATCGATTTCTTTTTGATTGGTGTCACGATAAAAATAAATGGGTGGCTCAATGCCGTTATTGTAGAAAGATTTAATGACTTCACTTACTACAAAAGTCTCAAAAAATTGACCGCTCTTTGCCCCTTGTTGAATAGTTTCCGGTGTCAACCATTTAGTTAACCAAGCCATTAACCCCGTATCCATCATATAAACTTTCGGAGTTTTGATTGCACGTTTTAGATGATTGTTGTGATACGGCTGAAGCAGATAAATAATGCCTGATGTTTCGAGAATTGTCGTCCAGCGTTTAATGGTATCAACGGAAACACCAACTTCTTGTGCAACATTGCTGTAATTTAGTAATTCACCACTTCGTGCGGCGATAGCGATCATAAATCGCGTGAAATCAGTGATGTTGGTGATACTGGTGAGTGCGCGTACGTCTCGTTCAATATAGGTGGAAACATAGGATGCATAATAAATATCCCATCTGATTTCTTGTTGATATAGGCGTGGCATATAGCCTTGGTGGATAATTTGCCAAATATTTTTTACAGGTTTAATAAGTCTTTCGCGCGTGTTGAGATAATCCATATTGGGCAGAAAAGGCGAATAAAACACCACTTCTTGAATTTCACGCAGAGAAAATCCTTGTAATTTTAATACTGCAATACGACCCGCTAAGGTTTCGGTAACATTTTGCATCAGCTGAAAAGCTTGTGAGCCGGAGAGCAAAAAGAGCCCATTGATTTTTTGTTTATCAATGGCAAGTTTTAAACTGGAAAATAATTCAGGCGCATATTGTACTTCATCAAGGATTAATTTGCCTTGATGATTGAGCATAAATAAGGTGGGGTCATTACGTGCTTGATCGAGCAAGATAGGATCATCAAAGGTAATATATTGATGTTCTTTGCTGATATGCTGTAATAACGTGGATTTTCCTACTTGGCGTGGACCAGTAATGAGAATTGCTGGAAATTGTTTTATCAAAGTTTGCAATAAAGGTTGTATTTGACGTGAATAAAAATCTGACATGATAAAAATTAAGTTTAATTTAAGATTTCATAGTAAATTAAACTAAAAAATAGATAAAAAGTAAAGATAAAATGAGTTTAATTTAATATTATGTCGTAAATTAAACTTAAAATTGCCGCGCTTTCATATTTAAGTATCGACCTAAATGAAACATTATCAACAGCATTTTAACATTCCATTAATAATTATAACGTTAATTAATTCAATTGCTTACAATCATAACCTATGGAAATAAGAGCCAATCTCAATAATTATTTTACTCATTAAAAAATCGGAAAAATTTATGATCTCAGTCAATAAAACAATCGTTTTACTCTAGTCTGGGTAACTCTGAAGGAGTATCCTTATTTCCAGAGTGGTTATTGGACATTTGGGTGTAATGCCCTCCACTTACTTTCTGTTTCTATCTATTATAATTTGGGGGAAAATATGAACCGTTTTGTTATAGGTGATCCGAAAGATTGCATTGGATGCAATACCTGTATGGCTGCTTGCAGCGAAGTACACAAAGCTTTTGGATTACAATCCTTTCCGCGGTTACAAGTAATGCGCAACGACGATATTACTGTGCCGATCTTATGTCGTCATTGTGATGATTCACCTTGTGCTACAGTATGTCCTGTGCACGCGATAAAGCATGATAATGATACCATTCAACTCAATGAAAGTTTATGCATTGGCTGTAAACTTTGTGCTATCGCTTGTCCATTTGGGGCGATTACACAGCATGGTAGCGCACCATTAGATGCACCAAACCATTATGACAGTTTTTCTTTCACTGATGCGGTAAAACGTGATATTCGCACTGCACCAAATAATACCGATGTTCACAATATGCTTGCATGGGAACCAGGTGTAAAAGCTATCGCAGTGAAATGCGACCTTTGCTATTTCCGTGAAGAAGGTCCTGCTTGTATGCAAACTTGCCCAACCAAAACTTTATTCTTAATTAGTGATGAGAGTATCGAACAAGCAAATCGCAAAAAACGCGAAATGGCAATGATGGGTTCTCCTGTTGTGCCAAGATAAAAGTTTATTGTTTGTTTACTCGTTAATCAATGGAGTGAAATTATGAGTTCTTCAATCAGTTTACTCATCACGTCCTTGTTGATTTATGTCGTTGGTGCGTTTATTTCTCTCGCTGTGCGAAAAAATGAACAACTTTCAATCAATATATCCGGCGTGACCGGTGTACTTGGTGGCTTGTTAGGCATTGTTGCCTGCATTCCCGTGCTTATCAGCAACGATACGGTCGTTGATGTGTTTTCAGCCCCTTTCGACTTCGCCCAATTTTCAATCCGCATTGACGGATTAGCTGCGTTTATGGTGTGTGTAATTTCTTTAATGATTATTATCACCGCACTTTATTCCTTTTCCTATGTGAAAGAATACATTGGTAAAGGCGCTGGCACGATGGGCTTCTTTATGAATTTGTTTATCGCCTCAATGGTTGCTTTAGTCACCAGCGATAACGCTTTCTACTTTTTAGTGTTCTTTGAAATGATGTCTTTGGCATCTTACTTCTTAGTACTAACCGAACAAGATGACAACGCAACCAATGCGGGCTTGTTGTATTTCTTCATTGCTCACGCTGGTTCTGTGTTGATTATGATCGCTTTCTTTATTTTCTACTGCTACGCAGGTAGCTTTGAATTTGAAGCCTTCCGCCACACCGAGCTTTCAATGCCTTTAGCCTTTACAGTATTTATCTTGGCATTTCTTGGTTTTGGTGCAAAAGCAGGGATGATTCCGTTACATAGCTGGTTACCAAAAGCTCACCCAGCTGCGCCTTCTCATGCTTCTGCAATGATGTCTGGTGTGATGGTTAAAATCGGTATCTTTGGGATTATCAAAGTTGGTATTGATCTACTTGGTGCACACAATATGTGGTTTGGTGTGATTGTGCTTGCTTTTGGCGCAGTTTCTTCTGTGCTTGGCGTACTTTATGCCTTAGCAGAACATGACATCAAAAAACTTTTGGCGTATCACACCGTAGAAAACATCGGCATTATTATGATGGGTGTAGGTGTCGGTATGATTGGTATGGCAATCCATAATCCTGTACTTGCTATTGTCGGTTTGCTTGGCGGTTTATATCACTTACTTAACCATGCGGTATTCAAAGGCTTATTGTTCTTGGGTGCTGGTTCTGTGATGTACCGTTTACATTCAAAAGATATGGATTTAATGGGCGGACTTGGCAAATTAATGCCATTTACTGCTTTCTGTTTCTTGATTGGTACCATGGCAATTTCTGCATTACCACCATTTAACGGTTTTGTGAGTGAATGGTTTACTTATCAATCTTTATTCAGCCTAAGCCAACACAATGATGTGGTATTACGTATCGCTGGCCCTGTTGCAATCATTATGCTTGCCTTAACAGGTGCGCTTGCCGCACTTTGTTTCGTGAAAGTGTATGGTATTAGCTTTGGTGGTGCACCACGCAGCGAAAAAGCAGCACATGCACGCGAAGTGCCGAAACCAATGGTGATTGCAATGGCAATCTTGGCATTATTCTGCGTACTTTTAGGTGTTGGTGCTTCTGTCGTGACACCAATTATTGCCAATATTGCAACCGCACTTTCTCATAATGACATGCTGAATCTAGCGGAAAATGGCGTAGTGGTAGCAAGCAATACACCGAATACGGCGCTTTCTACACCAATGGTGAGCATTATGTTGATTGCATTCTTTGTGTTGCCGTTTATGTATTACGCTTACACCAAAGGTAATCGTATGGCAGATCGTGCAAAAGGCAATCCTTGGGCTTGTGGTTATGCTTACGAAATGGATATGGCAGCCTCTGCGGGTAGTTTTACTCGTCCGCTTCGTATTATCTTCAAACCACTTTATACCTTGCGTCAAGTGCTTGATCCTGCGCCTGCTGGTGCAAAAGGTATCAATGCATTAATTTCAGGTGCGACCAAAACAGAACCATTCTGGGAAGAAAAAGTAACAATGCCGATTGCGCATTTTATTCCATGGTTAGGTCGTAAAATTCAATGGCTACAACAAGGCGACTTCCGCGTTTATTGCGTGTATTTCGTGATTGCCTTGGTTGTGTTATTACTTTCCATTGCGTTGATGTAGGAGGAAATTATGATTTCATTACCTTCAGAAATTTCCACTTCCGCTGGAATGTTCCTTTTAGCCATTGTGCAAGCGTTAATTCTTCTTGCTTTGGCACCGCTCTTTTCAGGCATTTCACGGATGATTCGGGCTCGTATTCAATCTCGTCGTGGCCCGGGCTTGTTACAAGATTATCGCGACATTGCTAAATTAATGACGCGTCAAAATATTTGGCCAGATAATGCGGGTTGGGTATCTCGTGTTATGCCTTATGTGTTAATTAGCACAGTCATGGTGGTTGCGATGAGTTTACCCATGTTTACTCATCACTCACCGTTTGGGGCAGGCAGTGATTTAATCACCGTTATTTATTTGTTCGCGTTGTTCCGCTTTTTCTTCTCAATTGCAGGTTTGGATTCCAACAGTACGTTCTCAAGTTTAGGTGCAAGCCGTGAAGTGACATTAGGCGTACTTGTTGAACCAATCTTAATGTTGGCATTCATTGTGATTGCTTTAATTGCAGGTTCTACAAATTTTGCAGTTATTAGCACCGCACTTTCTAGCCAACCTTGGCAATATCCTGTTGCAACAGTCATTGCCTTAGTGGCCGCTGCTTTTGCGATCTTTATTGAAATGGGCAAAATTCCATTTGACTTGGCTGAAGCAGAACAAGAACTTCAAGAAGGCCCACTTACTGAATATTCAGGCCCTTCTTTCGCCTTATTGAAAGTTGGTTTGAGTTTAAAATCAATGGTGGTTGCCTCTATCTTTGTGAGCGTGCTTTTCCCATTCGGTGCAGCACAAGAGTTCACAGTAAGTGCGGTCATTTTAGGTATCGTTTCTTTCTTTGTGAAATTACTCGTGGTATTTATCGCCGCATGTGTGTTTGAAAACACATTGGCACGTACCCGCTTTATGCTAACAGGACGTTTAACTGTGGTCGGTTTCGGCATTTCAGTGTTGGCGTTTGTGTTTTACTTCACAGGATTGTAAGGAGGAAATATGGAACGTTTAGCACTAATTACAATCATTTTGCCATTTGTCGGTGCGTTTATTGTGGGATTGAACAAACAATCTTTCCCAAAAATTGCCACAATTTTTGCCGCACTTGCTACCCTTGGCACACTTGCTGTGGCAGGGCAGTGGTATGCAAATGGCGCACAATCTGTTACCTATGATTTAGTCAAATTTGGTGATACCGCCATCTTCGGCGTGACCTTAGATGCAGTGAGCACATTAATTGCCTTTGCCGTTGTGGGGTTAGGTTTCTTAATTTGCTTATATTCTTGTGGTTATTTAACCGATAAAAACCGTGAACATCCGCATAACGGATTACCTCGTTTTTATGCTTTCTTATTGATCTTCATCGGTGCAATGGCTGGCTTGGTGTATTCATCAACTTTAGCGGGCCAGTTGCTTTTCTTTGAAATCACAGGGGGATGTTCTTGGGCATTAATCAGCTATTATCAAAGCCAAAAAGCAATGGCGGCAGCGATGAAAGCGTTGATTATTACTCACGTAGGTTCATTAGGTTTATATCTTGCTGCGGCTTATTTATTTAGCCAATCTGGCACATTCTCTATCACGGCGTTAGAACATCTTGCGCCAGAAGCGAAAACCATCGTGTTATTTGGCGTGATGTTTGCTGCATGGGGTAAATCAGCACAACTTCCAATGCAAATTTGGTTACCAAATGCGATGGAAGCGCCAACACCGGTCAGCGCGTATTTGCACGCAGCATCAATGGTAAAAGTGGGCGTCTATATTTTCGCTCGTTCAGTGATGTCAGCTGGCGAAATTCCGCACATTGTGGGTGAAGTGGGAATTGTGATGGCAATGATTACATTGATTTATGGTTTCTTAATGTACTTGCCACAAGCGGATTTAAAACGCTTACTTGCGTATTCAACTATTACTCAACTTTCTTACATTTTCATCGGGCTTTCTCTTGCAGCATTAGGTTCTAAATTAGCTTTTGTTGCAGCGATTGCTTATATCTTTAACCACGCCTTTGCGAAAAGCCTATTCTTCTTGGTTGCGGGTTCATTGAGCTATGCCACAGGTACACGTTCAATGCCTCGTTTACAAGGGATTATGCGCACTATGCCTGTTGTTGGTACTGGATTTGGTATTGCTGCATTGGCTATTGCTGGTGTGCCACCGTTTAACGGTTTCTTCAGCAAATTCCCATTATTTGCCGCTGGTTTCGACCTTGGACAAGAATATTCATGGGTAACTTGGTTAATGGTGATTGCGTTGATTGAATCTACGGCAACATTTGTTTGGTTGCTTTATAAATTTGGTCAATGCGTTATCGGTAAACCATCTGAAGACGTGCAAAATGCGCAACCATTGCCATTCTCTATGACATTTGTTTTAGTAATTTTAATGGTGATGTCTGTGTGTTCTAGCTTTATCGCTGCCTATTGGTTAGGCCTTGCGGGTTAAGGAGAGAATTATGTTAATGATCAATGTATTAGCGAGTTTACTCATCATTACATCGCTTTGTGTCATTATGGCAAAAACCGCAAAAAAATCTGCGTTGTGCTATGGCTTACAGTCTCTTGTATTGGTGGTGTTATTCGTTTATTTGGCATTTGAAATGCAAGCTCACGAACTTTATATGTGGTCCATTAGTGCATTCATCACGAAAGTATTATTAGTGCCAGGAATTTTAATCTTTTCTTTACGAAAAATTGACGAAAGTCAAACTCCTGCAGGAATGAATGTCGCTTGGTTGATCCCGATCACATCTATCATCGTTTGCTTATGTTACTTTGTTGTCATTCCAGTGAACTTACCGTTAGTTGAACATTTAAAACCAGCGTTGTCAGTATCACTTAGCCACTTCCTTTTAGGTTTAGTGTGTATTGTGAGCCAACGCAATATTGTGAAACAAGTTTTCGGTTATTGTTTAATGGAAAACGGTGCGCATTTGACTTTGGCTTTACTTGCCAACAATGCGCCAGAATTAGTTGAAATCGGCATTGCCACCGATGCGATTTTTGCGGTCATCATTATGGTGGTGTTGGTGAATAAAATTTACCGCACTTTCAACACTGTTGATGCCAAACAACTTATGAGTTTGAAGGGGTAACGCTATGTATGAACAATGGATAATTGCGTTATTAGTCGCACCTTTAGTCATCGCTTTTGAAAGCTTTGCACTACGCGGAACAAAAAATCGGACAGTTTGTACCGCATTCCATATTACCGGGTTAATTTTGATGTTGTTCTTTTCCGTACAGGTCATTTCTGGCGTGTTGGAAAAAGGCAGTATCAGTGTATTTAACAACTGGGTGTATGTTGATAGTCTTTCTGCCATTTTCTTAGGCTTAATTGCTGTCGTGGGTTCGCTTGCTGGGGTGTATTCTATCGGTTATATGAACACAGAATTGGAAGAAGGGCATATTGATTTTAAAACCTATGCTCATTACCACGGTTTCTTACACTTGTTCTTCTTTACGATGATTGTGTCAGTTATCACCAATAACTTAATTTTAATGTGGGTTGCCATTGAAGCGACAACATTAAGCTCTGCGTTTTTGGTCGGTACTTACAAACAAAAAACATCCCTTGAAGCCGCGTGGAAATACATCATCATCTGTTCTGTGGGCGTAGCTTTTGGTTTATATGGCACACTTTTAACCTTTGCTAATGCAAATGGTGTGCTTGCCGATCCAAGCCAAGCGATTTTCTGGTCAGCCGTGAATCAACAAGCCACAGGTTTAAACCCAATGTTGATGTATATCGCATTCGCTTTCGTATTGATTGGTTTCGGCACGAAGTGCGGTCTATTTCCAATGCATACTTGGTTATCAGACGCACACAGTGAAGCCCCAAGCCCAGTGAGTGCAATTTTATCAGCGGTGTTATTAAACTGTGCAATGCTTGTGGTGTTGCGTTACTACACATTAGTTTCAAAAGCGGTTGGCGCAGAATTTCCACAAACTTTAATGTTGATCTTTGGTTTACTTTCAGTGCTTGTAGCAGCGTTATTTATCATCGTGCAATTTGATATTAAACGTATGCTTGCTTACTCAAGTATCGAAAATATGGGCTTAATCAGCTTTGCTTTCGGTCTTGGTGGCCCAATTGGGGTATTTGCAGGTTTACTTCACACTATCAACCACAGTCTTGCGAAAACCTTATTATTCTGTGCATCGGGTAATATTCTATTGAAATATAAAACCCGTGATATGAATCAAGTGCGTGGATTATGGCGTGTTGCACCAGTGAGTGCGGTGCTTTTCGCAGGTGGTGCGTTGGCATTGGGCGGTATCCCTCCATTTAACGTATTTGTGAGTGAATTTAGTGTTGTGGTCGCAGGGATTACAGCGGGTAAAACTTGGTTAGTTATTTTATGCTTAATTTTACTTACTATCGTGCTTGCAGGACTTGCCTTGATGTTATTAAAAACAGTGCTTGGCAAACAACCTGATAACGTGGAAGCAGGCGAAGTCAGTAAAGTCTCTTTGGCGGCAATGGCCATACTATTGTTGTTAATGTTTGTAATGGGTATCCATATTGCAGAGCCAATCTTGCAGTTACTAAAAAGTGCGGTAGGAATTGTGCTTGGATCTGAACATGTGTCCTTTGGCGATATGCTAGTTTTACCTTGGCAAAGTTTAGCGAAATGATCGACAATTGGGGGAAAAAATGGAATTAACTAAAAATACATCGGTCGATCCGGTAAAAATGCTCGGCAAAAATTATATTGAAGCCGTTAATGCAAAATTTCCGAATACCATTTTAGATGAGGAGTGGTCTACACCAAATCAAGTGACTTTAACGGTGAAAACGAATATGTTACCTGATGTGGTGGAATATCTTTACTATCAACATGAAGGCTGGTTGCCATTAGTTTTTGGTAACGATGAACGCTCAATTCATGGTCATTATGCTGTTTATTACGTGCTTTCTATGGAAGGTGTCGTCAAAACTTTTGTGACGATTAAAGCACTCGTGGATCCTGTCACACTGGAATTTCCTTCCGTGACGCCGAAAGTCAAAGCTGCGGTGTGGGGCGAACGTGAATTATTTGATATGTACGGTTTAAAAGCCGTCGGTCTTCCCGATCAACGTCGTTTAGTGTTACCAGATGACTGGCCAGATGATCTTTACCCATTACGTAAAGATTCGATGGACTACCGTTTGCGTCCCGATCCAACTACGGCAACGGAAACCTATGAGTTTATTAACGAAAAAGGCGAAGCTCGTATTGTGCCTATCGGCCCTCTCCATATTACATCAGATGAACCGGGACACTTCCGTTTATTTGTCGATGGGGAAGATATTATTGATGCGGACTACCGTTTATTCTATGTACACCGTGGTATGGAAAAATTGGCAGAAACCCGAATGGATTACGATCAAGTCAATTTCTTGGCTGACCGTGTGTGCGGTATCTGCGGTTTTACCCATAGTGTTGCTTATGCTAACTCAGTCGAAAATGCGTTAGGCATTCAAATTCCTGAACGGGCACAATGGATTCGTGCAATTTTGTTGGAAGTTGAACGCTTGCACAGTCATTTATTGAACTTAGGTTTATCTAGCCACTTTACCGGTTTTGATACAGGCTTTATGCAATTCTTCCGTGTTCGTGAAAAATCAATGACACTTGCAGAAGTACTTACTGGTGCACGTAAAACCTATGGTATCAACTTAATCGGTGGTGTACGCCGTGATATGTTGAAACACCAACGTGAACAATGCATTAAGCTTATTGCAGAAATGCGTGAAGAGCTTAAAACTTTGGTAGATATTTTACTCAATACGCCAAATATGGAACAACGTACTGTGGGCGTAGGAGTGCTTGATCGTCAAGTTGCGCGTGATTTCAGCCCGGTCGGACCGATGATTCGAGGTTCCGGCTTCGCACGTGATGTGCGTAAAATTCACCCCTTCTCTGGCTATGGCGATGTACCATTCAATATGTTCACCGAACAAGGTGGCGATGTGATTTCTCGTGTGAAAGTGCGGGTAAATGAAGTATTTGAATCCATGAATATCATTGATTATATGGTGGATAACTTACCTACTGGTGCGATTATCACGGAAGGTTTCAATTACACTCCAGGACGTTTTGCCTTAGGTATCACGGAAGCACCGCGTGGTGAAGACATTCACTGGTCAATGCTTGGCGATAACCAAAAATTATATCGCTGGCGTTGTCGTGCAGCAACTTATGCAAACTGGCCAACTTTACGTTATATGTTGCGTGGCAATACAGTATCAGATGCTCCGCTTATCATTGGTAGCCTTGACCCTTGCTATTCTTGTACTGACCGTGTGACCGTGGTGGATGTACGTAAACGCAAAGCACAAACGGTTTCTTACAAAGAAATCGAACGCTACGGCATTGAACGTAAAAATTCACCATTAAAATAGGGGGCGCACAATGTTTAAATTACTTAAAACCGTATTAAATGCGGGGGATGTTACCACTAAATATCCGTTTAAACCCTATGAAGTTGATCCTGATTTCCGTGGTAAACCGGAACTGAACTCTGATCAATGTATTGTTTGTGCAGCCTGTACGATGGCTTGTCCTGCTAATGCGCTTACTATGCGTACCGATCCAGAAACAGGCGAACGTACTTGGTCATTATTTTTAGGCCGCTGCATTTTCTGTGGCCGTTGTGAAGAAGTTTGCCCGACAAAAGCGATTCGTTTAAGCCAAGATTTTGAATTATCAGTCAGCAATAAACAGGATCTTTATCAAGAAACAACCTTCACTACAACGATTTGTCATCAATGTGGTCAACCTTTTGTTTCTCATAAAGAACTCAATTATGCCGTGGATTTATTCAAACAAACGTTGGATAACGATGAACTGGTAAAACATAAATTAGCGGTGCTCAACACTTGCCCAACCTGTAAACGCCAAAACAGTTTGGAAAAAACCGCCGATATGGAATCCAATATGCGCGTGAAATTGGCGTTATTTGATCACGTTAGGGAGATTGCAAGATGAACACACAAATCCCAATGCCCGTGAATGGTATTTCAACGCCATTTAGTGTGGATGAAAACATTGCGAAAATGAAACAAACTTTGTTGAAAAATATTCAACGTTCCGCTTATGTTTACCGTGTTGACTGTGGTGGTTGTAATGGTTGTGAAATTGAAATTTTTAGTACTATTACACCAACATTTGACGCAGAACGTTTTGGGATTAAGGTTGTTGCATCACCTCGCCATGCGGATATTTTATTATTTACTGGTGCGGTAACTCGTGCAATGCGTACACCAGCAATGCGTGCTTATCAAGCTGCACCTGATCCAAAAATCTGTATTTCTTATGGAGCGTGCGGTTGTGGTGGCGGTATTTTCCATGACTTGTACTGCGTGTGGGGCGGTAGCGATCAAATTGTGCCAATTGATGTGTATATTCCAGGTTGTCCTCCAACTCCAGCCGCGACTATTTATGGTTTTGCAATGGCACTTGGTTTACTTGATCAAAAACTCAAAGGTAAACAAGAAATTGCCGATCCTAATGCTGAGGCTAAATTACGTTTCCCAAATATTCCATTAGATTTACGCGTGGAATTAGAACGTGAAGCACGTCGTTTAGCGGGCTATCGACAAGGTGGAGACATTGCTAATCAATTTATGAGTATGATGTCTGAAAAAGATCAGGTTCCATTTGGCGTTCGCCTTGGCGAATTTTTGGAACGTGAAGCGGATCCTCGTTTGAGTGAAATCGTAAACCGATTACATGCAATTAGTATGCCGTTTTCGGGATAGTCTAACGATTGCTAAATAAACTAATAGCTCCGTTTTGATTTCTGCCAAATCTCCCCTTACCCCTCTTTGCTAAAGAGGGGAATAATAGCGGTCGATTTCAATATAGTTTTCTGCATTAACAACAGAAAATTAAAATGAGAGAGAAGTACTTTATTGCTAAAGAAGAATTCCCTCTTTAGCCAAGAGAGGAATAAGAGCAGTCGATTTCAATCTAGTTTTCTGCACTAACAATAGAAAATTAAAATGAGAGAGAAGATACTTTCTTACTAAAGAAGAACTCCCTCTTTAGCAAAGAGGGGAATAAGAGCAGTCAATTTCAATCTAGTTTTCTGTATTAACAACAGAAAATTAAAATGAGAGAGAAAATACTTTATTGCTAAAGAAGGATCCCTCTTTAGCAAAGAGAGGAATAAGAGCGGTCGATTTCAATCTAGTTTTCTGCGTTAATAACAGAAAATTAAAATCAGAGAGAAGTTCTTTATTGCTAAAGAAGAATTCCTCTTTAGCAAAGAGAGGAATAAGAGCAGTCAATTTCAATCTAGTTTTCTGCGTTAACAACAGAAAATTAAAATGAGAGAAAAGATTTTATTGCTAAAGAAGAATCCTCCTCTTTAGCAAAGAGGGGTAAGGGGAGATTTGGCAGTATTGATTAGCGAAGAAATTACTTTACAAGTTTTATAGGACGTACTATGACAACCCAAGTTTTTTTCTATTTACTCAATGAGCGTTTTGTTGAAAACGATGAGCAAGTCCCAGAGCAAGCCAAGCAAGTAATGTATTATTCGCTTGCGATTGGTCACCACGTTGGTGTAATTGACTGCTTTAAAAAATTACTAATTTGTGATTATGCAGATTATCAACGTTTTGTAGATACCTTCCCTGAAGGGGATGCAAAACGTAAGTTTGCGGGCTTAATGAAATTTGGAGAAATTGTGATTGATTCGAGTCATGTGAATTTATTGGCTAAGGCACTTGATGAAAATAGAGCCAATTTTTCGCCTGAACATCAAAAATGGGTCGATATTTTAATGGACACGCTTGCTTCCATCCAGCGTGAACCTGTGATGTATATTATGGTGAAACGCCGTGATGAATGAAAATGTAATTCTAACTGTTGGTAACACAATGATGGGCGATGATGGGGCTGGTCCTTATCTTGCTCAGCTTTGTAGTGAAAATCCGTTGACAAATTGGACCACACTTGATGGTGGTTCAGCACCGGAAAATTTTGTGCATCAGATCCGTGCCATGAAACCAAAGCGTTTAATTATCTTTGATGCAACAGAAATGGAACTGCCCGTTGGCAAAATTCGTATTATCGACAAAGAACTCATTGCAGAAATGTTCTTTGTCAGCACGCATAATTTGCCACTTAATTTTTTAATCGAGCAATTAGAGGAAGATATTCCTGAGGTTATTTTTATTGGTATCCAGCCTGATCTTGTTTCCTTTGGTTTTCCGATGAGTGAAGCTGTAAAAAGTGCGGTAGAATTTTTCTATGGATTTCTAAAAGAGGATGGTTCGTTAAACGAAATTGCAAGATTATAAAGTATATCTCAACAAAAGTGGGAATTTCACAAACATTGTTGAAATTCCCACAATTCTTAAAGATCATTGTCTAGCATTTTAATTTAATTAAACATAGCTGAAATTGACTCTTCATTGCTAATACGACGGATAGCTTCAGCAAGCATTGCAGACAGAGTGAGTACGCGTACGCGACCTAATGCTTTGATTTCCTCAGAAAGTGGGATTGTATCTGTTACAACGATTTCATCGATAGCGCCACTAGCTAAATTTTTCGCTGCAGCACCAGAGAATACAGCATGAGTCGCATAAGCAAATACGCGTTTTGCACCACGTTCTTTTAATGCTTCAGCTGCTTTGCAAAGTGTACCGCCTGTATCGATCATATCATCGACAAGAATACAATCACGACCTGCTACATCACCGATAATATGCATTACTTGTGCTACGTTTGCACGAGGGCGACGTTTGTCAATAATAGCCATATCAGTATCATTTAATAATTTGGCTACTGCACGAGCGCGAACAACACCACCAATATCTGGAGAAACAACAATTGGATTTTCAAGATCAGATTTTTTCAAAATATCGTGAATTAAAACTGGAGAACCAAACACATTGTCTACTGGTACATCAAAGAAGCCTTGGATTTGCTCTGCGTGTAGGTCGCAGGTTAATAAGCGGTCAATACCAACAGTTGAAAGTAAATCTGCCACAACTTTAGCGGTAATAGGTACACGTGCTGATCGTACGCGGCGATCTTGTCGAGCATAACCAAAGTAGGGAACAACAGCCGTGATACGACCTGCAGATGCACGACGTAATGCATCCACCATCACAATTAATTCCATTAGGTTATCATTGGTTGGAGCACAGGTTGATTGTATAATGAATACATCTGCACCACGCACATTTTCATTGATTTGAACTTGGATTTCACCATCACTGAAACGGCCAACAGTGGCATCGCCTAGTGAAATATATAAACGTTCAGAAATGTGTTTTGCAAGTTCTGGTGTTGCATTACCCGCGAAGAGTTTAATGTCAGGCATTTTATAAAACCTCAGGTTTAGATTGTCGATGAGTATGAATTGGTGATAGCTGCTTCAACATTGCGTGCAAGGGAGAAACATTGAGTCCTTTAGCGATAAAGCCAAAAAATTCTTCTGGTTTTTGTCTAAATACCGCTTGTGCCTCTGCTTCATGATCAAATTCAGCAAAAACACATGCTCCCGTTCCTGTTAATCTTGCCGGCGCATATTGTAGCAACCAGTTTAGCGCTTTTTCAACGTTTGAATAATGATTTATCACAACTTTTTCGCAATCGTTTACATAAGGCTCGCTCAAAAGTTGTTCTAGGAATTTTTTCGGTGTATTACGTGGTAAATTTGGATCTTGAAATATGACAGCCGTCGATATTGAATCATTGGGTTTTAATACAACAAACCATTTTTCAGCAGGTTCACAATAAGTGATTTTTTCCCCGACACCTTCAGCAAAAGCAGCGTGCCCATGTACAAATATTGGCACATCAGCGCCTAGTGTTAATCCTAATTTTGCTAGTTCATCAATAGATAAATTAGCTTGCCATAAATAATTTAAAGCGACCAATGTGGTTGCTGCATTGGATGAACCACCACCGACACCGCCTCCCATTGGAAGAATTTTATCTAAATGAATATTTGCACCAAATTGAATATTGGCTTTTTCTTGTAAAAGTTTTGCAGCTCGATAAATCAGATTATCTTCCGTTTTTAGATTTGGAATTTCTGGCGTTAAAAGAATTTGATTATCTTCTTCACGGATACTCATTTCTAACCAATCGCCGAAATCTAAAAATTGGAAAAGTGTTTGTAATTCATGATAGCCGTTCGGCAATTTTCCGTTGATATAAAGAAATAAATTCAGTTTGGCTGGGCTAGGGAAGCGCAATGGCTTCCCATTTGATTGCGTTGTATTTTGAGAAAGTGCGGTAGAAAATTGATGTGATTTCATTAATGTATTCATTAGTAAATCCACTCATCTACGCGAATCTTTAGAGTTTGTTTCGTGCTGTCATTTTTTAGTAGAATATTTTCAGGCATCGAATTATTTGAGTGATAAGTTAGATAATCTGCTGTCCATTGAGAACCATCCACATGATAAGTAAATGCGCCAAGTAAATGGTTGGTACCGACTTGATAATCTGCATTTATTGCAGGTTGACCTTTTAACCAATAAGCTAAATGCTCTAATGGCACATCCATGCCAATGATCTCTTGTAATAGTAGTTTAGCATTGGCTGCAGATTGTTGATTGCCGTTGTTATCGGAAATTGTCATTCCACTTTGATGCATTTGAATCCAAAGAGTAGATTTACTGATTAAAGAATAGAGTTTAAGCGTATAAGATTTTGGATTTTGGTATTGCCATTCAAAGCGGCTAGAAAAACGTTCTGTAGGACTGATATAACCAATTTGTCCTTTAGCTTGATAGGATTGAATTTTTTGAATCTTTTGTAAATGCTGTTGCCATGTGGCGTCGGTTTTATCGATATATTGCACGTTAACTGGACGTTCAGCATCCATTGTACAGGCTGTAAGTATGCTGGTTACAAAAAGTGCGGTGAGAAATTTAAACGTTTTCATATTATTCATCAAGTTAATAAGCTCGCGTATTTTAAGGATTTAGTTGAATTGAGTAAAGTTACTTTTATTTGTTAATTTTTGGGGTAATTTGCTTTTGTTTGTTTAATCGCTAAGATTCTTCGTTTTGTCAATTCATTTCTGATTTCTTGTTTCTCAAATCCATCTGCAATAATTTGCTGTACATCTACTTCATTTGCCGCTTGTAATAATTGATTGATGTAATTTATTTGTGGATAGTCTTTATTTTCAAAACCGGTTCTACCTCGAGTATCAGCTAGACATACTTGTAGAAATTCTTGAAAGCGTTGTGGTTTTCTCCACACATCAAAACGATTAAACAGCGTTATGACGGTTTCAGCTCGAAGTTCAAAGGCTTTGTGAATATGCGAGTGAAATTCACAAGTCAGTTCTGCAAGTTCTTGAAAATAACTTGGGACCTTCAAGCGTTTGCATAATGTTCTAGTCGGTTTTATACCAGCTTGCTCATGTCCATAATGATGAGGAAGAATATTTTGAGGCGTAAGAGCCTTGCCAAGATCATGGCAAATTGCGGCAAAACGGACCGCACTTTTGTTTAGATTATGGTTATTTTCAGTCAAATTAACCGCTTGTTTTAATACCAACATGGTATGAATAAAACTATCTACTTCTAGATGATGTTTTACTGGATTTGGCACGCCATAAAGGGCATCGATTTCAGAAAATAAACCTTTTAATGCGCCTGTTTTATGTAAGGTTTCAAAATAAATTTCAGGATTTTTTTCGTTTAAGGCTTTTTCTGTTTCTAGCCAAACTCGCTCGGCGGTGAGATGTTGTAATTCTCCCGATTGGGCAAGTTCTGCCATTAGGGATAGCGTTTCCGATGCGATTTTAAAACCGAGTGAATGATAACGGGCTGCAAAGCGTGCCACACGCAGTACACGTAAAGGATCTTCTGAAAAAGCGGGAGAAATATGGCGTAAAATTCGATTTTCTAAATCTTGTTTTCCGCCATAAGGATCGATAATTTCACCGTCTTCGCTTTGAGCCATGGCGTTAATAGTGAGATCTCGTCGAATTAAATCTTGTTCTAATGTAGTTGTTGGGGAGAAATCACAAATAAAGCCCGTGTAACCTGCGCTAGATTTACGTTCTGTTCGGGCAAGTGCATATTCTTCTTTTGTTTTAGGATTGAGAAAAACCGGAAAATCTTTGCCTACTTGTTGATAACCGAGAGAGAGTAGTGTAGAGGGGATTGCGCCTACCACAATCCAATCACGATCTTTTACCGGTAAACCCAATAATTGATCGCGAACAGCCCCACCAACTAAATAAACTTTCATTCGTGATTATGCCCAGCCATCGCGACGGCGACGTTTTGGTAAAACATAAGGAATAAGTAAGCCGAAGAGTAAGCCTACGCCCAATACTGAACCGCCATAAATAAACCATTGGATAGCAATTTCTCGTTTACCTGCATCAAGCATCGCTTCTAAATCACGATTTTTATTTTTGGTCATTTCAAGTTCACGTTTCAATTGTGAATTTTGTTCTAAAAGATCTGCACTTTGTTGCTCAGCTTGTTTGGTTCGACGTTGCATTTCGACGGTACGTTGTTGCCAATCGCCATCTAAACGACTAAGTTTTAAAGTTAATTCTTGGACTTGAGCTTTTAATTTTGGATTTTCTTCTTTACTACTTGGCGTGTTGCTTAAGTCTGAATTTAAAATCCAAGCTTCACGATTTTTATTGTCGCGAATGAGTGTGTATTTGCCTTGGCGATCTAACACATTCACTGCTTCGCCCGCTTGAATTGAACCTGCAATTTTAAATTGTTCACCAGCACCGCGGCGTAAGAACGTACTGAGATTTTCAGTAACATATTGTGTTTCTGCATGGGCAGTTGCAATACCTGTACCAAGTAAGGCACAAGATAAAAGTGTATTGTAGATTTTTTTCATGCTTTCTCCTTAAAAATAAAAACAACAAAAGTGCGGCTGAATAAACCGCACTTTTTGTTGCAATAAATTAATTAAATACCGCACGCAGTAAATAGAAGATAATAATTGCGAAGAATGCGCCGGCTGGTAAAGTGATTATCCAAGAACTAATGATGTTTCGGATAACCGTTAAATTGAGTGCCGCGATACCGCGAGCAAAACCGATACCTAAAATTGCCCCAACAAGTGTTTGTGTTGTTGAGATAGGCAAGCCTGTACCGGATGCAACTACAACCGTCATCGCAGTAGCAAATTGAGCGGCAAAGCCACGGCTTGGCGTTAAATCGGTGATCCCAGATCCAACAGTCGCCATCACTTTTTGTCCCATAGTAATTAAGCCTACAGCAATACCTAATGCACCTAGTGGTAAAATCCACCAAGTTAAGGCTCCGCCTGAAATAATTTTACCGCCTTGTTCAACGATAGATACAACTGCTGAAAGTGGGCCAATTGCATTAGCTACATCATTCGAACCGTGAGCGAAAGCCATCGCACAGGCGGTTAATAACATTAAAATGCTGAAAACTTTTTCTACCGCACCAAAAGTACCTTTGCTTGCAGATTGAGTGAATGTTTTGCTTTTAAAGTAGAAATGGCAAAACAGCATGCCTACAAGGCTAATGACAAGTGAAATGACTAAAGTTTCTTTATTGGAAAGATTTAAACCAACATGTTTTAAACCTTTTGTCATGGTTACGATACACAGCACAAATACGGTTATCCCCATGTAATAAGGACCATATTTTTGTGCATTTTTCAGTGGATGTTCG
Source organism: Haemophilus sp. oral taxon 036 (assembly GCF_002998595.1). Classification (NCBI taxonomy): domain Bacteria; kingdom Pseudomonadati; phylum Pseudomonadota; class Gammaproteobacteria; order Pasteurellales; family Pasteurellaceae; genus Haemophilus; species Haemophilus sp. oral taxon 036. The sequence goes on from NZ_CP027235.1 coordinate 1,663,378, forward strand.
GTATCAAAAATAAGTTTTTGAGTACTTGCAAAGATTGCATAGGCGAGAATACCTGCAATGACAGGCGTGATGAACCAGCTACCAACAATGCTGCCAATATTTGACCAATCTACTGCGCCAGGGCCAATCGTAATGCACGCAAATCCAATAATTGCACCGATGATAGTGTGAGTACCTGAAACCGGCCAGCCCATTTTCGTTGCGATAAATAACCAAGCGCCAGATGCAAATAAAGCAGAAAGCATACCCAGTGCCAAAATATCTGGCGTATCAACAAATTGCATTGGATCGATTACGCCGCTTTTAATCGTTTCTGTTACTTCACCACCGGCTAGATATGCGCCAGCGGATTCAAAAATTAACGCGATAATAATTGCTTGTTTGGCTGTTACAGTACCAGATCCTACGGATGTACCCATTGAGTTTGAGACATCATTGGCTCCAATACCGAAAGCCATAAAAAAGCCGAAGGCTGCTGTAATCCACACCAACCATGAACCATATTGACTAATAACTTCCATAGTTAATTTCCTATGTTTTGTTGATTATGAACGCGCCAGCATTAATTCAATGCGTGAGCCAACACGTTGTGCTTGGTCAGCCAGCACGCCAACCCATTCAATAATTTTATATAAGAACATCACATCAATTGGATTATAACGGCTTTCGATGGTGTAAAGCATTTTACGCAATTTGATCTGCATTTGGTCGGTATCATCTTCAATTGCATCGAGTTCTTGAATCATATCGTTAACTAATTTTAGTTCACGGCCTTTAAAACCGGTTTCTAAAAGTTGATCCATTTCTTCGATTACTCGATGAGCTTGATGAATGGCATCTAAACTACGTTTTACGTAATGTAAGAATTCTTCCTGCATTTCTTCAGGAATACCAAATTGACGCCCAATCATACGGCCTGCAATATCTTTAGCAAAATTTGCTAATTTATCTTGTTGCGTAACTAATTCTAAGAGATCAGTACGATCGATAGGTAAGAATAAACCACGTGGCAATTTCAAACGAATTTCACGTTTCAAGCTATCCGCTTCACGTTCACGCAGAGAGATTTCTAAGCGTTTTTCTTCCGCTTTTTCCCAATCCTTTGAGAAGGTGGTTTCAAAAAAAGGAATTAAAAGATCGCTACATTCAGTGACTTTTTCCGAATGCTTTTGCAATGGTTTTAAAGGCGAATGGGCAAATAATCCGAGAATATTATTCATTGCCATAAGTGATTTACTCCATAAGGGGTTAAAAATTCGTGCGCATATTACCCGATTTTTATTAATAATTAAATGTATTTTAGGAGGGCATCCCTTTCCTGAAAAGGAAAAGCCGAATTTTTCATCTTTTCAATGTATCATTAATATTTCTTACAACGCGATGAGCCGTATTTACTACTGCCAGGCAAGCATTCACAGGCTTCACCATCGCGATCTCGATCCAAATGATAAGCATGGTAGTTTTCATAATAGCGTTGTGCTTCTTCTTGTGTATTAAAATCTGAACAACGAACGCCAGCATTTATAGGCAATGTGATGCTTAGAAGCATAGAAAATAGAAACAATTTTCTCATAGAGATCCTTAATTAATTAGTTATTTAAAATTAAGTCAAATTATAGCCCTTTATGTTTATTTTACGATATTTAATTTAAAGGAATATAAATCTATAAAACGCTTGATTTATCTATTTTTATCTGTATATTTGAACAGTTTTAAGTTGAAGGGAGTATAATTTTTTATGAGTAATGAAATTGAAATTAAATTAGCGGTATCTGACCAAGCGTTTAATGAATTACAAGAACATTTAAAAAACTTTACTTGTTTAGTGCATAAAAAACAGTTTCTGATCAATACTTATTATGATTATCCTGATCATTTCCTTGCTAAACAAAAGATGGGATTACGTATTCGTCAAGAAGATCAAGAACTTACATTAACGCTTAAAACTAACGGCGAAGTTATTGGTGGATTGCATAGTCGTCCAGAATATAATTTACCATTAACCGAAAAAGAAACGCCAACCAATGACCAATTAAGAGAACTTTATCCTTTTGAACAATTACCTAGTTCTACACTACAACCTATTTTCTCCACAGATTTTAACCGCACTTTTTGGTTAGTTGAATTTCAACAATCCAAAATTGAAGTGGCGTTCGATCAAGGCAAAATTATTGCAGGCGAATCTGAGCAGCCTATTTGTGAAATTGAGTTTGAATTGAAATCTGGCAATGTGCAGGATCTTTTTGATTTTGTAGAAACTTTGCCTTTCGAAAGAGATATTTATTTTAGTAGTGCAAGTAAAGCGAAGCGTGGTTATTTGCTGGGGTCAAAACAATTTTTAACAGATTGGTTAAATAAATGGCGTGATTTCTTAAAAGAAGAACGAGAAGAAAGTGCGGTAGATTTTTGTGTAAAATTTAATTCCGTGTTGAAAATGGAACAGAAACTTTTGGAAGAAACCTTATCCTTTTCTTCCGCACTTTTTAGCCAAGATTTTATGAAAACAGTGGAGCGAGTGGGAGCATTTTTTAATCTTTATCATTATTATGATGAAAATGGAAAAATCCTAGAAACGGTGGCAACAGAAAAACAAAAAGAAACGCTCTTACCTGCTTTGTTAGAAAGCAATCAGAAAATTTTTGCTGAAATCCGTGATTTGATTCGTTTTCATAGTGAAACGAAAGACAATGAAAAAACTATTGAAAAATTGACCGCACTTTTGAAAAGTCGAGTTTATTTTGAGCGAATGATCAAATTAATGAGATTTTCAGCGTAATGCGAATCAACCGTGCAAATGGGTAAGCTATACTTCTAGGCATTATGTACGCTTGCCCTGAACAATATAATGATATTTAGCCGTAGGTATATGAATACTCGGTTAAAGGATGAGAAGGATAAAAAATGGCTAAAGCCCCGAAAACAGCTTATGTATGTAACGATTGTGGTGCGGAGTTTTCTCGTTGGCAAGGGCAATGTTCGGCTTGTAAAGCGTGGAATACAATCACGGAAGTGCGGTTAATTTCCACGGCTAAATCCAAAAATGATCGTTTTAGCGGCTACGCAGGTGAAACTCAGGCAAAAATTCAAACGCTCTCTGAAATTAGTTTGCAAGAAACTCCTCGTTTTTCCAGTGGCTTTAATGAATTAGATCGCGTACTGGGTGGCGGGATCGTACCGGGCAGTGCGATTTTAATTGGTGGGCATCCTGGTGCAGGGAAAAGTACCTTGTTATTACAAGTCATGTGTGGTTTAGCGAAAAACATGACCGCACTTTATGTGACGGGAGAGGAATCATTACAACAGGTTGCGATGCGTGCAAGTCGATTGGGATTGCCAAACGATCAATTAAAAATGTTGTCAGAAACCTCTGTGGAACAGATTTGTAATTTAGCGGATCAATTAAAACCGCAAATTATAGTAGTGGATTCGATCCAAGTAATGCATTTGGCAGATATTCAATCCTCGCCGGGAAGTGTAGCTCAAGTGCGTGAATGTGCTTCTTTCCTCACTCGTTATGCGAAAACCCGCCAAGTCGCCATTATTATGGTGGGACATGTAACGAAAGACGGAACCCTTGCTGGGCCGAAAGTGTTAGAACATGCGATTGACTGTTCATTACTATTAGAAGGCGAAGCCGATTCTCGCTATCGTACTTTGCGTAGCCATAAAAACCGTTTTGGTGCGGTGAATGAATTAGGCGTATTTGGTATGACCGAGCAAGGTTTGCGAGAAGTAAAAAATCCATCTGCGATCTTTTTAAGTCGAGGGGATGAGATTACATCAGGCAGTTCCGTTATGGTACTTTGGGAAGGCACTCGCCCTCTTTTAGTTGAAATTCAAGCCTTAGTGGATCATTCAATGCTAGCGAATCCTCGTCGTGTTGCGGTGGGATTAGAGCAAAATCGCTTAGCACTATTATTGGCGGTGTTACATCGACATGGTGGCTTACAAATGGCTGATCAAGATGTTTTTGTCAATGTCGTGGGTGGTGTAAAAGTGAGTGAAACAAGTGCGGATTTGGCTTTGTTGTTGGCGTTAATTTCTAGTTTCCGTAATCGCCCTTTGCCACAAGATTTAGTGATCTTTGGTGAAGTTGGATTAGCGGGAGAAATTCGCCCTGTGCCAAGTGGGCAAGAGCGTATTAGTGAAGCGGCAAAGCATGGCTTTAAACGTGCGATTGTTCCTTTTGGTAACAAGCCGAAAAGTGCGGTCGAAAATATGCAAGTTTTTACGGTGAAGAAACTTTCCGATGCGTTAGCCGTGTTGGATAATTTCTAAATACTTCCATTAGAGATAATTAATAGCCTCAATGGAAATGAATTATCTATGGCCGTTGTACTGAAAACGTTGGCAAAATTTGTTAAAATAAACATACTTTTTATTCAAAGAAAAATAAGAAAATGGAAAAAAAACTGAATAAAGCACTGGATGCGATTGATATAAAAATTCTTAATGAATTACAACGCAACGGTAAAATTTCTAATATTGATTTGTCGAAAAAAGTAGGGCTTTCACCTACGCCTTGTTTAGAACGTGTGAAACGTTTAGAAAAACAAGGTGTCATTATGGGATACCGAGCCCTACTCAATCCAGAATTATTAGATGCGCCGTTACTCGTCATTGTTGAAATCACTTTAGTACGTGGTAAGCCAGATGTATTTGAAGAATTTAATGCGGCAATTCAAGAGTTAGATGAAATTCAAGAATGCCACTTAGTATCGGGTGATTTTGATTATCTTCTAAAAACTAGAGTTGCTGATATGGCAGAGTATCGTAAATTGCTTGGATCAACTTTATTGCGATTACCAGGCGTAAATGACACTCGCACTTATGTTGTGATGGAAGAAGTAAAACAAACTAATTTCCTTGTATTGAAATAATATGATTAAACAAATAACAGAACGATTTACACCAAGACAGTATTTAGCTGAACTTTTGCTTGGATTGACCGCACTTTTTGGACTTTATTTAATTATTGCTTGGTCTAGTTATACACCTTTAGATAATTCTTGGGCAACGGCTGCATCTCATGATGGAACAATTAACAAGGCTGGAGCATTCGGCGCTTGGGTAATTGATCTCCTTTTTGTCTTTTTTGGATATGTTGCACATATTTTCCCTTTTGCTACGTTTTTAGTACCAGTTTATCTATTAAAAACTAAAGCGGTTAAACAGCTTTCATGTACGCGAATTATTTTACGTAGTTTTGGTTTTTTTACTTTAATCATCGGTCTTTGTGTGATGAGCATGTTGCTTTTATCAAGTAATTCTTTTTATTTGAGTGGCGGTGTGCTTGGTGGTTCACTTGTAGTGAATTGGATTTATCCTGTACTCGGTAAATTAGGTTCAATATTAATTGGGCTGGTCTTTGCTGTCATTGGATTCATTTTTTGTTCTGGTGCCTCATTTATTCGATTGCTTGTGACGTTTTATCATTGGCTTACTATGAAAAATGAACAAACTGAAGATGTTAAACAAGATGAATCGGGAGAGGAATTAGAGCAAATTTTGATTCAGAAACCAGATTTTATTCAAAATATGATATTGCCAGAAGTTGCGGAACAAAATGAACATAATCCAAAACTTGTGGAAGATAAGAATGATAGTGAGCTTGGAGAAAACGAAAAGTTATCTAATGAGCAAATAATAAATATTAGTGGATTAACACAAAATATCGCTATTCAAACAGATTATAACGAACTTAATTCACAAAATATTGATGAACAATTTATTTCTGATTTAGGTATGGAAAAATTGCCTAGCGTTCATATTTCAAATGAATTAAATCATCAAATGCCGAATGAAAATGATTTTGTCCCGGTGTGGATTAATAATAAAAAAGAAAAGGGACAGTTGAATAAATCAGAAAATGAAATAAGTGCGGATAATTTTTCAGAAATTTCTTTACTACAAGATGATGAAATCCCAACGGTTTCCTTGCGTGAAGGTTTAGCGCATCAGAATGATGAAGAAAATAATTTTTCACATCTTGCTGAAGAATTTGCAGCTCGTGAAGCAGTACGTTTTGCTCAAGCTGATGAACAAGTTCGTTTAGCGGATAATAATTCAGAAATGATGGTTTCTTTACAGAATGAAGTGACTGAAGAACAAGTTAAAATCACAGAGAATATACCTCATTATCAAGGTTATAGAGGTTCACTAATTCATCCTGCATTCCAACAGCCGACAACTAAACGTGAAAAGCCTAGTACGCCATTGCCAAGTTTAGAGTTATTGTCAAAACATCCAGCAGTGGAACAAAATATTACGCAAGAAGAAGTTTTGGAAACATCTCAACGTATAGAGCAACAATTACGTAATTTTAATGTGAAAGCGACTGTAAAAGATGTGCTTGTTGGCCCAGTTGTGACGCGTTATGAATTAGAATTACAACCTGGAGTGAAAGCATCAAAAGTCACGAGTATTGATACCGATTTGGCACGTGCATTAATGTTCCGCTCGATTCGTGTGGCAGAGGCTATTCCTGGCAAGCCTTATATTGGTATTGAAACACCTAATCTTCATCGTCAAATGGTGCCATTACGTGACGTGTTAGACAGCAGTGAATTCCGTGATACTCATGCCACTTTGCCAATGGCTTTAGGTAAAGATATTAGCGGAAAGGCTGTGATTGTTGATTTAGCGAAAATGCCACATTTGTTGGTAGCAGGTTCAACAGGATCAGGTAAGTCTGTTGGCGTGAATACGATGATCTTAAGTTTACTTTATCGTGTTCAACCAGAAGATGTGAAATTCATCATGATCGATCCAAAAGTCGTTGAACTTTCTGTTTATAATGATATTCCGCACTTGTTGACGCCTGTTGTAACAGATATGAAAAAAGCCGCTAATGCGTTGCGCTGGTGTGTAGATGAAATGGAACGCCGTTATCAGCTGCTTTCTGCTCTCCGTGTACGCAATATTGAAGGCTTTAACGAAAAAATTGATGAATATGAAGCAATGGGAATGCCAGTGCCAAATCCAATTTGGCGATCTGGCGATACAATGGATACGATGCCACCTGCATTGAAAAAATTGAGTTATATTGTGGTTATTGTCGATGAGTTTGCTGATTTAATGATGGTCGCGGGTAAGCAAATTGAAGAACTCATTGCTCGCTTGGCACAAAAAGCGCGAGCTATCGGTATCCATTTAATTTTAGCGACACAACGTCCTTCTGTCGATGTGATTACAGGTTTAATTAAAGCAAATATCCCAAGTCGGATTGCCTTTACGGTTGCAAGTAAAATTGATTCACGCACTATTCTTGATCAAGGTGGGGCAGAGGCGCTTTTAGGTCGTGGTGATATGCTTTATTCGGGGCAAGGTTCATCGGATTTGGTTCGTGTTCATGGTGCCTTTATGAGTGATGATGAAGTTATTCGTATTGCGGATGATTGGCGAGCACGTGGTAAACCTGATTATATTGATGGCATTTTAGAAAGTGCTGACGATGAGGAAAGTGCGGAAAAAGGGATATCAAGTGGTGGGGAATTAGATCCACTTTTTGATGAAGTAATGGATTTTGTTATTAATACCGGTACAACCTCAGTATCTTCTATTCAACGTAAATTCAGCGTAGGCTTTAACCGAGCCGCTCGTATTATGGATCAAATGGAAGAGCAAGGAATTGTTAGCCCAATGCAAAATGGTAAGCGTGAGATTTTATCGCGTCGTCCGGAATACTAATTTAAAAGGAAAGTAAAATGAAAAAAACAACGTTAAAATTTGCCGCACTTGCCTTACTTGGTTTGAGTAATTTGGCATTGGCTGATGCGGCAAGTGAATTGCAAATGCGTTTAGCTAAAGTTGATGTGTTAAGCGCTGAATTTGTGCAAACAGTGACTTCTGGAAGTGGCAAAAATGTTCAACAGGGAAGTGGCAAACTTCAAATTAAACGCCCAAATTTATTCCGTATGGATACGAAAACCCCTCAAGAAACCCAGATTATTTCTGATGGTAAAACCTTGTGGTTCTACGATCCATTTGTGCAACAAGTAACAGCGCAATGGGTTAAAGATGCCGTGAATAACACCCCTTTCGTGTTGCTTACAAGTAATGATAAAAGCCATTGGGATCAATATTCGGTTATGCAACAAGTGGATACTTTCGTATTGAAACCTAAATCTTCAAAAAGTAATATCAAGCAATTTGATATTCGTGTCGATGTTAATGGAGTATTAAGAAATTTCAGTACGACCGAGAAAGATGGACAAACCAATCTTTATGTTTTACGTAATATTACGAATCAAACCTTGTCTGATAGCTTGTTCCAATTCAAGCCAGAAAAAGGCGTTGAAGTGGATGACCAACGTAAAAAATAATAAATGATTATTTTAAATAAGGGCGTAGAAATACGCCCTTCAATTTTGTGAGAAATAAAATGTCGAACCTCAATTTTGATTTTGCCGAAAATGATTTTCGTCCACTGGCAGCTAAGATGCGTCCAACGAGTCTAGAGCAGTATTTCGGGCAAACTCATCTTATTGGTGAAGGTAAGCCACTGCGTAAAGCTATTCAAGCTGGGCATATTCATTCTATGATTTTCTGGGGGCCACCAGGTACGGGAAAAACAACGCTCGCAGAAATTATAGCGCAACGTATTAATGCAGAAGTTGAGCGAATTTCTGCGGTGACGAGTGGTATCAAAGAAATTCGAGAAGCGATTGATCGTGCAAAACAAAATCGTCTTGCAGATCGTAAAACTATCTTATTTGTGGATGAAGTCCATCGTTTTAATAAAAGCCAGCAAGATGCATTTTTACCACACATTGAAGATGGAACCGTTATTTTTATTGGGGCGACAACAGAAAATCCCTCTTTTGAGCTAAATAATGCGTTGCTTTCTCGTGCCCGAGTGTATGTGCTGAAATCGCTCACCACGGCTGAAATTGAACAAGTTTTGCAGCAAGCTGTAGAAGATCCTGAACGTGGATTGGGTAAAGAGCGGCTAATTTTAGAAGAGAATTTACTACAAGTGCTTGCCGAATATGTTAATGGGGATGCGCGATTAGCCTTGAATTGCCTCGAATTAATGGTGGATATGGCGGATGAAACCGAAAATGGAAAGAAAATTGAGCGTACTTTATTAAAAGAAGTCTTAGGCGAACGTCAAGCGAGATTTGATAAACAAGGTGATCGTTTCTACGATTTAATTTCCGCGCTACATAAATCTGTTCGAGGTTCTGCACCAGATGCTGCATTGTATTGGTATGCACGAATTTTAATGGCAGGCGGTGATCCTTTATATGTTGCGCGCCGATTACTTGCCATTGCTTCAGAAGATGTGGGAAATGCAGATCCTCGCGCTATGCAAGTCGCATTGGCTGCATGGGATTGCTTTACTCGAGTGGGCGCTTATGAAGGGGAGCGAGCCATTGCTCAAGCCATTATCTATCTTGCAATTGCGCCAAAAAGTAATGCGGTTTATACCGCATTTAACACAGCCAAACAGCAAGCGAAAGATTTACCCGATTATGATGTTCCATCACATTTACGCAATGCACCAACTAATTTAATGAAAGAGCTTGGCTACGGTGCTGAATATCGTTATGCCCACGATGAACCTAACGCTTATGCGGCAGGTGAAAATTATTTCCCACCTGAATTAAAAGACACTCAATATTATTTTCCGACAAATAGAGGTATGGAAATTCAGATTAAGGAAAAACTAGAACGATTACGTGAGCAAGATAAAAGTGCGGTGAAAAAACGATATAAATAATCTTTATTTAGGATATATAAATGCAAAAAACAAATTCAAAAGCCTTTTTAGTGATTTTACTTGGTGTACTTTCTGCCTTTGGACCATTTGTTGTCGATCTTTATTTGCCATCATTGCCACAGCTTGCACAATTTTTTGATACAACGACTTCCATGACGCAATTAACACTCACAACGGCAATGATCGGTTTAGCCGTTGGGCAGCTATTACTTGGGCCGATGAGTGATAAATTTGGACGCAAAATACCGCTGATTATTTCACTTTTAATTTATATCATCAGTACGATTTTACTGATTTTCTCACCAAATATTGAAACAATGATTGTATTAAGAGCGGTACAAGGGCTTTCCTCTGCTGGAAGTGTAGTAATTTCTCGTGCGGTAGCGACGGATTTATATCGTGGTCGTGAAATGACACGTTTTTTTGGGCTATTAATGATGATTAACGGTATCGCACCGATCATTTCCCCTATTCTAGGCAGCTTATTATTAGAATATATTGGTTGGAAAGGCGTATTTTTCTTTTTAGCAATTATTGGTATTGTTGTATTACTATTTTGTCTTCGTTTAAAAGAAAGCCTAATTATTGAAAAACGTTTGAAAGGTTCTGTACTTTCCACATTCTTTACATTTGGCAAGATTATAAAAAATAGACTGTTTATGAGTTATGTTGGTATTGAAAGCTTTTTGCTTGCCGCCATGTTTGCGTATATTTCCGCTTCACCTTTTATTTTGCAAAGTTTTTACGGATTAAGTGCGTTTACCTTTAGCTTCTGTTTTGGAGCAAATGGTGCTGCATTAGTTATGGGAGCAAATATAGGTGGTAAGTTGTCAAATCGTACAGCACTTTCTTTTGGGGTATTGGGTTTTGGGGGGGGCGTTCTTTACACCATTTCGACACTTATTATTCAACCTAACTGGTTTTTAGTTGAAATTGGCTTCTTCCTTATGTTATTGATGATGGGGCTTACCTTTCCTGCAATTTCTTCATTGGCAATGGAAAGTGAACGTCAATATGCGGGAAGTGCTTCTGCATTACTTGGTTTTACTCCCTTTTTTCTAGGGGGCATTGTTTCACCGTTAGTTGGTATTGGTAATATTTTCTATGCAACAGCCGTGGTGATTTTAGTTTGTGCTTTCATCAGTTTGATAATTTATTTTTTAATTCGTACTAATATTAAGGCATACACAGAATAAAATTTAAATGCGATTAATTTCAAAAAATTAATCGCATTTTCTTTATTTTTTTAATGTAGGAACAAGTTCAGATAAGTTTTTTATATCCTCTTCACTTAATTGGCTTTTTATCCTATTGCCCGCTCCTTCAATTTTTCCACTTTTTCGCTCAGAAAGTGCAGTATAAATTTCTTGAGGAGTCAGGTTATTGATAATTCTTGATTCTCCCATAGCAGATTTCTCACCAGATTTTCCATGGCAGGTAGTGCAGCTTCGTTTGTAGAGTTTTTCGCCTTGGGCAAGATTAGCATCAGCAAAGGCCACTTTAGTTAAGCTAAGGCCGAAAATCATAATCAGGATTATTGGGTTAGTTTTTTTCATTGTTTATCCTTGAAACAATTTATCTAAATCATTAGATGGAATAGCGCCTTCATATTTAGCTTGAATGTTTCCTTCAGGGCTAATAACAAATGAAGTGGGCGTACCCATAAGCTGATAACGTTCTGCGGTAATTTTCATTTGATCTTTAATTACAGGCAAGTGGAGTTCACGTTTAGCCACTATGGCTTTGGTGTCCATTTTATCGCCATCCACATTAATCGCAATAAGTGAAACTTTGCCAGGATTGTCTTCTGCGAGTTTTTCAAATTCTTTTAACTCTGCGATGCAATGTCCACAGGTTTCTGACCAAAAAACTAATAATCGTGTGCCTTTCCAATTCTCAAGGTTTGCCGGATTGCCTTGAAGATCATAGGCGGCAATATCAGGTGCTTTTTGCCCTACTGAGGCAACTTCATCTTTACAAGAAACAGCACCCAAAATAACCGCACTTATGGCAACTAATTTCAATAGTTTATTTGTTCGCATGATTTTCTTCCTTTACAAATTTTCCGTGATGTAAATAAATAACACGATCGGTGAGTTCACCTAACTCTGGATTATGCGTCACCATTACAATGGTACGCCCTTGTTGATTAAGTTTTGTGAGCAAATCTAGCACCAACGATTCGTTTTGCTCATCTAAATTTCCCGTTGGTTCATCAGCAAAGATCACGGGCGGTTGATTTACTAACGCACGTGCAATGCAAACACGTTGTTGCTCACCCCCTGAAAGTTGGCTAGGACGATGATCAATACGATGGCCTAAGCCTACTTGTTCCAATACCGCTTTGGCGGATGCTTCATCAATCACGCTGTGATAATGTTGTGCCAGCATCACGTTTTCAAGTGCGGTCAAATAAGGGATTAAATGGAATTGTTGAAACACTAAGCCGATTTTTTCTGCGCGGAAACGTTGACGACCGACTTCATCTAATTGAGCAGCATCCACGCCATCTAAAATGACTTTGCCTTCGCTAGCGGTATCTAAGCCTGTTAAAATATTCATCAACGTGGTTTTACCAGAGCCTGAAGCCCCCATAATCGCAACAAATTCTCCTTGTTTGATTTGAATATTAATGTCTTCCAGGGCGGTAACTTGCCCGAAGCGTTTGTATAAATGTTGGGTTTCTATTACAAAATTGGTCATGGTTTTTCTCTTTTATTATCTAATTTATAAGCGTTTCAGTTTTACTCACCCTTCAACACATTCGCCACATTAATACTCAATGCTCGACGTGTTGGAATAATAACAGCCACAAATGCCACTAATAACGAAAGTACAACCGTAATTGGCAATACAGGAAGTCGCATATCAATATAAGATTTGAATACAGTTATTCCCAATACTTGAGCTAATAAATAACCCAAGCCAAGCCCGATAATAATCGCACAAAACGCGATAATTAAAATTTCGGTGCTGATTTGGCGAATGATGTCAAATTTTTTCGCGCCCAGTGATTTTTGTAAGGCAAATTCTTTGGCTCGTTCACCGACAATTGCAATTAATGTAGTGTTCACACATAAGGTTGCAAGCACCAAAATTACAAGGGAAATTAAGCCCATTAAGCCTTTAATTTTTTCTAAAATTTGTCCTTCTGAGGCGGAAACTTTACGGATCGGGCGAGCGGTTAAATCGGGATATTGTTGCATGATTTTTTCGGCAAATTGATCCACTGTATTAGTGCCTTGCTCATTTTGCACATTGAGTAATGCGTTGTTTACTACGCCTTCTTTATCCAACCAATTTTGTGCAAATTCAACATTTACAATAAGCATATTATCAGTTGCATCACCAGCTTCTACAATTCCTTTAATGTTGAAACTGTGTTTTTCTACGGCATTTTTAGAAAGTTGTAAGCTATCTCCCACTTTCACATGTAATCGTTCCGCAAGGGTTTTCCCGATCATCGCATTGCGGTCGTCAAAGTTTACGTTGATTTCAGATCCCGTAATTTGCCAGTAAGGGGCGAGGATGCGCATAGCATCAAAATTTACGCCCATCAGAACAATTTTTTCCAAATCACTGCGTGCGACGCCATAAAGATAAGGACTGGCAGCAGCGATAAAACCATCAGGTGATTTTTGCAAAATTGCATTTAATTCTGCTTGATTCATCATTCCACCATCGGCTGAACCAATGTAGAAATTTGCTCCGAAAGTGCGCAGTTCTTGGCTCATTTTGGTATTGATGTCGAAGTAAACCGCTGCCATTGCAGTGACGATACTTGCGCCGACTGTAAGTGCGGTGAAAATAATGAATACTCGTTGGAGGCGTAATCGCAACGCGCGGAAAATTAATCGCCAGAACATGCTTTGAGTATTTGCGCTTTTATGCTCTGCCATAAAGTACCTCGACAGGGTAAAGTTTAGCGATTTTATGTGCTGGGAACCAAGTGCCAATCACAGCAATAAGAATGGAGAGTACGAGAACACAAGGCACGACGATCCAAGCAAAATCAAGAGGCGCGCCAAATAGTGCGGCACCGATAAACTTGGCTAATCCCCATCCAGCTAAACAGCCAAATATTCCGCCTACTAATGCACTTAATACCGCTTCGCAGTAGAACAGTAAGGTAATTTGCCATTGATAAGCCCCCAGGGCTTTCATTAAGCCAATTTCTTTTGAGCGTTCGATAATGCCTGCACTCATTAAGGAAGCAATACCCATTGCTGCAGCGATTAATGCCGCGAAGGTAACTACAGCTAGTAAGAGTTGGATTTTACCAATGACGACACCTTCAGACGCAGCGACTTGCCAAATTGGGCGAACCATTGCGCCAGAAATGGCTTCTTCTAATTGATGGGAAATTGAAGAAACATAAGCGGTGCAATACCAACGGTCATAGGCTTCCGCATCTAAGGCATCCGTATTGGCGCGCGCTTTACGGGAAAGATCGTTTTCAGGCACGGTGAGGGCAGATACACGAACGGATTGCACTTTGCCTTCTAAACCCAGCAAATTTTGTACCGCACTTAGGGGCATCACAAGCTGATTATCTTCTGTTCCACCCGTACTTAAAATCCCTTTAATTTCTACCGCACTTTGTTGGCTTTCGCCGTTATCGTTTGTGTAGCTTAAGCTAAGTTTATCGCCAATTTTCCAATCATTACTTTTGGCTAGTTGTTCGCCAGCAAGTACAGGGACGATTTCGCCAAAGTCATTGTTTAAATCATCAACCCATTCCCCTTCTACTTTCCAGTAAGGGCTAATGATTCGTTGTCCTGTGTGGTAATCCTCTTCATCGGGTACGGCAATATTATGATCGAAGAAGGTACCAAGCACATTAATCGTTTTCGGCGCTGAAAGTGCGGTGGAATTTTGTGAAGATTTTGTCACCTGTACATTTGCTGAAAGCAATGGTGCAAAACCCACGATATTATTTCGCCAGAAAATATCTTTGATATTGGGAAGCTCTTTCTCATCTAAAAAATCTTGGCTAGATAATGAAGCACTATGACTGAGTTCATCAGGCAATGCCGCATTGCTGGCTGGCTCCACCAAAATATTGGCACCGTAAGATTTCAGCTCTTTTGCCATTTTGTCACCAATATCAATGGAAACAGCAAGCAGCGCAGAGACTAGGCCAGCGGCTAAGAAAATAGTGATAATGGCGAGCAATTTACGTTTGATCCCAAATCGCCAAGATTGAAATAACATTCTAGCAAGCATTGTTATTCCCCTTTTGGATTTTCGTTTTTGTTAATACCGAGATAGTTATCGGGATTATCGCGGAATAAATCGAGATTTTTTTCGTTCTCAAAGAAATAAGTATGCCCTTCGTGGCTATATTTATATTCAGTTTTGGTGTTTTTGAGTTTGGCGCCACTAATCGGATCTTGCACTTCAATTTCCACAATCGTACTGAATAGATTTAAGCCATCTTCAAGGCTTTTACGAGAAATCACGATTTCATTTTCAGTTTGTTGCCAATTTTCAATCGGTACAGGGTTGCAACCGCCCGGTTTACCGATAGATGGAATAAAGAGATGCACGCCACAACCAACACAGACCACTTGATTGCCTTGCATGACATAGCCTTGATCGCCGCAGAGTAGGCAAGCATCGAATACTGCCGCCATACTGACTTTATTTGGTTGGCGATTGATAATGAAAAAGCGTACGGCTTTGCCATCATCTGCAATCCAAACAAAACGGTGAAGTTTACCGTCTTTAAGTGGCTCTAGTGCTAAATGCACTTCATTTTTGTCATTCAGTTGTACAGGAACCGCTTCGGAAAGTTGTGGCGGTTGAGAAGCAACTTTTTCCCAATAAAGTTGGCTTGCGGCAACAAATAAAATCCCCAATATTCCCCAATAAATGGTACGTTTTGATGTTTGTACGAAAGCTAATTTTTTGCGTTTTTCAATCAGATCTTTTTCGGCTTTAGCTTCTCTTAAACGTTTTGAATGTGTTTGAATGGTAAAAATACATAAAACAACTAACATTAACACAACACAAATGATATTGAGCCAAGCGGTGATTTCCCCTGATTTTGCCACAAAACTTAACCGTACTTTGGTGAGTTCAATGAGTTGTAATTTCATTAAGGTAAGCAGTAGTTCTGCTACAAGAGGAAGAATTAACGCGATAAAAAGTAAAAAGCTGAGTGCAAAAAGTGCGGTAGATTTTCCTTGTGTTTTTTGTTGCTGTTTAAGTAATAAATAGATCCATGCACTTGAGGCTAAACTAAAAATTACACCAAAAATGACCGCACTGATATTTAAAATAAAATCAGTGTTGATGACATCTGTGTTGGTGAGAGCGGTGATGTTTGGATCTTTCGCCCAAGTTGCTCCCGCGATAAGCATTAATGCAAATTGCCAGAATGTGGCAAGGTTTGATGATTTGCTCCATTGGCTGATTGCAAAAAGTAAAAAGATAATTAAAAAGCCGATGGTTAGAATAAGATTGGTGGTTTGTCCATTAGGAATATTTAGTCGTAGGACAACACCCAAAGCCAAGCTAATAAGGCTTAGCCAAATAAGCGTTTTAGGCGAAATATTGCCTTTTTTAATTGCCCAAGATGCACCGAGTAAAAGCGAAATTGGCAAAAGAGCTTGCAAAACAAAAATGAAAAAATAAGTCATAGAAAGAGGATTTTTTAATGGTAGGGTGGGCTTTAGCCCACCGTTTTTTCATGTCTGATTGTTAATTGGTGGGCAGAAGCCCACCCTACAGCACTATTATTTTAAACCAGTAAATTTAAATTCATAATTTACATCAAATGGTTTCCACCAACGACCTACGCCAGTTTCTTCATCAGTGTGGCGGTGCATACCTGCTTTTGGTGGCGGATCGATATGGTAAGTTAATTTGTAGTTACCCACACCCATCATTTTGATGTTTGCGCCATAGTGTGGGCCATCGCCAGCAACCATTGGCATGAAGGTACCTTCTTGTTTAGCACCAGTATCGGTATTGACTAAGGTATAGTTGATGGTTAAATAAGGCATCCATTCACCTTCACCAAAACCGTTTTTGTTACCTTTCACCGCGTGAATATCTGCTTCTAAGTGAATATCAGATTTTGCTGCAGGTAAGCCCATGCCGCGAGGTTCCATATCTACTGGTTTTAAGTAAACCGCTGCAATTTCCATGTCATTCATAGTAACTGCTTCACCGATTGGATATTCTTGGAATGCGTAAGCAGAAGTTGCTGCAAACATTCCTGCTAATAAACTTGCGCTAAGAAGTGCTTTTTTCATAGTTTCTCTCCTGAGATGAGTTTTGAGTTAATTTGAAACCGCTTTTTTGCTTTGATATTTCATAACAAACAAAGCAAAAATAGCAGCAAGAATTAAGATTGCTTGTGGTACAAGGGTTTCCACATAAGGATAAACACCTAACCACGAGATTTCTGGTACACCGTTAATTAATGTCGGTTCAAACAGTTTACCTTCAATAAGTTCAAGTACAGATTTGCCAGCGAACACAAATGCCATTAAATACATAAATGAACCAGTAAACATAAAGAATGGTTTTAATGGCAATTTAACCACGGTGTAACGCATTATAAAGTAGCAAATAGCGAGTAAAATCACTCCGCAAATAAAGCCAGCAAAAAGATAGGCTAAACTGACCGCACTTTTCGCATCGCCAACTAGGGCATAATAAAACAATACGGTTTCTGCGCCTTCACGATATACAGCAAGGAAACTGGTCAGCCATAAGCCGAATAGAGAGCCAGCTGTTAATGCCGTTGAAAGTTTGCCTTCAAGGTAGCGTTTCCAGTTTTGTGCTTCGACTTTAGAAAGCAACCAGTAACTCATACTAAACAGCATAAAGACCGCGAGAATCATTGTGAAACCTTCAAGCAATTCGCGGTTTTGCCCTGAGTTTTCAAAAATAAGTTGGAAGATGAATGCAGTAACTATGCTTGCCCCTAACGCCACATAAACGGATTGGCGAATAACTGGCAATTTATCGTGATGATTATTTTTCACCATATAAGCCACAATAGCGGCAACGATTAATAACGCTTCTAAGCCTTCACGTAAAATAATAAGCAAGCTATATAAGAACATGGACCAATCACTTTGTTCGCCACCTTGCAATATTTGAACCGCTTTGGCTAAGTTTTGGCTTAAACCTGCAGCTTGTTCCTGTAATTTGTCGCCATTTCCCGCTTTCATTAGACTGACTAAACGGGTGAAATAACCTTCTAATTCTGCTTTAAAGTTGCTATCGCGCGAACCTACTTTGTTTTCCATGCCAGAACTTTCAAATACATCGAAGTAAGTGTCTTGCACCGCAAGCATGGCTTTTTTCGCATCGCCTTGTTCATAAAGGGTAATAGCTTGTTGAATACGTTGGTTGATTTCAGTCGTAATTTTTGCCCAATCTTGCTCTGCAACGTTATCTGAAGTTTGCGCTTGTGATTGTGTCGCTTGAGCGTTTTGTTCATCGCGAGTGGTTGGCAAATTAGGAAGCTGTTCTTCAATATCTTGCAAGAGTTGTGTGCTTTGGTAAGCAATTTCTGTCATTTGATCGGGTTGTTCGCTCAAACGAATCAAATTATAGAATTGTTGATTGATCGCTGCTGAAATTTCAGAAGAGCGGTTAGTTCTAACCGACATTTCCATTTCAGAATTTTTGTAGCCGTCATATTGGGCTTGTTGGAATGCTTTTTTAGCATTGGCAAAATTACCGCTTTCATAAGCGGTAATGGCTTGAGCAATAAAATCATCAATGGTTTTGAAACTTTGTTGCCAGTAAGGTTTGATGGCTTGATTATCATAAACACCGTGCTGACTATCAGCATTGAGTTGATGCCCTTCAACAAGAGAAGGTAAGACTTGCTGTAATTCATTTTTTAAACCGTTGATTTTGGCTTGAACCTCATTCATTGGTTTACCTTCGCCAATCATTTTGCGAATTTCACCAAAAGTAGCTTCCATTTGGTAGCTTTTTTGCGCTGAAAAATTAATGCGAATCGGCCCTTCTAAATTTTCAAATATTTCAAAATAGGCCATTTGTACTTCGGTTTTGGCATCATCAATTTTGTTTTCTTTAAGAAGTTGTTCGGTGTGATTCAAGCGTTGAGTGATGTCATCTACCCATTTTTGATAGTTGTCTGCAAGAACAGATTGAGACAAAAGAAAGAGGAAGGGAATCATTACGTAACGAAAAACGCGAAACATAAGAGTTAATCCTTTAAATGAAATTTATTCTTGTTTAGAGGTTATATTAAATAATAAAAAACCGCAATAATGAAATCGTATTTTTGTGATGGAAATCAATTTATGCTGAAATATTTAGGATTTTTATACAGTGTTTTTGTATAATCTGACTGTTTTTTATTGATGTACGGAGATTTTTATGACTGCGCAAACGGGTATTTTACTTGAATCTTGTAAAGCAGGTGTGTTTTTAGAAGCAAATATTACGGATTATTCTGTTGTCTCTAAAGCTATTCATCAATTCCTTGATAGTCTTGAACAGTTACAACAAGCGTATCCAGATGCTCGTCTAGGTGCTGTGCTCGCTTTTGGTGATAGCGCATGGAAAAAGTTAGGAGGTCAAAGTGCGGCAGAGCTTAAACCTTTCGTAACCTTAGGCAAAGGTGATCTATCTGCACCTAGTACACAAACTGATCTTTTAGTGCATATTCAATCATTACGCCCTGATGTTAATTTTTCTGTGGCACAAGCTGCAGTGAATGCTTTTGCTCAAGCTATTGACGTTCAGCAAGAAATTCATGGTTTCCGTTGGGTGGAGGAACGAGATCTCACTGGTTTTATTGACGGAACTGAAAACCCAAAAGATGCAAAGCGAGCAGAAGTTGCCTTAATTTCCAATGGCAATGATAAAGATGGGAGTTATGTGTTTACTCAACGTTATGAACATAATCTCGCTAAATGGGAAAAATTAAATACATCAAAACAAGAAAATGTGTTTGGACGCACTAAAACGGATAGCGTAGAAATGGAAGATAAGGCGGATACTTCTCATGTTGGTCGTACAGATTTAAAAGAGAATGGCAAGGGATTAAAAATCTTACGTCAAAGCTTACCTTATGGTACTGCGAGCGGTACGAACGGATTATTCTTTATTGCTTACTGTGCAACGCTTTATAACATTGAACAACAGTTACTTAATATGTTTGGTGAGAAAGACGGAAAAACTGACCGCATTTTAGGTTTCACTAAGGCTGTAACGGGCGCTTATTATTACGCACCATCTATTGAGCAGTTGAATAAACTTTAATTTATGAAAAACCTAAATTAAAAAAATTTAGGTTTTTTTATGTTTCTTAATATTTTCTTAAGATTTGTTTGTTTTAATACACACATCCAAGCAATGGTGCTTGAAATTAACTGACTTAAAAAGGAAACATTATGAAAAAATTTGCATTAGCAACAATCTTCGCATTAGCAACCACTTCTGCATTCGCAGGTTTTAACGGCGGAAATACTCAAGGCGGTTTTCAACAAGCAACCCCTTCAGCAATTAGTGTAAAACAAGCTTTATCTGCTGCAGATAATTCAATGATCACTTTAGTGGGGAATATTACACAACAAATTGATGACGATGAATTCTGGTTTAGCGATGGCACAGGTCAAATCAAAGTGGAAATTGAACGCCACGTTTGGAATGGTTTAAATGTAGATCCAAGTGATAAAGTGAAAGTTTACGGTAAATTAGATAACGAAGCATTCGAGAAAGCGGATCTTGAAGTATTACGTATCGAAAAAGTAAAATAATCATTCTTTGAAAATGGCGAGCATTAGCTCGCTGTTTTTATTTATAAAGAGCGGTCAATTTTTTATGAGAATTTTATTGATAGAAGACGATAATCTAATCGGCAATGGTTTACAGATTGGTTTAACGAAACTAGGTTTTGCGGTGGATTGGTTTACGGATGGAAAAACAGGAATGGATGCCTTAACCTCTGCGCCTTATGATGCGGTTGTGTTAGATTTAACTTTGCCGAAGCTTGATGGATTAGATGTATTGCAACAATGGCGCTCCAAGCATCAAGATGTCCCAGTATTAATTTTGACTGCCCGTGATACTTTAGATGAACGTGTTAAAGGTTTACAAAGTGGTGCAGATGATTACCTTTGTAAGCCTTTTGCTTTAGCTGAAGTTGCAGCGCGTTTGCAGGCACTTATTCGTCGTCGTTATGGTCATCATCATTCTGTGATTGAGCACGCTGGCGTTAAACTCGATCCAAATCAGCGTTCTGTTTGGCTGAATAATCAACCTATTTCTTTAACAAGCCGTGAATACAAATTACTTGAATTATTTATGCTGAATAAAGATCGCGTACTATCTCGCTCATCTATTGAAGAAAAATTATCAAGCTGGGATGAAGAAATTAGCAGCGGAGCGTTAGACGTGCATATTTATAATTTGCGTCAGAAATTAGGTAAGCAATTTATTCGAACAGTACACGGCGTTGGATATGCGTTGGGAGTGACCCAATAAATGAAAAACAAACGTTTAAGTTTTCGTCTTATTTCTGTTCTTTCTTTCACCGCACTTTTTGTGTGGGGCGTATCTACTGCTGTCGCCTGGTGGCAGGTGCGTAATGAAGTGAATGATGTTTTCGATGCCCAACAAATCCTTTTTGCTGAACGTCTTGCCAATTCAGATCTTAGTCATATTCTGTTAGAGCATGTGGAAGATATTAATAAAATCCAGTCACATTCGTTCAAGAAAAATTATGATGACGATGCATTGGCTTTTGCTATTTTTTCTAAGGATGGAAAACGTTTATTAACAGATGGGCGTAATGGCGATAATTTTGTTTTTGATAATGAAATTGGCTTTGCAAAAGGCTATATGCTGAATGATGACGATGAATGGCGTATTTTCTGGCAGTCTGTAGCGAATGGAAATTTGATTATTGCTGTTGGGCAAGAGCTTGATTACCGGGAAGATTTAATTGAAGAAATGATCTTTGGGCAAATGTGGATTTGGTTTGCGAGTTTGCCTATTTTGATCATCGTTTTAGGATGGTTGATTCATAAAGAACTTCGACCGATTAAACGTTTAAGCCAAGAAGTTCAAACGAGAAAATCTGGCGATGTGTCATTGCTGAATACAGAGGGCTTACCTGCTGAGATTTTACCCTTAGTAAAAAATTTAAATCAATTTTTTGACCGCACTTCGGCTATGCTACAACGCGAACGTCGTTTTACCTCTGATGCCGCCCATGAATTGCGTAGTCCATTGGCGGCACTGCGTATTCAAACTGAAGTAGCTCAACTGGCGGGTGATGATAGGGAATTACGAGAACAAGCACTTTTGCATTTAACACAAGGGATCGATCGTGCATCGCAGTTAATTGAGCAACTTTTGACCCTTTCAAAACTGGATAATTTACAAGAATTAGAAGAATTACAGCCTATTGATTGGGAAGGAATCATTCAGTCGCTGATTGCTGAGCGTTATTTTGTGGCGGAAAAGCGTAAAATTACCTTGGCTTTAGAGAAAGAATCTGAACCCAAGCAGAAACAAGGGCAACCAATTTTAGTTTCATTGATGCTTAGAAATTTACTCGATAATGCCATTAAATATTGTTCTGAAGACACAACCGTTTCAGTGAAAATCGCATCTTCTCAGATTATTATTGAAGATAATGGTGGTGGTGTTGAACCTGAAGATTTGAAAAAACTTGGTCAGCGTTTTTATCGTCCAGCTGGGCAAAATGAAAAAGGCAGCGGTTTAGGGCTTTCTATTGTCATGCGAATTGCGGAATTACACGGATTCAAAGTGCGGTTAGAAAATGTTATAAAAGAAGGGCAGCGAATTGGCTTAAAGGCACAAATATTTTTATAGACATTTTCTTTAAAAAAAAGAAAACCGAGTAAAGACTCGGTTTTTCTTTTTTAGAATAGGTTGCTGATAAAGATGACTAAAATAATCACTGGCACAACGAATTTCACATAGTTAAACCAGATTTTAGTGAATGTTGAGTCAGGTGTTGGAGAAAGTTCTTTTTTCGCTTCATCTTTTAACACGAAACCAACGAAAATAGCACAACCAAGTGCGGTCAGCATAAAGAGAATATTTCCACTGACATAATCATAGAAATCAAAAATGCTTTTGCCGAAAATGGTGACATCTTTCCATACATTATCCCCTAAAATTGCTGGAATATTACCTAATACAAAAATCCCACCAAGGGTTAAGACAATCGCTTTGCCACGGCGCATTCTGAGCTTTTCCTGTAATGCGGTAATGATTACTTCATAAATTGTGATAGAAGTAGTTAGCGCAGCAATTAATAATAAGCCGAAGAAAATAATTGCAAAGAATTTACCCGCCCATAAGTGAGAGAATACGATAGGTAAACTTTGGAATACTAAAGTTGGGCCTGCATTTGGTTCAATCCCAAAGGTGAAAAGTGATGGGAAGATCATAAAGCCAGCAAGTACGGCAATAATTGTGTTGGTGAAACCTGTAATAACTGCAGTTTGTATTAAGTCTTCTTCTTTATTTAAGTAACTGGAAAGCGTAATTAATACGCCAAAACCAAGGCTTAATGCGAAGAATACTTGACCTAAAACGAAGATAAATAATTGTGGTGTAATTTTGCTGAAATCTGGTTTTAAATAAAATGTAATTCCTTCCATTGCACCTGGTAATGTTACGTTGCGAATAACCATTCCAATGAGGAAGATGAATAGCAATGGCATTAAATATTTTACAGAACGCTCAATCCCGCCAATGATCCCTTTAGCTAAAATAATGTAATTCACTACAACAAATAAGAAGGTGTACAGCATAATTTCATAAGGGCTATTGCCGATATGCAGCTCGTAGAAATCTTTGGCGACATCTTTAGTAATAGGTGTTGAGATATCTAAGGTACCGCTGATTAGGCTAATGATATAAGAAATAACCCAGCCACCAAGCACCATATAATATGCCATGATACCGAATGAGCCGAGTAATCCCATGTAGCCAAGGATTTTCCAATATTTGGAAATGCCTTTTCCTTTATCCAGAATTTTATCGCCAAAGGCATCAATGGAATTTACACGTAATCGACGGCCGATCACGTTTTCAACGAGAATCATCGGAATACCGATTACGATCATTGCGATACAGAAAAGTAGAACGTAGGCTCCACCACCATTTTCGCCTACAAGGTAAGGGAAGCGCCAAGTAGCGCCAAAACCGACAGTTGCGCCTGCGACAGTCATGACATAAGTGAGTCGGCTCGACCAAGTTTGTCGCTGTTTATTATTTGTTGTCATTTGTTTTCCTATTTTTAATAAAAAGTGCGGTAAATAATTAGAGTGTTTTATCGCAAAAATTAAAACTCAATTTTTTCTTTATATTCACACAGATCTTCAATAATGCATGAGCCACAACGAGGTTTCCGTGCGATACAAGTGTAGCGCCCGTGTAAAATTAACCAATGGTGAACATCCACTTTAAATTCATCAGGTACGACTTTAAGTAGTTTTTCTTCTACTTTTACCACGTCTTTACCAGGTGCAAAATTAGTTCGATTGCATACACGGAAAATATGGGTATCCACCGCAATAGTTGGATGACCAAATGCCGTATTTAGTACAACATTGGCTGTTTTTCTACCCACACCTGCTAATGATTCTAAGGCTTCGCGATTTTCGGGCACTTCACCGTTGTGCTTTTCAATTAAATCACGGCAGGTTTTGATAATATTTTCTGCTTTGCTATTAAAAAGCCCGATAGTTTTAATATAGCTTTTTAAACCATCTAATCCTAAATCTAAAATCGCTTGAGGCGTGTTTGCAACAGGGAATAGTTTTTCTGTCGCTTTATTCACACCCTTATCGGTTGCTTGTGCCGATAGAATTACCGCAATTAATAATTCGAAGGGCGAATTATACTGTAATTCTGTGGTTGGGTGGGGATTTTGATCTCTTAATCGGGTTAATATTTCGATTCTTTTTAATTTATTCATCTTATTTATCAATTCGATTTTTTATTGCAAGGAGCAAGCCTAATCCTATAAATGCGCCTGGTGGCAAAATGAAAAGTAAAAAGCTACTGTTTGTATGGTAAATATGGAGCGTTAAAAATTTCGCTTGTTCGCCGAATAGATTTTCGATGCCATCAAAAACCGTACCTTGTCCAATGATTTCACGCAATGCGCCAAGTATTGTCAAGCTAAGCGCCATCCCTAATCCCATTGAAAACCCATCCCAAACGGAATGGAGTAAGCTGTTTTTTGAGGCGAATGCCTCTGCTCGACCAATCACAATACAGTTGGTAACGATGAGTGGAATAAAAATTCCAAGTGATTGATAAAGCGTATAGGTATAAGCATTCATTAAAAGTTGAACGACAGTTACTGTGGTCGCAATGATCATCACGTAGATTGGAATGCGGATTTCATTCGGAATATATTTACGGAAAAGTGAAATGACCGTATTTGTGCAAGTGAGCACAAGCATTGTCGCTAAACCTAAACCCAGTGCATTGGTGGCGGTGCTAGACACCGCTAAAAGCGGACAAAGCCCGAGAAGTTGAACAACCGCTGGATTATTTTTCCAAATTCCTTGAGTAAAGATTTCTTTCCACATGGACTTTTGTTGATTTTCAACCGCACTTTCTATTTTTTCTTCTTCAAGTGCGGTATTTTTTTCAGTTAAATCTGTCATATTATTTCACTTGTGTTGAAAGCTGTTGTAACAAGGCTTGGTTATTTAGCATGATTAATGCTGAGCGTTTAGTTTGATTCACCACTGCGCGAGGTGTAATGGTTGCACCAGAAAATTGATCAAATTTTCCGCCATATTTTTTTACTGCCCATTCGCTCAAATTATGCTCATTAATCGATTGATGAGTGAAATTTAGAATCCAGTTGGAAATACGAAGTTCAATTTTATCGCCTAAGCCTGGGGTCTCATGGTGTTCGATTACTCGTACACCTAATATTTCACCTTTCGGATCTAATCCCACAAGCAAGCGAATATCACCAGAGTAACCATCCGGTGCTGTGGTTTCATAGGCATAGGCAGAAACATTTCCATCTTTTTTCGCAAAATAAATTTTCTGAATGCCCTCCAAATTTTTATCTTGAGGGATAACCGCACTTTCTAGCAAATTATTATTGAAATAATTTTGTGGAATGACTTGTAAAAGTAATTCTCGTTGTTGTGCCGCCATCACCGCGTCAATTTTATCTTTTGTTAGGAAAAAAATACCCGCAGAAATTGCTGTGCAGAGTAGGGCGACAAAGCCTAACAATATCCCGTAACGCGATGTGATTTTTACTGTGCCCATTATTTTTTTCCTTTTGTTGGATAACCAGATACTCGAGGACGTGTGTAATGATCGATAAGTGGAACGCAAATATTACTTAATAAAATTGCGAATGCTACACCATCTGGAAAGTTTCCGTGATAGCGAATGAGATAGACAAATAACCCCACTAATGCGCCAAAAATAATTTTTCCTCGTGGTGTAATGGAAGCTGTGACAGGATCTGTCGCAATAAAAAATGCGCCAAACATCATTGCGCCACTAACGAGTTGGCTAATCGCACTTAAATGTGTGAAGCCAGTAAAAGCGGTCGCGGTGGCTAAACAGAAAAAGGTGACGAGCATCGCTACTGGAATTTGCCAATGAATTACACGTTTTAAAATAAGGACAATTCCGCCCACTAAGAAAGCCACGTTGACTTGCCACCAGCCTTGAGCAAAGTCGGTTCCATTACCCATAAAAATCGGCAGTTTAATTAATTCATAAAAATCATTTAATTGAGTGTGACTTTTATAGAAAATTTTTGCGCTATCCAAAGGCGTTGCTTGGGTGATGCCATCAATATTATGTGTAAGTTGTGAAAGCGTAAATCCATCAGTGGTTAAACCTGAAAATATTAATGAAAATGCATCTGAAAAAGTCGGTGGTTCCTGTAATAAATTAATTGGTGGCATCCAAGTTGTCATTTGTAATGGGAATGAAATTAAAAGAATTACATAGCCAATCATCGCAGGATTGAATGGGTTTTGTCCTAAGCCACCATAAACCTGTTTACCTAATAAAACTGCACAGAGTGTTCCAATGATGATGACCCAATAAGGTGCATAAGGTGGAATAGCCATCGCCAAAATTAAAGCAGTCAGGGATACGCTGAAATCTGAAAGATAATTTAGCGGTTTTTTACCACGTAATTTTATTGCAATAAATTCCGCAATGATTGCTGTACCAATGGCTAATGCAGATTGAAACACCACGCCAAATCCAAAATAATAAATTTGCGTGAAAAAAGCTGGCATCATTGCCAACATGACCCAAAGCATAATACGCGCTGTGAGTTTCCCCGAATGAGTATGAGGAGAGCTAACCATTTTAAACATTATTTTATTCCTGATTATTTTCTAATGTTGCTTGTGTTTTTGCCAATTTCTTTGCTTTTGCTCGAGCAATGGCAGCCGCTACAGCCGCTTTTTTCGGATCGAGTGCGGTTGAATTTTCTTCTGTTTTTTCTACCGCACTTTCTATGGCTTGAGTGGTCGGAACTGATTCTGTAGTTCCATTCGCTTGAGCCAGTTTTTTTGCTTTTGCTCGAGCAATCGCTGCAGCTACTGCTGCTTTTTTCGGATCGAGTGCGGTTGAATTTTCTTCTGTTTTTTCTACCGCACTTTCTATGGCTTGAGTATTTGAGACTGATTCAGCGGTTTCATTTGCTTGTGCAAGTTTTTTTGCTTTTGCACGGGCAATCGCTGCAGCTACCGCTGCTTTTTTAGGATCAAGTGCGGCTGAATTTTCGTCTGTTTTTTCTACCGCACGTTCTACGGTTTGATCGTTTGAGACTGATTCAGAGGTTTCATTTGCTTGTGCAAGTTTTTTCTCTTTTGCACGGGCAATCGCTGCAGCTACCGCCGCTTTTTTCGGATCAAGTGCGGTTGAATTTTCGTCTGTTTTTTCTACCGCACGTTCTACGGTTTGATCGTTTGAGACTGATTCAGAGGTTTCATTTGCTTGTGCAAGTTTTTTCGCTTTTGCTCGAGCAAGCGCGGCTGCAACTGCTGCTTTTTTCGCATCGGTTGGTTGAGTTTGTTGTTCTTGGTTTTTGACTTGAGATTCCGCTTGCTGACGAGCCAGACGACGAGCTTTACGTTGTGCCATTAAATCAGCGTTATCAGGTAAAACTTCCCCTTTTTCTGAGGTAATCGTTTTAACTTGTTTTGATTCTGTTTTATTGGATTTTTTCGCTTTCAAGCGTTCTAGCGCCGCTTTAACAGGATCTTCACCTTTGGTTTGCGCTAATTCTTCTCGACGTGCTTCTGCTGCACGTTGTGAACGTGCTTTACGCTCTTGTTCTTCACGTTCCATTCGCGCTTGTTTAGCTTCAAAGCGAATTTTGGCTTCATCTGATTTTTTCTGTTTTTCTTTTATTTGCCAAATTTTTGCTTTTTCTTGGCGGAAATACTGAATCAGCGGAATATGGCTTGGGCATACGTAGGCACAAATCCCGCACTCGATACAATCTTTGAGGGCGTATTCTTCCGATTTTTTGTGATCTTCACTACGCGCAAACCAGTAGAGTTGCTGTGGCATCAAGTTGACTGGGCAGGCATCAGAACAGCTAGAACAGCGAATACAAGCTTGTTCAGGCTCTGGTTCTGCATATTCAAAATAGTCTGGTGCAAGCAAGCAGTTAACAATTTTTGTCACTGGTGCATTGAGATTGGAAAGTTCCAATCCCATCATTGGCCCCCCCGCAAATACAGGATAACGTTCATCAGACTGATAGCCAGCGTGCGTCAATACTTGAGAAATTGGTGTACCAAGTCGGACCCAATAATTACCTTTTTCAGGAATTTTATCACCTGTAAGGGTGACGACACGTTCAATTAAAGGTTCGTCATTTATAACCGCTCTTTTAATTGCAAAGGCTGTACCAACATTATGCATCAGTACGCCAATACTAGAAGAACGCGCACCACTTGGCACTTCCATTCCTGTAAGCAAATAAATAAGCTGTTTTGCGGCACCCGAAGGATATTTTGTTGGAATCACTCGAATGCTAATGTCATTTGCTCCCTGTAGCGCTTTGCGGATTGCCTCTATTGCTTCAGGTTTGTTATCTTCAATGGCGATGACTACGTTTTCAGGTCGTAGGATATAACGTAAAATACGAATGCCTTCTATGATTTCATCGGCGCGTTCACGCATAAGACGATCATCACAAGTGATATAAGGCTCACATTCTGCACCATTGATAATTAAAAGTTTGACTTTTTTCTCTGCTGATTGAATTTTAGCAGCAGTCGGAAATACTGCACCGCCCAAGCCAGCTATACCAGCTTGATAGATTTTGTTAATGAGTTGTTCCGGCGAGAGTGTCAAAAAATCATCAATAGGATTACGCGCTAGCCATTGATCTAAGCCATCCGCTTGCAAATGAATTGCAGGTTCATCAAGACCAGACGGATGTGCGGCAACATAAGGTTTAATCGATTTAATTGTGCCTGAAGTTGGCGCATGAACGGGTAGCATACGCAAGCCATCGCCTTGCGTTAAACGTTGACCTTTTAATACGTAATCGCCTTCCTTTACTAAAAGGTGACCTGTTGTTCCTGCGTGCTGTTTAAGAGGAATATAAAAATCTGTTACTAAAGGGGGATAACGTAATGGTTGTGAATTAGATTGTGATTTCATTTCAGGCGGATGAATACCACCTTTGAAATCCCATAATTTACCGGAATTGAAACGAGATAATACGTCCGTCATTTATTCCCCCACAACCAATTTTTTCTCAGTGCCATTTACATTCATTACTGGAATGACTAATTTTGCATCAAACTTCCAATCCCAATTATCGATATTTTTTTTCACGGGAATCATTGATATACAATCTGTCGGGCAGGGCGCTACGCAAAGTTCACAACCAGTACAGAGATCTGGAATAATCGTATGCATGAATTTATTTGTACCAATAATGGCATCAACAGGACAGGCTTGAATGCATTTTGTGCAGCCAATACACATATTTTCATCAATAAAAGCGACTTTCTCGATAGGTTCTTCTACACCGTCCATTGCTGGCACATCAACACCTAAAATCTCTGCGATTTTTACGATGGTTGGTTGACCACCAGGAATACATTTTGTGATGTCATCTCCATTGCAAATAGCTTCAGCGTATGGTTTGCAGCCTGGATAACCACATTGTCCACATTGGCTTTGTGGCAAAATAGAGTCAATCTTTTCCACAATAGGATCGGCCTCAACTTTGAGTTTAAGTGAAGCAAAGCCCAAAATCGCACCGAAAATTAAAGCGAGTAAAGTGATTACGATGAATAGAAGGGTCATTATTTCTTTCTTTTTCCTGAAAAATACTGAGAGAACCCAATAAATAAAATCAAAATGGTAATAGCCATTAAAAGATAGATCATGTTATTACTTCACTAGTCCTGTGAATCCCATAAAAGCAAGAGACATCAAACCAGCTGTAATAAGTGCGATAGATGAACCCTTGAAAGTTAAAGGTACATCGGCCGCTACAAGACGTTCACGAAGCGCAGCAAAAAGCACTAATACAAGTGCAAACCCAAGAGATGCACCAAAACCATAAACGACAGATTCCGTTAAATTATGAGCAAGATTTACATTTAATAATGCGACACCGAGAACTGCACAGTTTGTGGTTATCAAAGGCAAGAAAATTCCAAGTAAACGATATAGCGTTGGGCTAGTTTTATTTATCACCATTTCGGTAAATTGTACAACTACGGCAATAACCAAAATAAATACTAATGTACGCAAAAAAGTAGCATTCAAGGGAACAAGAATATAATGATCAACTAAATATGCACAAAGGGAGGCGACGGTTAATACAAACATTGTTGCTAGTCCCATACCTACTGCGGTTTCAATTTTCTTTGATACCCCCATAAACGGGCATAGTCCTAAGAACTTTACAAGTACAAAGTTGTTAATTAATGCAGTACCGATAATCAATAAAATATAATTTGTCATTTTTCTTTGCCTTTTATGTAGGGAAGTATTATCGCTATTTATGAATTGAAGAACAATAGGTATTTTTAAATGCGATAACCCTACTATTTATCAGTATTCTTTGTGAAAATAACCATAAAAAGCGGGCAATAATTGTGTGATTAAATTTAGTTGCTGATAAGGCAAGCTAAATGCTGTGCGATCTTGTTCTGTCATTTCTTGTTTCTCTAACTCCTTTAGGTGGGTTTCAATGTTTTTTTGGAGTTTAGCAAATATATCTGGCGGTATTTTTTCGATATTTTCAAGAGAATAAATAATTTTTTTGGCAACAGGATAGAAACCAGATAAAAATTGTGTAGTTTGTTGTAGAGTATTCATTTTTTCACGATAGGAACCTAGCGCAGAAATATAACTTAATAAGGAATAATTCAGTTTAAGTAAATCAAACCCTTGTTGTAAAAATGCTTTGTATTTTTCAGGTTCATTATTCATGTTTGAAAGCGTTGTACTAAGTGCTGCTGCATATTGATGTGCATTACGACGAGCAATGCGATACTTTAGATCATCACTTTTACCAAATTGTAGTTGACTAATAATATGTAAAAGATAAGTTGCATCACTTTGAACCGCTTTATGGCTAACTTTATCTAATTGTAAATATTTCCAATCAGGCCATAAATAAGAAACAGCAAACCATGAGATAGCCGAACCTAGTAATGTATCAAACAAACGAGGCATGAGTGCAGCTGAAGTATTAAAACCCATAACATCAAAGCTTAACAAGACCTGTAATGTGATAAAAAAGGTAGAGAAGCTGTAATTATTACTGCGAAAGAAGAAAAATAGTGTACTAGTAAGGACTACAAGACCCAGCTTAAGTTCTAAGGTTGGATTAAAATAGGGTAAAAGCGATCCTATCACCACGCCAAGAAAAGTGCCGATAATCCGCTGGCGTAAACGTGTTTTGGTGGCAGAATAGTTTGGTTGGCAGACAAAGACAGCGGTGAGTAAAATCCAATAACCAAGATTAAATTGGAAAAACTCTACGATGACACAGCATAAAAAAACCACTATCGATAAACGTATTGCATGGCGAAAGAGTTGAGATTCAAAGGTAAAGTGGCTAAAAATTGCAGTAGAGATATTTTTTAAGCCTGTAATTTGATCCGTATGAATTCTTGCTAAATGATCAGCATCATCTGTTTCTTGAGTAAGTTGTCGAAGTTGCCAGTTAATACTTTGCAAGTTATCTAGTAGGGTCTGAATCTCAATAAGCTGATCTTTATCATAGATGTGTTGTTCTCGATATAGCTGGAAGGAGTGCAATGTACCCGATAGTGCGCGCTCAACACGTTCATTGAATTGATAGTTTTTATTTTGGCGTAAACTTGTTGTTACTTCTCGGCAAGATTGTGCTTGTAATTCTAGTAAGCGCTGAATGCGAAAAATTAAGTCTGTATTTTTTAGCTTTTCAGTAATTTGCTGATAATCAAAATGAGTAGAATTTACACGTTCATGAATATCTTGCGCCGCAAAATAATAGCGGAGCATTCGTTGTGTGCGAGGATGTCGATGTTGACCACGAATACGATAGAATAGTGCTGTACGAACAATATTAAATGCAGAAACTACATTTGCATTTTTCATAGCGAAATTAAGATGTTTTTTTTCTATTTCATTTATTTCATCGGGATCAAAAAAATAAGATTTGGCATCTAAGTAATCACCTAG
The DNA here is from genome assembly GCF_002998595.1 of Haemophilus sp. oral taxon 036. Lineage (NCBI taxonomy): Bacteria > Pseudomonadati > Pseudomonadota > Gammaproteobacteria > Pasteurellales > Pasteurellaceae > Haemophilus > Haemophilus sp. oral taxon 036. The sequence continues at coordinate 1,695,803 of NZ_CP027235.1, forward strand.
CGCACAGAAAGCTTTAGCAACACTTTCTTGTACGGGACGATTTGGAAAGAATAAATAGACAATGAGTGTTATTACACTATAAAGTAGCGTACCGCATAGAATCATGACAGGGTTGATAAACCATTCATGTATTTCAGGTGTATAGGTTAGTGTAGTATAAAGTGCCACAACTAGTGTACCAAATGCAATGGTACTATAGCGTTGTCCAACAGCACCTATCATAGTAAAAATAAATGTAAGCGCAGTCATCAAGGCAATATATTGTATTGGCTTGCCGATATTTAATTGGACAATAAAGGATGAAATAGAGAAAGCTATCAATGTATAAAAGACATTTTTTAAACGCCCAGTTAAACGATTGTCTAAATCAACTAATCCTCCTGCAATAATACCTAGAATTAAAGGCATAGACTGTTGAGATATATTAAATGCCCATACGCTAATTGCGGCAATATTTACAGCAATAAAAATAGGAATGGCAGCAATCACTTTAGCATTTAACCAGTTGTTCATTATTCATCCTTATTACAATAGAAAAAGTGAGCAGCAAGGCTCACTTTTATTATCTATATAAGCGTACTCAAACATCAAAGCTTTTTGAACGAGATAATGCGTTACTTGTGGGATTTTGCCCAGTTTAAGAAACGTATTTGAGTTTCCTTATCTGCTTGTTGGAACCAGTATTGAAGTTGCTGTTCTGCAACATTCTCACCTTGAACAACAACTTTCCCTTTGTTTATTTTAGCATTGCTTGCAGAAGCAACTGGCATTGTGGTTGGTATTGCTGCAGTCGAAAATGCTGCAACAGATGCGGTTGCACCTGAGGCATTATATGTAGAAAGATCGTTTACCACGTTTGCACTAGGGAATAAACCCTCTTGTTTTAAAACATCTACTTTCGCTGCAATAGTATTGCCTGATTTGCTAGTAATATTAATTGTTGGTGTACTATTAAATTTTTCACCTTCGGAGCGGCTACGGATTGAAGGTGCAGAGATAGTAATATCTTCTGGGGAACCTTTGAATGTAACAATGATAGGACTAGATTCAAATAAAGATTGATTAGAACCTGAACCAATAATATCACCTAAACGAACAACCACTTGATGTGTTTCAGTATCATTGATGTTAAATGATTTTGTTTCTTTTAATAATGCTTTTGATGCTTTTTGTCCATCAATGGCTAAAAACTCAAGATTAGATGACGTTGAAACCATTCCAGCAAAGCTCGTTGAGCTAGCACATAATATCGCTAGGCTTAATGCAATAGTGCGTAATTTCATAATTGCTCCTTTTAATAGATGAAAATGAGAACAATGCTTATGCTATGCTAAATTCACTAAAATGAAAATAAAAAAGTGCGGTTGGTTTTAAAAAAGTTTTTTTATGCTAGAATTCTCTACCAAATTAACGATAGTGATTTTTTAATAGGAAAAAATATGAAAGTTTTAGAAGGCTCAGTCGCAGCACCTAATGCAAAAGTTGCAGTAGCAATTGCTCGTTTTAACAGTTTTATTAATGAAAGTTTATTAGAAGGCGCAATTGATGCATTAAAACGTATCGGCCAAGTGAAAGATGAAAATATCACTATCGTGCGTGCTCCTGGTGCGTATGAGTTGCCATTAGTTGCTCGTCGTTTAGCTGAAAGTAAAAAATTTGATGCGATTGTGGCATTAGGTACAGTTATCCGTGGTGGTACTGCGCACTTTGAATATGTAGCAGGGGAAGCAAGTAGCGGTTTAGGAAAAGTTGCAATGGATGCTGAAATCCCCGTCGCTTTTGGTGTATTAACCACAGAAAATATTGAACAAGCAATTGAACGTGCTGGTACTAAAGCAGGTAATAAAGGTGCAGAAGCAGCCTTAACTGCACTTGAAATGGTTAATCTTATTCAACAAATTGATGCGGCATAAATCATGACAGAACAAAAACAAGTGAAAAAGCCTTCTGCTCGTCGTCGTGCGCGTGAATGTACTGTTCAAGCCTTGTATTCTTGGGCGGTATCTGGCAATACTGCAGAACAAGTTGAATTAGCCTTTGTGTTAGATCAAGATATGGATGGCGTAGATAAACCTTACTTCCGTAAATTATTTCGTCAAACAGTAGAAAATATTGAAACCGTTGATTTTTCAATTTCGCCTTATATTGACCGCGCTTTTGATGAGCTTGATCCTATTGAAACTGCAATTTTACGTTTGGCTGTTTATGAATTACGCTTTGAATTAGATGTGCCATATAAAGTGGTTATCAATGAAGCGATTGAAGTGGCAAAAGTATTCGGTGCAGATGAAAGCCATAAATATATCAATGGCGTACTTGATAAAATCGCACCCGCATTAGGGCGTAAATAATCCTTTTAAACTGAAAATGGCGCGCGTTTTTAACGCGTGCCTTTTCTTTTATAAGATAGGTGAAAAATGGCAATCGGTGAATTTGATTTAATTAAACGATATTTTCAGCCACAAATATTAGATGATGATTCCGTTCAATTATCTATTGGCGACGATTGTGCGCTGGTTTCCGTGCCTGAGAATTATCAGCTTGCCATTACGACCGATACAATGGTGGAAAATACACATTTTTTACCAACCATTTCATCCGAAGATTTAGCTTACAAAGCCATTGCAACAAACTTAAGTGATCTTGCTGCAATGGGGGCACAGCCAAAATGGGTTTCTCTGGCATTAACTTTGCCAAATGTAGATGAAAATTGGATTTCAGCATTTAGTCAAAGTTTATTGCACACGTTAAAACAATACAACGTCACATTAATTGGTGGCGATACCACAAAAGGCAACTTATCTATTACGATTACGGCACAAGGTTTTGTCGAAAAAGGTAAAGGGATTTGTCGGCATGAAGCAAAAGTTGGCGATTTAATTTATGTTTCAGGCACCTTAGGCGATAGCGCTGCAGGTTTAACGCAAATTTTATTGGGCAAAAGTGCGGTTGATTCTGATGATGTTTTTTTGCTACAACGTCATTTTAGACCCACACCTAGAATTGAACTTGGGCGAGCGTTAATTGATATTGCTCATGCTGCCATTGATCTTTCCGATGGGTTAATCTCTGATTTAGGGCATATTCTTGAAAGAAGTCAATGTAGTGCTGAAGTTGAACTTACAGCTTTACCTCTTTCATCATCGATTTTAAATAAATATGATCGCACTCAAGCGGAACAATTTGCCTTAAGTGGTGGAGAAGATTATGAACTTTGTTTTACCATACCTCCCGAATATAAAGATGAATTAGAATTACGCTTGAAAAAACTGAATGTGCCCTGTACTTGTATTGGTAAAATTACAGAAAAGTGCAGCGACTTTTCGCCCCGTTTTTTACGGGATGGAAAATCTGTGAATATAACTTTTTCAAGTGGTTTCGATCATTTTAAGGAATCAAAATGACAGAAAATAATCCTCTTAAAAAAATCTCTCTTTTAAATCCTATTCATTTGCTTACCGTTGGTTTTGGAGCGGGCTTAATTCATCCTGCTCCCGGTACTTGGGGGAGTTTGGCGGGAACAATTTTAGGCGTGATGTTGCTTTCTTTGTTAGGTGTAAAAACCTTTTTAATTTTTACCGCACTTTGTTTTCTACTCGGTTGCTATCTTTGTCAAAAAACCACAGCAGATATGGGCGTGCACGATCATGGTTCTATCGTCTGGGATGAATTTGTCGGTGTGTTTATTGTATTAGCGGCGATCCCGTCATTATCTTGGCAATGGATTATGGCTGCTTTTGCATTATTTCGCTTTTTCGATATTTTAAAACCATTCCCAATTCGTTATTTTGACGAAAAACTCGAAAGTGGTTTTGGCATTATGGTCGATGATGTATTAGCGGCAATTTATGCGGTGATTGTCGTATTTGCTATTCATTATTGGATGTTGTGATGCTGAATTTAATCATTGTGCATTTATTTGGATTAATGACTCCAGGGCCAGATTTCTTCTATGTAAGCCGAATGGCAGCAAGTAATTCTCGTCGTAATACAGTTTGTGGCATTTTAGGTATAACGCTTGGTATCGCTTTTTGGGGAATGCTTTCCATGTTGGGATTGGCGGTGTTATTCGTTACTATTCCAGTATTACATGGCGTTATTATGTTGCTAGGCGGTAGTTACTTAGCATATCTCGGTTTTTTAATGGCCCGCAGTAAAAAATACGCTCAATTTGAACCGCATTCTGATATTGAATTTAATCAGCAAACCACAATCAAAAAAGAAATTGTGAAAGGGCTTTTAGTGAACTTATCTAATGCAAAAGTCGTGGTGTATTTTAGTAGCGTGATGTCGCTTGTCTTAGTAAATATCACTGAAATGTGGCAAATTATCTTGGCTTTTATGGTGATTGTGGTAGAAACATTTTGTTATTTTTATGTGATTTCATTGATTTTTTCACGTAATATTGCCAAGCGTTTATACAGTCAATACAGCCGTTATATTGATAATATGGCGGGTATCGTATTTTTATTTTTTGGTTGTGTGCTTGTTTATAGCGGCATCAACGAAATAATTCATTAATAAAAAAGGAAGTAACATGACATTAAAAATTGCAATCGCGGGTGCTGGCGGAAGAATGGGGCGTCAATTAATTCAAGCGGTTCATTCTGCGGAAGGCGTAGAACTCGGTGCGGCCTTTGAACGCAAAGGATCATCTTTAGTCGGGACGGATGCGGGAGAATTGGCGGGAATTGGTCAACTTGGTGTAACAGTTTCAGACGATCTTGAAAGCCAAAAAGATAAATTCGATTTATTAATCGATTTTACTCGACCAGAAGGCACTCTTGAGCATATTGAATTTTGCGTAGCGAATAATAAAAAAATGGTGATCGGTACAACTGGTTTTGATGAAAATGGTAAAGCGGCGATTAAAGCAGCTTCAGATAAAATTGCTATTGTGTTTGCATCAAATTTCAGTGTTGGCGTGAATTTAGTCTTCAAACTTTTAGAAAAAGCGGCAAAAGTGATGGGGGATTATTGCGATATTGAAGTGATCGAAGCTCATCACCGTCATAAAGTGGATGCGCCATCTGGCACCGCACTTTCTATGGGCGAACATATCGCGAAAACCTTAGGTCGTGATTTAAAAACGCACGGCGTATTTTGTCGTGAAGGAATCACAGGCGAACGTAAACGTGATGAAATTGGTTTTTCTACTATTCGTGCTTCGGATGTGGTGGGGGAACACACGGTGTGGTTTGCTGATATTGGCGAGCGTGTAGAAATTTCCCATAAAGCATCAAGTCGAATGACTTTCGCTAATGGCGCAGTGCGTACTGGTAAATGGTTAGAAAATAAGGCGAATGGCTTATTTGATATGACGGATGTATTGGATTTAAATAATTTATAAATCAATTTCAATGTCACTTTCTACGTGACAGCAGCATAATAAAATTTCATCAGGTTGAATAAAGGCAAGGGGCGAATCTTTATAGGATACCTTGCCTTTTTTGATCTTCACACGACAAGAACCACAATAGCCACTACGACATTGATATTCATGGTGAATATTATTTTTCTCGAGATGATCGAGTAAACTTGTTTCATTATTGAATTCTAATGTGGTTTTACTGTAGATTAGATGAATTTTCATAATAACAATGCAGTGAAATTTGCTGGGCATTATATAAGGAAAATCCATATGTTAAAAATACTGTGTTTTATAACCGCACTTTTTATTACTGCTTGTAGTTCTATTAGCAAAGAACCAGTGAAGACGGTGGATGTTTATATCAACCCTTATTATTCTGCTGAAAATGGAAAATCAGAAAATGTATTTGTACATAAAGAAATTGATCCTATGCTACGTGAAAATACGATAAAAGGTTATGAAAGTGCGGTGAAATTTGTAGAAGAAAATCCAGCTCGTATTTCACCCATGACGATGTTTACGTTAGCCGCTCGGGCTTATGATTTTGGCTTAAGAGATGAAGCTGTTACTTGGTTTTATCGTGGGCAAAATCGCTTGATCACCGCACTTTATGTATTGGATTTACCAAAACAAACGGTGCAGGATAATACAGGGTTCAGCCATGTTGTAGGGCAGTTTGTTAATGCTTATGCGTTTTGCAATTTTGATAAACAAAGTCGTGCAGCCGAAAATGCGGTGAAATGGACAATTGCGCATCCTTATGAAGTGATTTTCTTACCAGTATTACCCGCAAAATTTGTGGATCGTAGAAAAGCGTTAAAAGAAGCAGAAGAAAAATTAGTTCAACGTTTACAGGAACAAGCACGTTTTTTTGCCAATCCAAACAATAAAGAAAAATGGCAAAAAGAGCGGTCAGAAAATTTTGTAAATGAACGATTTTGTTGGTAACAAGAAAAAATGGAATAGCGATAACGTTATTCCATTTTTATTTTTGATAAACCAATGATTTTTCGTATTATTCTTTTACTTTTTAAGTACTTGGTATTATCATTACTCGGTTTTTTATTTTATAGAGAAAAGAGAAGCAGGGGAAACTATGCAACATCTGAACGAGCTTGTTGAGAAAGCGAAATTAGCGATTGAATCCATTCAGGATAAAAGTTTAACGGCTTTGGATGAAATCCGTGTCGAATATTTTGGTAAGAAAGGGCATTTTACTCAATTAATGCAAGAATTGCGTAACGTGTCAGCAGAAGAACGTCCGGCTATGGGCGCAAAAATTAACGAAGCAAAACAAGCTGCGTTAGAATTTTTAAATGCAAAAAAAGTGGAGTGGGAACAGGCTGAACTTAACGCAAAATTAGAAAAAGAACGTGTAGATGTCAGTTTACCTGGTCGCAAAGTTGAAACTGGTGGCTTACACCCAGTTACCATGACGATTAATCGCGTAACAAAATTTTTCTCAGAACTTGGCTTTTCAGTTGAAAATGGCCCTGAAATTGAAAGTGATTATTACAACTTCGATGCTTTAAATATTCCTAAACATCACCCTGCACGTGCCGATCACGATACTTTCTGGTTTAATCCAGAATTATTACTTCGCACCCAAACTTCAGGCGTGCAAATTCGTACTATGGAAAAAATGCAGCCACCAATCCGTATTATGGCTCCGGGACGTGTATATCGTAATGACTACGATCAAACGCACACACCAATGTTCCACCAAATTGAATTGCTTTATGTGGATAAAAAAGCAAATTTCACAGAATTGAAAGGCTTATTACACGATTTCTTACGCGCTTTCTTTGAAGAAGATTTACAAGTGCGTTTCCGTCCATCTTATTTCCCGTTTACTGAACCTTCAGCCGAAGTGGATGTGATGGGTAAAAACGGTAAATGGTTAGAGGTGTTGGGCTGCGGTATGGTACACCCAAATGTGTTGCGTAACGTTGGTATTGATCCGAATGAATATTCTGGTTTTGCCGTGGGAATGGGCGTTGAGCGTTTAACAATGTTACGTTATAACGTAACAGATTTACGTTCGTTCTTTGAAAACGACTTACGTTTCTTAAAACAATTTAAGTAATTTCTCGGATTTGAATTAAAAGGATAACAACAAATGAAATTTAGTGAACAGTGGGTAAGAGAATGGGTGAACCCTGCGGTGTCCACCGAGCAATTATGCGAGCAAATCACTATGCTTGGCTTAGAAGTAGATGGCGTGGAAAGCGTTGCGGGTAAATTTAATGGTGTCGTTGTTGGTGAAGTGGTGGAGTGTGCACAACATCCAGATGCGGATAAATTACGTGTAACTAAGGTGAACGTAGGCGGTGATCGTTTATTGGACATCGTGTGTGGCGCACCAAATTGTCGTCAAGGCTTAAAAGTCGCTTGCGCAACAGAAGGTGCGGTATTACCGGGCGATTTCAAAATTAAGAAAACGAAATTACGCGGTCAACCATCAGAAGGAATGCTTTGTTCATTTTCTGAATTAGGTATTGATGTTGAAGCTGACGGTATTATTGAATTGCCACTTGATGCACCAATCGGTACAGATTTACGCGAATACTTAGGTTTAAATGACAATGCTATCGAAATTAGCTTAACGCCAAACCGTGCGGATTGTTTGAGCATTGCGGGTATTGCGCGTGAAATTGGTGTGATAAATAAACAGCCAGTAAATCAACCGCACTTTGAAGCAGTGCCAGCAACAATTTCTGATAAAGTTCAAATTGATTTACAAGCGCCTGAAGCCTGCCCGCGTTATTTATTGCGTGTGGTGAAAAACGTTAATGTGAAGGCTGAATCGCCAATGTGGATGCAAGAAAAATTGCGTCGTTGTGGTATTCGTTCTATTGATCCTATTGTTGATATTACTAACTATATTTTGCTTGAGCTTGGTCAGCCAATGCATGCGTTTGATGCGGCTAAAGTTGCACAACCTGTTCAAGTTCGTTTAGCAAAAGAAGGTGAAGAATTAGTATTATTAGATGGCTCAACCGCAAAACTTCAATTAAATACTTTATTAATTGCCGACCAAAATGGTCCTTTAGCAATGGCAGGAATCTTTGGTGGTGCAACGAGTGGCGTGAATAGCGAAACGAAAGATGTGATTTTAGAATCCGCATTTTTCGCTCCATTAGCGATTGCAGGCCGTGCAAGACAATATGGTTTACATACTGATGCATCACACCGTTTTGAGCGTGGTGTGGATTTTGAATTAGCCCGTAAAGCTATGGAACGAGCAACCGCATTATTGCTTGAAACCTGTGGTGGTGAAGCGGGTGAGATTTGTGAAGCAAGCAGTGAAGCTCATCTTCCTAAAGTTAATACTGTTCAACTTCGCCGTAGCAAATTAGATGCACTTTTAGGTCATCATATTGAAACAGAAAGCGTAACAGAAATTTTCCATCGTCTTGGTTTCGATGTTACTTATGCTAATGATATTTGGACGGTAACTTCTGCAAGCTGGCGTTTTGATATTGAAATTGAAGAAGATTTAATTGAGGAAGTGGCGCGTATTTATGGTTATAACAGCATTCCAAACAATGCGCCATTAGCGCATCTCCGCATGCGTGAGCATAAAGAATCTGATTTAGATTTAGCTCGAATTAAGACCGCACTTGTGGATGCAGATTATCAAGAAGCCATTACTTATAGCTTTGTGGATCCAAAAATTCAAAGTTTATTACATCCACATCAAGAAGCACTTGTATTGCCAAACCCAATTTCTGTGGAAATGTCCGCAATGCGCGTGTCTTTAATGAGTGGTTTATTAGGTGCAGTGCTGTATAACCAAAATCGCCAACAATCTCGTGTTCGTTTATTTGAAACAGGATTACGTTTTGTGCCAGATAACAATGCTGAATTTGGCGTGCGTCAAGAATTTGTTTTAAGTGCGGTGATTACTGGAACAGCAAAATCTGAACATTGGGCAGGTAAAGCAGAGTCTGTTGATTTCTTTGATCTTAAAGGTGATTTAGAATCAGTACTTTCTTTAACAGAAGGTGGTAATAGAGTTCGTTTTGTTGCAAAACAATTTGATGCATTACACCCTGGCCAATCTGCTGCTATTGAATTAGATGGTCAAGAAATTGGTTTTATTGGTGCAATTCATCCATCTATTAGCCAAAAACTTGGCTTAAATGGCAAAACTTTTGTATTTGAAATTCTTTGGAATGCAATTGCGGCACGTAATGTGGTGCAAGCAAAAGAAATTTCTAAATTCCCAGCAAACCGTCGTGATTTAGCTTTAGTCGTCGCGGATAGCGTACCAGCAGGGGAATTGATCGCAGCATGTAAACAAGCAGGTGGCGAAAAATTGGTGCAAGTGAACTTGTTCGATGTATATCAAGGTGTGGGCGTCTCTGAAGGCTATAAGAGTTTAGCGATTAGCTTGACTGTCCAGGATAATGAAAAAACACTTGAAGATGAAGAAATTAATACAGTGATTTCAGCAGTATTAGCGGAGGTAAAACAACGCTTTAATGCTGAATTAAGGGATTAATATGGCTACGATAACTAAAATTGATATTACTGAGAATTTAATTGAGAAATACCAGTTACCTAAAAATGAAGCAAAAAAAGTTGTAGAAAACTTTTTTGAGGAAGTCCGGATATCACTTGAATCTGGTCATGATGTAAAATTATCAGGGTTTGGTAACTTTGAATTACGTAATAAAGCTTCACGTCCAGGACGTAATCCTAAAACTGGAGATGTAGTGGCAGTTTCTGCTCGCCGAGTGGTGACATTTAAACCAGGGCAAAAGTTACGTGCTCGTGTGGAAAAAACTAAATAGTAAGTAACAAAAAGTGCGGTGAATTTCTACCGCACTTTTCATATGAAAAGGTATGAAAGTATATAAATCATTTTTAATCGCTACTGCCTCGTTGTTTTTATTCGCTTGTTCTAGTTTTCAAAATGATGATTATACGATGAACTATAAAGGCCAAATCGGCGATCCGATTATGGCTATAGCCATGTTGAGCGAACAACAACATGAATGGGCGGGTACACCTTATGTGCTCGGCGGTGTCTCACGTCGTGGCGTAGATTGTTCCGGTTTTGTGCAGAAAACTTTCTTCGATCGTTTTAATCTTCGTTTGCCAAGAAGTACAACTGAACAAGCTAATTATGGTAAACATGTCCGCAAAGAAGATATTCAAACGGGTGATTTAATTTTCTTTAAAACCGGCCGAGGCCCTAATGGCTATCATGTGGGAATTTATGTAAAAGAAGACAAATTCCTTCATGCTTCCACCAAAGGGGGCGTTGTCTATTCTTCAATGAATAATCCTTATTGGTCTAAGGCATTTTGGCAGGTTAGACGGATTTAGATGATTTAAGTATAAGTGCGGTTTTAACCGCACTTGTATTTACTAGAATTATTTAGCTGCTTTTAATTCTTGATAATATTGTTCATAGAATTGAATTGCATCGCCAACGTCATCTTGCCAGTGGCTATTTTTTAATACATCAGCTGGTGGATAAATCGCTGGATCTTCAGTGATTTCTTTTGGTAATGCTTTTTTCGCTTCTAAGTTAGCTGTTGGATAGCCAATTGCTAAGGTTAATTTTTCTGCAGCTTTAGCACCTAACATATAGTTAATAAGTTTATGTGCACCATCTGGGTTTTTAGCAGTTTTAGGAATTGCTAGAGTATCAACCCAAAGTACAGGGCCTTCTTTCGGAAATACCATGTCTAAAGGTGCTTTTTCTTTTTTGGCAATACGTACAGAACCATTCCATAATTGACCCACTTCAACTTCACCTGAGATGAAAGAATTCGCAGGGTTATCGGAATTGAAAGAAAGTACGTTTGGACGTAGTTTTAATAATTCTTCATAGGCTTGTTTGATAATGGCTGGATCTTGAGTATTTGGATCTTGACCAATTTTCAATAAAGCGATGTTGAATACTTCGCGCGCATCGTCTAATAATTGAACTTTGTTTGCAAATTCTGGTTTCCACAAGTCAGCCCAAGAAGTGAATTGAGTTCCTTTATAAGTGTTGGTATTGAATGCAATACCTGGTGCACCTAATAATTGAGGAAGAGAGTATTTGTTACCTTTATCATAAGGTTTATTGAGCCAATCAGGATCTAATTCTTTAATAACAGGTAATTTGCTGTGATCGAGCTCCATTAACATGCCTTCTCTAGACATTTTAGAGACGAAGTAGTTAGATGGTGCAATAACATCATAGCCACCAGCAGCACCTTGAGTTTTGAGTTTTGCATACATTGTTTCGTTTGATTCTAAGCTTGAAACGATAACTTTGATGCCTGTTTCTTTAGTAAACTCATCTAAAAGACCATCTGGTACATATTCAGTCCATGTGTAGAGGTACACAGTGTCATTGGCAGTAGCCGGAGATTTTGCAGCTTCAGCTTTGCTATCTTTATCATTACAAGCAGTTAAAGTTGCAGCTACTAAGCCTGCAGTAATTAAACCTGCGAATTTTTTCATTTTTGTTTGTTCTCCGTAAAGAGTCGTAAAAAAACCACCTGACGAATGACAGGCATAAAAAAACGCCTTGATTGTGCGTCAAGGCGTATTCTATTTTAAATTCAAAGGTTTGTGAAACCTTTTGTTTATTAATGGTTATTTTTTCGTGTAATTAGCTGACTTAAAACGACAAGAGCCAGTGAAAGCACGATCATAATCGTTGCTAAAGCATTAACTTCAGGTGTTACACCGGTTTTCACTAGGGAGAATATTCTCAATGGTAAGATTTCATAGCTTACACCGCTGACGAATGATGAAACGACAACATCATCTAATGAAATAGTAAAACTTAATAACCAACCAGATACAACTGCAGGTAATGCTAAAGGAAGGATAATTTTACGTAAAATAGTCACTTCGCTTGCACCTAAGTCTTTCGCCGCTTCTAACATTCTAGAATCAAAGCCATTTAAGCGAGAGAAGATAGTTACGGTCACATACGGTAAACAGAAGGTCACATGAGCCAGTAATAAAGACCAGAAACCTAATGAAATACCGACAACCATAAATAATGCAAGTAAAGATACTGCCATTACAATATCTGGTGACATCATGACGATAAATAACATACCGCTTACCGCTTGTTTACCGCGGAATCGATAGCGATAAAGTGCGATTGCAGTTAATCCACCTACAATTGTAGCTAGGGTAGCCGCAAAAAATGCAATAGTTACTGAATGAATCGCAGCTTGTATTAAGGTATCGTTATTAAATAAACGCTCGTACCAGTTCCAGCTAAAGCCTTTCCAACTTAAACCATAACGATCTTCGTTAAAGGAATTGGTAACCAAAATAATAATTGGGATATACAAATAAGCGTATACCACAAACATAAATGCATTACGTAGTAAACGACTCATTATTCTAACTCCACTTTCTTATTTAATAGTTTATTCGCGCGGTAGTACACGAAAATCAACAATGCCATTAGAACAGTTAAACCAATACTGATTGCAGAACCAAATGGCCAGTTACGGGAAATTAAGAATTCGCTCTTAATTACGTTACCAACAAGCAATACTTTTGCTCCGCCCAGTAAGTCTGCAACGTAGAACATACCCATTGCAGGTAATAACACTAATAAACATCCTGCGATAATGCCTGGCATGGTTAGTGGTAAAATGACACGGAAGAAACGTTGGAATGCATTTGCGCCTAAATCTCTTGCTGCCTCTAATAAGCGACCGTCTAATTTCTCAATCGCAGAGTAGAGTGGCAAAATCATAAATGGCAATAGCAAATAAACTAAGCCAATGATTACCGCAATTTCTGTATTCAAAATGCGAATGGGTTCACTCAAAATTCCCATGTCCATCAACATAGTGTTAAGTACACCTTTCACACCGAGAAACACTTTCATTCCATAAATACGGATCAATGAGTTTGTCCAGAATGGTAAAACTACAAGGAACAATAAGAGCGGTCGATATTTAGGATTAATTTTGCTCATCATGAAAGCAAATGGATAGCCAACTAATAAGCAAATAATGGTAGCTATGCCCGACATATACAATGAATTCCACACAACTTGTGCATAAAGCGGATTAAATAAGTTTGTGTAGTTTTCAATGGTGATTGGGAAAGCGTAAAAGTCGCTACCGTCTCTAGTCAGAAAACTTACGGCGAATACCAATAAGTTTGGAATCAACACAAAGAAGATGAGCCAACTGAAGATAATCGCAACAGTAATTTTCTGGAATTTATTATTGATTATCTTCATCGTTGAGAACAACCTCCCAGCCTTCATGCCATGTTATGCCTACGCGTTGACCTACGCTATGATCCATATGTGGATCGTCTTCGTTAAAGAATTCACTTACAAGTACATGCATGCCATTATGATCAAATTCTACCGTTGATTCTAATGTCATTCCTTTGTAAGTGCGGTCAACAATGTGGCCAATAATTGCTTTAGAATGTTCATTTTCATCTAATTCTTCAATCACAATATCTTCAGGACGAAGTAGTACTTGAAGTTTTTGATCTTTCTCAACAGGCATATCTGTGTAAATATCACAAACTCGACCTTCAACATTCGCGAGTACAACTTGTTCAGACTTACGTTCAATCACAGTCGCTTCAAATACGTTAATTTCACCAATGAAACGAGCAACGAATAAGTTAGCTGGATCTTCATAGATTTCACGTGGAGAACCATCTTGTGCAATTTTACCTTTACGTAACAACACGATGCGATCAGACATTGTAATTGCTTCTTCTTGATCGTGGGTGACGAAAATAAAGGTAATGCCAAGCTGACGTTGTAACATTTTGAGTTCATTTTGCATTTGTTTACGCAATTTGTAATCTAATGCAGATAAAGACTCATCAAGTAACAACACTTTTGGTTTATTTACTACGGCGCGAGCGATGGCAATACGTTGTTGTTGCCCGCCAGAAAGTTGGGTTGGCTTACGATCTGCCATTTCTTCTAGCTGTACCATACGCAAGGCTTCTAAAACACGCGGTTTAATTTCGTCGTTTGGTACTTTTTGCATGCGCAAACCAAAAGCCACGTTCTCAAAAATTGTCATATGTGGAAATAGTGCATAGCTTTGGAATACCGTATTAATATGACGTTTTTCCGCTGGCACATTGGTGATATCTTCACCGTCTAAAATAATGCTACCTGAATCCAATTCTTCTAAGCCTGCAAGTAAGCGCAAAACTGTGGTCTTACCACAGCCTGAAGGGCCGAGAATAGTGACAAATTCACCGTTATTAATTGTAAGATTGAAATCGTTAATAATGGTGTTAGAACCATAGGATTTTTTGATTGAACGAAGCTCAATAATAGGCTTGTTTTGAAGCTGATTTTCCACTAGCTTTGGTTTTCTCCCTAATTTCACCAATGATTTGGTACTGAGTAGAAATAAAACCTGCAAGACTGCAGGGGCGACATATAAAAATAGACGCCTATGATATAGTGAATTGTTAATAATTAAAAGGACTTAATACCTTAGAAAGTAAAAAAACTGCCGTTCATAAAAATAACAAGAAATTTAACCGTACTTTAGATGAATTTTACTTCGTTAATTTTATAAATATTGTTATATATCAAGATGTTTTCTATTTTTCTCGTTAAACTAAAAAAGATATTTTTAAAAGGAGTGAGAATATGATTTCTCAAACAGATAAAACAGAACTTTTAGAACGATTTTTACATTATGTGTCTTTTGACACCCAATCAAAACCTCATGCGAAGCATTCTCCCAGTTCTGTCGGGCAAATGAAGTTAGCCATGCAGTTGCAAAAAGAATTAGTCCAACTTGGTTTGGAGAATGTTGAAGTCAGTAAATATGCGGTGGTAACAGCATTTTTACCCGCTAATGATCCTAACTTAACGAAAACCATTGGTTTAATTGCGCATCTTGATACGTCTCCGCAATGTAGTGGTAAAAATGTACGCCCAGAAGTGATAGAGCAATATCGTGGCGGAGATATTGCATTAGGTATTGGCGAGGAGTTTATTAGCCCTGTTTATTATTCTTTTATGCAAAAATTGGTGGGGCAGACTCTGATTGTTGCCGATGGAACGACTTTGCTTGGGGCGGATAATAAAGCAGGAATTGCAGAAATTATGACCGCACTTTCCATTCTTCAAAAAGAAAATATTCCTCATTGCAATATTCGCGTTGCTTTTACGCCTGATGAAGAAATTGGTTTGGGAATCCATTATTTCCCAATGGAAAAATTTTCCTGTGATTGGGCATATACCATTGATGGGGGAGAAGTAGGGGAATTAGAATACGAAAACTTTAATGCTGCAACGGCAAAAGTGCGTTTTTTTGGGCGGAGTATTCATCCCGGTTACGCAAAAGGAAAAATAGTGAATGCACTGACTTTAGCTTGTGAATTTCAGCAAGTTTTTCCTGTTGATGAAGTACCAGAAAAAACGGATGGGAAAGCGGGCTTTTATCATTTAGAAGATTTTTCTGGCGATATTGAGCAAGTAGAGCTCACTTATTTGATTCGTGATTTTGATGAGCAGAATTTCGCACAAAGAAAAGCTTTTATTAAAAGTCAGGTGGAAAAATTTAATGCTAA
The DNA here is from genome assembly GCF_002998595.1 of Haemophilus sp. oral taxon 036. Lineage (NCBI taxonomy): Bacteria > Pseudomonadati > Pseudomonadota > Gammaproteobacteria > Pasteurellales > Pasteurellaceae > Haemophilus > Haemophilus sp. oral taxon 036. The sequence goes on from NZ_CP027235.1 coordinate 1,711,728, forward strand.
GAAAGGTTTGAAAAAGCCTATTGAGTTAGACATTCAAGATAGCTACCAAAATATGTATGATGTGGTAAAAAATGTTCCTCAATCAATTGAACTTGCCGATCGAGCAATGAAAGCGGTAGGGGTTAAACCAAGTCATAAGCCGATTCGAGGTGGTACAGATGGGGCATTTTTAGCATCTAAAGGTTTAGCATGCCCGAATATTTTTACTGGCGGCTATAATTTCCATAGTAAACACGAGTTGGTTTCTTTACGAGGCATGGAAAAGACTGTCCAAGTAATTATCGAAATGCTGAAATGTAAAGATCTGTAAAGAAACGTAAAGATTTGTAAAGAAATGTAAAGATTTCTCTTGCTATTCTTTAGATTAGTCAATATAATGACCCTGTTTTATCGAGATTCCTTTGATAAAGCTAAACTTTAGAGATTTTATTCATAAATTCCTTTTTGATGCTCCTAATGATTTAGGGGCTTTTTTTATCTATTGTAAATGCATTGTGTCATTTAGTTTTTCAAGGCTAAAGCCTTTTTCACTGTCATAATGAATAATGCTAATAGCAGTATTTAATAAAGATACTGATTTGTTTTTGTCTCTGTGATTTTGCCAAGTTGCGCCATTGAGTAAAGCAATTAATAGACGCAAGGTATGCCCATGCGATACCACTAAAATATTCCCTTCTTGATGAACCTTAATGATGTCTTGTAGTGCTGCGATAGCTCGTTTGGCTAGTTCTTCATAGGTTTCTCCACCATTCGATTCAGCTTTATAGTTTGCAGGATCATTAATCATTTGTTGGAATTCTGGCAAAGGTCGGATCAATTCTACATTTGTTCCTTCCCAACTACCAAAATAATGTTCATTTAATCCACGATGTTGGAATAAGGGAATGTCTTGATCGCCAATAATATAATTGGCTGTGTCAATGGTACGTTGTAAACAGCTCGAATAGGCCGCAATAAAATCGACATTTTGTAAAGCTTGCCCAGTTTTTACCGCACTTTGAATGCCTTCTTCTGTTAATGGAGAATCTCCACTGCCTTGCATTAATCCTTGTTCGTTCCAAACAGTGCGGCCATGACGAATAAAATAAAAGGTCAGTTGTTTTTTCATTTTTAGGAATATTTATTGGTAAGGTTTATACCTTAAGTGAGGAATGTAATATTAAAAAGGGCGCTTAAAAACGCCCTATGTTTGGTTTTATTAACGAGAGTAATATCCCGCCATTGAGCTATATACCGCATTTTCACTTTGCAACACTTGATATTTCGCGTTCAAAATCGCAAGTTGTGATGATTTTTCAGTATTGGCTGCAACTAACCATTCGCGTAATTCGGACACGCCAGCATTATAGCGATTTCGATAATATTGCGTGATACGCTGATTGTAACTATGGGTTTGCTGTAAATTACTTAATGTACTTTGCGCTTGAGTAAAGGCAAAGTAGTTGGTATCCACATTATTGAGAGCCGTGGTAATACGTTGTTCGTAATTTAAACGTGCAGTTTCATAGTCAGCTTCAGAAATTTTAACGTTCCATTTTACGGTGTTCCAATTTAAGAACGGTAGGCTAATTCCTACTGTGCCAGCTGCCACAGGATTGTGTAACGCCGTGCCAACAGTACTTGCTGTTGACGATAGGCTTCCACCTAAATTTACTTCAGGGAACCAACTTTTTTGAGTTGCTTTGGCATTTTTGAATGCACTACTTAAACGGAATTGTGCTGCTTTTACATCAGGACGATTTGCAATCACAGATACAGGAACATTCAAATTCACCCCAGCAGTTTTCACATTCATAATATGAGGGAATGTGATATTTAACGTATCGTTTGGTTTTAAGTTCAGCAGATTGCGTAAGGTTTGTTCTGCCGTTTTGCGTTGGGTTTCAAAATTTAATTTGTTATTACGCGCCGTTAATACTGCTTGTTGCGCTTGATCAACACTGACCCCATCAGCCACACCTTGGGCTAAACGCGTTTGCATAATATTACCAATGTCAGTGTAATATTTGATTGTTTCGTTGGTTGTGCTAATTGCATCATTTAAATAAGCAATTTGATAATAAGTTGTTACTACAGAATTGATTAATGATAAACGAGCAGATTCCATGTCTTCTGCGCTTGCTTTGTGCGACCATTCCGCAGCATCAGCGGCATTGGCTAAACGTTGCCAAAGATCTAATGTATAGCTCACATTTAAAGAACCTTTGTGTGAAATGGCAGAGTTTGCACTTGTGTCAACTCGACGTTGTGCCGCAGATGAAGTTGAACCATTAAACGCAGGCACTAAATTTGCGCCCACTAAATTTGCACTATAAAGCGCACGGTTTACCGCCACTGCTGCTTTAGCTAAATCTTTATTGTTTATTAAAGCTTGTTCTACGACGCGATTTAATTGCGCATCGTTATACAATGACCACCAATTTTCTTTTACATTATATTGCTTGGTAATTTCTTCATATTGCTTGTAATCTTCAAGGCTAGCTTGATAAGAATCGCCAATATTGGTACATCCCACTAATGCACCAGACATCAACAAAGCAAGCGTCATATTTTTCATTTTAAACATTGAGTTTTCCTTCTTACGAAAATGAGTGGAAAGTGCGGATGATTTTAACCGCACTTTTGTGTTTTACAAAATGTCTTTATTCTCTTGCAAGAGCTGTAATTGGATCTAATTGTGCTGCGCGTTTTGCCGGCATATAACCGAAGATCACACCAATCAAGGTCGAGAAGACCACTGCAGCAACAATTGAGCCCGTTGAGAATGCCATCGTAAAGTCAGTCATAAATACGTTAAATAGCAGACCGATTAAGCCTGAAAGTAGAATACCCGTCACACCGCCAATTAAACAAATCAGAACGGCTTCAATTAAAAATTGTTGCAGAATATTGAATTGTCTTGCCCCAATAGCCATGCGCAAACCAATTTCTTTGGTTCGCTCTGTTACGGAGACCAACATAATATTCATCACCCCAATCCCACCAACGATTAATGAAATAAAGGCGATAGAGGAAATGAGTAATTTCATCGTGCCTGTTGTGCTTTCAATAGTTTGTTTAATGGTATCGCTATTCATGATAAAGAAATCTTTTTTACCATGACGCATAGTGAGCAATTCAGTAATTCCTTTTTCAGCGACAGTCGTATTCACTGAATCATCAACTTTAACGGTAATCGAACCAATTTTTTTGCTACCCGAAATACGATTCATCACGGTGGTGTAAGGTGCATACAGATTAAGTGAACTGCTTGCTCCGCCCATTTGTTTATCAGATACCACACCAATAATACGTAATGGACGTTTATTAAACATCACAATTTTGCCGATAGGATTTTCATCCGGGAAAATCGACTTTTTCGCACTTTCATCGATTAAGGCTACTTGATTGTTATCAGCCACATCTTGAGCAGAAAATAAATTACCGGATTTTAGTTTTAATCCATCTACATCAAAATATTGTTCGCCTACACCTTTTAAACTGGTTGAAGAGAAAGTCTGGTTACCATAAATTAATGTGCCACTTGATGAGCTATTTGGTGTGACACTTTGTACATAGCTTTGTTGATTTAAAGCAGTGGCATCATTAATTGTAAGGTTCTGCATCTGTTCAGCACGACGATCACCAAAACCAGTACCATTAAAGATGGTCATGGTACTTGTACCAATGCCTTTAATGTTAGCCAAGATTTTTTGTTGAGAACCATTTCCCAATGCCACGACGGAAACCACAGAAGTAATCCCGATAATAATCCCGAGCATGGTTAAAAGAGAACGCATTTTGTGGGCAATAATTGCACTCACAGACATACGAAAGGCTTCAACAAATTGATCTTTGCTGAACCCAAAGTGCGGTTTAGATTTGGTTGGATTTTCGACCGTACTTTTTACCGCTTCTTTTTGCGTATCGCCAATGATTTCGCCGTCTTTAATTTCAATCACGCGATTCGCACTGGCGGCAATTTCTCGGTCGTGAGTTACCATAATAATAGTATGGCCTTCTGCGTGTAATTGACGCAGAATTTCCATCACATTTTGACCGCTTTGAGAATCCAATGCGCCAGTGGGTTCATCAGCTAAAATAATTTCACCGCCATTCATCAATGCACGCGCAATACTCACACGTTGTTGCTGACCACCAGAAAGCTGGCTTGGTTTATTTTGCCATTTATCGCCTAAACCTAATTTTTCTAAAAGTTGTTTCGCACGAGAAAGACGTTTTTCTTGGGACATCCCCGCATAAATTGCAGGCAAGGCGACGTTTTCTGCTGCGGTCAAGCTCGACAATAAGTTATAGCGTTGGAAAATAAAGCCGAATTTTTGGCTACGTAAATCTGACAGCTGATCTTTGCTTAATTCAATGGTTTCTTTGCCATTGATTTTGTAAGAACCACTGGTGGCAGTATCCAAACACCCGATGATGTTCATCAAGGTTGATTTACCGGAACCAGATTGCCCAATAATCGCGACGAAATCGCCTTTTTCAATATTTAAAGAGACATTCTTCAAAATATGAACACGATTTTCGCCTTCACCGAAGTAACGGTTGAGATCCTTAATTTCAATAATATTCATTAATTTTCTACCGCACTTTTAGAACATTCTTGGACCACGAGGCATAGAGCCTACTTTTTCACCATTGGCCACTTGTGACACGATAACTTTTTCACCTTCGTTTAAACCAGATTTGATTTCAGTGTGGAAATCATTTTGTACACCGGTTTCAACTTCACGCTGTTCAGGTTGATTTTTGTCATTCAATACATTAACAAAGCTTTTGCCATCACGTTTTTGAATCGCCATATTGGAAACCAATAACACGTCTTTCGCATTGGCAATTTTGATGTTGTTTTCTGTCGTCATTCCGATACGTAATGTTCGATCAGGGTTATCAATCAATACATTAGCGTAATAGTAAATGGCACTGGTTGTGGAATTACTATTGCTTGAACTTGTCGAAGATGATGTTGAAGAACTATCTGTTGTCGTGGTATTGGCTGGATCAACAGAATCAATGACAGAGTGATACAGGGTTTGGCTATCCGATAAAATCGTAAAGCTCACTTTTTGGCCGGCTTTAACTTTGGTAATGTCGCCTTCTGAAATTTCAGGTTTAATTTTCATTTTGCTTAAATCGGCAATGGTTACAATTGTTGGTGTCGTTTGGTTGGCATTAACGGTTTGACCTTCTGAAACAGGCACAGAAATAACGGTACCATCCATTGGAGCGGTGATTTTGGTGTAGCCCACATTGGTTTCTGCGGTATTCACTTCAATTTCAGCTTGTTTGATATTGGCTTCAACTGCTTCCACTTCAGCTTTTGCATTATCAAGAGTGCTTTTAGCCGTATTCACATTATCTAAAGATGTCGCTTTTTGTGTATAAAGTTTTGATAGGCGGTTATAGCTTGAAAGGGCAACATCATAAGCGGTTTTCTTCGCTCTTAATTGTGCTTGATAGCTCACCAATGCAGCCTTTTTAGTATTTAGGGTATTAATTTGGGTTGTAGAATCAATGTCTGCGATCATTTCGCCTTTTTTGATTTCTTGCCCTAGTTTGACATAGAGTTTGGTGATTTTACCCGAAGCCTGGGCGCCGACATCAACTTCATTCACGCTTTCAACCGAACCAGAAGCGACAACGGTTTTTTCCACATTGCCACGGGTAACGGATTCCGTCAGATAGGTGGTTTCTTGTTTGTTATTGCTTGAGAAAAAATAATAAGCTGCACCAGCAGCGACGAGTAATCCGAGTAAAATAAAAAAGCGTTTTTTCATAAAGACTTTGTTATCCTAAATAAAAATGAACGTTTGTTCAGTAAAGGTTTATTCTAAAGGTAAACTTTTCAGTTTGCACGAAAAATCTTCAAGTTAGACCTAAAAATCCTAAAAGATTCAGTATTAATTTAATCAAAGTGCGGTTAGTTTAGCGATCAAATTCACAAAGCCTTGCTTTTCGTATAGAATGGCAAATTATTTTTTCTATTTATGAGAAAGTTATGAGCAATACAGAAATTCTAGAAAGTGCAGAAAATACTCGCACTCACAATTTTATTACCCAAATTATTGATGAAGATTTAGCTTCGGGTAAACATAAAAGCGTTCATACCCGTTTTCCGCCTGAGCCGAACGGCTATTTACATATCGGTCATGCGAAATCTATTTGTTTAAACTTTGGCTTAGCCAAAGAATATCAAGGTTTATGTAACCTACGTTTTGACGATACCAATCCGGTGAAAGAAGATGTGGAATATGTGGATTCCATCAAAGCTGACGTGGAATGGTTAGGTTTCAAATGGGAAGGCGAACCGCGTTATGCATCTGATTACTTCGATGCGCTTTATGGCTATGCGATTGAATTAATTAAAAAAGGCTTGGCCTATGTAGATGAGCTTTCTCCAGAAGAAATGCGTGAATATCGTGGTACGTTAACCGAGCCTGGTAAAAACAGCCCATATCGTGACCGCACTATTGAAGAAAACTTAGCTTTATTTGAAAAAATGAAGAACGGTGAGTTTGCAGAGGGTAAAGCAAGTTTACGTGCAAAAATTGATATGGCATCGCCATTTATGGTCATGCGTGATCCAGTAATTTATCGTATTAAATTCGCTAGCCATCATCAAACAGGTGATAAGTGGTGCATTTATCCAATGTACGATTTCACCCACTGTATTTCTGATGCAATCGAACGTATCACTCATTCAATCTGTACATTAGAATTCCAAGATAACCGTCGTTTATATGATTGGGTGTTGGAAAATATCAGTATTGAGCGTCCATTACCGCATCAATATGAATTCTCTCGTTTAAATTTAGAAGGCACGTTAACGTCTAAACGTAAATTATTGAAATTAGTGAATGAAGGCATTGTGGATGGTTGGAACGATCCGCGTATGCCAACGATTTCTGGTTTACGCCGTCGCGGTTATACACCGGCTTCGTTACGTGAATTCTGTCGTCGTATTGGTGTGACTAAACAAGATAACGTGGTGGAATATTCTGCGCTTGAAGCCTGTATTCGTGAAGATTTAAACGAAAATGCACCACGCGCAATGGCAGTGATTGATCCTGTTCGTGTCGTGATTGAAAACTTTGAAGGCGAAGAAACCTTAACGGCACCAAATCACCCAAATCGTCCTGAATTAGGTGAGCGTCAATTACCGTTTACGAAAGAGCTATATATTGATCGCGCAGACTTCCGTGAGGAAGCGAACAAACAATATAAACGCTTAGTATTAGGTAAAGAAGTACGTTTACGTAATGCTTACGTGATTAAAGCTGAACGTGTCGAAAAAGATGCAAATGGTGAAATTAGCACGATCTTCTGTACTTACGATCCTGAAACTTTAGGTAAAAATCCTGCTGATGGTCGTAAAGTCAAAGGTGTTATTCACTGGGTTTCTGCAGCACGTAATCACCCAGCTGAATTCCGTTTGTATGATCGCTTATTTACCGTACCAAATCCAGGTGCTGAAGATGATATTGAAAGCGTGTTAAATCCGCATTCTCTCGTGGTAAAACATGGTTTTGTAGAACAAAGCTTGGCTGCGGCAGAAGCAGAGAAAGGTTATCAATTTGAACGTGAAGGTTATTTCTGTGCAGATAGTAAAGATAGCCGTCCTGAACATTTGGTATTTAACTTAACAGTAAGCTTAAAAGAAGGCTTCTAATTTTAATCAACCAAGTGCGGTCAAAAAAAAATGTGATTTTGACCGCACTTTTTATTTGTATCTACCATGCAATCCAGTATGCAACTTGAACCTAATTTTTGGCAAACAAAATCCCTGCTTGAAATGACCGAATCTGAATGGGAATCCTTATGTGATGGCTGCGGCAAATGCTGTTATCGCAAATATATTCAAGGGCGAGGTAAACGCCAAAAACTCTATTACACCAGAATTGCTTGCAACCTTTTAGATGTTGAAACAGGAAAGTGCGGTAATTATTCAGAGCGTTTTAAAATTGAAACCGACTGCACCAAACTCACTAAAAAGAATTTACCTGATTTTCATTGGTTGCCTGATACTTGTGCCTATCGTTTGCTTTATGAAGGAAAAACACTCCCTGAATGGCATCCACTCATTTCTGGTCATTCAGATTCCTTGAAAAATGCTGATGTTTTAATCAAAAATGGTGTGCATGAACGCGATGTGATTGATTGGTTTGAATTTATTATTGACGAAGATCACACTTTTAAATAAAGCCGGTTGTCATCACTTTCAGCTTGGTTATAATCCCTAACAAGAGTTATACAGTTGTCATGTGGTGTCTATGCAAATCTCGGATTCTCTCAAACAAAAAGCAGAAAAATGCGGTATCGCGCTTTCTCATTATGATATTGATGGACATCTTATTTTCGCAGATGAAAAGACGGTTTCAACTTTTGTTGAGCTTTTGCAGCCTCCGCCAAAAGCGAAAGGACAGTTTGATGATGTACTGGCAGCATTTGAAAATGAACCGATTGATTATCGACTCAATCGTCTAGATTTGCCGCCTGCCAGTGAATATCGTTATCAGCTGATTGATGAATCTAATGCTATTCTGGTAGAAAAAACACTTTCAAATTTATCCGCACTTTCCTTGCCTCCACTTCCTTTTGGCTATTATCAATTATCTATTTTTTCCGATACTGAACAGTACCGTGTTCGTTTACTTATTTCTCCTAAAACAGCGTTTCAACCACCCGTATTAAAAAATAAAAAAGTGTGGGGCGTGAATGTGCAACTTTACAGTTTACGCTCAGAACAAAACTGGGGCATTGGCGATTTTGGTGATTTAGCCTATTTGATCGAACAAAGTGCAAAACAAGGTGCGGATTATGTGGGAATTAATCCATTACATTTGCCATATCCAGCTGTGCCAAACTGGGCGAGCCCTTATAGTTCATCCTCTCGTCGTTGGTTGAATTTTTTATATTTAGCGATTCCAGCGTTACCAGAATTTAAGCGTTGCCGTTCAGTGCAAAATTGGTTTAAGCGTGAGGATATTCAAGCAAAAATTGGTGCTTTGCGTGAAAGTGATTGCGTCGATTATTCTTCAATATTGGCTTTAAAATTAACCGCACTTGAATCCCTGTTTGATTTCTTTCAACGTAGTCAATCCGCTGAAATTGTGACACGTCGAAAAATCTTTGCTGATTATTTAAAAAACAAAGGTGAACCTTTGTTGTTACAGGGGTTATTTAATGTATTAGATTTACAAGAACACGCCGATCATCAAGCAGAAGAAAATAGCATCGGTTGGCTTGGCTGGCGTAAGGAATGGCAACATTTAAGTGCAGCAAAAAGAAAAGCCCTATTAAAAACAAACCATGAGCAAATCCAATTTTTTGCTTGGTTGCAATGGCTCACGGAAGAACAACTTTCCGCATTACAAAATCTTTGTAAACAATCTGGTATGAAGTTGGGCATTTATGGCGATTTAGCGGTGAATAGTTCTCGTGGTAGTGCTGATGTATGGAGCGATCCTGATTTATATTGTGTAAATGCCTCTATTGGTGCGCCACCTGATCCCTTAGGCCCTGTCGGACAAAATTGGAATTTGCCACCTTATAATCCAACCGTGCTAAAAACACGTGGCTTTGCACCATTTATCGATATGCTACGTGCCAATATGCAATATTTCGGTGTGCTACGCATCGATCATGTTATGGGCTTATTCCGTTTGTGGTGGATTCCGGAAGGAAAAACCGCGGCTGATGGCGCTTATGTTCATTATCCTTTTGATGAATTAATGGCGATTCTTGCCATTGAAAGTGTACGTAATGAATGTTTAATTATTGGTGAAGATCTCGGCACCGTGCCTGATGAAGTGCGGTGGAAATTAAACGAGTTTCAAATTTTCTCTTATTTTGTATTGTATTTTGCCCAACGAAATGGCGAATTTCCTCTTATATCTGATTATCCTCGAAATGCTTATGCCACCATTGGCACGCATGATGTTCCCTCATTACAAAGTTTTTGGCATTGCCGTGATTTAGAATTATTTAATCAACTCAGTATTCTGAATGGGGAAGTGCTCAAGCAAAAATACGATCAGCGCGTTGTTGATAAACAATCCTTATTAAATAGTTTACATCGTGATAATTATTTACCACCGCATTATGAAGGTGATGCGCTTTCTATGGCGATGCACGATCATTTAAACCGAATGATCCATCATTATTTAGCGGAAAGTAATAGCCGATTGATTGGTGTGCAATTAGAAAATTTACTTAGCCAAGAAATCAGTTTTAATTTGCCGGGCACCTCAAATGAATACCCAAACTGGTGTAAGAAACTTTCTCAACCGTTAGAGTTTATTTTTAGCAATGAAGCTTTAAAAACGTTCTTTGTGCAAATTAACCAAGGGCGAAATGTATAAGGAGTAAATATGACAACCGCAGTAACACAAGCAATTATTGATGGTTTTTTTGATGCGAGCAATGGCGATCCTTTTGCTACGCTTGGTATGCACGAAACTGAGCGAGGAATTGAAATCCGTACGTTATTGCCAGATGCCAATCGAGTGGTAGTTATTGAGCGTGAAAGTGGTAAAGAAATAACGGAACTGGATTGTGTCGATGAGCGTGGCTTTTTTGTTGGTGTTATTCCAAATTGTCGTCATTTTTTTGCTTATCAATTACAGGTTTTTTGGGGCAATGAATCGCAAATAGTCGAAGATCCTTATCGTTTTCATCCTATGATTGATGATTTAGAACAATGGCTACTTTCTGAAGGTTCTATGCTTCGTCCATATGAAGTGCTTGGTGCGCATTTTATGGAATGTGATGGTGTGAGTGGGGTGAATTTCCGCTTGTGGGCACCGAATGCCAGACGCGTTTCTATTGTGGGTGATTTCAATTACTGGGATGGTCGTCGTCATCCTATGCGTTTTCATCTAAAAAGTGGTGTTTGGGAGCTCTTTTTACCCAAAGCCAGTTTAGGACAGCTCTATAAGTTTGAATTAATTGATTGCTATGGCAATCTTCGTTTGAAAGCCGATCCATTTGCCTTTAGTTCGCAACTTCGCCCTGATACAGCATCGCAAGTGAGTGCATTGCCAAATGTGGTGGAAATGACGGAACAACGTCGTCAAGCAAATCAAGCGAATCAACCGATTTCCATTTATGAAGTACATTTAGGATCTTGGCGTCGTAATTTAGAAAATAATTTTTGGCTAGATTACGATCAAATTGCTGATGAATTAATTCCTTATGTAAAAGATATGGGCTTCACCCATATAGAATTTTTACCGCTTTCTGAATTTCCATTTGATGGTTCTTGGGGCTATCAACCACTCGGACTTTATTCGCCCACCAGTCGCTTTGGTTCACCCGAGGCATTCCGCCGTTTAGTAAAACGCGCACATGATGCGGGAATTAATGTGGTTTTAGATTGGGTGCCAGGTCATTTCCCAAGTGATACTCACGGCTTGAGTGCTTTTGATGGCACGGCTCTTTACGAACACGCTGACCCTCGCGAAGGTTATCATCAAGATTGGAATACCTTGATTTATAACTATGGGCGTAATGAGGTCAAAAATTTCTTATCCAGTAATGCACTGTATTGGCTTGAACGCTTTGGTGTAGATGGTATTCGCGTGGATGCCGTGGCTTCGATGATTTACCGCGATTACAGCCGTGCAGAAGGTGAGTGGATTCCAAATCAATATGGCGGACGTGAAAACTTAGAAGCTATTGAATTTTTAAAACATACCAACTGGAAAATTCACAGCGAAATGGCCGGTGCTATTTCTATTGCGGAGGAATCTACCTCTTTTGCTGGTGTGACTCACCCGAGTGAAAATGGTGGATTGGGATTTAATTTTAAATGGAATATGGGCTGGATGAACGATACGCTCGCCTATATGCAGCTTGACCCAATTTACCGCCAATATCATCACAATAAAATGACTTTTGGGATGATGTATCAATACAGTGAAAATTTTGTGCTACCACTTTCACATGATGAAGTGGTGCATGGCAAATATTCGCTTCTCGATAAAATGCCAGGTGATGCATGGCAAAAATTTGCGAACTTACGTGCTTACTACGGCTATATATGGGGGCACCCGGGTAAAAAATTGCTCTTTATGGGCAATGAATTTGCTCAAGGTCGTGAGTGGAATTACGAAGAAAGTTTGGACTGGTTTTTGCTTGATGAAAATATCGGTGGTGGCTGGCATAAAGGCGTATTGAAATTAGTAAAAGACTTGAATCATATTTACCGAGAAAACTCACCGCTCTTTGAACTGGATTATTCACCTGAAGGCTTTGATTGGCTTGTCGTTGATGATGCGGCAAATTCTGTATTTGCTTTTGAGCGTCGAAGCTCAAATGGAGAGCGCATTATTGTCATCAGTAACTTCACACCTGTGCCACGCTATAATTACCGTATTGGGGTAAATGTTGCAGGCACTTATGAAGAAATTTTGAATACTGATTCTATGTATTATCAGGGCTCCAACGTGGGCAATTTTGGCTATGTAACAAGTGAAGAAATTGAAAGCCATGGACGAGAAAATTCTATTTCGATTTCTATTCCACCGTTGGCGACAGTTTATTTGAAATACAATTTGTAAGATATGTTTACGATTTATAACAACGGCAAACCAGCACCAATGGGCTATTTAATATTCACCGAGAATGGCGTGAAGGTGACTAATTTTGCACTGTTTTCTGCTGCAGCGAGTGGGGTTGAACTTTGTCTGTTTGATGGCGATAAGGAAACGCGCTTTCCTATGGTTCGCACAAATAATGTATGGCATTTAGCTGTAGCAAGCGTAGAGGTTGGGACAGAATATGGATTCCGCATTCATGGTGAACATGCCAATCCGAATAAATTAATGCTCGATCCTTATGCGAAAGCGGTGAATGGTAAACCGGATCTAACTACCGAAGAAAGTCGTTCTTGGTTTTTAATGAATGATCATCGCGATAATGCTCATATTGCGCCAAGAGCGGTGATTATTTCTGAAGATTTTGATTGGGAAAATGATACCGCACCCAATACGCCTTGGGCTGAAACCATTGTGTATGAATTGCATGTCAAAGGTTTTAGCCAACTTAACGACAAGATTCCCGCTGAATTACGGGGTACCTATGCGGGCTTAAGTCATCCTATTAATTTAGCTTATTTAAAAGAATTAGGTGTGACTGCTGTGGAATTGCTGCCTGTAAATTTCCATATAAATGAACCGCACTTACAGGCACGAGGCTTACAAAATTATTGGGGATACAATCCCTTAGCGATGTTTGCGGTCGAACCTAAATATGCGGCAACAAATAATCCATTAGCTGAATTTAAATCGATGGTGAAGGCGTTTCACAAAGCGGGTATTGAAGTTATTTTAGACGTGGTATTTAACCATTCTGCAGAATCAGAGCAAACTTACCCAACATTCTGCCAGCGTGGTATTGATGATCAAACTTACTATTGGCGCAACGATCAAGGGCGTTATATCAATTGGACAGGCTGCGGCAATATGCTCAATTTATCCTCTGATGTAGGGCGAAAATGGGTCGTAGATTGTTTACGTTATTGGGCTGAACAGTGTCATATTGATGGTTTTCGATTTGATTTAGCCTCTGTGCTTGGGCGTGATACACCAGATTTTAATGCACAAGCTCAGCTTTTTACTGACATAAAAAATGAGCCAAGTTTACAAAATATTAAATTGATTGCAGAGCCTTGGGATATCGGACATTACGGTTATCAAGTAGGAAATTTCCCAAATTACTTTGCGGAATGGAATGATCGTTTTCGTGATGATCTTTGCCGTTTTTGGTTATGGAAAAGTGGTGAAATCGGCGCATTTGCAGAACGCTTTGCAGGTTCTAGCGATTTATTTAAGAAAAATGATCGCTTGCCACATACGACGCTTAATTTTATTACCGCCCATGATGGTTTCGTCATGCAGGATTTGGTGAGTTATAACCAAAAACATAACGAAGCGAATGGCGAAGAAAATCGTGATGGTCGCAACGAAAATTACAGTTATAACCATGGGGTAGAAGGTTCTACTGAATCCCTTTCTGAACCGCAAAAAAGTGCGGTGGAAAATAACCGCACTTTTGCACAAAGCGGATTATTAATGAGTTTATTGCTGGCGAATGGCACGCCTATGCTTTTGGCGGGCGATGAGTTCGGTAACACTCAATATGGTAACAATAATGCCTATTGCCAAGATAACGAAATTACTTGGCTGAAATGGGCAAATTTTAACAAGGAATTATTTGAATTTACCAAGCAAACGATTGCGGCGCGTAAGCAAATTGGTAGTTTAAATCGGAATCAATGGTGGTCAGGTGACAATGTGCAATGGCTTAACATTCACGGTAATCAGATGACAGTTGACGATTGGCAAAATCAACAAACCAAAGCATTACAAGTAGTTTTAGATAAGCATTGTCTTTTATTGATTAATGCCAAAGCCGAAGGACAGGTTTTTCATTTACCCGATGGAAAATGGACACCTCAAATCGGCACACATAATTTAACCCTCGATGCACAACAAGCTGAGCTTAGCTCAATGGGCTTTTGTATGCTGAGTGACGAATAACTATAAGACTATGGAGATCCTTATGAAAACTGGTGACCTTAACAAATATGATTTAGTTAAAAATACTTTGGTGCTTATTCTTGCGGGTGGACGTGGTTCACGCTTGCATGAACTTACGGATAAACGTGCAAAACCCGCCCTTTATTTTGGTGGTAATCGCCGTATTATTGACTTTGCACTTTCTAATTGTATTAACTCTGGTTTGAATCGAATTGGCGTAGTGACTCAATACGCAGCACACTCTTTACTTCGTCATTTACAAACAGGTTGGTCTTTCTTACCACAAGAAAAAGGGGAGTTTGTTGATATGCTTCCTGCTCGTCAACAAATTGATGATTCAACTTGGTATCGTGGTACGGCGGATGCTGTTTATCAAAATATGGCGATTATTCGTGATCACTATCGCCCTAAATTCGTTTTAATTTTGGCGGGTGACCATATTTACAAACAAGACTATAGCGTTATGTTGATGGACCATGTTAACAGCGGTGCAAAATGTACGGTGGGTTGTATTGAAGTCCCTCGCTCTGAAGCACATGAATTTGGTGTCATGGCAGTAAACGAAAATTTAAAAGTCAAAGCCTTTGTTGAAAAACCAAAAGATCCGCCAGCAATGGTAGGTAAACCTGATGTTTCACTCGCATCAATGGGGATTTATGTGTTTGATGCGGATTATCTTTACAAAATGTTGGATAGAGAGGTCAATACACCACAAACTAGCCACGATTTCGGTAAAGATGTATTACCAAAATGTTTAGCAGAAGAAACCCTTTATGCGCATCCTTTCAGCCGTTCTTGCATGGGACGTAATACTGAAGGTGAAATTTATTGGCGTGATGTGGGTACATTAGATAGTTTCTGGCAGTCTAATATTGATTTAGTATCTGAAAATCCACAGCTTGATATTTATGACCAAAGTTGGCCAATTCGCGGTAATCCAATTCAAGCTTATCCGTCAAAATTCTTCTACAAAAATTCAAATGTTCATCCAGTCGATAATTCTTTAATTGGCGGCGGTTGTGTGATTACTGATGCGTCTATCAGTAATTCTGTGCTATTTGATCGCGTTAAAATTGATGCTTTCTCAAAAGTGGATCATTGCGTGGTATTGCCACAAGTTAAAATCGGTAAGAATTGTATATTGAAAAACTGTATTCTCGACCGTGAATGCATCATTCCAGATGGCATGGAAATTGGTGTGAATATGGAAGAAGATAAAAAACGTTTCCGTATCAGTTCAACTGGTAAAGTAATTCTAGTTACCCCGAAAATGCTGAAAAAATTAGAAGGGGAAGAAGTCGTCTCTGAAGAGCATTTAGATTGATGATGAAAAGTGCGGTGAATTTTGACCGTACTTTATAACCCCCTCTTTTCTAAAGAGGGGAGTTGATCGAGCATTATTTATATTTTATAGGGAAAATAAAAATTAAATGAAAGTTTTACACGTTTGCTCTGAATTTTATCCGCTCCTTAAAACAGGCGGTTTAGCCGATGTTTTAGGAGCTTTGCCACAAGCCCAAAATCAAATAGGGCTTGATGCACGCATTTTATTGCCAGCTTATCCAGCGATTTCTGCAGGTATTTCTAATACACAAGTTGTGGCTGAATTTGATAATTTTGCGGGACATGTTGTGTTGCGCTACGGCGAATATAATGGCGTAGGCGTTTATTTAATCGATGCGCCACATTTATATGCGCGTGAGGGGAATCCATATCACGATTGTTACTATAATGATTATGGTGATAACTATAAACGCTTTGCCTTACTTGGTTGGGTTGGCGCTGAATTATCTACTGGCTTAGATAGCTGGTGGCATGCGGATGTGGTTCATGCTCATGATTGGCATGCAGGTTTATGTGCCGCTTACTTATTTAATAAAGGTCGCCCAGCAAAATCCGTATTTACAATCCATAATTTAGCGTATCAAGGACAATTCCATTATCAGCATTTATTTGAAATTGGATTGCCAGCAGGCATGTTTAATGTTGATGGTTTAGAGCTATTTGGACAGATTTCCTATTTAAAAGCTGGCTTATTTTACTCCGATGCCAGCACTGCAGTGAGCCCGACTTATGCTAAAGAGATTACAACACCTGAATTTGCCTATGGCTTGGAAGGTTTACTTTCTGGCTTAAAATCTCAAGGGCGTTTAGTGGGGATTCTTAATGGTGTAGATGAAAATATTTGGCATCCAAATGACGATCAATATATTCAGCATCGTTACAAATTGAAACATATGGCAGGTAAAAAACAGAATAAAGTTGAACTGCAAACTTATTTTAATTTACCGCAAGATGAAAATGCATTGGCATTTGTGATGGTAACCCGCTTAACCGAGCAAAAAGGCGTGGATTTATTGATTGAAAGTGCGGATGAAATTGTAAAACAAGGTGGCCAGTTGATGATTTTAGGTTCTGGCGCACCGCACTTTGAACAAGGTATTCGTGAGCTTGCTGAACGTTATCCACAAAATGTTGCAGTCAAAATTGGTTACGATGAAACACTGTCACATTTATTAGTGGCTGGTGGTGATGTGATTTTAGTGCCAAGCCGTTTTGAACCTTGTGGCTTAACACAACTTTATGGTTTGCAATATGGCACACTTCCTCTTGTTCGTAAAACTGGGGGTTAGCCGATACGGTGGTGGATAGCACACCAGAAAATATTAAAGATCGCACGGCAACTGGTTTTGTGTTTGAGCAAGCTACCGCTGAAGATTTACGCAGAAGCATTCAACAAGCGTTTGATATTTGGAAAAAACCGAGAGTGTGGTCAGCATTGCGAGCGAATGCGATGACACAAGATTTCAGCTGGCGTAAAGCAGCAGAACAATATTGTGCGCTTTATGAACGTTTGTAGTTTTATTTATAAACGTTAAGAGTAACAGTCTGTTTGTAGATTATTGTTGCAAGCTCTGTGATTATGCTTGTTTTTCGACAAGATAAGCATAAAATTTGAACGAATTTATTAGAGGTATAAAGGTTCTCGGATACAAAGAGCGGTCTATTTCGATTGATTTTTTGAAATGTGCGTGAATTTTTAAATCAACATCTCTTTTATTATAGATAATTTTTTAACATTCAAACCGAGGTTTTACTTATGATAATGGATAATTTTGATTCTCCATTCCTATACAATCGCCCACAAATGACTGTTGAGGCAATCAAAAAATCAATTGTTTATAAGCTTATTTTTTTAATTGGTCGATCACCGCGTGAAGCGAGCCAACGCGATTGGCTTAACGCAACACTCCACGCTGTGCGTGACTTAGTAACAGAAGGGTGGATTACCACAGCTCGCCAAACTCGAGCAGAAGATGCTCGCCGTGTTTACTACCTTTCAATGGAATTCTTAATTGGACGTACCCTTTCTAATGCCATGATTGCAGAAGGTATTTATGGATTAGCACAAGAAGCCTTATCTGAATTAAATGTGGACTTAGAAGAAGTTTTAGAAAAAGAAGTTGATCCTGGCTTGGGGAACGGTGGTTTAGGTCGTTTGGCTGCTTGCTTTATGGACTCTATCGCCACTTTAGGCTTACCCGGTATGGGCTACGGGATTCGTTATGAATATGGTATGTTCCGCCAAAAAATCGAAAATGGTCAGCAAGTTGAGTGCCCAGATGCATGGCTTGAAAAAGGTGCACCTTGGGAGTTTATTCGCCCATCTAAACGCTTTACTGTAGAATTTGGTGGAAACATTCATTTCGAGGGCAAAAAATGCATTTGGCAAGATACCGAAAAAGTGACCGCACTTGCTTACGATCAAATGATCCCGGGTTATCAAAACAATTCTGCAGCAACATTACGCTTATGGTCTGCTCATGCAGGTGAAGTATTTAATCTTGCAGATTTTAACCGCGGTGAACACCTAGCCGCATTAGAAGAACACTCCGCAAATAAAAACTTATCACGTGTGCTTTATCCTGATGATTCTACGTGGAATGGTCGCGAATTACGTTTACGTCAAGAGTATTTCTTAGTATCTGCATCACTTCAAGATATTTTACGCCGTCACAAACGCACCCACGATAGCCTTGAAAACTTGGCTGATAAAGTGGCGATCCACTTAAACGATACCCACCCTGCGTTAGCAATTCCTGAATTAATGCGTATTTTAGTGGATGACGAAGGTTTCGAGTGGAAAAAAGCGTGGGAGATGACGCGTAACATTTTCTCTTACACCTGCCATACTTTAATGTCAGAAGCATTAGAAACTTGGCCAGTGGAAATGATGGCGAAAATCTTACCACGTCACTTACAGATGATTTTTGAAATTAACGATCACTTCTTAGAGTATGTTCGTTCTTACGTCACCACGGATAACGATTTTATTCGTCGAGTTTCATTGATTGAAGAAGGTTATCAACGTAAAGTGCGTATGGGATGGCTATCTGTTGTGGGTTCACACAAAATTAACGGGGTTGCCGAAATCCACTCTGATTTGATGGTCACATCAACTTTCTCCGATTTCGCACGTATCTTCCCAGAACGTTTCACCAACGTAACAAACGGCATCACGCCACGTCGTTGGTTAGCGGTGGCAAACCCACAATTAGCCGCATTGTTTGATAAATATATCGGTTCAGAATGGCGTTGTGATTTAAGTCAAATTGAAAAACTTAAACCATTTGTGGAAGAAAAAGCGTTCAAAGAAGCGATTGCCGACATCAAGTTTGCGAACAAAGTGAAATTGGCGGAATACGTGAAATCTGAATTAGGTGTTGAACTTGATCCACATGCGTTATTTGATGTTCAAGTCAAACGTATTCACGAATATAAACGTCAAATGTTGAACGTATTGCATATTATTGCTCGCTACAATGAAATGCTTGCTCATCCTGAAAAAGATTGGCAACCGCGTGTATTTATTTTAGCTGGTAAAGCAGCTTCGGCTTATTATGCAGCGAAACAAACGATCCATTTAATTAATGATGTTGCTAATGTCATCAATAATGATGAGCGTTTGAAAGGCCGTTTAAAAGTAGTGTTTATTCCAAATTACAGTGTGAGCCTTGCCCAGTTAATTATTCCAGCAGCGGATATTTCAGAGCAAATTTCACTTGCAGGCACAGAGGCTTCTGGCACCAGTAATATGAAGTTTGCCTTAAATGGCGCATTGACACTCGGTACACTTGACGGTGCAAACGTGGAGATCTTGGAAAACGTGGGTGAAGATAATATCTTTATTTTCGGTAACACAGTGGAACAAGTTGAGCAACTTCGTCGAGAAGGGTATCGATCATTTGAATACTATCAAAATGATACTCAATTACGCACAGTCGTGGATCAAATTATTGAGGGTAAATTCTCACCAGAAGAGCCTCAACGTTATCATCAACTATTACAAGGCTTGCAATATCACGATTATTATCAAGCTTTCGCTGATTTCCGTAGTTATGTAGAAACTCAAAAAGCCGTAGATGAAAAATACAAACAACGCGACCAATGGATTGAAAGCACTATTCAAAATATCGTGAATATGGGCTTCTTCTCATCTGACCGCACGATTAAAGAGTACGCAGAGAGAATTTGGAAAGTTGAGTCAGTTCAATTAGGTGATTAATTTTATATTAATAGCCAATAAATAAGTTATCTGCATCAAGCCCGAGTTTGATGCAGATTTTTTTATATTTAAACTAATGAAAAATAACAGAAATTATTGATGTAAACTTTATGGGGTAATATGGAAAACAAAAACTTTATATTGGAGCGCATAGTCGTGGTACATTAACATAAGTAATGCATTAAAAGCGCTAAATACAGAAGATAACCGAGATAAAAAGCTACTTTCAGGTACGACAATTAAAATGGTTGGTCCTGCAGCAGATGTAACAAGAGCGGATGGTTATTTAAGTCAATTGCAAACGGGTAAAGAAAGAACAACTTCAGATGGTTCAATTCGTATTGAGAATCATTCTAGTGACCCAGTAGGTAGTATGCCGATTTTATTGGGAGGAAACCCTGCAACGACATCTGAAAATAATCTCAATAAAGGTTGGATTGCACGTATTAGCGATATATTTGGTGACAATTCATCAGTACATAATTGTTATGGACTAGGGCAAATACAATGCGTTACTGATGGATATCGAACGAAGGTAGATCTAAAAATGGGAAATGAGCAAACCATTTTTAATTTAAATAAATCAAAAGGAGAATGATATGAAGATTCTATTTTTTATATTTGGTTTGCTAACAATCAATGCTTGTTCTTTTGGTGGATTTCAACCACCACCACCACATTATCATTGGCGTTTGCATAATTCTAAGATTTTATTTCCTAACTCAGATCCTCAAGGACGTATTAATTTTCTTGAAAGAAGAAAAAAAGACATGTCGGATTGTGGTATGGATTTTGTGACAGGTGAAAGTGTTAATCCAGAAGAGAATCTTTGTTTAGAGAAAAAGGGTTGGTATCTTGAAGGTGGTCCAGTTTGTGAAGAAAGGCTAATGTGGGATAGTCCAATATGTATCCAATGGCGAAAAAAACACAGTAAACCTGATGCTAAGCCTTGGCAGTAATTAACAAAGGTGCTTAAAAGTGCGGTCAATTTTCAGTGAATTCTAAAATCTCTTGAATATTGACCGCACTTTTTGTATTTTCAGTGATGCTTATTTTTAAGCAAATCTTATAATTTCACATTCAACTTTAGCGTAGGTTTTCTATGCTTTTTTCACAGAAATATCATGAGTGAGTAAATAAGATACTTAAACCCCGATAGTCATTTACTAAAAGTGATGAAACCATTTATGTTGCAAGCCATGTAGGCGATAGTCAAAGTAAAACTGTGATTAATGCAGGTGGTGATGCCAATATTATTGGCAGCCAAGTAAAAGGCAAACGAGTAGAACTTAATGCTGAAAACCTGAATATCGAGAGCTTGCAAGATAAATCTCGCTACCATGGTAAACAGATGAATATGCAAGGTAGTGTGACAGTAGGCTATGGTTTTGCCGCAGGGGGAAGTTTCAATAAATCGAAAATCAATGCCGACCACGCCAGCATTAATGAACAAGCTGGAATTTATGCTGGAGATGAAGGTTATGATATTAATGTTAATAAGCATACCGATCTTAAAGGTGCATTGATTACCTCTACCCAAAAAGCAGAAGCAGATGGTAAAAACCATTTTAGCACTGACAGCATTACTCATTCAGATATTGAAAATCGCTCAAATTATAGTGGCAGCAGTTTTGGTGTAAGTGGCAGTGTGTCAGCTAACTTTGAAACACCATTTGGTAAAAATGGTGCAGCTCAAAGTACAAAACAAGCCACGGATAAAGATGGTAATCTGCTTTATACCGATAAAAATGGCAACACAACTGTTAATTCTAAAGGAGTAAATGGACAAGAGAACACCAAGAAATTGGCTGAAGGCAAGGAATCTCTCCAATTCTCCTATGGCATGGGCTATGGTAAAGATTCCGATAGCCAATCTAGCACAACAAAAAGTGGTATTAATACACAAAATATCATTATTAAAGATGAAGCAGAGCAATTAAAACGTACAGGTAAAACGGTACAAGAAGAGATTGCTGCGATTAAAACCGATATCACTACAGAGAGTGCACAAAGTCAAAGTGGCAAATTAGAGAATCGTTTTAATAAAGATGATGTTCAAAAAGAACTTGATTTCCAACGTGAGGTGACAGAGAAATTTGGGCCAAATGTCGTGGAAGCTGGAAGTTTGCTTGCTAATAAATTTGGCGAAGAAGCGAAAGCAAAACGTCATGAAGCCGCAATTGCGTTAGAAGAAGCAGAAAAAGCCAAGGCAGAAAACAACAACGAAACGAACCAAGCTTTAGTCAAACAAGCACGAGATAATTTTGAGACAGCGAGTCGCAAAGCCAAAGAATGGGAAACGGGCGGAAGTCAACGTCTTATCATTGATTCAGCATTAAATGTTATCAGCACCGCTTTAGCCGGCAGACCGGCAGCGGAAGTGGTGGCTTCAGGATTATCACCTGCGGTGAATAATCAAATTAAGAAAGCGACAACAGATGCAAAAGGCAATGTGAATACGGCTCTCAATTTGACTGCTCATGCACTTTGGGGCGCGGTAGAAGCTTATGCAGGCAATCGTAATGTTGCTGCGGGTGCGGCAGGTGCAGTAGGCGGAGAGGTGGCTGCTCATTTCTTAGCGTCAACACTTTATAATAAAGCTCAGCGAAGAAGAAAAACGTACGGTATCGTCTTTAAGCCAAGTAGCAGCAGGTGCCGGTGGTAGTTTATCGGATAGTTCTGATGGAGCGATTATTGCGGCTAAAACAGCGAAAGATGCTGTGGAGAATAATTATTTGTACAACGGAGAGGTAAATAGCCTCGTTAAGAAATTGGCAAAAGCTGAAAAGGAAGGGGAAGATACAAGACCTATTTTTGAAAAATACGCAAAATTAAGTGAGAAGAATCGACAAGAAATATTGAAGCTTTGTGGTAATAATCCAGCTTGTTATATACCACATATTCAGATGATGCAATCAGGCGATGAAGCGGCATATGAAAACTTTAGTTATTTAAGATTAGGTAGCTATTTTAATAATCTAAGCAGAGAAACTCAGGTTAAATTAAGTGATTTTGTGGAATTGGAAAACGGTAAAACAAGAAACCAGTTACCAAAGAGCGTACACTATGCAACTCTTGCTTTAGGTGCTGCGGAAGCTGTGGGGTTAGGAGGGATAGCCTTAACTAAGTTGCCAAAAGGAGCCAATGCAAACGAAAAATTGCCGATTGTTGGGGAGACTAAGGGATATCGCACTACAAAAGTTAATTTAAATAACTTAGAAATTGAGATATCTAAGCAAAATAAGCATTTAGAAAACACAAATGAGTATAAAGTTTCTCTTGCTAATGGACAACAGAAAAGCATTATCACTGTAAGTTTAGATTCTTTAAAAGGTTATGTAGGAACTGGACAGCAGGTGGGAAAAACTGAAATTGGGCTTCCTGGTTCTAAAGAAAGGGTGAACTTCAATAAAAATATCGGTATTTATATCGATCCTGTTACAGGAAATCAAACCCCAACAACTATGGGGATTATTCATTATAGTAAAAATGGATATCATGTAGTTCCGGCTAAACCAAAGGAATAATAGTCTATGAATAATGACATTATAAGATTAAGAATTGTTACCCAAAATGCCTTGATAGGTAAAATTACCAAAGAGGTTAGAGGTGTTTATGTAAGAATCAATGAAAATTGTATAAGTATTTATATCGTTATTGATGGAGATATCTCTACCTATTGGAATGAAGAGATTTATGAAATTGGTACAGATATTATTTCTAATTTTGGTGAGGATTATACTATTGATGAGAATTTAGTTAGGATTGATTACCCTAAATATTTATCTTTTGATAATTATATATGTGTATATAAGCGCCATGAAAAATATGAATAAGATTGGAACCTAAAAATTGGACCGAAGCTAATTTGCATAAGTCCATAGAGAAGTTTGTAGGAAAGAATCCTATCATTACAATGACAGACAAAGGAAAAAGAATATATGAAAATCCTACAATTAAAGTTCAAGTTGTTGAAGATATTAATGGGAAATATTTCCGTATATATGATCCAAGTATAAGAGGTAAGAGAAATTATTTAGATCTTAATGGAGTTGTTTCTAATAATAAAACTCTTGAATAAGGCTATTAAAGAGGTAATTCCATTTAATAGAAATAAAGATGATTTTAATCGATATCTTAAGCAATTAAATAAATAAGGATTCATATGACATTATTTGATGAATGTAAAGAGGCTTTATCGGAGGATTTCCACCTTCTGTCTGAAGATGAAAAGGAGCAAGTTCTAAAAGAGTTTTATAAATATCCATTTATATATGGAAGCATAGATAAAGATAGTAAGAAAATAAAAATATTGAATCCTGATAGGTTAATTGAATTAATTGAAAAGAAAATAATTAACCAGAATGTTTATGTTTTAGCAGATATAAATGATGTTCCAATATTTAAAACTAATTTGCTATTAGCGCTAGATAAATTAGATGATATTTCTGCTTTATTAACAAGAGTTTTTATTCTTGGTATTGGGTATTTAGCTCAGGTTGTTTCTAGAAATCCACCTTTAGACATTGTAATTCCAATAAATGGAGATATAAGTAAATTTTTGTAAAACGTTTTAGACGGTTTGATAGAGCTAAAGTACGGTCAATTTTCAAAGAGTTTTTAAACTTCTTAAAAATTGACTGCACTTTGATTTGCACCCCAAAACCTGAACACCTAATTTGAGGTGTTTTTATATGAGATTTTTCGTGATCCCTATCACAATATCTTGTAAAACCAGTTAAAAACGTTACCTATTTTCATTCAATCAATGATACAGTTGTATCCGTTTGACTTTTTGTCATTTTAACGATGAATAGGCGAAAGTTTGTTCATTAATCTCATCAACCCAATCATCAATCAGAGGGAAACAGTATGTTAATTGGTGTACCTAGAGAGCTGCTTGAGAATGAGAGCCGTGTGGCGGCAACGCCGAAAACGGTTCAGCAAATATTGAAATTGGGCTTTGACGTGATCGTGGAACACGATGCAGGTTTTAAAGCTAGTTTTGAAGATCAAGCATTTTTAGAGGCAGGAGCGAAGATCGGTACGTCGGCTGAAATTTGGCAATCGGATATTATCTTCAAAGTAAATGCACCGACAGATGAAGAAATCGCTCAAATGAAGGAAGGCGCAACGCTTGTGAGCTTTATTTGGCGTATGCAAAATCCTGAGTTAATGAAAAAACTCACCGCGAAGAAAATTAATGTGTTAGCAATGGATGCGGTGCCTCGTATTTCTCGTGCGCAAGCATTGGATGCGCTTTCTTCTATGGCGAATATTTCTGGTTATCGTGCTGTCATTGAAGCTGCGCATGAATTCGGTAGCTTCTTTACTGGACAAATTACTGCAGCAGGTAAAGTTCCACCAGCAAAAGTGTTGGTAATTGGTGCAGGTGTGGCTGGTTTGGCGGCAATTGGTGCGGCAAATAGCCTTGGGGCGATTGTTCGTGCTTTTGACTCTCGTCCTGAAGTGAAAGAGCAAGTTCAAAGTATGGGGGCAAGCTTCTTAGAAATTGATTTTAAAGAAGAAGGCGGCAGTGGTGATGGTTATGCAAAAGTGATGTCGGAAGAATTTAACCGTCGTGCAATGGAGCTTTATGCAGAACAAGCTAAAGAAGTCGATATTATTATTACTACGGCAGCAATTCCGGGTAAACCAGCGCCTCGTTTAATCACCAAAGAAATGGTGGATTCAATGAAACCAGGTTCGGTGATTGTGGATTTAGCGGCTGCAACTGGTGGTAACTGTGAATATACGCAAGCAGGGAAAGTTGTTACAACTGAAAACCAAGTGAAAGTGATTGGTTATACGGATTTCCCAAGCCGTTTACCAACACAATCTTCTCAACTTTATGGCACAAACTTAGTCAATTTATTAAAACTTTTGTGCAAAGAGAAAGATGGCAAGATCAATATTGATTTTGAAGATGTGGTTCTTCGTGGTGTAACCGTTGTTCGTGATGGGGAAGAAATTCCACCAGCACAAATTCAAGTGTCTGCACAACCAAAACAAGAAACCAAAGCTGCACCAGTGGCAGAGAAAAAAGAATCTAAACCAACAGATCCTCGTGTGAAATACGGTGTGATGGCAGGTGTTGGCGTGTTATTCCTTTGGTTAGCTTCCGTTGCGCCCGCTGCATTTTTATCACATTTCACCGTATTTGTTTTAGCTTGTGTGGTGGGTTATTACGTGGTTTGGAATGTTAGCCATGCACTTCACACACCATTAATGGCAGTAACAAATGCAATTTCAGGCATTATTATTGTAGGGGCGTTATTACAAATTCGTCAGCCAACAGGCAATCTATTTATCGATGCCTTAGCTTTTGTGGCGATTTTGGTGGCAAGCATCAATATTTTTGGTGGTTTCCGTGTCACACAACGTATGTTAGCAATGTTTAGAAAAGGTTAAGGAGCGCACAATGTCTGAAGGTTTAGTACAGGCTGCGTATATTTTAGCAGCATTACTTTTCATTATGAGCTTGGCAGGACTTTCTAAACATGAAACTGCTAAAGCGGGTTGTTGGTTCGGTATTGTTGGTATGACCATTGCTCTTATCGCAACCATTTTTGGCCCTCATTCTGAAGGAACATTTTGGATCATTATTGCGATGATCATCGGTGGTGCAATCGGTGTTCAACGTGCATTAAAAGTAGAAATGACTGAAATGCCAGAACTTGTGGCGATTCTTCACAGTTTTGTTGGTTTAGCGGCTGTACTCGTAGGCTTTAATAGCTATGGTTTACACAATGAGGCGTTAATGCCAGAAGGATTAGATGCAGCAGCACAAGCCGCATTTGTAGCAGAGCAAGCAGTATTAACGAATATTCATAATGTTGAAGTATTTTTAGGTATCTTTATCGGTGCAGTAACTTTCACTGGTTCTGTTGTCGCATTTGGTAAATTAAGCGGAAAAATTAATTCAAAAGCATTAATGTTGCCACATCGCCATAAATTAAATTTAGCCGCACTTGTGGTATCTGCATTATTGATGGTTGCATTCTTAAATAATCCAGAAAGCATTTTCCCTGTGTTATTAATGACTGCGATTGCGCTTGCATTTGGATGGCACTTAGTGGCTTCAATCGGTGGAGCAGATATGCCAGTTGTAGTATCAATGCTTAACTCTTATTCTGGTTGGGCAGCGGCTGCAGCAGGTTTTATGTTGAATAATGATTTGCTCATCGTTACAGGCGCCCTTGTCGGTTCTTCTGGTGCAA
Organism: Haemophilus sp. oral taxon 036; assembly: GCF_002998595.1. Taxonomy (NCBI): domain Bacteria; kingdom Pseudomonadati; phylum Pseudomonadota; class Gammaproteobacteria; order Pasteurellales; family Pasteurellaceae; genus Haemophilus; species Haemophilus sp. oral taxon 036. Next base: position 1,739,054 of record NZ_CP027235.1, read on the forward strand.
TTCTTTCTTACATCATGTGTAAAGCAATGAACCGTTCATTTGTGAGCGTAATTGCAGGTGGTTTTGGTAACGATGTTGAAGTTTCTTCAAGAGAAGAACAAGGCGAACACCGTGAAACTACAGCAGAAGAAGTGGCTGAATTGTTGAAAAATGCAAGTTCTGTAATTATCACTCCGGGATATGGTATGGCTGTGGCACAAGCACAATATCCAGTTGCTGATATTACGGCAAAATTGCGTGAACGTGGTGTGAACGTTCGTTTTGGTATTCACCCTGTTGCAGGACGTTTACCAGGCCACATGAACGTGCTTTTAGCCGAAGCGAAAGTGCCTTATGATGTGGTACTTGAAATGGATGAAATCAATGATGATTTCGCTGATACCGATGTGGTATTGGTTATCGGTGCGAACGATACGGTAAACCCAGCTGCGATGGAAGATCCAAATAGCCCAATCGCGGGAATGCCTGTGTTGGAAGTATGGAAAGCACAAAATGTGATTGTTTTCAAACGTTCAATGGCTGTGGGTTACGCAGGTGTACAAAACCCATTATTCTTCAAAGAGAATACGCAAATGCTCTTTGGTGATGCAAAAGATCGTGTTGAAGATATCTTAAAAGCATTATAAAAAACACGCATAAAAATAACCGCACTTGAGGTTGCCTAAGTGCGGTTTATTTTTAGGTATTTTATTGTCCCATGTTTTTCACTGATTTTAGGAAACCTTGGGCACTATCAAACACAGAAGATTTTCCCTGTGCTTGTAAAATCATATCTGACATTTCTCTGAAGGCACCTTTGCCGCCATGTGTAGAAAGTACATGATCAACAGCATTCTTCACATAAATAGGGGAGTCTGCCACAGCAAAAGAAGTTCCACACACTGCAAAGGCGGGAAGATCTACACTATCATCGCCAATATAAGCGGTTTGCTCGGCAGTGACGCCAGCTTGTTTCATAAGATCAAAACAGGCTGTTTCTTTTTCAAGTTTGCCGAGAAAGTATAATTTAATGCCTAGATCGGCAATACGACGACGTAAAATAGGGGAGTCTCGACCAGAAAGCACTGCCACTTGAATACCTGCATCCATCAGCATTTTTATGCCTAAACCATCTCGCACATGAAAACTTTTAATCGCTTCACCATTAGCATCATAATGGAGTTGTCCATCGGTGAGCACGCCGTCCACATCAGTAATAACAAATTTAATATTTTCTAATTTTTGTTGCATTGGGATTCCTTAGCTTGAAAATTCCACTAAACCCACCACGTGATTTCATCATTAACAACAACTAGCGAGTGAATTTTTTTCGCTTTCATAAAGTCTTCTGCTTTTGCTAGGAATTCATCTTGGTGAATTGTCTTAGGTGAGTTTGTCATAAAATCTTGTGCAGTTTTATTTAAGGTATCAGCGCCATTTGTCGTTAATGCTCGACGAATATCGCCATCCGTAATAATGCCTTTTAATTGATTATTCTCCATGACTAATGCAACGCCCATTCGGCCTTCATTCATTATAGTTAAGCAATCAGTGAAATTGGTTTCCGGTTTGATAATTGGTAAACGAGTTTGCATTTGATCTTTTACTTTACAGAGTAAACGGCGACCAAGACTACCACCTGGATGGAATTTAGCAAAGTCAGCGGGTTGGAAATTGCGTGCCGTAATGAGCGATACAGCGAGTGCATCGCCAAGCGCAAGCGTTACAAGTGCGGATGTTGTTGGCGCGAGATTATTCGGACACACTTCACGCTCAACAGTAATATCTAGAACATAATCTGCATGGCGTGCGAGCGTGGAATTTTTATTACTCGTCACGGCAATAATTTTATTACCAAAATTTTTTAAACTTGGAATTAGTTTATTGACATCATCAGTTTCACCGCTATAGGAAATTAACATCACGATATCAATTGGTTTCAACATACCTAAATCACCGTGGAAGGCTTCCGTTGGATGTAAAAAGAAACTTGGGGTGCCCGTAGAGGCAAATGTCGCTACCATTTTTTTGCCGATTAAACCGGATTTGCCTATCCCGCCGATGACTAATCGTCCTTCGCAACTAAGGATTAAATCTATGACTTGATTAAAATCTTCACCTAAACGTTGGCTGAGTTGTAAAAGTGCGTTACTTTCCACTGAAAGAGAATCCTGGGCGATTTTTAGATAGTTCATTCTTCTTCCTAAAAGAGCGGTTGAAATTGGCGTTATTTTAGCGGAATCATAAAAAAATACGAATGAAAAATTCGATGCAAGCTAGGCATTATTGTTTATAAGATTGACGCGTAATATCTAAAAATTGGGGATTTTATTGACCTCACTAATGATTGCCCCTATACTACGCGCCGAGTTGGTTAGACAATCGCTGGTTTATTGAAGCCCTTAACCGTATTTATACGACCTAGTGGGACAAGTAAACGAGAGGAAAGTCCGAGCTACACAGGGCAGAGTGCCGGATAACGTCCGGGCGGCGTGAGCCGACGACCAGTGCAACAGAGAGCAGACCGCCGTGTAAACGGTAAGGGTGAAAGGGTGCGGTAAGAGCGCACCGTGCCTCCGGTAACGGTTGGCAGCAGGGTAAACTCCACTCGTAGCAAGACCAAATAGGAATCCAATGAGTGGCCCGCTCAGGATTCGGGTAGGTTGCTTGAGCGACAGAGTAATTTGTCGCCTAGAGGAATGATTGTCCACGACAGAACTCGGCTTATCGACCAACTCAATTTTTCTAATTATTTATCCAAGCATTCTCATCAAGAATTTTTCCAAAATGACTTTCAACTAAACGACGAGTAATTTCAGTTTGTGGTGCGCTAAATAATGTTCTTGGTGGCCCATATTCAATCATTTTTCCCTCATCCATCACAATAACTTGATCGGCAATATGTTTAATCATGCCAAGATCTTGTCCAACATAAATATAGGAAATACCAAGCCGTTGTTGTAAATCTAATGTTAAGTTGAGTAGTTGTATGCGTACGGAAGCATCAAGATTACCCAGTGCATCATCAATAATGATAATTTCAGGTGATAGAATAAGAGCTCGAGCTAATGCAATTCGTTGTTTCTGGCTTACAGAAAGGTTTTTGATTTTTAAATTGGTGTAATCAGGATAAAGTCCAACAAGTAAAAGTGTATCAAAGATTTTTTGATTACGGAGCGACTCATCCCAATTAGTAGCCAGACGTAAAGGGGTATCAAGTATCTCACCAATATTTAATCGTGGATTGAAAGCTGAATTAGCATCTTGGAAGAGCATGCGAATATGCTGGGCTCGATATTGGATATCATCATGTTGTAATTCATGATGATTAAATATAATACGACCTGAAGAGGGGGGAATTATACCCGCGATCATTTTGACCAATGTGGATTTTCCCGAGCCATTTTTCCCAATAATAGCGATTGTTTGCTGGCGTTCAAGAGAAAAACTTATATTTTCTACTGCATTAAAATAGCTGGTACCAAATAAGCGTTTTCGACCTTTGAAAGTTTTAGTTAAATCTTCTACTTTTAATAACGGCATTATTCATTTCCTTTACGATGGAGCGTTAATGGTGTAGTAGTGGTTTTTTCTTTGAAATTTTTCTCGCGAAGATTAACGGGGTAATGGCAAGAAAATTCATGTTGCTTAATTTTGGTCTTGTTCGGCTTTTCAATACATTTCTTTTGTGCGAAAGGACAACGTGGTCCAAGACGACAACCTATAGGCATTTGTTCTAGAATTGGTACTGTTCCTTCTAATGTACCTAATTTAGTTTTGAATCCTAAAGGCTGAGTAAAATCCGGGATCGCATTAATTAATGATTGAGTGTAGGGGTGGTGTGGCGATGCTAATAATATTTCTGTTGGGGCAGATTCAGCATTTTGTCCACAATAAAGAACAGAAATGTGATCACACCATTCACTGATGCTTTTAATATCGTTACTTGCAAGTAAAATAGTCGTACCTTGGTTTTTATTCATGCTAGAAAGTAATCGAAAAACTTGTAGCGCAGTCGTAGATTCTAGAGTATTTGTAGGTTCATCTGCAATGAGTAGACGAGGTTGGTTTGCTACGGCAATAGCAATCATTACTTTCTGACCTTCACCTTCAGTAAGTTCGCTTGGATAGCTGGACATAATATCATGGTGATCTTTAATACCAACACGGTGTAATAATTCAATAGCACGGCGTTTTTTCCATCCGAACCATTGCCACCATTTTCCCTTAAATGTCCAATTAGGAATATTTTGGATAAGCTGCTTACCAACTTTTCGACTTGGTTCAAGGCAAGAAAGAGGATCTTGGAAAATCATAGATATTTCTTTACCGACAAGTTTACGACGTTGATTTGGATTAAGCTTTAGTAATTCTACATCGTCAAATCGGAAACGATCTGCGGTGATAATCCAGTTTTCTTTGACCGCATTACAAATAACTTTGGCGATTAAACTTTTACCAGAACCTGATTCACCCACAAGTCCACCGATTTCTCCTTCATTGAGTGATAAATTAATACCGTCCACAATTTTAATGCGACCGTTTGGTGTTTTTATTTCAATATTTAAGTTGCGAATATCTAATAGTGCCATAAGTTATTCATAATATTGATTAATGGCTTTAATTAAGCCGTTACTAAAAATAATACTGAGTAAAATAGTGAAAATAATAGCAAAACCAGGTAAAAGTACTGTCCATGGCGCAAGATAGAGTAGCTCAAGTGAATCTTTGATCATCGCTCCCCATTCTGGTGTAGGACGTTGAGCGCCAAGAGATATAAAACTTAGTGCGCTGATATCTAGTACTGCAACAATAAAAGCCCGTGAGATTTCTTGAATATACACAACTGTGATATTAGGCAAAATGGTGGTTTTTAATAATGCCCAGTTAGAAATCCCCTCAAGTTTGAGCATGATGACATAATCTTTTTTTAATTCTTCTTGAATTGCGCGATAAATAGCATGGATAAAATAAGGTAAAATTGCGAATAGCGTTGCAAACATAGCATTCCATAAACTAGGCTCCATTAATGTGGAAATGATGATTGCAATAAGTAAAATAGGTAAAGATAAAAAAGCATCGAAAATATGTCCCACAAAACGTGCCTTTATCCCTTTTAACATACCAGCAATAATACCAAGTGCCCCTCCAATGAGTGCGGTGGCAATGAGTACTAATAAGGAAGAGCCCAGGGTATAGCGAGTACCCATAATTAAGCGACTTAAAATATCTCGTCCTAGATCATCTGTGCCAAAGAAAAAAGCTATTTGTCCTTTATCAACCCAAGATGGTGGCATTAATTCTTGCCCAACAAACTGTGTGTTATCAGAATAAGGCGCTATCCAACTGCTGAAAAGTGCGGTCAGAGTTAACAACGCTAATAAATAAAAGCTGAACAACGCAATGGTATTTTTGCGAAATAGTAGCCAAATTTGGAATATTGAGGTATTTTCTCGAAATTCTTCAGGTTCTTTATCTTGCATACCAACCTTTCTTTTTAAATGGATCGAGTATAAAAGTGATACTTTTAATTAAGGTATCAATTAAAATAATACATATACCAATAACTATAACGCCTGCTGCAATACTGTTATAGTCTTGTTCAGCTACAGCATTAATAAGCCAACGACCAATACCTGGCCAACCAAGTGCTGTTTCGACTAACATACATTGCGTTAGCACAAGTGTAAATACACGTGGCACTTGGGGTATCAATAATGGAAGGGTATTACGAAAAACATATTGATGTAAAATTTTCCATTTTGACCAACCTCGTGTTGTTGCTACCTTAGCAAAGTTTTGACAAAGAATGTATTCAGCCCGTTGTTGAATAAGACGAATAATTTCCATTGTAGGTAAAATACATAAAACAAGCGTAGGCAATGCTAGATGTTGTAAGACGTTTTGTATAATCTTAGTGCGATATGGCTCATTAACGAACCAAACATCAATAACTGGAAAGCCTGTAATCGGTATGATTTCATAGAGTAAATTATATTGTCCTATAGCGGCAATCTCCCAATGATTGATGGATGCGGTGTAAAGTAAAAGAGGTGCAAGCCAAAATATAGGAATGGATAAACCTAAATAGGATAAGCTTTGTAAACTTTTAGTAAAAATTTGTTGAGAACTGACCGCTCTGATGATACCGAGAGGTAAGCCAAAGATAAAAGCTAATAAGAGTGCAGTAAAGCAAAGCTCTAGAGTAGGAGGTAATACAGTCAAAATTAAATCAATTAAGGATTTTCCTCCGTTATAAGTGATGCCAAAATCACCCTGTAACAATGTTTTTAAATAGATGTAATAAGCGTTATAGATATTTTGTGTGATAAGATCAGCATTGAGTGGATCACGCAATAAGATCATAAAACTGATTAAGGATAATACTAATAATAATATGATTATCCAGATAATATGACGAATAGCAGACCACAACATTAAGGTTTCTCCTTACTTAAATGTAAAGTCGAAAAATTTAGGCTACCAAAAGGTGTCATTTCAACACCTTTTACACGAGTATTGGCAACTAAGATGCGTTTTACATTTGCAATGGGAATAATGGGTAATTCATGTAATACGAGATTTTGAGCATCGTTATAAAAACGAACACGTTCTGCTAAGTGTGTTATTGCAATAGCACTATCCATTAAATGATTAAAATCCTGATTACACCAATTAGATAAGTTAGTTACTTCATTTTGTGTATTACAACTTAAAATTGGTCGCATAAAACCATCAGGATCAAGATTCCCTGCTAACCATCCTGTAAGAATTAAATCATAATTTTCTGTTTTATTACGAAGTTGTTCACTTAAAAAAGTACGTGTTACTGCTCGAACGTTAATTTTAACTCCGGTTTGTGCTAAATCCCATTTTATCATTTCAGCCATTTTAAAAGGTGCGGGATTATATACTTGTTCTTCATTAATGACCCATAAATTAAGTGAAAGATGTTTATTTTTTAAGACTTTTTGAGCAATTTTGGGATTATAATCAAACTCAAATTCTGGGCTATTCACATTTGATGCCCAAGAAACCTCAGGAATAATATTATTCGCAACAGTTGCTGTATTATGATAAATATTGTGAATAATACGCGCCCGATTTAAACTTTGCGAGATAGCTTCCCGAATAGTGCGATCCTGCATGATCGGCTTATCAAAATTAAATGCTAAATATGCCAAGTTCATTCCATCAGTAGATTGCATATAATAGTGTTTGTCATCGCTTTTTAATAAACCAATTTGGCTAACATCAGGATAAGAAGCAATTTGGCATTCGTTGTTAAAAATTTAACTAAACGACCATTTCGGTCGGTAGAAAGATCAACAACAATATTTTTGATTTTCGCTTCTTTTTTCCAGTAATTTTCGTTACGCACTAAGCGGACATGTTGGTTATATACATAGTCTTTCACTTGATAGGGTCCCGTACCAACAGGGTGGGTATCTAATTGGGCAAGATTATCATCGGCACTGAGTTGATACGCATATTCTTGTGAGAAAATAATTGCATATTGGCTAGCAAGATGTGACAAAATAGATGAGTCTTGTGTAAATAACTCAATTTTGACTTGGTAAGGTGAAAGAGCGGTAACGGATTTAATTTTTTCGTTTAGCTTTATACTTTCAAAATATGGGAAATGTACCTTCTTAGCTTGTTCATGAAATACACGATACTGTGGATTTTTATACGTAATAAGATTTTCGCTTAATTGTGGCAAATAAGTTGTATGGCCAAGTACCCGATTAATAGAAAATACTACATCTTCTGCATTAAAATCGCGTGTTGGGGTAAACCATGGTGTTTGGTGAAATTTAACACCACGACGCAAATTGATTAATATTTCTTTTCCATCAGGTGAAATAGTATAAGACTGAGCAAGAACAGGTGTAACATTCGCGCTATGGTTTTTTATTTCAAAAAGTTTGTTATAAATTTGCTCTGTGACGACATTCATACTTGTGCCAGCATCCGCTGTTTGCGGATTAAAAGAAAATCCAGAGGCATTAGTACAATAAGTTAGTCCGTTTTCTGTTAGGTGTTCTGGTACGCGCGGAGCCGCTTGAAGTTGGGAATTCAAACCAATACCAAATAGAAAGCAGAAAAACGTAAGATTTTTGCGTAACATAACAAATGCATTGTGATAAATTATGTGCCAAATTGTAAGGCATATTAGTAAAAATGGCTAGGATATTGAATGTTTAATAGGGTTCAAAACGAAATCAATCAATTTATTAATCGTGGTTTTGACCGCACTTTACGTTTGGCGGTAACAGGGTTAAGTCGGAGTGGAAAAACAGCGTTTATTACAAGTTTAATCAATCAACTTCTCTCCATTAATCAAAATTCATCACAGCATTTGCCCTTGTTTGAAGCAGCTAGAAATGGTGCGATCTTGGCGGTGAAACGAGTATCTCAACAAGATCTCAGCGTGCCACGTTTTGATTATGAAAGTAATTTAAATGATTTGTCACAAAATCCGCCTCAGTGGTTTCAATCTACTCGTGGCGTGAGTGAAACACGTCTAGCAATTCGTTTTCAACGTCAATCTGGATTGCTACGCCATTTGAAAGAACGCGGCACGCTTTATTTAGATATTTTTGATTATCCGGGGGAATGGCTGCTAGATTTGCCGCTGTTAAATCTAGATTTTCAACAATGGTCACAAGAGCAAATTAAGGTTACCACTGGCGTTCGTGAAGAATTGGCACAGAATTGGCTTCCCATGTTACAGGATTTGGATTTAAGTGCGGTCGCAAATGAAGATGTTTTAGCTAAGATAGCGAAAAGTTATACGGATTATTTACACCAATGTAAGTCGCAAGGCATGCAATTTATTCAGCCAGGACGATTTGTATTGCCAAGTGATTTAGAGGGGGCGCCCGCATTACAATTTTTCCCATTAATTCATCTTTCGGAAGAACAGTGGCAAACCTTGAAAAAAACAGCCAAATCGAATAGCTATTTTGCTGTGCTGACAAAACGTTATGATTATTATCGCAATAAAATTGTGAAAGGTTTTTACGAAAATTATTTTTCTACCTTTGATCGCCAAGTTATTTTGGCGGATTGTTTAACGCCTTTAAATCACAGCCAGCAAGCCTTTTTAGATATGCAAATGGGTTTAAACCAGTTATTTAATAATTTCCATTATGGCAGCAGAAATTTTCTTCATCGTTTGTTTTCTCCGCGAATTGATCGATTAATGTTTGTTGCGACGAAGGCGGATCATATTACTCGTGATCAAATTCCTAATTTAGTGAGTTTAATGCGCCAAATTGTGCAAGAGGGTGGTCGCCATGTGGAATTTGAAGGAATCGATACGGAATATACCGCTATTGCTGCTGTTCGTACCACAAAGCAAGTGATTGTGAATCAGCAAGGAAAAGAAATTAAAGCAATTCAAGGGATTCGTTCTATTGATAAACAACCTATTACGCTTTATCCAGGCACTGTACCGAGCAAATTACCAAGAGCAGAATTTTGGCAAAAACAACCGCACTTTGATTTCGATAGTTTTGAACCTCAGCCTTTAGAACAAGGCGAAACGATTCCTCATTTGAGAATGGATGCGGTTTTACAATTTTTATTAAGTGATCGATTTGAATAAAAAAGTGCGGAAAATTTTCCGCACTTTTTTCATCTTGCTAGCCCGTATTGCGCATTCCAGCCGCGATACCTGTGATGGTAATCATCAATGCTTGTTCTACATCGGGATTTACTTGCTCTGGATTTTCACGGAAACGGTGAAGCAATTCCACTTGCAGTAGATTGAGCGGATCCGTGTAGATATTGCGCAATGCAATTGAATCTGCAATCCAAGGTAAATCAGACATCAATTCACTTTGGTGAGAAAGTGAAAGCACAGTTTGAATATCATCTTCAAGTTGCTTACGTAAATTTTCGCCTAAATACCAAAGTTCTTTTTTCACCAATCGTTGATCATATTGTTGGGAAAGCCAAGTATCCGATTTACTAAATACCATTTCCAACATACCGATTCGCGTTGAAAAGAACGGCCAGTTTTCGCACATTTCATGAATGACATCGCCTTTGCCTTGTTCAATAATCTGACGGATAGATGCTCCAGCGCCCAACCAAGCGGGTAGCATTAAGCGATTTTGCATCCATGCAAAAATCCAAGGAATGGCGCGTAAACTTTCCACGCCGCCATTTGGATTGCGTTTTGCAGGGCGAGAGCCAAGCGGCAATTTGGAGAGCTCCTGTTCTGGCGTCGCACTGCGGAAATAAGGAACAAAATCTTTATCACCACGAACCACGCCGCGATAAATGTCGCAAGAGATAGTGGAAAGCTCATCCATTATAGTGCGCCATTCTGGTTTCGGTTCTGGTGGCGGTAAAAGATTTGCTTCTAAAATGGCACTGGCGTAGAGATCAAAGGTTTCTACCGCTACAGCCGGTAAACCCAGTTTGAAGCGAATCATTTCGCCTTGTTCTGTCACGCGTAAACCATTTTTTAGTGAACGAGGTGGTTGAGAAAGTAATGCCGCATGTGCTGGCGCACCGCCACGACCAATCGTGCCACCACGTCCGTGGAATAAAGTGAGTTCAATGCCAAGTTTTTCTGTTAAATTCACTAAGGCTTCTTGGGCACGATATTGCGCCCAAGAGGCAGCCATCATGCCCGCATCTTTTGCCGAATCTGAATAGCCAATCATCACCATTTGACGATTATTGATCACGCCACGATACCAACCCACATTGAAAAGTTGAGTCATCACTTTTTCAGCTGCATCTAAATCGTCTAAGGTTTCGAATAATGGCACAACAGGAATATGATATGGCACGCCTGCTTCTTTTAAGAGTAAGTGAACAGCTAAAACATCAGATGCACTGCGTGCCATCGAAATAACATAACACGCAATGACACCTTGTTTTTGTTGAGCAATGACTTTGCAAGTATCTAAAATTTCTTTGGTTTCTGGTGATGGCGTCCAGTTTTGCGGAATTAATGGACGGCGTGAGCTTAATTCACGAATTAAGAAAGCCTGTTTATCGTCTTCTGTCCATTGAGCGTAATCACCCAAACCAATATAGCGCGTGATTTCTGCAATTGCCTCGGTGTGACGAGTGCTTTCTTGGCGAATATCCATTTGAGAAAGCGTTACGCCAAAACAACTAATACGGTGCAAAATATTCAACAATGAACCATTCGCAATAATGCGCATACCGCATTGAATTAAAGATTGATAACAATCGTAAAGCGGCTCCCAAAGTTGATTATCTTCCAAAATAATTTCGCTTTCGGATACGCGCGGTGTGCGATCTGATAGGTGATCATCAAAATAAGCTAATGTTGCTGTAAGCTGATTGCGTAAATTTTTCACCACAAAGCGATAGGGCTCTAAATGCTCGCCATATTTAGCACGAAACTCATCGCTACATTTCACCATTGAAAGTTCATCGGCTAATTTGCTGATGTCTTGTAAGAATAAATCCGCCGCTTTCCAACGGGCAAAATAAAGCACTTTTTTGGTGATTTGTGCGGTAACAAACGGATTTCCATCACGGTCACCACCCATCCAAGAGGAAATGCGTACGGGTTTTAATCCTACTGGCAAATCGTAACCTAAAAATTCACGGGCGGTTTCGTTTAGTTGGCGTAAAAACTCTGGCACAGCTTGCCATAAACTGTTTTCCAACATCGCAAAGCCCCATTTAGCCTCATCAAATGGCGTTGGGCGAACAGTACGAATTTCGTTGGTATGCCATGCTTCAGCGATTAAGCGAAGTAATAGGCGCTCAATAATATTGCGTTCTTTTTCAGTTAAATCATGATGTTCTAGCTTGCTTAAACATTTATTGATTTCAATGTGTTTATGAATGAGTGAACGACGTGTTGTTTCTGTTGGATGTGCGGTCAGAACCAGCTCAATTAATAATTTTTCGACTGTTTTATGCACATCTTCCACTGAGGCATTTTGTTCTTTTAAGTGTTTGAAAAGTTCGCTTAAGGATTGAGAAGAACTTTGTGCAAGAGAATGTTCACGCGAAATTGTTTGATATTGTTCAGCTATGTTAGTGAGGTTTAAAAATTGGCTGAAAGCACGCGCGACGGGAATAATATTGTCATTAGAAATACTACCGAGCGTGTCGAGCAATTCTTGTCTTGCTTTATCATCGCCAGCACGAGAATTACGAGAAAGTTTACGAATATTTTCGATTAATTCGAGAATATCGGCACCTTGGGCATCGTTGATGGTTTCTCCGAGAAAACGCCCTAACATACTAATGTTATTGCGTAAAGTGCGGTACTCTTGTGTCATAGGAACTCCTAAAAGTAAAAATAAAAATTCGTAAGTTGTCGATAGATATAGCTAAAAACAGAAGATAGGGCAAATGCTATTCAAGGAAACCTTGAAGATAATCAAGAAAAGCTAAAAAATAGATAAAAAAGAACCGCACTTTTTATGGATTGTTTAAAAAGTGCGGTTTATTTTTAATAAGTTTTATTAAATTGATTTAACGGATTTTCTAATAATAAGTTCGGGGCCAATGTCAATACGGCTATATTGCTGAACGCCTTGATCTTTTTGACTGATTCGTTCTAATAAAATATTTACCGCCTGTCTGCCTAATCGTAGCTTAGATTGGTGAATAGTGGTTAATGGTGGCGCATAAAAACGCGAAGCATGAATATCATCATAGCCGATAATAGACATATCATCAGGCACGCGTAACCCTTTTTCTGTCAGTGCAGAAATTGCACCAAGTGCCATGACATCGTTACAACAGAATAGAGCTGTTGGTAATTCCTCTTGAGCTAGCAAACGATTCATACATTCATAACCATCTTCAGGCTCAAATGCACCTTCCAGTACCCAAGATGGATTGATTGTCAATTTAGCTTCTTCCATTGCTTTTACAAAGCCTTCATAACGAGTTCTTGCAGTAGTTTTATTGAGTTCACCGCAGATAATACCGATTTTTTTATGACCGCAATCAATGAGGTGTTTGGTTGCTAAATAACCGCCATCAAAACTATGATCATAAATAATATCTGTATTGGCATTTGGGCCCCAATCCATCACAACCATTGGAATACTGGAAAATGACGAAAGCAAATCCAATGAGTCTTGCGTATATTCAGAACACATCACCAGCAAACCATCTACCCGTTTTTTTGTTAGCATTTCTAGATGGTTTTTTACTTTTTCAGAATCATTTTGTGTATTACATAAGAAAAGGGAATAACCTTGACGATAACAATGTTCTTCGACGGAATGAATGATCTCAGCAAAGTAGGGGGCTTCACTAGTGGTGACAATCATGCCGATCGATTTGGTTGTATTCACTTTTAAACTTCTTGCAACAGCGCTTGGTGAATAATTCAGTTGTTTAATTGCAAGTAATACAGATTCTTCTGTTTCTTTTGCAACAAAACGCGTTTTATTTATTACATGTGATACTGTCGTGGTAGATACGCCAGCCATTTTTGCGACATCTTTAATTGTTGCCATACATTGACCCCTAGAAAATTTTTCCTATTATAAAGGTTTATAGAATATTTCGTTACTTTTATTATAATTTTTTTGTAAAAGAGATGATTTTTTCTAATAAATATTGCTAGAATGTACGTAAATTTTTTATTTAGGAGAAAAAGATGAGTGATTTTGGTTACGCCATGATAATGGTTGTTTTTAGTATGACTGTTGTTGTAGGGCTAGCACTATCAATTTTTTAATTGTGTTTATTTTATGAATTACCGCGCTTTGTTAGAAAACAAAGGGCGGTATTTTTTTAGGTTTTTGCTTGAGACGCAAAAGTATGGTAAAAATAACAACGTTTTATTCATTAACTAATAGGAATTATCATGTCAAATTTACAACAAATTATTGAAGCTGCATTTGAGAAACGTGCAGAAATTACCCCAAAAACCGTTGATGCGGAAACGCGCGCGGCAATTGAGGAAGTGATCGAAGGATTAGATTCAGGTAAATACCGTGTTGCAGAAAAAATTGATGGTGAATGGGTAACACATCAATGGTTAAAAAAAGCGGTTTTACTTTCATTCCGTATAAATGACAACCAAATCATTGACGGAGCAGAAACAAAATATTACGACAAAGTAGCATTAAAATTTGCGGATTACACCGAAGAACGTTTTGCTGAAGAAGGTTTCCGTGTTGTGCCTTCTGCAACGGTGCGTAAAGGTGCATACATTTCTAAAAACTGCGTATTAATGCCATCCTATGTAAATATTGGTGCTTACGTTGGCGAAGGCACCATGGTAGATACCTGGGCAACGGTTGGTTCATGTGCACAAATCGGTAAAAACGTTCACTTATCTGGTGGCGTAGGCATCGGTGGCGTATTGGAGCCATTACAAGCTAACCCCACCATTATCGGCGATAACTGCTTTATTGGTGCACGTTCAGAAGTGGTGGAAGGGGTTATCGTAGAAGATGGCTGTGTTATTTCAATGGGCGTATTTATCGGTCAATCAACCAAAATTTATGATCGTGAAACCGGTGAAATTCACTACGGCCGTGTACCAGCGGGTTCTGTGGTGGTATCTGGTAGCCTTCCATCAAAATGTGGAAAATATAGTTTATACTGCGCAGTGATCGTGAAAAAAGTAGATGCAAAAACTTTAGGTAAAGTTGGCATCAATGAATTATTACGTTCTATTGAAGAATAATAGAACGTAAATAAAATAATGACCGCTCTTTTTTCATAAAGGCGGTCATTTTTTTATAAATGAGTGATTATTTCTTTCTCGCTAACATTGTGGCAAATTTCATTTTAATGCGATTGCCATTTTCATCGGTTTTGTGTAATTCGCCCATATTTTCGTTATATTCTAAGAATTCCCAATCCTTGTAATATTCTTTTAATTCGTTTTCAGCGAAGGTGAAGGAGAATGGAAGCGGGCAAGGCACATCATCTGTGGACATAGCCGCAACGATTAAGTTATACCCGCCAACATTGGTATGTTCTTGCATATTTTTAATGATTGACGGCACACGTTCACGATTTAAGAACATAAACACCACCGTTGAAACAATAAAATCATAGTTTTCTTGAATGTTGGCAGAGTTAATGTCGTAAAGTGCGGTAGAAATATTAAGGTTTTCTTTCTCTTTGGTTTCATTTAAAAAGGCAATGCTGTTTTCGTTGTGATCCCAAGAAGTCACATCATAGCCTAATAAACTTAAATAAAGTGAATTACGCCCTTGTCCGCAACCTAAATCTAATACTTTACAAGGCGAGATGATTTTTGCTGCATCCACCACATCGCCGTGAGTGGCAGTCATATTGTATTTTTTACTGAAATAATCTTCTTTTTTGCAATAGAAACCTAGGGTACATTCTAGGTCATCAGAAAGCGCTTCAACACGATGCCATGCTTGAGGTTCAACAAAAGGAATGTCACTTTCTGGGGTAAAAATATGCTCGGCAACAACATCACCATTTTCGGTTAGCTCATAAAATTTAAGCTTACCTTTTAATACGGTTAATTTCCCCCAAGTACCGACTTTTGTGTTGTGCTTTTCTTGGAACATTTGTGGCAATTTGTCTTTTGTCCACACTGGCATTTGTTTATAGCAAATTAATTCGTTTTTCATAATATTCTCCAAACAGATAAATAGTTGAGTGTTATAGTAGGTTATAAGTCACCTATTTTCAACAAGAAAATAAAAGGGCAACGTAATGTTGCCCTCATTTAGATTGAATTGATTATTTTACTTGCATGCCCGCAGTGACACCGCTATCGGCAGATAACAAGAATAAATCACTACCGCCTGTTCCTGCGGATAGAATCATTCCCTCAGACACGCCAAATTTCATTTTACGTGGTGCAAGGTTTGCTACCATAATCACAAAACGACCTTCTAATTCTTCAGGCTTATTGTAAGCCGCTTTAATGCCAGAGAAGACTTGACGAGTATGATCGCCGAGATCTAATTCAAAACGTAAAAGTTTATTAGATTCTGGCACCGCTTCGCATTTCAAAACTTTTGCTACACGCATATCAAGTTTAGCGAAATCATCAATAGTGATAGTTTCAGCAATAGGTTCAACAGCAGAAAGTACGGTTGGTTTTGCTTCAGTTTTTTCTGCGGCTTTGTTGGCTGCTGCAAATAAGGCTTTGGTTTCTTCCACAACAGCATCAATTTGTTTTTTCTCTAAACGAGAGAATAAGGCTTTGAATGGTGCAAGGGTATGACCAAGCAGTGGTTGATGAATATTATCCCAACGTAATTCAGCTTGTAAGAAGGCTTCTGCACGTTCTGCCAGTTTTGGAAGAACAGGTTTTAAGTAAGACATCAACACGCGGAAAAGCTCAATCCCCATTGAACATACGGCTTGTAATTCAGCCTCTTTGCCTTCTTCTTTTGCAATTACCCAAGGGGCTTTTTCATCAATATATTTATTGGCTTTATCGGTTAATGCCATAATTTCACGAATGGCTTTATTGTATTCACGGCTTTCGTAGTAAGCAGCGATTTGCTCGGCTTGGGCGGTAAATTCTGCAAATAATGATTCGTCTTCCAATTTATCCGCAAGTTTGCCTTCAAAGCGTTTCGCAATAAAGCCGGCATTGCGTGAAGCCAAATTTACTAATTTGTTTACAATATCCGTATTGACACGTTGTACGAAATCTTCAAGGTTAAAGTCTAAATCTTCAATGCGATCATTTAATTTTGCCGCATAGTAATAACGCAAACATTCAGGATCGATATGATTCAAATAAGTGCTGGCTTGAATAAAAGTCCCGCGAGATTTTGACATCTTCGCCCCATCCACCGTGACATAGCCATGAGTGAACACATTAGTCGGTTTACGGTAGCCACTGCCTTCAAGCATTGCTGGCCAGAATAGACTGTGGAAATAAACGATGTCTTTACCGATGAAATGATAAAGCTCCGCATCGCTGCCTTCAGCCCAAAATTCATTGAAATCAATGCCTTCACGATTGCATAGATTTTTGAATGAAGCCATATAGCCGATTGGTGCATCTAACCAAACATAGAAGAATTTATCTTTTGCCCCCGGAATTTCAAAACCGAAATAAGGTGCATCGCGTGAAATATCCCATTGTTGTAAACCGCTTTCAAACCATTCTTGCATTTTGTTCGCAATTTCAGATTGAAGTGAGCCAGAACGAGTCCATTCTTTTAACATGCCTTCAAATGCGGGTAAGTCAAAGAAAAAGTGTTCAGATTCTTTTACCACAGGTGTTGCGCCAGAAACAGCTGAGCGAGGATTAATTAAATCCATTGGACTATAAGTAGAAGCACAAACTTCGCAGTTATCGCCATATTGATCTTCTGCTTTACATTTAGGGCAAGTGCCTTTCACAAAACGATCGGGTAAGAACATATTTTTTTCAGGGTCGAATAACTGAGAAATAACTTTACTCTTAATAAAGCCATTGGCTTTGAGTTTATTGTAAATTTCTGCAGTGAGCTGTTTGTTTTCTTCGCTGTGAGTGGAATGATAGTTATCAAAACTAATGTTGAAACCTGCAAAATCACGCACGTGATCGGCTTTTGCTTTAGCAATTAATTCTTCAGGTGTAATGCCAAGTTTATCGGCATTCAGCATAATCGGCGTACCGTGCGCATCGTCTGCACAGACAAAATGGATTTTATTGCCACGCATACGTTGAAAACGCACCCAAATATCCGCTTGGATATGTTCTAACATATGACCTAAATGAATTGCCCCATTGGCATAAGGCAAGGCGCAAGTGACTAAAATTTTACGAGGTTGAGTTGTCATTTATTATTCTCTTTTTTAACATATAAAAATTGTGGACATCTTACCCGATACAGGGCTTTTTTTCTAGTTTGAAAAACTTTAACTTAACATACCGCACTTTCCGTGATTAAATATGCCCGACAAATTTACTCTACTAAACAGGAAGTTATTATGGCAACCTACTTTTCTGATAATTTGACTGCCGAGCAGCAAAATCAAGTTCAGCAGATTATCCAACAATTTCAGCATCCAACCCTGCAAAAGGATCTGATTGCGCTTAATACTTTGAAAAAAGTGGAAAAGGGCGGCGATACTTTACGTATTGAATTGCAATTACCTTTTGCGTGGAATTCTGGTGCAGAACAGTTAAAACAAGCGGTTTCAGATGCGTTGTTGAAAGCAACAGATTGCAAAGCAATTAAATGGGCGGTGTCTTATCAAATCGCCACACTTAAGCGAGCAAATAATCAACCCGCCGTAAAAGGTGTAAAAAATATTATTGCGGTGAGTTCTGGTAAAGGCGGTGTAGGGAAATCATCGATTTCTGTTAATCTAGCTTTAGCATTACAAGCACAAGGTGCACGTGTTGGGATTTTAGATGCGGATATTTATGGCCCTTCTATTCCTCATATGTTGGGTGCAGCGGATCAACGCCCAACTTCACCAGATAATCAACACATCACCCCAATTAAAGCACATGGTTTATCTGCAAATTCCATTGGCTTTTTAATGAATGAAGACAGCGCAACAATTTGGCGTGGCCCAATGGCGAGTAGCGCACTAAGCCAATTATTAAATGAAACTCTATGGGATAGTTTAGATTATCTTGTTATCGATATGCCTCCAGGTACCGGCGATATTCAACTTACCTTATCACAACAAATTCCTGTAACTGGCGCAGTGGTTGTGACAACCCCACAAGATATTGCTTTGCTTGATGCGGTGAAAGGTATTTCAATGTTTGAGCGAGTATCCGTGCCGGTGTTGGGTATTGTGGAAAATATGTCAATGCACATTTGTAGCAAGTGCGGTCATCATGAAGCAATTTTTGGCACAGGCGGTGCAGAGAAAATGGCTGAAAAATATAATGTAAAAGTATTAGCTCAACTTCCTTTACACATTCGTATCCGTGAAGATTTAGATGCGGGCAATCCGACTGTTGTGCGAGTGCCTGAAAATGAAATTTCACAAGCATTCCTACAACTCGCAGAAAAAGTCTCTACAGAACTTTACTGGCAAGGTTCCGTCATCCCAAGTGAGATTTTATTTAGAGAAGTAAAATAAAAAAAATTGACTAGGGCTGCAATTGCAGCCCGTTTTTTTCCTGTGTTGATCTTCTTACTGTTTCTCAATAAAATCTAGCGCAATTTTTTATTTGGTGGATCATTATGATGAAAAATATATCAAAATATGCTTTGATAGACCTCCATCTTCATTTGGATGGTTCGCTTTCTCCTGAATGGATTTTTGAGTGGGCGGAAAAACAAAACATCAACTTACCTGTAAATGACATTGAATCACTTCTTAGATTAATTTCAGCGCCTAAAGATTGTAGTGATTTAAATCAATATTTAAATTGTTTTGCAATTCCTGTTTCTTTATTACAAACACAAGATTCTATTTCTTCTGCGGTTTTTGACTTGGTAAAACGTTTAGATAAACAAGGTGTAGTTTATGCTGAAATTCGTTTTGCACCACAGCTTCATATAAAAAAGGGATTAAATCAATCAGAAGTGGTGGAAGCCGCATTAGTTGGCTTAAAACAAGGACTAAAAGATACCGCACTTTTTAAAGTAAATTTAATTTTATGTTGTTTAAGAGGAATTGGCTCTTTAGAAAATAACTTAGAAACTATTAATATAGCCAAAAAATATCTGACTATAAAAGATGCCGGGGTCGTTGCGGTGGATTTAGCTGGACCAGAGGCAGGTTATCCAACCCAAAATTTTTCCCAAGAATTTCAGCTTGCTAATCAACTTGGTATTCCTTTTACGATTCATGCAGGTGAAGCAGCTGGGGCCGAAAATGTGCAACAGGCAATCAATCTTGGTGCTAGTCGTATTGGACATGGTATTCGAGCAGTAGAATCTGAGCAAGTTATGTCTGATTTAGCTATAAAACATATTGCAGTAGAGATGTGTCCTTGTAGTAATTTACAGACAAAAGCAATTAATAATTTAAAAAATTATCCACTTAGAACTTTTTTACAAAAGGGGATTATGGCAACGCTAAATACAGATAATATGACTGTATCACAAACTGAAATTAAACAGGAATTTGAATTATTAGAGTCTGATTATCAATTAACTGAATTTGAAGCAAAAAAATTGCTGAATAATGCTATTAATGCATCATTTCTTAGTATAGAAGATAAAATTGCATTAAAAACATATATTAAAATGAAAGGAATAGATTAATTTATGTTGTGTGCAATTTATAAAAGTAAAAAGAAACCAGGAAGTTATTTATATTTAGCAAAACGAGATGATTTTTCTTCTTTGCCAGAAGCACTGTTAAAGCAATTTGGTAAACCTGAAATCGTGATGATGTTTAATTTATTAGGCTCAAAAAGATTGCATTCTGTAGATAATCAAGAGATTTTGGAAAAAATTAAACAACAGGGATTTTATTTACAAATACCTAAACAGGATGATGGTTTATTTAATAGTTTGAGTGAGATCAAATAATCTGTTTATTTTTAAATCTAAAAAGCAAAAGTTTGCGTTACCTCAATTTCTTTCTTCAAAAATTCTTTTAAAATCGCCCGCACTTTTTTAAGGAGAACGAAATGAGTAGCTTTTTTGTTGCGGGGACTGATACAAATGTGGGAAAAACCACTGCTTGTCGAGCAATTATACAAGCCTTACAAAATAAGGGAGTTCAAATAGTAGGATATAAACCTATTGCCTGCTGTGGAGAGGATAGGGTTTATCCTACAGTTCAAGTTGAGAAAAATGATTCAGATTATGACAATTTCAGCAATTCTGATGTTTTAACATTGATGGCTTCAACAAATCAGGATGTAAAGTATCAAGATATTAATAGCTATACATTTACTCATCGTTTTCCGATGCTTACAGAAGATAGAATGAGAATTAAGTTAGAGAAGATTAATCAGGATCTTATGCGTTTAACTTCCCAGTATCAGTCTGTTGCGGTAGAAGGATCCTTTGGATTAATGACTCCGATGTCAGAGGAAAAAAGTTTTGCAGATTGGATTGTTTCCCATAAAATGCCTTTAGTGCTTGTGGTGGGAATTAAAGACGGTTGTGTTAATCATGCTTTATTAACAGTTCAAGCAATTCAGCAACTAGGTGTACCTTTATTAGGATGGGTTGCCAATCGTGTTAATCCTTTATTAGGTCATTATGCTGAAATAATTAGTCTTTTAGAGAAGCATATTGAGGCACCTCTATTAGGACAAATACCCTATTTACATAAACCAGAAGAACAGGAATTAGGGCATTATTTAACAAATATTGAACGTTTAATGTATATGAAAACGGAATTAGTTAAATAAAATTCTTAATAAAGAGTACTACTTGTTATTTAAAAAATTCCTGTATCCAATGTAAGTTTACCTTGTTCAATTAAAATCTTTTTTGCAAATTTTTTTATAAGGACATCACGCATATTGTTTTTATCTAATGTATAAACTGGAATATGCTCCAGTAATTTAGCGACATTCTCATTTAAAAAAGGCATGATTGCTTGCATTTGTTGCATATATTGTTGTGGTTCTCCTGACCAATGTAAAATACGCATCGCTTTTAAATAAACGGCACCTTCTTCGGGATTATAATAAGGAATTGTGTCGAAGGTCAGATTTAATTTTCCAGGCAATTTTTTATTGCCAAATTGAAATAAACCCTCTAAAGTACCGCTCATTTCTACGCGTTTATCATTAGCTTGCCCAATTTTTGTACTTAAATTTCTTACTTGATAATCAAGAAAAAATAATCCTGGTAATCCAAATTTATCCGAAATAGCTCCTTTTTCTTGTAGATATTGATTGATTTGAGATTCAGTTATTGAAAAAGGTGAAGCCGATATATTGGGGGATACCGCTAAAATAGACGTTAATGTAAGAAATAATAATTTAAATTTTTTCATATCTAATTTTTTTGTTAAGTTGAAAGCAAAATAAAAATGGTGGACAAATATACCATAAATAGCAATGGAGTGATGTAGTAATGAGCCCTGAGTTTAGGGAATATGTTAATCAATTAGTTATAGCGCATCGTGATGAACGAATTTATCCTTTTCAATATGAAGGCAAGAAATTTTGGTTGAAGCAACCTGAAAAGTTGAAGGGGATTTGGCTACTATTGAAACCGTATCCGAAGCAATCTTTTAAAAAGGAACTACAAACTTTGTTGAATCTTGCTGAAAAAAAAGCACCTGTTCCAAAAGTCTCTTATCATAATGAGGATTTCTTTGTATTGGAAGATGCGGGAATCTCTTTATCACAATGGTTATGTGATAAGAGTGCAAATAATCAGCAAAAATTTTCTATAATTTATGATACGTGCCTTGCTTTGATTGATTTACACGCTAAGAATCTGGTGCATGGTCGTCCTGCTATTCGAGATATTACTTGGGATAAGGGAAAAGTTACTTTTCTTGATTTTGAATCTCGTTCAAGTAGTCAAAATCAAAATTGGTTAATCGTTCGAGATATGTTATTTTTCTTTGATAGTTTATGTCGAGAAGAAGATATTTCGAATACTTTTATTCAAAAAGTAGCATTGTATTATAAAGCGCATTGTGAAGCAGAAAATTGGCAGAATATGATTGTATTTTTGCAGCGTTTTCGCTGGGTTTATTATCTTTTATTGCCTTTTAAACCTATTGCAAAGAAAGATCTAATTGCAGTTTATCGCTTATTTGAGATTTTATTAATAAAGGAAAAATCATGAAGAAAACACTTTTTATTATTGCATTATCAAGCATATTAGCGGCTTGTTCTGTAGGTGGTGGCGTCAGTGCGGGTGGCGGAAGCAACGGAGTCGGATTAGGACTAGGGATTGGCTCTGGTATTCGATTCTAGTGATGATGAAAAGTGCGGTAAGTTTTGACAAAGTTTTTAAGGAACTTAGTAAAACTTCTTGCATTTTAAATTTTTATCACTATAATACACCCCATATTTCGGACGCGGGGTGGAGCAGCTTGGTAGCTCGTCGGGCTCATAACCCGAAGGCCGTCGGTTCAAATCCGGCCCCCGCAACCAATAATAAGTTCAGTAAAAGAACCCCAGTTTTGGGGTTTTTTTCTATAAGAAATTTAATAAAAACTGGGCTTAGGTTCCTGTGAACCTAACCCTTTTTTTATGCCTAAAATTTTTTGTAGAAGTTTTTAGATTAATCAAAAGAAGTGATTTTGACTAAAAACTGACACTACAGTATAGGAGTAGAAATTGGCTACATTAGAACAAAATTTACAAGAAATGCTACAAGGCGCAGTAGAGGATTTAGGCTGTGAACTTTGGGGCATTGAATGTCAACGTGCAGGCCGTTTTATGACTGTGCGTTTATTTATTGATAAAGAAGGTGGCGTAACTGTCGATGATTGTGCTGATGTAAGTCGTCAAGTGAGCGCAATTTTAGACGTGGAAGATCCAATTGCGGATAAATACAATCTAGAAGTGTCGTCACCAGGTTTAGATCGTCCGCTATTTACCTTGCCACAATTCGAACGCTATATTGGGCAAGATATTGCCGCGCATTTGCGAATTCCAGTAATGGAACGCCGTAAATGGCAAGGTAAGTTAGAGCGTATTGAAAACGATATGGTGACTTTAATTATTGATGGACAGGAACAAGTTTTAGTCTTTGGTAACATTCAAAAAGCGAATGTTGTTGCAAAATTTTAAAAGGAGCAAAAGAAAAAATGAGTAAAGAGATTTTACTGGCAGCAGAAGCCGTATCCAATGAAAAGTTATTACCACGTGAGAAAATTTTTGAAGCGTTAGAAAGTGCTATTGCGCTCTCTACCAAGAAAAAATACGAATACGAAACTGATATTCGTGTATCAATCAACCCAAAAACAGGTGATTTTGATACTTTTCGTCGTTGGTTAATTGTTGATGAAGTTAAAGTACCAACGAAAGAAATCACTTTGGAAGCGGCACAATTTGAAGATCCAAATCTTCAAATTGGCGATTATGTAGAAGATCAAATCGAATCTATCGAATTTGATCGTATTGCAATGCAAACAGCACGTCAGGTCATTAGCACTAAAATTCGTGAAGCAGAGCGTGAAAAAGTGGTTGAACAATTCCGTTCAGAAGAAGGTAAAATTGTAACTGGCACGGTGAAAAAAGTTACTCGTGATAATATTATCCTAGATTTAGGAAATAAAGCAGAAGCCATTATTGCCCGTGAAGATATGCTTCCTCGTGAAAATTTCCGTCCAGGTGATCGCGTACGTGGTGTGCTTTATAAAGTGAACCCTGAAGGCAAAAATGCACAATTATTTGTGACGCGTTCTAAACCAGAAATGTTGATCGAATTATTCCGTATTGAAGTGCCTGAAATTGGTGAGGAGATGATTGAAATTCGTGGGGCGGCTCGTGATCCTGGCTCTCGCGCTAAAATTGCTGTGAAATCAAATGATAAACGAATTGACCCAGTTGGTGCTTGTGTAGGTATGCGTGGTGCGCGTGTTCAAGCTATTACCAATGAACTTGGTGGTGAGCGCGTTGATATCGTGCTTTGGGATGATAATCCGGCACAATTCGTGATCAATGCAATGGCTCCAGCTGATGTGTCTTCTATTATCGTTGATGAAGATAATCATTCTATGGATATTGCAGTTGAAGCAGCTAACCTGGCACAAGCAATTGGTCGTAATGGTCAAAACGTGCGTTTAGCAACACAGTTAACCGGTTGGACACTAAACGTAATGACTACTGATGAGTTAAATGCAAAACATCAAGCTGAAGATAACAAAGTTTTAAACTTATTTATTAACGCATTAGAACTTGATGAAGAATTTGCTCAAATTCTTGTAGAAGAAGGCTTCACAAGTTTAGAAGAAATTGCTTATGTGCCAATGAATGAATTGACAGCAATCGATGGTTTAGAAGATGAAGATCTTGTAGAAGAGCTTCAAACTCGTGCTAAAAATGCGATTACAGCCGCAGCGGTTGCTGAAGAAGAAGCATTGAAAAAAGCGAATATTGAAGATCGCTTATTGAATTTAGATGGCATGAATCGCCATGTGGCATTCAAATTAGCTGAAAAACAAATTACTACTCTCGAAGAACTCGCCGAACAGGGTGTAGATGATTTAGCAGATATTGAAGAGTTAACAGCAGAACAGGCAGCTGATTTAATTATGGCCGCACGTAATATCTGTTGGTTTGGCGAAGAATAAGGAGAGTAGTAATGACTGAAGATGTTAAGGCTGATGCGCCAAAAAAATTAAGCATTCAACGCAGAACAAAAACAACAGTGAGCAGCACAACAACTGGCGGTAAAAGCAAAGAAGTACAGGTAGAAGTACGTAAAAAACGCACAGTAAAAACTGATATTGCTCAACAAGAAGAAGCAAAATTAAAAGCACAACAAGAAGCGGAAGCGAAAAAAATTGCTGAACAAAAAGCAGCAGAAGAAAAAGCTCGTTTAGAAGCTGAAAAAGCGGCAGCTAAGAAGGAAGCTGATGAAAAAGCAAAAGCTGAAAAAGCGAAAGCAGAAACAGCTAAGCCGGCAAAAAGTGCGGTAGATTCTAAAGCTAAATCTGTTGATCCTGAAAAAGAGAAACGTAAAGCAGAAGAAGCTGAACTTCGTCGCAAAGCTGAAGAATTAGCTCGTCAAAAAGCAGAAGAACAAGCTCGTCGTGCAGCAGAAGAAGCGAAACGTTATGCTGAAGCTGATGATTCAGACAATGAATCTTCTTCAGAAGACTATTCTGATTACAACTTAAGTTCAAGATATGCACTTGAAGCAGAAGATGAAGAAGATCGTCGTAACGAAAATCGTGGTCGTGGCAAAAATAAAGTAGCGAAAGCGAAAAAAGGCGGTCGCGACGATGAAAATAGCAAAAACTCGAAAAACGAGCGCGAATCTAATCGTAAAAATCAAAAAGATGCTAAGTTTGGTAAAGGTAAAAACGGCAAAAAAGGTGCCGCACTTCAACAAGCCTTTACTAAGCCAGTTCAAGCTGTAAAAGCGGATGTTGTCATTGGTGAAACCATCACTGTTGCTGAATTAGCGAACAAGATGGCTGTAAAAGCGACTGAAATCATCAAAACGATGATGAAGATGGGCGAAATGGTTACTATTAACCAAGTTATAGACCAAGAAACCGCTCAATTAGTAGCGGAAGAACTTGGCCATAAAGTAATTCTTCGTAATGAAAATGAGCTTGAAGAAGCGGTATTAGGCGATCGCGATGTAAACGCAGAAAAAGTAACGCGTGCGCCAGTTGTAACCATCATGGGTCACGTTGACCATGGTAAAACTTCTTTACTTGACTATATTCGTAAAGCGAAAGTGGCAGCAGGCGAAGCGGGCGGTATTACCCAACATATTGGTGCGTATCACGTAGAAATGGATGATGGAAAAATGATCACCTTCTTGGATACTCCGGGACACGCAGCGTTTACTTCTATGCGTGCACGTGGTGCAAAAGCAACAGATATCGTTGTTCTTGTTGTTGCTGCCGATGATGGTGTGATGCCTCAAACTATCGAAGCGATTCAACACGCAAAAGCAGCGGGTGCTCCTTTAGTGGTTGCAGTAAATAAAATCGATAAACCAGAAGCAAACCCAGACCGTGTTGAGCAAGAATTATTACAACATGATGTAATTTCTGAAAAATTCGGTGGTGATGTGCAATTCGTTCCAGTATCAGCGAAGAAAGGTACAGGGGTTGATGAGTTATTAGATGCAATCTTACTTCAATCTGAAGTACTTGAATTGACCGCTGTAAAAGACGGCATGGCAAGTGGTGTAGTCATTGAATCTTACTTGGATAAAGGTCGTGGCCCTGTGGCAACTATCTTGGTTCAATCAGGTACCTTACATAAAGGTGACATCGTACTTTGTGGTTTTGAATACGGCCGTGTGCGCGCAATGCGTGATGAAAACGGAAAAGAAGTGGATGAAGCAGGTCCTTCAATTCCGGTTGAATTATTAGGTCTTTCAGGTGTGCCAGCAGCGGGTGATGAAGCAACCGTTGTACGTGATGAGAAAAAAGCACGTGAAGTGGCGTTATATCGTCAAGGTAAATTCCGTGAAGTGAAATTAGCTCGTCAGCAAAAAGCGAAACTTGAAAATATGTTTAGCAATATGTCTGAAGGCGATGTGGCTGAATTGAACGTCATTGTGAAAGCGGACGTACAAGGCTCTGTGGAAGCGATTGTTCAAGCGTTAAATGAGCTCTCTACCAATGAAGTAAAAGTTAAAGTTGTTGGTTCTGGCGTAGGTGGTATAACTGAAACTGATGCAACTTTAGCTGCAGCATCTAATGCCATTATTGTTGGCTTTAACGTTCGTGCTGATGCATCTGCGCGTCGTGTCATTGAAGCGGAAAACATTGATTTACGTTACTACTCAATCATCTATGAATTGTTGAATGAAATTAAAGCAGCAATGAGCGGTATGTTAGAGCCTGAATTTAAACAAGAAATTATTGGCTTAGCTGAAGTTCGTGATGTATTCCGTCATCCGAAATTTGGTGCAATCGCAGGTTGTATGGTGACCGAAGGTGTAGTGAAACGTAACAATCCAATCCGTGTATTACGTGACAACGTCGTTATCTTTGAAGGGGAATTAGAATCTCTTCGTCGTTTCAAAGATGATGTATCTGAAGTTCGTAACGGTATGGAATGTGGTATCGGCGTGAAAAACTACAACGATGTAAAAGTCGGCGACCAAATCGAGGTGTTTGAAGTGGTTGAAGTTAAACGTTCAATCTAATATTAGATAATTTATGTAGGGCATAGTGATATGCCCTTTTTATTTGCAGATTATTATCCTTAACCTTAAAATATACCTGATTAAGCTTTATTAAAAATTCTCCTTTCTTTATTACAGTAAACTATCCTGAGAGATAAACGCGTATGTATAAATTATTTCGATATGCTATTTTCCAAATGGATGCTGAAAAAGCCCATGATTTTACGCTTCAGTGTTTAAAAATGACTACTCATCCATTATTTTATCCACTTTTTAAATCACTCATTGATACGCCGAAAGGTTTGTCTAAGACAGTAATGGGAATAAATTTTTCTAATCTTATTGGTTTGGCGGCAGGAGCGGATAAAAATGGTGAGGCAATTGATGGTTTCGGCATGCTGGGGCTGGGGTTTATTGAAGTTGGTACGATAACACCATTTGCTCAGGATGGTAACTCAAAGCCTCGTCAATTTCGTTTAATAGAAGCTGAAGGTATCATTAACCATAATGGGTTTAATAATAAGGGTATTGATTATCTGATTGAAAATGTAAAAAACACCCATTATAAGGGAGTGATAGGTATTAATATTGGCAAAAATAAATGGACCCCATTGGAAAGAGGCAAGGACGATTATATTCTCTGTTTAAATAAGGCTTATAATTATGCAGGTTATATCACAGTGAATATTTCATCACCTAATACGCCAGATTTGCGTCAATTACAATATGGTGATTATTTTGATGATTTATTAAAAGAGATTAAATCCCGCCAATCAGTCTTAGCTAAACAATATAATAAGTACGTACCTGTTGTAGTGAAAATTGCACCTGATTTGAATGATGCTGAAATTGTCCAAATTGCAGATGGGTTAATCCGTCATAAAGTCGATGGGGTGATTGCCACAAATACGACCATTTCCCGTGACAATGTCACTGGGTTAAAATATTCAGAACAAGAAGGTGGATTAAGCGGAAAACCCTTACAACATAAAAGTACAGCTATTATCAAACGGTTACATGAAGAATTACAAGGCCGTATCCCAATTATTGGTTGTGGTGGTATTGATAGCGTATCAGATGCACAAGCTAAAATGAACGTTGGGGCAACATTACTGCAGATTTATTCGGGGCTAATTTATCATGGTCCTAAATTGGTTGCGGAATTAATAAGAAACATAAAATAATGACAAAAATATTTGATTTACATTGCCATAGTACGGCATCTGATGGTGTACTTTCACCTCGTGAAGTAGTTATACGTGCTCATGAACAGGGCGTAAATGTACTAGCATTATGCGATCATGATACAGTTGATGGCATTGATGAGGCACAATTAGCGGCAAAAGAAATAGGGATCAAGCTAATTACAGGTGTTGAGATTTCAACCAACTGGGAGGGGCGCGGAATTCATATCGTTGGGTTAAATTTTAATAAAATGCATCCAAAAATTACCGCACTTTTGGAAAGTCAAAAAATACTACGTGCTAAAAGGGCAATTGAAATTGGTAAAAAATTGGAAAAGGTAGGTATACCGAATGCTTATAACGGTGCAAAATTATTCGCCAATGGAGAGGTTACACGCGCACATTATGCACGCTATTTAGTGCATATTGGTAAAGTATCAAATGATGGACAAGCCTTTAAGCGTTATTTGGGACAGGGACAATCTGCTTTTGTTAAATCACAATGGACTGATATTCCCACTGCAATTGAAGCTATTCATGCGGCAGGCGGAATCGCCGTTATTGCCCATCCATTACGCTATAATATGACAGGGAAATGGGTACGTAAGTTAATGGCCGATTTTAAAACCTGGGGTGGTGATGGTATGGAGATGGCAGATTGCGGTACAACAAAGGATCAACGTCAAATGCTTACACGATTAGCTGGTGAATTTAAATTCGTTGGTTCAGTAGGGTCTGATTTTCATTTTCCTTGCGGATGGATTGAATTAGGAAAAAATTTAACCTTAATGGATGAAGTCACCCCAGTTTGGACGTTATTTTAGTACGTAGGACAAGTAATATTTGCCTATATATTTAATTAGATCTCATTACACAAACCTAATCCAGATAAAAATTCAATAAATGCCCGCACTTTTATTGGTAAATGTCTTCTGTTTGGATATACCACATGAATTTCTAATTTTTGTTGTTTATATTCTGGCAATACTTCGATGAGTTCCCCTTTTTCGAGAGATTCACCAACAATAAATCTAGGTAAATTCACAATGCCTAGTCCTGCTTTTGCCATTTCTAATAAGGCTAAACCGCTATTGCTTACCACTTTGGATTGGATTTTGAAACGTTGTGTTTGATTTATGCGTGAGCCAACCCAATTCACTTGATTCATTACATTTTTATAAAGTAAGCCATTGTGATGCTCTAAATCATCAGGCGTTTGTGGAATACTATTCGCCTCAAGATAGCTTTGTGAGGCTGCAAAATGGAGTGTAGTGGTGCTAATTTTGCGTGATACAAGAGAACTGTCCGCCATATAGCCGATACGTAATGCAAGATCATAGCCTTCTGCCACAAGGTCAATTTTTTTGTCATTAAACTCAATTTCAACATTTAGATTAGGATGCTCCGCAATAAATAGCGGTAAATTCGGTACGATGAAAAGTAAACCAAAATCACGAGGAACAGAAATAAGTAAATTTCCTTGTAATGAGCTAGTGAGATGAGTAATGCTAGAATCAGCCTCATCTAAATCAAGTAAAATTCCTTGGCAGCGTTGGTAATACATCATTCCCGCTTCAGTAGGCATAATTTTTCTGGTAGTACGTTGTAACAATCGTGTTTTTAAATGTTCTTCTAACTGTGAAACTAATTTGCTTGCCATCGCCACAGAAATATTTTGTTGCTTTGCTGCCAATGTAAAACTTTGGGTTTCAATGACTTTGCAGAAAATAGAAATCGCGTTGAGTTTATCCATTTATAGACCTTTTTTGAAAAAATGCTTGATTTTGCCTACATAACTTTGCACTATACCCCCAATTTTACAAAATTCTAGTGATATTAGGTAATCAAATGAGTAAATCCTTGGTGATTGTGGAGTCGCCGGCAAAAGCAAAGACCATCAATAAGTATTTAGGTAGCCAATATGTGGTGAAATCGAGTGTTGGACATATTCGTGATTTGCCGACGGTTGGTTCTAGTACAGGTGAAAAAGCTAAACCAATTTCAACCAAAGGTATGGATGCCGAAGAAAAAGCAAAAATTAAGGCAGAGAAGGAACGTAACGCCTTAGTTAAACGTATGGGGATTGATCCTTATCACGATTGGAAAGCAAATTATCAGATTTTGCCTGGTAAAGAAAAAGTGGTTTCCGAATTAAAATCGCTTGCTAAAAAAGCAGATCATATTTATCTCGCAACCGACTTGGATAGAGAAGGAGAAGCTATTGCATGGCATTTACGTGAAGTGATTGGTGGCGATGATGAGCGCTTTAGCCGAGTAGTGTTTAACGAAATCACTAAAAATGCCATTAAACAGGCTTTTGAAAAGCCTGAACAATTAAATATGGATCGCGTTAATGCACAACAAACTCGTCGTTTTTTAGATAGAGTAGTGGGCTTTATGGTGTCGCCATTACTTTGGAAAAAAGTCGCACGAGGGCTTTCTGCGGGTCGAGTTCAATCTGTTGCGGTTAAATTATTAGTAGAACGCGAGCGTGAAATTAAAGCCTTCCAGCCAGAAGAATATTGGGAAGTTGCCGTTCTTACGAATAATCAAAATAAACAAGCTATACGTTTGGATGTCACGGATTATAAAGGCAAAAAATTTGATCCAAAAAATCAAAAAGAAGCACAAAGTGCGGTAGATTTTCTTAATATTTCCGATTACGTTGTCACAGATTTAGAAACTAAGCCAACCAGTTCTCGCCCTAGAGCGCCATTTATTACGTCAACGCTTCAACAAACTGCAAGCACTCGCTTGGGATTTGGCGTTAAAAAAACAATGATGTTAGCCCAACGTTTATATGAAGCGGGTTACATTACTTATATGCGTACGGACTCAACCAATTTGAGTCAAGATGCGCTTAATATGGCGCGTAGCTATATCGAAAATCATTTTGGTGCACAATATTTACCAGAAAAACCAAATTTCTATTCTAGTAAAGAAAATGCGCAAGAGGCGCATGAGGCTATTCGTCCATCAGACATTCGAGCATTGCCTGAATCTTTAGAGGGAATGGAAAAAGATGCGGTACGCCTTTATGATTTAATTTGGCGTCAATTCTTAGCATGTCAAATGCCGCCTGCACAATATGATAGCAGTACATTGACTGTGTCAGCTGGCGATTATACCTTGAAAGCAAAAGGCAGAATTTTACGTTTTGATGGTTGGACAAAAGTATTACCGCAGATAGGCAAAAATCCTGAAGATCAAGAATTGCCTTTAGTTGCTGTTTCAGAAAAACTTGCTTTAAAAGAAGTCCAACCCACTCAACACTTTACTAAACCACCAGCTCGTTTTACTGAAGCGGCTTTAGTAAAAGAATTGGAAAAACGTGGTATTGGCCGACCTTCCACTTATGCGGCAATTATTTCTACTATCCAAGAACGTGGCTATGTTCGTACTGAAAATCGTCGTTTCTATGCAGAAAAAATGGGCGAAATTGTGACTGATCGCCTCAATGAGTCTTTTGGTGAATTAATGAATTACGATTTCACCGCGAATATGGAAGATACCTTAGATAAAATTGCCTCAGGTTCGGTAAATTGGAAAACTGAATTGAATCAATTCTTCAAGGATTTTTCTAGCCAGCTTTCTAAAGCTGAATTGGATGAACTTGAAGGCGGCATGCGCCCAAATAGTCTTGTGGAAACCGATATTAAATGTCCAACCTGTGGTAGAAAAATGGCCATTCGTACGGCGAGTACGGGGGTATTTTTAGGGTGCACGGGTTATGCATTGCCACCAAAAGAGCGGTGCAAAACGACGATTAATTTAATTCCTGAAGCGGAATTATTGAATGTTTTAGATGAATCTTCAGAAACCAAGGCGTTAATGGATCGTAAACGTTGTACAAAATGTGGAACGGCAATGGACAGCTATGTAATCGATGCCCATCGTAAAATCCATATTTGTGGTAATAATCCAAATTGTGATGGATATTTAATTGAAGAAGGTTCATTCAAAATTAAAGGTTATGATGGCCCTGTTGTTGAGTGTGATAAATGCGGTGCGGATATGCATTTAAAACTTGGTCGTTTTGGCAAGTATATGGGATGTACAAATTGTGATAACACGCGCAAAATTTTGAAAAATGGCGAAGTTGCCCCTCCAAAAGAAGAGCCTGTACATTTCCCTGAGTTAAAATGCGAAAAATCTGATGCATATTTTGTATTGCGTGACGGTGCGAGTGGTGTATTTATGTCAGCCCATAACTTCCCGAAATCCCGCGAAACGCGCCCAGTTAAAATCGCTGAACTTGTGCAATATCGCGAGCGTTTACCTGAGAAATTGACTTATTTAGCGGATGCACCACAAAAAGACCCAGAGGGGAATGAAGCGATTGTTCGTTTTAGTCGTAAAGAGAAGAAACAATATGTGACTTCTGAAAAAGATGGGAAAGCGACGAAATGGATTGTTGATTTCACCAATGGAAAATGGGTTGAACGAAAAAAATAAGAAGAAAAGTGCGGTAAATCACCGCACTTTTTAGTATATAAGGAAGAAAAAATAAAAGCCCGCAATGGCGGGCTTATTCGATAGAACTTTATAAATTAAGCATGACAGGTTTGACAAGCTGCTTGGAACATCCACACTAATTTTTCTTGTTCTTTAATGTAATCACTCATTTGTGAAGCGGTACCCTCATCATCTGCTTCACCTGCTAGGGTAAGAATTTCACGTTGTTGTTCTAGTAGTGTTTTTAGGCCTTGTAATGTACCTGATAAACATTCTTGTGCACCGCTTATAGCGATATCTTCTTTAATGCGTGAAACTTCTAAATACTGGCTATAAGCATTATTCGGTACATAGCCTAATGTAAGAATACGTTCTGCAACTTCATCAACTTTGGTGATTAAATCGGTATAAATTTCTTCAAATTTTGCATGTAATTCGAAGAAATTTACACCTTTAATATTCCAGTGGTAGCCACGTACATTTGTGTAGAAAACTTGATAGGTGGCAAGTAATTCATTTAGTTTATTTGCTAATTCAGCTGATTGAACTTTATCTAAGCCTATTGATGTTTTTGACATAGTATTTTCCTTCTATCAATGTTAATAATTTGAGCTAATGCTCTCCCTTTGTTGAGAGTCATTATACGTCCCTAAAATATACTGTGAAATTGTTCTATTCAATAAAATTGATAGCTATTAGCTATATGTTAATAAAATGTAATAATTCAAATCTATCAAACTGAGTGATCCCGATCACAGTTTTAAGGAATATTTAGTGAGACACTCGCAGTAAGTAATAAATTTTGTTCTAATAAGTAACATGTATTTAGATGTTTTAAAAAGGATAATTTATGCAAGAACTTATTAAAAATGCATTACCACAAGAAAATATAATTAATCAAGCGATTGTAGAAGCGCTTCGTTTACAACATTGGGCAGGCTTTTTAAGCCACTCACAAGTGCTACAACTTTGTCGTGATTTTGAATTAACACCATTAAAACTTGCGATACATTTATTGCCAATTGCGGCCTGTTATAGCCATACAGCAGTTTCTCATTTTAATGTTGGTGCAATAGCGATTGGTGAACGAGGAGACTTTTACTTTGGTGCCAATCAAGAATTTGCAGGAAAAGCGATTCAACAAACTATTCATGCGGAGCAAAGTGCGATTAGTCATGCCTGGTTACGTAATGAAAGCCGAATTACGGATATAGTGGTGAATTATACGCCTTGTGGTCATTGCCGCCAATTTATGAATGAATTAGATGGCGCTGATAAACTATCAATTCACTTACCACATAGCCAAAATAATTTATTGCATACTTATTTACCTGATGCATTTGGTCCTAAAGATTTAGATATCGAAACACATCTTTTAGCGAAAGAAGAGCATCATTTAGCAGCAAACTCCCAAGATCCGCTTATAAATCATGCAATTTTAGCTGCTAACCAATCCCATTGTCCTTATTCACATAGTCCACACGGTATTGCGATTTTATTTAAAGATGGAGATGTCGTAACTGGACGCTATGTGGAAAATGCTGCATTTAACCCAAGTTTACCCGCTTTGCAAACTGCGCTTAATTTTGCTTATTTAAATGATAAAAAATTAAGTGAAATTGAAAGGGTTGTGATGGTTGAAAAAACACTTACACTAAGCCATCGAGCAATGGCCGAATCTTTATTATTGGGGCTGTCTGCAATTAAATTAGAATATATTGCATTATAGAAATTTAAAGAACTATCTTGTCATTATTATAAATATATGAAAAAGCCGCACTTTAAAAGTACGGCTTATTAATTTCTACCTTTATGGAAGAAATTATTCTACACCAATCATTACAGAAGTTGCTTTGATGATTGCGTACGCTTCTTTACCAACTTCTAAGTTTAATTCTTTAACTGCTGCTAAAGATACAGTAGAAGAAAGCACGTTACCGCCACCGATATCAATGTGAACGATCGCATTTACTGAACCGTTTTCGATTGAAACGACTTTACCTTTTAATTGATTTCTTGCACTAATTTTCATAACATTTCCTTGTTAGTTAGAGTTGAAAAGAAGCTATATATTAGCTTACAAAAAGCCAGTCGTAAATAAACCTAGAGTTTAAAATTCTCAAAAAATTGACCGCACTTTTATAGGCATTTTGCAGGTTTCGGCAAGCCTGCTAGTTTTGTAGCTTGTTTTGCGGGGCCTTCAGGAAATAAGCGTTGCAAATAACGGCTATTACCTTTATCCTCACCAAGCTTTTCGGCCATGGCTTTTACCAACATACGGATGGCTGGGGATGTGTTATATTCTTGATAGAAGTCTCGCACGAAGTAAATCACTTCCCAATGTGCATCAGTTAATTCAATACTTTCTAACTGCGCAATAGAGCGAGCGACATCTTTGTTCCATTGTTGACTATTAAGCAAATAACCATCTTTGTCAGTTTCAATTTCCATTCCATTGATATTCAACATATTAATTTACTTCTTTAAAGTTAATCATTTCGTTGTTTGAAAAATCGGTTTGATCTTCATCTTCAAATTGCATTGGCGTGATTCGTTCTTCATCAAATGCGGTATCGCCTTCAATGCCATCAATTAGTTGCCCATGTTTGATGCCTTTGAAATCAAATAATTTCGGATCACACATATGTGACAATGTAATGTTTTGCATTGCGCTGAACATAGTTTCTAAGCGTCCTGGATATTGGCGATCCCAAGTATTAAGCATTTCTTTTACCACTTGGCGTTGAAGATTTGGTTGGGAACCACATAGGTTACAAGGAATAATCGGAAATTCCTTCGCGATGGCATATTTCTCAATGTCTTTTTCTTTGCAGTAAGCAAGCGGACGAATCACAATTTGTTTGCCATCGTCAGAAATTAATTTAGGTGGCATCGATTTCATTTTGCCGCCATAAAACATATTTAAAAATAGCGTCGCTAACATATCGTCTCGGTGGTGTCCTAAAGCGATTTTGGTTGCACCAAGTTCTGTGGCTGTGCGATATAAAATCCCACGGCGTAGGCGAGAGCAGAGTGAACAAGTCGTTTTTCCCTCCGGAATTTTTTCTTTCACAATTCCGTAAGTATTTTCTTGTACAATTTTGTAATCTACGCCAATACTTTCCAAATATTCAGGCAATACGTGTTCTGGAAACCCAGGTTGTTTTTGATCGAGGTTTACTGCCACGATATCAAATTTAATCGGTGCGCTTTGCTGTAAATTCAACAAAATATCGAGAAGCGTATAACTGTCTTTACCTCCGGATAAACACACCATGACTTTATCGCCATCTTCGATCATTCCAAAATCTGCTATCGCATTACCTACGTTGCGACGAAGACGTTTTTGTAATTTATTGAAATTATAGGTTTGTTTTTTTTCTTGTTGGGCTAACTGGGTTAATTCGCTCATTCTATTATCTTTAGTTATTCATGAAAGGCGCACATTATACGTGAAAAATTAGAGCAAGATCGCATTTTCCTAAAATTTAGGAGTAATATCTTCTTAACTGTAGATGAACAGATCTAATCTGATAATAATGGCATTTTAATCATAGTGAAATAAAATCTATAATTTCCATTTTAAAACAATAAGTTAAGGGTTTGTACTAGCTATCTACTACAATCCTAAACTATAAACTAGTTAGATTCTCTGTAATCTTCTCCGTCTATTATGATTACATAACTGAATGATACTTTTATCTGTCTAGCGAGTATTTATTTGTACGTTGAAAATAGCTATAGGTAGCAGATTAATTCTAAATGATCCTTCATTTAAAAATTGGGAGAGTGTTTAGCCTAATATAGAACATTCATAAAAA
This sequence comes from Haemophilus sp. oral taxon 036, assembly GCF_002998595.1. NCBI lineage: Bacteria > Pseudomonadati > Pseudomonadota > Gammaproteobacteria > Pasteurellales > Pasteurellaceae > Haemophilus > Haemophilus sp. oral taxon 036. The sequence goes on from NZ_CP027235.1 coordinate 1,776,128, forward strand.
ATTACTTAAAATAACCGCACTTTTACAAGGAATTTTTATGCCCATTCGTCCTAATCTTGCTGAAAAAAACACCATTATACAACGACATAAATTGAAACTAGATAAATCCTATTTTACGCAACCTACCGTTATTTGGGTTAGGCGTGGTAGGAAAATTTTGCGTTGGATAAATGGAGAGAAAATTATCCAAGCTGGTGAAATGATAATGTTGGCAGGAAATCAACGCTTTGATGTGATTAATGAACCTGATGAAATAGGTGTATATCAAGTGGATTGGTTATCTATTGATAATGCAGTGGTTGAGAGATTTTTTGGGCTGCTTTCGGATCCAAAAACCTTTGACAGCCTGTTTCACTTGCCTGCACATCCTTTTATACAGCAAGCTTTTTCGATTGTTTCAAAAGCGCTTTCCAGTGATGAAATTCCTGATCGTATTGTAGAAATTCGCTTGTGGGAATTGCTGGCTTGGTTGTCTGAACAGGGGGGTATCTTTAATCCCTTTTCTACACCTTCTTTAAAATGTCAAATTAGTAAGAAAATTTCAGAAAATTTTGAGTATCACTGGAAAATTGGTGATATTGCAAAATCGTTAAATACCAGTGAAGCTACATTGCGCCGTCACCTCGCCGCAGAAAAAACATCGTTTCGGGAAGTATTAACCACAGTTCGAATGATGCGAGCGTTGAATTTGTTACAACTCACTCAACGCCCAATTTCACAAATCGCCTATGAAGTTGGCTATGAAAGTCATTCACGTTTTTCCGTGAAGTTTAAACAATATTTTGGCTGTTCTCCGTTAGAGGTTCGGCAATCTAGTGCTGTTTAACGACTATGTTCTACAATAATAGAAGCTTCGGCAAGGGCATTAGCTTTAGTAAAATAGCCGACTACAGCAGGCATTGTATCTGCAGTCACATTTGGCAGGGTTTCTACACTTACCGCTGTAACTTTGATTTCGTAGCGATGTTTTTGTCCTTCGGGTGGACAAGCTCCGCCAAAGCCTGGCACGCCAAAATCAGTGCGGGTTTGTAGCGCACCTTGTGGTAAATTATTACCATCAGCTTTAATGCCTTCAGGAAGAGCGGTCGTTTTTGCAGGAATATTTACAACTATCCAATGCATCCAGCCAATGCCTGTTGGTGCATCTTTATCATAGATCGTCACCACAAAACTTTTCGTCCCTTTCGGGGCATTTGCCCAAGAAATCGCTGGTGACAGATTTCCTCCATTGCAACCAAAACCATAATCGGCACTTAATAAGTTTTTAGCGTGAAATCCGTGTTTAGGTAAATCTGGCACATTAATGCTAAAAACTGATGAGTTGGCACAAGATGTACCAGCAATAAGCGAACAAAATACTGTTGAGATCATTTTTTTCATGATTTTTCCTTTTTTGATGTACATGAGGTATCAGTATAGGAAATCTTATTAACTAAAATTGTGCAAAAACGCTCAAATGTTTTTTATTTCTAGTATTTTTTGAAAATTTTTTGAAAAATTAAATTCTTTCTTTTATTTTACCAACTACCACTTTTCACAGCAGAAATCTCCTGAAATTAATTATCTAAAGTATTATATTTTTAGAAACCTATAAATATCTTTATTTTTTAATAAAATAGGTAATATTTGTGTTTCTCCTGCGTTAGAAATAGGAAAAGTGCGGTCAATTCAAAAGAAGATTTTTAAGATCCGCAAAAAATCCTGTATAATCTTTCCAATTTTTTGTTCAATTTTAACGCTTTGCAATTCAATGATTGAAACATCCCAAACTATTCCAGAACTCGTCTCTTGGGCAAAAGATCGCGAGTTTTCTTTGAATTTACCCACCGAGCGCTTGGTTTTCCTGCTGGCGATTGCAATTTATAACAACGAACGTTTAGATGGCGAAATGTTAGAAGCCGATCTTGTGGATATTTTCCGCCACACGATGAATGCTTTTGAGCAATCCACGGATGCTATTGCAACACGAGCGAATAATGCAATTAATGAATTAGTGAAACAACGTTTGTTAAACCGTTTTAGTAGCGAATTTACTGAGGGCTTGGCGATTTATCGTTTAACGCCATTAGGTGTTGGCGTGTCTGATTATTACATTCGTCAGCGTGAATTTTCCGCATTGCGTCTTTCAGTGCAACTTTCCATTGTGGCAGATGAAATTCAACGCGCTTCTGATTCTGCAGAAGAAGGCGTGGAGAATAATGAAAGTGAACATTATTGGCGTCGTAATGTGTTTGCGCCATTAAAATATTCCGTTGCGGAGATTTTTGATAGCATCGATCTTTCACAACGCATTATGGATGAAAACCAGCAAAGTATTAAGGATGAAATTGCAGAGCTTCTTACTAAAGATTGGCAAGCGGCAATTTCAAGCTGTGAACGTTTATTAGATGAAACATCTGGGAATTTGCGCGAATTGCAAGATACGCTAAATGCAGCAGGGGATAAACTTCAGGCGCAATTATTGCGTATTCAAGATTGTGTGATCGGACGAGATGATTTGTATTTTATTGATCAATTAATTACCGATTTACAATCTAAACTTGACCGAATTATTAGTTGGGGACAACAAGCCATAGACTTATGGATTGGTTATGACCGCCATGTGCATAAATTTATTCGTACAACCATTGATATGGATAAAAATCGCGTGTTCTCACAACGTTTACGTAATTCTATTCACCATTATTTTGATCATCCTTGGTTCTTATGGACAGCGCAAGCTGAGCGTTTAGTTGATCTGCGCGATGAAGAAATGGTGTTGCGTGAAGATGACGCTTTAGGTGAATTGCCAGAAGAATTGCAATACGAATCCCTTTCTGATTTACACGATCAAATTGTAGAGCATATGCAAGGCTTGTTGATTGCTTATCGTGAAAATAACCGTTCGATTGATTTGAGTTTAGTGTTAAAAGAACAACTGGAAAATTACCCACTTTCTCGTCATTTTGATGTAGCTCGAATCATTGTTGATCAAGCCGTGCGCTTTGGTATGGCAAATGATGATTTATCGGGTATTTATCCAGATTGGCAAGCAATTAATAAACGTGGCGCAGAAGTGCAAGCTCATGTGATTGATAAGTATTGATTTTAAGATAATTTAAAAGCTAATTTCGACGGAATTACTTCTGTTAAATGTGCCCAAACCCTTATTTAGCAAAGAGGGGCTAGGGGAGATTTGGCAATAATGATTAACGAAGAAAGTAACTGAATAAAGTTTTAATAGAGAAATAACCTATGACAGACAACCTTCAAGATGTAATTTCCCCAAAACTCGCTGTGGCGATTGCAAATCCAATATTTCCAGCGGTAGATAGTCTATTGCGCTCAGGTCGCCATATCAGCACGGAGCATTTAGATAATCACGCATTTTTAATGGATTTCCAAAATGAATTAGACGGATTTTATCGTCGCTATAACGTGGAACTAATTCGTGCTCCAGAAGGATTTTTCTATTTGCGTCCGAAAGCAACGACATTAATTGCGCGTTCAGTACTTTCTGAGTTGGAAATGCTTGTTGGTAAAGTGCTTTGTTATCTTTATTTAAGCCCAGAACGTTTAGCTCAACAGGGCATTTTTAGTACGCAAGAAGTGTATGATGAATTATTAAATCTTGCCGATGAAGGAAAATTATTAAAAGCAGTTAATCAGCGTTCAAGTGGTTCTGACTTAGATAAACAAAAATTGGCAGAAAAAGTGCGAGCTGCAATTGGTCGTTTACGTCGTTTAGGTATGATTCAAACTGTTGGCGAACAAAATAGTGGGAAATTTACGATTTCTGAATCGGTATTTCGTTTTGGTGCAGAAGTGCGTAGCGGAGATGATCCATTAGAGGCGCAAGCTCGACTCATTCGTGATGGGGAAGCGGCAACACCAGAATCCTTAGAGTTGGAAAAACAAGCGCAATTAGTGGAAAACGATGCGGAAAGTGCGGATGAAATTGACGAAGAATTTGACGGAGAACAAGAATAATGTCTGATGTTTTTGAATTAGAAAATGAAATCGAATTAGAGAGCGATGAAGTCATTATGGAAAATGAAAACGTCGAAGAAATCGTTGAAACGCCAATGCCTTTTAGCATGACGACAAATAATGGTGTAAAGCGCGGTAAATTCCGTTCTTTAACCTTAATTAACTGGAATGGTTTTTTTGCGCGTACTTTCGATTTAGACGAATTAGTTACCACGCTTTCTGGGGGTAACGGTGCGGGTAAATCAACTACAATGGCTGGGTTTGTGACCGCATTAATTCCTGATTTGACCCTTTTACATTTCCGTAATACAACAGAAGCTGGCTCCACAGGCGGTTCTCGCGATAAAGGTTTACATGGTAAATTGCGTCCGGGTGTTTGTTATGCGGTATTAGATACCATTAACTCACGTCATCAACGTATTCTTGTCGGTGTTCGTCTGCAGCAAATTGCGGGTCGTGATAAAAAGGTTGATTTAAAAACGTTCTCAATCCAGGGTGTTGAATTATCTCAAAATCCGACCGCACTTTTCACTGAAACAGTGGGCGAACGTCAAGCTCGTGTACTCAATTTAAACGAACTTAAAGATAAAATTGAAAACATTGGTGCGCAATTTAAACAATATCATTCCATCACCGATTATCACGGCATGATGTTTGATCTTGGTATTATTCCGAAACGTTTACGTTCAGCATCAGACCGAAGCAAATTCTATAAACTTATCGAAGCGTCTTTATACGGTGGTATTTCCAGCGCAATCACACGCTCTTTACGTGACTATTTATTGCCAGAAAATTTAGGTGTGCGCAAAGCTTTCCAAGATATGGAAAGTGCATTGCGTGAGAACCGTATGACTTTAGAGGCGATTAAGGTCACGCAATCAGATCGCGATTTATTCAAACATTTAATTACTGAAACCACCAACTATGTTGCTTCGGACTATATGCGTAATGCAAATGAACGCCGTGGCAATATTGAGGCTGCATTAGAATCTCGTCGTGAGTGGTATAAAGCAAAAGCAGAACAGGATTTATCTCAACATCGTTTAGTTGATTTAAGTCGAGAAGCGGCTGAATTGGCAGAAAATGAACGTACTTTAGAAGTTGATCACCAAAGTGCGGTTGATCATCTTAACTTAGTATTAAATGCTTTACGTCACCAAGAAAAAATCACTCGTTATCAAGAAGATATTGCAGAACTCACTGAGCGTTTAGAAGAACAAAAAATGGTGGTTGAAGATGCGAATGATGCGTTAGAAGAAAGCCAAGCCCAATTTGAGCAAACTGAAATTGAAATTGATGCGGTGCGCGCCCAATTAGCAGACTATCAACAAGCATTAGATGCCCAACAAACTCGCGCCCTTCAATATCAACAAGCCATTGCAGCTCTTGAAAAAGCGAAAACATTATGTGGTTTAGCGGATTTAAGTGTTAAAAATGTAGAAGATTATCACGCAGAATTTGAAGCTCACGCTGAAAGTTTAACGGAAACCGTACTTGAGCTTGAGCACAAAATGTCTATTTCTGAAGCAGCAAAATCTCAGTTTGATAAAGCGTATCAATTAGTATGCAAAATTGCGGGTGAAATGCCTCGTTCTGCAGCCTGGGAAAGTGCGAAAGAATTATTACGTGAATATCCAAGCCAAAAATTGCAGGCACAACAAACACCACAACTTCGCACAAAATTACATGAACTTGAGCAACGTTATGTACAACAACAAAGTGCGGTCAAATTACTTAATGATTTTAATCAACGTGCTAATTTAAGTTTACAAACGGCAGAAGAATTAGAGGATTATCACGCAGAGCAAGAAGCGTTAATTGAAGATATTTCTGCTGAACTTTCAGAACAAGTGGAAAACCGTTCTACACTTCGTCAAAAACGTGAAAATTTAACCGCACTTTATGATGACAATGCGCGTAAAGCCCCGGCATGGCTGACAGCTCAAGCTGCATTAGAACGTTTAGAGCAACAAAGTGGCGAGACGTTTGAACATAGCCAAGATGTGATGAATTTTATGCAATCACAACTTGTGAAAGAACGTGAACTCACGATGCAACGTGATCAACTTGGACAAAAACGTTTGCAATTAGATGAACAAATTTCTCGTTTAAGTCAGCCAGATGGTTCAGAAGATCCGCGTTTAAATATGCTGGCAGAGCGTTTTGGTGGGGTGTTGCTTTCAGAGCTTTACGATGACGTAACCATTGAAGATGCACCTTATTTCTCCGCACTTTACGGACCTGCACGTCATGCTATTGTCGTGCGAGATCTCAATGCTGTGCGTGAACAACTTGCGCAATTAGAAGATTGCCCAGACGATTTGTATTTAATTGAAGGCGATCCTACCGCATTTGACGACAGCGTATTATCCGCACAAGAACTTGAGCTAGGTGTTGTAGTGCAAGTTTCAGATCGTGAATTACGCTATTCCAGATTCCCTGAAATTCCGTTATTTGGGCGTGCAGCACGTGAAAAACGTTTAGAAGAATTACAAATTGAACGTGATGAAGTGGCAGAACAACATGCCCAAATTGCGTTTGATGTACAAAAATGCCAACGTTTACACGAACATTTCAGCCAATTTGTTGGGTTGCACTTGGCGCTTGCGTTCCAGCCAAATCCAGAAGAGTTAATGTCTGAAATTAATCGCGAACGCAATGAAATTGATCGTGAATTAAACCAATTTAATAGCGGCGAGCAACAATTACGCATTCAATTAGATAATGCAAAAGAAAAACTGCAATTACTCAACAAGTTGATTCCACAACTCAATGTATTAGCTGATGAGGATTTAATTGATCGCATTGAAGAATGTCGTGAACAATTAGATATTGCAGAGCAAGATGAATATTTTATTCGTCAGCATGGCGTAACGTTATCACAATTAGAGCCGATTGCAAATAGTTTACAAAGTGATCCAGAAAATTACGAAGGCTTAAAAAATGAATTAACTCAAGCGATTGAGCGTCAAAAACAAGTTCAACAACGTGTATTTGTGTTAGCTGATGTTGTACAACGTAAACAGCATTTTGGTTATGAAGATGCAGGGCAGGCTGAAACTTCTGAACTCAACGAAAAACTTCGCCAACGTTTAGAACAAATGCAGGCACAACGAGATACGCAACGTGAGCAAGTTCGTCAAAAACAAAGTCAATTTGCTGAATATAATCGCGTATTGATTCAGTTACAAAGCTCTTACGATAGTAAATATCAACTCTTAAATGAATTGATTGGTGAAATTAGCGATCTTGGTGTGAGAGCTGATGATGGCGCCGAAGAACGTGCACGTATCCGTCGTGATGAATTACATCAACAGCTTTCAACAAGCCGTCAGCGCCGTTCTTATGTAGAAAAACAACTGACATTAATTGAAAGTGAAGCGGACAACTTAAATCGTCTAATCCGCAAAACTGAACGTGATTATAAAACTCAACGTGAATTAGTTGTAGCAGCGAAGGTGAGTTGGTGTGTGGTTTTACGCTTATCCCGCAACTCTGATATGGAAAAACGCCTCAATCGCCGAGAGCTCGCTTATTTATCTGCAGATGAGTTACGTTCAATGTCGGATAAAGCATTAGGTGCGTTGCGTACAGCAGTGGCGGATAATGAATATCTACGTGATAGCCTAAGAGTGTCAGAAGATAGTCGCAAACCTGAAAATAAAGTGCGGTTCTTTATTGCGGTGTATCAGCATCTACGTGAACGTATTCGCCAAGACATCATTAAAACGGATGATCCAATTGATGCCATTGAACAAATGGAAATTGAACTTTCTCGTTTAACAGCTGAATTAACTGGCCGTGAGAAAAAATTGGCTATCAGTTCTGAAAGTGTGGCGAATATTATGCGTAAAACGATTCAGCGTGAACAAAATCGTATTCGTATGCTCAATCAAGGTTTACAAAACATTGCGTTTGGTCAGGTGAAATCTGTTCGTTTAGTAGTAAATATTCGTGATACCCATGCCATGTTATTAGATGCGCTTTCTGGTCAGCAAGATGAATATCAAGATTTATTCAACGATAACCGCATCACTTTTTCGGAAGCCATGGCGAAGCTCTATCAACGCATCAATCCACATATTGATATAGGGCAACGCACAGCGCAAACAATTGGTGAAGAGTTGTTAGATTACCGTAATTATCTTGAACTTGAAGTAGAAGTATTCCGTGGCGCAGATGGTTGGTTACGTGCCGAAAGTGGAGCACTTTCTACTGGTGAAGCTATCGGTACAGGTATGTCAATTCTCTTAATGGTTGTTCAAAGCTGGGAAGAAGAAAGTCGTCGAATTCGTGGTAAAGATATTGTGCCTTGTCGCTTATTGTTCTTAGATGAAGCAGCACGTTTAGACGGTAAATCTATTTCTACCTTGTTTGAGCTTTGCGAACGTTTGGATATGCAGTTACTTATTGCTGCGCCAGAAAACATTAGCCCGGAAAAAGGTACAACCTATAAACTCGTGCGTAAAATCGCAGGCAACCAAGAACATGTACATGTTGTTGGTTTACGCGGATTCGGTGCGACAGAATAAAAAATAGAAGGGAAGTGCGGTTAAAATTTTAAGATTTTTGACCGCACTTTAATTATATAAGGAATTTAAATGCACAATCTTATTCTTGCCATTCTTTGCAGCGTAGCGGTTTCAGTTTTGCTTAAAATAGCCCGTAAAAAAAATATCATTATTGAACAAGCTATCGCATTCAACTACATTACAGCCATCACTTTCAGTTATTTCTTACTCAAACCTGATTTTAAAGGTTTAGAATTTACTGATTACATTGTACAAAGCGAAAATTCACCCATTTTTTTAGCGCTAGGTTTATTGCTACCTAGCGTGTTTATTATTATGTCAAAAGCGGTGGAGTTTGCTGGAATTGTACGTTCTGACGCAGCGCAACGTCTTTCGTTGTTTCTTCCTATTTTATCGGCGTTTTTAATTTTTCATGAAACACTAAGCCAATCTAAAATCATTGGCGTTGTATTAGCCTTTATTGGTTTGTTTTGTTTATTAACTAAGCCAAATCAAGGGCAAAGTGCGGTCAATTTTAAAGGTGTTTTAGGATTAATCGGCGTGTGGTTTGGGTATGGCATTATTGATATTTTATTCAAACAAGTTGCGAAAAGCGGTGGTGCATTCCCTGCAACATTGTTTATTTCCTTCTCGCTTGCAGCTTGCGTTATGTTTATCTATTTATTCTTAAAACGTGCCCAATGGACAGCATCAAGTGTAATTGGTGGCATCGTTTTAGGTGTATTGAATTTCTTTAATATTTTATTCTACATAAAAGCCCATCAAAGTTTTGCTGGAAATCCGACGCTTGTTTTCGCGGGAATGAACATTGGCGTAATTTGCTTAGGTACGATAACAGGCGCATTAGCTTTTAAAGAAAAAATCAGTAAGCTAAATTGGATTGGTATTATTTTTAGTTTATCAGCTATTTTCTGCCTATATTATTTAGATAAAATTATCGCGTAAAAGAGAGTAGTCATGGCAAAAGATTTCAGCTTTTTTATTTACGATTATGAAAGTTTTGGTGTAAATCCAGCAACAGATCGCCCTGCGCAATTCGCAGGTATTCGCACAGATGCTGATTTTAATATCATTGGTGAACCAATAATGTTTTATTGTAAACAAACCAATGATTATTTACCGGCTCCTGAAGCGGTAATGGTAACAGGAATTACACCACAAGAATGTAATGAAAAGGGGCTTTCCGAGCCTGAATTTGCCGCAAACATCTTAACAGAATTTTCCCAACCCAATACTTGTGTCATGGGCTATAACAATATTCGCTACGATGATGAAATGACGCGTTATACATTTTATCGTAATTTTATTGATCCTTACGAATACAGCTGGAAAAACGGGAATTCACGCTGGGATTTGTTAGATTTAGTGCGAGCTTGTTATGCCTTGCGTCCAGAAGGGATTAATTGGACTTATGACGATGATGGAATGCCAAGTTTCCGCTTAGAAAAACTCACTAAAGCAAATGCTATTGAGCATGACAATGCTCACGATGCAATGGCGGATGTATATGCAACTATTGCTATGGCGAAATTAATTAAAGAAAAACAGCCTAAATTATTTCAATATTTCTTTGAAAACCGAGGTAAAAAAGAAATCGAAAAATTGGTTGATACAGGCGCAATGGCGCCTTTAGTGCATGTTTCTGGGATGTTAGGGAATTATCGTGGAAATTGCACCTGGGTTGCACCTTTAGCTTGGCATCCAACAAATCAAAATGCACTCATTGTTTGTGATTTAACTGGCGATATCGATAATTTATTAGCCAAAAGTGCAGATGAATTACGAGCAGATTTATATACCAAAAAATCGGAATTAGAAGAAAGGGGAGTTTCATCCGTTCCATTAAAGCTTGTGCATATCAATAAATGTCCTATTTTAGCGCCAGCCAAAACCTTGTTGCCAGAAACAGCAAATCGCTTGGGTATTGATCGACAATTATGCTTGGATAATCTTGCAAAATTACGAGCATCTTTTGATATTCGAGAAAAAGTGGCGGATATTTTTAATGAAGAACGTCAATTTGAATCAAATGATAATGTAGAAACTGAACTATACAATGGCTTTTTCAGCAATGCTGATAAAAATAATATGTCTATTTTACGTAGTTTACCTGCAGAAAAATTATCTGAACATGGTTTAGCTTTTGAAGATAAACGTATCCCTGAATTATTATTCCATTATCGAGCTCGCCACTTTTATAAAACCCTCACACGCGCTGAACAAATTAAATGGCAGAAATACAGACAGAATAAACTTGAAAAAAGTGCGGTAGATTTTGAGTCAAGTTTACAACGTTTAGCTGAGGAACATTCAGATAACCCTGAAAAACTATCTTTGCTACAACAAGTATATGAATATGGTATAAAACTACTAGGTTAACTGATACGTTGTCATATTTTTTAGAAGAGCACGTTTTAATAAAACGTGCTTTTTTGTTGTTTTTTCTGGGAAGAATTATCCAAAAAATTCTCCAGATTTTACGTAGCGCAATCAAGCATCTTTAACCTATTTCACCTTTACATTGTCTTTACATTTCAATTCATCCATTCAATAACTCTATAAAATTACATGTTACAACGTGTTATTCACCCTTATTTTGTCTGGTTTTGCTAGTGCCTGTGACTTGTGCATAACTGTGTGATTTATTTAATCCGTAGCTTTCGCTAACCTGATAACTAATTTCGCATAATGTATATTATGTTAAATTAATTAATTATGAAGTCACGCTTATAGGATGAATTTATACTCTTCTTTCAAAGATTTTTCAGGCCAAGCCAGATGATATTTTCAATAGAATATAGAAGTTAAAAAATAAGATCGCGCTATGTAAAATCTGAGCACTTTATTGCAGGATAACTCATTACAATTTAAAACTTAGAATTAAAATGTGACGTTGTATTATTAATCAGAACATTAATTCAACATAAATGAGAATAGTTGTTATTGATTTTACTCTTTAAAATTAATAAGTTATAAAAAAAATCAAAGAAAAAACTTGCAAATTCTCATTTAGATACCTAAAATGAGAATCGCAAATTGAGCTTTATTGCATTTTTATCAATCAAATGGAAAGGAATTAGTTATGCTTAATCAAGCCATCACAAACAAACTCAATGAACAAATCAATTTAGAGTTCTACTCTTCTAATGTTTATCTACAAATGAGCGCATGGTGTTCAAAACACGGTTATGAAGGTGCAGCCGCATTTTTGCTTCGTCACGCTGATGAAGAATTAGAACATATGCAAAAATTGTTCCAATATGTAAGCGAAACCAGTGGTATGCCACTTTTAGGTAAAATTGATGCACCAAAACATGAGTATGCTTCATTAAAAGAGGTGTTTGAAATAACTTTAGAACACGAAAAATTAGTTACATCAAAAATTAATGAATTAGTTGAAGTGACTTTCGCAAACAAAGACTACTCTACTTTCAATTTCTTACAATGGTACGTTGCTGAACAACATGAAGAAGAAAAATTATTCAGCAGCATCATTGATAAATTTAACCTTGTAGGTGAAGACGGCAAAGCATTGTTCTTCATCGATCGTGATTTAGCGACTTTAGAATAATATAGGAGAAATAAAATGTTATCAGCAAACGTAATCAAACTGTTAAACGATCAAATGAATTTGGAATTTTATTCTTCTAATCTTTATCTTCAAATGAGCGCATGGTGTGAGCAACAAGGCTTTGAAGGTGCTGCAAAATTCTTATCTGCACACGCGGCAGAAGAAATGCAACATATGCGTAAATTATTCACTTATTTAAATGAAACCGGTGCTCAAGCAATTATTTCTGCCATCGAAGCACCATCACACGAGTATAAATCATTAAAAGAAGTGATCGAAATCACTTATGAACACGAAAAACTGATTACCAGCAAAATCAATGAATTAGTAGGTAAAACTTTTGAAGAAAAAGACTACTCTGCTTTCAATTTCCTACAATGGTACGTTGCAGAACAACACGAAGAAGAAAAATTATTTAGTAGTATTTTAGATAAACTTAATCTTCTTGGTGATGATGGTAAAGGTTTATTCTTAGTTGATAAAGATTTAGGTAATCTTGCAGCGGCTTAAATTTACTTTTTTGAAATACCTAGCTTTTAGCTAGGTATTTTTTATTCAAAAAAATTATATTGGCTATTTATAAATCAAATAAGATTTTTTATTAAATTTTTTCTTGCTCATAGACTAAATATCCGTATAATTCAAATCATAGATATTGCCTGGGTGGCGAAATTGGTAGACGCAGCGGATTCAAAATCCGCCGGTGAATAACCGTGTCGGTTCGAGTCCGACCCTAGGCACCAAATATAGATCCCTGCTCCTTGAGCAGGGATTTTTATTTTATCTATACTTTATAAGAATAATATATTCTCCCTCATTAGTTATGAGGGAGTATTATGTATCTATTATTAAAAATTTAATACTTTGTCAGCTTCCATCGTCCAGTCTGCCAACTCTGCTAACGTCCCTATTTCCACACCGTCCACCAGCGGCAATTCGGTGATACCACGAGCATTGGTGCAGGTTTTACAAAGTTTAATTGTCGCCCCTTGTGCCGTTAAAATTTCCAACATTTGTTGTAAATGATACCCTTCTGATGGATTTTGTTTTGCTAAACCACCAGTTACCGCATCAGACATTAAAAATACTTTTAAATTAACCGCACTTTTATGCTGCTCTTGCAACTGTAACGCCAAACGTAATGCACTAAAAAAATGTTCGTCACCATAAGGGGATGAATGGATAATAAATAGAATATTTTGCATACTATTCTCCTCAATTTCCTGGGTATTAATAACCTTGCTGATAAATTCCTTCCAACAATTTCACTGAAAGTAAGGCGAGATTAAAGCGTTGTTCATCTGCCACGGACCAAAATTCTACGCCATTTTCTACCGCACTTATTTGACTTAAATGAAGTTTTACTGATTCTTCTCCATTTTCTTGTTCTCCATTAAGCACAGGCGTAATTAAGGTTTCTTCTAAAGCAATAAGCTCGCTATTTTGAGGCTGATAGTCGAAATTATAATCTGAAAGAGCGGTGACTTTTTGTGCCAATCCATAAAATACAGGCACTTGGATTGCGTGGAATGTAGCACGATCTAATTGAGGAAAGATTCGTTGTAATTGATTCAATAAACTAGGTGTTTGATGTGGATAAACATCAAACGCTAAGCGAGTTTCTTCTTCATCCAATGGAATACCATTTAATAAACGGGCTGTTTGTCCCGCAAGTTTAGTCACGGTTTCCGCATCTGTATAAGACGCTGGCAATAAAGAGGTGACAAACACTTGATTAAGATTAGTCTCTTGTAAAATCGGGGCAAGCGTTAAGGCAAGTTGGCTTACTTGTGGATCAGGTAAGCTGACAATGTTACGTTGTCTCAGCTCAAATAGTTGTGATTCATTTACCGTTGGGACAACAACTGGCACATCCGAAAGCGCGCTGCAAACGCCTAACATATCAATGATAATACAGCCCTGCTCCGCTGCTTGCGCAATATGGGAAACTTGCTCAAGCTTTCCTGCAAAAAAGACATAATTAAAATCAGCCCACTCAACTTCATTTGGAGAAAGTTGTTCAACGCCTTTATTACGAAAACGAATATTTTGTTCTTCTTCAAAAGGTATCATTTCAACAATAGAAATTTTACTAATTTCAAGCGCACTTTGTTCTAAACGCTCTACAATTTTTTCACTTAATTCAAATTCTGCTGCTATCGCAATATTTAAGGTTGCGTCCATTTTTCTCTCCGCTGTAAAATAATCGGCATTATTTTACACCAAAACCAGGAACGAAATAATGACACCTGCAATTGATTTACTTAAAAAACAAAAAATTCCTTTTATCTTGCATACTTATGATCATGATCCAAACAATCAACATTTTGGTGATGAAGCGGCAGAAAAATTAGGCATTGATCCTAACCGCTCTTTTAAAACCTTACTTGTAGCGGAAAATGGCGATCAGAAAAAACTCGCTTGTTTTGTGCTTGCAACGGCCAATATGCTGAATTTAAAGAAAGCTGCAAAATCTATAGGTGTTAAAAAAGTGGAAATGGCAGATAAAGATGCGGCGCAAAAAAGTACAGGTTATCTTGTAGGAGGAATTAGCCCACTCGGTCAAAAGAAACGCGTTAAAACCGTGATAAATTCAACCGCACTTGAGTTTGAAACGATTTATGTTTCAGGCGGAAAACGTGGGTTAAGTGTAGAAATTGCGCCACAAGATTTAGCAAAAGTATTAGGCGCAGAATTTACTGATATTATTGATGAATAATTGATGGATTTATAAATTTAAAGGCGGATTCATTCCGCCTTTTTGACTACTTCAACTCTTCCAATAATTTCCCCAATCCGCTTTGGCGTTTTACGGTCTGGCGAATTGCTGTTTTCCATATTTTTTCATCGGCAAATACAGTGAGTTCTTTTTTCGCACGAGTCACGCCCGTGAAAACTAATTCTCGAGACAGTACTGGATTCACTTCTGTTGGAAGCACCATGACGGTATGTTCAAATTCGGAACCTTGAGATTTATGAATCGTCATCATAAAAGCAGGTTCATGTGCTGGAATTCGGCTTGTCAGTACTTCTCGATTGCCAAACCATACTTTGCCATTCGCCAAGCACAGTCCAATATCGCCGTTATAAAGGCGAACATTATGATCGTTTTCAGTAATCATAATTGGCTTGCCGATATACCAATCTTGTTCATTACGGAACCAAAGCAATTTTTCCTCTCGCAACGCTAATGCGATTTCTTTATTGAGATTTTCAACACCTAAATCGCTATTACGAAGTGCGGTTAAAAATCTCACAGAATTAAATTGCGCTTGAATAGCTTCGGCATAGGAAATGCCTTGTTCATTTTTAGCGTTAGGAGCAATTTTTTGTTTACGTAAATCGTCCAACATCTTTAAGAAAGTGCAGTAATTTTTCACCGCACTTTTCACCACTTGATTGACCGCATCGCTTTCATCATTTAAGGCATTAAAGTGCAATTCTTGCGGATAATGTTCAAATAACCCAAGGCTATCGTCTGCTTTGCCTTTTTGAATGAATTCAGCTAACTTGCCAATACCTGAATCTTTATCAAAACGACGGCTTTCTGTTAGATGGCATAAACAATCACGTATTGGATTTGAACAATCAGCACCTTTTACTTCGTATCCAGTCGTAGCTTGCAAATACGTAGCTTGTTCATGACTATAAGGTTGAGTAACAAATTGGGCTAATTCTCCCAATACTGCCCCCGCCTCAACAGAGGCTAATTGAGCCTGATCGCCTAATAAAATTAATCGAGTTTCAGGCTTTAATGCATTGATAAGTTTTGCCATCATCGGCAAATCAATCATTGATGTTTCATCAACAACTAATACATCCAACTGCAAAGGGTTATGACTGTTATAGAGCGTGTAATCATTAAAAGCATTCACACCCAGTAAACTATGCAAAGTACTGGCTTTTTGTGGAATAACATTGAAAAGTGAATCGGATAAATTCATTTTTTCTTGCATAAAACCTAACGCATTTTTAATCGATTCTTCCAAACGAGAGGCTGCCTTGCCAGTCGGCGCAACTAATTTGATATGTAATTTACAATCAAATAATTCTTGTAGAACGAGCAATAAACGCGTAACTGTCGTGGTTTTTCCTGTTCCTGGGCCGCCTGTAATAATCGAAAATGGACTTTTAATCGCTGTTGCCACTGCGACTTTTTGCCAATCTGTTTTTTCCTGTTTTTCAGGGAAATATTTGTCTAATTTTTGACGAATTTCATCATAAGAAAAGGCTAAAGTGCGGTGTTTTTTTAAAGTGTTTTTTATATATTGCGCGATACGATATTCATCTTGCCAAGCGCGATAGAAATACAACGCGCCAAATTGAAATGCCATTGGCGCAATTTGATTGACGGGATCTTGCGTAAATGCCATATGCCCACACAAAGTACGTTGCCAATCTTCCACAGGTACATAACCAATTTTTTCTCGAATTTCAGCTACATAATCTTCTTCCGTTGTTCGATAAGCCAAACCAAATAAATTATGCTCTAAATAGCGATCTAATTGGCTGCAAGTATTTCCCTGCGTATAACGCCAACTACAAAGTGCGGCTAATAATATGGCTAAATTTTTGACTGGTTCCGCATAATCCGTATGGCATTGTTTATCAGCTATCAACTTAGCAAAATAATAATCACCTTGAGAAAGAATGCCCTGCTCTTTAAGTTTTTGTAATACGGATAACATTAAAACACCCCGTCTAATTCTGTGATTAATTCAACGCTTGGACGATCATAAAATACGCCAGATTGTGGCTCTCCGTTCATTCCACGTAAGAAAAGATAAAATACCCCGCCGAAATCTCGCGAATAATCGTAATGAGGCACAACGCTTTGTAAATAACGATGTAATGCCAGCGTATAAATTAAATATTGCCAATCATAGTGACTGTGTAACATTTCTTTTTTCAATGCCTCTTGATTGTAAGAGGACAGAGTTGAACCTAAGAAATTAGATTTATAATCAACAAGATAATATTTCCCATTATGGCGGAAAACTAAGTCAATCGAACCTCTCAGCATACCCTGAATTTGTTCAAATTGAAGTGGCTCGCTTGGTAAATGATGATGGGCTTTCAACGCACGATTAAACGCTTCAACATCAAAATGTTCCCGAATAGCCAGATAAAATGGCATTTCTTTAATGCAATCTTTATTTGCCAAATCAGCTAATGCTATTCCTATTTCATTAGAAAGTGGCGTATGTGAAATCTGTTGTAGCCAATTTTGTAGCGGTTCTGTAAAGGTTTCATCTAACTGTAAGGATTGTCGTAATTTGTCAATTTCTTCTGTATTTGCCAAGTCAGAAAAATAGCAATTTTCAAAATGGCGATGCAATACAGTCCCGACTTGTTTACCTCGTGGTAAATCTAAAATGTTTGATTCATTTTCGTTTAAAAGTGCGGTCGAAATTTCAATAGCATTTTGGCTATCGTAATCTTTTATATCATCAAAAACAGAGTGTTTTTTACCCGCACTTTCAGTGAAATAATGCTGGCGGCGATGTGCTTGTTCAATTGAAGTAAAACTGGTTATTCGCCAATCTTGTTCAATATTGCCTGTAAATTCTGCGGCTTTAAGCTCATCATTTTTTGTATTGGTTGATAAAGCCGGCAAAGCCTCTAGGTTTGGCTTAGTGCAGATTTCCACATTATCTTGCATTTTTTCTTTAAAGGTTTGCAACAACGTCTCGGTATTTTTAGAATCTGACAAATTTATTTCTTTGCCTATTTCGCCTTGGCTTAATACATAATGTAAGGCATTCCATTTTTTATCAAATTGACTAGGCAAAGCGAATGCCATTTGATATTTGGCACGGGTTAAAGCCACATAAAGTAAACGTAACTCCTCCGCAAACGTTTCTTCATAAAGTGCGTTTAAATTACGATTTTCCATATCCCATAAGGTTTCATCTCGTTCTTTAGAATAATAAATATTGATGTCTTTTTTACTTGGATCTTTGCTCGGCACAGCTAAAAATGGTAGCCAAACTAAATCATATTCTAAGCCTTTAGATTTATGGATTGTCACTATTTTTACCAACTGGCGTTCACTTTCTAAACGAATTTGAGCCTCTTGACGACCTTCGCCTTGAATTTGTTTTTCAAACCAACTGAGTAATGCCGCTTCACTTTCGTGTAGCGTGGCAGCTTGTTGTAAAATTTCTGCCAAATGTAGGAAATCCGTTAAATCTCGCTCGCCTGTTGTTTGGCTTAATAATCGCTCTGAAATGCCTTGCTCCAATAAAATTTGATGTAACATTGCCAATATTCCTTGGCGTTGCCAAGTTTGTTGGTATTGAGCAAAGCTATCTGCCCAACGTTGCCAGTCTGCCTCATTTTGCTGAATTTGATGAATATCCGCTGCATTTAAGCCAAAAAGTGCGGTCGCAATTGCGTTCAAAATTGGACGTTCTGCCACATTCAAACAGGCTTTAAGCACCCAAGCTAATTCTTTCGCAACATTGCTATCAAATACACTATTTTGATCAGAAAGATAAACTGACGCGATCCCCAATTTTTGCAATTCATTTTTTACTAAAGCCGCTTCATTTTTATCACGCACCAATACGGCAATATTCGCCGCTTGCAAGGTTTTACAAGTATCTTCATTTTGAAAAACTGCCTGATTTTCTGCCGCACTTTTTAGCCAATGTTGAATAGAAATAGCACATATTTTTGCCATTTCAGTTTTATTCACTTTGTCACTTTCAGTTAAATAAAAACGATAAGCAGGTTCTGCCTTACCGTTTAAATAAAATCGCAGATGATCATCACGAGAATCAACAGCAGTAAAGTTAATATTTTGATAAATAAATGGCGATTGAGGAAAATCAAACAACGCATTGACGCCATCAACCAGATTCTTCTCTGAACGATAATTTTTAGTGAGTTCAAAGCGAGATTGGGCTTCATCCGATGCTTTTAGATAAGTAAAAATATCTGCGCCACGGAAACGATAAATCGCCTGCTTCGGATCACCAATCATAATAAAACCGGTATTTTTTTCTGGATTATCACGATAAATTTTTGAAAAAATAGAGTACTGTTTTGAATCTGTATCCTGAAATTCATCAATCATCGCAAAAGGATATTGGAAACGAATCATTTCCGCTAATTCATCTCCTTGCGCACCTTGCAAAGCTTCGCAAAGCAAACGCAATAAATCATCAAAGGATTTTTCTTGGTGATTAAGTTTATAGTCTAAAAGTTTTTGTTGTAAGCCTTGGCGATAATGATAAAGAGTGAGTTTGCTTAGTAAATCTGGTGTCATTAAGGCATTAACGCGCTTTTCAAGCTCTGCAAAAATCGGGAAATAAAAAGGCGTTGCGGTTTTTTTATCTTTATTTTTATCCGTTGATTCTTCGCAATTCTTCTCAATAGATGATTGTAGGAAATAGTCTTTCAATGTGGTATTAATTTGATAATCTCTAGGATTATTTGACCATTGATTAATTTTATTAATCCAATCCCCTAAACGCTTTACTTGGTACTTTTTACGATTTAACGATTTCAACTGATCTTTTGGATAATTTTTCTCCAGTTCATTGGTAATAATCGCTGAAATTTCATCCGCACTTTTTAACCAAAATGCCTTTAATTTATTCAACGCTTTTTGATAACCACCAAGATATTGCGGTAAAAAGATTTGTATTGGTACAGATAACGCCTGTTTATTTTCAATCTCCACCTGCAAATCTTTACCTAAATCCGCTTTCAACAAAGACAACACATTTGCTGGTGATACTAATTCTGTCGCGATAAAATTCGCAGATTCAAAATCCAACGGATAAAAATGTTCTCGCCAAAATTCATTAGCAAAACGAACTAACAAATCAGATTGATCTTTAATTAATTCTAAATTGAAGTGAATGCCAGAATGGAAAGCATATTGCATCAACATACGGCGACAAAAACCGTGAATGGTATAAATCGCCGCCAAATCCATATTTTGCTCAGCTAATTTCAAGCGATGAATTGCCTCAAAAATATCTAAATCATGACAAAGTGCGGTAAGAAATTCATCATTTTTAAATGAGGATTTATCTTTGGTTTCTGCAAAGGCTGTGAGTTTATCAATCGCATCTGTTATACGCTCACGAATTTTTTTCTTGAGTTCTTCTGTCGCCATTTCCGTAAATGTTACCACCAGAATTTCTTCCACATTTAATGGACGAGAAAAATTATTTTCTCCAGCCTTTAATAAAAGTCGGAGATATAAAGAACCAATAGTGTAGGTTTTCCCCGTACCAGCGGACGCTTCGATTAAGCTAATTTGATTTAAAGGCAGCGTGATGGGATTTAGTGGGATTGTTTCGACCATAGATTTTAACAGATGAGAACTAATGGCATTATTTTACAAAATTTGAGGTCACAAATGCAAAAAAGGACGCTTTTCAGCGCTCTAATCCTTCTTTATCTAAACTTTAAATATAAAGTGGACTAAAATTAATCTGACGATCATAAAATTAGATTAGGTTTAATCTTCTAGAAATTATTTTTATATGGTTCACATAAACATTAATACATATCCTCCCTAATACAATATAGGTAAAAATATTTAAATTATCATTGGGATATTATTTTAATATGAGTTATAATTTCAAATGCCTTAATATTGAATTAAGGCATATTAATAACCATTTTGAGGAAAAATTTTATGAAATTGAAATCATTAGTATGTTTATGCGCGGTTGGACTTCTTTCAGCTTGTACAGCTCGAATTGGTGACTTCACAGCTCTAACCACTAAAAACATTAACTTAGATTCTAAAAACTTCGTTGTTAAACGCGATACTCGAGTAACTGGTGAAGATATGAAGTTCTTAGGTATTCCTAATATTAAAAATGCTGTAGATAACGCAATTCAAAAAGACAAATGTGCAGTAGGTTTATCTGATGCTGTATTAACAATTAAATCGTTCCCATTCTATCAAGGTTATGTTACTGAAGGTAACTTAATTATCGACCGTGGTTTACCAGGTTGCCGTTAATATTTAATATTAACATAATGCTTCTAATCTGCACCTCAAAAGTTGGACTAAAAAACCAACCGATTAAGGTGCAGATTTTTTATGACTAAATACAATCAATCCCTCAGATAACAAGTTACCAATCCCTATATTCAAAATACTAAATGAGGAAATATTAAATTATTGAACAAAAAATTTATGTGATTAAAGCGGTTAAGGCTCACAACGTTAATAAGCTTTGTGACATAAATTAAGAGATAGTAAAAAAGGACGCTTTTCAGCGTCCTACGTCTTCTTTATCTAAACTTTAAAAAATTAAAGTGCAGATTTTGCTTTTTCAACTAATGCAGCGAACGCTACTTTGTCGAATACAGCGATATCAGCAAGAATCTTACGGTCGATTTCAACAGATGCTTTTTTCAAGCCGTTGATGAATTTGCTGTAAGATAAACCATTTTGACGAGCCGCAGCGTTGATACGTGCAATCCATAATTGACGGAATTGACGTTTACGTTGACGACGGTCACGATATGCGTATTGACCAGCTTTGATCACCGCTTGGAAAGCAACGCGATACACGCGTGAACGTGCACCATAATAACCTTTAGCAGCCTTAAGAACTTTCTTATGGCGTGCTCTTGCAATAACACCACGTTTTACACGAGCCATTATTTAATCTCCTATGTAATATTTTTCTAAAATGAACTAATCGTACGTTTTGCTTAAATAACGGCTTATGCGTATGGTAAGCAAGCTACTACTAAAACTTGGTCTGCTTTCGCAACCATTGATTTATGACGTAAATGACGTTTACGTTTAGTTGTTTTTTTAGTCAAAATATGACGTAAGTGAGATTGTTTACGCTTGAAACCACCAGAAGCAGTTTTTTTGAAGCGCTTCGCTGCGCCGCGTACTGTTTTGATTTTAGGCATTGTTAAAATAACTCCGCATTTTTCGTTTAAAACAACATAATCAGGCGAACTTAAAAAGTTACTTGGAAGCACTGATCATTTCCATCATAAGGCAAATTAAATTGCCTTTTCAAAAGCAGTTAGGCTGCGTAGTGTGCCCAACATGCAGTTGTCTTTTCATTTAAGTCAAACTTAAACAAAAAGATTTGCTGAGAAATCTCAGCAAAATTCTTATTTTTTCTTCGGTGCTAACACCATTACAGCCTGACGGCCTTCTAATTTACCTGGTGCAGATTCAACGACAGAAATTTCAGCTAAATCATTTTTTACACGCTCTAACACGTCAAAACCGATGTCTTGGTGAGCCATTTCACGACCGCGGAAACGCACGGTAATTTTTGCTTTGTCACCGTCTTCTAAGAAACGGATTAAGCTGCGTAATTTAACTTGATAGTCACCTTCGTCTGTGCCTGGACGGAATTTAATTTCCTTAACTTGCACAACTTTTTGTTTTTTCTTTTGTTCTTTAGCGGTTTTACTTTTTTCGTAAAGGAATTTACCGTAGTTCATAATGCGGCAAACCGGCGGCTCTGCATTTGGGCTAATTTCAACAAGATCAAGCTCTGCTTGCTCTGCCATTTCTAGGGCTTGTTGAATAGAAACAATCCCTGCTTGTTCACCATCTTGGTCAATTAAACGAACTTCTTTTACACGAATCTCTTCATTGATACGGTTTGGGCGATTTACTGCCGGTGCTTTTTTTACGGTTTTAATAATCGTATTCCTTCTATTGGTTAATAGTAAAAATCTTTTCGCTAAAAATAAAAGATTTCAAATTTGTTGCCCGTAAGGAACAAGCAAAATCCCGCGAATTCTATAGTATTCACACCACTTATGCAACAAAATTTAGCCTTTAAGCGAAATTTCTACGCTTAAACTTTCGCCAAATTCAAGCAAGTGATGAATGCGAGCAGTTTCTAAACATAACATCGTTTGATAGCCAGTTTCATTCATTCCACTCATCTTTTTGTGCCAAGGATTCCAAAGGACAAATTGGCTTGCATTATGATGATGCAGTGCAATCGTACGATTGAAACTTTTATCTACGATTTGATTCTGCATTTTTTCTGCAGAATAAATGCAATCAACATTTTCAGAAATGTGACGCGGTGACGGAACGTTTTCTTGTTGTTGGTCTAAACTATTAAAACAAGTTTCAGGTAAACCTTGTACTTCCACTTGATTAATATCCCCAATATTGAAATAGGTATGCAATGCTACTTGTGCAGGTTCTTCGGCATAATGCGTGAAAGTTAAATGACATTTGTCTGTAAATACCATTACAATTTTAGCTTCGATAATATTTAAATCAGAAAACAACTCGAATTCTAACCGCACTTTATGCGCTGAAATATCATAATGACTCAACTGCCATAAGCGAATACGAGCTGTACCGTGCGCAGGTTGTTTTACGCCACCAAACCAAGGATAACAAATCGGTACGCCACCACGAATAGCATTGCCATTTTCGAATGGTTCTACTTCACTTAACCATAATACATCTTGCTTCGCATTTTGCGGTTTCCAACTAATAAGCTGTGCCCCTTGTAAGGAAATTTTTGCGCTACCAACAGCATGTTTTAAGTGAAGAACTGGTATGTCATTATATTGAACTAAATTTAGCTCTGGCGTTAATGTTTTAAGAAAAGTAATCTTCATATTTATTCCCTATATGAGATGAAAAAACCGCACTAAAGTGCGGTCTCTTTTTTCAAAGTTTTTATTCTTCATTAAGTAATTGTAATTCACGGTTTCTTACTTGATTTTTCAAGATTTCCGCAAACTCTTCCACGGTAAATGTGCCTAAATCAGCACCTTTACGGGTACGTACAGCCACTTTGCCTTCTGCGATTTCTTTATCACCGCAAACAAGCATATAAGGCACGCGACGTAAAGTATGTTCACGGATTTTGAAACCCACTTTTTCGTTACGTAAATCAGTTTTCACTCGTAAACCTACATCGGAAAGCTGTTTTGCTACTTTCTGTACATAGTCGGCTTGGCTATCAGTGATATTCATCACAACTGCTTGGGTTGGCGCTAACCATGCAGGGAAGAAACCTGCATATTCTTCGGTAATGATACCAATAAAGCGCTCAATAGAACCTAAAATCGCACGGTGAATCATTACAGGGGTTTTACGGCTATTGTCTTCAGCCACATAAGTTGCATCTAAACGACCTGGTAATGCGAAGTCTAATTGTACGGTACCACATTGCCATTCACGGCCAATGCTATCACGTAATGCAAATTCAATTTTCGGACCATAGAATGCGCCTTCACCTTCTTGAATTTCATATTCAAGACCATTGTGCGCCAATGCTGCTGCAAGACCTGCTTCCGCACGATCCCACATTTCATCTGAACCGATACGATTTTCAGGGCGAGTAGAAAGTTTTACTGCGATATTAGTAAAACCAAAGGTGCTATAAATGTCGTACACCATTTTGATACAGCTAGTTACTTCGCTCTCAATTTGATCTTCAGTACAGAAAATGTGCGCATCATCTTGAGTAAAGCCACGTACACGCATTAAACCGT
This sequence comes from Haemophilus sp. oral taxon 036, assembly GCF_002998595.1. Lineage (NCBI taxonomy): Bacteria > Pseudomonadati > Pseudomonadota > Gammaproteobacteria > Pasteurellales > Pasteurellaceae > Haemophilus > Haemophilus sp. oral taxon 036. The sequence continues at coordinate 1,800,683 of NZ_CP027235.1, forward strand.
GTAAAGAGCCTGATGGTTCATTACGGTGACAAGAACCAAATTCCGCCATACGGATTGGTAAATCACGGTAAGATTTTAAACCTTGATTAAAAATTTGAACGTGTCCTGGACAGTTCATTGGTTTAATTGCATATTCACGGTTTTCAGATTGAGTTGTGAACATTAAATCTGCGTAATTTTGCCAGTGACCTGTTTTTTCCCACAACACGCGATCCATCATAAACGGACCTTTTACTTCTTGATAATCGTATTGTTTTAATTTAGTACGCACGAAAGTTTCAAGTTCACGGAAAATTGTCCAGCCATCATTGTGCCAGAACACCATACCCGGTGCTTCTTCTTGCATATGATATAAATCTAATGCTTTACCAATTTTACGGTGGTCACGTTTTGCCGCTTCTTCTAAGCGCGTTAAGTATTCAGCAAGTTGTTTTTTATCCGCCCAAGCCGTACCATAGATACGTTGTAACATTTTATTTTTGCTGTCACCGCGCCAGTACGCACCTGCAACTTTTTGTAATTTAAAATGCTGACAGAAACGCATATTTGGCACGTGTGGGCCACGGCACATATCAATATATTCTAAATGATGATATAACGCAGGCGTTGCGGTACGTTCAATGTTTTCATCTAAAATTGCCATTTTGTATGGCTCGCCGCGTTTTTCAAAGGTATCACGCGCTTCTTGCCAAGTAACACGTTTTTTCACGACGTCATAATTGGTTTTTGCCAATTCCAACATTCGTTTTTCGATGGCATCTAAATCTTCTTGCGTTAAAGAGCGGTCTAAATCAATGTCATAGTAGAAACCGTTTTCAATAGTTGGGCCGATTGCCATTTTTACATCTGGGAATAATTGTTTAATGGCATGACCAAACAAGTGTGCACATGAGTGGCGAATAATTTCTAAACCATCTTCATCTTTAGCGGTAATGATTTCAAGCGTTGCATCCTGATCGATAACATCGCATGCATCACGACGCTCACCATTTACACGGCCTGCGATAGTGGCTTTAGCAAGACCTGCACCAATATCTTGTGCGACTTCAAGAACAGAAACAGGATGATCGAATTGACGTTGGGAACCGTCAGGTAAAGTAATAATTGGCATTGTTTTTTCCTTATACAGTGGTCACCCATACGAAAGGTGACGTGTTCGTTTAAAATTCTATAAAAAATTAACCGCACTTTTGCCCTACTTGGCTTCATTCCTACCATTGAACAAGCGAAATTAGGCAAAAAATGCGTGGCGGATTCTATCACTTTCTTAAGGTATTGTTAAATAAATGCACATATTTTACAGAAAGGAAATAATGTTTTTCTGACTAGGGGCTTTATATCCTAAAAATAAAGGCTAGAATAACCGCACTTTTAAATACCCAGTTAAGGAATAAAAATGAGCAACGTATTAGTATTAAAATCTAGCATTTCAGGAAATAACGCCCAGACCAATCAATTAGCCAATTATGTTATCGAAAAATTACAAGGTAATAACATTGTCGTACGCGATCTAGCCCAACAACCGCTTCCATATTTTGATGCCACAGCAGCAACAGCTGTACGTGGAGAACCTAAAAACGATGAAGAAAAACAACTTCTTACACTTTCCGATGAATTAGTCGCCGAATTAAAAAATGCAGAGACTCTGGTTATTGGTGCACCAATGTATAATCTTGGCATCCCAACACAATTAAAGACTTATTTTGATTTTATCGCACGTCCGCGCATCACTTTCCAATATACAGCAAATGGGCCTGAAGGGTTATTAAAAGGTAAAAAAGCGATTGTGTTATGTGCATTTGGTGGGTTATATGATGAAGAAAATTTGGTGACCCAGTATATGAAAGCTATTTTGGGCTTTATTGGTATCACCGATGTAAAATTTGTCTATGCAAAAGGCATCGGATTGGGCGCTGAAGCCATTGAAAAAGCACAAGTATCAGCAAAAGCAAAAATTAATGAAATTATTACCGCTCTTTAAGCCTTCATTTTATTTCATCTAAAACTTATAAAATGACTACACTAGATAGATTCAAATACTTCTAGTGTAGTTTTTTTATAGAAAATAAAATTCCTACATTTTCTTCACAAATTTATATATTTTTTTGTACTAGTGTAGTAGTATAAAAATATTCTACATAAGAAAGGAGAAAATGATGTCTAAAATTGCCCTTATTACTGGTGCTACTGCAGGATTTGGTACTGCAATTTGTAGAACGCTTATTCAAGCTGGATATTTTGTAATTGGTACTGGCCGTCGTACTGAACGTTTAACTTCACTAAAAGCTGAATTGGGTGAAAAATTTCTTCCTCTTGCTTTCGATATATCTGATCGACTAGCGACTCAAGAAGCAATTACATCTTTACCTACACAATGGAAAAATATTGATTTACTTGTTAATAACGCGGGATTGGCTCTTGGCTTAGAATCTGCCGATAAAGCGAATCTTGATGATTGGGAACAAATGATTGATACCAATATTAAAGGATTGGTAAATATTACTCGATTCGTTTTGCCTCAAATGGTTGTACGAAATATGGGCCATATTATAAATATTGGTTCAATAGCAGGCAATTATGCTTACCCGGGTGGTAATGTATATGGTGGTACGAAAGCTTTTGTTAAGCAATTTAGTTTAAATCTAAGGGCCGATCTCGCGGGTAAAAATATTCGTGTAACAAACTTAGAGCCAGGCCTTTGTGGCGGAACAGAATTTTCTAATGTGCGTTTCAAAGGTGATGATGAACGAGCAGAAAAAGTTTATGAAAATGTGCAATACGTTACGCCACAAGATATTGCGAATATGGTTTTATGGCTCAATCAACAACCAGAACACGTTAATATTAATCGCATTGAAGTGATGCCAACTGCACAAACTTTTGCACCGCTTAATGTGGCAAGAAATTCAAATTAAAACAATAAGGAAACACAATGTCAGAGACTCTTTTAAATCCCTATTTTGGCGAGTTTGGTGGTATGTACGTACCAGAAATACTCGTGCCAGTGCTTAAACAACTTGAGAAAGCATTTGTAGAAGCGAAAGACGATCCTGAATTCCAATGTGAATTTCAAGATTTACTCAAAAATTATGCCGGAAGACCGACCGCACTTACCCTTTGTCGCAACCTAACAAAAGGTACTAAAGCGAAAATCTATCTTAAACGTGAAGATTTATTACACGGCGGTGCCCATAAAACTAACCAAGTATTAGGTCAAATTTTATTGGCTAAACGCATGGGCAAAACGCGTATTATTGCCGAGACTGGTGCGGGTCAGCATGGTGTTGCGACAGCCCTTGCTTGTGCTATGTTAGATATGCCATGCCGTATTTATATGGGCGCAAAGGATGTTGGACGTCAATCGCCGAATGTATTTCGTATGCGTTTAATGGGCGCGGAAGTGATTCCTGTACAAAAAGGCTCTTGCTCTTTAAAAGACGCTTGTTGCGAAGCTATGCGTGATTGGTCAGCAAACTATGAAACCACCCATTATTTACTTGGCACCGCTGCAGGCCCTCACCCCTTCCCGACGATTGTGAGAGAATTTCAAAAAATGATTGGAATTGAGACTAAACGTCAAATTCTTGAACGAGAAGGTCGCTTACCTGATGCAGTGATTGCTGCTGTTGGCGGTGGTTCTAATGCAATTGGTATGTTTACTGATTTTATTGATGAACCAAATGTGCGTTTGATTGGCGTTGAACCTGCGGGGAAAGGCATTGAAAGCGGTGAACATGGCGCACCATTAGGCCATGCAAAAGTTGGCATTTATTTCGGGATGAAATCCCCTTTAATGCAAACAGAAGATGGTCAAGTAGAAGAATCCTACTCTGTTTCAGCCGGGTTAGACTTCCCTTCTGTTGGGCCTCAACATGCTTATTTACAAAGTATTGGACGAGCAGAATATCCAAGTATTACCGATGATGAAGCATTGAATGCTTTCCAAGAGTTAGCTAAACATGAAGGCATTATTCCTGCACTAGAAAGCTCACACGCCCTTGCTCAAGCCTTAAAAATGATTCATCAAGAACCTAACAAAGAACAAATTTTAGTCGTGAATCTATCTGGTCGTGGCGATAAAGATATTTTCACCGTAGATAAAATTTTGACAGAAAAAGGAATGAAATAATGAGCCGTTTTGAAACTCAATTTGCTGCGCTTAAAGCAAAAAATGAAGGGGCGTTTGTTCCTTTCGTCACCTTATGTGACCCTACTTTTGACCGCTCTTTTGACATTATTTGTACGCTTGTGGATAACGGTGCAGATGCTTTAGAGCTTGGTTTTCCTTTTTCCGATCCGCTACTCGATGGCCCCGTTATTCAAGCTGCGAATAATCGTGCTTTAACTTCGGGCCATAGTACTGAAGATAGCTTTAAGTTATTAGAAAAAGTGCGGTCAAAATATCCAGAGATTCCGATTAGCTTATTACTTTGTGCCAATTTAATTTTTGCCAAAGGCCTAGACGATTTTTATCAACGTTGTGCAAAAGTCGGTGTTGATGCTGTGCTTGTAGCAGATATTCCTTTACTCGCAAAAGAAGATTATGTACAAGCGGCTAAAAAACATGGCATTCAACCAGTATTTATTTGCCCGCCAAATGCGGACGAGAAAACGATCCAAGGTGTAGCACAAAATAGCGAAGGATATACCTATTTAGTCTCACGCGCGGGCGTAACGAGTGCTGAAAACCAAGCTCATGCAGCAAATTTAGATACCCTTGTAGAACAGCTTAAGGCACATAATGCTCCGCCGATTTTACAAGGCTTCGGCATTGCTCAACCAGAGCAGGTTAAAGAAGCGTTATCTTTGGGGGCAGCCGGTGCAATTTCAGGTTCTGCAACGGTGAAAATCATTGAGCGGAATTTAGGTAATCACGAGCAATGTTTAGCTGAATTAGCTGAATTTGTTCAAGCAATGAAAGCTGCAACAAAATAACTTATAAAATACAAAAAAGCGGTGAAATCCACCGCTTTTTTATTACCATTTCTTTAATGCTTCTTTATCTGAATCTCTCGCCTCTATCCAGCGATCCCC